>NZ_UWPJ01000039.1 GCF_900606115.1 Pigmentiphaga humi
GTACCGCACGTTCACGTACTTCAGGGGAAAACTTGTTGTTCTTGCTCATGGCTCCATTTTCTCAAGAATTGGAGCCTCCTCAAAAACCGGTTCGATTCAGTGGCGATCAATGCCCGAATCGCGTCATCCTTCCTGAGTCAGAGCAAGATAGGGATTGTTGGGCGGTATTTCGGCGAGTGCCAAGGACCCATCTTCGAGGAGGTAGCCATGCAGTCGGCGGGACTTCCTCGGGCCCGTGACTTCACAGGTCCAAATGTTCAGGCCATTGGGCTGCTTTCGATGTAGCTGCAGCTTCTCGAAGCGCTTCTGCACCCACTGCCAATCCTGTTGATTCTCCTGCTTGGCGAGTGCGGCCACTTCGGGATGCTCCTGCGCATAGCGTTGGAACACACCCGGGCTGACCAGGTAGGCCGTGTCATTCACCGTATGCACGAGTGCCTTCGCGTCGTTGATGATGAGCCGTCGTGAGGCGATTCCCTGCTTCAGCCAAACGATGAACTGTTTCCCGGATGGCTTCGTTGCCGATGGCCCAGGCGTAGGCGCGGGTGCAGGTGCAGGTGCAGGTGCAGGCGATGGAATGGACGTCGCGGCTGTTGCTGGCGCGGGGGTGTGGAGGAACTCCTCGGCATCCTGGCCAACGCCGGCCGACTCACCCAAGCCCACCATCGCGAGCAAATCCTCCATGACGTCGGGCACGGGCTGGGCTGCGGGCGGTGAAACGATGGTGGTGCTGTCGCCCTCCCAAATCGGAGGCTCTTGACCTCCCTGCGCTGGGTTCACCGAGACGGTAGGCGCGGGAGCCGACATGCTGGCGTCGTTTTCCGCGGGCGTCGCGTCGATCTCTACCGTGCCCGCGAAAGGTGCTGGTCGCTCGCCAGACTCCCAGATCAGCGCGGGAGCGAGACGCGCCTTCGTTCCTGATCGATGCCGGTGAACTGCTCCAGCATGTGAGCCGCGTCGTCTATCGGGGCAGCCCGCTGTACTATGGTCGCAGCAGCACGAATCGCTACGATGACCCGGCGGGGGCCTACGGCGTGCTCTACCTGGGCGCGACCTGCCCACGGCGCTGATGGAGTCGGTGTTCACAAGCACCAGTGGCTTGAAGACACGAAACGCTCCATCGCCCTGAAGGAGGTCCACGCCCGGATGGTCCGCGCTGTGGGCGTGCTGGACGACGTTCTCCTGGCCGACCTCACGGCGCCGGGCGTGATGGCGGGCTACTTCGGCCTGAATCTGGAGCAGTTGGCGAGCCGCGACTACACGCACACGCAGCAGGTGTCGGCCCGGGTGTATGCGATGGTTGGCGACGACGGCCATGCTGCGCAGCCGTGCCAGCATTTCCGATTCGGCCTCGCCGTTGAGCAGGTAAGTCACGTCCAGCGTGAGGCGAGCACTGACGACTTTGGTCGTTGCTTGGGTATTGGTGTTCATGGAAATCTCCTTGGGATCGAAAAAGCGCAGCCACGCCCACGGAGACCGTGGACGTGGCTGCAAGGTGGGAACAGCGGAAAGCCGGCGGCGTTAGGCCAGCGTTGGCGTGGGGATCAGGCGGCGACCAGTTGCCGGGCCAGTGCGACCTCGACCGAATCACCATCCTGGTTCAGGACGTCCAACCCTGATTCGGGCACGTCGCCCGAGGTGGACTGCGAGACCACGATCTTCTTGGCCATCAGTTCGAGGCAGGTCATCTGCGAGGAGCCGGCGTAGCCAAGGTAGATCACGCGCACGGGTTGCTTCTGCCCGATGCGCCAGGAGCGGCGTGCCGCCTGCTGGAGCGAATAAACGTTGTATCCGGATTGCATGAACACAATCGTGGGAAAGTCCAGCAAGTCCAACCCCGTCTTGACAAGCTCGGGATTGGTGATGAGCACGTCGATGCCCCGGTCCAACTGCTCGGCGATCCAGTCTTCGCGACGGCTGGCATCCACGCTTGCGCGCAGCACTGCCACCCGAAAACCTTCCTGCTCCAGCAGCACCTTCAGGCGCGACGTGGTATCGCGCGTGCCGGTATAGACTGTGTAGGCCAGCACCTTGCGGCCCTGCGCCTTCTCCTCTTTGCAGATGTCGATCAGCTCACGCTCCTTGGGGCTGATCTCGAACTCGTTGAACTGAGCCGGGACGAACGCCAAGGTGTTGCGCGTGCGCGGATGCACCACGGTCTCCGACCGGAAGCAGCAATCTGGCCAGGCCAGTAGCACGTTGCGGGGCCCGCGCTCGAAGGCAAGGGACGAATCAAGCCATTCGAGCCTATTGAACGAATCGAACGATTTAGGTAAGATGGCTCGTAGACTTGCACGAGGAGTCCGAGATGCAAACCTTTACTGCCAATGAGGCAAAAACTCGATTCGGTGAACTGATCGACCGGGTGCAACGCGAGCCGATTCAGGTCACGCGGCGCAACCGGGTTGTCGGCGTTATGGTGTCGGCGGAGGACTACCACGCAATGCGTGAGTTCTATGCAGATCGGCTGCGACGCAGCTTGAAGCAAAGTGCCGAAGAAGCCGCCAGCAAGGGCTTGACCGACGAGAAGCTGGAACAGCTCCTGGCCGATGAGGATTGAGCGCGCTGTCGTCGACACCAACGTCCTGATCAGTGCAGCGCTATCGCCACGATCTGCCCCGGCGCAGATCGTGGATTGTCTTCTGCAACACGCGACGTTAGTGTTTTCACGAGAAACCTTCGAGGAACTTGAAACCAGGCTCTGGCGTCCAAAATTTGACCGCTATCTGGACATGGAGCGTCGGCGCCTGCTGTTGCATGACTTCGCTGCCGCGGCTCAGTGGATCGATTTGCCTGCGCCGCCCAGACTAGCGTACAGCCGCGATCCTGATGACGATGTGTTTCTCCATACGGCCCTACAAGGCAAGGCGGAATGGCTGATCAGCGGCGACAAGGATTTGCTGGAGCTTCCACCGGCTGACTGGGGATTCGAAATCCTGTCGCCGGCTCAGGCTCTAGAGAAATGGCATCAAAAATGAGCTTCTTGGAAAATGGCCAATCGAACAATTATTGAGCACTCGCACACGCTTCCTCAGGCATTCCTCACTTTGCTAGATCGGGATATCGACACTGGCGCCAATGTCCGGCCACTTCCGGAGGATTCGGCTTCCACTGACAGCCACTCGCTTTAGTCCATTTTTTTGTCCCTTCGCCAGCCTCTGATGCGGGAGGACTAGTGTGGTGAAAGCTGCAGCCACTCCGTTCGATCCTGGCACCGAACGAGGAGTCATGTCTCCAGGGCGCAGATCCCGGTATAAGCTGTGGCGGCCAGCGCCCGCGCTTCCGAGGAGTGCCCCGAATGCTTGACGCCATTCTGAAAGACTGCAGCCTGCCGGACGGCCGTACCGGTATCGATATCGGTATCGCGGATGGCCGCATCGCGGCGGTGCAGCCGCAATTGCAGGCTCAAGCCGCGCGCGTGGTGGACGCCGCCGGCCAGTTGGTCAGCCCACCGTTCGTCGATGCGCACTTCCATATGGACTCGACGCTGTCGTACGGCCTGCCGCGCGTGAACGGCTCCGGCACGCTGCTGGAAGGCATCTCCTTGTGGGGTGAACTAAAACCCCTGCTTAGCCAGGAGGCACTGGTGGAAAGGGCGTTGACCTACTGCGACTGGGCCGTGGCCAAGGGCCTGCTGGCCATACGCAGCCACGTCGACGTTTGCGATCCACGCTTGCTAGCGGTGGAGGCGTTATTGCACGTACGCGAACGGGTGCGGCCCTACCTTGACCTACAACTGGTGGCATTTCCGCAGGACGGCGTGCTGCGGACTCCGGACGCTCTGGCAAACTTGAAGCGAGCGCTGGATATGGGCGTCGACGTGGTGGGTGGCATCCCGCATTTCGAACGCACCATGCAGGATGGCGCGGAATCGGTGCGGATACTGTGCGAACTCGCGGCGCAGCGGGGGTTGCGCGTGGACATGCATTGCGACGAAAGCGACGATCCGCTATCGCGTCATATCGAAACGCTGGCTTTCCATACACAGCGCCTGGGCCTGCAGGGTCGTGTGGCAGGGTCGCACCTGACGTCCATGCATTCGATGGATAACTACTATGTCTCGAAGCTGCTACCTCTAATACATGAGGCAGGCGTTGCGGCCATTGCCAACCCGCTCATCAACATTACGCTGCAGGGCCGCCACGACACCTATCCTAAGCGCCGCGGCATGACGCGCGTGCCTGAATTGCTCGAAGCCGGAGTGCCGGTGGCCTTCGGCCACGATTGCGTCATGGATCCATGGTACAGCCTGGGCAGCGCCGACATGCTGGAAGTGGCCCACATGGGCTTGCATGTGGCGCAGATGACGGGACAAACGGCCATGCGCGCGTGTTTCACCGCAGTCACGGACACACCGGCGCGCATCCTGGGCCTGGTCGATCTAGGCATCGCGCCCGGCAAGCGGGCCGATCTGGTACTGCTGCAGGCGCGCGACCCGGTGGAAGCCATACGCCTGCGCGCCACGCGACTGCTGGTGATGCGGGCGGGCAAAGTCATTGCGACAAAACCGCCGGCGACCACGTCGCTGTTCGTACAGGGTCGCCCAGGAGTCGTGACTTTCCAGTTGCCGCCGCTCGCAACGGCGTCCTGATCGTCGGCCAAAGGGTGGATAGCCGCGGCTGCGACAGCAGTCCCCAGCCGTGCGCGGTTGAACGTACGCTCCAATGGCAAGCGGACTATGACCCGGTAGCCAAGGCTCTGTGGTCAACCACCGGCGCCAAGAGACACCCGAAGAACGGCCGGTATTGGCCGATAGTGAACATCCAGGCCACAAACTCCTCAACGCTCTGTGGTGCACTAGCCAGCCAGGCCGCCATCGCTATGCATTCATGGTGGCGATGTCCATGACGAAGCGGTACTTCACGTCGCCCTTGAGCATGCGCTCGTAGGCATCGTTGATCTGGTCGGCGCGGATCATCTCGATGTCGGCGACGATGCCGTGCTCGGCGCAGAAGTCCAGCATCTCCTGAGTTTCCGGGATGCCGCCGATCATCGAGCCGGCCAGGCTGCGGCGCTTCATGATCAGGCCGAATACGTCGGGCGAAGAGTGCGGCGTGGCGGGGGCGCCGACGAGTGTCATCGTGCCGTCGCGCTTGAGCAGCGCGAAAAAAGGATCCAGATCATGCGCCACGGCGACGGTGTTCAGGATGAAATCGAAGCTCTTGGCGTGAACCGCCATCTCGTCCGCGTTGCGCGAAACCACGACCTCGTTCGCGCCCAAAGCCAAGGCGGCCTTGCGCTTGGATTCCGACGTGGTGAACGCCACCACGTGCGCACCCATCGCGTGCGCGAGCTTGATGCCCATGTGGCCCAGGCCGCCGATGCCCACCACGCCCACCTTGTGGCCAGGCCCGATCTTCCAGTGGCGCAGCGGTGAATACGTGGTGATGCCCGCGCACAGCAGCGGCGCCACGGCGGCGAGCTGCGCTTCGGCATGGCGGATGCGCAGCACGTAGCGCTCATGCACGACGATCTGCTGCGAGTACCCGCCCAGGGTGTGGCCGGGCGCGTCCTGGGTGGGGCCGTTGTAGGTGCCGACCATGTGGTCGCAATAGTTTTCCAGCCCGTCATCGCAGTCCGCGCAGTGCTGACAGCTGTCGACGATGCAGCCTACGCCGACGAGATCCCCCGCCTTGTGGTTCGACACGTGCGCGCCGACGGCAGCGACACGGCCCACGATCTCATGGCCCGGCACGCAGGGGAAAAGCGTGCCCGCCCATTCGGCGCGGACCTGGTGGATGTCGGAATGGCATATGCCGCAGTAGACGATCTCGATCTGCACGTCGTGCGCGCCCGGCGCGCGGCGGGTGATGTCCAGCGGCTGGAGGGGCTGGTCGCCCGCGTGGGCGCCATAGGCTTTGATGGTCATGATGAAATTCCTCGGAGGGTGAAGATCGGATTGTTGCGCGCGAAGCGCCCACCGGACAGATGAGCCTTCTTGCGGCTTCCATGGTCGCGATGCTTACGGTTCGACGGGGGTCTTGTATTGCTCGTCGCTAACTTTCTCCATCCAGTCTACGGCCTTGCCATCCAGCGTCTCGGCGATGGCGATGTGGGTCATGGCGGTGGCGGGCGCCGCGCCGTGCCAGTGCTTGACGCCCGGCGGAATCCAGACCACGTCGCCGGGATTGATCCTGCGAACGGGGCCGTCCCATTCCTGCACGAGGCCCGAGCCCGCGGTCACGCACAGTGTCTGGCCCAGCGGGTGGGCATGCCAGGCGGTGCGGGCGCCCGGCTCGAACGTGACCGTGGCGCCGCCCACGCGCGCGGGCGCGCTGGCCTGGAACGGCGAATCGATGCGGACGACGCCGGTGAAGTATTCGGCCGGACCTCGAGCCGAAGGCTGCGAGCCGATGGGGGTAAGGGTGATCATGGGTGATTTCTCCTGTGCGAATGCGGTGGAAACGAGCAACGCCGGGGGACAGGGCGCCAGGTCGCATCCGCGCTGGCGCTGGTCATCGAGGCGCTGCGATACCGCGGCTAGGCGGAGAGATTCACGCCAGTGGCGCGCGCGAGTTCTGCCAGCAACTGGTCCTGGAACCGGATGTCGTTGACGGCGGGGTGAGGCTCCTGGCGTCGCTGGTGGTGCCAGTACCCGCCGCTGGTCAGCGCTTCGCGGTCGTCGCTGGCGGCGAGCCATTCCTGAGTCAGGTGGCCCAGCCGAAGGTCGTCCGGCGCGCTCGAGCCGCCCATCTTGGTGGGCACCCAGCCCGGATCGACGGCGTTGCTGTACACGTCGGGCCACAACCGCGCCACGGCAGCGGCCAGCGCGGCGACGAACAGTTTGCTGTCCGAGTAGCTGCCGGTGGACGTGCCTCCGGACCAGTCCATGTCGTTCAGGTCGGCATGACCGCCCTTGTGCATGCTGCTGCTCAGGTAGATCAGGCGCTCGGGGCGCTGGATCAGGACCGTGAGCAGGTAGGGCGCGACGACGTTGACCACCAGCAGCGACGCGCCGGAGATGACCCCCGCGTTGTGAATGACGGCGTCCATCCGCCCGAGCGCGTTGACCTGGCGGCCGAGGTCGCGGATTTGCGCGAGGTCCGAGAGGTCGCCGATCGTGGCGGTGGCGCCCTGGTCCACGAGCTCTTTCACGGCGGATAGCCGGGCCTGGGAGCGGACATGCACGACGACGTCGTGGCCCTGGGAAAGCAGCGTCTTGGCTGCAGCATGGCCCAGCCCGTCGGCCGAGCCGGTAACGAATACGCGGGCCTTGCGGCCTGCGCCTGGTTGCGCGTTGGACATGGGGAACTCCTTTCGAGGATTCGGCGGTGTTCGCGCCAGGGCGGACATGGCGGACGGGAGCGGCCCCGCGACCAGTATCGCGCCCAATCCTGCGCCTGCGGTGAGAAGGTTTCGTCGGTTCATGGGCATGTCCTCCGATCAGGCTGCCAGGTGCTGCGCGGCCTGTCGTATCGCGCATGGCGTTTCGCCGTCGGGATTGCCGTACTTATCATAGACCCCCTGCATCCGGTCCCGCGTTTCTTGCTCGCTGATTCGATACTCTGAGCGTTCACCAGGCGTAGGCTTGGGGCGCTTCGCCGCCCGGACCGGGCCAGATTCTGTCCAGCTTTGCCAACGTCTCGTCCGAGAGCCTGACCGACAGCGCATCGAGGTTCTGTTGCAACTGCTCGGCAGTGCGCGGTCCGCTGATCACGGAGGTCACGGCCGGGTTGTGCAGCAGCCAGGCTAGCGCCACGATGGCAGGCGCTTCGCCCAGTTCGCGGCACAGCGCCTCGTAGGCCTCCAGTTGGGGACGGAGTTGCTGAATACGCTGCTGCAGGCCCGGCGTTGCGCGGCGCCCTTCGGTGATCTCACCCAGCGCACTGCCCAACAGCCCCATGCCGACCGGACTCCAAGGGATCAGGCCGATGCCGAAGTGGCGCAGCGCAGGAATCACTTCCAGTTCGATGGTGCGCTGCGTGAGGTTGTAGAGGCTCTGTTCGGATGCCAACCCCAATAGCTTGCGCGAAGCCGCTGTGCATTGGGCCGTGGCAATGTCCCAGCCGGCGAAGTTGCTGGAGCCGACGTAGGTAATCTTGCCTTCGCGGATCAACTGTTCGAAGGCCTGCCAGATTTCCTCCCAAGGCGTTGCCCGGTCGATGTGGTGCATCTGGTACAGGTCGATGTGGTCGGTCTTCAGGCGCCTGAGGCTGGCCTCGCAGGCGCGGCGTATGTGGTAGGCCGACAGGTACTTGTCGTTGGGGCCGGTTCCCATCGGTTGATAGACCTTGGTGGCGAGCACGATCCTGTCGCGGCGGGATTTTTCTTGGGCCAGCCAGTTGCCGATGAGTTCCTCGGACGTGCCGAAGCCCTTGGCCATGTCGGGCGATTGCGGGCCGCCATAAACGTCGGCGGTGTCGAAGAAGTTGATTCCGGCATCCAGCGCTGTATCCATGATCTTGAAGCTGTTTGCTTCGTCGGTCAGTTCGCCGAAGTTCATGGCGCCCAGCGCGATGCGGCTGACCTTGAGGCCGGTGCGGCCAAGGTGCGTGTAGTTCATTGTTGTGCAACTCCTTCGTGGTTGCTGCGGCGGGCGGTCACGGCCGTGAGCACAGCGCAAATCGCCAGCAGCAGTGCGCTCGCGACGAAGGTGCTGCGGTAGCCGCTGTGGTCGAACAGCAGGCCGCCAACGGTCGAACCCAGCGCGATGGACAGCTGGACCACGGCGACGAACAGGCCGCCGCCGGCTTCGGCATCCTTCGGGAACACCTTGGCGATCCAGGCCCACCAGCCCACGGGCGCCGAGGTGCCGGTCAGGCCCCACAGCGCGAGCAGCGCGAGGACGATGGCGACCGAGCCGCCGAAGGCGATCAGGGCCAGGGCCGTCGCGGCCATCAGCACCGGGATGATGACCAGCGTCTGGTAGAAGCCGTGTTGCAGTACGCGGCCGATGAGCACCGTGCCGATGAAGCCGGCAGCGCCCAGTGCGAGCAGGAACAGCGAAATCGTCGTCCCATGCACGTTCGTGACGGTTTCCAGGAAGGGGCGCACATAGGTGAACAGCCCGAACTGCCCCATGAACAGCAGGCTGCTGGCCAGCATGCCCACGGCGACGCCCGGATGCTTGAAGAGGGTAAACACCTTGAACACGTTGCCGATGCCGGGCGCGCGCGCGCCGGCGGGCATCGAGGGCAGCGTCTTCCACTGCCAGGCCAGCGCGATCAGCGACACCGGCACCAGGCACAGGAACGCGCCGCGCCAGCCGATGACAGCGCCCAGGTAGGCCCCCATCGGCGCGGCTACCACGGTGGCGAGCGCATTGCCGCCGTTGACGATGGCGAGGGCACGCGGCACGCGGCACGTCGCGCGTGGGCACCAGCCGGATCGCCGTGGCCGCCGACATGGACCAGAAGCCGCCGACGACGACGCCGATCAGCGCGCGGCCCAGCATATAGGTCACATAGTTCGGCGCCAGCGCGACGATGGCGCCGGATATGCCCATCGCCAAGGTCAGGCCCAGCAGCAGCGTCTTGCGGTTGAGGCTGCCGGCCAGCGCCGAGATGAACAGGCTCGTGAGCACGGCGAAGGCGCCGGATATGGCGATACCCTGGCCGGTCATGCCTTCGGTGGCATGCAGGTCCCTCGCCATGGGCGTCAACAGGCTGACGGGCAGGAACTCGGAGGCGATCAACGCGAAGGCGCAGACGGCCAAGGCAAACACGCCGCTCCAGGAAGTCGGCTCTTCTTGAGGCTCGTGGAGAGGGTCGTTGCCCTTGGGGGCGTCGACGACGGTGGTGGTCATGGAGTGTTTTTCTTTTGTCGATCAATAGGAACCGCCGTGCTGTCCTCTGGAACATGCGCGGTCGGGATGCGAACACGCGAGGCGCGTTTCGTGCGCCGGTGGCCGGTGGCTTTACGCCGGCGCAGCCAGGTTTTTCCAGAAGAACGCGGTCAGCGCGAGTGCGACGAGTCGCCACCGGGAGCCAGAGATAGGCTTTTTCATGCCTCGTATCCTCCCTTTTTCGAGACGCGCTGACTAGCTAATGAATTCTTAAAGACCTTATAAGCTATGCTAATCATGACTTTCAGAAACACGCGCGAGAGACTCGGCCATGGCCAGACGTAATCTCAACGACCTTCTGTACTTCATCACCATCGCGCGCGAAGGCAGCTTCACGCGCGCCGCCGCGCATCTGGGGGTGACGCAATCGGCATTGAGCCAGGCGATCAACGGCCTGGAGGCCCGGCTCCGGATCCGGCTGCTGACCCGCACCACGCGCAGCGTGTCGCCAACGGCGGCCGGAGAGCGTCTGTTGAACGCCATTGGCCACCGGTTCGACGAGATCGAGTCAGAGCTGGATGCCTTGACCGAATTGCGCGATAAACCTTCGGGCACGGTGCGCATCACCTGCGGCGACAACGTGCTGCAGACGATTCTGTTGCTCAAGCTCGCGCCGCTGCTGCGCGAGTACCCGGACGTCAAGCTGGAATTCGATGTGAACTATGGGCTGCGCGACATCGTGGCCGATCGCTTCGATGCAGGCGTGCGCCTGGGCAGCACGATCGACAAGGACATGATCGCGATTCCCATAGGGCCGCCGTTGCGTATGGCGGTAGTGGCCTCGCCGGCGTATCTAGCGGATCATCCGGCGCCCAAACAACCGCACGATCTTATGGCTCACAATTGCATCAACCAGCGCATGGCGACGTCCGGAGGGCTCTATGTGTGGGATTTCGAACGCAAGGGCCGCAAGCTGAATGTGCGCGTGGACGGGCAATTGATCTTCAACACCGCTCAGCCCCAGGTGGACGCGGCGCTGGCTGGCCTGGGCGTCACGCTGTTGCCCGAAGACGAGGTGATGGCGCATATCGAGGCAGGGCGCCTGGTGCGCGTGCTGGAAGACTGGTGCCCCCCGTTCGCGGGCTACCATCTCTATTACCCGAGCCGGCGCCAGCCTTCGCCCGCATTCGCGCTGGTGGTGGATGCATTGCGGTATGCCAAGCCGGGTGGAGCGAAATCCTCCTAACCGATGTACGAACATGACCGCACTCTGCTCTCGCTCGCGAAATACGTTACCGGTAACGCTCAAAAAGGGGGGGGTAATCTGGTCGCGTAATGGAGGTGCATATGAGCAAGAAACAGGATGCTTCGCCTTTGGATGGAACCCTCAGGAAGCGGCGATACGAGGCGCGCAAGCGGAAGACGCATCAACGCTTGGAGCTTCGCGTACTGCATAGCGACATCGACAGAATTGCGAAAATCGGCGTCAAGCCCAGCGAACTGATCCCGACGCTGCTTCGATGCTACGACGATTGGAAAAGGCTTGCCGGCTCCAGGCATGCCGGCCCGAAGAATACTTACCTTCCTGACTGCCACCATCGCGCATGGCGGCGTTTGGGGCACGACATACTGGACTTCGTTGGATGCGAGCGGTCCGTGGACATCGCATTCCAGCACCATCTCAGGGACAGGGTAGAAGATGCCCTGCTGGAAATGCTGCGAGACATGCTGGATGACCAGCCGGTCCAATCCCTTTCACTCGACCTGGTCGGCGCCATGCTGGTGGAGGCCGATCCTCAGACGGAATCGGATGAAGACGGGGAGGGAGGTTGACCCAAGGAAACTGCGGCGCGAGCGCTTCGCGGACATGGTTATTTCTTATCCGTCCTGATCGGTTGGGTTCGAGCAAAACGGCGCGACATCGTGTCCTTGAGGCTGGCCATCGTGAGTTCTCCAAGGTGTGCATCCACCAGGCGCCCTTGCTCATCGAAGAACAAGGTGGTGGGAAGGCCTCGCGATGCCATCGTCTTCATGGTCAGGGATGAAGGGTCGAGCAGCACGTCCTTGAGCTTTAAGCCTTGGCTTTCGAGAAAGGCGCGTGCCTGCCGGGCGCTTTCGCCTTGATTCACCATGACGAAAGCGATATCGGGGTGCTGCGCTTGCGCCTGCTCGAACACCGGCATCTCGCGACGGCATGGCGGACACCATGAGGCCCAGAGATTGAGCACGACCGGCCGCCCGGCATAGGAATTCAAGACGACCGGCTGCTCGTCGAGCGTTGCCAACACCAATTCCGGCAATGGCGGCGCCGAGCGCTGCAGCAGATCGAGCACGCCGCCTGCGGCAAACCAGCTCAAGAGCCCGGCGGCAATACCGACCAGCACAGGGCGACGCAATGCCCGGCTCGAGCGGGTGCGCCACCAGATGAACGCGAGCGCCGCGAGGGCACCTATCCACCAGGAGAAGCCTTGGTCGCCGACGGCAATCATGGACATCGGTGACTGCGCATACTCTTCCCACCATTGCGCGATGTAGCCGAGGCGCGCTGCCACGAACCCCCAGAACACGGCGTCGAGAAGCATCCCACTGGCCGCCTTGGACGCGGTGTCGGGCAAGCGCTTGGCAACCAGGCGGGAGACCGTCCAGGCCAGCAGCACGGCCGCGAAGACGGCGACGACTTGTATTGACATAGCGGGCCAAGCGAGTGGATTCGTTTCTGAGGGCGAGCAGTGCGTTCGCGGCTATCGGGCCTTACCGGGCCGGGGCCACGGTCTTTCTTTGTAGCGCTATCGCCAGCGACGTTACCGCCAACGCGAGAGGAATGAAAGAAACCCAGAGCACCGTGTTCCAGCCATAGACGCTGAGCAATCCGCCGGACGAGAATGAGCCCACGGCCATCAATCCGAAGACGATGAAGTCGTTGAGGGATTGGACCCGCGTCTTTTCCTCGGGCCGGTGGCATTCGAGAACGAGTGCGGAGGCGCCCAGGAATCCGAAGTTCCATCCCACGCCCAGAAGGATCAGCGTCGCCCAGAAGTGCGCGATGTCGATTCCCGCGAGCCCTACGGCGGCGGAAAGTCCGGTCAGCAGCAAGCCCGCGGTCGCCACGCGCCCCGCGCCGAAGCGTTTGATCAGGTTTCCGGTAAAGAAGCTCGGCCCGAACATGGCGATGACATGCCATTGAATCCCCGTATTGGCCGACTCCTGCGAGTGGCCGCATATGTGCATCGCCAGCGGCGCGGCCGTCATCAGGAAGTTCATCAGCATGTACGAAACCGCGCCGCTGATGGCCGCGGCGACGAAGCGCGGCTGTCGCGCAATCGTCGAGAGGGGCCTGCCTCCGGCGATTTCCGCCGCGGTGGGCATCGGCAGTCGAACCCCCAGCAGGATGAGCGCCGCTGCCGCCGCGACGACGCCTTGTGCAAGAAAGGTGGCCGCGAACATGTAGGGCTGCCACAAATCCATGGTGTAGGTGACGAGCTGCGGCCCGATGACGCCTGCCGCGACCCCGCCTCCCATGACGAGCGATAACGCACGCGCGCGCCGGTCCGGCGCCACGCCATCGGCCGCCGCGAAGCGGAAGGTCAGCACCACGGCGGCATAGCCGCCACCCAGGAAGGTCGCAAGGCAGAACAGCCAGAACGACCCTATGATGACCGCGAGCATGCCCAGCAGTCCTGTCAGGACCCCGGCTCCGGTCCCGACCAGAAAGGCCGTGCGTCGTCCATGGCGTCGGGCGACAGCCCCCACGGGCAGGATGCAGGCCGCCATGCCCACCACGAAAACCGAAATGGGAAGGGTGGCGAGCATCGGCGTCGGCGCCAGCATGTTGCCGACGATCGCGCCCGTGGCGTAGACCACCACCGAGTTCGCCCCCGCGAGCGCCTGTGCAACGGAAAGCCGCCAGATATTGCCGCTCTGGATCTTTGCAGGCAGTTCGTCCAAAGCGCTGCTCATGGAGGCTGTGTTGTTGTCCGTCATAGTCTTGGATGATCCGCCAGGTGGCCGGTCTTGAGGTACACGGTGGCGCCGTGCGCGCCGGCGATGATCTGCGAGCGCTCGCCCGCCGGCAGGCGTATCCAGCTCCCGCGCTCGCAGGGCTGGCCATCCGTGATCACTTCGCCGGCCAGAACCAGTAGCTCCGCGCCGTCCTCCGGCTCGGCGAGCAGCGGCTCATGCGGAGGCAGGCGCTGCAGACTGACGTGCTCGAAAGCGTTCGAGAACAGTCGGCAGACCTCGCGGCCATCCTGGCGGGACCATGCCGCCGGATCACGTGTGTCGATGCGCACGCTGCGTCGCTCGTCCGGTTGCATCTGCCGGAGCTTGACGAAGATGAGGGCGCCTTCGCTGCTGGAGGGCTGATGATTGGAACCAGGCGGGTTGCGCAAGTACCAGCCTGCCGGATAGTGCGCGTCTCCTTCAGAGAAAGTGCCCGACAGCACCAGGATCTCCTCTCCACCGGGATGCGGGTGATGCGGGAACGAGGAGTCCGGCGCGTAGCGCACGATGCTGGTGGCCCGGGCTTTCTCCGCGCCCACGCGGTCCAGCATTACGCGCTCGACGCCGCCTTGGGGCGAGGCGACCCATTGGTACTGGCGAGGCGTCACCATGGCGCGGCGCGAGAAATCGGCGTTGATACGCATTGATATTCGTTGTCGAAAAGAAAAACTGTCCATGCCGCGACTGCCGCATTGGCCGTGCTGGCCGCCGCTACCGGATTGGAGGGCATCGGCCCTTGAGAATGTGTAGATTTTTTATCGATTCCCTTGCCCGGGCAAACGAGATAAAGTTCTTCAAATCGAAAGAAAATCTTTATCGGTATGAAGTCGCCCAGCCATCTGAACGCCCTGCGGGCCTTCGAGTCCAGCGCCCGCCACCGGAGCTTTTCCGCGGCAGCGGCGGAACTGAACGTGACGCCGGCGGCTGTCGGCCAGCTCGTGCGCGCGTTGGAGGATTGGCTGGGCTCGCCGCTATTCGTGCGGGGCGCCAGCGGGAAGGCGCGGCTGGTTCCGACCGAGGCGGCCGAGCGCGCGCTGCCGGACATCCGGGCGGGCTTCGACCGATTGACGCTGGGAATGGAACGGCTGCGGGAGGGATCGGCCAGCGGGGTGCTCACCGTGACGGTCAGCCCGGCTTTTGCCGCCAAGTGGCTGCTGCCGCGCATCGACCGATTCCAGGCCGCTTGCCCGGACACCGATGTGCGCCTGGACACCAACCACAAGTCGCTGGACTTCGTGGCCCAGCGGATCGATATCGGCGTGCGCTATGGCATGGGGAACTGGCCAGGCCTGAAGGCCGACAAGCTCATGGATGAAGAGGTTTTTCCGGTGTGTTCCCCTGCACTGGCGCGCCGGCGCGGACACCCGCGCAAGCCAAGCGACCTGGCTCGCGAAACTCTGATCCATGACTTGTCGATGGTCGGCCATGCCGGTTTCCCGACGTGGGAGGCCTGGCTGGAGAAAGCCGGGGTCGCCGAGGCGGCGACGATCCGGCGCGGCATGCAGATCAACAATTCCGCGGCGGTCCTGCAGGCGGCGATCGAGGGGCACGGCATCGCGCTTGCGCGCAGCGTCATGGCGCGCGACGACCTGGCGAGCGGGCGCCTGGTGCGGCTTTTCCCGGACATCGGTTTCTCTCTGGATGTCGCCTATTACGTCGTTTACCGGCCTGAATGCGCGAGCCTGCCGAGACTAGCGGCCTTCCGGGAATGGCTGTTCGCGGAGGTGGCCGAGACGTGAGGGCACGACGCATCCATAGATGGTTCAATTCCTGACTCCCTTTACAACCTGCCCGTCAACCTCTCATGAAAGGCCTGGCTGCGCGGATCGAGCCCGACGAAGGAAACGTGCTTGCCATGGTCCCGGTACCTGGCCTCGACGGCGTCGAGCGCGGCTACGGTGGAGGCGTCCCAGATCTGCGACGCCGAGAAATCCACCAGCACCGAAGCGGGATCCGCCGCGTAGGCGAAGCGGTTCACCAGGTCGTTGCTGCTGCCGAAGAACAGGGGGCCGTGAATTTCATAGCGGGCGCTGCGCCCGTCCTCGCTGACGATGCGATCGGCGCGCACGACGTGGGCCACCCGGCGCGCGAACAGCAGCATGGCGCACAGTACGCCCACGGCCACGCCGAGCGCGAGGTTCTCCGAGCCGACGGTGACGGCCACGGTGGTCGCCATGACCGTGGTTTCCGACAGCGGCATGCGCCGCAGCGCCGCCGGCCGCAGGCTGTGCCAATTGATCGTCTTCAGGGCCACGATCATCATGGTGGCGGCTAGGACGACCATCGGGATCTTCGCCATCAGCGGGCTCAGGGCGGTCATCAGCAGGAGCAGGATGACCGCGGCGGCGAGCGTGGAGACACGGGTGCGGGCACGTCCCAGCTGTACGTTCACCATGGTCTGGCCGATCATGGCGCAGCCGGCGATGCCGCCGCAATAGGCCGAGCACAGGTTGGCCACGCCGAGCGCCCACGATTCGCGCGCCTTGCTCGAGCGGGTGTCGGTCAAGTCGTCCACCAGCTTGGCGGTCAGCAGCGATTCGAGCAATCCGACGAAGGCGATGCTGAGCGCGGTGGGCCAGACGATGCGCAGGGTGTCGGCGTCCAGGGGCACGAGCCAGGGCGTCAGCCCCGGCAGGCCCCCGGACGTGGCGCCGCCTCCCACGGTGGGGACGTCCAGGCCGCCGGCGGCGACGACAGCGGTCGCCGCGGCGATGGCGATGAGCGGGGCGGGGATGAGGGTCGTCATGCGCGGAACGAGCAGCACGATTGCGACGGTCGCCGCGAACAGGAAGTAGACGACGCCTGGTTTGTCCACGACGTGAGGGATCTGCGCCAGGAAGATGAGGATGCCCAGGGCATTGACGAAACCCATCATGACCGAGCGGGGCACGAAGCGCATGAGCCGGGAGAGGCCGCCCGCGCCGAAGGCGATCTGGATGAGTCCGGCCAGCAGGACGGCCGGCAGGATGTAGCCGACGCCATGGGCGCGCACCATGGGCCCGACTACCAGTGCGACCGAGCCGGCGGCCGCGGTGACCATCGCCGGTCTGCCGCCGAGCACGGACATGACCAGGCCGAGCACGGCCGAGGCGAAAAGCGCTGACATGGGATCGATGCCGGAGATGACGGAAAAGGAGATCACTTCCGGGATCAGGGCCAGCGAGGTGACGGCGCCGGCCAGGCATTCGCGGGTCAGCAGGCCGGGGGAGCGGAGCACTTCGCGCACCGTGGGCGCGGCCGCGAGCGGCGCGGAGTCCGTGGCGGGGATGTTCATGGAGGAATCCTTGCTCAATCGCGCACCACGCAGCGGAACCCGATGTGGCTGGTGGCCGTGTCGAGGGTCTGGCCCTGGCGCGCGGCGGGGCGGTAGCGCAGGCAATAATTCGGCGCGCACAGGTGGGAGCCGCCCTTGACCACGTGCCGGACCGAGGGATCGTCGCGTTGCGGGATGCAGCATGATTTCGGGGCATCGGCGCCAGGCGGCGCGCCGAAGGGGGTGGCGGTCCATTCCCAGACGTTGCCGGCCACGTCGTACAAGCCATAGCCGTTGGGCGGATAGCTCTTCACCGGCGAGGTCCGCTCGTAGCCGTCTTCCAGCGTGTTCTGCCAGGGAAACTGTCCCTGCCAGGTGTTGGCCATGGTCTGTCCGCCGGGCATGAATTCGTCGCCCCAGGGATACACGGCGCCGTCCAGCCCGCCGCACGCGGCGAACTCCCATTCGGGCTCGGTGGGCAGGGCCTTGCCGGCCCATGCCGCGTACGCGCGGGCGTCTTCGTACGACACCTGCACCACGGGATGCTCGTCCAGGCCGTCCAGATCGCTGTCCGGCCCCAGCGGGTGGCGCCAGCACGCGCCCAGCACATAGGCCCACCAGTTGCGAAAGTCGCGCAATCCGACCGGTTTGCCGGGGTTGACGAAAACCAGCGCGCCGGGCGCCAGCAGCGCCGGATCGGCGTCCGGGTAGAGCCGCGGATCGGGCTGCCGTTCGGCCGTGGTCACATAGCCGGTGGCGGCGACGAAGGCGCGGAACTCGGCATTGGTGACCGGATAGCGGTCGATCCGGAAGCCCAGGACCGAGACGCGGCGCGCAGGCCGCTCTTCGCGGTAGTGCGCATCGGAACCCATGGTGAAGGTGCCGCCGGGCACGCGGACCAGGCGGGACGGATGGGCGGGGTCGGGCGCGCTGCCGGCGGGGGCCGCGGGGCGGGGCCCGCGGCCCCCGCAGCAGCAGCCGGCCGAGGAGGCGCGCGCCCCGGCGTCGAGAGGGGCCATGGCGTCACGCCGCCTTGGACACGCGCGGCACGAAGTCGAGCGGCGAGCCGGGCGGGATGAGCTCTTCGCGCTTGACGCTTTCCTCGAATTCGCGGACTACGCGGTGGGCATGCTGCATCACCCACCAGCGCACGTAGCGCTGGTTGACGGCCTCGCGCTCTTTCGGGTCTTCCTGCAGATGCGTGATGCGCGCGAAGCCCAGTGGCAGTTCGGGATCGTGGAAATGCTGCTGGCGTTTGAAATTGATCTTGAAGTCTTTCCACTTGACCGCGTGCAACTCGTCCTTGAGCCAGACCATGCATGCTTCCCGATTGGACGTGTCCTGGCGGCCGAGGAAGAACTCGCGCTGGTCGAGGCCGTCGATGATGCGGTCCTTGGGCGTTTCGCAGCCGGCGAAGCCGAGCAGGGTGGTGAACATATCGGTGACGTGCACCATCTCGTTGCTTTCCGCGCCGGCGGGGATGCGGCCGGGCCAGCGCGCCAGCAGCGGCGTGCGGATGCCGCCTTCGGCCGAGCTGAAATACGAGCCGTCGAAGAATCCGCCCGTGCCGCGGCCGGCCAGGTGGTCTTCGGCGCCGTTGTCGCCGCACAGGACCACGATGGTGTCGTCGGCGATGCCCAGGCGATCCAGTTCGTCGAGCAGCACGCCGAAGTCGTGGTCCAGCATCAGCAGGCAATCGCCCCAATCGCCATTGGTGCTCTTGCCGACGAATTCATCGCGCGGCAGCATCGGGAAATGCATCAGCGAATGGTTGAAGTAGAGGAAGAACGGACTGTCTTCGGCCGCGCAGCGGCGCATGAAATCGATGCCGCGCTTCTGGTATTCCAGGTCGCAGGTCTTCTTGGTCTCCATCGTCAGCTGCTCCTCCGGCAGCGCCCGGGTGCCCTGGCCCTTCCTGCCTTCGTGCATGTAGGAATAGCCGTCGCGTTCGGCGACGTAGTGGGGGTCCTCCAGCCACATGCATTCGTCATAGGTGCGCAGTGGCCCGTACCATTCGTCGAAGCCGTGGTCGGTGGGAAAGCGCCCGTCTTCGGCGCCGATGTGCCACTTGCCCAGGCACGACGATTTGTAGCCCGCTTTTTCGAGGATCTCGGCGACGGTGGTCTCCCACGCGACCAGGCCGCCGCTGTTGCCGCCCAGCGCGATGGTGTGGTTGCCCGATCGGATGGGGTAGCGGCCCGTCATCAGCGCCGACCGGGTCGGCGTGCATTGGGGTTCCACCACGTAGTGCGTCAGCTTGAGGCCTTGTTTGCAGAAGTCGTCGATACGCTTGGTATCGGCGCCGCGCAGCTTGCCGCCGCCGTAGCATCCGAGTTCTCCCATGCCGAGGTTGTCGACGTGGAAGAAAAGAATGTTGGGTTGTTTCGCCATTTCTTTACTCCAGGGGGTGAGCGGCGAACGGATATCCGCCGTGTCGAAAACAAGAAAGAGCCGGGCGTGCCCGGTTGCCGTCACAGCATGCGGCTGACGCCGTCGGGACCGACTTCCATGCCGAACCCGGCCATGCCGCCAGGCCCCAGCTCGGCGCCCATGGCCGCCAGCGATTCCTCGCGGATGAGGGCTTTCAAGCGATGGACGAGGTCGGTGAACGCCTTGGTGCCGGTCATGGCCGCGTTGCGCGGACGCGGCAGGGGGACGTCGATCTCGGCCTTGATCCGGCCGGGCCGGGAGGTCATCACGTAGATGCGGTCGGAAAGGAAGACCGATTCCTCGATATCGTGCGTGATGAACAGGACCGAAATGCGGAACTGCTGCCACATATTGGTGAGGATCTCCTGCATGACCGCGCGGGTCTGCGTGTCCAGGGCGCCGAAGGGTTCATCCATGAGCAGGACCTGCGGACTGGTGGCGAGCGCGCGGACGATGCCGATGCGCTGCTTCATCCCGCCCGACAACTGGTCGGGGTAGTGATTCTCGAAAGCGAGCAGGCCGGCCAGCCCCAGCAGCGTGCGCGCGGAGGCGATGCGCTTGCTGGTGGGGACGCCCGCCATCCTCAGGCCGAATTCGACGTTCTTGCGCACCGTCAGCCAGGGGAACAGCGAATACTGCTGGAAGACGACGCCGCGCTCGGCGCCGGGTTTCCTGATTTCTGCGCCGTCGAGCGTGGCCGTGCCGCGCGTGGGCCGGGCGAATCCGGCCACGATGCTCAGCAGCGTCGATTTGCCGCAGCCGGACGGGCCGATGAGCGAGACGAACTCGTTCGGGTTGACCGTGATGGAAACGTCCTTCAGCGCTTCGGTGCGCGCTTCCCCGGACCCGAACACCACCTCGATGTCGCGGCACTCGACCAGGCCTTTCCTGGGATCGTTCATTTCTTCGCTCCGCTTGCGTAGGCCAGCCACGGCGTGGCCATGCGGCCCGCCAGGCGTATGGCGCCGCTGCAGCCCAGGCCCAGCACGCCGATGGTGATCATGCCCAGCACGATGGCGGGGTAGTTCACGAGGGAGTAGGCTTCCCAGGTGTAGTAGCCGATGCCGAACTGGCCGGAGATCATCTCGGCCGCGATCAGCGATACCCAGGCCACGCCCATGCCTATCGCCAGGCCCGTGAAAATGTGCGGCAGCACGCCGGGCAGGATCACGTGCCGGAACAGCTGCAGTTCGCCCGCTCCCAGGCAGCGGCCGGCGCGCAGCAGCACGCCGTCCAGGGAGCGCACGCCGTGCACCGTATCGAGCAGGATGGGAAAGAACGCGCCGAGAAAGGTGATGAACACGATGGAGGTTTCACTGGTGGGCCACAGCATGATGGACATGGGGACCCACGCGATGGCCGGTATCGGCCGCAGGACCTCCACCGCCGGCATGACCAGTTCGCTGACGCGGCGGTAGCGTCCGACCATCAACCCCAGCCCGACACCCAGCGCGACGGCGATGCCGAAGCCGGCGAGTATCCGCCTGAGGCTGGTGAGAATGTGGGTCGAGAAGTTGCCCGACAGCCCGATGGTCGCGGCCTCCTGGAGCACCGCGTACGGCGTCGGCACGTTCTTGAAGCGGATGTAGAACTCGACCTGGTAGCGGGTGCCGAGATACCACAACAGGAACAGGCTGCCGATCGATGCCACGGCCAGGGCTGCGGCCACGCCGTGCTCGCGTACGAGGGCCCGGGCGGCGCCGGCCCATGCCCCGGGCTGGCGCGCTCGGTCGCGCTCGGCCGGCACGGCCAGGCGCTCCATCGCGGGCCGCTCCTGCAACAGGGATGTGGAGAGGCGGTCCATGCTCAGCGCTCCGCGCTGCCTGCAGCGGCCAGCGCCTCGGCGTAGCCGGCGAGCTTGCCGCCGTTCTTGCCGGCATCGGCTTCGGCGTCGCGCTTGAGCAGGTAGGGGGTGATGCGCGGCTTCTTCGGATCGCCGCCCAGGGTATAGAAGGCCGCGTCGGCGAAGACCTTGATGCCGAGCGTGCGGTCGACGAGATAGACGGCGTCGAGCTGCTTGCCCTCGGCGGTGAGCTGCTTCACGCCGGCCAGCGTGCAGGCGGCGGAGCTGAAGGGCAGGATGTCGCCGCCGCGCACCCATATCTGCCCGGATTCCTCCGGCCTGGAGACCGCCGTGCCGCATACCGGGTCCTTGCCCCGGACCACGTAGTTGGAGAAGGAGGCGAGCTGCGCGCCGTAGTCGAGACCCGACTCCTGGTAGGCGCTGCGCACGTAGCTGTCATTGACCCAGGCCGCGATATCCAGGTCCTTGATCATGTTGAGCTTCTTGAGGACGCCGTAGTCGGCCTTGAGCGCTTCCACCCAGCGGGGCTTGATCGTCGGATCCAGCGTATGGATGCCGCCCGGGCCCAGGAATATGTAGGCCACTTCCTTGTCGATGCGGGTCCATGATGCGATCTTCTCGGCCGCCTCCTTGGGGTTCTTGCGCAGCCATTCATTGGCCTCCATCATGGCCTTGATGTAGGCCACGACGATCTCCGGGTACTTTTCGCCGAAGTCCTTGCGGACCACCACGCCGTGGAAGGTGGGCTGCCCGGTTTCCGCGCCGTCGTAGATCTTGCGGGCGATGCCGCGGAAAGGCAGCAGCTCGGCGAAGGGCACGAAGTCGCCATGCGCGTCGATGCGCTTTTCCTGCAGGTTGGTGCTGCCGACCTCGGGCGATTGCGAGACCAGATTCCAGAATGTGGCGGGCAGCCCCCTGCTTTGCAGGGCCTGCAGCATCATGCCGTGGGCGGCCGAGCCGAACGGCACGGACACGGTCTTGCCCTTCAGGTCGCCCAGTTCGTAGTACGGCGAATCTTTCGGCACGACGATGCCGTTGCCGCCGCCGACGGCGTTGTAGGCGATCACCGCGACCAGCTGCGTTTCATTGCCGGTGGCCTGGCCGGTCGCGCCGTTCACCAGCAGCGGATAGTCGCCCATCATGCCGATCTGGATGTTGTCGGCCATCATGCCGTTGGTGATGGGCGGACCGGACGTGGCGTTCTGCCAGCTGATGTTGTATTTGACGCCCGCGTACTTGCCGGTCTTGGGCAAGTGTTTTTCCAGCAGCCCCAGTTCCTTCAGGACGATGCCGCCGGTCACGGTGTTGGTCGTCGTGTTCTGGGTACCGATACCCAGAGCGATGGTGGTTTGTGCGCGCGGCGAGACCGTGAACGCGAGAGATGCCGACAGCAGGGCCAGGCCGGCGACCCGGGGCGCGAGAGAAGCGGTACGCATAGAGAACTCTCCGAAAAGAGAATGGACAGAGGCTGTACTTCTTGCTGCTTGCCATGGATGGCGCGCCGCGCCGCGAACGATGCGGCCGCTTTCCATGCTGGCTATTCAGCCGCCCGCGCGACGCGGACCTTGAACTGAAAGCCGTCTCCTCGGTAGTAGAGTTCTTCGTATTCGAGCGGATCGCCGCCGCGCGTATGGATGACCCGTTCAATGAACAGGATGGGCGATCCTTCGGCCACGCCCAGCTTGGCGGCGAGGTCTTCGGACGCCAGCATCGACGTCATCTGCAGGTCGGCATAGCCGAGCGGAATCTGGAAATCGTTTTCCAATATCGAGAACACGTCGCGGTTGGCCAGGTCGGCCTTGGCCAGCCGCACGCCGATCTGGGTAGGCAGATAGGAAACGTCCACTGAGATGGGCTCGCGGTTCAGGAAGCGCAGGCGGCGCAGTTCCGTGACCTTCGCGCCCTTGGGCAGGCCCAGCTTGTCCTTGACCTGCTGCGGCGGGCGCACCGCGCGCAGGGAAAGCACTTTGGAATGGGTCTCGTATCCCATCTGCCGCATCGCGGTCCCGAAGCCTTGCAGGCTGCCCAGGTCCTGGAACGCGCGCGGCCGCGAAACGAAAGTGCCTTTGCCATGGATGCGGAAGATCAGGCCTTCGCTCTGCAGATTGCCCAGCGCCTGGCGCACCGTGATGCGGCTGACGTCGAAGGCGGCCATCAGGTCCGCCTCGGACGGCATCTGCTGGTTGGGCTGGTAAGTGCCTTCGAGAATGCGGCCGCGGAGGATCTCGGTGATCTGCGCATAGAGCGGCGTGTGGCTCTGGAGCCGGATCGGCTGCGCCGGGTCTTGCAAGGCAATGACGTTCAGGTCGGGACGGGGCAGGACGGTGGCCATGGCAGCTCGATATGACTCGTTATGACAACGTGTTTCAATAAGCAAACCGCATGCCAGCGGCCCTTCTCCTGGGAAGAAGGGCTTGCGGGGACTGTGGACTGGCTGCGCGCGCCCCTATCGGGGTGCATCGCGCACTAGGGTGGCGCGGCTTCGGCGCCGGCCCGGTGCATGGGAGCGGGGATCTCGATCCGCCAACTCATTGAAGCCGGACGTTTCCCGAGCCGTGCGGCCGCAATGGCGCAGGCTGCGGGTGGGGCCGTTGCAGCCCGCATCGCGCAGGCGGCATAGTCCGGGAAGGATGTCGAGCCGTCGCCGGCATACTGGCGCAGCCCCGGTGGTTGTGAAGCAGCCGGGCAGAACGCCCGGCTGCTTTAACGTTGCCGCCCGACTACTACATAGGCGGCAGGTCTAACCGTCAGCTCGCCGGCTTAACGGTTCTTGTGGCTTTGGCTGCCTGCACGAGCATGTTGCTCGGAGGAGCCGCCGCGCGTACCGCCGCCTTGCTGCTGGCCGGCATTGTTCTGCTGTTGCTGTTGCTGTTCCTGCTGCTTTTGTTGTTGCTGTTGTTGCTGTTGCTGCTGCTGTTGTTGTTGCCCGCCATGGCTCTTCGAGCCCGCCTGCTTGGCTTCCTGCGAATTGAATTCATGGGCGGTGCCCGCGGCGTGTGCCGCGCGTCCGCCTTCCGCAGCGATGTTCCGTTGCTTTTCCGGGTCCATTGCTCCAAACCCGCGGTTCGAATTCTGGCTATTGGCCATCATGCTCTCCTTAAAGGTTCCACAATGCTGCGGCATGCAGCTGGGAGAGGTTTCGCAATTGGCGTGCCTGAGGGGCGCAAGGGCGAACCCGGAGCTCAGCAGGGGCGCGCGTTTACATTGGACGTGTACACGTTGCTCTGCCATTGCCGCGGAGAGCGGCATTATCGGCTACGATCCCGCCCAAATGCGCATCCTCCCCATCCTCGTACTGCTCGCGGCAACCGTCCTGCCTACGCTGGCCCAGGCCCAAACCTGCACCGTCGCCAATGTCCACGACGGCGATACGATGCGCTTGCGTTGCCCTGGCCAACAGAAAACCATTCCGGTCCGCCTCGAGCGCATCGACGCGCCGGAACTGCGGCAAGCGGGCGGTATTGCCTCCCGCGACTTTCTGCGCGCGCTGTGCCCGATAGGCGGCCCGGTCACCTTGACCGTGTACGGCCGCGACCGTTACCGCCGCACGCTGGGTGATGTGGATTGCGGGAAGGGCAGTGCGCAGGAAGCGATGCTGCAGTCCGGCAATGCCTGGGTCTACATGCTCAAGTTCACCGCAGACCGCCGGTTGATGGCCATTCAGCGAGCGGCGCAGATCAAAAAAACGGGGCTATGGGCCCGGCCTGGGCCTCTGCCGCCTTGGGAATGGCGCAGGCGGCACGCAATAGGCGGCTGATGGACAGGAAACCCTTTCCGAACTAACGCGATGCAGCGGCCATCTGCCAATACATCCACTACTACAACCACGAACGCATCAAGCTCAAACTAAAAGCCCTGAGCCCGGTGCAGTACCGGACTCAGGCCTTGGCCGCCTAGCTTTTAACTGCCCAACTTCTGGGGGGCAGTTCACAGTGCGGGCCTTTTTTAGCGACTCGATGGAAATTCTCAACTACCTAGAAAGCGACCTGTTCCATGGGGCGCGGTTCGATGTCGGGCTTGTGGAGAACGATTGGGCCTTCACCTTGCCGATCTCGAAGGCGACCCAGACCAGTGGCATGCCCGGCGCGCGATGGCGCGCGCAGATCGGGTGGGACGACAACGGGCTGAATGACGCAATTGCCCACGCTGGAAGAAGGCCTCTTGGCCCTTATCGCATCGTTTTGCGGAAATGGTGGGATTTGCGGAAATCGCTCCGGTGCTGAACCGGACAGAAAATCCCCACACACCATCGCGCCGGACGGCCAAGCAAAAAGCGCCGGACCTTGCGGAAACGGCGCTATTGCTGGGGAATTCTGTGGAGGCGCGTGCCGGAGTCGAACCGACCTACACGGATTTGCAATCCGGTGCATAACCGCTTTGCTAACGCGCCGTGGGTAAAGCAGAGAACGATAGATTATGCCTAAAACTGACATGAGTGGCAAATCGCCGCACGCCATTTTCCGCATGCCTGGGGCAGGCTGTCACAACTGCGTCATGCGGCGGACATAGTATCCCCACGGTTCTGCCGCGCCGTCCCGCTGCTCATCCGAGCCGGGAGCCGCGCGGTCCATCATCCGTGCTCGCCTGTGTCCGATCATTCTCCTTCTTCTCTTGTCTCGTCCGGCGCCGCCATCGACATCGCCGGGCTGGTGCAGCGTTTCGCCGCCCAGACCGTTCTGGACGGCATCGATATCCGCCTCGATCCCGGCCGCGTGCTGGCGCTCCTGGGGCCGTCGGGCTGCGGCAAGACGACGCTGCTCAAGCTGTTGGCCGGCCTGAGCCGGCCCACCGAAGGGCGCATCGCGATCGGCGGGGAAACCGTGGTGGATGCGCGCACTTTCGTGCCGCCGGAGCGGCGCGGGCTGGGCATGGTGTTCCAGGACTACGCGCTGTGGCCGCACATGAGCGTGGGCGCCAATGTGGCGTTTCCGCTGGAGGTGCGCGGCGTGGCGCGGCGCGAGCGGGCCGCGCGGGTGACCGAGGCGCTGGGCATGGTCGGGCTGGCGGGTTTCGAAGCGCGCGAGCCGGGCAGTCTGTCCGGCGGGCAGCAGCAGCGCGTCGCCCTGGCGCGGGCCGTGGTGGCCCGCCCGCGCGTGTTGCTGTTCGATGAGCCGCTTTCCAACCTGGACCGCGATCTGCGCGAGAGCTTGTGCGCCGAGATCGGCCAGTTGCTGCGCGAGCTGGGCACGACGGCCGTGTATGTGACGCACGATCACGAGGAGGCGTTCTCGCTGGCCGATACGGTTGCCGTCATGCGCGCGGGCAAGGTCTGCCAGATGGCGCCGCCGGAGCTGCTGGTCAACGAGCCGGCCAGCCTCGAGGTCGTAGAGTTCCTCAAGCTGGGCGCGCTGCGGCAGGGTGTGCGTACCGAGCGCGGGTGGCGCCTGGCCGGCGGGCTGGAGCTGGTGAGCCCGGAGCCGCTGGTGGGTGCGGCGGTGGGCCCCGGCCATCTTTTCATTCCCCACGCCGCGCTCCGGCCCGGTCCCAGCCACGCTTTGCGCGGCCAGGTGATCGCGCAGCGCTATCGCGGCGGGCACTACGCGACCACCGTGCGGGTGGGCAGCGATCACGAAGCGTTCGATCTGGCCTGGCTGACCGACCAGCGCATGCCGTTGCGGCATGCCGTCGGGCTGGATCTCGATTGGAGCCGCCTGCGCTGGTTTCCCCAGGCGGCCTGATTTTTCCCGGCTTTACCCAGCCATTTTTTCGACTCAGGAATCTCCATGATGACTCTCAAGCCTCTGATGGGCGCGCTGGCGCTCGGCACCCTGCTGGCCGCTGGCCAGGCGCACGCCCTGACCGTCTATACCGCCGGCCCGGCCGGGCTGATCAAGCAGCTCGCCGACGATTTCAAGAAGGAAACCGGCGTGGCCGTCGAGGTGTTCCAGGCCGACACCGGCAAGGTCATGGCGCGCCTGGAAGCGGAAGCCTCGAATCCGAAGGCCGACGTGGTGATCTCCGCTTCGTGGGACAGCGCGCTCGACCTGGACAAGCGCGGCTGGCTGCTGCCCTACGCG
Organism: Pigmentiphaga humi; assembly: GCF_900606115.1. Taxonomy (GTDB): domain Bacteria; phylum Pseudomonadota; class Gammaproteobacteria; order Burkholderiales; family Burkholderiaceae_B; genus Pigmentiphaga; species Pigmentiphaga humi. Next base: position 27,228 of record NZ_UWPJ01000039.1, read on the forward strand.
AGCCCGAACGCGGCCCAGGTGCCGGCGGCCTACAAGGGGCCGAGCTATGTCGCGCAAGGCATGTCGGCGCTGGCCATCGCATGGAATGCCAAGAGCGGCACGCCGCGCCCGGCCGATTGGAACGACCTGACCAAGCCCGAGTTCAAGGATCTGGTCAACATGCCCGATCCGGCGCAGTCCGGCACGGCGCTGGAACTGCTGTCGGGCCTGCAGTCCGCGCGCGGCGACCAGGCCTGGCAGCTGTTCCAGGACCTTAAGGGCAACGGCATGGCGATCGCGGGCGCCAACGCCCAGGCCATGAATCCGGTGCTGCAGGGCGCCAAGGCGGCGGTGTTCGGCGCGGTGGACTACGTGGCGCTGGACAGCCAGGCCAAGGGCGAAGCCATCGAGGTGATCTTTCCGGCCAGCGGCACGGTGGTGGCGGGCCGCCCGATGATGATCCTGAAGTCTTCGCAGCACCAGCAGGACGCCAAGCGCTTCATCGACTTCGTGCTGTCCGACGCCGGCCAGGCACGCGTGGCGGCGACCTACCTGATTCCCGCGCGCCAGGACGTCAAGGCCAAGCGCCCGGTGATCAAGGAGATCAAGTCCCTGCCGATGGAGAACGAGGCCCAGCGGGCCGGCCGCCAATCGCTGCTGGCGCGCTTCAGCGCGCTGTTCGGCCGCAAGTAGAGCGATGCGCGCGAACGTCGTGCTGATCGGCGCCGCCGTGGCGGCGCTGGCGGTCCTGGTGGCGATGCCGCTGGGCTTTGTCGCGCTGCAGGCGATCTTTCCGCAGCTGGCGCAGGGCTCGCTGGCCGCGCCCTTGTCGCACCTGGCCGGTACGCTGGGCGACCCCCGCCTGGTGGAACTGACCCTCAATACCCTCAAGCTGGGGGCGGGCGTGGTGCTGGCGGCGGCCGCCATCGGCATTCCCCTGGGCACGCTGCGCGGCTTGTTCGCCTTGCCGGCGGCGCGCCTGTGGGACGTGCTGATGCTGGTGCCGTTCATGATCCCGCCCTACATCAGCGCGCTGGGCTGGATCATGCTGCTGCAGCCGCGCGGCTATCTCCAGCAACTGCTGGGCATTCACGCTGGCCCCGCGCTGTTCTCGTTCGGCGGCGTGGTGTTCGTGATGACCTTGAACGTGGTGCCCGTGGTCTATTTCGCCGTGTCGCGGACCATGGCCGCCTCGGGATCTCGCCTGGCGCTGGTCGGCCGGGTGTGCGGCGGCGGCGCGTGGCGGTGCTTCCTGCGCATTACGCTGCCGCTGGCCTTGCCGGGCATCGCCGCCAGCCTGCTGCTGGTGTTCGCGATGGCGATCGAGGAATACGGCACGCCGGCCGCGCTGGCCGCCAATGCGGGCTTTTTCGTGCTTGTGACGGGCATCGAGCGGCGTTTTTCGGAATGGCCGATCGACCTGCCTGGGGCGTCGGTGCTCTCGCTGATCCTGGTGGCGCTGGCGATGCTCGCGTTCGCCTGGCAGCGCCGCATCGTGCGTGGACATGGCTACGAGACCACCACGGGCAAGCCGATGCGCGGCGAGGCGCTGGCGCTGGGGGCCTGGCGCTGGCCGGTGGTCGCGCTGTTCGCGCTGGTCGCGGGCATCGCCACGTTCGCGCCGCTGTTCGCCATTGCCGCGACCGCGTTCAGCCGCACGCTGTCCGGCGGACTGGCGCTGGGCAATATGTCGCTGGTGCACCTGCAGGCGATCGCGGCGAGCGGCAGCGATGCCTTGCGCGCCTTGCTGACCAGCCTGGCGCTGGGACTGGGGGCCGCCGCGGTGACCGGGGTGGTGGGGGTGCTGGTGGCCTATTGCGTGGTCAAGACGCGCACGCGCGGCCGCGTCGTGCTGGATGCCCTGGCGGTGCTGCCCAACACCATGCCCGGGGTGGTGGTCGGCGTGGGCCTGATCCTGGCCTGGAACCAGGGATTCTGGCCGGCCACGCCGTACAACACCTGGGGCATCCTGCTGCTGGCCTACTGCTGCCTGCTGTTGCCGTACCCGGTGCGCTATTCGCAGGCGGCGCTGATGCAGATCGGCGATAGCCTCGAAGCCGCGGCGCGCGTGCATGGCGCAGGCATGCAGACGGCCTTGATCCGCATTCTGCTGCCCTTGCTGCTGCCCAGCCTGGCGGCGGCCATGCTGCTGGTGTTCGCGGTGGCTTCGCGCGAACTGGTCGCTTCGCTGCTGCTGGCGCCCACCGGGGTGCAGACGGTGTCGCTGTTCATCTGGCGTCAGTTCGAGCAAGGTTCGATCGGGCAGGGCATGGCCATGAGCCTGGTCACGGTGGCGGTGACGACCACGGTGATGCTGGGGGCGACGATCTGGCTGGAGCGTCGCCAGGCGGGCAGCGCTGTATAAGTAGTCTCTGGAATCTGTGTATTTATAATTAGTTCTTGTATACAAGAACGGATTCGGGCAAGATGGGCTCATCCCATCCGGCCCGGGCCCGTCCATGTCCCTCGAGAAAAAGCGCTCCGAGACGCTGCGCGAGACCATCGAAGAGCTGATCGCCGTCGGCGAACTGGAGCCGGGCGATCCGCTCGATGAAACCGTGCTTGCGCATCGCTTCGGCGTATCGCGCACGCCGATACGCGAGGCATTGATACAGCTGGCCTCGGCGGGGCTGGTGGAGATGCGTCCGCGGCGCGGCGCGCTGGTGGCCCAGATCGGTCCTCAGCGGTTGATCGAGATGTTCGAAGTGATGGGCGAGCTGGAGGCCATGTGCGCCCGGCTCGCCGCACGCCGCATGGGCGCCGCCGACCACGCGCGGCTGCTGGCTGCGCACCAGGCGTGCCAGGCCTCGCGCGATGCGGGCGACGCCAATGCCTATTACTACCTCAACGAGACCTTTCACCGGACGGTCTACGAACTGGGGTACAACGCCTTCCTCACGGAGGAGGCCGTCAAGCTGCACCGCCGGCTGGGTCCCTACCGGCGCCTGCAATTGCGCGTGCGCAACCGCATCGCGGTTTCCTATGACGAACACGAGGGCATCGTCCAGGCCTTGCTGGCCGGCGATGCCGGCCAGGCCGCCGAGCGCGCACGCGAGCACGTGCTGGTGCAGGGCCAGCGCTTTGCCGATCTGATGGCCTCGCTGCCCAGGCCGGCGGAATGATTCCTGAGGAGATGCATCAGCCATGACCGAAACCCTCAACCGCGACGAACCGGCAGCGGACGAACTGCGCCCCAGTGTGCCCGACCCGCAATCCGCGCCCTCGCTGCTGGCGCGCTGGAGCAAGTGGCTGGGCCGGCCGGTGGCCGAGCCCGAGCGCGGCGATGAAGCCCGGCCGCTCAGCGCGCGCGAGGCCAGCCGGCAGCGCAGCCTGCTGCAGCCGTGTTTCCAGGCGCGTCTCACCGACGTGGCAGCCAATCGGGCGGCGCGCAGCTGGCAGGAGCAATACCTGGCCGCCGATGCGCCGCGCCGGGGCGCGATGCTGGAAGTGCTGGCCGAAGTCGGGGCAAGCGCGGGCCCTGCGGCCGACAAGACGGCTGCCGACGGCGCCTCCGATTTGCCGCGTGCGCTCTCGCATGCGCGGGTACGCTTTTTCAAGCGCCTGAATGCGCTGCCGGACGGCCTGCCGTTCCTGCTTGCGCTGCGCACCGACATGCTCGAATGGCGTTCCCGCATTCCCGCATTGCAGGGCCTGGATGCCGACCTGGAGGGACTGCTGTCGAACTGGTTCGACGTGGGATTGCTGGAGCTGCGCCGCATCACCTGGGATTCCCCGGCCTCGCTGCTCGAGAAACTGATCGTCTACGAGGCCGTGCACGAGATCGCGTCGTGGGCGGACCTGCGCAACCGCCTGGACTCGGATCGGCGCTGCTACGCCTTCTTCCATCCGCGCATGCCGAACGAGCCGCTGATCTTCGTGGAAGTCGCGTTCTGCGCGGAGATGGCGGACAACGTCCAGCTCCTGCTCGACGAGGGCGCGCCGATGGAAAACCTGGACAAGGCGCGCTGGGCGATTTTCTATTCGATCTCGAACACGCAGCAGGGCCTGCGCGGAGTGAGCTTCGGCAACTTCCTGCTCAAGCGGGTGATCGAGGAGCTCAATGCCGAATTACCCAAGATCAAGCGTTTCGCGACCTTGTCGCCTATCCCCGGTTTCTGCGCCTGGATGGCGCGGCTGGGCAGGGACGAACTGCTTGCCGCCGCCGGCAAGCCGGGCGCAGCGCTGCTCGGCGACGACGATGGCGCGGCCCTGGCCGCCCGCTTGCGCGCGGCAGCGGACCCGCCGCAGGACGAGGGCCTGCAGGCCCTCGCGATGCGGCTGGCGGCGCGCTATCTGGTGGCGCGCAAGGGGCCGCTGCCGCTGGATGCGGTCGCGCGCTTCCACTTGGGCAACGGCGCGCGCATCGAACGGCTGAACTGGGGCGCCGATCTTTCCCGGAAGGGACGCAGTCAGTCCGCTTCGATGATGGTGAACTATGTCTATGAATTGGACGCGCTGGACGACAACCTTGCCCGATTGAGCGAGGGCCGGCCCGCCATGAGCCGGGGTGTTTCCCGGTTGCTTTGACCACGCAGCACGCGGTACCTGCACACTACAAAATAGGAGACAGCAGATGAAACGCAGCATTGCCTGGTTTGCCTGCATCACGGGGTGTGTCGCAGCGGCGGGGCCGGCATGGGCCGCCGAACCCTGGCCGAGCAAGGCCGTCACGGTCATCGTGCCGTTCCCCGCCGGCGGCGGGACCGATGCGTTCATGCGGCCGCTGGCGCAGCAGTTGTCCGCCCAGCTCGGCCAGAGCGTGGTGGTGGACAACCGCGGCGGGGCGGGGGGCACCGTAGGCGCGGCCATCGCGGCGCGCGCGGTGCCGGACGGCTACACCTTTTTCGTCGGCGGCGCGCATCATGCTATCGCGCCGTCGTTCTACAAGGGCTTGACCTACGACATCGAGAAGGATTTCGTTCCGGTCACGCTGATCGCCCAGCCGCCGCAGATCATCGTCGCGGCGCCCGCCGCGCCGTTCAGCGATCTCAAGGGACTGGTCGCGGCCGCGCGCAGCCAGCCGGGCAAGTTCAATTTCGGCTCGGCCGGCAACGGCACGTCGCACCACCTCGCCGGCGAGCTGTTCAAGCTGCAGGCGGGCGTGGACCTGACCCATGTTCCCTATACCGGCGCGGGACCGATGCTGCTCGCCCTGATGGGCAGCCAGGTGGACCTGGCCTTCGACGGCCTGGGGTCCTCGGCCCAGCACATACGCGGCGGCAAGGTCAAACCCATCGCGGTGGCCGCGCCGGCCCGCTCGTCGGCCTTCCCGGACGTACCCACGGCGGCCGAGGCGGGGCTGCCCGGCTACGAGGTCTCGACCTGGTACGCGATGTGGGCGCCCAAGGGAACTCCTGCGCCCGTCGTCGAGCGCATGTACGCCGAGGTGCGCAAAGCGCTGGAGAAACCGGAGATCAAGAAGGTCTGGCTGAGCAACGGCTCCGAGGTGCCGAGCTATACCTCGGCCGAGTTCGGCACTTACCTGCACAACGAAGTCGAGCGCTGGGCCAAGGTCGCGAAAGACGCTGGGATCAAGGCCGACTGATGGCGGACCGGCAAAGCCGGATCCGCGGCGCCCTGGGTCAGGCGAGACACTAGAGATGAGTGATATAGCAGAAGAACGGACTGCCGAGGGACAGGGCCGCATCCTGGTCGCGGACGAGGGCAGCGTCCGCTTCGTGACGCTGGCGCATCCCGGCAAGCTCAATGCGCTCGGCGCCGCCATGTGGCGCGGGCTGGCGGGTGCCATACAGGAGGCGGCCGGCCAGCCGGGATTGCGCTGCGTGGTGATCCGGGGGGAGGGGAAGGACTTCGCGGCCGGCGCGGACATCGCCGAATTCCCGGCGCTGCGCGGCACGCGCGAGGCCGTGCGGCATTATCACGAGTCCACCATCGCTCCCGCCTTGCGGGCCATCGCGGAATGCCCGCTGCCCACGGTCGCCATGATCCGCGGTATTTGCGTGGGCGGCGGCCTGGAGATCGCCTGCAGTTGCGACCTGCGCGTGGCGGCGCGCAGCGCCCGGCTGGGCGCGCCCATCGGCCGGCTGGGTTTTCCCATGGCGCCCGCCGAATTGTCCGGGCTGCTGGCCGTGGCCGGCCGCGCGACGACTCTGGAACTGCTGCTCGAAGGCCGCCTGCTCGATGCAGCCGAAGCCTATGCGAAAGGGCTGCTGACCCGCGTCGTGGACGAGGGCGAACTGGAGCAGGAAGTGTCCCGCACCGTCGCGCGCATCGCCGCCGGCGCGCCGCTGGCCGCCACGCTCAACAAATCCATGGTCCGGCGCCTGGCCGCGGCGCAGCCCCTGACGGAGGAAGAACTGGCCGCGTTCTTCGACTACAGCGATACTCCCGATCACCACAAAGGCGTGGCGGCATTTCTCGAAGGCCGCCAACCGGCGTTCGGCAGGCCCGGCCGCCGGGACGAAACGACATCAACGACCGAAGACGAACAATGAACGACGAGAACCTGTATTCCCTGCTGGCCAGTGGCTTTCCGGCGGATCGCGATACCGTGTGCATCGAGGCGCCCGGCGCGGGCGACTACAGCTGGCGCGAGGTCGAGGCGCTGTCTGCGCGCATGGCCAACCTGCTCAAGTCGCTGGACCTGCCCGACGGGGCGCGGGTGGCCGCGCACGTGGAAAAGTCTCCGGAAGCGCTGCTGCTCTATCTGGCGACCTTGCGTGCCGGATATGTCTACCTGCCGCTGAACACTGCCTACCAGGAGGCCGAGATCGACTATTTCCTGGGGGACGCGGAGCCGTCCGTGGTGGTGTGCGCCGGCAAGAACCTGGAGTGGGTGAGCCGCTGCGCGCAGCGCGCCGGCACCGCCCACGTCTATACGCTCGACGACGACCAGACCGGCACCTTGCTCGACGCGGCGCGGCAGGCCGCGCCGGAGCACGCCGTGGTGCCGCGCGCCGCCGGCGATCTCGCCGCGATCCTGTACACCTCGGGCACCACCGGACGCAGCAAGGGCGCGATGCTCACGCACGGCAACCTGGCTTCCAATGCCCGGGTGCTGCACGAATATTGGGGCTGGCGCAGCGACGACGTGCTGCTGCACATGCTGCCGATCTTCCACGTCCACGGCCTGTTCGTGGCCGCCCATGGCGCGCTGCTGGCCGGCGCCAGGATGATCTGGCTGCCCAAGCTGGACGTGAACGCGGCGCTTAGGCTGCTACCGCGCAGCACCGTGATGATGGGCGTGCCGACGTATTACGTCCGCCTGCTGGCCGAGCCGGGTTTCGGCCGCGAGACCTGCCGCAACATGCGGCTGTTCGTCTCGGGCTCGGCGCCGCTGCTGATGGAAACCTTCGACGATTTCCGCGAGCGCACCGGCCACACCATCCTGGAGCGCTATGGCATGAGCGAGACCGTCATGCTGGTTTCCAACCCGTACGACCCGGCGCAGGGCGAGCGCCGCGGCAGCACCGTGGGCATGCCGCTGCCCGGCGTCTCGGTGCGCGTGGTGGACGACGCGGGCCAGCCTTGCCCGCCGGGGACGATCGGCAACATCGAAGTGCGCGGCCCCAACGTCTTCCAGGGCTACTGGCGCATGCCCGAGAAGACCCGGCAGGAGTTCACGGCGGACGGCTGGTTCAAGACCGGCGACGTCGGCCGCTGGGGCGGGGAATCCGGCGGTGCGGCCGTGCCGGACGGCTACCTGACCATCGTGGGACGCAGCAAGGACTTGATCATCTCGGGCGGCTTCAACGTCTACCCCAAGGAGATCGAGAGTTTCATCGACGACATGCCGGGCGTGGCCGAAAGCGCGGTCATCGGCGTGCCGCACCCGGACTTCGGCGAAGCCGTCGTCGCCGTCGTCGTCCCCAAGCCCGGCGCCACCCTGGACGAAGCGGCCATGATCGCCACCCTCAAAGCCCGCATCGCCAACTTCAAAGTCCCCAAGCGCCTGCACATCGTCCAGGAACTGCCCCGCAACACCATGGGCAAAGTCCAAAAGAACGTCCTGCGCGAGACCTACGCTTGAAACTTGCGCTGAAGCTTTTCTCAGACCCAGGGCACAGCGGATCAGGCTCCGCCAGTCCGCCAGCGCCGCCCCCCCTTGGGGGGCCCGCGTAAGCGGGTAGGGGGGTGTACAATCCCTCTCGTGCGCCCGTGACGAAATTGGTAGACGTAGCGGACTTCCGTAAAAGTGGAGTGCCCTGGACGAAAGTCCGGGAGTAGAACCCGTCAAATTCGGCGAACCCCTGGCACGGGAACGCCGAGCCAAGCAGGCGGCCCATGCGGGCCGCCGGGCGTGTGTAGAGACTCGACGGCGGGGGCCTAAGGCCGGCGCATCACGATGCGCCGGCGACGGTCAAGGCAGAGTCCAGACCCCAAACGGCATTGCCCTGGCGCAATCCGGCTGCGCGAGCAGTAGCAGGTAAGAAAATCCGCCGCCGCAAGGCGTACCGGTTCGATTCCGGTCGGGCGCACCATAGTGTTTCCTCGACAAGTGGGTACTCAAAAATGATTCAGAAGGCGAATATGACCCAGCAGATCCAGCCTTCCCCGCACTTGTCCACCGAGGCTGACGAGGACGGCCGTGCGCCTTATCTGAAGCCGGAGCTCCTGGACAGAGGCTCGGTGGCAGAGCAGACCCGCTTCGGGGCTGCAGGCGCCCAGGACGGCGACACCTATTCTTGAACCGGTTGGATCCCCGCGCAGGCGCTATGGGTCATCAGGCAGCCATGATGCTTAGCAGACGCCCGGATGCCCTGTGGGCCGATTTCGACGGCCAGGTGATGGTCATGAGTATTGCCTTCGGGCGGTATTTCGAGATCAGGGGCGTGGGCACGGAAGTATGGAAGTTGCTCGACACCCCGCGTGAACCGGCCGATATCGTCCGGCACATCCTGGCCAAGTACCGGGTGGATATCGCGGATTGCGAGCGGGACGTCAACGCGTTTCTTCAACGCGCGCTCGAGGCAGGCCTGCTCGTCGATGAAGCCTGCCGGGCGGCCAACGAAGGGCCCGCGTGCTGACCCCGATCGGCACGCGGCGAGGCAGACGACGTTGACGCGGTTGAAGTACAGGCTGTATGGGGTGACGCTCGAGACACCCTACATGCTGCCGGGCGTTCCCCCGGCCGCCGCAGGCAGCACCGCCGACGTGACGGTGCTGTGGGAAGGACGGGACGGTTGCCGTTCCGGCTGGAAAACCCTCGAGCCGTCCACGCAGCCCCACGCCCCCGAGGTCGGAACCACCGCGGACGGAGAGACCTGTCTGGCCTGGCGCGAAGGTTCGGAAGGCATGCTGTGGATCGTGGCCGCCGATGGATCCTGTGTCCGTCTGTATTGCGCCGAGCATCATTTCGTCCATGCCGCTGCGATGACCGTCGGCCTGATACTCGGCGTGGTGCTGCAGCGGCGCGGCGTATTGTGCCTGCACGGCGCGGCCGTTTCCTGGAAGGGGCGGTCCCTGGCCGTGCTGGGGGCCAGCGGCTCGGGCAAGTCCACGCTGTCGGCGGCCCTGGTTGCCCGCGGCGCAACTCTGTTGGCCGATGATCTCGTGGCGGTCACCCAGGCCGCCGGCGCGCCTGCCGTCGAACGAGGCTGCCTCGGGATCCGCCTGCTGCCGGCGTCGCTCGAGCAGGGGATCGTGCCGGCCGGCCGGAATGTGGGCAAGGCCATCCACCATGGCAAGCATCTTTGGGACCTGTCCGCGGAAGCTGAGCTGGGCGAGCGCGCATGTCCTCTGGAGGGGATATGGGTTCTGCGCCCGGCGCCGCAGGATAGCGGCGCATTTGCCATGGCCGCTTTGGCGCCGATGGACGCCATGCGCCAGTTGGTCTCGAACTGGTATCCCCCTTCGTTGTTCCGGTTGATGGAGCCTGCGGCGTTTTCCAGGATGCGGGAGCTTGCCTGCGACGTGCCGGTGCGGGCAGTGACGTATGGACACCGCTGGTCTCATCTCTCGGCATTGGCGGAGACGCTGCTCGCATGATGCCTGCCTCGTTGACGCCCATCCTCGCGTTTTCGCTCGCGCACCAGGGTTGGGAGATGTCGTCCGGCCTGTCCTGGCTGTCGAGCCTGTTGCCGGCCGTGGCCTGTGCCGGCGTCGAGTTCAGGATGGACGGCAAGGCTGAAGGCGTGATCGATCTGCAGCAGCGCATCAAGAGCGCTGCGGACGTCGAGCGTCTCCGTCTGCGCGTCGGCGGCCTGCTGCAGCGCGATGGGGGCGAGGTCCCGGCGTGCTGGAGGATGCTGGAGCATGCCATCGGGCTCGGCGTGTTCGAATTGCCATTCGATGAGTGTTGGCTGGAACTCGACCACGTGGCGCAGGGGCAATTGCCGGCGCTGTCCTGTTTCATCAAGTTCGACGATCGCGTGGACGCGCCGGATCTGGCGGTCCGCGCGGAACGATGGCTGGCATGTTTCGGCCAGGCCTTGGGCGACGGCGCGCGCAGTGTGCTGCAGCGATGCCAGGCCGCGTGCCGGCCCGGCCAGCGCGTGTCGTATCTCGGCTTCATGCTCGGACGTCCGGGCGCGCCGCTGCGCTTGATCGTGGAAGGCGTCGCGTGGGATGGCTTCCAGCCGTTGCTGGGCGGGATCGGCTGGCAAGGCGACGGCGAGGCGCTGCAACGCGAACTCGACTTCCTGTTCGGCCATTTCGACCGCATACGCCTCGCGCTGACAGTGGGCGATGCCGTCGAAGCGGCGTTCGGGCTCGAATGCTTCGTCGGCCGGTCCGGCGAGCGGGACATGCGGTGGTCCGGCGCGCTCGGCGCGCTGGCTGGGCGCGGGTTGTGCACCGAGGCGCACCGGCGGCGGATCGCGGCCTGGCCGGACACCGCAACGCCGGCAACCGCCAGCGCGCCGTGGCCGGACGCCATGCTGATCGATGCCCTCGCCAAGGGGGCGAATTGGCTGGGCCGGCTCGACTTTCGCATCAGCCATGTCAAGCTCGGGTTCGACGGCAAGGCGCTAGCGGGGGCCAAGGCCTACCTCGGTTTCGTGGAAACCTGGGAGGATCTGGCCGCGCCGGCTTCTGTCGCCGATCCCGCGCGCCGTGGGACAGGCCCCAGGTCCGCGGGCGAGGCATGCGGCGCTGCCCTGGACTTTCTGCTGGACAGCCGCATGCCCGGGGGATGGTGGCTGGATTATCCGGGATTGCAGAACGCCAGCGATGAATGGGTGAGCGCGTACGCCGCCAATGCGATCCTGGACCATGCCGGCGATGCGGCGGCGTTGGCCGCGGCCGCGCGGGCCTGGTCGCTGCTGAGTACGAGCACGCGTGACGGATGGGGCTGGAATCGCGTCAAACCGGCTGACGCCGACAGCTCCATCTGGGCGTTGCGCCTGGCCGCGCGGCTGGGCGCGGCGGGAGCGAGGCAGGCGCATGCGGGGCTGGATTTCCTGCGCGCCCACATGAGCCAGAGCGGCGGCCTGCGCACTTATGCGCGCGAGTGTGTGAAGCAGGGCCCGCACAGCCAGCCCATGCTGCCCGCGTGGTTCGACGTGCAGGATTGCGTGACCGCCGCGGCAGCAGGGCTGGAGGCTTTCAAGGAAGGCGCGCTGGGCCATCTGCGTCGATCGCAAGGCCCGGAGGGAGCATGGACGTCCTATTGGTGGGTGGACGCGGCGTATCCTACCGCGTTGGCGGTGGAGGCCCTGGCCGCCTCGCCGCAGCCTGGCGACCGGGCAATCATCGGCCGCGCGGTCGATTGGGCGGCCCGCCGCTGCGTCCCTGCAGCCGGGGAAGACGGCGCGCGGTGCGGGGGGCCGTTTTCCCGCGCACTCCTGGCGCGCATCCTGGGCCATGCCGCGTATCCGGATAAAGCGTTGCTGACGCGTCTCCGGGACGGCCTGTTGCAGGACCAGCTCGCCGACGGTTCCTGGACGGCGTCGGCCTGGATGGCGATTCCCCTGGAAGGACGCAGCCTGATCGTGGTCGACGGAGCGCGGATCATCACCTCCTCCACGGTCCTGGCCAGTCTCGCCAGGCTGAGGCATGTGGTGTAAGGAAGGGAGCGAATATGCAAAACTGTCATGCCGGGCATGAAAGCGCCATCCAGTCCGCGCTGCATTTCATCCGGCACCTGCGCGGCGCCCCCGGGTTGGCGGCGCAATTGGGCGTCGGATCCGGCCTGGCCGCCCTCGGGGATCTGGTCGAATCGGGCGCGCGCCTAGGCTGGGTGTTCGACGAAGACGCATTGCGTGCCGCATTCCGCATCGAGTGGACGATGCGTGCGGCATTGGTCCGCCGCCCGTGAACGTATGGTGCCGGGTTTTTCTTCTTGAGGATTCGATGTGACCGCGATTGCCGGCCTGGTTCGATTGGATGGGCAGCCCGCGTCTCGCGCGGCGCTGGAGCGCGTGCAAGGCGTCCTGGCTCCTTATGGTCCCGACGCCAGCCAGTCCTGGCTGCGCGAGAGCGCGGGTTTCGTGCGCACACTGCTGCGGATCACACCGGAAGACAGCCTGGATTTCCAGTTGCCCTATGACGCGGCCAGCGGCACGTTGGTGCTCTTCGACGGCAGGCTGGACAATCGCGAGGAACTGGCGGACGACCTGGGAATCGGCGGCGCCGAACTGGCCACCCTGGCCGACGGCATGCTGACGCTGCGCGCGTGCCTGCGCTGGGACGACGGCACGCCATCCCGCCTGCTGGGCGATTTCGCGCTGGCCTGCTGGCAGCCTTCGCGCAGGCGGCTGTGGCTGGCGCGGGATCCCATGGGAGCGCGTCCGCTGTTCTGGCACCGCCACTCGGATTTCTTTGCCTTTTCGACCATGCCCAAGGGCTTGTTCGCGCTGCCCCAGGTGCCGCGCGAACTGGACGAGGAGGCCTTGCACGACGGAATGTGCCTGTTGCCCATGACGGGTCCGCGATCGCTCTTCAAGGACGTCTGGCGCATCGAGCCCGGCCAGGTGCTGACGCTGGAGCAGGGCCGCATCGCGGCGCGCCGCTATCACGATTTCGATACGACGCGGGAGCTGCGCCTGTCGAGCGACGACGACTATCTGGAGGGCTTTCGGCACGAGCTGGAGCGTGCCGTGGCGCGGCGCTTGCGCAGCCGCGGCGCGGTGGCCTCGCACCTGAGTTCCGGTTTCGACAGCGCCACGGTCACGGCGATAGCGGCGCGTCAGCTGGCAGAGCGGGGGGGCCGGCTGCTGGCCTACACGGCGGTGCCGCGGGAGGGCTATGCGCTGCCGTCGCCCAGGGGGCGGTATGGCGATGAAGGACCGGGTGCGCGCGCGGTCGCAGCGCGGTTTCCGAACATCGAGCACGTGCTGATCCGCAGCGGCGCCGTTTCCCCGCTCAAGGGCCTGATGCGCGCGATGGAACGCCTGGACCGCGGACCGGCCAATCCGTGCAACCAGGTCTGGATCGACGCGATCGAAGCGGATGCCGTGCAGCGCGGCGCGCGCGTGCTGCTGACCGGCCAGATGGGCAACATGACCATCTCGTACTCCGGCGAACCTTACCTTTCCGAGTTGCTCGCGCATGGAGCCTGGGGCGAATGGTGGCGGGAACTCAGGGCCTTGAAACGGCACGGCAGCCGGCGCTGGCGTGGGCTGCTGGGCGCCTCGCTGGGGCCGTACCTGCCGTCCTGGCTGTGGCGGGCCACCTTGCCCCTGCGCGAGAACGGCGTGAGCGCAGTGACGAGCTATATGGCCATCAACGAAGCTTTCATGGCGCGCATGGACAGCCCGCGGCGGATACGTGCCGCAGGCTGGGATACCACCTGTCAGCCCTGGGGCGACGGGCGGAAAATGCGCATTGCCGTGCTGCGCCGCATGGATTGGGGCGATAGCTCGGCGGCGGCCAACGCAGCGGGGTTGGAAATGCGCGATCCCACCGCCGACCTGCGGCTGATCGAATATTGTCTTTCATTGCCCGGGCACCAGTACCTGCGCGGCGGCCAGACCCGCTGGCTGCTGCGCCGCCTGATGGGCGGCGTATTGCCGCCGGAGATACTGGGCGCCAAAGAGAGAGGCCTGCAGGCCGCCGACTGGCATGAAGGCGTGTCGGCCGACCTGGCGGGCCTGAAGGCCGAGTGGCAGCGCCTGAGCGAGCATCCGACGGTCGGCCGCTACCTCGACCTGCCCGCGCTGCGCAAGATCCTCGACGATTGGCCCGAAGAGGGCTGGCACGACCACCGGGTCATCGGCACCTTCCGGATGAAGCTTTTGCGTGGATTGGCCGTGGGAGCGTTCGTCCGCTATGTGGACGACCGAAATTCCTGAGACTTGCGGGGCGAAAAAACGCCAAGTTGGCATGAAGAGGTATCATCGTCGGCAATTGGATGTATAGTCCAGGCAACTTTTTGTAACTGATGATCGGTTCATGCGCTGGCTTACGTTATGGACCACCTTGGTTGTCGCGTGTTTTGGCCTGACGTGTGCCGCCGCGCTGTACGACACCCGCCAGGATGCCACGCGAGCGGCGCGAGATGCCACGGTCAATCTCAGCCGGGTGGTGGCCGACGGTATCGGTCGCGACATCGAGCTGGTCGACCTATCCCTGCAATCCATGCTGAACGGCCTGCGGATCGCCGACGTCGAGAACCTCGACGCCGAGAGCCGCCATCGGCTGCTGTTCGATGGCGTGCCGGAGATCCGCGGCGTGGGCACGCTGGTCGTGCTCGACGCGGAAGGCTCGATGGTGACCGATTCCAAGCTCGTTGCGGGCCGCGGCCTGAATTTCGCCTACCGGGACTACTTCCGCGTCCATCGCGATGCCGCCGACGTGGGCATGTTCATCAGTCGTCCTTTCTTTTCGGAGATGGCCAAGCTGTGGTCGATCGCCGTGAGCCGGCGCGTCACGCAGCCGGACGGCAGCTTCGGCGGCGTGGTGGTGGGGACGCTGCGGGTCGCTTATCTCGAGAACATGTTCCGCCAGCTGGATCTGGGCGCGAATGGCGCAATCATCCTGCTGCGCAGAGACGGCACCGTGATGGCGCGCTATCCGAGCATCCAGGGAGCACTGGGTTCGCGGCTGGCGGATACCGAACTGTTCAGCCAATATCCGGCGGCCGAGCTTGGCAGTTATCATGCGGCGTCATCCGCCGATGGGATCGCGCGCTTGCATGCCTATACGGCGGTGGACGAGCATCCGCTGGTGGTGGTGGTCGGGCTGGCCGATCTGGACATCTACCAATCGTGGCGCAGCAAAGCCTGGGCCATCGGCTTGCTGACGGTGCTGCTGTGCACGGCGACCTGGGTGCTGGTGCGCCAGCTGCGCCGCGAGTTCTCGCGGCGCCTGGCGGCCGAGCGCAGCGCCCTGCGCAACGAGGCGCGCTATCGCGTGCTGGCGGAGAACTCCGCCGACATCATCGCCATCAGCCGGGTCGACGGCGTGGTCACGTATATTTCGCCGGCCATCAAGGATGTGTTGGGGTGGGCGCCGCAGGAGATCGAAGGACACAGCCTGCATGATTTCGTCCGTGCCGATTATCTGCCGCTGGTGCCGGGCAAAACCCAGGCCTGGCCGCGGGTCCTGACTTTCCCCGCCTGCCACGCCGATGCCTCCTGGATATGGCTGGAAGCCAGCGTGCGGCAGTTGCCGGCCGAGATGGGGGACGAGCGCTACATCCTGAATATCCGTGACGTCTCGCGCCGCAAGAAAGTGGAGGAGGCGCTGGAGGCCGAGAATGCGCAGCTGCTGGCGATGGCCGCCACCGACGGCCTGACCAATCTGGCGAATCGGCGCAGTTTCGACGAAGTGCTGGAGCGCGAGTGGCGGCGTGCCGCGCGCGACGACGAGCCGTTGGCACTGCTGCTGATCGACGTGGATCATTTCAAGGCGCTCAACGATCACTACGGCCACCAGCAGGGGGACCAGTACCTGCGCGCCATCGCGCAGTTGATCAAGAGCTGCATCCGCCGGCCTGGCGATACCGCGGCCCGCTATGGCGGCGAGGAGTTCGCGGTGCTGTTGCCCAATACCGACATCGACGGGGCCTTCCTGCTTGCCGAAAAGATACGCAACGCAACGCAGGCGGCCCGGATTCCGCACCTGCAGAGCGAGCTCGGCGTCATGACCCTCAGCATCGGGGTGGAAGCCATGGTGCCCCACGGCAGCCTGGTGGCGGCCGCGCTGGTGCGCAGGGCCGACACGGCGCTCTATACGGCCAAGCGCCAGGGGCGCAACCGGACCTGCCCCTACGATCCCGGGCAGCAGGCCATGCCTCGCAGAGCCTGATCCAGCAGGCCAGGAGCGGGATTGCGGTACCATTGTTCCATCACTTATACGCAGGACGCGCCCGCTCGCCAGCGGGTGCAAGGCGCAACTCCATGGCATTCAAGGTTTTCGATCTGCAATGCGGTCACGGCCACGTTTTCGAAGGCTGGTTCAACTCGCATGATGATTTCGACGCGCAGCGCGAGCGCGGGCTGATCTGCTGTCCGCTGTGCGACAGCAAGTCCATAGACAAAAAGCTGTCTGCGCCGATGCTGAACGTCTCGGGCAGCAAGGCGCCGGCCGAGCCTGCGGCTCGCGCCGTCCCGGGCAGCCTGCCGCCCGCCCATGCGCAAGCGGCCGCATTGCAGCACTTGCGGGAGGTCTTGCGCAAGACCGAGAACGTAGGCGAACGCTTCGCCGCCGAGGCGCGCCGCATCCATCATGGCGATGCCCCGGAGCGTCCGATCCGGGGAGTGGCGACGCATCAGGAACAGCAGTCGCTGGCCGAGGAGGGCATCGCGGTGGCCGCGATTCCCGCGATGCTGGACGACGACCGGCTGCAATAGCGCAAGCCAGGAACCGGCACTGGTGGGCTGATTTGAACCCAGGGCGCCGCGGATCCGGCTTCGCCGGTCCGCCAGCGCCGCCCCCTCGAGGGGGCCCGCGTAAGCGGGTAGGGGGGTGGGCTTTGTTAGCGGTAGGGGTGGGGCTTTACTTCACGCGGCTGCGGTATTCGCCGGTGCGGGTATCGATTTCGATCTTGTCGCCGATTTCGCAGAACAGCGGCACGGGCAGCTCGTAGCCGGTATTGACCTTGGCGGGCTTCATCACCTTGCCGGACGTATCGCCGCGGACGGCGGGCTCGGTGTAGACGATCTCGCGCACGACGATGGTGGGCATCTCGACCGAGATGGCGCGGCCTTCGTAGAAAACGACCTCGACGGGCATGCCTTCCTCGAGGTAGTGCAGCGCATCGCCCATGCTTTCGGCTTCGACTTCGTACTGGTTGTACTCGGTGTCCATGAAGACGTACATGGGATCGGCGAAGTACGAGTAGGTGCACTCGCGGCGCTCGAGCACCAGGATTTCGAATTTTTCGTCGGCCTTGTAGACGGATTCGGTGCCCGAACCGGTCAACAGGTTCTTGAGCTTCATCTTGACGACGGCGGCGTTGCGGCCCGACTTGTTGTATTCGGTCTTCTGGACGACCAGGGGATCCTTGCCGACCATGATTACGTTGCCGACACGCAGTTCCTGAGCGATTTTCATTGGGAAACCAACCTTAGGGGAGACGACTCCGGTAGCACGCGGCAAATCCGCGCATGCCAGCCAGGGTCCTGATAGGGTCTTACGGGCGCTCCTGTGAGCTTCCCGAAAACCAGGCAAGCATCTCTTCTTCTTGCCGATTGCTTCGAGGGTTTCCCAAAGGAGCCTGGAAAACTGTGCAGCCTACTAGTATAGCGCGCCCTGTGCGGTGGCCGCTAGTCGCCGGGCCTGCGCCGCGGACCATGGCGCGGGCGGCTGGCCAGGCTCAACGGTGGTTTTCCTGCAACGCCAGGCAGAATGCCGCGAGATTGGCCGCCAGATCGGGCTGCCTGCCCAGGCTGTCGCTCCAGGCCAGCGCCTGTGCCTTCCATTCGGCGAGCGTGCCCGCCTCGAAAGCCTGGGCGAGCAGTTCCGGCAGGCGGGCCGCTTCGGCATCGCCGTTCCAGGCCGTCTGCAGGGCGCCCGCGCAGGGCGGGCAGGGGTAGCGGTCCAGCCAGGCTTGCAGCTTGTCCACGTGCGCGGCCCCGGCCTGCGGATAAATGTGCCAGACCATGGGCCGCCCCGCCCATTGCGCCCGGACGAAGGAGTCCTCGCCTCGCACGAAGTTGAGGTCGGCGCACCACAGCAGCCGGTCGTAGTCGGGCTGGGCGAGGAAGGGGATGCGGACGATGCGCAGCGCCCCGCGGGCGCCGTCGCTCAGGTAGGGCGCGACGCCGGGCGGGATGGCGAGCAGCGTGGGGACAGGTTGCGCGGCCAGCACGTCGGCCAGCAGCGAAGCCTGGGCGTCGGGATAACAGAACAGCGTAGCCAGCCGTTCGCCGGGCCGCAGCTCGCGCACGCCGGCATGAAGGAGAAATGCCGCCCTGCCCACGGGGTCGGCCTGCAGCGCGTCGCGTTCTGCCAGCAGCGTGCGTTCGCGCAGCAGTCCGCCGGTGGCCGGCGTGAAGCCCGGGAAAAAGAAATATTTGCGCAGGCCGCCTGGCTGCGGCGAGGGGAGCGCGTGACAGTTCTCCACCCAGGCTTCGGCGCTGAGGTATTCGAGATTGATCCATACCGGCGGCCGTACGCGGTCGCCCATTTGCTGGACGAATTCGGCCGGCGGATCGCAGGCGAAAGCCTCGATCGCCACGTCGCCCGGAGACAGGGGCGGCGCGGGGCGGGTCCAGTGCACGATCTCCACGCCGTCGGCCTGCTGCCGCGCCAGTCGTTCGTCTACGCCGGGGACCAGCCGCGCGGCGGCGCGCAGGTCGTCCACCCACAGGCGCACCTGCCAGCCGTGCTCCCGGCGCAACTGCCGCGCCAGCCGCCAGCACACGCCGATATCGCCGTAGTTGTCGATGACCCGGCAGAACACGTCGGCTAGCATCGGGAACAGTCCTTGGCCTAGAGTGGCCGGAAAAATTGACGGAGGCGCATTATCGCCTGGCGTCGTCCGGCAGGGTGCGGCGCGCCAGCTCCAGCCAGGCGCGTGCCGCGAACGAGAGGTAGCGGCCCCGCCGCCAGGCGAACGCCATGTGCCACCAGAGCGGCGGATCGGCAAGCGGCACCACTGCATGGCGCGTCCGGTCCAACTGGCGGCCGAACAGCTCGGGCAGCAGCGCCACGCCCACGCCCGCGGCCACCATGGACGCCATGAAATCCCATTGGCTGCTGCGGCCCGCGATCCGCGGCGTGAAGCCGGCCTGGATACAGGCCGCATGGACGATTTCGTTGAGCACGAAACCCTCGCCGTAGAAGATGAAGGGCTCGGCGGCCAGCTCCGCCAGGCGCAGGCTGGCGAGCCCGTTCCACTTCGAGAAGGCCGGAGCGATCAACTGGAGCGGCGAGTTGCAGATCGGCAGGGTGTCGTACTCGGCCTCGTCGGCGGGCAGCAGCATGGCGCCGATCTCCAGCGTGCCGGCGCGCAATTCGTCTTCCACTGTGCGCGATCCCCGCTCGAAGAGCTTGAGCTCGACCTGGGGATAGTCGCGGTGGAACTGGCCGAGCAGCGGCGTCAGCAAGTGGCTCGCCAGCGGCGGGATCCCGATCACGAGTTCACCTTGCGCCAGACTGCGCACGTCGGCCAGTTCGGCCAGCAACTGGGCATGCAGCGCCAGCAGCTGGCCGCCGCGCTGCAGCACGATCCGCCCGGTATCGGTCGGCTCCAGGCGTCTCCCGGATTTGCGCAGCACCGGCGTGCCCAGCTCGTCCTCCAACTGCCTGATCATCTTGCTGACGGTCGGCTGGGTGACGCAGAGCGCCCGCGCCGCGGCCGTATAGCTTTGGCGATGCATGACTTCGACGAAATAGCGCAGGGCTCGAAGGTCCATTTCATTCCAATGTGGAATTCTTGATATCGATTTTATTCATTTTATAAATGATCTATTTTTTTCTAGAATCAGAGGGTATTCCCTAGGTCGTGAGCCATGAAACGTTTAACCCCTCTTGCCACCCGGATCCTGCAAGTGCTGGCCCTGATCGCCGTATGGTGGGCGGGCGATGCGCTGGTCCAGCGGACGGGATTGCCGGTTCCGGGCGGCGTGGTCGGGCTGTTTGCCGTCCTCGCGCTGCTGCTGAGCGGCTGGCTCCCGCTGGCGCGCATCGACCGGGGGGCGAAGTGGCTGTTGGCCGACATGCTGGTGTTTTTCATCCCGGCGGTCGTCGCCATCGTTCGCTACCAGGACCTCCTCAAGACCGAGGGTGTCAAGCTGATGGTGGTGATCGTGCTGGGCAATGCCTGCGTGATGCTGGTCACGGCGCTGACCGTGGAATGGGTGGCCGGGCGGCGCCGCGGCATGGGCGGGGAGGGCAGCGCATCATGATGCTGGCCTTCTGCCTGGCGGCGACCGTCGTTCTCTATTGTCTGAACAAGGTCCTGTACGCCCGCCACGCACGCATCTGGACCCATCCCATTCTGCTGACGCCGGCGATGCTGGCTGCGCTGCTGCTCGCGACCGGCATATCCCTGGACGAATACACTGCCGACACCCGCCTGCTGCTGTGGTTCCTGGGGCCGGCAACGGTGGCCTTCGCGGTGCCCATCTACGAATACCGCCGCCTGATCCGCGAGCAGTGGCTTGCATTGGCCATCGGCACTCTGGCTGGCGTCGCGGCCGCGGTGGGAACGTCCTGGGGCCTGGCCCACCTGCTGCACTTGTCGCCAGAGGTCACGAACAGTTTGCTGGTGCGCTCGGTTTCCACGCCGTTCGCGCTGGCCACGGCCGATACCGTTGGCGGCAATGCCGATCTGGCGGTGATGTTCGTGGTGTTTACCGGCCTGGCCGGCATGCTGATGGGGGAAATCGTCCTGGCCGTGATGCCGCGCCGTTCGCGCATGGCCAGCGGCGCCTCGTACGGCGCTGCGGCCCACGCGCTGGGTACGGTCCGGGCACGCGAACTCAGCGAGGAAGCGGGCGTGATGGCCAGCCTGCTGATGATCTTCAGCGGACTGGTCATGGTGCTGGTGGCGCCGGCCCTCGGCCATTGGCTGGCCTAGGGACGCAGCGCTGCGACTGCGCGGGCCGTACGGCTAGCGCTTCATGTACTGGGTCGCGCCGAACAGGTTCTCCTTGGCCGTGGCGTCTTGCGGCTTGCGCTGGTCTGCCAGCACCTGGATGCCGCGCTGCACGGCCGGGCGCGCCTGGATTTCGTCGAACCAGCGCTTGACGTTGGGGTAATCGCCCAGGTCCACGCCCTGGTTGGCGTGCGAGCGGGTCCAGGGCCAGGTGGCGATGTCAGCGATGGTGTAGGCGCGGCCCGCCAGGAAGGCGTGCCGGGAGAGCTGCCTGTCCATCACGCTGTACAGGCGCCGGGCCTCGTTGGTGTAGCGGTTGGTGGCGTACTCGATGCGCTCCGGCGCGTATAGCCGGAAATGGTGCGCCTGGCCGAGCATGGGGCCGACCCCGCCCATCTGGAACATCAGCCATTGCAGCGTGTTGTAGCGCTCGCGATCGGTCTTGCCCAGGAATTTGCCGACCTTGCCTGCCAGGTAGACCAGGATGGCGCCGGACTCGAACAGCGGCATGGGGCGGCCGTCCGGCCCGTCGGGATCGAGAATGGCGGGAATTTTGTTGTTCGGGCTGAGGGCGAGGAATTCTTCCTTGAACTGGTCGCCCGCGCCGATGTTCACGGCGTGCACTTCGTACGGCAGCTTGCACTCTTCGAGCATGATGTGCACTTTGTGGCCGTTGGGAGTGGGCCAGGAGTAGACCTGTATGGGCTGCTGGGCTGGCTTGGCGATCTTGTCGGTCATGCGTGGCTCCGGAAAGAATGCGGGTTCGCTGCGATTATGCGGCAAAGCGTTTGGCTCGTGGCCATCTTTGACTGGCGTGCACAACTGCTATTCGCCGTCTGCATGGGCAGCGCGAGCGTCTACGGGGGATAATCGGTGTTTACCCTTCCGAGGTTCCCGACAGCGGGAGCCCCTCGCCATGACCCGTCCGCGTTTCCTTCCCGACAATTTCACGCTCAATCTGATCCTGGTCGTCGTCATCGCCAGCGTACTGCCCTGTTCCGGCCAGACCGCCGTGGCGTTCGACTGGATCACCAACATCGCCATCGCCGTGCTGTTCTTCCTGCACGGCGCCAAGCTGTCGCGCGAGGCCATCGTCGCGGGCGCGACGCACTGGCGCCTGCACGTGCTGATCTTCGCCTTCACTTTCGTGATGTTCCCGCTGCTCGGGCTGGCCTTCAAGCCGGTGCTGGCGCCGCTGGTCACCCCGGACCTCTACCTGGGCATCCTGTTCCTGTGCGCGCTGCCCGCCACGGTCCAGTCGGCCATCGCGCTGACCTCGATCGCGCGCGGCAACATCCCGGCGGCGATTTGCAGCGCCTCGGGGTCCAGCCTGCTGGGAATTTTCATTACCCCGGTCCTGGTCAAGCTGATGATGAGCACGTCCGGCGAAGGCTCGCTGTCTTTCGACGCCATCGGCAAGATCCTGCTGCAGCTGCTGCTGCCTTTCGTAGTGGGGCAGATCGCGCGCCGCTGGATAGGCGGCTGGGTGGCCAGGCGGCGGGCGATGCTCAAGTTCGTGGACCAGGGCTCCATCCTGCTGGTGGTCTATACCGCCTTCAGCGAGGCGGTGGTGGGCGGCCTCTGGCAGCAGACCTCGACCGCCACGCTGGCGGGCATCCTGGTCTGCTGCGCGGTCATCCTGGGCGTGGTGCTGCTGATCACGACCTATGTCAGCCGGGCGCTGGGGTTTTCCAAGGAGGACGAGATCACCATCGTATTCTGCGGATCCAAGAAAAGCCTGGCGACCGGCATTCCCATGGCCAAGGTGCTGCTGTCCAGCAGCGCCGCCGGCGCCATCGTGCTGCCGTTGATGATCTTCCACCAGATGCAGCTCATGGTGTGCGCCGTCCTGGCGAACCGCTATGCCGCCCGTCCCGATGCGAAGTCCGAGGGCGGCGCCCCGGTCAAGGCGGCCTGAGCGGCGTCGTCAGTGGAAGTGCGTCGGGCTGGCGTCCGCGTCTTCGGGTGGTTCGGCGTGCACCATTTCGCCCAGCGGATTGGGGAAGTAGGGCGCGCCGCAGTCGTCGCAGAAATCCGGGGGCAGCAGGCCGGACAGCTTGCGCAGGTCGGTCACGCCGAGTTCGCGCAACTGGTCTGCGATCAACTCCATGGCCGGCTGCTCGGGCGTGTCGTCCTCACGGCCGAACAGCGGCCAGGCGCAGCCGTAGATGACATCGTTGCTCTGCCGCTGGGTGAAGCCGATGCGGTATTCCTCGACGTCGGTCTCGCCGCAGGCCGCGATGACCGCGCGCAATTGCTCGGGAGCCAGGCTCAGCGCCGCCTCCAGCCAGGCGACCGAGGCGCGCAGCGACAACGGCCGCACGCGGCGGTCGGCTTCGCGGTTGCTGACGTAATAGGCGTCCGGCAGCAGGCATTCGAATCCGCAGCCGGGCAGCAGTTCGCCGAACAGCGGTGACGCCTGCGCCACCCATTGAGCCAGGCAGCTTTCACGGGTGTCTTCGGGTTTGCCGGGGTGCTCCTGCCAGCGGAACAGCGGCGCGCCCTGGGGCACTGCCACCGCACCGACGAGGTAGCGGGTGTCGGCCAGCAAGTTGGCGATTTCCGTCTGGCCGGGCTGCTGCTTCGGAGGCGGCAGGTCCAGCGCCTGCGCGCCCAGGCGGGCGAGCCACAGCCGGGTGGCGGCGAACGAGCGGGGCATCTGGTCCACGCTGTAGAGCTCGGGAGCCAGTGCGAGCAGGGTCCCGTGCGCCAGGATATGTCCGTGCAGATGGGCCTTGAGCGCGGCGAGCGACTCGGCGCGGATCGGACCGTAGGGAATGCTGAAACGAGTCCATGCCACGACCGGGGCGACGATCAGCAGCACGTCGTAGGCGTCGCCGTCTTTCTGCAGGATCATCGATTCGGAGAGCGTTTCGGCCTGTTCGACCAGGATCTCGTAGGCGCCTGCATTGTTCTGGTAGAGCTCCTCGAGCGCTGCGTCGATGCTGGCGTCCTGGTTGCTCTGCATCAGCTTTTCCAGCAGGGCGCCCAGCTCTTTTTCCCAATACCGGTCTTCGACGCGGCTGCCCGAGCCGTCGAGCGACAGGGACAAGGCGGTCAGCTTTTCGGCGTCGCGGTTGAGGCGGGAAGAGGGTTTGCTGCGGGAACGGGCCATGGATGAAGATAGGCGCTCAGAGTTGTCGAATCCGCTAGTGTATCGTCCTGGCGCGCCGGCGGCCGGATCGCCTGCTCATGCGATGACCCCCCTGGCACGCAGCGCCTGTCGCGCATCGGCTTCCAGGCCGGCCTGCTCGAGGACGGCGTCGGTGTGTTCGCCTAGCGTGGGCGCGCGGTGCCGGATCGCGCCGGGCTGGCCGGACAGCTTGGGCACGATGCCGGGCATCTCGACTTCCAGCCCGCTCGCCGCCGTGACTGTCTCGATCATGTCGCGCGACCGGTAGTGCGGATCCTCGGCAATGTCGCGCGCCGTGTAGATGCGCCCGGCAGGGACGCCGGCCTCGTGCATGGCGTCGAGGACCGCGCCGCTGTCCAGCCTGCCCGTCCAGGCGCCGATGGCCTCGTCTAGTTCCGCGGCGCGGCGGGCGCGGCCGTCATTGCGGGCCAATTCGGGATCAGCGGCCAGATCGCCCCGGCCGATGCGATGCATCAGCCGGTTGAAGATGCCGTCGCCATTGCCGGAGATCAGGACGTACTGGCCGTCGCCGCACGGATAGACATTGGAGGGAGCGATGCCGGGCAAGGCGCCGCCGGCCGGCTCGCGCACCGCGCCGAACACCGAGTATTCCGGCAGCAGGCTTTCGCTCAGGTTGAATACGCTCTCGTACAGCGCGGTATCGATCATCTGTCCCTGGCCGCCGCGCGCATCGCGCTCGTACAGCGCCAGCAGCACGCCCATCGCGCCGTGCAGCCCGGCTAAGGTGTCCCCCAGCGACAGCCCGGCGCGCACCGGCGGGCGGCCGGGCTCGCCGGTCAGGTAGCGCAGCCCGGCCATGGCTTCACCGATGGCGGCGAAGCCCGGTTCGTCGCGCCGCAGCCCGGTCTGGCCGTAGCCCGAGACGCGCAGCATGATCAGGCGCGGATTCAGCGCATGCAGCGTTTCCCACGACAAGCCCCATTTCTCCATCGAGCCCGGCCGGAAGTTCTCGATCAGCACGTCGGCCTGGGTGGCCAGCATGCGCACCAGCTCCTGGCCTTCGGGCTGGCGCAGATCCACGCACACCGACTGCTTGTTGCGCGATTGCGCTTCCCACCAGACCGAGGTGCCTTCGTGCAGCATGCGCCACTTGCGCAGCGGATCGCCCTGGCCGGGCGGCTCGATCTTGATGACCTGGGCGCCGAAATCGGCCAGGGTCTTGGCGGCGAAGGGGCCGGCGATGAGCTGGCCCAGTTCCAGGACGCGTATGCCTTCCAGGATCTGGCGTGGCATGTCAGGCAGCCAGCAACTGGCGCAGCACGAAGGGCAGGATGCCGCCGTGGTTGTAGTAGTCCACTTCGATCGGCGTATCGATGCGCAGCAGCAGCGGGACCTGCTTGCTGGTGCCGTCTTCGTAATGGATGGTCAGCATCGCGTCCTGCTGCGGCTTGATGCCGTTTTCCAGCCCGGTGATGTCATAGGTCTCGCGCCCGGTGATGTTCAGGGACTGGATGCTGTCCGAGCCCTTGAACTGCAGCGGCAATACGCCCATGCCCACCAGGTTGCTGCGGTGGATGCGCTCGAAGCTGCGCGCGATCACGGCCTTGACGCCCAGCAATTGCGTGCCCTTGGCGGCCCAGTCGCGCGACGAGCCGGTGCCGTATTCCTCGCCGCCGAAAATCATCGTGGGCGTGCCTTCGCCGACGTACTTCATGGCGGCGTCGTAGATCGACAACTGCTCGCCGCTGGGCTGGTGGATGGTGAGACCGCCTTCCACGCGGGTGCCGTCGGCATTGGGCGGGATCATCAGGTTCTTGATGCGTACGTTGGCGAAGGTGCCGCGCATCATGACCTCGTGATTGCCGCGGCGCGAGCCGTAGCTGTTGAAGTCGGGCTTGAGCACGCCGTGCGCGAGCAGGTACCTTCCCGCCGGCGAGGTGTCCTTGATCGATCCGGCAGGCGAGATGTGGTCGGTGGTGATGGAGTCGCCGAACAGGCCCAGCGCGCGGGCATTCTTCACCGTCGCGCTGGCTGCGCCGGGTTCCATCGTGAAGCCCTCGAAGAAGGGCGGTTCCGCGATGTAGGTGGACTTGGGCCAGTTGTAGACCTGGCCGCTCACGCCTTCGATGTCCTGCCACAGCTTGCCCGGGTTGCTCTTGACCTGGGCGTAGTTTTCCTTGAACGCCCGGGGGTTCAGTGCATACTTCATCAGCTTTTCCACTTCCGCCTGGGTGGGCCAGATGTCGCCCAGGTAGACGTCGCCCTTCTTGCCCTTGCCCACCGGCTCGGTCATGAGGTCGCGCTTCATGGTGCCGGCGATCGCATAGGCCACCACCAGCGGCGGCGAAGCCAGGAAGTTGGCCTTGATGTTCGGGTGGATGCGCGCCTCGAAATTGCGGTTGCCCGAGAGCACGGCGGCACAGACCAGGTTGTTCTTGATGATGAGGTCGTTCAGCTCGGCGGTCAGGTCGCCGGCGTTGCCGATGCAGGTGGTGCAGCCGTAGGCCGCCACGTTGAAGCCCAATTGTTCCAGGTAGGGGAGCAGGCCGGTCTTCTGCAGGTATTCCGTGACCACGCGCGATCCCGGGGCGAGCGAGGTCTTGATGTGGGGCTTGACCGACAGGCCGGCCTTGACGGCCTTCTTGGCAAGCAGCCCGGCGGCCAGCAGCACGCTGGGGTTGGAAGTGTTGGTGCACGAGGTGATCGCGGCGATCAGGATGTCGCCGTTCTGGACGGGAATGCCGCTCTCCGTCTTGAATTCGTGGTCCAGCAGCTCGGCCGGCTGCGCGAAGCCATTCTCGGCCACCGGCTTGCTGAACAGGTCGTTGAACGTATGCTTGACGTTGCCGATCTCGATGCGGTCCTGCGGGCGCTTGGGGCCGGCCAGCGAGGGCGCCACGGTGGAGAGGTCCAGCGTCAGCAGCTTGGTGTAGTCGATCTCCTTGGCGTCGGGGATGCCGAACATCTTCTGTGCGCGGTAATAGGCCTCGAAGGCCTCGATCTCGGCCTTGGTGCGGCCGGTGCCCTGGAGGAAGTCGACGGTGCGCTCGTCCACCGGGAAGAAACCGATGGTGGCGCCGTACTCGGGGGCCATGTTGCCGATGGTCGCGCGCTCGGAAACGGTCAGGCTGGCCGTGCCCGGGCCACAGAACTCGACGAACTTGCCCACGACCTTTTCGCGGCGCAGCATCTCGGTGATGGTCAGGACCAGATCGGTGGCGGTGACGCCTTCGCGCAGCTTGCCCTTGAGTTCCACGCCGACCACGTCGGGCGTCAGGATGTAGACAGGCTGCCCCAGCATCGCGGCCTCGGCCTCGATGCCGCCGACGCCCCAGGCCACCGCGCCTATGCCGTTGATCATGGTGGTGTGGCTATCGGTGCCGACCATCGTGTCCGGGTAGTAGACGTTGTCGCGCTGGTGCACGCCGCGCGCCAGGTACTCCAGGTTGACCTGGTGGACGATGCCGAAGCCGGGAGGCACCACGCCGAACGTATCGAAAGCCTGCATGCCCCATTTCATGAACTGGTAGCGCTCGTGGTTGCGCTTGAACTCCAGCTTCATGTTCAGGTCAAGGGCCTGGTTGTTGCCGTACTCGTCGATCATGACCGAGTGGTCGACGACGAGGTCCACCGGCACCAGCGGCTCGATGGCCTTGGGGTCCTTGTGCAGGCGGGAAGCGACGTTGCGCATGGCGGCCAGGTCGGCCAGCAGCGGCACGCCGGTGAAGTCCTGCAGCACTACGCGCGCCACCACGAACGGAATTTCATCCTCGCGCCTGGCGTTGGGCTGCCAATTGGCCAACTGCCTGATGTGTTCCTCGGTAACCTTCTTGCCGTCACAGTTGCGCAGCACGGATTCGAGCACGACGCGGATGGAGACGGGAAGCCGGCCCACCTTCGTTCCCAGGGACTTGCCGAGGGCCGGCAACGAATAGTACTGGCCGGACTTGCTGCCGACCTGGAACTCTTTCAGTGTCTTGAACGTGTTGTGCGGCATGATCAGCTCCGAAGGGAAACCGGTTAAATCTACCACTTATGCTGCATCCTTGCGATGTAGGGCGCAGGCAGCCTCGGATAAGTGTAGATCCTATGTCTTATATAAGATATAAGACATAAAAAGGCAAAAAAGTTCCGGGCGCGGGCGGATCGGTGTTTACGCCTATGGACGCTCCGGCCGCCCAATCGCCCGCTATGCTTGAGCTCCATTGCAATGGAACGGGGCGGGGAATCTCATGAAACGAGCAGGCATAGCCATTCTGGCAGCCGCGGTGGCGGGTTGTGTCGCGAATCCGGGGGCGCCCGGCGGCGCGTCGGCGCCGCATACGGAAAGCTGCCAGGCCGTCTCCGAGCAGGAGGTCGCGGGGCTGTTCGACCGCTGGAACCGTTCGCTGCAGACCGGCGACCCGCGCCAGGTGGTCGCCAACTATGCGGAACGGTCCATCCTCCTGCCCACGGTGTCCAATCAGCCGCGCTACACGGTGGCCGAGAAAGAGGACTATTTCCACCATTTCCTGGAGGACCGTCCACAGGGCCGCATCGATGCGCGCCGCATCGAACTTGGGTGCAACAGCGCCGTGGATTCGGGGCTGTACACCTTCACCTTCGCCCGTACCGGGGCGGTGGTCCGGGCCCGCTACACCTATACCTATCGATGGGACGGCCGAAAGTGGCTGATCACCAGCCATCATTCCTCGGCGATGCCGGAAAAGCAGTAGGGAGAGCCAAGCTCAGCGTTCTCCCATCAGATGCCGCGCGAGCGCGTGATAGGCCGGCAGCGACGTCGGATCGTTGGCGGCGTTGCCCGCCACCGGATGCGAGGCAAAACGCGCGATCACCATTTCCGCCTTCGGATCGATGTACAGCGCCTGGCCGTGCACGCCGCGCGCGGCGAAAGCGCCGTGCGCATTGTGCGTCACCCACCACATGTCGCGATACGTCCAGCCCGCCAACAGGGTATAGCCCGCCTGGGTGAAGGCCGCCGGATCCCCGCCGCGGCGGATGTCGGCCACAGCGGCCGCGGGAAGAACCTGCCGGCCGTTGAAGAAGCCATTGTTCCGGATCATCTCGCCGAAACGCGCCAGATCGCGCAAACCCGTATTCAAACCGCCTCCCGCGAAAGGCGTGCCCGTCGAATCGACCGTCATGTAGGCATCCTGCTCGGCGCCCAGCCGGCTCCAGACGCGTTCCGACAGCAACTGCGCCACCGAGCGGCCGCTGACCCGGGCGAGAACCCAGCCCAGCGCATCGGTGTTGGCCGTCCGGTAGTGAAAGGCCTCCCCGTGCCGGCCTTCGGGCTTCACCGTTTGGAGGAACTCGTAATAACTGCGCGGCCCGGTGTAGTCCTGCGCCTTGGGCAAGGGATTGCCGGCGGCCGCATGTGCCCAGACCTCGGCATCCGGATCGGCATAGTCCTCGCTGAAACGGATGCCGGTCGTCATGTCCATTAGCTGACGGACCGTCGCATTGCCAAAGGCCGACGACCCCAGCTCCGGCACATACCCGGCCACCCGGCGCGACGGATCCAGCTCGCCTTCGGCCACGAGCATCGCCGCCAGCGTACCGACGAAAGACTTCGTCACCGACATCGCGCCGTGCTGGCCCTGGGGATTCAACACCCCGAAATAGCGCTCGTAGACGATCCGTCCCTTGTGCAACACCACGATGCCGTCGGTGTAGTTGGCTTTCAAGGATTCCTTCCAGCTCATGGGCCGATTGGCTCCCATCGGCTGGAAAACCACATCGTCGATGTCGTCGCGCAAGGCGCGCGGCAGCGGCGCGGGGGCGCTCAGCCCGCGCGAAACGTTCACCGTAGGCATGAGCTGGCGGAAGTTGGAGACGCTCCAGCGCAGTGCGGGAAAGCGGAAATAAGAGCCGTCGTCGAACCGCAGGAGGCGGTCGGGCGGCGGAGGCGAGCCGGCCATCCAGCGGAGTCTGGCTGGGTCGCTGGCGTCGGCGTCGGGGTAGGCGGGCGAAGGGGCGGCCGCCAGGGCGGTGCCGGTCGCGAGGATGGACAGCAGGGCGGCCAGGGCGGGCGATGGCTGCCGGGTCGGCGTGTCCATGGAGGTTCCTTGTGATGCAGGGCGACGATATAGAGTACGAGGATTTTCGGCGGTGCAGGTTCTTTCGGGCGAAGGGCGTGGGCAAGACCCCGCAGCTAGGGTTGCAGCTCTGAAAAAAAAGCGCTCCACGAAGGAGCGCTTTTCAGATCGGCAGCGGGACGGCGGGCCCGGTCAGTCCTCGCGACGCAGATGGGGGAACAGGATCACATCCCGAATACTGGCGCTATCCGTCAGCAGCATCACCAGTCTGTCGATCCCGATGCCGCACCCCGCGGTCGGCGGCATTCCGTACTCCAGCGCGCGGATGTAGTCGGCGTCGTAGTACATCGCTTCCTCATCTCCCGCATCCTTCGCCTCGACCTGCTTGCGGAACCGCTCCGCCTGGTCTTCGGCATCGTTCAGTTCCGAGAATCCGTTGGCGATCTCGCGTCCGACCATGAACAGTTCGAAGCGCTCGGTAACGCCTGGCCGACTATCGGATTCCCGCGCCAGCGGCGACACTTCCACGGGGTAGTCGATGATGTAGGTCGGCTGCCACAGCTTGGCTTCGGCGGTTTCCTCGAACAGCGCCAGCTGCAGCGCGCCCAGGCCTGCGCGGGCCAGTTGGGGGCCTTCGACGTGGGCGCCCAGTTTCTTGAGTTCGGCGCGCAGGAAGGTTTCGTCGTTCAACTGCTCATCGGTGTAGCCGGGCTCGGCGTACTTGTGGATGGCCTCGGCAATGGTCAGGCGGTCGAAGGGCCGGGACAGGTCGACTTCGCGGCCCTGGTAGGTCACCTTGGCGCTGCCGGTGGCGTCGACGGCGGCCTGGCGAACGATTTGTTCGGTGAAGTCCATCAGCCAGCGGTAGTCGCCGTAGGCTGCATAGAACTCCATCATGGTGAATTCCGGGTTGTGGCGGGGGCTGACGCCTTCATTGCGGAAGTTGCGGTTCAGTTCGAACACGCGCTCGAAGCCGCCCACGATCAGGCGCTTGAGATAGAGCTCGGGCGCGATGCGCAGGTACATGGACATGTCCAGCGCGTTGTGGTGGGTGGTGAAGGGCTTGGCCGCGGCGCCGCCGGGGATGGCGTGCAGCATGGGCGTTTCCACTTCGAGGAAGCCGGCCTCGGTCATCAGGCGCCGGATGGAGGCGATGGCGCGGCTGCGGGCGACGAAGGTGTTGCGCGTCGATTCGGTCATGACCAGGTCGACGTAGCGCTGCCGGTAGCGCATTTCCTGGTCGGCGATGCCGTGGAATTTGTCGGGCAGGGGGCGCAGGGATTTGGTCAGCAGGCGCAGTTCGGTGGCCTGGATCGATAGCTCGCCCTTGTTGGTCTTGAAGACCGTGCCGCGTACGCCCAGGATGTCGCCGATGTCCCAATGCTTGAAGGCGTCGTAGACTTCCGCGCCCAGGAG
This sequence comes from Pigmentiphaga humi, assembly GCF_900606115.1. Classification (GTDB taxonomy): domain Bacteria; phylum Pseudomonadota; class Gammaproteobacteria; order Burkholderiales; family Burkholderiaceae_B; genus Pigmentiphaga; species Pigmentiphaga humi. Next base: position 58,642 of record NZ_UWPJ01000039.1, read on the forward strand.
CTCTTTGCTCAGGTAGATCTGGATGCGGCCGGTGGCGTCCTGCAGGGTGGCGAAGCTGGCCTTGCCCATCACGCGCTTGAGCATCATGCGGCCGGCCACGCTTGCCGGGATGCCGGCGGCTTCCAGCGCTTCCTTTTCTTTTTCGTCGTACTGTTCGTGCAGCCGGGCCGCGCGGTCGGCGGGCACGAAATCGTTGGGGAAAGCCGGCCCGGCCTCGCGCAGGCGGGCGAGCTTGGCGCGCCGTTCGGCGATGATCTGGTTTTCGTCTTGCGCGGGTTCGGGCGTGGTGGGCCGGTTGTCGGTCATGATGGGTGTCGGGTCAATAATGTCGGATGTCGTCCGGTGCTCAGACGCCGTGCTTCAGGCTGGCCTCGATGAAGGGGTCGAGATCGCCGTCCAGCACCTTCTGGGTGTTGGAGATTTCGACGTTGGTGCGCAGGTCCTTGATGCGGCTCTGGTCCAGCACGTACGAGCGGATCTGGTGGCCCCAGCCCACGTCGGTCTTGGAGTCTTCCATCTTCTGCTGCTCGGCCATGCGCTTGCGCATTTCCAGTTCGAACAGCTTGGACTTGAGCATCTGCATCGCCTCGGCGCGGTTGCGGTGCTGCGAGCGGTCGTTCTGGCACTGGACGACGATGCCGGTCGGAACGTGCGTCATGCGCACCGCCGAGTCGGTCTTGTTGATGTGCTGGCCGCCGGCGCCCGAGGCGCGGAAGGTATCGACGCGAATGTCCGCGGGATTGACCTCCACCTCGAAGGAATCATCGACCTCGGGATAGACGAATACGCTGGCGAACGAGGTGTGGCGGCCGCCCGACGAGTCGAAAGGGCTCTTGCGCACCAGGCGGTGCACGCCCGTTTCGGTACGCAGGTAGCCGAACGCGTATTCGCCCTCGAGCTTGATGGTGGCGGACTTGAGGCCGGCCACTTCGCCTTCGGATTCTTCCATGATCTCGGCCTTGAAGCCCTTGCGCTCGGCATACTTCAGGTACTGGCGGAGCAGCATGGAAGCCCAGTCCTGCGCCTCGGTGCCGCCGGCGCCGGCCTGGATGTCCAGGAAGCAGTTGAGCGGGTCGGCCGGGTTGGAGAACATCCGGCGGAATTCCAGGCCGCCGACCTTTTCCTCGATGCCGTCGGCATCGGCGGCGATGGATTCGAGCGTGGCGTCATCGTCGTCGGCGGCGGCCATCTCGAACAGCTCGGAGGCGTCGGCCAGGCCCGAGTCGATCTCATTGATGGTCTGGACGACGGTTTCCAGCGCTTTTTTCTCGCGGCCCAGGTCCTGGGCGTGCTTGGGATCGTTCCAGACGTCCGGGCTTTCTAGTTCCGCGTTGACGACTTGCAGGCGCTCGTCTTTGGCATCGTAGTCAAAGATACCTCCGAAGGTCCTGGGTGCGGGCAGCCAGGTCCTGGAGTTGCGCTTGGAGTTGGTTGAGGCGTTCTGCTTCCATGTCGTGGATTCCGGATATTTTTCAGGTCAACCTATTATTTTAGCGTACAGGTTTACCCTTGCGCCGACGCCTGCCCGTGTTCGATGACCAACTGCACCGAGACCATGCCGTTCCAATTGTTCAGGGTCAGCCGGTAGGCCAGCTCCACGGCGGGGGGCAGGGTTTCGGCGCGGCCGAACCAGATGGCGTCGAAGCGCTGGTGTCCGCGTTCGAGCGCCAGTTTGAGGTGTTTCTCGCCCACCAGCCGCTGGTTGCGGATGACGAAGGTGTCGATGAAGACAGGCGCCGGGAATCCGGCGCCCCAGACCTGCTGGTCGAGCAGGGCGGCGACCTCGGCGTTGGCGTAATCGGCTTCGAGCGGGCCGTCGGTTTCCAGCGCCGGCTCGAAGCGGCTGCGCCCGGTCAGTTCGCGTACGGCGGCATCGAAGGCCGGCGTGAAGGCGGGGAAGTCGTCCTGGTGCAGTGTCAGGCCGGCTGCCATGGCATGGCCGCCGAATTTGCGTATCAGTTGCGGATGGCGCTTGGACACCAGGTCCAGTACGTCGCGCAGGTGCACGTCGGGCACCGAGCGCCCGGAGCCGCGCAGCTCGCCGTCGCCGGCTGGCGCGAAGGCGAGTGTGGGGCACCAAAAGCGTTCTTTCAGGCGCGAGGCCACCAGCCCCACCACGCCCTGGTGCCAGGAGGGGTCGTAGACGCAGAGGCTGGCCGTGGACGCCGCCGGCACCGCATCGAGCGAGGCCAGGGCCTGGTCGCGCATGCCGGCTTCGATTTCCCGGCGTTCGCGGTTCATTGCGTCCAGTTCGCGCGCCAGTGCGAGCGCCTCGTCCTCATCGTCGGTGACCAGGCAGCGTATGCCCAGGCTCATGTCGGCGAGGCGGCCGGCGGCGTTGATGCGCGGGCCGAGCGCGAAGCCCAGGTCGAAGGTAGCGGCCTCGCGCGGCTGGCGGCCGCTGACGGCGAACAGCGCGCGCACGCCGGGTTGCATGCGGCCCGCGCGGATGCGCTTGAGGCCTTGCGCCACCAGCAAGCGGTTGTTGGCATCCAGTTTGACGACGTCCGCCACGGTGCCCAGCGCCACCAGGTCGGTGAGCGCGTCCAGGCGCGGGCCGCTGTCGGGGCCGAAGGCGCCGCGCGCACGCAGTTCGGCGCGCAGCGCCAGCAGCAGATAGAAAATGACGCCGACGCCGGCCAGGTTCTTGGACGGAAAGCCGCAGCCGGGCTGGTTGGGATTGACGATGGCCAGCGCCGCCGGCAGCACGTCGCCGGGCAGGTGGTGGTCGGTGATGACGACGTCGATGCCGGCATCGCCCGCGGCTGCCACGCCGTCCAGGCTGGCGATGCCGTTGTCCACCGTGACCAGGATGTCGGGTTTGCCGGCGGGATGGCGGCAGGCCAGCTCGACTACGGCCGGCGACAGGCCGTAGCCGGTTTCGAAGCGGTTGGGGACCAGGAAGTCCACGACCGCGCCGAGCATGCGCAGGCCGCGCAGGCCGACCGCGCACGCGGTGGCGCCGTCGCAATCGTAGTCCGCGACGATCAGCAGGCGCTTGCGCGCGGCAATGGCATCGGCCAGGAGCGAGGCCGCCCGGCCCGCATGGGTCAGCAGGCCCGGATTGAGCATGGCCGACCAGTCGGGCGCGGTTTCGGCGGCCACGGCGACGCCGCGCGCGGCCCACAGGCGGGCCAGCAGGGGATGGATGCCGGCCCGTTCCAGGCGGCGCTGGGCCTCCTGGTCGGGGCGGCGGGTCAGGATTCTCGGGGCAGCCACCAGCGTTTCCAGTCGTGTCGGGTTTGCGGCAGCCAGCGCAGCAGGCGCGGCCGCGGTTCGATGTGCAGCGTGACGAGCCGTTCGCGGCCCGGCAACACCAGGGTGAGGGAGGGCAGACGGCCGGATGCGAGCGCCTGGCCCAGCGCCGCCAGCCACTCCTGTTCCAGGCGGGGCAGGGCGTCGAGCCAGGCGCGCCAGTCGTCGGCGCGCTCCGGCTCGGCCAGGTGGGGCAGTTCCAGCACCGCGCCTGCCAGCGTGGCCGGGTCTGCCGCCGGCCCGCTGCTTCGCGCCGGCGCAGGAACGGCCTGCCCGCTTTCCATCGCGCCCGTATCCAGCCAGGAAAGCCCGCTGCGAACCGCCAGCGCATGCAGCCAAGCTTCCGGACCGCCGATCGAGGCGGGCCGGCCGCCAGGCCACGATGGCGCCCAGGGCAGGGCGCCGCCGTGCAGCCACAGCGCATTGACGGGCGCCTGGCCGCGGCGTTCGCGTGCCAGGTTGACGGGGTGTTCATGCCAGCTCATCTGGATTTCGTTGAGCAGCTTGCGCCACGGCCGCGAGGCCTCCGTGCGCGGCCACCAGAAATCCAGCGCGGCGCCCGCCACGGCGTCCGGCGTGCCGGTATGCAGGCCCATGCCCACCGGCAGCCGCAATTGCCAGCGCCCGGGCTGGACGTCCGCCACCACGATGCCGTGTTCGTCCAGGATGGGGCGCGCGGCGGCAAGCAGCTCGGCGCTTTCCTGTTCCGAGGCGGCGAGCGTGGCGGTATCCGCGAGCACCGGACCGTGCCGTCCCACCTGGATGTGCGCCAGTTCGGCCAGCCAGACCGGAGCGTCGTCCTGCTGATTGCCTGCGAGCAAGGGGGCAAGCGCGGAGCCGGGCTTGCCCCCTTCGGCAGGAACATGGCCCGCACGCCGCAGCCACCAGTATTCCCGCGCGGTGCAGCCGGCTTCAAAGGGCACGAAAACCTCTTCCCGCGGCGTCGCTGCCCCCAGCCACGACAGCAAGGTACGCGCACCCGGCAGCCCCTCCAGTTGCCGCGCCAGTTCGGGCGCGATGGCGGCATCGGTCAACAGGCCGGGCAGCAAGAGAGTGAGGGAGGCGGACGAAGCGGACACGGGATAGACGAAATCTGACGGCGCCCGGGCAGTTTGCCAGGCGGTGGCCGTATTGTAGGCTGTCGCACCGCGCGAGTCTCGCCATGCCGGGCGCGCGAAGCGCGTACGGGGCGGCTACAATGCAGCGGTGCTCAAAATACCCTACGAATTCTGGATAGGCTGGCGCTACACGCGATCCGGCCGCGGGCGGCAACGCGATCGCTTCATTTCTTTCATTGCCGCCACATCCATGGCCGGCATCGGGCTGGGCGTCGCCGCGCTGATCATCGTGCTGTCGGTCATGAACGGCTTCCAGAAGGAAGTCCGGGACCGCATGCTTTCCGTGCTGCCGCACATCGAGATCTATCCCGTCAGCGGGGATCGCGGCGCGGCCTTGGCCGATTGGCAGGAACTGGTCGCGCAGGCCAGGAAACACCCCGAGGTCGTGGCCGGGGCGCCCTATGTGGCGGCCCAGGCCATGCTGGCGCGCGACCAGGTGCTGCGCGGCGTGCAGGTGCGCGGCGTCGAGCCGCAGCCGGAACGCTCGGTGTCCGAGGTGGCCGATCACATGGTGGCGGGCTCGCTCGATGCGCTGGCTCCCGGCAGCTACGGCGTCGTGCTGGGCCGCGCATTGGCGCAGGGGCTGGGCGTGGGGATGGGCGACCCCGTTCTCATGCTGGCGCCGCAGGGCTCGGTCACGCCGGCCGGCTTCACGCCGCGCATGCGGCAGTTCACGGTGGTCGGGATCTTCGAGGTGGGGCACTACGAATACGATTCCGGCCTGGCCTTCGTCAACGTGGACGATGCCGCGCGGCTGTTCCGCGACAGCGGCATAGGCGGGGTTCGGTTGCGCATTGCCGACATGCAGCAGGCGCCGAGGGTGGCGCGCGAGTTGGCGCAGGGGCTGCCGCCGAATCTGATCGCGGCCGACTGGTCGCGCAACAACCGCACCTGGTTCGCCGCGGTGCAGACCGAAAAGCGCATGATGTTCCTGATCCTGGCGCTGATCATCGCCGTGGCCGCGTTCAACCTGCTGTCCTCGCTGGTCATGGCCGTCAACGACAAGCAGGCGGACATCGCCATCCTGCGCACGCTGGGCGCCACGCCGGGCGAGATCGCGCGCATCTTCGTGGTCCAGGGCGCGCTGATCGGCGTGATCGGCACGCTGCTGGGCGTGGCGGGCGGCACGTTGATCGCCTACAACATCGACGTCATCGTGCCCGCCATCGAACACATCCTGGGCATCCAGTTCCTGCCCAAGGACATCTACCTGATCACCGAGCTGCCGTCCGATCCGCGCCTGCCAGACATCGTCACCATAGGCGTGACCTCGCTGGTGCTGTCGTTCCTGGCCACCCTGTATCCGAGCTGGCGCGCGTCGCGGCTGCAACCGGCGGAGGTGCTGCGCCATGACTGACCGTCGCATCGTGCTGGAAGGGCGCGGCATCGCCAGGACCTACGCGGAAGGGGGCGTGGCCGTCACCGTGCTGCGGGGCGTGGACCTGCAGGTGCGCCAAGGCGAGATGGTGGCGCTGCTGGGCGCATCCGGGTCGGGCAAGAGCACGCTGTTGCATGTGCTGGGCCTGCTGGACCGGCCTTCCTCGGGCGAAGTGCTGCTCGACGGCAAGGCGGTGGCCGGTTTCAACGAACGCCAGCGCAGCCTGGCGCGCAACCGCAGCCTGGGTTTCGTCTACCAGTTCCACCATTTGCTGGCCGAATTCTCCGCGCTCGACAACGTCGCCATGCCTCTCGTCGTGCGCAGGATGGACCGCGCCCAGGCGCGCAAGGCCGCGGCCGAGATGCTGGACCAGGTAGGCCTGGCGGCGCGCGCGCAGCATCATCCCGGCCAGTTGTCCGGGGGCGAGCGCCAGCGCGTGGCGCTGGCCCGGGCGCTGGTGACCAAGCCGCTTTGCGTGCTGGCCGACGAACCTACCGGCAACCTGGATCGCCATACCGCGCGCGACGTGTTCACGCTGCTCAAGCGCCTGAACCAGGAGCTCGGCATGGCTTTCGTCATCGTGACCCACGATGCGGAGCTGGCGGCGTTGGCGGACCGGCAGTTGCGCATGGCCGACGGCCTGCTGGTCTGAGGCGTGCGCGGCACCGCCCTTGGCGGTACAGTGGTTCCATGCTGATCGATACCCATTGCCATCTGGATGCCGGCGAATTCGACGACGATCGCGCGCAAGTATGGGCGCGTGCGCGCGCAGCCGGCGTCGCGCGCGTGGTGATTCCCGCCGTGGCGCGGGACAACTTCGCGGTGGTACGCGGCCTGGCGCACGAGATCGATGGCGGGACCTATGCGCTCGGCATCCATCCTCTCTTCGTCATGCAAGCCGACGATGGCGACCTGGCGCGCCTGCGCGAGGCGGTGATCGCGGCGCTGCCCGATCCGCGTTTCGTGGCCATCGGCGAGATCGGGCTGGATTTCTTCGTCGAGTCCATCGCCAGCGGCGCGCCGCGTGCCCGGCAGGAGCATTTCTACCAGGCGCAGCTGAAACTGGCGGCCGAGTTCGACCTGCCGGTGCTGCTGCACGTGCGCCGCTCGCAAGACGTCCTGCTCAAGTACTTGAGGCGGATCGACGTGCCGGGCGGCATCGCCCATGCGTTCAACGGCAGCCGCCAGCAGGCCGACCTGTTCGTGCAGCGCGGGTTCGCGCTCGGGCTGGGCGGCGAGATGACCTATGAGCGCTCCCGCAACATCCGCAGGCTGGCGGAAGGCATGCCGCTCGAGGCCCTGGTGCTCGAAACCGACGCGCCCGACATTCCGCCGGCGTGGCTGCAGCGCGAGAACCGGCGCAATGCGCCGTTCGAATTGCCGCGCATGGCGCAGGTGCTGGCGCAACTGCGCGGCCTGGACGAGGCCGGGGTGGCCGCTGCGACGACGGCCAACGCGATGCGGGTGCTACCGCGTCTGGCAGGCCCATCCCAGGCGGGAAACCCAGCCCCTGCGCGTTGACGCGGGCTTCGCAGCGGCGGCGCCGCATGGCCGTATAGGACCGGAGCGTCCCAGGTACGGATGCGCGTTGCCCGCTCCTTGCCTACCATGCCTCCAGGGATGGGGAGAGCATGGGGCGTATCGCGCTGGTGGCGTTTGTATCGGGTACCGCATGGGTGCATTTGTTGCCCGCCGTGCCGCCTGCATGGGCTGCGCTGCTGGCCGGGTGCGCGGGATGTGCCGGGCTGGCGTGGCTGGTGCGCCGGCATGCCGGGGCGCCGCGCTGGGCGCGCGGCGGGCTGTTCGCGCTTGCCGCGTGCTGCGCGGGCAGCAGCCTGGCCCTGGCGCGCATAGACCTGCGGCTGCAGGAGGTCCTGTCGCCGGATCAGGAGAATCTGCCGCTGCCGCTGGAATATCGGGTGACCGGCCTGGCTGCGCGCACCGATGGCGGCCAGCGCTTCGAAGCGCGCATACTGGCGCCGCCCGAGGGCGTTCCTGCAAACATTCAACTGGCTTGGTATGCGCCCGGACCCGGACTAGTGGCGCCAGGCCTGCGGTGGCGCGGCACCGTGATCCTCAAACGCCCGCACGGCAGCCTGAATCCGCATGGTTTCGACTACGAGGCCTACCTGTTCGAGCACGGCATCCGCGCCACCGGCACGCTGCGCGGCGTACCCGTGCTGCTCGCCGACGAACCTGGCGCCGATGCCGGCGTGCTGGTGCAACGCGTCCGCCACGTCGGCAGGCAGGCGCTGCAGCGCGTGTTGGCCGATCGGCGCTATGGCCCTGTGCTGGTGGCATTGGCGATAGGCGACCAGGCCGGCGTGGCGCGGCAGGATTGGGAGACTTTCGCCCGTACCGGCATCACGCATCTGGTTTCGATCAGCGGCCTGCACGTGACCATGCTGGCGGCGTTGGCCGGCTGGGTGGCGCTGCTGGCCTGGAAACGCTGCCGGTGGCGCGGGCTGGCGCTGGCCGAACGCCAGCCCGCGCAGGTTGCCGCGGCCGGCGCGGCCTTGCTGGCAGCCTGGCTGTATTGCCTGTTGGCGGGATGGGGCGTGCCGGCGCAGCGCACCTTCTTCATGCTCGGAGTCGTGGCGCTGGCGGCCATGCTGCGCCTGCCCCTGTCCGGTTCGCGGGTGCTGGCGGCAGCGGGGGCCCTGGTATGCGCCCTGGATCCCTGGGCCCCGCTGGCACCGGGATTCTGGCTGTCGTTCGGCGCGGTCGCTTTGCTGATCGTCTGCGGCAGCGGGAGGTGGCGTTTCAGGCAGGACGATTCGCGCGACCGGCCGTGGCGCACGCGTCTGGCGTCCGGATGGCGCGAAGGCGCGCGGGCCCAGGCGGCCTTGACGATAGGGCTGCTGCCCTTGCTGGCATTGATGTTCCAGCAGGTATCCGTCGTTGCGCCACTGGCCAATGCATTGGCGATCCCGGTGGTCAGCCTGTTGGTGACCCCGCTTGCGCTGGCCGCGCTCGCATGCTGCGCGCTGCCCGGCATGGGCTGGGCAGCGGCGGCGTGCGCGGCGGCGGCCCACGGCGTTTTCGCCGCCCTGATGCAGCCGGTGCAATGGCTGGCCGGGCTGCCTTTCGCGGCCTACGAACTCGCGGTGCCGCCGTGGTGGCTGGTGGCGCCAGGCCTGGCTGGAGCGCTGTGGGCGCTCCAACCGCGCGGTTTGCCCGGCCGTGGATGGGCGCTGGTGCTGTTGTTGCCCATGCTGGTCTACCGGCCGTCCCGACCGGGGCCGGGCGATTGGCGCCTTGCTATGCTCGACGTGGGGCAGGGCAGCGCCATCGTCATCGAGACCGCGCGTTCGGTGCTGCTTTACGATACCGGGCCGCGCTATGGCGCGGCGGCCGATGCCGGCGCCCGCGTCGTCGCGCCTTACCTGCGGGCGCGCGGCATACGCGCGCTCGACGAGCTGATCGTCACGCATGCCGACGCGGACCATGCCGGCGGCCTCGAATCCGTGCTGGCGGCGCTGCCGGCCAGGCGTTTGCGCGCCTCGTACTCGATGTCTCCCGGCGGGCCCGCGGCGCAGGTGCCCTTCGAGCGTTGCACGGCCGGGCAGAGATGGGTCCTGGATGGCGTCGAATTCGTCTTCCTGCATCCCCGCCCTGGGGCGCCCGACGCCGCGCCGCGCGACCGCAACGCCAATAGTTGCGTCCTGAGGCTGCGCGGGGCGCATCATGCGGCGCTGCTCGCCGGTGACATAGGCATTGCGCAGGAGCGGGAACTGGCGCGGCGGGAGAACCTGGCCGTCGATGTGCTGGCGGCGCCGCATCACGGCTCGCGCGGTTCTTCCAGCGCCGAACTGGCCGCGGCCAGCGGCGCAGCCCACGTGGTGGCGCAGGCCGGCTACCTCAACCGCTATCGGCATCCGCATCCGGATGTCGTCAAGCGATGGGAGCGTGCCGGCAGCATTTTCCATCGTACCGACGTCCACGGCGCGCTGGTGTTCGAGTCGCGTGCCGGCGGCCTGGCCGTGGCGCGCGAGCGCGAAGCGCGGCGGCGCTATTGGCATTGGCGGCCATGATGTGCTTGGTTTTGCAGCGCAGGCGCCGCAGAGCAAACCGCCGCTGCATGAAAATACGAGTCCCGACCCAGGGCGCCGCGGATCCGGCTCCGCCGGTCCGCCTGCGCCGCCCGCTGGGGGGCGCGCGTCAGCGCGTAGGGGGGCTACAATCCTCGGCGTCGTTATCGTGCGAGGAGTGTCCCGATGAGTTCCCATATGCAGCCTGACGGAGAGCCGCGCCTGCAGTACGTGACCTGCCTGAGCCCGGCCGGGCTGCATCGTATGGCCTATTGGGAGTGGGGCGATCCCGCCAACGACCAGGTGCTGCTGTGCGCGCATGGCTTGACGCGCACCGGCCGCGATTTCGACGCGATGGCCAGGCGCCTGTCGGACCGTTACCGGGTCGTATGCCCCGACGTAGTCGGCCGCGGCCGTTCGGACTGGCTCGCGAACCCGGCCTACTACACCATTCCGCAATACGTCGCCGACATGATGCCGCTGCTGGCGCGGCTGCAGGCCGAGACGCTGCACTGGTTCGGCACCTCCATGGGCGGCCTGATCGGCATGGCCCTGGCGGGCCTGCAGAATTCGCCCATCGACCGGCTGGTGCTCAACGACGTCGGCCCGCATCTGGATCCGGCCGCGTTGCTGCGCATCGGGCAGTACCTGGGCAAGGCGCCCACGTTCGGCAGCTTCGCCGAGGCCCAGGCTTACGTGAGTACCGTCTCGGCGTCGTTCGGGCCGCATTCCGAGGAACAATGGCGCGCGCTGACCGAGCACGTCGTGCGCCAGGTCGAGGGGCCGGACGGCCCTTGGAGCATGCACTACGATCCGGCCATCGCGCAGGCTTTCGCGACCATCGACCCCGCCGCGGTATTGGCAGCCGAAGCTGCTTTGTGGCATGTGTACGGCAATATCGCGTGCCCGGTCCTGGTGGCGCGCGGGGAGCAGTCCGACCTGTTGTCGCGGGAAACCGTCGAGCAGATGTGCGCCCGGAACCCCCAGGCCCGCAGTGTCGAGATTCCCGGCGTGGGCCATGCGCCCACGTTCATGACCGCAGCGCAGATCGAGGTCGCCGAGCGTTTCCTGGACGGGCAAGCGTAGCGTCGGCGGCCTCTGCGCCGGCATCACCGGGAGCGGCGGCGGGGCCGCGCCTAGAAAGGTTCCGGAAGACCGCGCAGGCAGCCGCGCCGTGCTCACGAAGCGCCCGCCGAGCCTGCTATGCTTGCGCCTCCAAATATGCTTCACAGCGAGGAAACACCATGAGCATCGAGCGCTTCAGCGTTGGCAAACGCATGTCCGAAATGGTCGTCCACGGCGGCGTGGCCTATCTGGCCGGCCAGGTGGCCGATGATCCCTCCCAGGACGCCGCCGGCCAGACGCGCCAGGTGCTGGCTGCCATCGACAAGCTGCTGTCCGCCGCCGGCACCGACAAGACCCGCATCCTGCGGGCGCAGATTTTCCTGGCCGACATCGGTGATTTCGCCGCGATGAACGGGGTCTGGGATGGCTGGGTGCCGGCCGGCAATACGCCTGCCCGCGCCACCGTGGAAGCCAAGCTGGCTGCCCCGGAGTACAAGGTCGAGATCATGGTGACCGCAGCGGTGTGACGGCGGCGGCTCGAGGCCGGAGGTTCAACGCGGCAAGCCCGGGGCCGCCATCGGATCCTGCCGGTAGTAGCGTGCAAGCAGGCCGTACCACTCGGGCATGGCCGCCTGCAGCGGGGCGGGATGGACGAAGAACGCCTCGGAGCTGACCGCGAAGAATTCCGCCTCGTCGGTTGCCGCGTACGGATCGAGCGGCAACTGCGCATACCACGCATCGGCGGCTTCCGATTCGGGGTCGATGTCGGGCGGGATGGCCGCCTCGATCCGTTCCAGCTGATCTACCAGGGCATCGAAGCTGCGCTCCAGCACGGTGCGCCACAGGCGCGGCTTGATGTCGGGATGGGCGTGCAGGCTGGGCATGCCGTCCGCCTGGCCGTATTGCAGGTCGAGCTTGTGGGCGAATTCATGCACCACCACGTTGAACCCGGGCGGCCGCAGGCCATCGGGACCGGCGTCCTCCCAGGATAGAACGACCGGGCCGCCCTCCCAGGCCTCGCCCGCGGCTTCTTCGACGTACTCGTGCACGACGCCGTCCTCGTCCACATCGGCGCGAGGGATCAGGAACCCGCTCGGGTAGACGATGACCTCCGACCAGCCGTCGTACAGCGACGGAGCCAGGTTCAGAATGGGCAGGCAGGCCTGGGCGGCGATGGACAGGCGGATTTCGTCGGTGACCTCCTGGCCGCCGGCCCCGGTCATGGCCTTGCTCGCCAGGAACCAGGCGGCGCGGGCCTGCAGGGCCGCCTGCTGCTCAGGCAGCAGGCGGGCGAGGAAGGGATGCGCGGCCAGCGTTTGGGTCCATAATTCCGTATCGATGCGCGCCTGCATCCGCGCGGTGCGGTGTTTCGAGGCGCCGCGGGCAAAAAGCCATCCCAACATACAATGACGTTCCTGGTGCGAGAGTGACGAGAGTACCGTGCCGGCCGGGTGGACGCCGGCACAGCCTGGAAGTTTAAGACGATGAACGAACCTGCCTTCGACGCTTCCGGCGTATTGTCGGCGATCTTCGATCCCGACTGGTGGCAGGCCGCTACCGCGGGCCTGTCCGACGCCGCCCAGCAGGACCTGCGCCAGGCGCTGGACTGGGCGCAGACGCGCTACGCGCGGACGCTGAGCGCCGAGGGCGAGGCGCCGGCCCGGCATGCCGCCGGCGTGGTGGTGATCCTGGCCGGCCTGCAGGTGGACGTGCATACGCGGATGGCGGCTTTGCTTGCGATCGCCGTGGGAGCGCAGGACGCCGCACGGCCAGGCGAAGATGCCGTCATGGCCCGCTTCGGGCCGGAGATCGGCAGGCTGGTGCAGGGGTATCGTGCGCTGATCCGGCTCGGCCAGGTGACGCGGGATGCCAGCGACGCCGCGGCGGGCAGCGGCGCGCAGGCCGAGATGCTGCGCAAGATGTTGCTGGCGATGGCGGCCGACCTGCGCATCGTGCTGATGCGGCTCGCCTCGCGCCTGCGGACGCTGCGCTGGCATGCCCAGAACAAGGTGCCGTTGCCCGAGGCGCTGGCGCGCGAGACGCTCGAGCTTTATGCTCCGCTGGCCAACCGCCTTGGCATCTGGCAGGTCAAGTGGGAAATGGAAGACACCGCTTTCCGTTTCCTGGAGCCCGTGAAGTACAAGGAAATCGCATACCTGCTGGAAGAAAAGCGGGTCGAGCGCGAAGCTTTCATCACCAATGCCATCGCCCGGGTGCGCGACGCCCTGGCGGCAGCGGGAATAGAGGCCGACGTCACCGGGCGGCCCAAGCACATCTACAGCATCTGGAACAAGATGCGCAACCGCAACCTGGATTTTTCCGGGCTTTACGACCTGCGGGCGCTGCGCATCATCGTCGACGACATCCGCACCTGCTATACCGTGCTGGGGCTGATCCACCACCTGTGGTCGCCGGTGCCCGACGAGTTCGACGATTACATCTCGCGCCCCAAGCCCAATGGCTACCGTTCGCTGCACACGGTGGTCTACGACGACAACGGCCGGCCATTCGAGGTGCAGATCCGCACGCACGAGATGCACCAGTTCGCCGAATACGGCATGGCGGCGCATTGGCGCTACAAAGAGGCGGGCGCCAAGGGCGGCAAGGTCAGCGCGGACTCCGAGTACGACCGCAAGCTGAGCTGGATCCGCCAGTTGCTTGCCTGGAAAGACGACGTACAGGTCGACGACGAACTGGGCCAGTCGGCGCTCAAGGCGCTGGCCGACAATGTCTATGTGCTGACTCCCCAGGCGCGCGTCATCGAATTGGCTCCCGGGGCGACGCCGGTGGATTTCGCCTACCAGGTTCATACCGATCTGGGCCACCGCTGCCGGGGGGCGCGGGTCGATGGCGTGATGGTGCCGCTCAACACGCGGCTGCGCACCGGACAGACGGTCGAGATCATCGCGGCCAAGTCGGGCGGTCCGTCGCGCGATTGGCTCAACCCGCAACTGGGCTACCTGGCGAGCCAGCGTTCGCGGGCCAAGGTGCGGGCCTGGTTCAACGCCATCGACATCCAGGAGCGCATCGCCCAGGGGCAGGGCATGCTCGAAAAGGAATTGCAGCGGCTGGGCAAAACCGCCACCAACCTGGAAGTACTGGCCCAGCAACTGGGTTTTGCCTGCACCGACGATCTGTGCGTGGCGCTGGCCAAGGACGAATTCAGCGTACGGCAGGTTGCCAGCGCTTTCGAAGCGCCGCCGCCCGCCGCCGAGGAGCCCGACCTGTCGGCGCTGACGCGCGACAGCCGTCCAGAAAGCGCCGTGCATGCGGGCAAGAGCGGCGTGCTGGTGGTCGGGGTCGACGCCTTGCTTACCCAGTTGGCCAAGTGCTGCCGGCCTGCGCCGCCGGATCCGATCTCGGGCTTCGTCACCCGGGGCCGCGGCGTGTCCATTCACCGCAGCGACTGCAAGAGCTTTCGTGCGCTGGCCTTGCGCGAACCCGAACGGATTATCGACGTCGCCTGGGGCGAGACCAGCGACGCCGTCTACCCGGTGGACATCGTGGTGATGGCCAGCGACCGTCACGGGTTGCTGCGCGACATCTCCGAGGTATTCGCGCGCCAGCGCATCAACGTCATCGGCGTCAACACCCAGAGCAAGCAGGGCTCGGCGCGAATGGTGTTCACCGCCGAGGTCGGCAATGGCGCGCACCTGACCCGGGCGCTGGCGAGCATACGCGAGGTCGCGGGCGTGCTGGAGGCAGAACGCCGCTGACACTGGTTCCCCGTTGAGTTACATTTGCTCAACATTAATGAGACAGCTGATCGTGCCGGCCTCTAGGTTTCATGCGGCGCCGGTATCGAGGGGGGAACGAATGCCTGGAGCGATCCTGGAACGGGGAGCCGCGCTGCGCGCCTGCGCGCTGGCAGTGATACTGGCGGTGTCCGCATGTGGCGGCAGCGGGGCGGTGGATCCGGTGCCGCTGTCCTGCGGCGAACGCGCCAACGATACCGAGGCGCGGGTGCTGGAGTGCATGACGCTCGACGGCGTCATGGCGCACCTGGAGGCCTGGTACGACATTGCCATGCGCAACGGCGGGACGCGTACCTCCGGCACCGAGGGCTATCTGGCGTCGGTCGATTATGCGCAACGCATATTCGAAGGCGCGGGCTACCAGGTCGAGCGCCAGTCCTTCCCGTTTTCCGCATACGAAGACGTGGAGCCCAGCGTGTTGAGCCGGGTGTCGCCGCTTCCTGCCGCCGCGATCGACAATGATTCCATGGAGTTTTCCGGCTCGGGCGACGTGACGGCGCCGGCGCAGGCCGTTCCCGCGTTCGGGTGCAACGCGGGCGACTTCGCCGCTTTCTCCGCCGGCTCCGTAGCCCTGATCAGGCGCGGAGAGTGCAGTTTCACCACCAAGGCCGGGCTGGCCCAGGCTGCCGGCGCGGTAGCCGTGGTGGTCTACAACAACGAGCCTGGCGGTTTCGGCGGCGCGCTGGAGCATGAACCACAGATCGAACTGCCCGTCGTTGCGATCGCCATGGAAGCGGGCGAGCAACTGGTGGCGGCAGCGGGCCTGGAGCTGCGGGTCAAGGTCGCCGGCCTGCGTTCCGAGGGCACTACCTACAACCTGATCGCCGACAGCCGCAGCGGCAACGCCGATACGGTCGTCGTGGTCGGCGCCCACCTGGACTCGGTACGGGACGGCCCCGGCATCAACGACAACGGCTCGGGTTCCGCGGCGGTGCTCGAAACCGCCGTGCAATTGGCCAAGGCCGGAGCGCGCAACAGGCTGCGTTTCGCGCTCTGGGGCGCCGAAGAGCTGGGCTTGCTGGGCTCGGCCGCCTACGTCGAGAGCCTGTCCGATCAAGCGCGCGACCGGATCGCCATGTACCTGAATTTCGACATGCTGGGCTCGCCCAACCCCGGCTATTTCATCTACGACGGCGATAACTCGGACGGCAAAGGCGAAGGGCCTGGGCCCGCCGGGTCCGAAATCATCGAAAAAGCATTCGAGGATTTCTACGCCGCCCGGGGCAAGCCCGTCCAGGGTACGGATTTCGACGGCCGCTCCGATTACGGACCTTTCATTGAGCACGGGATTCCCGCCGGCGGTGTCTTCTCGGGCGGAGACGACGCCAAGAGCGCCGAACAGGCCGCGCTATGGGGAGGCACGGCGGGCATGGACTTCGATCCCTGCTACCACAAGGCTTGCGACAACCTGTCCAATATCGACCGGGACGCATTCGCCTTGAACAGCGCCGCGGTGGCCGCCGTCACGCTGCATTTCGCCAACGAACCGCTGCAGCCGCGCCCCGCCTCCGCCGGCAGGCAGGCTTTTTCCAAGACGGCCGGCCCGGCCTACGTGCCGCCAGCGGACATGCGGCCGCGTCATCTGAAGCCACTGCGATAGGGCGGCTGTCTGGAGGCGCCCGGAACCTCGCAGCCCTCTCGTCAGGGCTGTCCGGGCATGCCCGCACGGCGATGAGCCGGCGCGTTGTCGCCGCTTTGCAGCAACTGGAGGATGCGCAGCGTCTCGTCAGGATTGCGGCCGGCCTTGAGATTGTTGGCCGAAACGTGCTGGATCGTGTTGTCGGGATCGATGATGAAGGTCGCCCGGACCGCCACGCCTTCGATGCGATCGCGCACGCCCAACTGGTCGACCAGCACGCCGGCGCTGTCGGCAAACTGGTGATGATTCAGTCGCGACAGCACAGGGGATTCGCGGCGCCACGCGAGCTTGGCGTATTCGTTGTCCACCGAGCCGCCCAGCAGCACGGCCCCGCATGCCGCAAAGGCGTCGGCGAGGGCGGCGAAGCCGGCGATTTCCGCGCCGCAAATGGCCGAGAAATCCTTGGCGGTGAAGTAGACGACCTTCCACTTTCCTGGAAAGGAGCGCTCGGTCAGCACTTCGAAGGCCGATCCGCCATCCTCCTCGGGTTGATTGAAGCCTGGTTTGACGCTGGTGACTTTGAAGGGGTCGAGCTTGGTTCCGATGCTTTTCATGCGGGCTCCTCAGGAGTGTCGCCGCCGCGCAGGACGCATCATCCGCTTCACTTGCTCTCGATAGGTCTTTGCGCGGCCGGCAGCGTGATGCGGGCAGTCAGGCCGCCGCCATCCCGGTTGATCAGGTTCAGGGTACCACCGGCGCGCAGCAGGAGACGCTTGACGATGGCCAGGCCCAGGCCTGCTCCGCCGGCGTTGGTGCGAGCATCCGAGCCGCGCGTGAAGGGCCGCAGCAGGCGCGGCACATCTTCCGGCCGCACCCCGGGGCCGCGGTCGGAGACATCGATCAGCACGTTGCTGCCTTGTGCCGCGACACGCAACTCTATGTGCGGTGGCTCGTCGGGCAGGTGGCCGTAGCGGCGCGCGTTCTCCAGCAGGTTGCCGACCACGCGCTGCAGGTCGGCCGATGCGATGCGCGCCCACAGGTTGGGTGCGATGCCGACTTGCAAGGTGCCGCCCAGGGTCTCGGTGTGGCTGCACTCGCGCTCGGTCATCTCGGAAATCAATTCGGAGATGTCGTTGTTGCGGTCGGGCGAGTTGGCCGGCCGGGCATATTCCATGAATTGCCCGATGGTGCGGTCGATCTGCGCGAGATCTTCGTCTACCGCGTCGCGGCTGGCTTCGGAAACCCCGCTCAGTTCGATCTCCAGGCGCAGCCTGGCGAGCGGCGTGCGCAAGTCGTGCGAGATGCCGGCCAGCATCAGCGCGCGATCGGCTTCGGCGCGATCCAGCTCTTCCACCATACGGTTGAAGTTGGTATTGACCCGGCGGATTTCCTCGGGGCCGCTCTCGGGCAGCGGGGGAGGGGTTTCGCCGCGCGACAGCGCCAGCGTGGCGCGCGACAGGCGCGACAGCGGGCGGTTGACGAATCCCACGATGACCGCGGCGCCCAGAAGCGACAGCAGCAGCGCGGCGGCGCCCCAGCCCAGCCACTCGACGCCGGGCACGCGCTCGGCGCGATCGCGCTCGACCACCATCCAGTAGTCGTCGTCGTCGATGGAGAAGCTGACCCACAGCCCGGGAATGCGGTTGACCTCCCAGGCGACGACGGTATCGGCGCCGAGACGGTCGATCACCTGCTCCTCGACGCGCTGCAGGACCTGGCGGTCAGGCAGCGGTACGGTGAGGTCGTCCTTCTCGTGGGGATAGACCTGTATGCCTTCGTTGGTGGCCAGGTCGAGCAGCAGGTAGCGGCGCTCCTGCGGTGCCGAGTGGATCAGCGCCGCACGGGTGATGTTGACGACCGTGACGATCTGCTGCGCGACCTGCTGGGCGCGCGGCTCGACCTCCATGCTGCGGAAAGCCTGGAGCCACGCGGCCAGGCTTGCCGTCATCAACACGGTGAGCAGCAGAAAGGTGCGGCTGAACAGGCCCAGCCGGGAGGCGACGCGCAGAGCGACCGACATGAATGGCTTATGCGCGAGCTATCAACCGCCCCCGTCCGGTACGAAGACGTAGCCGAGGCCCCACACCGTCTGGATGAACACCGGCTTGGCGGGATCGGGTTCGATCAGCTTGCGCAGGCGCGAGATCTGTACGTCCAGGCTGCGGTCGAACGCCTCGTACTCGCGGCCGCGCGCCAGTTCCATCAGCTTGTCCCGCGATAGCGGAATCTTGGGATGGCGGGCGAACACCTTGAGCACCGAGAACTCGCCGGTGGTGAGGGCCACGGGCTCGTTGTCGCGGGTCAGCGTACGCGTGGCCAGGTTGAGCACATAGGGGCCGAAGGACACGGATTCGTTGTCCTGGCTCGGCGCGCCGGGATGCTCGTCCGGCCCGCGACGCCGCAGCACCGCATTGACGCGGGCCAGCAGTTCGCGCGGATTGAACGGCTTGGGCAGGTAATCGTCGGCGCCCATTTCGAGGCCCACGATACGGTCTACATCCTCGGCCTTCGCGGTCAGCATGATGATGGGTGTCGCATCGCGCGCCCCGCGCAGGCGGCGGCAAATGGATAGGCCATCCTCACCCGGAAGCATGAGGTCCAGTACGAGCAAGTCGAACCGTTCACGTTGCCAAAGCTTGTTCATGGTCTGGGCGTTTTCCGCGACCCAGACGGAGAAGCCTTGTTCAGCGAGATAGCGGCGCAACAAGTCGCGCAACCTGACATCGTCGTCGACGACCAGGATTTTTTTGGGGGCGTTGGCTAGTGACATGGCGCAAATGTAACGGAGGAGTCCGAGGCGATCCAGAGAGGGACATTGGTTGTTACATAAATGGGATTTTCGACACGCTCGCACTAGGATGCGCTCAAAGAGACGTCGTATGATTGGGCCCGTGAACACTCCATCCCCATCCCCGCGTGCCCTGGGTTCCGGCGCTGCCATCGTGCTGGGCGGGCTTGCCCTGGTGATTGCCGTGCTGGCCGCGACGGCAGCCACCGGGCAGGTGCGTGGACAGCAACCCGAGGCCGAGGCGAGTCCCCGGCCGGGCAGCGTGGCGCGCATTGCGCCGCCGGCCCCGGTCACGCTGCCGCCCCGGCCTTCGGTGGTCGAGCCCGCCGGCAATGGAGGCGTGATGCGCGCGGCCATGGAGTCTTCCTGGGCAGGTCCGGTCAACCCGGCCGAGCGCGGCCAGGTGTCGCGCAAGCTTTCGCAGGAAGAGCGCCTGGAGCTGCGCCAGGAGATCCAGCGGGCCACCGAAGAAGTCTACGAACCCTACCGCAAGAGCAAACACTGAGCCCGGGCCTGCGGCGATCGCGCGTCTGGTCTTACAATTGCAGCCCATGTCGCTGCATATTCTTTCCCTCGAAACTTCATCCGCCTGGTGTGGCGTCGCCTTGCTGCGCGCCACGGACACCGGCGGTCTGGACATCCTCGAACGCGAGCATCAGGGCGTGCAGGAGCATTCCGCGCGCCTGTTGCCGATGGTGCAGGAAGTGCTGGCCGAAGCCGGACTGGCGCGCAGCGCGCTGGATGCGATCGCGTTCGGCCAGGGGCCGGGCGGCTTCACGGGCCTGAGGGTGGCCTGCGGCGTGGCGCAGGGCCTGGGCTTCGCGCTGGACCGGCCGCTGCTGCCGGTGGTGTCGCATGCGGCGGTTGCCGCGCAATTGGAAGATGCCGCGGGCCAGGCGGTGGTAGTGGCCATGGACGCGCGCATGCAGGAAATCTATCTGGCGATTTATCGCGCGCTCGATGCCGGCGCGGTCGAGCCTTTGCTGGCGCCGCAGCTGACCGGCGGAGATGGGCTCGCGCCATGGCTGCGCACGCAGGTCGCCGAACGGGGAGGGAGCAGGATGGCGTTGCGCGTGTGCGGCGATGCCGCGGCCGCCTATCCGGAAGTCTTCGCCGATTTCGGGCCCGAGGAACGCGCCTGGCCGTCGCGGCCGACCGCAGCGGCGGTGGCGCGCCTGGCGCATGGCGCCTACCTGCGCAACGAGGCCATCGCGCCCGAGCATGCGATGCCGTTGTACGTGCGCGACAAGGTGGCATTCACGACGTCGGAGCGCGAGGCCGGCCTGGGAGGCAATCCCCGCGTCGCCGGGCCTGGGAGCGTGTCATGAGCGCCTCGCAGGAGCTTGCAGGCAGCGACGTCGCGCGCATCCTGGAAGACTGGGGGCAGGCGTGCCGGCCCATGCAGGAGATCGACCTCGACGAAGTCGATGCGGTCGAGCGCCTGATCTATCCTTTTCCGTGGACACGGGGCAATTTCGCCGATTCGCTCCGGTCCGGCTATGAAGCTTGGGTGGTGCGCGACGGCGCGCGCCTGCGAGGGTATTTCGTTTCCATGATGGTGCTGGACGAGGCGCATCTGCTCAACATCAGCATCGCGCCGGACGTGCACGGCCGCGGCCTGGGACGCAAGCTGCTGGCCTGGTTCGAACTGCGCGCGGCGATTGCCGGCGCGCGCAGCCTGCTGCTCGAAGTGCGGCCTTCCAACGGACGGGCCAAGACCATGTACGAGCGCGCCGGCTACGCCAATATCGGTGTACGCCGCGGCTATTACCCGGCGGCGCGGGGCAGGGAAGACGCCATCGTCATGCGCAAGCAATTGGATGACGCGACGGGAGGCGGCCATCATGGCAACTGACGGCACCGTGCGAATCGACCCGATACGCCGCGCATGGCTGCGGGAACTGGGCATCGAGCGGGTGTGGAACCTGCCTGGAGCGGCTCCGGCAGGCGCCGCGCCGCACGATGCGAAGCAGGCAGCCTCCGTTCAGGAAGCGGCGCAGTCAACAGGGAAGGAGGGCGTCCAACCCGAGGCGCTGCGAGCCGAAACGGAACCGGCCCAGGCTGAGGCGCTCGATATGTCCGTCATGCAGACCATGGACGCCGCCGAGCCGTCCGTCTTGCCTGGATCCCAGGCGCACGACGGGCTGGACTTGCCCGACGACCCGGACCAGGCGTGGGATGTCTTGCAGGCACTGGTCAAGGATTGCACAGCCTGTGGCCTGTGCAAGGGCCGTACCCAGACGGTGTTCGGCGTGGGGTCGCGCCGCGCGCGCTGGATGCTGGTCGGCGAGGCGCCGGGAGAGCGGGAAGACAAGCTGGGCGAGCCTTTCGTCGGACGGGCGGGCAAGCTGCTCGACAGCATGCTGGCGGCGATCGGCCGAACGCGCCAGGCCGATGTTTTCATCGCCAACGTCATCAAGTGCCGGCCGCCCGGCAACCGCGATCCGCTGCCGGAAGAAGTCGCGCTTTGCAGTCCCTACCTGATGCGCCAGATCGCGTTGATCCAGCCCGAGATGATCCTGGTGCTGGGGCGTTTCGCCGCCCAGACGCTGCTCGGCACCGATGCCCGCATCGGCAGCCTGCGTGGACGGGTGCACGAGATCGAGGTCCAGGGGCGCCCGGTGCCGGTGGTGGTCAGCTATCACCCCGCCTATCTGCTGCGCAGCCCCGCGGAGAAAACCAAGACTTGGCAGGATCTGCTGCTGGCGCTGTCGGTGGGCGGCGCCTGAGCAGCCCTATTCCTGCTGCAGCGCGGTGCCGTGCGCGTGGCTGCCGATGACGTGGTCCAGGCCGGGATGCTTGCGGTGGTTGTGGCGGTTCCAGGCCATGATGATCACCATCAATGCCGCGACCAGCGTGCCGAAGATGATGATGATGGTGTTGATGTGCAGGTGCATGCCCAGCATCAGCGAGTAGACCGCCACCATTAGCAGGATGTTGAGCTGCTCGTTGAAGTTCTGCACCGCGATGGAATGGCCGGCGGAGAGCAGGACGTGGCCGCGATGCTGCAGCAGCGCATTCATCGGCACCACGAAAAATCCGCCGAGTCCGCCGATGGCGATCAGCAGGGTATAGACGGACCAGGAGGAGTGGGCCAGCGGCATCAGCATCACGACCAGGCCCATCGCCACGCCCATGGGCAGTACGCACAGCGCCTTGTGCAGCGGCACGCGCCCGGCCAGCATGGCCCCCAGTATCGTGCCGACGGAAGCCACGCCCATCAGGATGGAGGCCTTGTTCAGCGGCAGGCCGAGCTGCACGCGGCCCCATTCGATCACGATCAGCTGAAGCGTGGCGCCGGCGCCCCAGAACAGGGTCGTGACCGCCAGCGAGATCTGGCCGAGCTTGTCGCGCCACAGCGTGGCCACGAAACAGCCGAAAGCCGTCATGAGCTTGACGGGATTGCGCTGCTGCTGGGGGTAGTCCACGCCGGTATGCGGGATCAGCAGGTTGAAAATCGCGGCAATGAAGTAGACGACCGCGATGACCACGATGGCCGCTTCGGCGGGAGTCTGCAGGTCCAGGCCGGCTTCGAACGACAGCAGCCAGCTCGAAACCTTCGGGCTGATCAGCGCGCCGCCCAGGACGACGCCGAGGATGATGGACACCACGGTCAGCCCTTCGATCCAGCTATTGCCCTTGACCAGTTGCTCCGGAGGCAGCAGTTCGGTGATGATCCCGTACTTGGCCGGCGAGTAGGCGGCGGCGCCTATGCCCACCAGCGCATAGGCTCCCAGCACGGTATAGACCTGGTGTTCCGCGGGCAGGCCCAGGCTGGCGTGGCCGAACATGGTCAGGCAGCCGATGATCTTCACCGCATTGGTGGCGAACATCACCTTGCCTTTGGGAAACGAATCGGCGAATGCGCCCACGAACGCGGCCAGCAGCACATAGGCCAGCGCGAACGACCACTTGATCATGGGCGTCATCCAGTCCGGCCCGTCCAGTTGCTGGATCAGCGCGATGGCGGCGATGAAAAGCGCATTGTCGGCGAGCGACGAAAAAAACTGCGCCGCCATGATCAGATAAAAGCCGCGTTTCATCAGTGGTGCGTGGACTCGTATGCCAGGTCGGTGGATCGGATGCGTGCCGCACTCGGCATTGCACTGCGGCTCGTGCTGCCCCGCGATAAGTCCGCCTTCGCGAAGCCGCGCATCGTAGCGCTGGTTTTATAGCATGCGCAGGCGATGCGCTCGTGTCGATACGCGCATGCAGCCGCTGGGACTTACCCGGAGACCCGCATCATCCGCGGATGTTGCTGCCTGGCGCAAACTCTTGGAGCGGTACGGCCGGCTGAGGTTCCCAGCCCGGTTTGCGGTGTTCGGCCACGACGTTGGTGAAAATGCCGCCGCGCACATACCACTTGGCGGTGATGCGCAGGAAGCGGGGCTCCAGGGTGCGTGCGAGTTCGTCGGCGATCTCGTTGGTGACCGCTTCGTGGAACTTGCCTTCGTTGCGGAAACTCCAGGTGTAGAGCTTCAGGCTCTTGAGTTCGACGCAGAGCTGGTCGGGAATGTAGTCGATGATCAGGACGGCGAAATCGGGCTGGCCCGTCATGGGACACAGGCAGGTGAATTCGGGGACCTCGATATGGACCTGGAAATCGCGGCCCGGGCTGGGGTTGGGGAAGGTGTCGAGCGTCTTGCTGGGCTGAGATGGCATGGGGCTGAAATTTACGTAACGAAAATGAAAAAACAGGCCGGGCGGCAGTGCCTGGCATAACCTTGCCGATGACCCTTTGGTATTATAGGGCCCACCCCCTACGCGCTTCGCGCGCCCCCGGGCCGGAACGGCGGGTTCGTTTTCACTTTTTTCATCTTAGCTTCGTTTCCCGGTGCGACTTACCCAGATCAAACTCGCAGGTTTCAAGTCGTTCGTCGACCCCACGTCCATCCAGGTGCCTAGCCAACTGGTAGGCGTCGTGGGTCCCAACGGCTGTGGGAAGTCCAACATCATCGACGCGGTGCGGTGGGTGCTGGGGGAATCGAAGGCCTCCGAATTGCGCGGCGAGTCCATGCAGGACGTGATCTTCAACGGCTCGGTCAACCGCAAGCCGGCCGCGCGGTCGTCGGTGGAACTGGTATTCGACAATTCCGAGAGCCGGGCCGCCGGCCAGTGGAGCCAGTACGGCGAGATCGCCGTCAAGCGCGTGCTGACCCGCGACGGCACCAGCAGCTATTTCGTCAACAACCAGCAGGTCCGGCGCCGCGACATTCATGACATCTTCCTGGGCACCGGCCTGGGCGCGCGCGGCTACGCCATCATCGGGCAGGGCATGATCTCGCGCATCATCGAGGCGCGCCCCGACGAACTGCGGGTGTTTCTCGAGGAAGCCGCCGGCGTGTCGCGCTACAAGGAGCGCCGCCGCGAGACCGAGAACCGGCTGTCCGACACCCGCGAGAACATGACCCGGGTCGAGGACATCCTGCGCGAACTGTCCACCCAGCTCGAGAAGCTCGAGGCCCAGGCCGAGGTGGCGCAGCGCTACCAGGGTTTCCAGGCCGACAGCGAGCAGAAGCAGCGTTTCCTGTGGCTGCTCAAGAAGCGCGAGGCCGATGCCGACCGCATGCGCTATGCGCTGGCTATCGAGCAGGCGCAGACCGAGCTGGAAGGCGCGATGTCCGGGCTGCGCAGGCTCGAGGCCGAGCTCGAAGGCACGCGGCAGGCCCACTATGCGGCCAGCGACGCCGTGCACGCGGCGCAGGGCGGGCTTTACGAGGCCAATGCCGAGGTCAGCCGGCTCGAGGCCGAGATCAAGTACGTGGTCGAGTCGCGCAACCGCATGCAGGCGCAGCTGGCCCAGTTGCAGCAGCAGATCGTCCAGTGGAGCGAACAGCACGAAACCGGCAGCGAACAGCTCGCCCAGGCCGAGGAAGATCTCGCCGTGGGCGAGGCGCGCGCGGAAGGGGCGCGCATCGCTGCCGAAGAGGCGCAGGCCCGGTTGCCCGATGTCGAGGGGCGCGTGCGCGACGCCTCCGCCGGACTGTCGCAGATGCGCGCCGCGCTGTCCCAGGTCGAGCAGAGCCTGGCGCTGACGGCACAGGAGCAGCGCGAGGCCGATCGGCAACTTCAGGCCTTCTCCCAGCGCTGCGAGCGCCTCCAGCAGGAAGAACGCAGTCTCGAGCGGCCCGATCCGGCGCGGCTCGAGCAGCTCACCGGCGACCTCGCCGATACCGGGCAGAAGGTCGCCCAGGCCCAGCGGGACTTGGCCGTGCTCGAAGAGCAATTGCCGCAGGTCGACGCCGGGCGGCGCCAGGCGCAGGAAGCCGTGCAGAAGGAAGCTACCGCGGTTTCGCAGATCGAGGCCCGCCTGTCGGCGCTGACGCGCCTGCAGCAGGACGTGCAGAAGCAGGGCGCCCTGCATCCCTGGCTGGAAAAGCATGAACTGTCGCAGCTTGGCCGCCTCTGGCAGAAGCTGCACGTCGAACCCGGCTGGGAAACCGCGCTGGAAGCGGTGCTGCGCGAGCGGCTGGCCGCGCTCGAGGTCAGCAACCTCGACTGGTCGCGCGCTTTCTTCGGCGACGCGCCGCCGGCTCGCCTGGCCTTCTATCAGATGCCCGCGGCGGCTACACCGGCGCCCGCGGCGGCGTCTCTGACGCCGCTGCTGTCGCTGCTGCGCATCACGGATCCGGGGCTGCGCGCGCTGATGGCCGACTGGCTGCGCGACGTCTACGTCTTCGCCGATGCCGCCCAGGCGCTGGCGGCCCGGGAGCAGTTGCCAGACGGCGCGCAGTTCGTGGTCAAGGAAGGCCACCTGATCGGCCGGCACAGCGTGCGTTTTTATGCGCCCGATTCCGAGCAGGCCGGCATGCTGGCGCGCCAGCAGGAAATCGAGAACCTGCAGCGCCAATTGAAGGCGCAGCAGCTGATCGCCGATGAAGCCCGCTCGGCGGTCGCGCGTGCCGAGGCGGCCTACCAGCAGGTCGCCCAGGCCCTGCCGGCCTCGCGCCAGCGGCTGGCCGAGGTCACGCAGCGCCTGCACGCCATCCAGCTCGAGCATTCGAAGCTGTCGCAGCAGGCCGCGCAGTCCGAGGAGCGCGCCGCGCGCATCCAGGACGAGCGCTCGGAACTGGAAGCCCAGGAGGAAGAAGCGCGCATCCGCAAGGAAGAAGCCGAGGCGCGATTCGAGATGCTCGACGGCCAGCTCGGCGACCAGCAATCGGCCTTCGAGGACGCGCAAATGGCGCAGGAGCAGCGCGAAGCCGATGTGCAGCGCGCGCGCGACCAGCTGCGCGAACTCGAACGCACGGCCCAGGAAGCGGGTTTCGCCGAGCGTGGCCTGCGTGCCCGGATAGACGAACTGCGCCGTACGCTGCAACTCGTGGGCGACCAGAGCCGCCGCGCCGCGACCGATGCGGAGCAGGTGCAGCAGGAGCTTCGGGTGCTGGACGACGTCGCGGCCCAGGCCGGCCTGCAGGGCGCGCTGAACCTGCGCAGCGAACGCGAACAGGTGCTGGCGCGTGCCCGCATCGAAATGGACAACCTGAATGCGCAGCTGCGCGCGGGGGACGAGCAGCGGCTGGCGATCGAGCGTTCGCTCGAGCCGCAGCGCGGCCGCATTACCGAACTGCAGCTCAAGGAGCAGGCCGCGCGTCTGGGGCAGGAGCAGTACGCCGAGCAGTTGGCCGGCCAGGAGCTGGATCTCGCCGCCCTGGGCGCCGAGCTGGATGCGCTGCCCAAGGAATGGCAGCGCGCGAATTGGCTGCAGTCCGAGGTGCAGCGCCTGGGGCGCGAGATCGCCGCGCTGGGCGCGGTCAACCTGGCCGCCCTGGACGAGCTGAACGCCTCGCGCGAGCGCAAGACCTATCTCGACACCCAGCAAAGCGATCTGCAGGCCGCGATCGACACGCTCGAGGACGCGATCCGCAAGATCGACCGCGAGACCCGCCAGCTGCTGCAGGAGACCTTCGATACGGTCAACCGCAACTTCGGCGAACTCTTCCCGTCGCTGTTCGGCGGCGGCGAGGCCAAACTGGTCATGACGGGCGAGGAGATCCTCGATGCCGGCGTACAGGTCATGGCGCAGCCTCCGGGCAAGCGCAACAGCACCATCCATCTGCTGTCCGGCGGCGAGAAGGCCCTGACCGCGACCGCACTGGTGTTCGCGATGTTCAAGCTCAATCCGGCGCCGTTCTGCCTGCTCGACGAGGTCGATGCGCCGCTGGACGACGCCAATACCGAGCGCTACGCCAATCTGGTCCGCCGCATGAGCGAACAGACGCAGTTCCTGTTCATTTCGCACAACAAGATCGCCATGGAAATGGCGCATCAACTGGTCGGGGTCACCATGCAGGAGCAGGGTGTATCCCGTATCGTGGCCGTCGACATCGATTCGGCCATGCAACTTGCAGTCGAGGCTGCCTGATGAGGCCGAACGACGAGCCGGCAGCCGGTCTTCCGGCCGCTTACCCACCTGCCCGCCCTCGGGAATACAACAATGAGTGATCTACAAACCGGGCTCATCGCCCTTGGCGTGCTGGCCATCGTCGTCGTGCTTGGCCTGAACTGGTGGCAGGACCGCCGCGCCCGCAAACACATACAGGAAGGTTTCCCCGATACCGGGTCCGATCCTTTGCTGCATGGCGCGGAGCCGGCGCATCAGGCAGGCGGCGCTCGACGCGAGCCCGGGCTGGGCGCCGCGGCGCCGGAACCGGGCAACGTCGTGGGCGGGTTCGATGCCCATGCGGCTGCACCCGAGCCCGCGCACCAGCATGATGCCGAGGAGGCGGACGAGGCTTGCGAGACCGTGATCGACGTGTCTTTCCTGGAGCCGGTGCCGGGCGAGGAATTGGCCGCCTTCACGCAGGGCATCCGCCATGCGGGCCAGAAGACCCTGCGCGTTTTCGCCGAAACTACCGAGGGCCTGCACCGCGCCGCGATCCGCAGCGGCGAGAGCTATGCCTCGGTCCAGGTGGCGGTGCTGCTGGCCAATCGCAGCGGTCCGCTGAGCGCCGGAGAATGGGCCGAGGCGCTGTCGCGCTCGCGGGTGCTGGCCGATCGCTTCGACGGTACCGTCGAAGCCAGCGACACCCAGGCCGTGCTGGAGCGCGCAGGCAAGCTGGATGCGGTCTGCGCCGCCCTGGATGCGCAGGTCGGCCTGACGCTGGTGGCGAGCAGCCGCCGCTGGTCGTCCGGCGATGTGCTGACGGCCGCCCGCGAAGCGGGTTTCTCCTCCATCCACGACGGCCGCCTGCCTTGGGTGGACCAGAACGGCGCCGCGCGCTTTTCGCTCGGACGCAGCGACGGCGTGTCGCTGGGATCGGCCGGGCCGGCGACCATCGCCCAGTTGAGCCTGATCCTGGACGTGCCGCGCGCGCCGGCGGACGAGCATGGCTTCGCCAGGATGGCCGAGGTGGCGCGCGGCCTGGCCGGGCGCCTGGAGGCCTCGGTGGTGGACGACAACGGCCGCCCGCTGGCCGATGGGGCCGAAACCGCGATCGACAAGCAATTGCTGGGGCTGTACGAGCGTCTGGAGCATTCCGGCCTGAAGGCGGGTTCCCTGCGGGCTCTGCGCGTATTCAGCTAGACCGGGGAAAGCCCCCCTACCCGCTGACGCGGGCCCCCTGGAGGGGGCGATGCGGGGTGAACCGGCGGAGCCGGATCCACCGCATCCTGGGTCGAAGGGGCGCGCCGCACCCTTTCGTGCGATGGAAAATATTGAGATGTCCGCTGATTACGAATTCGACCAGGCTGCCAAGCGGGTCGCCGAGTTGCGCACGGAGTTGGCGCTGCACAACATGCGCTACTACGTGCTCGACGATCCCCTGATCAGCGATGCCGAATACGACGCGCTGTTTGCCGAACTGGTCGCGCTGGAGCAAGCCCATCCGCAATTGGCCACGTCCGATTCGCCTACCCAGCGGGTAGGCGGCGCGCCGCTGTCGGCATTCGGCTCCGTGCGTCACGCCGTGCCCATGCTGTCGCTGAACAACGCGTTCGAGGACGAGGACATCGAGGCCTTCGACAAGCGCGTGCGCGACGGCCTGGAAACGGAGCAGTCCGTCGACTACGTCTGCGAGCTCAAGCTCGACGGGCTGGCGGTGAGCCTGCGCTACGAACACGGCCGGCTGGCGCGCGCCGCCACGCGCGGCGACGGCCAGACGGGCGAGGACATCACCGCGAACATCCGCACGGTGCGGGCAATTCCGCTGACGCTGCACGGTCCGGTGCCGGAAGTGCTCGAGGTGCGCGGCGAAGTGCTGCTGTTCCGCAAGGATTTCGAACGGCTCAACGACGCACAGCGCGAAACGGGCGACAAGGTCTTCATCAATCCGCGCAATGCCGCGGCAGGCAGCCTGCGCCAGCTCGATCCACGCATTACCGCACGGCGTCCGCTGCGCTTTTTCGCCTATGGCTGGGGTGAAATCCGTGGCGTGGCGCCCGGCATGGCCGATGCCGCGGCGGACCAGCCGCCGTTCGATACGCAGGCCGGCATGCTGGACTGGCTCCAGCAACTGGGCATTCCGGTTAACCGCGAGCGCCGCGTCGCCAGCGGCGCGGCGGAGCTGCTCGCGTTTTATCGCCATGTGGAGAAAGTGCGCACCGGCCTGCCGTACGATATCGACGGCGTGGTCTACAAGGTCAACCGGCTCGACGACCAGCGCAGGCTGGGCTTCGTGTCCAGGGCGCCGCGCTTCGCCATTGCGCACAAATTCCCGGCCGAGGAAGCGACGACCGAGCTGCTGGATATCGAAGTCCAGGTGGGACGCACCGGGGCGATCACACCCGTCGCGCGCCTCAAGCCGGTCTTCGTCGGCGGCGTCACGGTCACCAATGCCACACTGCACAACGAAGACGAGATCGAGCGCAAGGATTTGCGCATCGGCGATACGGTGGTGGTCCGCCGCGCCGGCGATGTGATCCCGGAGGTGGTCACCGCGGTGCCGGATCGGCGGCCGGCGGATGCGCGCAAGTTCGTCATGCCCACCGAATGCCCGGTGTGCGGCTCGGCCATCGAGCGTCCGGAGGAGGAAATCATCGCGCGCTGCACCGGCGGACTGTTCTGTGCCGCCCAGCGCAAGCAGGCGCTGTGGCACGCGGCGCAGCGCCGCGCGCTGGACATCGAGGGACTGGGCGAGAAGCTGATCGACCAACTGGTCGAGCGGGGCCGGGTCCGCACCTTGGCGGATCTCTACACGCTGGCCGAGGAAGAATTGGCCGGGCTGGACCGCATGGGCGAGAAGTCGGCGCGCAACCTGATCGAAGCGATCGCGGCCACGCGCCAGCCACCGCTGGGGCGTTTCCTGTTCGCGCTGGGCATCCGCCACGTGGGCGAATCCACGGCGCGCGACTTGGCCCGCTGTTTCGGCAGGCTGGATGCCGTCATGAACGCTCCGGAAAACGAACTGCTGGCGGTGCCCGACGTGGGGCCGATCGTGGCGGCTTCCATCCACCGCTTCTTTGCCGAGCCGCACAACCGCGAAGTCGTTGCGGAACTGCTGCGCAATGGCGTGGAGCCGGGAACCGAAACCGTGGTCGACCGCACCGCAGGGCCGATCGGCGGCAAGATTTTTGTCCTGACCGGGACCTTGCCGACCCTGACGCGCGACGAGGCAGCCGACCTGATCCGCGCCGCCGGCGGCAAAGTGACCGGATCGGTGTCGAAAAAGACCCACTACGTCGTCGCCGGCGAGGACGCCGGCAGCAAACTGGCCAAGGCCCAGGAACTGGGCATCGCCGTGCTCGACGAGGACGGCCTGAAGGCGTTGTTGCAGGCTTGACAGCGGGCCGCGGCCCGCGCAAAAAGGAAACCACATGCTGGCAATCATCGGAGGCACGGGGCTCTATCATCTGACGGGCATGGTGGCTACGCACAGGAAGGTCGTGCGCACGCCTTACGGCGAGCCGTCGGGCGCCTTGACCTACGGCCGAATCGGCGAGGGCGAAGAAGAGATCGTCTTCCTGGCGCGCCACGGCTACGGCCACACGATCGCGCCGCATCGCATCAACTACCGGGCCAACTTGTGGGCCCTGCATGAAGTCGGCGCGCGCCGGATCGTATCGGTGGCGACCGTCGGCGGGATTTCCGAATCGTTCGTGCCCGGCACGATCGTAGTGCCGGACCAGATCATCGACTACACCACCAACCGCGATCAGACGTTTTTCGAGGGCGGCGACCAGTCCGTCGTCCATGTGGACATGACCCAGCCGTATAGCGAGGCGATGCGGCGCGAGCTGCTCGCAGCGGCGCTCGGATGCGGGATCGCAGTAGTGGATGGCGGCGTTTATGGCTGCACGCAAGGCCCCCGCCTGGAAACCGCGGCCGAGATCCGGCGGATGGGACGCGACGGCTGCGACATGGTGGGCATGACCGGCATGCCCGAAGCCGCGCTGGCGCGCGAACTGCAACTCGACTACGCGGCCTTGTGCCTGGTCACGAATGCGGCGGCGGGCCAAGGCGCGAGCACCACGGAAATCTCCCTGGGCGGCATGCGCGACGTGGTCGACGTGAGCATGCACGAGGTGCATCGCATCCTCGGCGCCGTGGTGGGCTCGGGATGCGGCTCACGGCCGGCCGGCTCCGCATAGCCCCCGACCTGGCCTACAGAGGTTGGGTACTGCCCAGGGCACAGCGGATCCGGCTTTGCCGGTCCGCCAGTGCCGCCCCCTCGAGGGGGCCCGCGTAAGCGGGTAGGGGGTGGTCTTCCCTAGAAGCCTTCGGCCTGCAGCGCAGCCTGGACGGCAGGACGCTTGGCCACGCGTTCGCGGAAGGCCACGAGAGCGTCCCAGCGCGACAGGTCTACGCCCAGGCGCGGCGCCCAGCCGGTGGTGACGAACAGGTAGATGTCGGCCACCGAGAAACCCGAAGGCATCAGGTATTCGCGCTTGGCCAGTTCGGCGTTGACGTAGTCCAGGCGGGTGAACAGGATGTTCTTGAAGATGTCCTTGCCTTCGTCGGAAAGCCCGGGCTTGAACATCGGCGAAAAACCCTTGTGGATCTCGGTGGCGATGAAGACCAGCCAGGTTTGCAATGTATAGCGCTCGGCGCTTTCCGGCGGCGGCGCCAACTTGCGTTCGGGCACCAGGTCGGCCAGGTATTGCAGGAGCACGGCCAGTTCGGTCATGACGATGCCGGGAGCCACTTCCAGCGCAGGCACGTAGCCCTTGGGGTTGATGGTGCGGTAGTCCGTGCCGTTTTCGGTGACTTTGGCTTTCAGGTCCACCTTTTCCCACGTGAATTCGAGACCGGCTTCGCGTAGGGCGATGTGGGGCGCCTGCGAGCAGGCGCCGGGCGTGTAGTAGAGCTTCATGGTGCCTCGCTGGGGTTGAGACGGAAAGTCCCTATTGTCGCACCGCCCGGGACCGGAATCACTTCAGTGTTTGCTCGAGTTCATTACCGTTGAGCAGGGTCACCGGCGTCGGTCGGACCTTCCAGATCCGCTCGGCGTATTCCCGGATGCTGCGATCCGAAGAGAACTTGCCCGAACGCGCGGTATTGAGAATGGACATGCGGGTCCAGGCCTCCGTGTCCTGGTAGGCCTGGGTGACCTGCTCCTGGCATTCGATATAGGACTGGTAGTCGGCCAGCAGCAGGTAGGGATCGCGTTGAAGCAGGTCGTCCAGCAAAGGACGGAACAATTCGGGATCGCCGCGCGAGAAGAAGCCGCTCTGGATCAGGTCCAGGCAGGCGTGAAGCTCGCTGTGGCTCTGGTAGTAGTCCATGGGCCGGTAGCCCGCCTGCTTGATCTGCCGGACTTCCTCGGCAGTGTGCCCGAACAGGAAGAAATTCTCCGCGCCGACCTGCTCGCGCAACTCGATGTTGGCGCCGTCCATCGTGCCTATGGTGAGCGCGCCGTTCATCGCGAACTTCATGTTGCCGGTGCCCGAGGCCTCCTTGCCGGCGAGCGAAATCTGCTCGGACAGCTCGGCGGCCGGATAAATGCACTGCCCCTGGGTCACGTTGAAGTTGGGGATGA
Source organism: Pigmentiphaga humi (assembly GCF_900606115.1). Classification (GTDB taxonomy): domain Bacteria; phylum Pseudomonadota; class Gammaproteobacteria; order Burkholderiales; family Burkholderiaceae_B; genus Pigmentiphaga; species Pigmentiphaga humi. The sequence continues at coordinate 91,527 of NZ_UWPJ01000039.1, forward strand.
AGACGACCTTGAGCAGGTCGCGGATGTCGGGGTCGTTGTTGACCACTTCGCCGACGGAGGTGATGAATTTGATCATCAGCTTGGCCGTGTGGTAGCCGGGCGCAGCTTTGCCGCCGAATATGAAGGTGCGGGGCTGGTGGTCTCGTGCCCGGCCCGATTTCAGCCGCAGGTAGAGCGTGACGATGTGCAGCACGGCCAGGTGCTGGCGCTTGTATTCGTGGATGCGCTTGACCAGCACGTCGAACATCGAGTCCGGGTTCACTTTCACGCCGGTGCGGCGCAGCAGCAGGGCCGCCAGATCGGCTTTGTTGGCGCGCTTGACGGCGCGCCAGTCCTCGCGGAAGGCGGGATCGTCCAGGTGTTCTTCGAGATGGCGCAGGCGCGGAAGATCGGTAATCCAGGCGTCGCCGATGGCGCGCGTGACCAATGCCGTGAGGCGCGGGTTGCTGAGCGCCAGCCAGCGGCGCGGTGTCACGCCATTGGTGACGTTGCTGAACTTCTGCGGCCACAGTTCGTAGAAGTCCCGCAGCAGGTCGCTCTTGAGCAGTTCGGAGTGCAGTTCCGCCACGCCGTTGATGGCATGGCTGCCCACGCAGGCCAGGTGCGCCATGCGCACGTAGCGTTCGCCGGTCTCGTCGATCAGCGAGAGGCGCGCGATGCGCGATTCGTCGCCGAGGAAATGAATGCGCACGTCGTTCAGGAAACGGGCATTGATTTCGTAGATCAGTTCGAGATGGCGCGGCAGGATGCGTTCGAACAGCGCCAGCGGCCAGCGCTCGAGCGCCTCGGGCAGCAGCGTATGGTTGGTGTAGGAGAACGTGCGCGTGGTGATGCCCCAGGCCCGCTCCCACGGCAGCAGGTGTTCGTCCACGAGCAGGCGCATCAGTTCCGCGATGGCGATGGCAGGATGGGTGTCGTTGAGCTGGACCGCGAACTTGCGGTCGAATTCGGCGATCGCGCTACCCCGCGCCAGGTGGATGCGCAGCATGTCCTGCAGCGAGCACGAGACGAAGAAATACTGCTGTTCCAGGCGCAGCTCCTTGCCCTGGGTGGTCTCGTCGTTGGGGTAGAGCACCTTGGTCAGGTTTTCCGAGGTCACCTTCTTGTTGACCGCGCCCAGGTAGTCGCCGCGGTTGAACACCGAGAAATCGAAGGCTTCCGTCGCTTCCGCGCGCCACAGGCGCAGCGTGTTGGTCGTGTTCACGTGGTAGCCCGGAATGGGGTAGTCGCACGGCACCCCGGACACCGTTTTTTCGGGGACCCAGCGCACGTGCAGCCGCCCGGCATCGTCGTTGTAGGGCTCGGTGCGTCCACCCAGCTTGACCTCGACCGACCACTCCGGCCGCGGAATTTCCCAGGGATTGCCGTAGCGCAGCCATTTATCGGTATTTTCGACCTGCCAGCCATCGATGATGGTCTGGAAAAAAATGCCGTATTCATAGCGGATGCCGTAGCCGAAGGCGGGGATCTGCTGGGTCGCCAGGGAATCGAGGAAGCAGGCGGCGAGCCGGCCCAGGCCGCCGTTGCCCAGCCCGGGTTCTTCTTCCTGCCGCAGGATCTCGCCATAGTCGAGCTTCATCTCGGCGAGGACTTCGCGTGCCGTGTCGGCCAAGCCCAGGTTGATCAATTGGTTGCACAGGTGGGGTCCCATCAGGAACTCCGCGGACAGGTAGGCGACGGTGCGCGGCGCGGCCTGGTTGTATTGGGCGGAGCTGCTCAGCCAGCGCTGCAGGCTGCGGTCGCGGACAGCATGCGCCAGCGCCAGGTAGAAATCGTTCTTGCCGGCGATCTTGGGAAATTTGGCGATGGTGTAGTACAGGTGATCGAGAAAGGCCCGCTTGAGGCCTTCCCTGGAGAACGAGGTGCGTTCGTCGTCGATGCTGGAGGAGGGTAGCGGGGCAGGTGCGGACACGGGCAGGGCTCCCATAGTTTTGGCGCTTGCAGTGCGCTGCGGGCGGCTGGGCGGAACCGGCCCGCGCAGGAGGCGGGACCGGATGCTGCAAACCTATTGTTGCGTTGCAAATCCGTGCGGCGCAAGCCGTGCTTTCAATTCGTTAGGCCTGTGTACGCCGGCGCAGGAGAAAAGTTACATCGGGAACGTGACAGGCGCGCGGAAGGCGCCCCCCTACTGCAGCGCTTCGAGCAGATCCTGTTCGAACTGGATCTGGCTGCGCGGGTTGTTCAGTGCGCCGCCGTCTATCAGGAACGTGTCTTCCACGCGTTCGCCCAGCGTCATGACCTTGGCCGTCTTGAGGTTGATGCGATGCTGGGCAAAGGTGCGCGCCAGCGCGTGCAGCAGTCCGGTGCGGTCCGAGGCGGTGACGCTGAGTATCCACGATTGCCCGCGCTCGTCGGGCCGCAGCTCGACGGTGGGGGTGATCGGAAACATGCGCGACTGGCGCGATTGCCGGGGGCCCAGCGGAACGGCGGGACTGCCTGCCGCCTGGTCGCGCGCACGCGAGTCGGCCAGGCTCCGCGTCAACTCATGCTCGACGAGGCTCAGCAGCGAGCGCTGTTCGCTCGGCGTGCCCGGCGCCAGAACGACGAAGCTGTCCAGCGCCCAGCCATGGCGGGTGGTATGGATGCGGGCGTCCTGGATGCTCAGGTGCCGTTCGTCGAAATAGCCGCAGATGCGGGCGAACAGGTCGGGCTGGTCGTGCACATACACCACGATCTGCAAGCCTTCCCCTATGAGGGCGACGCGCGCGCGCACGATCGGCTCGGCGCTGTTGACCTTGTTGTACAGGTGGCGGGTCTGCCAGGCGATCTCGGGGGCTTCGTGGCGCAGGAAATAGGCGACGTCCAGCTGTTTCCACAATTCTTCATGGGCGTCCTCGGTCAGGCCGGCCAGGCGCAGGGCGCCCAGCGCCTCGGCCTTGCGATTCTCCAGAATGGCCTTGGGGTCGGGGCGTCCGGCGCCCAGCGTGCGCTGGGTCTTCAGGAAGAGGTCTTCGAGCAGCTTGGCCTTCCACGCGTTCCAGACCTTGGGACTGGTGCCGCGTATGTCGGCCACGGTAAGCAGGTAGAGCGCGGTCAGGTGGCGGATGTCGCCCATGCTCTGCGCGAATTCCTGGACGACGCGGGGGTCGGAGATGTCTTTCTTTTGCGCCACGGAGGACAGCGTCAGGTGTTCGTGCACCAGGAACTCGAGCAGTTCGGCGTCTTCCTTGCCCAGGCCGTGTGCGCGCGCGAACTTGCGCGCCTCGGCCGAGCCCAGGACGGAATGGTCTCCCCCGCGGCCCTTGGCGATGTCATGAAACAGCGCGGCGGCGTAGAGCAGCCAGGGCTGGTCGAAATTGGCCATCAACTGGCTGCACAGCGGGTATTCGTGCGCATGCTCGGGCATCGTGAAGCGGCGCAGGTTGCGCACCACCATCAGGATGTGCTGATCCACGGTATAGGCGTGGAACAGGTCGTGCTGCATCTGGCCGACGATGCGCCGGAACGGCGGCAGGTAGCGCGGCAGGATGCTGAGGTCGTTCATGCGCCGCAATTCGTGCACGATGCCTCGCGGCTGCTGCAGGATGGACAGGAACAGGTGGCGGTTGACCGGGTTGCGCCGGAACTGGGCGTCGATCAGGCGGCGGGCATGCCAGATGGCGCGCAGCATGCGGGCCGACATGCCCTTGAGCTCGGGACGCTGCTGCATGACCAGGAACGCGCGCAGCAGCAGCACGGGCTTGCGTTCGAAAGCGTCGTCCCGATACATGTCCAGCCGTTCGTGCCGGCTGCAGAAATCCTCGTCGATGGGCTGGGCCTGCTGGTCCGGACTCGAGAACAGGCGTTCTTCGAGATTCTGCACCAGGATGGTGTTGAGCTGGGTGACCAGCTTGGCGGCCCAGTAATAGCGCTGCATCAGCATTTCGCTGGGGCGGCGCGGGCCGCCTGCGGCAAAACCGTAGACTTTGGCCATGGCCGGCTGCACGTCGAATACCAGGCGGTCTTCGCGGCGCCGGGTCAGCAGGTGCAGTTCGATGCGCAGGCGTTTGAATGCCTGCTCGGCCCGGCGCAGGTGGCGCGCCTCGTCGGCGGTCAGCAGGCCGGCCCGGGCGATCTGCGCCCAGGTCTTGCCGAAGCCAGCGGCACGCGCCATCCAGAGTATCACCTGCAGGTCGCGCAGCCCGCCGGGAGATTCCTTGCAATTGGGCTCGAGCGCGTAGGGCGTGTAGTTGTACTTGGTATGCCGCTGCTGCATTTCCAGCAGCTTGTCGTGGAAGAATGCGCGTTTGTCCAGCCGGCCTTGCATGGCCGTCTCGAAGCGGCGCATCAAAGCATGGCTGCCGGCCAAGTAGCGGGCCTCGAGCAGAGCGGTCTCGACCGTGATGTCGCGCGCTGCCTCGGCCATGCATTCTTCGATGGTGCGTGCGCTGTGGCCAGGCTCCAGGCCGATGTCCCAGAGCGCGGTGATCAGGCCGCCGATGCGGGCCTCGTCCTCGGCGTCGGCCGGCTGGCGCAGCAGCACCAGCACATCGACGTCGGAATAAGGGTAGAGTTCCCCACGGCCATAGCCCCCCACCGCGGCCAGCGCCGCGCCCGACGGCAGCGGATTGATCTCGAGCAGCGCGACCAGCGTGCGGTCGACGATGCGGCGCAACTCGGTGAGCAGGCTGTCCGCGCGCAGGTTGGCACGGTAGGTCTCGATGGCCTGCTCGCGCTGCGCGCGCATGGTGTCGCGCAGTTCCCGCAGGTCCCGCTGTACGGGTGGATTTACGAGGGCGGTGGGCATGGGGACTCGGGGATCAGGCCGCCTTGGCGTCGACGAAGGCGGGCGGCGCCGGCATGCCGGGCGATACCGTCAGGACTTCGTAGCCGGCGTCGGTCACGACCACGGTGTGTTCCCACTGCGCCGACAGGCTGTGGTCGCGGGTAACGATGGTCCAGCCGTCGGCCAATTCGCGGATCTCGCGCCGGCCCGCGTTGATCATCGGTTCGATGGTGAAGATCATGCCGGCCTGCAACTGCTGGCCGGTGCCCGGCTTGCCGTAGTGCAGCACCTGCGGATCTTCGTGGAAAACCTGGCCGATGCCATGGCCGCAGAATTCGCGCACCACGCTGTAGCCGTGGTTCTCGGCGTGTTTCTGGATGGCATGGCCGATGTCGCCCAGGCAGGCGCCGGCGCGGACCTGCTCGATGCCCAGCCACATGCATTCATAGGTGACCTGGGACAGGCGGCGCGCCAGGACGGACGGCTCGCCTGCGAAGTACATGCGGCTGGTGTCGCCGTGCCAGCCATCCTTGATGATGGTGACGTCGATGTTCAGGGCGTCGCCGTTCTTGAGCACCTTGGCTCCGGGGATGCCATGGCACACCTGGTGGTTCACCGACGTACAGATGGCGCCGGTGAACGGCGGGTAGCCGGGGGGCGCGTAGCCAATGGTGGCGGACTTCACGCCGAGCTCGTCGGTCATGTATTCCAGGCACAGACGGTCGAGCTCGCCGGTAGTGACGCCGGGTTTCACGTGGGGGGCGATGAAGTCGAGCACGCTGGCGGCGGCTTGGCAGGCGGCCCGCATTTTCTCGATCTCGTCGGCGGTCTTGATACTGATGGTCATGGTTCGGTTGTCCAATGCAGGGCGGCGAGGCGTCGCCGCCGTTCGTCCCGGGTGGGTCGCGCGCCTGGGCCCGGCCGGAGGCGGGCGCCGAGGCCGGCAGGCCCGGCGGGAACGATTACATCCGCTATTTTCCACGATGCAGCGGCCGGAAGCGATGCCCGGCCGGGCAAATTTGCGCGAATCGGGGCGAACGGAAGGGAGTCGGCACATCGTCGGCATGTTTTGTGTAACAAAATATGCCGACGATGTGCGGGATGGCGTTGCGTTACAGAGGGCGGCTTGAGCACCGTGCCCGGAAAATAGTAGAATTAAAGGCTTTCTTCTTTTCGGAAGAGAGTTTTCAAAGCGTTTTTCAAACAATCGTTGACCAATCGCGCGCCGTGTCATCCAGGGTGCCGGCCGGTTCGCTCTTCCAGGATCATAGGGAAGCAGCGCGGCAGGTGCTGATGCGGCGCAAGACCTAACCCTCGGAGCTCATATGTCCGTTAGCATGCGCGAAATGCTGGAAGCCGGTGTCCACTTCGGCCACCAAACCCGCTTCTGGAACCCCAAGATGGCCCCCTACATCTTCGGCCATCGCAACAAGATCCACATCATCAACCTCGAGAAGACCCTGGCCCTGTACCAGGATGCGCTGAAGTTCGTGCGCCAGCTGTCGGCTCGGGGCGGCACCATCCTGTTCGTCAGCACCAAGCGCGCGGCCCGCGAAATCATCGCCGAAGAAGCCCAGCGCTGCGGCATGCCCTATGTCGACAGCCGTTGGCTGGGCGGCATGCTGACCAACTTCAAGACGGTCAAGACCTCGATCAAGCGCCTGAAAGACATGGAAGCCATGCAGGCCGAAGGCGCCACCGAGCGCATGAGCAAGAAAGAAGCGCTGATGTTCCAGCGCGAAATGGACAAGCTGAACAAGTCCATCGGCGGCATCAAGGACATGAATGGCCTGCCGGACGCGATCTTCATCATCGACGTTGGTTACCACAAGATCACCGTCACCGAAGCCAAGACGCTTAACATTCCCGTCGTCGCCGTGGTCGATACCAACCACTCGCCCGACGGCGTGGCCCACGTCATCCCGGGCAACGACGACTCCTCCAAGGCGATCGTGCTGTATGCCCGCGGCGTGGCCGATGCCGTCCTGGAAGGCCGTGACCAGGCCCTGCAAGGCGTGGTCGATGCCGTGACCGAAGGCGACGAAGAGTTCGTCGAGGTAGAAGAGGAATAAGGCCCCCCGTACGCGCTTACGCGCGCCCCCCAGGGGGCGGCACTGGCGGACCGGCAAAGTCGGATCCGCGGTGCCCTGGGTTGAAAGCAGCGCTGTGTTGTGGCGTTGTTTTTGATTGCGGGACGTCTGGGGGAGCAGCCTCAGGGTTGCGGGTGATGGTTCTACAGGGGCGCTTCGCCCCTTGTTTTTAAATAATTTTTGTCGCCGTCCGTCTGGGGCGGCGCATGTCAGGAGTAATCATGGCCGCTATTACCGCAGCAATGGTCAAGGAACTGCGCGAGAAGACCGACGCCCCCATGATGGAGTGCAAGAAGGCGCTGACGGAAGCCGATGGCGATCTGGCCAAGGCCGAGGAAATCCTGCGCGTCAAGCTGGGCAGCAAGGCCAGCAAGGCTGCCGCCCGCGTCACCGCTGAAGGCCTGGTGGCCGTGTATGTGTCGCCCGATCAGAAGACCGGCGTTGCCGTCGAAGTCAACAGCGAGACCGATTTCGTTGCCAAGAACGACGATTTCGTCCAGTTCTCCAGCGACATCGCCGAACTGATCGCCAAGGCTGCGCCGGCCGACGTCGCCGCGCTGTCCGAGCTGGCCTTCCGTGACGGCACCGTGGAGTCGGTGCGTACCGCCCTGGTCGGCAAGATCGGCGAGAACATCAGCGTTCGCCGCTTCACCCGCATCGCGACCGAGAACAAGCTGGCCCAGTACGTGCACGGCGGCCGCATCGGCGTGCTGATCGAGTATTCGGGCGACGACACCCTGGGCAAGGACCTCGCCATGCACGTGGCCGCGACCAAGCCCAAGGCCCTGGATGCCTCCGGCGTTTCCCAGGACGACATCCAGCGCGAGCGTTCGGTGGCCGAGCAGAAGGCTGCCGAATCGGGCAAGCCGGCCGAGATCGTCGCCAAGATGGTCGACGGTTCGATCCAGAAGTTCCTGAAAGAGGTTACGCTGTTGTCTCAGCCGTTCGTCAAGGACGACAAGCAGACGGTCCAGCAGATCCTCAAGGCCAAGAACTCGGCCGTGCAGCAGTTCGTGCTGTACGTCGTGGGCGAAGGCATCGAGAAGAAGACCACCGACTTCGCGGCTGAAGTCGCTGCCCAGGCCGCTGCCGCCCGGAGCTGAGCAAAAGTGGTGCGGAACAGCGGGAGGAGCGGCTAAACGTGCCGTTCACGCTGTTCCGGTAGTATCCAGAGGAATGCCGGGCGCCCCGGGTTTCCTCCGCTCCTGCCGGGGCGTTCGCCGCGGGCGAATCGGGGCGACGAGTATGCCGGACCAGGCTGAGATTGCGCGGGAGTACGTATGACGGTGGAAATGAACGCATCTGATGCGAAAACGGGGGCGTACAAGCGCGTACTGCTCAAGCTGTCGGGTGAAGCCCTTATGGGTGACGATGCGTTCGGTATCAACCGCGCAACCATCGGCCGCATGGTCGAGGAAATCGCCGAAGTGGCCGAGTTGGGCGTCGAGCTGGCTCTGGTGATCGGCGGCGGCAACATTTTTCGCGGCGTGGCGCCCGGTGCCCAGGGCATGGACCGCGCCACCGCCGACTACATGGGCATGATGGCGACCATCATGAACTCGCTGGCGCTGCAGGACGCGCTCAAGCGCCGCGGCATCGATGCCCGCGTGCAGTCCGCGCTGACCATCGAGCAGGTGGTCGAGCCCTATATCCGCCCCAAGGCCCTGCGCTACCTGGAAGAGGGCAAGGTCGTCATTTTCGCCGCGGGTACGGGCAATCCCTTTTTCACGACCGACACCGCCGCCGCGCTGCGCGGCGCGGAGGTCGGCGCCGAAATCGTCTTGAAGGCAACCAAGGTCGACGGCATCTATTCGGCCGATCCGAAGAAAGATCCTACCGCCACGCGCTACAGCCGCATCAGCTTCGACGAGGCCATCGTGCGCCGGCTCGAAGTCATGGACGCGACCGCGTTCGCGCTGTGCCGCGACCAGAAGCTGCCGATCAAGGTTTTCTCGATCAACAAGCCCGGTGCCTTGAAGCGCGTCGTTTCCGGCGACGACGAAGGCACGCTGGTGCATGTTTGACCGACTGTTCAGAATCTAGCAGGAGACCGCGATGAGCGCTTCCGACGTCAAGAAAAACGCCGAAACCAAAATGGGCAAGTCCATCGAGACGCTCAAGGCCAATTTGTCGAAGATCCGCACGGGCCGCGCCAGCGCCGGCATCCTGGACCACGTCCAGGTCGACTACTACGGCTCCATGGTGCCGCTGAGCCAGGTCGCGAACCTCAGCGTGATCGATGCCCGCACCTTGAGCGTGCAGCCCTGGGAAAAGAAGATGGCCCAGGTGATCGAGAAGGCCATCCGCGAGTCCGATCTGGGCCTGAATCCCCAGTCCATGGGCGATCTGATCCGCGTGCCCATGCCGCCGCTGACCGAAGAGCGCCGCCGCGAACTGACCAAGGTGGTCAAGAGCGAGGGCGAGGACGCCAAGGTCGCCGTGCGCAACTTGCGCCGCGACGCCAACGAACAGCTCAAGCGCCTGGTCAAGGACAAGGACATTTCCGAAGACGAGGAACGCCGCGCCCAGGACGACGTGCAAAAGCTCACGGATCGCTTTGTGGCCGAGATCGACAAGCTCGTGAGCCAGAAAGAAGCGGAGATCATGACGGTTTGAGACCGCTCTTGTCCGTCTATCGTCCGCGCCCCGCACCGCTTTGCGGTGCGACCCACTTCAAGGTTTGCTGCATATGGGATTGAGTACCACCCTTGGCGTGCCGCAAGCCGACGCCGTGCCCCGGCACGTGGCGATCATCATGGACGGCAATGGCCGCTGGGCGACGCAGCGCTTCCTGCCGCGCGTGGCCGGCCACAAGAAAGGAGTCGATGCAGTGCGCGCGGTGGTCGAGGCCTGCGCCGTGCGCGGCATCGAATACCTGACGCTGTTCGCTTTCAGTTCCGAGAACTGGCGCCGTCCGGCCGAGGAAGTCTCGCTGCTCATGCGGCTGTTCGTGCATGCGCTCGAGCGCGAGGTCACCAGGCTGGCCCGCAACGGCATCAAGCTCAAGGTGGTGGGCGACATCGAGGCCTTCGAACCGCGATTGCGCGAACTGATCGCCGACGTCGAGGCGCGCACTCGCGACAACGACCGCCTGACGCTGACCATCGCCGCCAATTACGGCGGCCGTTGGGATATCCTCCAGGCTACGCGCCGCCTGCTGGCGGCACGGCCCGAACTGGCCGCCCGGCCGGAACTGCTGGACGAATCGGCGTTGGCTCCCTACCTGGCGATGGCCTACGCCCCCGAGCCGGACCTGTTCATCCGCACCGGCGGCGAACAGCGCATTTCCAACTTCCTGATCTGGCAGCTCGCCTATACCGAGCTGTATTTCACCGACTGCTATTGGCCCGACTTCGATGCGGCCCAGCTCGACCTGGCCTGCCAGTCGTATCGTGGCCGCGAGCGCCGCTTCGGCCGCACCAGCGCGCAGGTGCGGGCCCAGGCGGCTCCCCACGTTTCCAACGGTAGCTGAACCCATGCTCGGACAACGCGTCATCACCGCCGTCGTCCTGCTGATCGTCCTGGCAGGCGTGCTGTCGCTCGGCAACCCGCTGCCGTTCGAATTGCTAATGGCCTTGTTCGTCGGATGCGCACTCTGGGAATGGTGGCGCCTGACCTTGGCGCCGCGCGGGGGCGTGGCGCGGGCCAATCTTCCCGCGGCGCTTGCCGGTGTCGCGCTGGGTGCCGGGCTGGCGGCCTGGCGCTGGCATGCCGGGCCGGCCGACCTGGCGGCGGGAGAAGGCGCGCTGTTCTGGCGTGGCCTGTGGATCGCGGTATCGCTGGTGTGGATGTTCGTGCTCGTGCCCATGCTGCTGCGCGCCAGCGCCGAAGCCGATCCGCGCAATCCCTGGCTGACCCTGCTCGCGCCGTTCGCCCTGTTGGCGGCCTGGTCGGCGCTGATCGCGGGATTCGGGCGCGGGGTGGTATTCCTGCTGACGCTGCTGGCGCTGGTCTGGATCGCCGACATCGCCGCTTATTTCGTCGGCCGCGCGGTGGGCAAGCGCAAGCTGGCGCCGCACATCAGTCCGGGCAAGACGCGCGAGGGCGCGTTGGGCGGCGTGGCCGGGTCGGTCGTTTTCGTGCTGGGCAGCGCTTGTTTCCCCGCCACTTTCGGCGCGGCCCTGGTGGCGCGCTGGGGCTGGGCCGGGGCGCTGGCGGTAGCCATCGTGCTGGCCGTCCTGTCCATTGCCGGCGACCTGTTCGAATCCTTGATCAAGCGGCGTGCCGGCGTGAAGGATTCCAGCCGCCTGCTGCCGGGCCATGGCGGCGTGCTGGACCGCATCGACGCCTTGATCCCGGTGCTGCCGCTGGCCGTACTGCTCTCATGAGTTTCCGCACAGTTACCGTCCTCGGGGCGACCGGTTCGATCGGCGTCAGCACGCTCGACGTCATCGCGCGTCACCCGCAGCGCTATCGCGTCCATGCGCTGAGCGCGCACAGCAGGATGGAACAACTGGCCGCGCAGGCCGCCGCCAGCCAGGCCGCGGTGGTCGTGGTGCCGGACGATGCGGCGCGTGCGCGCTTTGCCGCAGCCTGGCAGGGACGCGCCAGGCTGCCCGAGATCCGTGTCGGCGCGCAGGCCTTGGCCGATACCGCGGCCGATTCCGCCAGCGATACCGTCATGGCCGCCATCGTCGGCGCCGCCGGCCTGCCATCGGCGCTTGCCGCCGCGCAGGCGGGCAAGCGCGTACTGCTGGCCAACAAAGAAGCGCTGGTCGTGGCCGGAAGGCTGTTCATGGATGCGGTGCGCCGCAGCGGCGCCGAACTGCTGCCCATAGACAGCGAGCACAACGCCATTTTCCAATGCCTGCCGCATGCCGGCAGGGCCTCGGCGCCGGCTGCGCCCGCGCCGGGCGTGCGGCGGCTGCTCCTGACCGCTTCGGGCGGTCCGTTCCGTATCCGGCCGCTGGGCGAGTTGGCCGGGGTTACGCCCGAGCAGGCGTGCGCCCATCCCAATTGGTCCATGGGACGCAAGATCTCGGTCGATTCGGCCACCATGCTGAACAAGGGGCTGGAGGTCATCGAGGCGCATTGGCTGTTCGCCATGCCCGCCGAGCGCATCGAAGTCCTGATCCATCCGCAGAGCGTGGTCCATTCCATGGTGGAATACGAGGACGGCTCGGTACTGGCCCAATTGGGACAGCCCGACATGCGGACGCCCATCGCCTACGGACTGGCCTTCCCCGAGCGCACGCCTGCCGGCGTCAGCCCGCTGGATCTTGCTCGCCACGGCCGGCTGGACTTCGAAACCCCCGATCTGGCGCGTTTTCCCTGCCTGCGGCTGGCTTTCGAGGCGTTGCGGGCAGGGCAGGGCGCCTGTGTGGCGCTGAACGCTGCCAATGAAATCGCGGTCGAAGCGTTTTTGCGGGGTGCGGCGCCCTATACGGCAATCGCGGCTATCATCGAATCCGTGCTCGCTGGCGACTGGCCGCGCGCCGGGGATGCGCTGGGCTCGCTCGACGGTCTGCTCGATCTCGACGCCCAGGCGCGGGAACGGGCCCGCGAAACGCTCGCCCGGCTGGGCGTGACAGGGGCGCGTTGAGCCGGTGCGCGGCGGCGCTGCGGCAAGGAGATTTCCATGTTGTTGACTTTGGCGGCGTTCGCCGTCGCATTGGGTATTCTGGTAGTGATCCACGAACTGGGCCATTACCTGGTGGCGCGCGCCTGCGGCGTGCGCATCCTGCGGTTCTCGGTGGGTTTCGGCAAAGTGTTGTGCCGCCGTACCGACCGGCATGGCACCGAGTGGGCGCTGTCGGCCATTCCGCTGGGCGGCTATGTCAAGATGCTGGACGAACGCGAAGGCGACGTTCCCGCCGCGGAGCGCGGCCGGGCGTTCAATGCCCAGCCGGTGGCCAGGCGCATCGCCATTGTCGCGGCCGGCCCGGTGTTCAACCTGGCGCTGGCCGCCTTGCTGTACGCCACGCTGAACATGGTCGGCGTGAAGGAGCCGGCGGCCGTGCTGGGCCCCCCCGCATCCGGCACCCCGGCGGCCATGGCCGGCATCCAGTCCGGCGACCGCATCGTGTCGATCGACTCGGCCGTCGTGGCGACCTGGGGCGATGCCCGCTGGATGCTGCTCAAGGGAATGACGGACCGGGCCCGGTCCGAGGTCGAGGTGCAGACCGCTTCGGGCGAACAGCGGATCCGGAGCGTGGATTTCTCCCGCGCCGATCTGGGCAATATGGAAGGCGACGTGCTGGGCCGCGAAGGCTTCGAACTGGCCGCGCCCAAGCCCGTGGTCCGCGGCGTGCTGGCGGGCAGCGCCGCTGCCGAGGCGGGGCTGCGCGAGGGCGATCGCATCGTCGGCGTGGGCGGCCGGGACGGGCTTTCGGCGCCGGAGTTGATCAGGCTGATCCAGGAGCACGCCGGCCTGCCGCTGCGCTTGGCGGTGCTGCGCGACGGCGCCGCCGTGTCGGTGGACGTGCTGCCGCGTGAAGAGCAGGTCGAGGGGCGCGCGGTGGGTCGCATCGGCGCCCAGATCGGCGGCGACGTCCAATTGATCACGGTGCGCCACGGTCCGCTGGAAAGCCTGGCGATGGGCGCCCAGCGCACTGCCGAAGTTTCCTGGTTCTCGCTGCGCATGCTGGGCAAGATGCTGGTCGGCGACGTTTCCCTGCGCAACCTGAGCGGTCCGGTTACGATCGCCGACTATGCCGGCCAGACCGCGAGAATCGGGCTGGAGGCCTACATCGCCTTCCTGGCGCTGGTCAGCGTGAGCCTGGGCGTGCTCAACCTCCTGCCCATACCCATGCTGGACGGTGGGCACCTGCTGTATTATCTCGTCGAGATCATCCGGGGCAGCCCGCCTCCGGAACGCTGGATGGAAGTGGGGCAGCGCGCCGGTTTCGGCATCCTGATGGTGCTGATGGCCGTTGCCTTGTTCAACGACTTTACGCGACTGCTGACCTAGGATTCATGAGCGACTTTCGCCTCGCCCCTTTCGCGGTCCGCGGCTCCGCAGCCGGGGCGCGCTCCGCGTCGCGGTTTCGCAATTCACTCAATCAGTTAGAAATCCGGGATTACGAATGACCAACCGCACCCGGCGCATGCCGCGTCTGCTGTCCATGTTGCTGGCCATGGCGATCACCCCGCTGGCCTATGCTTTCGATCCCTTCATCGTCAAGGACATCCGGGTGGAGGGTATCCAGCGCACCGAAGCTGGAACCGTGTTCGGATACCTGCCGGTCAAGGTCGGCGAGCGCTTCACCGAAGAGCAGGCCACGCAGGCGGTGCGGGCGCTCTACGGCACAGGCTTCTTCCGCGACGTGCGCATCGAGGTCGAGAACGACGTCGTCGTGGTGATCGTGGACGAACGGCCTGCGATCGCATCGATCTCCTTCAACGGCATGCGCGAGTTCGAATCGGCCAACGTGCTCAAGTCGCTGGCCGAAGTGGGCTTCGCCGAGGCTCGCATCTTCGACCGCGCCTTGCTCGAGCGCGCTGAACAGGAACTCAAGCGGCAGTATCTGGCGCGCGGCAAGTACTCGGTCGAGATCGTCCCGACGGTCACGCCGCTCGAGCGCAACCGCGTGGGCATCACCTTCGACGTGTTCGAAGGGGACGTCGCCCACATCGCCGGCATCAAGATCATCGGCGCTAAGGCCATCCGCGAGAGCGAACTGCTCGACCAGCTGCAGCTGACCACGCCGGGCTGGCTGACCTGGTACACCAAGGCCGACCAGTATTCGCGCCAGAAGCTGCAGGGCGACATCGAGACCCTGCGGTCCTATTACATGAACCGCGGCTACCTGGAATTCAACGTCGATTCGCCGCAGGTGACCATTTCGCCCGACCGCAAGGAAATCTTCATCACCCTGTCGATCACCGAAGGCGAGAAGTACTCGGTCAGCGACGTCAAGCTGGCCGGCGACCTGCTCGGCCTGGACGAGGACCTGAACAAGCTGATCGCGGTCAAGGCCGGCGAGACCTTCTCGGCCGAGAAGGTCAACAGCTCCAGCAAGGCCATCACCGACCACCTGGGCAAGCTGGGCTATGCTTTTGCCAACGTCAACGCGACGCCGCAGGTGGACCGCGAGAAAAAGACCGCCTCCATCACCTTCTTCGTCGATCCCAACCGGCGCGTCTACGTGCGCCGCGTCAACATCGGCGGCAATACGCGCACGCGCGACGTGGTGATCCGCCGCGAAATGCGCCAGCTCGAGAGCGCCTGGTACGACGCCGGCAAGATCCAGCTGTCGCGCGACCGCATCGACCGCCTGGGCTATTTCCAGAACCTGACCCTCGAAACGCCGCCGGTGCCGGGCACGCCCGACCAGGTCGACGTCAACGTGACCGTGCAGGAAAAGCCGACGGGCATGATCAACCTGGGCGCCGGCTTCAGCAGCACCGACAAGGTCGTGCTGACGGCGGGCATCAGCCAGGACAACATCTTCGGCAGCGGCACCACCGCGGGTATCGAGATCAACACCGGCAAGACCTATCGCACGATCGCGATCAGCCAGACCAACCCGTACTTCACGCAGGACGGCATCAGCCGTTCCACGAGCGTCTACTACCGCACGCTGCGTCCGCTGTCGATCAACACCGGCGACTACCGCATCAAGACCATGGGTGCGGGCATGACCTTCGGCGTGCCGTTCACCGAGACCCAGCGCGTGTTCTTCGGCGCCACGCTGGAAGCCAACGACATCGAGCTGTACGACAGCAGCCCGCAGCGCTACATCGACTACGTCAATACGTTCGGCGGCCGCAGCAACGCCGTCATCTTCTCGGTGGGCTGGAGCAACGACAAGCGCGACAGCGCGCTTGCCCCGACGCGCGGCACCTACCAGCGCGCCGCGGCCGAATCCTCATTGTTCGGCGATCTGCGCTACTACAAGGGCAGCTACCAGCATCAGTACTTCTGGCCCATTACCCGCAGCCTGACCCTGGCGCTGAACGGCCAGGTCGACTACGGCAAGGGCTTTGGCGGCCGCCCCTATCCGCTGCTCAAGAACGTTTACGCAGGCGGCATCGGTTCGGTGCGCGGCTACGCCGGCGGCGGCCTGGGCCCGCGCGACAGCAAGAACGGCGACAGCCTGGGCGGCGCCAAGCGCGTGATCGCCAATGCCGAACTGCTGCTGCCGTTCCCCGGCACCCAGCAGGACCGCACGCTGCGCTGGTTCCTGTTCACCGACGCCGGCAACGTCTACGCCGACGACGAAAACATCAACCTCGGCCAGCTGCGTTACTCGGCGGGTATCGGCCTGAGCTGGCAATCGCCCATCGGGCCGCTGAAGATTTCGTTCGGCAAGGCGCTGAACGCGAAATCCAACGACCGGACGCAAAGCTTCCAGTTCCAGATCGGTACCGGCTTCTGATGTTACGCCGGGCGCGGCAGGCGAGCCCGCCCGGAAGTTTTCTGCTACAACCATTTCCACTGCAGGGCGCCGATCGGTTGCTACGGGCCGCGCCATTGATGGCAAAATATACGACTACCTTCCTAGCGAGAATTAAATGATCCGCAAGTTTTCGACATCTGCCACCAGTCTGACCGCCTCTTCCGCTGTCAGGGGTGCCGGCCGGGTGCTGGCGGCGCTGGTACTTTCCAGCGCTGCAGTCGGCGCGGCTCATGCACAGGCTGCATCGCAGGCTCCGGTCAAGATAGGCTTCGTCAACACCGAGCGCATCTTCCGCGATGCCGCCCCGGCCAAGGCGGCGCAGGCCAAGATCGAAGCCGACTTCAAGAAGCGCGATGCCGACCTGCAGGATCTGGCGGCGCGCCTGCGCACCATGTCCGAACAGCTCGACAAGGACGGCGCGGTGATGTCGGAGTCCGACCGCACCCGCCGCCAGCGCGAGCTGAGCGACCTCGACAAGGATTTCCAGCGCAAGCGCCGCGAGTTCCAAGAGGACCTGAACCAGCGCCGCAACGAGGAACTGTCGCAGATTCTCGAGCGAGCCAACCGTGTGATCAAGCAGATCGCCGAGCAGGAAAACTACGACCTGGTCCTCCAGGAAGCCGTCGTGGTCAGCCCGCGCGTCGATATCACCGACAAGGTGCTCAAAGCGTTGAACGGCGGCGCCAAGTAATTGCGCAGCCGTTTTCCGTTCCTGCCGTTCGCGCGAGTTCCGAATGCCCATATTGCTTGACCCGTCCAAGGCGCCGGTATTGCAACGGCTGCTCGAGGAAACCGATACCAGCGGCCTGACGTGGTCGATCGAGCAGGGGGGCGCGCAAGTGCCTGCCGGCGAGATACGCGTCGCAGGCATCGCCAACCTCGAGCGGGCAGGGCCGCAGGAAATCAGCTTCGTCGCCAATCCGCGCTACCAGGCGCAGCTTGCCGAGGCCCAGGCGGCTGCGGTGCTGGTCACGGCCGAGGTCGCCCAGGCGTACCGCGCCATGCTGGCCGAGGCAGGGCGCGCCGGCGAAGCCTTGATCCTGATCATTTGTAACGCCCCGTATCTGCTGTTCGCCCGGATCGGGCAGTGGTTCGAAAGCCAGCTTCATCCGCTGCCGGCAGGCGGCATCCATCCGTCCGCGGTCGTGGCGCCCGACGCCAGCGTCGACCCCAGTGCGCACGTGGGGCCGCTGGCGGTGATCGAGAGCGGCGCCGCCGTCGGCCCGCGGGCCAGCATAGGCGCCGGCTGCTACGTCGGCCCCGGCTGCCGCATCGGCGCCGATTCGGTGCTCCATCCGCGTGTCACGCTGTACCGGGGGGTCAGCATGGGCGCGCGCTGCGTGATCCTGTCGGGTGCGGTGCTCGGCGACGACGGCTTCGGCTTCGCGCCCGATCCGTCCCGCGCCAAGGGCGCCTGGACCAAGATCCCGCAATTCGGCGGCGTGCGTCTGGGCGACGACGTCGAGGTCGGCGCCAACACCACGATCGACCGCGGCGCGCTCGACGACACGCTCATCGGCAATGGCGTCAAGATCGACAACCAGATCATGATCGGCCATAACTGCCGGATCGGCGATCACACCGCGATGGCGGCGTGTGTCGGTATCGCCGGGTCGACGACCGTGGGCGAGCGCTGCTCCATCGGCGGGGCCGCCATGATAGGCGGGCACCTGAAAATCGGCGATGATGTCTTCATCTCGGCTGCTACGCCGGTGCATAGCAACATCGACAAGCCGGGCCAGTACACCGGTTTCTTTCCGATGACCGAGCATGCGCAGTGGGAGCGCAATGCGGTGGCAGTCAGGCATTTGGCGACGATGGCCAAGCGCCTCAAGGCTCTCGAAAAGAAGTAGAAAGCGGGCGGACGCGGGTGGCGGCCGCCACGCACCAAGCACATTGGAAATTCGTATGGAAATGGACATAAAGGGGATACTCGACCATTTGCCGCATCGCTACCCGATGCTGCTGATCGATCGGGTCATCGACGTCAAACCCGGGGAATCGATTCGCGCGATCAAGAATGTATCGTTCAACGAACCGTTCTTTACCGGCCATTTTCCGCATCACCCGGTCATGCCGGGCGTGCTGATCCTGGAGGCCATGGCCCAGGCTGCCGCCATCACGTCGTTCACCGCGGCCGGCAAGAAGCCCGACGACAACACCGTGTACTACTTCGTCGGCATCGACGGCGCGCGCTTCAAGCGGCCGGTCGTGCCCGGCGACCAGCTCAGCCTCGAAGTCAACGTCGAGCGTAGCTCGCGCGGCATCTGGAAGTACAACGGCAAGGCCCTGGTGGACGGCCAGGTGGCCGCCGAAGCCGACCTGATGTGCACCATGCGCGTGCTCGAGCCCTGAGGCGGAAGTCGAGCGTGGCGAGGATACACCCCACAGCCATCGTCGATCCGGCCGCCCAGCTGGACGACGGCGTGACGATAGGCCCCTTCAGCATCGTCGGCTCCAGCGTGCGCATAGGCGCCGGCACCGAAGTAGGCCCGCATTGCGTGATCGACGGCCATACCACGATAGGCCGGGACAACCGCTTTTTCCCGTCGTGCTCCATCGGCGCGGCGCCGCAGGACAAGAAATACGCCGGCGAACCCACGCGGCTGGAGATCGGCAACGGCAACACCATTCGCGAAAGCTGCACCATCAACACAGGAACCGTCCAGGACGCCGGTGTCACGCGCCTGGGCGACGACAACTGGATCATGGCCTACGTGCACGTCGCGCACGATTGCCAGTTGGGCAGCCACGTCATCCTGGCCAACGGCACGCAGCTCGCGGGACACGTGCACATCGGCGACCACGTCATCCTGGGCGGCATGACCGGCGTACACCAGTTCGTCAAGATCGGCGCGCACGCCATGACCAGCGTCCATGCGACGCTGCTGCAGGATCTGCCGCCTTTCGTCACCGCCGCAGGCAGTCCTGCCCGCCCGGCGGCCATCAATGTCGAAGGGCTCAAGCGGCGGGGCTTCACTTCCGCGCAGATAGCGGGCTTGCGCGCAGCCTACAAGACCTTGTACCGCCAGGGACTGACGCTGGATGAGGCGCGCGCCGCGCTCCAGGCCAGGCGAGCGCAGGAGCCCGAGCTGGATGCTCCGCTGAAGACCCTGCTGGATTTCCTCGATACCGCCACGCGCGGTATCGTGCGTTGACGGAGGCGGGCGTGTCATCAGCGGGCCAGCCCTCCATCGGCATGGTGGCGGGCGAACCGTCGGGCGACCTGCTGGCCGCCACCGTGGTCCAGGCCTTGCGCGAATGTGCGCCAGCCTACGCCCTGGCCGGCATCGGCGGGCCCAAGATGCAGGCCCACGGGTTCGACGCCTGGTATCCCATGCAGAAGCTCGCAGTCAACGGCTATGCCGACGTGCTGATGCACCTGCCGGAACTGCTGGGCATACGCCGCGCGGTACGCGAACGCTGGCTGGCCGAGCGGCCGGCGGCCTTCGTCGGCGTGGACGCGCCCGACTTCAACTTCGGCCTGGAGCGGGCCCTGCGCGAGGGCGGCATTCCCACCGTGCACTTCATCGGGCCCTCGCTATGGGCCTGGCGCGGCGAGCGCATCAACACCATTCGCGCTGCCGTCTCGCACATGCTGGTGGTGTTCCCGTTCGAAGAAAAGATCTATCAGGACGCCGGCGTGCCGGTTACCTACGTCGGCCATCCGCTGGCGCGCGTCATCGCCCGCGTGCCCGACCGCGCCGGTGCCCGCGCCCGCCTGGGCATCGCGCAGCAGGACCGGGTCCTGGCGCTGATGCCGGGCAGCCGCGCGGGCGAAGTCCGGCACCTCGCCCCGCGCTTCCTGGCTGCCGCCAGGCTGCTGCAGGCGCGCGACCCTGCGCTGCGCTTCTGGGCGCCGATGGCCAATGCCGAGCGCCAGCGGGAATTCGAAGCCCACGCCCAGGCACTGGGGGGACTGGACAACCTGCACGTCGTAGTCGGCGGCTCGCACGACATCCTCGCCGCCTGCGACGCCGTGCTGGTGGCCAGCGGCACGGCCACCCTGGAAGCCGCATTGTTCAAGCGCCCCATGGTGGTGTCGTACGTGCTGCCCAGGCTGTCGTGGTGGATCATGCGCCGGCAGGCCTACCTGCCTTGGGTCGGCCTGCCCAACGTCCTGTGCCGGGAGACTGTGGTTCCCGAGCTGCTGCAGGATGCGGCCACGCCCGAGGCGCTGGCCGCCGCGGCCTGGCAGGCGCTGACCGACGACGCCGCCCGGCAGCGCCTGGAGACGCGTTTCGGCGCCTTGCACGACGACCTCGTGCGCGATACGCCGGCGCTAGCCAGCCAGGCCATTCTGGAGGTGGCGGGCCATGGCTGAGAAGGGCTGGGTGCAGACCGATTTCGGCTGGGCTGCGATGGAGTCGCCCGGGCCGGACCTGGCGGGCGTCTTCGATGCGGCGGCGCTGCTGTCCATGATCGTCGCCGGAGTGGACGAAGCCGGCCGCGGCCCGCTGGCCGGGCCGGTCTATGCGGCGGCGGTGGTACTGGATCCCGAGCGTCCCATCGATGGGCTGAACGACTCCAAGGTGCTGTCCGAGCAGGCCCGCGACGAGCTGGCGCCGCTGATACGCGAGCGTGCCCGGGCCTGGTGCGTGGCCAGCGTCGGCGTCGTCGAGATCGACACCCTGAACATCCTGAACGCGACCATGCTGGCCATGCGCCGGGCGGTCGAGGGACTGGCGCTGCCGCCCGACCTGGTGCAGATCGACGGCAACCGCGCGCCGGCGCTGTCCTGCCGGGTCCAGACCGTCATCGGCGGCGATGCCCAGGTGCAGGCCATTTCGGCGGCGTCTATTCTCGCCAAGACCGCGCGCGACGCCGAGCTGGTGCGTCTGCATGAGGTCTACCCCATGTACGGCTTCGACCGGCACAAGGGATACGGCACGCCCCATCACCTGCGCTGCCTGCTCGAACACGGCCCTTGCCCCGAACACCGGCGCAGCTTCGAGCCGGTGCGCAGAAGCTTGCTGCGCGATACGGATTCCTACCCGTGAAACGCATTGCCTCGCGCGACAACGCTTTGTTCAAGTCGCTGCGGAAACTCGCCCAGCACGGCCAGGCGCGGCGCAACGCCGGCATGTCGCTGCTCGAAGGCGTGCACTTGTGCGAAGCCTATTTGCAGTGGCAGGGGTTGCCGCGCCAGGCGCTATTCGACACCCGGCGCCTCGAGGGCGAGCGCGCCAGCGCCGAAGTGCGGGCTTTGCGCGAGCAGGTGCCGCAAGACCTGCAGGTGTGGCTGGACGGCAATCTGATCGACGACCTGGAGCAGGTCCAGGCCGGGCAGGGCGTGGTCTTCGTGATCGATACCCCGGCGCCGCCGATGCCGGAGCGGGTGACGGAGTCTTGCGTGCTGCTCGATCGCATCCAGGACCCAGGCAATGTCGGTTCCATCCTGCGCACGTGCGCGGCGGCGGGCGTGCGCCGCGTCTTCCTCTCGGAAGAAACGGCTTTCGCATGGTCGCCCAAGGTGCTGCGTTCGGGCCAGGGCGCGCATTTCTCGCTGGCCATCCACGAGCGGGTCGACCTGGGTGCGCTGCTGGAACGACTCGCCGTGCCGCTGGCGGCGACGACCCTCGACGACGCCGTCGACCTCTACCAGGTGCCGTTGCCCCGGCAGGCCGCCTGGGTGTTCGGCAATGAAGGGCAGGGCGTGCGGGCCGACCTGCAGGCCGCCGCGGCCTGGCGGGTGCGCATCCCGCAGGAACCCGCCGCCGAGTCGCTCAATGTGGCCGCCGCGGCGGCGGTCTGCCTGTTCGAGCAGCGGCGGCGCTACCTGGCCGACTGACCGCCAGGGTGGGTGGCCGGGCGCGGCCTCAGGCCGCGTACACCGATTCGAAGCTCTTGAACCCTTTGACCTCGATCGGGTTGCCGAACGGGTCCAGGAAGAACATGGTCGATTGTTCGCCCGGCTGGCCCTGGAAGCGCACCTGCGGCTCCAGCACGAACGCCGTGCCCGCGGCCTGCAGCCGGCCGGCCAAGGCCTGCCAGTCGTCCAACTGCAGGATGATGCCGAAGTGCGGCATGGGCACCAGTTTGTCGCCCACGTGGCCGGTGCGCGCGGTCTTGAAGGGTTCGCCCAGGTGCAGCGAAATCTGGTGGCCGAAGAAATCGAAATCGACCCAGGTGTCGGTGCTGCGGCCTTCGGCGCAGCCCAGGACGTCGCCGTAGAAGCGGCGCGCCTGGGCGAGGTCGGTGACGTTGAAAGCGAGATGGAAGATCGATTGCATGGCGTCGTGGGCAAAAGGGGGTATAGGCTCGCCAGCGTCGGGCCGGCGCGGGCAACCGGTGGGGCGGCTCAGTAGAACCGGCCTTCCAGCCCGATCTTCTGCAGCACCGTGGTGGAGATTTCTTCGATGGATTTGGTCGTCGTCGACAGCCACCGGATGCTTTCGCGCCGCATCATCTTCTCGGCCTCGGCCACTTCGTAGCGGCATTGCTCCAGCGAGGCGTAGCGGCTGTCGGGCCGGCGCTCGTGCCGCACTTCCGAGAGCCGTTCGGGCTGAATGGTCAGGCCGAACAGCTTGCTGCGATAGGGCAGGATGGCCGAAGGCAGGCCGCCGCGTTCGAAATCGTCGGGGATGAGCGGAACATTGGCGGCCTTCACGCCGTATTGCATGGCCAGGTACAGGCTGGTCGGCGTCTTGCCGCAGCGCGACACGCCGACCAGGATCACGTCGGCCTGCTCCAGCCCCTTCATGTACTGCCCGTCGTCGTGGGCCAGGCTGAAGTTGATCGCCTCGATCCGGCTCTGGTACTGCTTGGTGTTCGCGGCGTTGTGCGAGCGGCCGATGGAGTGGCTGGACTTGATGTTCAGTTCCTGCTCGATGGGCTCGACGAAGGTCGAGAACAGGTCCAGGAACAAGCCGTTGGCCTGCCTCACGCGCGTGTTGATCTCGGAGTTGACCAGAGTGCTGAAGACGATGGGGCGCTGGCCGTCGGTTGCGAAAGCCGCATCGATGCGCGTGGCGACGTCCGCGGCCTTGTCCACGGAATCGATGAAGGGCAGCCGGATATGACGGAAACGGGCGCTCTCGAACTGCGCGAGCACGGAATGCGCGAAGGTCTCGGCCGTGATGCCGGTACCGTCGGAAACCACGAACACGGTGCGCAGGTAGTTGTTCTGCGCGGGGGCGGGTTGAGGCATGAAGTTCTCGCAAAAACAGGGGGTTCCCGGGGGGCCGGGAAGGCTCAAGAAAGACCGGTGGTGCAGAACAGGCGCCAGCCGTCGTACAATTCCGGGATTCCCCCGGTTACGCCGGCAGTCGTCCCAGGCTCGAGAAGGCCCTGGGCCGAGGCGAAGGCGGGTTTGGCCAGCGCATCACCACGACCCCGTAGCTTTGCGTGTGCGCTCGCCAAACAAGCTTTCTTGCCATTGTAATAGGGGACTTCCATGTCTTATGTCGTACCGTTCGAGCAACTCCGCATGACGGATGTTGACTCGGTAGGAGGAAAGAACGCCTCACTAGGAGAGATGATCAGCCAGCTGACCGGCGCCGGAGTCCGCGTGCCGGGCGGTTTCGCCACCACGGCGGAGGCTTTCCGCGATTTCCTGAAGGATTCGGGCCTGGATGCCCGGATCAACGACCGCCTGTCTTCCTTGAATCCGGAAGACGTGCGCGCGCTCGCCGAGACCGGCGCGGAAATCCGGCAATGGATCGTCGATGCTCCGTTCTCGGCCAGGTTCGAGAAGGAGATCCGTGAAGCGTTCGCCAGGCTCGATGCCGACGGCAAGGGTTCGTTCGCCGTCCGCTCGTCCGCCACCGCCGAAGACCTGCCCGACGCCTCGTTCGCAGGCCAGCAGGAAACCTTTCTCAACGTGGTCGGCGTCGACGACGTGCTGGACAAGATCCGCCACGTGTTCGCGTCGCTGTACAACGACCGCGCCATCTCGTATCGCGTGCACAAGGGCTTCGCCCATGCCGACGTGGCGCTGTCCGCGGGCATCCAGCGCATGGTCCGCTCCGACACCGGCGCGGCCGGCGTCATGTTCACCATCGACACCGAATCGGGCTTTCCCGACGTCGTCTTCATCACCTCGTCCTACGGCCTGGGCGAAACCGTGGTGCAGGGCGCAGTCAACCCCGACGAGTTCTACGTCTTCAAGCCTACGCTGGAAGCCGGCCACTATTCCATCGTCAGCCGCCGCATCGGCTCCAAGCTGATCAAGATGGAATTCGACCCGGCCCGCACCGAAGGCCGCGCCGTGCGCACGGTCGACGTCGCGCCCGAGCAGCGCAACCGCTTCTCGCTGTCCGACGAAGACGTGATCGAGCTGGCGCGCTATGCCGTCATTATCGAGAAGCATTACGGCCGTCCCATGGACATCGAGTGGGGCCGCGACGGCAACGACGGCAAGATCTACATCCTGCAGGCGCGCCCGGAAACCGTGAAGTCGCAGCAGTCCGGCAACGACGTGCAGCAGCGCTACCGCCTCAAGGCCACCGGCGACGTGCTGGTCACCGGCCGCGCGATCGGCCAGAAGATCGGCTCGGGTCCGGTACGCCTGGTCTCCGACCTGGCCGAGATGGACAAGGTCCAGCCTGGCGACGTGCTCGTCACCGACATGACCGATCCCAACTGGGAACCCGTCATGAAGCGCGCCTCGGCCATCGTCACCAACCGCGGCGGCCGGACCTGCCACGCGGCCATCATCGCGCGCGAGCTGGGCATCCCGGCGGTCGTGGGCAGCGGCGACGCCACCGAAGTGCTGAAGGACGGCGCCATGGTCACCGTGTCCTGCGCCGAAGGCGACGAAGGCCGGATCTACGACGGCCTGCTCGAGACCGAAGTCGAAGAAGTCCGCCGCGGCGAGATGCCCGCCATCGACGTCAAGATCATGATGAACGTGGGCAATCCGCAGCTCGCCTACGACTTCGCGCAGATCCCGAACGGCGGCGTGGGCCTGGCCCGCCTCGAGTTCATCATCAACAACAACATCGGCATCCACCCCAAGGCCATCCTCGACTATCCGAACGTCGACGGCGAGCTGAAGAAGGCAGTGGAATCGGTGGCCCGCGGCTACGCGAGCCCGCGCGCGTTCTTCGTCGACAAGCTGGCCGAGGGCATCGCCACCATCGCCGCGGCCTTCTATCCGAAATCCGTGATCGTGCGCATGTCCGACTTCAAGTCGAACGAGTACCGCAAGCTGATCGGCGGCTCGCGCTACGAGCCCGAGGAAGAGAACCCGATGCTGGGCTTCCGCGGCGCCTCGCGCTACATCGCCGACGAGTTCGCCGAGTGCTTCCGCATGGAATGCGAGGCGCTGCGCCGCGTGCGCGAACAGATGGGCCTGACCAATGTCGAGATCATGGTGCCCTTCGTGCGCACGCTCAAGCAGGCCGAGCGCGTGGTGGGCCTGCTGGCCGACAACCAGCTCAAGCGCGGCGAGAACGGCCTGCGCCTGATCATGATGTGCGAAGTGCCGTCCAACGCGGTGCTGGCCGAGCAGTTCCTCGAATACTTCGACGGCTTCTCGATCGGCTCGAACGACCTGACCCAGCTCACCCTGGGCCTGGACCGCGACTCCGGCCTGGAGCTGCTGGCCGCCGACTTCGACGAACGCGACCCGGCCGTCCAGGCGCTGCTCAAGCGCGCGATCGAGGCTTGCCTCGCGGCCGGCAAGTACGTCGGCATCTGCGGCCAGGGCCCCTCCGACCATCCGGATTTCGCCGTCTGGCTGAAGGAGCAGGGGATCAAGTCGATTTCGCTGAATCCGGATACGGTGGTCGACACTTGGAAGGCTTTGGCCAAGTAAAGCTTCCCTGCGCGCTGACGCGTCCCCCTTCCCGGGGGGGCGGTACTGGCGGACCGGCGGAGCCGGATCCGCTGCGCCGAGGTGGGGCGGCGCGCTGGGTCGACGTTGCGATTGAGAAAGCGAGGGGCTTGCGGGCTTCTCGCTTTTTTCTTTCGTGTGTCCGGCAGCGGCTTTGTCCTGCATATCGACCTTCACGGCAGGGCTGCAGGCGAGCAGGGCATAATAGGGGAAATGAATGCCGCGCTTGGGCGTGGCGGCTGGGCGGCTTGCGGGCTGCTGCATGAAGGAGGCATCGATGAATCCCGCCTGGGTGTGGTTCGGCTTGATGGCGCTGGCCTTGATCGGCGAGGTCATGAGCGGTACGTTCTACCTGCTGATGGTCGCGATCGGATTTGCCGCCGCGGGCATCGTGGCGTGGGCGGGCGTGGATATCGCCTGGCAACTGGTCGTCTGCGCGGCGGCGGTGCTGTTGGCGGTGCTGGTGCTCAAGCGCCTGAACATCCTCAAGAAGCGCGGCAGCAGCGCACCGTCGCGCAATGCCGACCTGAACATGGACATCGGCCAGACCGTCAAGGTCGAGGCCTGGGACGCCGACGGCGCCACCCGGGTCTGGTACCGCGGCGCGCACTGGCGGGCGGAAGCGGCGCCAGGCGTGTCGCCCGTGCCCGGCCTGTACGTCATCACCGAACTGAAAGGCAGCAGCCTGGTGCTATCGCCGGCGCACGCCGCCGCCTGAATCCGGACCCCGCCCGCGGCGCGAGCGCGCGGCGGCTTCATCATCACAAGGGAGCGTCATGAACGAATCCACTATCGTCCTGCTGGTCATCCTCGTCCTGGCCATCCTGATCGTCGTCAAGGCGATCGCGATCGTCCCGCAGCAGCATGCCTGGGTCGTCGAACGGCTGGGCAAGTTCGACCGCGTCCTGCAGCCCGGCGCCGGCTTCGTGATCCCGTTCATCGAGCGCGTGGCCTACAAGCATTCGTTGAAGGAGATCCCGCTCGACGTGCCCAGCCAGGTCTGCATCACGCGCGACAACACCCAGCTCCAGGTGGACGGCATCCTGTACTTCCAGGTCACCGACGCGATGCGCGCCTCGTACGGCTCGTCCAATTACATCGTCGCCATCACCCAGCTGGCGCAGACCACGCTGCGTTCGGTCATCGGCAAGCTGGAGCTGGACAAGACTTTCGAGGAGCGCGAGCAGATCAACAGCAGCATCGTCAGCGCGCTCGACGAGGCGGCGCTGAACTGGGGCGTGAAGGTGCTGCGCTACGAGATCAAGGACCTGACCCCGCCGGCCGAAATCCTGCGCGCCATGCAGGCGCAGATCACCGCCGAGCGCGAGAAGCGCGCGCTGATCGCGGCCTCCGAAGGCCGGCGCCAGGAGCAGATCAACATCGCCACCGGCGAGCGCGAAGCCGCCATTGCCCGTTCCGAGGGCGAGAAGCAGGCCCAGATCAACCAGGCCCAGGGCGAGGCGACCGCCGTCGTCACCGTGGCGGACGCCACGGCCAAGGCCATCATCCAGGTGGCCGAGGCCATCAATCACCCCGGCGGCATGGAGGCGGTCAACCTCAAGGTGGCCGAGCGCTACGTCGATGCCTTCGGCAACCTGGCCAAGACCAACAATACCCTCATCGTGCCGGCCAACGTCAGCGATATCAGCGGCTTGATCGCGTCCGCGCTGACGGTGGTCAAAGGTACGCAAGCGACGCCCAAGGCGCCCAATTGACACCGGCGGGCCGCGCAATGCGGCCCGGGGTTCATCGAGCCAGGAAGCGCCGCGCGTTCTCTCCATATACGGCGTCGCGCAACGCCTGATCCAGGCCCAGGCTCTCCAGCCGTTCGACCGGCTCGCGATCCATGACCCGGAAGGGGTAGTCCGTGCCTATCATCACTTGCGCGGATCCGAACCGCTCCAGCAGCAAACCTATGGTCGGCGCGTCGTAGACCAGGTCGTCGTAGAACATGCGACGGGCCTGCAGCGTGGGCGACGTCTGCATCGACTCCTTGATCTCCGCCGCTCGCTGCCAGGCGTTCTCCAGCCGCGGCAGCAGCATGGCCAGCGTGCCGCCGCCGTGGCTGAAGGCGATCCGCAGCCGGGGGTGCCGTTCCAGCACGTTGCCGGTGATGATCGAGGCCGCGGCCAGGCCGATTTCCGACGGGAAGCCCAACGCCTGCTGCAGCGAGGCCGGCCCGACCAGCCGGTCGGCCCCGGCGGGTCGGATGGCGTGGACGAACACGCACAGCCCAAGACGCTCGGCGGCGGCAAAGAAGGGCTGGAACTTCGGCAGGCCCAGCGGTTCGCCATTGACGTTGCTGCCTATTTCCACGCCGGGAAAACCCAGCGTGCCGGCGATGTATTCCAATTCCTCGACCGCACGGTCCATGTCCTGCATGGGCACCGCGCCCAGCGCCAGGAAACGGTCAGGGTGGCCGGCTGCCAGCCGCGCCATTTGCTCGTTCAGATCGCGGTGCAGCACGGCGCAGGCTGCGCCCGGCATCCAGTACGACAGCAGTTCAGGCATGGGCGAGATGACCTGCATGCCGATGCGCATCGCGTCCATGTCCGCGGTGCGCTTGCCGGCGTCCCAGCACTGGTCCGTGACGGTTCGGTAGTTCTTGCCGTCTATCATGACATGGCGGTGGCACGCGCACTCGGCGGGCGCCATCGTCGGCCACATGCGGGACGGGCCCCCGGGGGGCATGGCCGCCAGCGTTTCCGGAACGAAATGCGTATGGACGTCGACGCTGCGGCGCCAGGCCTGGCCGCCGCCGCTCATGGACGCACCTCGTCCAGCACGGCATAGAGCTCGCAGCGCACGTGGGCGCCTTCGGGCAGGTGGCCGGCCGGAACGACGTGGCGCGCCGGGCGCGAGCCGGCATCCGGAAACATCGTTTCCCAGGCCCGGTTGACCATGGCGCGGAGCGTCATGTCGGACACATCGAACTCGATCTTGATGATGTCGGCGACGGTGCCGCCGGCTGCCTGCATCACGGCGTGGATGTTCTCGAACAACTGCGATGTCTGCGCCTGGGCATCTTCCGCCAGCTCGCGCGTGGCCGGATTGCGCCCGTAGATGCCGCCCGACATCACCAGCTTGCCGATGCGGCAAGCCGTGGGCGCCGGCGATTTGCGTTCGAGCCCGTCGACCTGGATGCTGACGCGGGCGGAAGAGGCGGATGCCATGCGATCTCCTTGCTAGACGGGGTCGTAGATGACCGTGACCTTGTTGGAGTTGAAGATGTAGGTCTCGACGTAATCGGACCACGACAAGTGGGCGTTGAGTTCGTACATGGCGCCCATCAGGCAGAACCAGTTCAGCACCTCCTGCTGCCCCGCGTCAACCACCTGAGCCAAGGGGGTCTGCCGCCACGCCTCGTAGTCGCCCTTGACCAGGGCATCGTACAGGCGGCGGTCGTTCTCCACGTCGGGGTGCATCTGCCAGTACTTGGCGCACAGGAAAGCATGCGACCAGCTCGACGAGGCCATCAGGCAGATGCGCCACGGGCTGGCGCGCATCGCGCGCGCCGTTGCCCGGCCCAGATCGAAGCAGCGCAGCGGCGATGGCGCGGGCGGGTCCAGGTGCCGTTCCGTGGCCTTGATCTTGGGCACCGAGCCGCGATTGCAGATCACGTCGCTGCCGTAGCAGTTGATCGTGAACGGCACCATCGGATAGGCGAAGCCCTTGCGGTCGTAGTCCAGGTACAGCACGACGTTCATGAAGGCATGCGAGAGATCCTTGCGGTGCAGCGGCTTGTAGGCGTAAGCCACGTCGAACGAGGATTCGATCAGCCGCGAGGTCAGGTAGTGTCCGACCTCGGGCGCCATGCGCACGTGGAAGCTGTGGTCGGTCGGCTCGTCCCAGGGATTGCCGTGGGGACCATGCGGCTGGACGTGCAGGTCTTCCTTGTAGGCCAGCACGCAGAAGGGCGGAACGATATCCTCGCGGAAATTCTCGTACTGGTCGTCGCCCCAGACCACGATGGCGTCCGGCTTGAAATCGTCGAGCGCGGCGCGAGCCTTGCGTATGCCGGCCAGCAGCTTCTCGCGGTGGGCCGCGGCCGCATCCATGCCGGCTTCCCATTCGGCCCGCATGGGGGCCGGCCAGTTGGCCATGTCCTTGACGTCGGCCGGGATGTCCGGGTGCTGCAGGTTGGCCCTGAGGCGTTTGGCGAAGGTATCGTCCAGGTCGTGCAGGCGCGGCCAGTGGGAAATGCCGAGCCCGAGTACTTCTGCCATGTTCTGACTCCGATTCGTGGTGGTTGCTGGGGACGTATCTCAGGACGCGGCGGCCGCTCGCGCCGTTTCCTGGCCGCCGGCGGCTGCCGGATCGCCATGGCCGGTCGCGATGGAGGCCACCCGGGCGGGATCGTCGGGCGGCGCGTTGCCCCGCCAGGCCACGTGCAGATCCGGCCGCAGCAGCAACAGCGTGTGGCCGTAGATGCGCAGCGGCGCCTCGTCCTCGAACTCGTGCACCGCCAGCGGCGCGCCGAAGCCGCGCAGCGCCTCTTCCAGCGCGCGGGTGTCGTGGCTGCCCTTGGGGCCCAGCTTGATCAGGTTGTAGCCCTGCGCCATGTGGTCCTGGAGCGCGCTGCCGTCTTCCAGCCAGACGTGGGGAATGCGTGCGCCGGGCCACGTGGTGGGCGTGTAGGCGCGGCTGTCGGGATCGGGACCCTCGCCGGGTTCCTGGCAGATGATGGTGGTATCGATGTAGCGATAGCCCATCTCGATGCCGAGGATCTCATTGGTCTTGCGCTGCTCGATGTCGGCGATGCGCGCCACCTCGGCCCGCGTCGCGCGGCCTTCGGGCGTGTCGTCGTTGATGTCCGGCTTGTAGGCGCCGCGCCAGTCGACCCGGCCTTCGGCGGCGTTGGTCGAGGCCTGCACGTTGCGGCGGTCGATCTGCAGGCGTTCGGTCAGGTAGGACTGCAGCAGCTCCGGGCCGCCCCAGCCGCGCAGCGTGCCGGCCAGCTTCCATGCCAGGTCGATCACGTCGCCCACGGCGGTATTCATGCCCAGCCCGCCGGTCGGGATCACCAGGTGCGCGGCATCGCCGGCGATGAAGACACGGCCGCGTCCCAGGCTGTCGACGCACAGCAGATGCTGGTACCACTCGCCGGTATAGAGCGTCTCGAATTCGAAGTCGAGGTCGTGGCCCACCGAACGGCGGAATTTCTCCTCCACGTCCTCGCCTTCGCGGTACATGGTATTCATGCGGAAATGGCGGGTGGAGTCCTGCACCGTGATAGAGGTGAAGTCGGAATCGCCGATGATGTGGTAGTGGCGTCCCTTGCCTACGGGGATGCGCTCGAACAGGTCGTCCGCGCGGAACAGCGCCGCGCGCATGTGGCGGATCCGGCCGCGCCCCGAGAGCTGGATGCCCAGCGCCTTGCGCACCGGGCTCGAGCCGCCGTCGCAGCCCACCATGTAGGCTGCGCGTACGGTTTCAATGCTGCCGTCCGGGCAGCGGATGCGCGCGGTCACGCCGGCCGCGTCCTGCTCGAAGTCGAGCATCTCGTGGCCGAAGCGCACGTCTACGTCGGGGGTGGCTTCGGCTTGCGCGCGCAGCAGCGGATCCAGCGTGTACTGCGAGATCAACTGGTACGGCTCGAGCGGCCGGGTGCCGTCGTTGTGGGCTCGGATGTCGGCCTGCAGTTCGGCCACCGAGGCATAGGGCAAATGCAGCACCGCGGGCGCCGTCATGCTGGTGACGATGAATACGTCCATCGGGCAGTCCCGGGGGAAGCCGGCGTCGCGGATGCGCTCGGACAGCCCCAGGCGGCGGAAGATCTCCATGGTGCGGGCGTTGGCGCGCTCCAGCTTGGGGTGGATGCCGTGCTTCTCCAGTTTTTCCACCAGCATGACGCGGATGCCGCGCTGGCCCAGGTCGATGGCCAGGGTCTGGCCCGCCGGGCCGGCGCCGACCACCAGGACTTCGGTTTCGATCATCTTTCCTTTTCCTTTCATTGCTCGGTAATGCCGGCCTTCTCGACCACGTCCTTCCAGCGGGCGATGTCGCTGGCAAGCAGCGAGCCCAGTTCGGCCGGCCCGCCCAGCTTGGTATTGGGCGCCACCTCCTGGCGCTGCAATTCTTCCTGGAACGTCTTGTCCGCCATGACGGAGCGGATGTCGCGGTCGAGTCTGTCCACCACGGCCTGCGGCGTGTTCTTGGGCACGAAAATGCCTATCCAGCTGCTGGCGTGGACGTCGGCGATGCCCGCCTCCTTGAAGGTGGGCGCGTCCGGCGCCTGCGGCGTGCGTTCGTCGCCAGCGGTGGCGAGGATCTTGATCTTCTTGGCGTTGACCAGGGACATCACCGAATTCAGCGGGAAGAAGCCCACCTGGGCGCGGCCGCCGGCAATGTCGACGGTGGCGCCGGCCGTGGCCTTGTAAGGCACATGAGCGATGTCGGTCTTGGTAATGAGCTTGAACAGTTCGGTGTAGAGGTGATGCGGTGTGCCCACGCCCGGAGTCGCGTAGTTGATCTGGCCGGGCTTGCTCTGCGCCAGCGCAACCAGTTCCTTGACGTTGGAGACAGGCAGGTCGGCGTTGACCACCAGTGCCGTTACGGTGCGTCCCATCAGGGCGACCGGCGCGAAATCGCCGGGAGTCCAGGGCAGGTTCTTATTGATCGCGCCCAACATGCTGATGGTGTTGGTCACGATCAGGATGGTGTTGCCGTCGGGGGCGGCCTTGCCTGCATAGCCGATGCCGATCGAGCCGCTGGCGCCGGTCTTGTTGTCAACCACCACGGAATTGTTCCACTTGCCCGACAGCCGGGTGGAAAGGGCCCGCGCGACGATGTCCGACGAGGTGCCCGCAGAGGTGGGGACCACCATGGTGACGACGGGGGCGGGGAAGGCCTGGGGCTGTGCGTGGGCCGGCGCGGCGGCCACGGCGGCGGCCATGGCGAATAGGGCGTGTCTCAATGTTGTCTCCTGTGTATGGCGAATCCCGGTCGATGCGGAACTGCTGTGCCCAGCCGCATGCGGCGAGGCGCTTGGCGTTCCTGGACAAGGCGAGGTGAGGCGCCTGCCTTAGGGCGGACGACGCTGTGTCCAGGATGGCGGCCATCCTATCACGAGATTTACGTAAATATATAAAAATTTCGGAATTAATGGTTTTTACGAAAATCTTGCTAGAATGCTCGAAAAATCCAGGTAGCCATCGTGAGTACAAAAACCGTCGCCACCCAACTGGTGCCCCAACTGCGGGATCTCATCGCCAACGGCAGCTTCGCCCCCAATACCAAGCTCAAGCTGCAGGAGCTGGGACAGGCCTTTGGCGTCAGCCTTTCTTCGGTGCGCGAGGCGCTGCTGGTGCTGAGCTCGCAGGGTTTCGTCGTGGGGGAGGACCAGCGCGGCTTTCGCGTGGTCGAGACCTCCGCCGCCAACCTGGCCGAAGTCACCGCGCTGCGGACCCAGTTCGAGCCCTATGCATTGCGCATCGCCATCGAGCGCCAGGACCGGGCGTGGGAAGAAAAGCTGGTGGGCATCTTCTACCGTCTGTCGCGGATCGAGAAAGAAGACGGCTATGTGCCGTTCCTGGACGAATGGGAACGGGCCCACCGCGAATTCCACTTGTGCATGATCGGCGGCTGTCAGATGCCGCTGCTGCTGCAGTTCTGCAGCAACCTGCACGACATGAGCGACCGCTACCGCCGCATTTATCTCTCGCATGACATGCCGCCGCAGCGGGACGTGGCGGCCGAGCATGCAGCCATCATCGATGCCATTCTGAAGCGCGACGCCGACACCGCCTGCGAATTGCTGCGCACGCACAGCGAACGCACCGGCACTGCGGCGCTCGAGCGCCTGCGGGCATTGACCTAGGAACACAGCCATCCAACACCCGGGCCGGAGGTCCGCAACGACGATGAATACAACGGAGACATCCTCCTCGCCGGAGCTGGGCAAGAGCCTTGCGCTGCCCGGCCTGCGAGTCAATTATCACGACCGCGGCGAGGGCCGGCCCCTGCTGCTGGTGCATGGGTCGGGCCCGGGCGTATCGGCCTGGGCCAACTGGCGCGGCGTCATCGACGAACTGTCCTGCCATCACCGCGTGATCGCGCCTGACATGGCGGGGTTCGGCTATACCGCTTTCGATCCGGGCACCTCTTTCGATATCGACCATTGGGTCGGACAGGTGATCGGCGTCTTGGACGCCCTGGAACTGGAGCAGGTCGACCTGCTGGGCAATTCCTTCGGCGGCGGCATCGCGCTGCACGTCGCGCGCCGCCACCCGGAGCGCGTCCGCCGGCTGGTCCTGATGGGAGCGGTCAGCGTGTCCTTCCCGCTTACCGAAGGCCTGGACATGGTCTGGGGCTACACCCCCTCGATCGACAACATGCGCCGCCTGATGGGCGTCTTTGCGTGGGACCAGAGCCTGACCACAGAAAGCCTGGTGCGCCTGCGCTACGAGGCCAGCATCCAGCGCGGCATGGACAAAGTCTACGAGTCGCTGTTTCCCGCCCCGCGGCAGCGCTGGGTCGACATGCTCGCCCAGCCGGAGGAGGAACTGGCCCGCATCGACAATCCCACGCTGATTCTGCACGGCCGCGACGACAAGGTGATTCCGCTCGAGGCCTCGCTGCGTCTGCTGCGGATATTGAAAAACGCCGACCTGACCGTGTTCGGCAATTGCGGCCACTGGACCCAGATCGAAAAGCGCAGGGAGTTCGTGCACGCCGTGCTGGAATTCCTGGCCGCGCCCGCCAAGGAGCAAGCATGACCTCATCCGCACTGCCGGGGCGCTGGAACATCGTCTCGTGGGAACAGCGCTACGACGACGGCCGCATCGTCGAGCCCATGGGCTCCGAACTGGACGGCTATCTGATGTACACCGAGGCCGGCTACATGAGCGTGTTCATCTGCACGCGCGGCCGGAAACCCTTTGCCTCGGGGCTGCAGTTCGGCGGCACCGGGCAGGAGAAAGCCGCCGCCTACGACACCGTGCTCAGTTATGGCGGCCGGTACGAAGTGCAGGGCGATACCGTCCTGCATCATGTGGAAGTGAGCCTGTTCCCCAATTGGGTGGGGCAGGTCCAGAAACGCCGCTATACCCTCGAAGGCGACCGGCTTTCGGTGGCGGCCTCGCTCGAGGCCGGCACGCCCGAGTCCCGGCAGGTCGTTCTGGTCTGGAAGCGCGCACCCGTCCCCGCGGTGTGAAATAGCGCCGACCGGGCGCGGCCGCGCAGACGTTCCGCCGCGCCTCGCACGATCACCCCTTGCGGGTGTCGTGCTTCATGATCTGCGCCTTCTCGCGCAGCCAATCGCGTTCCCGCTCGGTATCCCGCTTGTCGTATTGTTTCTTGCCGCGCGCCAGCCCGAAATCCAGCTTGATCAACGAGTTCTTGTAGTGCAGGTTCAGCGGCACCAGGGCGAACCCGCGCTGCTCGACCTTGCCGATCAGCTTGCTGATTTCGTCGGCCTTGAGCAGCAGCTTGCGCGTGCGGGTGGGATCGGGCTTGACGTGGGTGGAGGCGGTTTCCAGCGGGCTGACGTGCATGCCGAGCAGGTAAAGCTCGGCATCACGTACGATGACGTAGCTTTCCTTGAGCTGCACGCGGCCGGCGCGAATCGCCTTGACCTCCCAGCCTTCCAGGACCAGGCCCGCCTCGAAGCGCTCCTCGATGAAGTAGTCGTGGAATGCCTTGCGGTTCTCGATGATGCTCATTACGTCAGTGCTCCGTTGCCCTGCGCGCCAGGCCGGTAAAATCAAACATTCTAGCAATTGCCCAAGCGGTCAGACTCGCATGCATAAAGTGCAACGTTCGGTGCTCGTCCCTTACAGCGCCGCGCAGATGTTCGATTTGGTGGCCAAGGTCGAGGACTATCCCAAGTTCATGCCCTGGTGCGGCGGGGCGGAAGTGCTCGAACGCGACGAGCAAGGCATGACGGCCTCGGTCGTGATCCAGTTCGCCGGCCTGCGCCAGCGCTTCACGACGCGCAACACTCACGACTACCCGAGCCAGATCCGCCTCGACCTGGTGGACGGCCCGTTTTCCGCGCTGGACGGCATCTGGGAGTTCCAGCCGCTGGCCGAAGACGCCTGCAAGGTCGTGTTCACCATGCACTACCAGTTCTCCAGCCGCGCCCTGGAGGCGCTGGTGGGGCCGGTGTTCAACCGCATCGCCACCAGCTTCATCGATGCCTTTACGCAGCGGGCCGAAGTCGTCTATGGCTGAGGCCATCACGGTCCAGGTCTGTTATGCCCCGCCTGGGCAGGTCTGGCAGCGCAGCGTGACGCTGCCAGCGGGATCGACGCTGGCCCAGGCCATCGCGTCGAGCGGTTTCCAGGAAGATTTTCCCGAGGTGGATCCCGAGGCGGCAGGCACCGGCGTGTACGGCCGCCGAAGGTCGCTGGACCACGTCCTGCATGAGCACGACCGGGTCGAGATCTACCGGCCGCTGGTGTTCGATCCCAAGGAATCGCGCCGCCGCCGGGCCGAGCACAAGCAATCCGTGTCCGGACGCGCGCCGCGAAAGAGCGCAGGCCCAGCCGGGAAGGGCGTCGGCTAGCCTGGCCGGCTGCGCGAATGCGCGCCGGCTCGAGTATGTGGGTTTCCCCGCATATAACCCATCTTGACATCAGGGCCGAACAGCGCAAAGGCCTGCCGTGATTTACAATATTCGGTTTATTCCGGCAGGGGTTGCTCCGATGCGTCTCGTACAACAAGCTCTTACTTTCGATGACGTGTTGTTGGTGCCCGCATACTCTGCGGTGTTGCCCCGCGACACCAGTCTTCGAACCCGCCTGACCCGTGAAATCTCGCTGAACATCCCGCTGGTGTCCGCCGCCATGGACACCGTCACCGAGGCGCGCCTGGCCATCGCCATGGCCAAGGAAGGCGGCATCGGCATCATCCACAAGAACCTCACCGCCGAAGAACAGGCCCGCGAAGTCGCCAAGGTCAAGCGCTACGAAGCCGGCGTGGTGCTGGATCCGATCACCATCGCCCCGCACATGAAGGTGCGCGAAGTCATCGAACTGCAGCGCCAGCACGGCATCTCCGGCCTGCCCGTGGTCGAGGGCCGCCAGGTGGTGGGCATCGTCACCAACCGCGACCTGCGCTTCGAAGACCGCTACGACGAACCCATCCGCACCGTCATGACGCCGCGCGAGCGCCTCATCACCGTGCGCGAGGGCGCCTCGCTGGACGAGGCCCAGGCCCTGATGCACAAACACCGCCTGGAGCGCGTGCTGGTCGTCAACGACACCTTCGAGCTGCGCGGCCTGATCACGGTCAAGGACATCATCAAGACCACCGAGAACCCCAACGCCAGCAAGGACGAGCACGGCAAGCTGCGCGTCGGCGCCGCCGTCGGGGTGGGCGAGGGCACCGACGAACGCGTCGAGAAACTCGTGGCCGCCGGCGTCGACGTGCTCATCGTCGACACTGCCCACGGCCATACGGCCGGCGTGATCGAGCGCGTGCGCTGGATCAAGAAGCACTATCCGCAAATGCAGGTCATCGGCGGCAACATCGCCACCGGCGCCGCCGCGCTGGCGCTGGTCGAGGCCGGCGCCGACGGCGTCAAGGTCGGCATCGGCCCCGGCTCCATCTGCACCACCCGCATCGTGGCGGGCGTGGGCGTGCCCCAGATCACGGCGATCTCCAACGTCGCCGAGGCGCTCGAAGGCACCGGCGTACCGTTGATCGCCGACGGCGGCGTACGCTACTCCGGCGACATCGCCAAAGCCCTGTCGGCCGGCGCCTACACCGTCATGATGGGCGGCATGTTCGCCGGCACCGACGAAGCTCCCGGCGAAATCGTCCTCTACCAGGGCCGCTCGTACAAATCCTACCGCGGCATGGGCAGCCTCGGCGCCATGGCCGACGGCTCGGCCGACCGCTACTTCCAGGACCCGGCCAACAACTCCGACAAGTTCGTCCCCGAAGGCATCGAAGGCCGCGTGCCCTACAAGGGCAGCGTCATCGCCATCATCTACCAACTGGTCGGCGGCGTGCGCGCCTCCATGGGCTACTGCGGCTGCGCCGACATCGACGACATGCGCACCAAGAGCGAATTCGTCCAGATCACCGCGGCCGGCATCCGCGAATCCCACGTCCACGACGTGCAGATCACCAAAGAAGCTCCCAACTACCGGATGGACTGATATGGTCCCCGCCACTCACACTCCGCGTTCGAGGCCCCGCAGGGGGCGCTTGTCGCTCGGGTAGCATATGTCTCACGACCGCATACTTATTCTCGACTTCGGATCTCAGGTCACCCAGCTCATCGCCCGCCGCGTGCGCGAAGCGCAGGTCTACTGTGAAATCCATCCGTACGACGTTTCGGACGACTTCATCCGCGAACAGCAGGCCCAAGGCCTCAAGGGCGTCATCCTGTCCGGCAGCCACGCCTCGGCCTACGACGAAGCCTCCATGCGCGCTCCCAAGGCCGTATTCGAAGCCGGCGTGCCCGTACTCGGCATCTGCTACGGCATGCAGACCATGGCCATGCAGCTGGGCGGCAAGGTCAGCTTCAGCGACCACCGCGAATTCGGCTACGCCGAAGTGCGCGCGCACGGACACACACCGTTCCTGAACGGCATCCAGGACTTCGCCACGCCCGAAGGGCACGGCATGCTCAAGGTCTGGATGAGCCACGGCGACAAGGTCACCGAACTGCCTCCGGGCTTCAAGCTCATGGCCTCCACCGCCTCGTGCCCCATCGCCGGCATGGCCGACGTGGACCGCGGCTACTACGCCGTCCAGTTCCACCCCGAAGTCACCCACACCGTCCAGGGCCAGGCCCTGCTGTCGCGCTTCGTGCACGACATCTGCGGCTGCGGCACCGACTGGAACATGCCCGACTACGTCAGCGAGGCCGTCGAGGCCATCCGCAAACAGGTCGGCAGCGATGAAGTCATCCTTGGCCTGTCCGGCGGCGTCGATTCCTCCGTCGCGGCCGCGCTGATCCACAAGGCCATCGGCGACCAGTTGACCTGCGTCTTCGTCGACCACGGCCTGCTGCGCCTGAACGAAGGCGAACAGGTCATGCAGACCTTCGCCGAAAACATGGGGCTGAAGATCGTCCACGTGGACGCCACGGCCGACTTCATGGGCAAGCTCGCGGGTGTCGCCGACCCCGAAGCCAAGCGCAAGATCATCGGCAAGGAATTCGTCGAAGTCTTCCAGCGCGAAGCAGGCAGGCTCAAAGGCGCCAAATGGCTGGCGCAGGGCACCATCTACCCCGACGTCATCGAATCCGCCGGCGCCAAGACCGGCAAGGCCGTCAGCATCAAATCCCACCACAACGTGGGCGGCTTGCCGGACACCTTGCACCTGAAGCTGCTCGAACCGCTGCGCGAACTCTTCAAGGACGAAGTGCGCAAACTGGGCGTGGCGCTAGGGCTGCCGCCCGCCATGGTCTACCGCCACCCGTTCCCGGGGCCTGGCCTGGGCGTGCGGATCCTGGGCGAGGTGAAGAAAGAATATGCGGACCTGCTGCGCCGGGCCGATGCGATCTTCATCGAAGAATTGCGCGGCACCATTGCGACCGAGCAGGACGCCGCGGCGGGGCTATGTGCTGCCGACGAAGTCGGCATGAACTGGTACGACCTGACCAGCCAGGCGTTCGCGGTCTTCCTGCCTGTGAAGTCCGTAGGGGTGATGGGGGATGGGCGGACGTACGACTACGTCGTCGCGCTGCGGGCGGTGCAGACCACCGACTTCATGACGGCGCATTGGGCGCATTTGCCTTATGCGTTGTTGGGAAGGACTTCGAACCGGATTATCAATGAGGTTCGGGGGTTGAATCGGGTGGTTTATGACGTTTCGGGGAAGCCGCCGGCTACGATTGAGTGGGAGTGATTTTATAACGCGCAACGTCGCGCAACAACAAGCAAGAAACAAGTATAAAGCCCTGATTCGTCAGGGTTTTTTGCTTTATAGCCCCGCATCGTCTGGCAATGGCGGGCGGTAACAAGCAGTAGAAAATGATGGCATTTTTGATGGTACGGTTCATCCCCGTACCATCATTGAACGGCTCGTACCATCACGGCTTTTCAGGTTGGATGATGGTATCAAAATTCGATAAGCGTTTGATTATTAAAGAGAAAACGGGCAAAAAATGCCCCTTTTCAATGATGGTATCAAGTCGAGGAAAAGAGCCATGCTTACTGACGCAAAGCTGCGGTCGCTGAAACCGCAAGAGAAGCCCTACAAGGTCGTTGATCGTGATGGGCTGTACATCATGGTGCTGTCTAGCGGCAGCATTTCGTTTCGCTACAACTACCGGATCAACGGGCGACAAGAAACGCTGGTGCTGGGAAAGTACGGGGCGACTGGGGGATGTATCTCGCTGTCCGAGGCGCGAGAGCTGCTGACGAAGGCAAAGAAGACCCTGGCGGCTGGAACGTCTCCTGCGAGACAGAAGGCCAGGGTGAAGCAGCGGATGGGGGAAATGGGGACGTTTGGCGCATGGGCCAAGAGGTGGCTCGAAGAGTACGCGATGGCCGAATCGACCAGGGATATGCGGCGCTCGGTGTATCTGCGTGAGCTGGAGCCGAAGTTCGGCAGGCTGAAAATGCCAGAAATCACGCCGGAGGATATTCGCATTCTTTGCGGTGAGATTGTTGATCGTGGCGCCCCGGCTACGGCGGTTCACGTCAGGGAGATTGTCATGCTGGTGTTCCGGTTCGCCATTGAGCGAGGCTACAGCGGCAAGAACCCGGCCACGGAAATCAGGCCGTCGTCCATTGCCACGTTCGCGCCGCGCAGCCGGTCGCTTTCGCCGGAAGAGGTGGGGATGATGTGCAGATACCTTGACCGCGTGGCTGCTGGGCCGCAGTTCAAGGTGGCGACAAGGCTGTTGCTGCTGACCATGGTTCGCAAGAGCGAGCTGACCAAGGCCACCTGGTCGGAAATCAGCTTCACGAATGCGCTCTGGACGATACCGGGCGAGCGCATGAAACGACGCAACCCGCACGTCGTCTACCTGTCCAAGCAGGCGCTTGAATACTTCGTGGCGCTGAAGACCTTCGCGGGCGGCTCTGAATACGTGCTGCCGTCACGTTATGACACTGATACGCCAATGAGCAGCGCAACGCTCAATCGGGTGCTGACGCAAGTCTACGAGCTGGCGCAGAAGGAAGGGCAGCCGCTTGGGAAGTTTGGGCCGCACGACTTGCGCCGCACGGCCAGCACCCTGCTGCATGAGGCAGGGTACAACACAGACTGGATAGAGAAGTGCCTGGCGCATGAGCAAAAGGGTGTCCGCGCCGTCTACAACAAGGCAGAGTACCGCGAGCAGCGCACGGCCATGTTGCAGGACTGGGCGGACATGATCGACCGATGGGAGGCTACGCCGGATGATGAGACGGTTCAGCGTTCCTATGAAACGGCGCTGCTTGTTGAATAGCGGCGGCGCGCCGCTCTTCTATCCACCTTTCCACCTCATGTAAATCCCATGCGACAAGGCGCGTGGTTATCGAGAAGCGGCGGGGAAACTCGCCGCGCTTTTCCATGTCGAGGATGGTGCGGTCGGATAGCGGCACCATTTCCAGAAGCTGTTTTCGGTTGATGAGTTTTGTGCCGGGCGCCTTAATGGCGGCGTCGGCGGTAGTTTCGCTTGTCGTCATCTTCAAGTCCTTGTATATGCAAAAGCGCCAGCCTCTATGATTGCCGTTTGGCAAGGGCTGGCAGCATGGGAATTTCCGATCAAGCCCGGCGCTGCATAAAGGCCGCTTCGTGGGCGAAGTTGGCGCGTACAAGCGCCTCGGCCTGGGCGGGGGCCACGCTGTTGCCGCACATGCGTACCTGCGCGGTGATCGTGAGCGGAATGCGGGGAATTTGGCGTGGGTCGCCTGGAACCTGCACCCCGTCCTTGAACAGTAGCCGGGGGTCTGGTATCTCGTGGATGATGTAATCATCCGGGAACGACTGGGCGCGATATAGCTCCCTTGGCTTGAGCATCCGCAGCGTGATGTCCACCAGCACCCACCAGGTTTCGCCGTACTCCATGAGCACCATTTCGGCTTCTCCAGAGAAGTGCTCTGGCAGGTGCTCTTGCAGCAGGGCGGCACAAGCCTTGGCCTTGCGCCGGTGCTCTGGGGTAAGTGCTTCTGCTGGCACCTGGACGCTGGAAACCAGACCCATGCGCGCCTTGGTCGGGATGGTGTGCATGGATTCATCAAGCGCCTGCCACTGGCCGCCGGAGCCGTAGTATTTCACCAGGTAGGCCGTGACCATGCGCTGATTGCTGCCGGTGGCGGTGATCGTAGACAGCGGGGCGTCTGCTGGCCGCCCATCGCCATCGTAGAACCCGCCGTTGGCTTGCTCAAAGAACGTCGTTACCAGGGCGCTCGGTACGCTGCTGGCCGTCACGGAATTAAGCGGCGTCTCGATGTGGCGTATGCCGTTGCTCCATCGCCGCGCGCCGGTGCTGCATGATTCGCCATGGCCCATGTCAACCAGCGTACCGGCCACCAGGGCTTGCTTGATGCCTCCGGCGACCACTGTTCCAAGCGGTGCCTCCAGGTCGTGGGTGCGCGGGCGCTGTCCGCTCCTTTCGCCGTAGCCGATAGTGACCAGGTGCGCCCCGACGGCGGCATGGTGAATGCCACCGGCGGATATAGTGGAAAGAGGGCGCTCTACGCTATGCCCGCCAAGCTGATCTTCCTTGGTTCCGCGCATCGGGGCCAGGACGGGCATCACCACGGCCCGGTGATTCTCTGTCGTCAGGGTTCCGAACGGCTTGTCTGCTGCAACTGGCTTGCCAGAGTAGGCCGGGCCGCCCGCACCAGTCAGGAACGGCGTCAGAATCGGCTCGCCCAGCATGTGGTGATTGCCGGTCGTGACGGTCGGTAGTGGATCTTCAATTCCTGCGCCTGGGTGGCCGCTGGTGTTGGTGACGATAAAGGGCGCGTCACTGGTGAGGACATGCCGCCAAAGCCCCTTGGCGACGCGCCGCTGGGTGTTGGTGGCAAGCGCCTTCTTTCTGTCGAAGATGCTTTGCGCGGGCAGGCCGAAGTCGATGCACTCGGCGGCCGTTCGATACGGCGCCAGCATGCCAGCCAGGACTTCACGGGAAGCCGGTTCGCCGTGGGTGGCCTCGGGGAAGATGATGGGCAGCCCGTCGCGCCGGGCAACCAGGAACAGGCGCTTGCGAATCGTGGGTGCGCCGTTATCGCAGGCCCGAAGCTCTTTCCAGTCCACGGTGTAGCCGTGCTGCCGGAGCTGTCGAACGAAGGATTCAAACGTCCGCCCCTTGCGGGCCGGGCAGGGGCGCATGCTGCCATCGCTTCCTACGACTACCGGCCCCCAGGTCTGGAACTCTTCCACGTTCTCCAGCATGAGTACGCGCGGCTTGGTGAGAGCTATCCACCGCATTCCAACCCAAGCAAGCCCACGGATATGCTTCGATACCGGGGTGCCGCCCTTGGCTTTTGAGAAATGCTTGCAGTCCGGGGAGAGCCACACCAGGCCCACTGGCTGGCTGTTCGTTACCTTGATCGGGTCAACATCCCACACGCTTTCGCACAGGTGCTTGGTGTGCGGGTGGTTGAGGGCGTGCATGGCAAGGGCTTCGGGATCGTGGTTGATGGCGATATCTACCGGGCGTCCGAAAGCCGCCTCCAGGCCGGTCGAGGTTCCACCCCCACCGGCGAAGTTGTCGATGATGAGTTCGCCATGG
The DNA here is from genome assembly GCF_900606115.1 of Pigmentiphaga humi. GTDB lineage: Bacteria > Pseudomonadota > Gammaproteobacteria > Burkholderiales > Burkholderiaceae_B > Pigmentiphaga > Pigmentiphaga humi. Next base: position 135,070 of record NZ_UWPJ01000039.1, read on the forward strand.
AACGGCAAGGCAAGTTGCGGGCGCATCGGATGATTTCCTCAAAAAAATAGGGCGCTCGATGGCGCCCTGGGTGTTGGTGAATGCCCTTCGTGGAGGGCTATCTATGTATCTGCATGTGATGCTCGCGGCAAAGCCAAATCACTTCCAGCGGCTTGTCGTAGTCAGGGTGGTGAGCTTCTGTCAATTCGGAGCCGCATACCCCGCAAGGCATTCTTGTCAGTCGCCCGTCGCGTAGCGCATTGGAGACTGCGTTATGGGCAACTCGGTGCTTCTTGTGGTTGAAGGAATAGCGAGCTGTTGCCCTGTCATGTGCGGCCTTTCCAGCAGGAGTTTTTCTGTACCGTGCTTCCACCTGCTTTTTCTCGGCCCGCCGATCTCTTTCGTACTGACGGTATTGGTCGATGTTGTCAGCGCGATTTTTCTTTGCATCGGCCTTGGAGCACGATTTGCATTTATTGAAGTGTCCATCGGCCATCTTGGGATGCCTGTAGAACTCGTTCAGTGGCTTAACTTTCTTGCAGGCGAAGCATGTCTTCATTGTGTCCTCCAGTGACCGCTAGAAGGGAATGTCGTCGTCCATGTCGGCAAAACTGGTGGCCGGTGGCGCTGGCGGTCGTTGCGCGGGAGCTGCGCTGCTCGCTGGCGGAGCCTGTCGTGCTGGTGGTTGCCGTCGTTGGGCGCCGCCGTCGCCTTGGTAATGACCGCCGTTACTGCCGCCGTCGCCGTCGCGTCCGCCGCCCAGCATTTGCATCTGTTCGGCCACGATGTCCGTGGAGTAGCGATCTTGCCCGGTTTCCTTGTCCTGCCACTTGCGCGTTTTCAGGCGGCCCTCGATGTAGACCGAACGGCCTTTGCGCAGGTATTCGCCCGCAATCTCGGCCAGGCGGTTATAGAAAACGACGCGGTGCCATTCGGTGTCTTCGCGGCGTTCGCCGGTGTTGCGGTCTTTCCATTGCGACGTGGTGGCAATGGATATGTTGCAGATTGCGCTGCCGTCCGGCGTGTAGCGCACCTCCGGGTCGCGCCCAAGGTTGCCAACCAGTATCACCTTGTTGACTGAAGCCATATTGATTCCTTCTTGTGTTGGTGGCCCGTCAGTGCGCGCGCTGGCGGCGCACGACCTCGGCGGCCAGTTGCCTTGCGGCCCCGTCAATCGGTAGCCGCCCTGTGTCCATCATTCCGTTGCGCCAGCCGTGCCAGTAGGACTTGCTCTTGTCGCTGCCAGGCTCGGGTGCGCCGCCAAGGCCCGCCCGGTATCCTGCAACGCACTCGTCGTCATCCAGAAACGCCAGCTCTGCGGCGGTGGAAAGCGGGCTGTATTCACTCATTTGCTCTTTCCTCTGCCTGTACCGGCCAGCGTCCGCCCAGGCGTGTGATGAGCTGCCGGACGCCGCGCCGCCGCTCTTTGCTGCCGCGAACAATCCAAAGCCCCGTTCCGGGCCAAAAATCCACGACCGCGCCCTGGCCGGAAACGATCAAGTGAGATCCTTCGTTCTTCGATTCAAAAGAAATGCCAGCCTCGGTCAGCAGCCTTGATGATGACTCACGATTGCTGCTGCGCCTGCGCTGGCTTTCCTCTTTCATGGCTGGGCGCACGTCGCGCCAGTAATCTCCCATGTCGCCCATGGTGGCCTCCTGTAAGGTTTGTTATGAATGCGGCTCCCGTGCTGTGGCAAGGTGAGCCAGGGCGCACTTGATGGCCTCCGGCACGAGCCTGGCCGGGTCGGGGCAATCCCTGTCCGGCATGCGGATGAAGCCGAACTCAATGCCGTTGCTGATGAACTGGTCTGCCTGCTGAAGCGCCCTGACGCACTGTGCCAGCGGCCCGGACAGCAGGCGCCGCACTTCCTTCAGCTCATGATTCCTGTACGCTGAATCGACGTAGACCCGGTGGTACTTGCTGGCGCCCACGAAAGCGTCAGCCGCTTCCTTGGTGAGATAGAACTGGCCGGTGTAGCGCCAACTCCATTCGTAGCCGGTGCGTGTCCAGTTCTCCGGCTCCTTGCCGAATCGGGTGTAGTAGCGGTCAAGGGCGCGGGATTTTTGAGGGTCGGCCAAGTCGCCCTCGCAAAACCAGCCTACATCGGAGGCGTAATCCGGGTCGATTCCCGTCACCAACACGCGCTCCTGAATGCAATACACGGGGCTGGCGGTGTATGCGTTATCCTGCTCTTTGAGCTTGGCGGCCAGCGCGTCCAGAAACTCTACGTGACCCATTACGATGCCTCCGGGAATCCGTTGTGTTCAATGCCGTTGAGCAGGCGACCGGCGGCGGACTTCCCGGCCCGCCCCATGATCGTGCCGTCTGGAAATGTGTGTTTCTTTCCGTTGACGGGTACACCCTCCGCGTGGCCCATCATCGGAACCCACTCGCCCCATTGCTTGAACAGGAACGGCACACCTTCAGCCTCGCATTGGTCGCGCAGGCTTTGCGCCCATTCCGGGTGCATGGGGCGTGAGCCTGGGCCGCTTTCGCCGCCGGTTATCACCCAGTCAATGCGCGGGCGCAGCATGTCGTCCATCGTTCGGAGCGCGTTTATTCTGGCCGGGGAAGCGCCGTCCTTCGTCGGAACGGGGATGTCGGTGAGCTTCACCGGCCCCAGCAGCGGCTCCATGCTCAAGAAGCGAATGGCAGCCGGTAGCGAGAGAAGCTTGGGGATGTCGCGGTCTGCTTCCTGCTGGTTCACTACCGTTATGCCCAGCCAGACATTGCTGGGAAGGCGCGGCTCATCCAGCAGGTCGAGCCAGAACAGGCGCTGGGCAACTTCCGCCATCATGGCGGCGACGTTGCCGACGCGCTTGGTGACAAGCAGCCAGTCCAGGTGAGGGGTGCGCTCAATGAGCTGGAACAGGTCGGCCCGCCAGGACGCCGGTACGGCGTTGTCGAATACGTCCGCCAATGAGGCGGAGAAGACGCGGTAGCGGATGCCCTGGCGCTCGGCGTTGGCGTTCCAGGTCAAGGGCTTGCGCCAGTATGAATCCCTGGTGCGGTGCCGCTCTGCTCCAGAACCCCACTCAACAAGCCCGCTGCGCTTTGCCCAGCCTTCGGCGTAGCAGTTGTCGCAGCCCGGCCCCACGCGCTGGCAACCATACCAGGGGTTGAAGGTGTGATTTGCCCACTCGATTTTCGTGTTCTCGGCCATGGTCAATCATCCTTGTTCTTGGCGTCGTGCTCCGCCTTCGCCTGTCGGTAGTGAGCTTCGGAGCAAAAGCCTTGGCCCATCCATAGATGGTGTGATGGGCGACCGCAGAAGCAGACAGGGAATGGGTCGGCGCGGTTGGCGTCAAACCATGCTTGCGCCTCTTTTCCATACGGCTCATCCTCGTCAGGGATGTGGCCGGGGCCGAATAGGCCGTTTTGAATCCAGACCATGGCCGCATCAGCACCCCGTCCGTGCTGCCACTCAATCCATGCTGCCTGGTTGGCTACCACCATGTCGTGGATGATCTTGCCCAGGTCGTTGCCAACGCTCTTGAGTCTGGCTACTTCGTTCTCAAGCGCGTGACTTCGGTCGCGCAGGATCTGCTGAATCAAGGCATCAACGGCCATTTCGCTGCCGAACTCCACGTAGCCCTGGGCGTTGATTCTGCCGCCGACGTGGGCCACGCGCTGCGCCAGCGTCATGCCCTTGGTGGGGCTGTCGGCGGCTGGTGTTTTGCTTTCTTCTGTCATTTCGACCTCAATTGGTTCATGTGTTCCAGGACATCACGCTCGGCGGACTCGGTGACGGGGTGATGCCCCAGCGCGCGCCCGCACTGGCCGTCTTCCAGTGCGGCGATGGTCAATTGCTCCACCAGCTCGGTGTGCTCTTTCTTCCATCGCTCCAGGGCTTCGTGGGAAAGGTTGATGATGGCCGCTGTCATGCTTCAGCGCCGGACAGGGCGGCTTGTTGCTTGGCGTCCTGAATTCGGCTCAAGTGCGTCAGGTAGTAGACGGCGGCTTCCACCTCTTCCGGCATCAATATCTGAGGGTCGCGGTTGCGGGTTTCGTCCAGTAGGCCAATGGAGAAAATCAAGGAGCCATGCTTCGGGCCGTAGCCGTAGCCATGGTCTGATCGTTGACCGTGCCAGCGGTCGTAGCTCTTCGTGCTGAAGTGCTGTTCCCACAGTTTGCCGCCGCCGTGCAGGGATAATTCCTTGATGGCATCATGCAGGGCGCTGGCGCGATCCTCCCCGGCGCTGGCGTAGCTGCCATGAACGCGCAACACGGTTTCTGCCAGGGCAATCTGGTCGCTATCAAGGCCAGAGACAGACTCGTTTATGGACTGCCTGATCTTGGAGATTCGTTCCCGAATGGCGGTGCGGTTGGCGTTGTATTCGTTATCCAGGCTCTTCAGCGACTGCTGGGCGGCGTGTAGTGCCACATAAGATTCTGTCAGTCTGCTACTCCGCATGGCGTTCACCTCCAAGCCCTTCCACCAGGTCATCAATCAGCCGGGAAAGCTCGCCGCTCATCAGGGTGAAATCGGAATCGAATTGCTCGGTTTCGTCTTCGGCAGGGGCGCGGCCCTCTTGCAGCACGTCCAGCGGCACAATGCGCTTCAGCTCCATGCCGTCGGTGAGCATGAAAGAAACCTTATCCGCCCAGGTCAGCGCCATGCGGGTGCATTGCTTACCGGCTTCGACGTGGCGCCGGGCGTCGTCCAGCTCCACGGTTTCGCGGACATATCGCACCGCGCCGCCGCTTTCTGACGTGGAGCGCAGCTCGGTGTCGCTGTCGATGGTGAAGTTGGCTGGCGGTTCATCGCTGATAAGCCAGTTGGACATGGCTGCCGCCGGTGACACCTCGGTGTAGAGCGGCATGGCGGGGAAGGGGTCAAGCGCCTTGGCAAGAGCGCCCATTACCTCATCGCTCTTTGCTGCCGTGGCCGTGTCGATCACCAGCCAGCGGTTCTTGATGTCAATCCACACGCGGGTGTCGCGGTACTGGCTGAATGCCTTGGGAAGCAGCTCATCGGTGATCTGCTCCTTGATTTCCTTCATCTGCCTGCGGCCAGGCCGGTAGCCTTGCTGCTCTTCGACCTCTTTGGCGCGGGCGGCGGTGAATTGGTTGATGACGGTCGTTGGCAGAATCTTCGACTCCACGCGCAGCGTCAGCAGGTAGTTGCCGTCGATGGCATGCACCAGGCCGGATTCAGGGCGAGGTGGAACCCAGCCCATTGCCGTCATTTCAGTTGCACCGCCAGGGCGAAACGCCGTTGCCCCCAGAGCATCCTCAAGGGCAGTGGCGTCCAGGCTCCAGGAGGGTGAAAGCCGGAAGATTCTTAGGTTTTTGAACCACATGATGAATTCCTTTTGTTGGGCCTATTCGGCGTGGCCCGTGTTGATCTGCATAGGGGTGGATTCGACAATGGCGATGATTTCGCTCATGGCTTCGCGTGTGCTGATTCCGCCTTCTGCCTGATGTCTTTGAATGACGGCGGAAATTTGGGTTAGGGCCGCCTCCGCGCCAACTTCCTGGCTTTTTTCAATCGCCGGAATGGGGCGCAGCTTGGGGAAATCTTTTATGCGACACGCTTCTTCTATCGCTGCTTTTAAGGAGGCAACAATCGGCCTAGTGTCCGCATCATCCAATGTGATTGATTCGATGCCTCCGCATGACGGGCAAAAACGAATGGCGGGATTTTGCCCGGCCAGCGCCGGGCTGGCCGGGGGGCTGCCGTGATGCTGGCCGTCCATTACGCCGCTACCTCTTCTGGGTGGTATTTCTTGAACGGCAGGCTTTGCAGGTGCTTGCCGAAGTAGGTGCCGACGGATTCGGCCCCGATGAAGTCGGCATGCGTCTGCGGGTCTACGTCCGGGTAGTGATAGATCGCGCCGTTCCCGCGTGTGAACGTCACGGCCAGGGTGCGGGTGGCTTCGTCGTAGCCGATAGCCTTGATCTTGTTGGATTCCACCGGCTCCATGGGGATGTGCTGGTAGGTTGCTGCGTCATCAAAAGCGGCTGCTGGGGTACGTGCCATGTCGTGGCTCCTTTCTTGGGGTTGGTTGATCTGCGCTGCATGGGCGCGCGCAGCAGACGTGAGGCGCGCGATCAGGGCTTGGCAGATTCGGGGGAAATCGCTCTCGTGATAGAGCTTTGCGGACTTCTCGGTGGCCGCATGCGCAAAGCCAATGTTCGCCAGCCCGTCAGCGGTCAGCGTGATGGGCGACAGGCGTTCATTGATCTGGCCCAGGCGGAGCGTGGGCGCGGAGTCAGCGGCCTCCGGTGTTGGCTGCTCATCCAGCAGGCCGCTGAAGGTGCTGGTGCCAACAAAGGCGGGCGACTGGCTCGCTAGGCTGGCCGGGCCGTTGTTTTCAATGACTGTGGCGGCGGGCGATTCGATAGCTGTATTGGCCTTTGCTTCTGCCGGGAGCTGCTGCGCCTCTTGCTCAAGCTCCTTGCGGATTTGTTCACGCTGCTCTTCAAGTCGGTCGGCTTCGGCCTTTTCGTGCGCCTCGATGCGGGTGGTGATCGTCAGGGCGAAGTCTTCCAGCGGCTTGGCGATGAGCTGCTGCAAGTCGGCCAGCAGGGCGCGGTGCTGCGATGCGTTCTCTTCCACCCAGAGCAGCTTTTCATGGACTTCGGCGGCGATCTTGTCGGCGTCGATTTTGCCGTTTGCCAGGGCGGTGTCGAGCTTGTCCTGCATGCTCGTGAACGTGCGCAGCCCTTTGATGGCGGCGGCGAAGTCGGGCGCCCTAACGTCGATGCGGACGCCCTGGATGCCTTTTTGCAGGTCGGCAACGTAGCTGGTGAATGCCTGCGCTGCGTTGCGCACAATCTCTTCGCGCCTGCGCTTTTTCTCGGCCTCCAGCAAGCGTTCAGCGATCAGGCGGTTGTCGCGCACCAGCTTCGCCAGCATGTTTTTATGCCGCTTGGCCTCGTCCACGCTCTGGATCTGCGCCAGCATCATGTCTTCGGCGGCGTCGAGCTTTTCCTCGGCCTCCTTCATGGCCTTGATCTGTCGGTCGAGGTCAACGAAATCCTGGTCGCTCTCCGGCTTGCGAATCAGCTTGTTGTCCAGGAAGTCTTGCAACGCTTGCTCGAAGACTTTGAAGTTGTCGATCACGTCGATCTGGCCGGACACACGTACCGAAACTGCGGGCAGAGACTGCACCGGCTCGGCCACCAGCACCGGCACGACCTCGGGCAGCTCGTAGCCTGCCAGGTCGCGGTCAAACTGCGCCCAGCCCGCCTTGATTCGTTCTTGCCAGTCGGGGTCTGGGAAGACCTCCATCCACTCCATCTTGTCGGGAGTGCCGTCCGACACAACGAAGATCACCCGGCGCGCGCCGGTGATGAGCAGGATTTGCTGGCACTGCGGCATGTGCTCTTCGGGCAGGACGCCTGCGGCCACCGATTCGGCCAGCGCGGCGTTCCATTGTTTGTGCTCAAAGGCGGTGTCGCCGTCCAGGGTCAGACCGTCGCATGACGCGGACAGGTGGCCGCCTTCGTCTTCATTCGAGCACGTTACCGGGTACAAGTCGTCACCGGCGATTTCTTCCGCAAGCGGGCGGGCCTTGGCTTCGACCTTGTGGCCGTAGTCCAGGATGTGCTCCTGCACCCAGTCCGAAAACTCCTTGGGGGTGCCGGTGTGCTTCATGCGCAGCAGCTCGGAGCGGGTCGTTTTTTTCGACAGGCCCAGCATGGCGGCGGCTTCGCTGGCGCCGTGGTGTTCCAGCCGGAATGCCTGCCACTCCGGGCTACCCTGGACAAGATTGTGGATCTTCATTTGGTGTTACTCCGTTTTTGCCCAGGACGCGATTTCGGCTTTTTGCTCGTCGGTCAGCAGGGTTTTGGTTTCGATCATGGCGATCATGTCGGCCACCGGCTTTCCAGCCGTGACCAGCCGCTTCCAGCCTTCGGTTTTCTGCGCGAAGGTGTCGGGGGTGCATTCAGGGAGTCCGCCTGGCTCCGTGCGGGTGGCGGGTTTGTTGGAGCGGGCCGCGTCGTTCGATTTGCCCTTGGTTGGCGCATCCTGAACAGGCGCGCCGTCCTCGTCCAAGTCGTCGTCGGACGTGAGACCCAGGATTGCGCCGTAGGCATAGCGCCGTAGGTATGTCACGACGGCGCCGAACGCCTTGGGGTCGTGGAAGTCGTTCGCAACTTTCAGGCGTGACGTGACTGTTCCGCCGTCTTTGTGTCCGAGAATCGTCTCGATGACGGCCTCTGGAACCCGGCCCTCAAGGTCGTTGATGGGTTGGATGACGAACAGTCCGTTGTCCGCCAGCGGCTGCTTGACCGATTCACGCATGACAGACAGGTCGGCGTAGCGGAATGAGTACGGCGCGCTGTCACGCGGCCTGATTTGAACCAGACGGTTCTTCTTGATTTCGGGGAAAGCGCCCTGGGCCACGGCCAGCGCGGCAAACAGGGCATTCCTGCCGGGGTGATCTGCAATCGTGGTGCGATTTTCAATGATCGGGATGGTGCTCATGGTTGATTCCTCATGCATCGCAGCTTGAGCAGCGCCGACTGCTGCAACCTGCGCAGGGGTGGTTCTCTGCCTCTTTGTTGATCTGCCGTTCCGCTTCGCTGCGGGCGGCGGCTTCCCAGTAATCGCGCGTCAGCTTTTCCAGCGCTTGGCCCGCTGCTGCCGTGTCACCCTCGCGCAGCAAGTCGGCCAGGCGCGTCACCGCCTGGTCGTCGGCTTCGCACAGGGCTTCGCATAGGTTCTGCGGGTCGAATGGCGTAAAGCCGGGCGTCTCCATCAGCTCGGCGGCGCGGTCGCCAATGGCGGAGTCGCTGGGGCCGTCATCGTCGGCCCTGGGGTCGTTGGGGTGGCCGCTGTATGGCGGCCATGTTGCTTCGTCGCCGAAGCCGGGCATGGATGTCAGGTTCATAGCGTCACCTTTGCCAAGCCCCAGGAACGGCGGCGGCCATAGCCGCACCGGCGGTAGTGCCGGTAGTCGGCAAAAAGCTTCAGCGTCTTGCGGATTCTCTTCATCGCGCGGCCCTCACGCTGACTTTGCAGAACCCGAACCGCTCAAAAGCGTCAATCGCCGCGCCGCAGGTGCTGCGGTGCAGGGCGGTGTAGCTATGGCGGTCGCCGGATGCCGTGGTTACGTTCACCTGGCAGGGGATAAGCCGGGTGGCGGGACGCGCGGCAGGGGATGCCGCACTTTTCAATGTCGTGGCGCCCATATCGCGCTCCTTTGTCTGAAAAAAGAAAACGCCCCTGGCGGGGCGTTTGGGTGCGGCCCGCTCGGCGGGCCTTCCCGGTCATGACACAAGTCTCAAAAGGCACTACACCTTTGCGAGACGACCACCGACGAACGGGCCGGAGATCCCCGCGCCGTCGTAGACGATGAGAGGGAAGAGGCCAGCGCCGCCGCCGACGCCCCAACCGCCGCCGTGGTAGGCCACGGCGTTGCGGTAGGCCCAGAAGTAGTCACCGAACGCGCTCTTGTCGCGGTCGTCGTGGGTTTTCTTCGGCAGAAACATCGCGCCAAGGTCGAAGCCTTCGCCGCTTTTGTTCGAGCGGCGGCGGAACCATCCGCTGTCGGGAGCCTGGACGCCGGTGCTGCGATACTCGCGGCTGCCGTCTTCATCCCAGACCAGGTAGCGGCCTTCGTTGTCAGTGCGCAGGCCGTCCAGCATTTGCCAGACATTTCCCCAGAGGCCGGTAATGCCGCGCCACGAAGCGCTCATTACGCGGGGGTCGTCCACCGGCTGTACGCCGCCGCCGTCAACATGGCCACGGGCGATAGCGGCCTGGGCGTCCGGGGTGCCAAGCTCGATAAGTGCCAGCATCTGCACCGCCGCAAGCTGGTGGGCGCTCCACAGCATCCAGCCGTCGCCGCGCGCGGCTGCGCGGGCCTGCATGGTCGGGAAGTCGATATTGGTCAGCGGCATATGTCCGGGCTGGCTGCCCAGCATGTCGCCGTCCGGGGTGCCTTGGTACGCGCCCAACCAGAACCGGCCAAGGTCTTCGCCCTGGTGGCGGAACGCAGGGTGCAGCTTGAAGCCGTCTTCCCGCTCGGGGCTGCACCAGATTGCCTTCTTCCCGGCGTTGTCGCCGTGCTCGATGGTCGCGGAGCGGTAGTAGTAGGCGGGGATCTCGATCATGTGCTGATCGTCAAAGAGCGCGGGCTTGATGCCCGCATAAAGCGCGTCGAATGCGCCCGGCTCGACTTCTACGCTGTTGCCGTCGGCGTCAACGCGCTGCCAGTCGGTCAGCTTCTTGCCGACGATGATTCCTTGAATGCTCATGGGGTGGATTCCTTTGTGGGGAGGGTTACTGCTGGGGTTTGAGGCGGCTTGCTTCGAGGATCGGCAAACCGGCTTCGGTCGGAACGTAGATCACCTGGGCGCCCTGTGCGCGGGCTTCTTTCAGGCTTTCGATATGCAGGTAGCGCAGGTAGCCTTCGGGGCCGCCCAGACCATCGGCCACGATGCGGTTTGCTTCGGCCACGCCAAGCGCACGGGTGATTTCGGCGTCGGCCAGCGCCTGGGCCGAATCCTTGATTGCCGCCGCTTCACGCACCTTGATCTGGCGGTTGAACTCGGCCTCGGCCAGTTGGGCCTTGCCGGACATCGAGCGCTGCCAGACGTTGGTGTAGGGGTAGGCCAGCAGCCCGGCTATGGCGATGATGACACCGACGGCGATGGTGATAAGCCCTGGTGTTGAGCTGCGAAGCGAGTCGGCCAGGACGTAGCCGACAAAGCCGACGATGAGGCCAATGATGAGAATGACGATGGTGATAAGCATGGGGGGGTGGTTCCTGTGGTGGTGGGGCGGTTGGTGATTCAGTCGAGTCCGGTTTCTCGGGGCGCGGTGCGGACAAGCCGGGCTGCTTCCTCGAAAGCCTGGGCCAGCCGCTCTCTGCGCTTTACCGACTTGGGGAGCCAGAATGTGACGGCGCTGCGGTCGTCGTCTTCTGGCGGGTGGTGTAGTCGTTCGCTGCTGTGCAGGATGAACTGGACGGCGCTGTACGTAATGCCGGTGTTGCTTGGCTTTTCGATGCGTAAAACTTCGTCCGTCAGCTCTTGGCTATAGACATTCACTCGCATATTGGGGATCTCCATCGGCTTGCTGGCCGGGGCGGTTGTTGGTTTTGGTGGGATGGGGTGTTTGGGCAATCCGGTTTCGGATAAGGCCCGTTGCCGGGCCTGGGTGGGGTGCCGGGATTCCAACCGGCGTAACCGTTTCTCGTCTTGGCCGTCTTCGCCTCACTCTGTTTGCCCGTGTACGCGCTTTGGCGGCTGGGTACGGCAGAGACACCGCGCGCCGACCGGCCATGCCCAGGCGGCGCTATTTGTGCCGGACGAACACCCACGTAGGAGGGTGAGCAACATCGGCGGATTCGTTGTTAAAGAGCAGGTGCGTTGCCGGGTGTTGCCCGGTGCTGCGATAGTCGTAACTATAGTTACCGTAGAAAGAGTTGTCAACTATGGTTACCTCAAGGCGAAAAAAAACCCGCCGGAAAGGGCGGGCTTGTTCGAAGCGAAAGGACGGCGGGGGGGCTACATCGCAGTCGTCTATCGCCTATGTGGGGGGGCGTTGTTACCATACCTTGAAGTAAACGGCCTCAAAGACCGGGGCGGATTTTTCTTGCCCTGATACTGTCGTGTACTTCGTGTTTGAGATATATCGTCCAACCAGGTCGAATCCGCCCTCAATCTTTGCTTTATCGAAGTAGTAGTTTTGCAATTGATCCGGGATTACAACGGCAAAATAGTCGGTGCTTTCACCAAGCCCGCGCGATCTCCGTAGTGCGTTGGCGAGCAATTCATTGTCTTTGGACGATGATAAGGCAGCAAGAAACTCTGGCGATTCCCCTGCCATCTTGATCTTTCCGTGAATGTAATACATGCCCCCATCTGGCTTTATTTTGGGGGCGCTTGCAAGCTGGCCACCATGTTCGGCTTCGTAGTAAATGACGGCCTCTCCCAAATTCTCCGGTACGGAGGTTCTGGCACGCATTTCGGCTTCTCGAATTGCCAGTGCGGAGGCTTGGACTTTTTCTCTGACTTGCTTTTGTTCTTGCTCGGCCTGGCGGGCTTCCCGCTCGGCTTTTGCCTCATCAAAGAGCCGTCTTAGTCCAGCCGACTCTTCGCACCCTTCGCCGCACCAGTTTGATGCTCGTAGAGCTTGGCAGAACGCTTCGACCGTAGGGATCTGCTTGTAGTCGAGCATCCTCAAGTCATCTCTGGATATGCTGTTGTTCCATCCGCGATGGCACTGCTGCGCCATAACATTCAATGGAGAAAGAAAGACGATTGAGCAGGCGGCGACGACGACACAGAAAATGCGTTTCATTTTGGTGATTTATTTTCTTTCAAAAGAATTGAAATGTTACTGGGATGGCAAAATTTTTTGACCATTTGACCATACCAGCGCAAGCCGAGGACGTTCTTTTGGCTTAGGCAACATTTGTCTTTTTTCTCTCCCGTAGGAGCTGTGCGGCCCTTTCTTCGAGGATTTCGATAGAAAGGAGCGCTTGTTTTTCTAGCCCATCTCGTTCCTCTTTTGGCAGCAGCACAAGATCAACGACGGCGCGGGTTGCGTCGCTGGCGTCGCTGTATGCTTTCCACGCAGACTCCATGGCGCCAGGCTTGGCGGCTTCGCGCTCGACGCCAGGCTTGGCTGCGCCAACACCGCGCACAAGCTCTTCAACTGACACGCCGAATAGGTCGCACAAGCTCAAGAGATTGCCCAGTTTGAGGTTGGCCGTCATGCCGCTTTCCCATTTTGTGACGGCGACACGGCTTACCCCTACCTTGTCGGCAACGGCCTGTTGAGACATCCCTCTGGACTCTCGTAATCGTTGTATTCGTTTGTCTAGCGACTCCATGTAAGCATGGTTACACGGAACGCTGAAACTATGGTTTGCTTTCTCATGGTAACTATAGTTACAATGGCAGGCATGAAAAACGAAGCCCACTCCCGTCTGATTGATGAGCTTGGCGGAACCGTCGAGGTTTCCCGTCTCTGCCAAGTCACGTCTCAAGCTGTCTCCAAGTGGCGCAACGAAGGCATCCCGCAAGCGCGTCTTATGTACCTGCGACTGGCGAAACGGGAAGTTTTCGAGGCGTGGGAGGCGAAGCAAATCGCGGCCCAAGAGGTCGGTAACCATAAAGGAGTCTCCCATGTGTGAGAACGAGTCGCCAACGAGCAAGCGGCCACAGGTTGAGCTGCAATCGGCGCCGCCGCTGGCTCCCGCCAAGCCGTCGCCCAAGGGCGATGACCATCCTACTGAGTCCGCTCAAGACGCAAAACGGGTACAGATCGGCCCGACCGACGTTTGAGCTGCTGTTCTTTTCAATCATTTTTTCCATGCCTCCATTGTCTGCCCCGAGTCGGGAAGCTGGTAGGCGAAAGTTAAAGGCCGTTCGTCATGCGTAGACCAATCAAGCAAATTCACCGTGCGCTTTTCCTGGCGCTTCAAGCCGATGCCAAAGAGTTTCCGGGCGGTATCCGGGCCATTGCGGAAAGCATGGGCATGAACGGGAACACGCTGGCCAACGGCATCAATCCCGACCACGACGCGCCGCCCCCCAGCTTCGGCGTCATCCTTGAAATCATCAGTCTGGCCCAGGCCCGTCGCGCCGTGTTTGCGCTGGCGCGCCTGGTCGGCCAGGTTCCCATGGACTTCGAGCTTGACGACCGCGACCCAGCCGACGCCGTGCGCTTGTTCATGGCGCTGGTCAATTCGGCCAGCCAGTCGCTGGCCGCCGGTTCGGAGCGGGCAAAGGATGGTTATTTCTGCGCCGACGACCGCCGCGCGCTGGAGCCACTGCTGACCGCCTTGATGAAGGCGACCGGCGAACTGCTGCAATCCATCCGTGGGGGCGCCCTATGAGCCAGTGCGAACGACTTCTGGCGCGCCTGAAGCGCGGCCCCATTACGCCGCTGGAAGCGTGGAGCGAGCTGGGTATCTATCGCCTGGGCGCGCGGGTCTACGACCTGAAAGAGCAGGGCCACGAAATCACCAAGGAGCTGGTTTCCGTCACCAACCGTATGGGTGAAGAGTGCCGCGTGGCGCAATACACCCTGCTGCGCCGTCAGGGGAGGGCTGCCCAATGACGCACGATGAATTGGCGCTCGACCTGGCGCGCCACCTGCGCGAGAGAACCGGGCGTATTGTCTGGACTGACATGCAGCTTGGCCCGGTCGGTTCGCCGCGCCCTGATGTCTACAGCATCGAACCGTCCTATACAAAATTCCGACCCATTGCCTATGAGGTCAAGGTGTCGCAGTCCGACTACCGGCGCGACATTACTGCTGGCAAGTGGCAGACATACCTGCCGTTCGCTGCGGGCGTGGTGTTTGCTGCCCCCGCTGGCCTGGTGGAGCGTTCGTCATTGCCGGAGGGTTGCGGCCTGATTGTGCGCAATGCAGATGGCTGGCGGACGGTGAAGGCACCCACGCTGCGGGCCATTGAAACGCTGCCTCATAGTGCGTGGGTCAAGCTGTTCATTGACGGCATGGGTCGTGAAGCTGACCGGCTAATCCGTGAAAGCCGCCCCGGCCTGTCAGACGAATGGATGGCGCGGCGCACCGTAGGGAAGAAGCTGGGTAGCGAAGTTTCCCAGATCCTTGTGGAAAGGGGGTATGCGGAAAGCCGGTACGCGCTGGAGACAAAACGCCTTTGTGATGCCGCCGACGGCATGACCGAAGAGGTTCGGGAGCATGAGCGGCGCATCAGGGAGCGGGTGGAGCGCGACGCGGCGGAAATCGACAAAGTACGCGCGGAGCTGGCCCAGGCTTTGGGCCTGCCCGCCAATTCCTCCGTGCGCAGCATTCGTGCGGCTGCCGAAAGCCAGTCCTACCGTCTGTCGAAAGATGGCGAAATTCAAGAGCTGCGACACGCCCTGTCAATGGCCCAGCGGGCGCTGACCGGCGGACTGTCTGTGCCTGCCTTGGCTACCGATGGAGGGCAGACAGCGTGAATGTGTTGTTTGAAACGGGTGCTGCCGGGTCTGTTGCGACGACGCACGACTGGCTGACGCCGCCGGAGATTCTGGCCCCCCTTGGTGAATTTGACCTTGACCCCTGCGCCAGCGAGTTTCAGCCGTGGCGCACGGCAAAGCAGCAGCTCACTATCCGCGACGACGGCTTGGCGCATGAATGGGCTGGCCGCGTCTGGTGCAACCCGCCATACGGCCCGCATGCGGCTGAATGGCTGGCGCGGTGCGCAGCCCATGGCGATGCGATTGCCCTGGTGTTCGCCCGTACCGAAACCGCGTCCTTTCACGAGCACGTCTGGCCCAAGGCCGACGCGCTGCTGTTCTTGCGCGGGCGAATCAAATTCCATCTTCCTGGTGGGCGGCGGGCAGTCAGCAATGCGGGCGCGCCGTCCGTTCTGGTCGCGTTCGGCAAGGCCAACGCTGACGCTCTGGCTTCCTGCGGCTTGGCGGGTGCATTCGTACCGCTGCGGGAGGCCAGGGAATGACGGAACAAATCAAACACCTGTCGGCTGAAGCGGTCATGGCACCGTTCGTTGGCCGCGACCACCTGACGAATCGTGAGCTGTTCGGCCAGCTTGCGCTACAGCTTGACCTGCCTGAGAGCGTTCTTGATTCCCGTGCGCCTGTTGGAAAGTCGGGCAAAGAGTGCAACCTGTTCGAGCGCAAGGTGCGCTGGCACCAGCAGACGCTGAAGCACCTGGGTGTCCTGGAGCGAGTGGATCGTGGAACGTGGAGGTTGAGCGGGGAGGCGCAAAAAGAGCTGACGCCCGCGCCCAAGCGTTCCGTCTTGCTGGCCTTTTCAACGGACTTGGGGTGCGCCCTGTGGGCAAGTGCGGAAGACGTTTTCAGCGGCCTGGGGGAAGAGATAACCCTCGCGTTCACGTCGCCGCCGTACCCGTTGGCAAAGCAGCGCGCATACGGCAATGTTGACCAGACTGCCTATATCGACTGGCTGCTACCGATCATGGAGCCGGTCGTAAAGAGCCTGCGACCAGGCGGGAGCATTGTTCTGAACGTCGGCAACGATATTTTCATGCCCGGCTCCCCAGCAAGATCGCTGTACGTCGAGCGGCTGACGCTGGCGCTGCACGACAGCCTGGGGCTTCACCTGATGGAGCGCTTTGTCTGGCACAACCCGACGAAGCCGCCTGGCCCCGTCCAGTGGGCGTCCATCAAGCGAGTGCATCACAACACGGCATACGAGCATGTCCTGTGGTTCACCAATGACCCGGAGCTGGTGCTGGCCGACAACCGCCGGTGCCTGCAAGAGCACACGGAGAAGCACCGGCGCTTCGTTGGGTCTGGCGGCGTGAAGCGGTACACGAGGAATACCGGCGGCGCATACACGCTGCGAGAGGGCAGCTTTGGCGCGCACACCGAGGGCGCAATAGCCCGGAACGTGCTGACCATCCCGCACCGATGCCCTGACCAGCAGCCCGCGCGTGATTTCGCCTCTGCCAATGGCCTGCAAGCCCATCCGGCGCTGATGCCGGTGAGGCTGGCGGAGCACTTTGTTCGATTCCTGTCCGAAGCAGGAGATTTGATTGTTGACCCGTTCGGTGGCTGGGCCACAACGGGCCGTGGCGCCGAGCTGAATGGCAGGCGCTGGCTTGTCACCGAACGATGCCGGGAATACCTGATGGCTGCTGCGCAGCGTTTCAGGGATGCCCCTGGCTTCTATTCGCCGATGGAGTGCAGCAATGCGTGATTACTCAAAGGTCGGCCCGAAGTTCTGGATTGGAGCCACTGGCAAGCGGCTGCGGACAGCGGGCGTGGAGGCGCAGATCGTCGCCATGTACCTGCTGACCAGCCCACACGCCAACATGCTGGGCCTGTATTACTGCCCCGAAATGTTCATTGCGCACGAAACTGGACTGGGCTTGGAAGGGGCTTCAAAGGGGCTTCAAAGGGCCATCGAAGCGGGGTTTTGTGAGTATGACGAGGCTTCGGAGGTGGTGTGGGTAATCGAAATGGCTTCGTACCAGATCGGGGACGCACTCAAACCCAATGATTTGCGTGTAAAGGGGGTGCAGAACGAGTACGGATCACTGCCCGATAACCCTTATTTGGTGCGGTTTTACGAGAAATACAAGGACGCTTTCTGCATGTCCGTATGCAGGGGAAAACAAAGCCCCATCGAAGCCCCTTCCAAGCCCCATCGAAGCCAAGAACAGGAACAGGAACAGGAACAAGAACAGGAGAAAGAAAAACAAGGCGCTGCCGCGCCCGGTGTGTCTGGTTCGGATTCGCCTGGCGGCGATGAGCCTGGAAACCCTGACGGCCCTGATGCGCCTGAAAATCCGCCCAGTGGCCCTGCTGATGACGAAAAATCAAAACGCGCCCTGGGCATCCGGGAGCTGGTGGCCGAGGGCGTTGACCGGCAACACGCCGAGGACTGGCTGAAGATCCGTCGGGCGAAGAAAGCCCCGCTGACCGAAACCGCCCTGGACATCGTGAAACGAGAGGCCGCGAAGGCCGGGATGACGCTGGCGGAGGCAATCGCCCATGCGGCCAGCTCGAACTGGGCCGGGTTCAAGGCGAAATGGCTGGATCAGCCTGACGGCGACCGTTCGCGCCAGCCAGCGGCAAGCGGCAGATTTGCCGGATTTGAAGATCGAAATTACGGAACTGGAGGCCGACTGTGAAAGCACTGACCGACTTGCTGCCTGGCAGCACACCACAAACCCAAGTCGCCATGTGCGACGAGCACGGCGAGTACGAGAGCCGCCATGTTTTCGGGCGCGTCTGGACGAAATGCCCCGTCTGCGAAGCCAACGACAAGGAGGAGCGGCGCCGCGAGGAAGAGGCGCGCGACCGGGCAAAGCGCGTGATGGCGTGGCAGAACAAGATCGGCGGCGCGGGTATCCCCGAGCGGTTCCTTGATCGCCGCCTGGGTACGTTTATCGCCAAGAACGACGACCAGCGCCGCGCCCTGGCCTTTGCCCAGGATTACGCCGACACGTTCGATGAAGTTCTGGCGTCTGGCCGCTGCGCGCTGTTTATTGGCCGCCCCGGCACGGGCAAAACTCACCTGGCCGTAGGCGTGGGCATGCAGATCATGGAGAGCGGTTACACCGCGCTGTTCCAGACCGTTATGCGGGCCATTCGCAGGGTAAAGGACACCTGGAGGCGCGACAGCACGGAGAGCGAAACGGCGGCGATTGCGGCCCTGGTGTTCCCCGACCTTCTGATTCTGGACGAGGTGGGGGTGCAGTTCGCCAGCGATGCCGAGCGCCTGATTCTGTTCGACATCCTGAACGAGCGGTACGAGAAGCGGAAGCCGACCCTGTTCCTATCGAACCTGACGACCGACGAAGTTAAGAGCTGCCTGGGCGAGCGCGTGTTCGACCGGCTGCGCGAGGACGGCGGCGAGTTCGTGGCGTTCGGATGGGAAAGCCATCGCGGTAAGGAGGTGGTGTGATGCTGGAAGCTCTGCTGGTTGGTGTTTGCATGTTCCTGGTGTTCGGCCTGGTGGCGCTGGCGGCGGCTTCCCTGGCCGCAGCGCTGGCCCTGGCGACCTTGGCCCGTGACTGCGAAGAGCGGGAGGGTCGGTAATGGACATCATGCTGGTGAAAACGCCTGGCGGTGCGCTGGCGCCGGTGGATGCCGAGGCGCGGGAAATGGTTGACAAGCTGAAGCTGGGCCAAGGCATCCAGGCAAGTGTGCGCCGCGCGCGCAACGTGCGGTTTCACCGCAAGGGCATGGCCCTGTTCCGCCTGGCATACGACGTGTGGGAGCCGCTGACGCCGCTGGAATACAAAGGGCTGCCGGTCGCCAAGGACTTCGAGCGGTTCCGCAAAGACATGACGATCCTGGCCGGGTTCTACAAGGCTGTCTACAACGCGCGCGGCGAAGTGCGCCTGGAGGCGGAGAGCCTGCGGTTTTCGTCCATGAGCGAAGAGCGGTTCGAGGAAGTGTTCAACGCGGTGCTGAATGTCGTTTGGAGCCGGGTGCTCAAGGCCGCTGGGTACGCCAGCGTCGAGGACGTGGAAGAGGTCATTGAAGAGCTGCTGAGGTTTGACCAATGAGCCGCGCCGCCACTGCCGCCGAGAAGCGCCACATGGGCCGCGTGGCCGCCTTGGGCTGCATCCTGTGCGATCACCTGGGCCTGGGCGCGACCCCGGCGCAGGTTCACCACATACGCGAGGGACAGGGCATGAGCCAGCGCGCCAGCAACTACCTGACCGTGGGCCTTTGCCCAGAGCACCATACGGGCAAAAGCGGCCTGCACGGCCTGGGAACCAACGCCTTCGAGCGCACCTATGGGCTGTCCGAGCTGGACTTGCTGGCGATGGTCGTGGAGCGACTGGGGGCGAAATGCAGGTAGAAGCGACCACCGTGCGCTGTATCGACTGCGCCCACTGCCGAATGAAGGACGCCGGGCAAATGGGGCGTCTCGGTTTCGGTCTGTGCTCCAAGAGCACCAGCACGGCCACGTTCGAGAGTTCGACGTATCCCCGGCAGTGTCCGATGTTCGGCCCGGCGGCTGAAAACGTGAAGGCTGCCAGGCTGGACTGGCTCAACGGGTGCAGGGGGTGACGATGGCGAACGCATTGCGATGGAGCGAAGAGCAGTTGGCCGCCCACCTGCGCCGCAATCCGGCGCCGGAGACTGCACCGTTGCCCCAGGCCCAGCCGGAGGCGGCCTGCACGTACACGGCGCCCACGGAAAACCCGGCCATGAACAAGACAGAGGCCGAATACGCCGGGATGCTGGAAGCCCAGCGCCTGGCCGGTTCGGTTCTGGCGTGGCAGTACGAGGCTGTCACGCTCAAGTTGGCGCACAACACCCGCTACACGCCTGATTTCATGGTTGTGGCGGCTGATGGCGCCCTGGAGTTCCACGAAACCAAGGGCGGTTTCATTCGTGAGGATGGTTGGCTGAAGCTGAAGATGGCGGCATCCATGTTCCCGTTCCGTTTTTTTCTGTGCCAGAAGGCGGAAAAGAAGGATGGCGGCGGCTGGTCGATAAAGAGGATTTAGGAATGGCAGAAAGAAAATCGGCACCCAGCACGCGCATGGAGCAGGCGGCAGCGGTGAGAACCATCGGAGCGCGGATGCGGCAGGCCAGAGAGCTGTGCAACCTGTCGCAGAGCGCGGCGGCCAAGCGTCTGGGCTACAGCAACAGCTCGAAGCTGTCCAAGGTGGAGGGGGCGACGGACACCAACAGCGTACCGCTGTGGCTCATCACGAGGGCCGCCAAGGTGTACGACGTGTCCGTGGATTTTCTTTTCGGCGTGAACGATGACTGGGAAGTCGGTGCGCGCATGACGCAAGAGCGCGAGGTTTCCGCCTGGTTGTGGGAGGCGATGGAAAAAGCGCGGCTGCGTGACGTGGCGACTCTGAAAAAATTACACGACAAGCTCGAAGCCATGGGGGAGTCCACCGCGATGATGCTGGAAACCACGGGCGATGCTTCGGCGGCGCTGGCCCGGTTCATTGAACTGAACCCAGGATTCGAGGACATGCCCGGCGGCGCGCGGCTGATGAGTTCCGTCGGGCGGGCGAACGGCGCGGCAAAGGGGGTGAAGGTCAAGCTGGAGCGGTTCAGGATGGAATGCAAGATGGCCGCAAGCGATACCCTACAGCAAAGCCTGCCCCTGTGGGATGAGGATTGATTGTATGGCAGCAAAACCAAAGCTGACGCCCGAAGAGTGGGCGAAGGCGCGAAAGCACTGGGAGAACGATTCACGCGACGGATACGCATGGCTGATTGCCGAGCTGGAGTTGCCCGTGTCGGGGCCAGCCGTGCGCAAGACGGCGTTGCGTGATGGATGGACGAAGGCGGAAGGGGCGGTAGCGGCAGAGAAGCCAGAGGCACCAGCCAAGGTAGAGGCCAAGCCAGCCACCAAGAGGGTGGCAGCAAAGAAGGTAGCAGCGAAGAAGACAGCCACCAAGGCCACCAGCACCCAGAGAGCGACCAAGCAGGCAAGCAAGGTTTCCAAGGTTTCCGAGAACCATAAGGTTTCCGAAACCATGGACAAGGCGAAAACCATAGAAACCTTGCCCACGACAACCATGGACGCCCTGGAGGAAGACCCTGACCAGTTTGGGATGCTGGAAGACCTGACCGATATGCAGGAAGTTTTCGTCAGGGAATACATGGTGGACTGGAATGGCACCAAGGCCGCGATCAGGGCCGGGTACAGCCCGAAGAGCGCATCAGAGATTGCTTACCAGCTCCTACAAAAAACTCCAGTGAGGGATGCGATACAGGCGCTGGCGTCAGTGCGCGCCCGCCGTCTTGGCATAGACGCGGACGGGGTGATGATGATGTGGGCGGCCATCATCGAGCTGGACGCCAACGAGCTTTCGCAACTGCGCCGGGTGTGCTGCCCGTACTGCCATGGCGAGAACCATGAGCGCCAGTACACGCCGTCTGGACTGGAAGGGGCCAGGCTGAAGCACGAGCGGGAGCGTCAACGCCGCCTGAAGGCCGATCAGAACGACGACATCGGCGACTTCCCGGAATATGAAGGGGAGTGGTACGACAAGCGCCTGCCGCCCGCCGAGGATTGCCCAGAGTGCCACGGCGAGGGGGTGGAAGAAGTCTGGTTCGCGGATACACGCCACCTGTCGCCTGCCGCCCGTCTGGCGTACTCCGGCGTGAAGGTGGGCCGTGACGGCATCGAGGTGCTGACCATGAGCAAGGAGAAGGCAGCTGACAACCTTGCCCGCGCGCTGGGGCTGTTCAAAGACAAGGAAGCCGAGGTCAACATCAACATGGTTGCCAGTGAAGACCTGTACCGCGTGTTCGATGAGAAGATGCAGGCCGCCCGCGAGCGCCAGGCGCGAATCATGGAAGAGCGCGGCATGCTTGAGGATGGCCGGGGAGGGGGCGAGTAGGAATGGCCCGCCGTAGAAAAAACCGGAACCTGCTTGAAGATCCCCGCTACGGTGATTTCGTGGAGCGTTACCACGCCGACCCGCTGCGCTTTGCAGTTGAGGTGACGGGGTTCCTGCCGAGCGAAGACCAAGAGGCGCTGTTCCAGGGAATCACCGAGCCGAACGCCAAGGTGTCCGTGGTGTCCGGCACCGGCACCGGCAAGACGGCGGCGTTCGCCCGGATTGCCCTGTGGCACCTGCTGTGCTTCCCGCTGGCCTTCTATGAGGGCAAGGTGGAGATCGGCAGCAACACGTACATAGGTGCGCCGTTCATCCAGCAGGTGGCTGATGGTATCTGGAAGGAAATGCAGGACGCCAGGGTGGCTATCGGCAACGGGCCGCATGCCTGGATACTGGATTTCTTCACCATCACGAAGACCCGCGTCCACGTCAACGGGTACGCCGATCAGTGGTTTGTGACCCAGATCGCCATGAAGAAGGGCGAGGCCATCGGGGTAGCAGGTAAGCACCGCTACTGGCAGCTCATCATCATTGACGAAGCCGCCGGTGTCGGCGATGACCACTTCGACGTTATCGACGGCACCCAGACCCAGCCGGGCAACCGGACGCTGATGGCGTCGCAGGGCGCCCGGAGCGCTGGGCGGTTTTACGACTCGCACCACACGTTGAGCATAAAGAACGGCGGGAGCTGGCTGCCGCTGCGCTTCAGCTCCGAGCGGTCGCCGTTCGTGACGACAAAGTGGCTGCTTGACCGGGCGAACGAGTCCGGTGGGCGTAATTCGGTCGAATACCAGATACGGGTTCTGGGCCTGTTCGCGCAGAGCAGCAGTAACGTCCTGCTGACCCGCGCCGACATCGAGGAAGGGTTCAAGCCGCGCAAGATCATCCAAGACGATGAGCCGTTCGGCCTGGTGGTGCTGTCTGACGTGGCCCTGGGCGAGTACCGCGACGACTCGGTGGCGATTGTCGCCAAAGTAATTGGTGATGCCGACCACGGCCCGGACGCCCGGCGCGTGGAGTTCATCGAGATACCGATTTGCTCCAACGACAAGAACGAAATCGACTTGGCCGGGGATCTGGTCAACCTGGTGGGCAAGCTATCGAACGCCGCCCTGTACGTGGATGCCGGGGGCGTGGGCGCGACCGTCTGCAAGCTGATCGAGCGTTCCGGCGCGACGGTGACGCGGGTGAACTGGGGTGCGCCGTGTTTCAAGAACGAATACAAGCAGCGGTTCTACAACCTGCGGGCCTGCGCCATGGTGCGGTTCCGCGATGCCATACGCCAGGGGCGCGTAGTGCTCCCGCAGGGGCTTCCCAAGAAGTTGGTCGAGAAGATCATCGACCAGGGTTCCCGGCTGCCGTACTACTTCAGTGAGGCGGGCGGCCTGCGCTATGTGATGCAGAGCAAGGAAGACATGCGCAAGGCTGGCATCAAGTCGCCCGACTTGATTGACGCCATGAGTTTCGTGTTCCTGGAGGGCGCGACCTACATGGTGGCCGGTGGGGCCGCCAGCGAGGCCACCAACCTGACAGAAGCGGTGCTGGACAAGGCCGAGGATATGTTCGCTGATGTCGAGTAATGGAAAACGGGGCGCTTTTGCATGCTGTCGCGCGCATACCATCCTTTCATCAAGGAGGTTTCCACCATGCAAACCAAGGTAATCACCTACAACCTGAAAGAACGCGGTCGCCAGTTTCGCGGCAAAGAGCGCCATTTCAACATCCGCGCCATTTGTGACGCCATCAATAGCCCGGCCTGCCAGGAACGAGTCAAGAACCGCGACATGCTGGGCTACTACGGACACTGGCCGCGCATCAAGTTCGGCATGAACCCGGCAGAGGGCGGCATGGATGGTGGCCGCCCGTCGCTGGTCGAGCCTGCGCTTGTCACGACGCTGCTGCGCGCGCACCCGGACGGCACGATTGAGCATCAGGCAGAGTTCCTGAACAACGACCCCGGCCAGGTGGCGGCAAAGCTCTACACCAGCCGCGCGGGCGGTTTCAGCTCCGCTATCGACCAGCACCGCCCGGAGTTCTTTGGATTCGACTACGTGCTGGAGCCGAATTACAGCACCAACCGGGGCTACACGCTGGACGATGTGAACGGCATGACGCTGGATGACATTGAGGCGGCTATCTACGACGAGCAGATGCGCGGCGTTATGCGGCTGCTGGACTCTGCCAATACGGCCCGTGAGCAGGCGAACGAGGTTATTGAGCGCCTGCGAGCAGAGAACGAGCAGTTGCTTTCCATGGTGGCGGCCAGCGGCAAAGATCCATTGGCGGCCCTGGATTCCGTCGCCATTGCCCCGATAGCGGTGTCTGCCGACCCGGTTGAGCGCATGAAGCGCGACGCTGCCGCGTTCCATGGCGCTGATGCGCTGCCCGAGTTTATCGAGCCGCGCGGGCCGGAGAAAGACCCGACCGACCAACCGCTTTATGGCCGCCTCCTGGGCCAGTTCATGCGCCGGTAATCACACATGCTAGAACCAGTCAAAGTTGCATTCGGCGGATATTTGAGCCGCTACTTCGATTCCGTCGTGCCTACCACGAAGCCCCTGGAGGGGTTTGTGGCGCGTCCGCTTTCCAAGGCCATCGCCTGGGCGCCGTCGCGCATGGTAGATGCGGCTGAAGACATGTTGGCGCTGTGGATGCGTACCGACATGGAGAATGCCCCCACCACGCCACCAGAGCTGCCCGCCATTATCGTGGCGATGGCGAAGGACTACACGCCCACGGGCCGGGACTACACCCGCCAGGTGGCCGACCGGCAGATGGTGATGATTCCGGGCGACGACAAGGAGCGACTGTTCGGCTTGCGGGCCTTGGCCGGTGATGTGCGGGTGCAGATCGTGATATTCGCTACGGATGAGCCGTCGGCCCGGTCGCTGGCCGCTCAATTCCTGCTGTTCCTGGATGAAACCGGCAGCCGCCGGTTTGAGGCGTCCTATCGGTTCGCTGGCATAGATACGGCCTGGCCGGTGCAGATTGAATCGCCGGACGTTCCAGCCATGTCCATTGCCACCGGCTCCAAGAATCTGACTGTGCTTGCCATGGACATCACGCTGCGGGCGGAAATCCCGCTGTTCGATGCGCCCAAGGATGGCGAGCCGAATGACGGCAAGGGCGTTCCTGGCACGGATGACCCGGCAGGCTACCCGCTGGTGCAGTCCGTGAGCGTAGACAGCATGGACGGGAACGCCATGACGATTCGTAGCTACGAGGTATCGACCGGCGAAGGGGGCGAGCCGTGATTCAGTTCCAGGCGACGATCACCGGCTACGGCGGGCGGCCTTGCTCTCTGTTCTCCGCGTATGACCCTGCTGCCCGCGTCCTGGTGGTGAGCGCGGAAGCGGCCTACCGTGCCGAGCGCCGGGAAGGCTGCATCGTGCTGACCAATGACCAGGACATAGCCCGCGACGGCCTTTTCACGAACGACAGCCTGATGGACGCCATTGAGGCGTTCTATTCGCTGAAGGCGGGTATTGCGTCCGACGGCAAGAGCGCCCGCCTTGTGTTCGGCAACCGGGCCGCACGGGCGAACCCGGAGCAGTCCATCGAGCGCGACAGCATCGACACCAATGGCCCCAAATACCGAGTCAACCCGGAAATCACCTGCGGGCAGATCGCGGCGCTGGCGACGTGCCTGCATGCCGCCCGATCAGACACCGTAGAGCGCACCGTCAAGCTGGCAGAGTCGTTCCGCGACCTGCTGGGCGGCGGGATCATGACCATTTGAAAGGGGTCGTCATGCTTGATCGAGACACCCGCGCCGCCAAGAGCTTTTACCGCGAGGTGCGTAAGTTCGCGGAAAGCGTCAAGTCGTGGGATGCCACGGCGGTATGGTACGAAACGAAGCCCGACGAAGCGCATGACCTGACGCTGGTTTCCCAGCGCGTGTACGGGCGTCGTGATGAGGTTCTGGCCGTTATGGCTGCTGCTGGCCTGGATACACCGTACCAGCCGCTTCCCCAGAAGCGCATAGCGCTGCCCAGCGACGGGCTGCTGATGAGTATCAAGCGGCGTACCGGCTTTGAATCCGTGGCGCAGTACCGCCGAGACTTCGCACCAACCTGGATGGAGCCGTAGCCATGAATGACTGGCTTGGCAAAGTCCGGGGGCATGTCGGAGAACAGAAAGGGCGCTTTGAGACTGACCGGCGCGAGCGTGAAGCCGCTGGCCGTGCGCCTGCTGACAAGAACATCATCCTGACCGAGCGCGAGGTACAGGGCGAATGGGATGCAGGCCGGGTTCTGTTTACGACCCTGGGCGGGCAGGCCAGGCCGATTACCGCTGATGACCTGGCCGCGTTCCGCCAGAATATGCGGCAGGCGGAAAGGCGGTTCAAGGGCGGGAAGGGAATCACCGCGCGCCAGGTTATCGACCTGGCATCCTCGACGCCGCTGCGTTACGTGTCGCCCGGCCAGCCGTCCAGCGACATCGACAAGGCCCGCCGCGAAATCACCATGGCCGCGCCGGTATCCGCGCTGAACGGCACGATTCGGTTCATGACCAACGCGGGGCCGGACTCCAAGGTGAGTCGCCACCATGTCGTGGTCAACCTGCACGAATTTGAGGGGGCGGCAGCTCAACTGGCTGCCGCATCCCGGAAGGACGGTAAGACGCCAAAGCAGGTGGCAAGCTGGCTTCGCAAGCAGAAACTGTCATTCGACTGTGATTGCGAGCGCCACCGCTATTTCTTCCGGTACGTCGCCACCATCGGCGGGTTCGCTGCCGGGCGCAAGGAAACCGGCTATCCGAAGATCCGCAACCCGCGACTGATTGGCGTGGCCTGCAAGCATGTCCTGCGCGTCATGACCGAGTTGGAATCATCCACGGCAGTTCTGCGGTTCCTGGAAAAGCACCTTGCCAGCGTGTCTGAATACAAGGCCCGCACCCAGCTCACGCAGATGGAGGCGGAGGACGCGCTGAAGGCCAGGACGCCCGCGCGCATCAAAACCAGTGAGCAGCGGGCAGCCGAGGCCGCGCGTGTGCGCGAGAAGCGGGCGCTGGCGCGCTCCGCGAAGCGGGCTTCGGCCAAGCGACCAAGCAGGCCAGACCCCGCCACACGCCGATCAACAAAGAGTGCAGCCGCCACGCTGGGCAACCAGTTCGGCATGACGCCCGACCAGGTGCTTGCGCTGCTGGCCCAACATGCAAAAAAGGGGTAAGCGATGCTGACCAATGTTCCTGCCGCCATCAATAGAATGGCGCGCAATGTGGTGATGAATCACCCTAATTCGTTCAACTGCCAGGTGTTCCGCAAGGGCGTCACGCGCACCGCGCCGGACAACATGGGGGGCGCCCCGACGATGGGCGGCCTGGGTGTTCTGGACTCTATGGACGAAGAGAAATACGAATACCAGTTCCTGGGTAACGGCCATGCGCTGCCCGCCGAGGGCTTTTCACCGGCCCCCATGACCAAGCGGGGCGACGCGAACATTGGGGCGAACGATGAGTTCCTGTTCATGGTTGAGCCTGAACACCCGTCCGGCCATGAAGAGTGGTTCGACCTGCGCAGCCATGACGTTGTTTATCTGCTGCTGGGCCTAGAAGCGTCCGCCCCCATGTTGGCGTTTGAGGTGGTGGCCATTGAAACCACGTCCAACATCCCGCCTTACACGACTCGCTACGTCATGAACCGGCGTGACGACCTGCATATACCTGCTGGCGCGCTGGTTGATGAGGGCGATTCTGGCGACCAGGAGACGCCGCCGCCCGGCGGTGATGACGTGCCGCCGGGCGGCGGGGGCTAAAACCCGGAAAACAGCCCATTTAGGGTGCGACGTGGGCCTTGAGAATGTTCGTCAGTCGGTATTGACCGGCGTCCGTGACTGAACTTTCCGAAAGGACACGAAAACATGACCAAGCGCACCCGCCAGGATTACTTCAAGCGCGAGACTGCCGAAGTAGCCCATTTTGTAGACAACCTGAAGGACAACGCCATCAAGGGCGGCACCTTCGATTCCGCAGCCGCAGCCGATTTCATCGTGACGGCCACCAACCAATCAGCGGGCGTGAAAGTGCCCGAGAAGCTTCAGCATGTGCTGGATGAGGCGGGCGATGAAGATTCCTCCCTCATTACCCGCGCCATTCTGGATGGCGTGGACGTGTATGAAGCGCAGCACGGCTGCCAAGCCCCTGCTGACGTGATTGAGCTGGCTTTGCACACCGCATACGCCACCACCGAACACGCCCGCAAGAAGTTCTCCCTGGATTCGGCGAACTCGACCCACCACGACCAGATGTCGCTTCAGCCCAACAGGGCAGTTATCGCCATTCTGGCGGCCATGGGCGAAGCTATTCCGTTCGCGCACTACCTGCCTGCCGACATCGGTTCCAACGAAGCCAAGCTGGCAATCATGACGCACCATGCTGGCAGCGCATTCGGCTCCTACGGCCAGAACGCACTGCTGGATGGCATTGCTTCTGGTGACACCTACATCAGCTCCAGCCGCGTCCATACTTCGACGCCTGACGCTCTCGACGGCGCCGTAACCGGCAAGATCACCAAGATTCAGGCAACCGAGGACACCTGCAATCCTGCTGGCGGAGACTTGAAACTGCTGCGCGGGCGCACCATCGTTTATGTCGATGGCCGTGTGGCCGCCCGCGAAGTGGATTCGTCCGGCAGCGGCAACTCCACCATTTCCGGCATCATCAAGGTTGCTGGTGTGGACTATGCCATCGGCGGTTCGATCAACACCGATACCGGCGCTTACGCATTGACGACCACGCCGAAGCTGCCCGATACGGTTCCTGTCGTGGTTGAAGGCTTTATCGACTTCGAGCGCGCGCCCGAGCTGACGCCTTCTATCATTTCTGCCGTCAATACCTTCCCGCTGTATGCGAAGCCCTGGCGCGTAACCACGCACCAGACCATCGACAGCCGCACCCAGATGGCGAACGAACTGGGCCTCGACCCGTACAGCGAGAGTGTGATCGCCATCCAGGCGCAGTTTGCCAATGAGCGCCACTACGACGTGCTGCGCAAGGGCCGCCGCCTGGCCGCGATGAACACGCAAACGTTCGACTTCGGCGACGCCGCCAGCTACAACGACGGTGGCCGTTCCGCTATCTGGGCCGACTTCGCCTACCCGCTGGGCATCGTTTCTCAGAAAATGGCGGAAGACACCATCAATCATGGTGTGACCCACCTGTACGTCGGCAAGCGTATCGCTGCGCAGTTCCTGGGCCTGCCTTCGACCATCTTCCAGCCGTCCGGCATCGCGCCGCGCCCTGGTATCTATCGCCTTGGCCGCTTGTTCGGCATGTACGAGGTGTACTACACGCCCAAGGGTCTGAACGAAACCCAAACCACCGCACAAATCCTGTGCGTGGGCCGCGCTACTGACGTGACGCGCAACCCCGTGGTGCTGGGTGATGCCGTGCCGCCCACCGTAATCCCGCTGGCGGTCAACGCCGACCTTCGTCAAGGCGCTGGCTTCTACGCCCGCAACTTCACGGCGGTCAACCCTCACGACCCGTCTTCGCGTGGCTTCGCCATGATCGAAGTCACCAACATGTAATCAAGGATGGATGGAGCCATGACAATTCGTAAAGTCCAATTGGGTGCTCCTTCCCTTACCGGGAAGGATTGCAACGACCTTGTAGCCGAGACGTTCGCTGACGCCAAGTATCCGCTCAACGTGCTGGTACAGAACCACATGCCGCGCGACGTGGTGTTTCCCGAGGCGAAAGGTCTTTTCCTGCGCCACGTAGCCAATCCCAAGGAAAGCAAAGCGTCCGTCGTGATCGACAGCCACGACCTGTTCCAGCGCCTGGCATCGAGCATTGAGCAGGTGGCCGAGCTGAATGGCTATGAGCTGGCCTTGACCATTTCGGAAGCGGTCGCAGCCTCTTCAGGCCCGACCAAAACCGACGCCGCCACTGGCGGCACGGAAGGCGCCGCAAAACTGTCTGATGGGCTGAATGCCGAGCAGATCAAGGAGCTGCTGAAGGAAAAGGGCATCAAGTTCGCATCCAACGCTAAGAAGGATGAGCTTGCCGCGCTGCTGGACGCCGCTCCTGCTGAAACCGAAAACACCACCGGCACAGCCAATACTGGCGGCACGGAAGGCACTGGCGCAGCCGGTGCTGGTGAGAACGCTTAATAGGGGGTAGGCCATGAGCACCGCATTCGTGCGACAACTGGGCGCGGAATCTGGGGTGCAGCTTAACCCGCTGCGCGACGCATCCGAGATTCCCGCCGGTGATAACTCCGATCAGGTTTTCGGCATCATGATGCGCGCCACTCGTGGCCGCATCGACAAGCCTTTTGCCGTTGATCGTGGCAACGTGTTCAAGAAGCTGGGCAGTGGCGAGCAGATTCGTCTGAATGCCCTGAACGAAGCCTGGGTACACGTTGTTGAAGCTCTGAACAAGGGCGCATACCAGGCCGTCATTCAACGCCTAGTGACGGACTCTGCCGTCATCAAGTGGGCAGTCGTCAAGCCTGAACTGGACGACACCACACCCACGGGCGCCTTCGAATTCACTGTTTCTGACGATGAGCCGGTGGGCAGCTACCTGTTTGCGGTCAAGCACTTGGGCTGCTTTAACGACGGTATCGTGCTGGAGTTCCGGGCTGAGGAAGTCGAAGAGGGCGGCCTGCCCGCCGACAACGACAAGCTGACCCTGCGCCTGCGCGACAAGGAAGGCAACATGCTGTACGAGTTCTACGGTTCGCTGAAGAGCGACGCCAAGGACGATTACGGCAACTCCGCATATCTGCCTGACGTGGTTTTGAGCCAAACGGACGAGGTGGAGATCCTTGTTGGCTCCATTGGTGATGACGCTGTGATCGCCGCTGGCTCCGACGCCTACGGCTACAACTCCAACGGCCAGCAGAAATGGGCCAAGTCGGACGCTCTGGTGTGCTTCAGCGAAGGCGGCACCGCCTACACCACGCAAAACTACATGGCTGCGCGTGAAAAGCTGCAATACACCCAGCTCGATTACGCCTATGTGTCGTCCGGCGGCACCCAAGCGCCCGCCCTGCTGGCGCAACTGGCGCAACTGGCATTCGACACCAACCGTCAGCTCCGCTTTGGTGTTCCGGGCAATCTGTCGCCGGAAGCGGCTGTTGCGTTCGTGAATCAGCTCAATATGGGAGCCAGCCCGACCGCGCACCTGATGCACGCTTTCTGGTCGCCGCTCAAGACCGACGACCCGACCGGCGTGAACCCGCACGGGTTCATCGGCACCGAAACGCTCAACATCGCCTACGCCTGCGGGCGTAACGCGGTGAAGAACGCCAAGGGCTTCGCACCGAAGAATTACCCGATTGCGGGCCGCGAGTGGCCGGTACAGCGCACCCGCATCGTGCAGGTGTACTCGCCGACCAATCAGGAGCTGAATCTGCTGGCGCGCGCCAAGATCAACCCGGTGATCTACGAGACGTACACCGGCGGCGGTCGCTACGTGTTCCGCGATTCGCTGACTTGCGCCCTGGTGGAATCCAGCCTGAAGAAGCTCATTGCGGTGGCCGATATGTCCACCCACATTGACGATGCCGTGACCCGCGCCGCGAAGGACTATCTGCAATTGCCGATGGAAACCTCCGTGAAGCGTATGCGCGACTACCTGACCTTCCTGTTTGAAGGCGCAGAGGCGTCCAAGTGGCTGGTTCCATCGGCTGATCCAATGATGAACGGCAAGGCGTGGGCCTACCAGGTGCAGCCCAATGAGCTACGCCCCTACGACTCCATGGATGTGTCGTACTGGCTCCGCTACGACGGCACCAACCGCCAGACGTTTGTGACCCAGACGCTGACCCGCTAACCATCATCGACAAGGAAACATTATGAGCATGAGCGAAATGTTGCGCGCTGCCATGAAGCAGCAGGGCAGCAAGCAAAAGCCGGTGCTGGATGACGCTGGTGAAGGCCCGGCGCTGTCCGGCGCGGATGACTACACCATCCACGACATCAGCATGGCGGCGGTCGCTGCCGTGCAGCAGTGGGCGGAAACCGACGACCTGGACGATGGCGAAAGCTACTCCGACCGCCTGATGGCGCTCTTTGTGGGCATCGCTGACGCCAACAAGGATGGCGACATCACCGAGGAAGAGCAGGGCGTACTGAATGTGGCACTCAATGCGGGCTGGGATTACCTGGTCAAGCTGGGCGTCACTGAAGAGGACGCCGGTTCCCTGCTGAACGACTGGGATGATGAAGCCGCTGACCGTGTACGCGACCTGGTGGCGTCTGTGCTGCCCGAGGGCGAGGACGAGGCCGGTTCCGAGATTGACAGTTTCGTGTTCTCGGAAGAAGACCAGGAATCCGCCCTGGATGCTGTTCTGGACGCCGTGTACCGGAAGAAGCTGGTTGTGCGCAACGGCAAGAAGGTTCGCGTCAACAAGCGCATTTCCGGCGTGGTTCGGCTTTCTCCCAAGCAGAAGGTCGCCATCCGCAAGGCGCGCATGAAGAGCCATTCCGCCGGAGCCATGATGCGACGCATGAAGTCCATGCGTCTGCGCCGTAAGTCCGGTCTGTAAATAACCGCTGCCGAGGGGCTTTAGGCGCCGCTGTGCAATAGCCGGTGGCGCCGTTTTTTTATGCCATGAACAACTTCCCTATCGGAATGCCCGCCAGCTTGACCGGCCCTGTTCTCACGTCTTTGTGGGATGGCCTGTCGCCACACCTCATAGCGTCGTTCTACGAGGTTGCCAAAACGGGCGAACATACATGGGGCCGCATCGAGGGCGAGGGCGGCACTGACCCGGTGACGGTGCTTGCGCCATTGACCGAAGCCAATCTGGAAATGGTGCTCAACTGGCAATCGCCATTCGAGCAATCCGGCCCCGAGTCGCGCGCCCCCGCGCTGATGGCGATGCTCCAGTCCGGCGCGTTGCAGCCGGTGGTGGATGCCGTGATGGGCAAGCAAAAGGAAGGTGAGGGCGATGCGCAGTCAAAGTCCGGGGAGTTCCTGAAGCAGTTTGAGGGCCGTACCGGCATCACCAAGCTGAACAGCACCCAGGTTTTCAACGGTATGCCGCCGGTCAAGATTACCGTGGTGGCGCTGTTCCGGGCTTGGCGCAATGCGGCCAGCGAGGTCGAAGCGCCTTTCAACAAGTTGATGGAGTGGGCGCTTCCCGTGGAGCTGTCTGAGGATGGGTCTGTGCTGGCGCGGGCCGTGGAGACGGCCAAGGGCGACATGGGCTACATCGAAGCCCTGATGCCATCGAAGTCTCCGACGCGGATAGCCATGAAGTACAAGGGCCGCGTGTTTTCTCCCCTGGTTATCGAATCCATCGGCATGCCATTGAGTTCGCCGGTGAACAGCAGCGGGCAATTCGTCCAGCTTGCCGTACCCATGACGCTTTGTACCCTGACTGCGCTCGACCGCAAGGACTGGAGCAATGCGTCGTTTGCTTCTCTGTAGGAGGGAGCGTGATTCATTTTCCACCACTGCGCACACGCCGCCTGACGGTGCAATTGCGTGAGCTGAGTATCAGC
Organism: Pigmentiphaga humi; assembly: GCF_900606115.1. Classification (GTDB taxonomy): domain Bacteria; phylum Pseudomonadota; class Gammaproteobacteria; order Burkholderiales; family Burkholderiaceae_B; genus Pigmentiphaga; species Pigmentiphaga humi. Next base: position 168,267 of record NZ_UWPJ01000039.1, read on the forward strand.
GAGTCGGTCGCCATCGCCGCCATGCCGCCCCACCTTGAGGAAGCCGAGTGTACGGCCTTCCTGCGAGCTGCCGTGCAGTCCGCCAAGGGCATTGAAGATCCTGCGCACTGGACGGTGCAGGAGCGGATGCTGGCTGTCTGTCACTACCTGGCCTCCACGTCCGATGATGGCCCGGATTTCGCCGTCGGTGGCGGGCATTACTCGGACTACCTGGACGGTGCGACCGATATACAGACCCAGGCACCCATGATTGAGCTGGGTGAGCTGGGCGGCGACACCTGGAAGATTCAGAACCTGACCGGGCGCATGGTGGAGTCCATTGAGCGCATGGAGGGTGAGATACAGAGCGCCTCCGGCCAGCCGTTCACGGGCCGCCTGCACTGGATTCTGGGCGGCATGGCAGCACAGTTGGTACGCGCCAGCGAGGAAGCGCCGGATACGGCCATGGCCGATGGTGCCTTCGATGAATACCTTGTGGAGCGTATGCGCGTGATGGCGGCTTTCCCTGGCAGCGACTTCGAGGCGCTGATGGGTATGTACCTGACGGGCCGCCAGAAGCTGAATCACCTGTTCAAGATCGAGTTTTCACCCGGCGGCGTCGTGGCTATGCCGAAAGGAGGGGCGGCAGCGAACCTGCCGCCAGCGCGATTTCCGGTGCGTACCTGCCTCTCTCGCGTCGCGCTCGAACTGGTCGGAAAACCTGATGAGTCTGGCGTCTAGCCTGACCCTATATTCATCAACATCCCTAGCCGAAGCCATGCAAATGCAACCGAGCGTGGCAAGGAAATTCTTTGAGGGCAAACCGTTCAACGATTGGAAAAAAGGAAGGGAGTCCGAATTGAAGATGCAAGCGGCAATTGTGAATCGGCTGAATGACGTAATACGCGCCAGTGTGATCGTCGCCAAGACCATTTCAAGGACTCGACAACTATGACCGAGAAAGTAAGTGATGAGCGCTGTTTGCCAGCAGAGGCGGTTTCCGCTCGTGCTGCTGACCGCGCAGTGAAAAAAGTTTTTGCCATTCTCGGTGTGGACATTGACCGACCGGAGAGCGTCGAAGAGTTCCGCGCCGATCTGCGGTTTGGCAGGAAGCTACGCCGGATTGCTGACCATGGAACCTTGGCGTTCATAGGCATCGTGGCTGCTGCGCTAGCCGCCGCAATCTGGGCTGGCGTGGTGTCAAAGATTTCCGGGGGCAACTGATGAAAATCGAAGACCTGTTCCGCAACCTGTTTGTCGCAATTGCCAGGCCAGCAGCCCAAGCGCCTGCACCCGTCGTCGTGTCGGGCCAGGCCGAACCCGTTGTGAGCAATCCGCCTGCGCCCGGCACCGTGGTGACTTTCGAGGCGGCATTCGAGCGCCTGATAGGCCATGAGGGCGGGTATGTGAACCACCCTGATGACCCTGGTGGAGAGACGAACTGGGGAATCACGCTGCGCACTGCCCGTTCTGCCGGGTACACCGGCAGCATGCGCGACCTGACGCGGGAGCAAGCCAAGGAAATCTACCGGGCCGAATATTGGAGCCGCGCGCGCAGCGAAGAGCTGGATGGCGCAATTGCGTTCCAGGTGTTCGATGCTGCCGTGAACCACGGTATCGGCAACGCTGTACGGTTCCTGCAACGCGCTGCCGAGGTGGCGGACGATGGCGCTATCGGCCCCGTGACCCTGGCCGCAGTGAAGGCGATGAGCGTGACGGACGTTCTGGCCCGGTTCAATGCCGAGCGACTGATTTTCTACACCAACCTATCAACCTGGGGTTCGTTTGGCCGTGGCTGGGCGCGCCGTGTGGCTGGCAATCTGCAATACGCAGCGGAGGATTCGTAATGGAATGGAAAGATATTGCGGGGATAGTCGGCAAGGCTGCCCCCATCGTGGGCGGGCTGATTGGCGGCCCTGCTGGGGCTGCCGTGGGCGGCTTGGTGGCCTCTGCCTTGGGAACCGAGGCGACGCCTGACGCCATTTCTCGCGCGCTGGAAACTGACCCGCAGGCCGCTGTAAAGCTCAAGGAGCTGGAGGTCAATTCCAAGACGCAGCTCCAGACCCTGGCCGTAACTGCCGAAAACAACCGGCTCCAGGCGGCTGCCGTGCAGTACGCGGCGGAGGCGGCTGACCGCGACAGCGCCCGGCGACTGGCCGCGCAGCAGGCGAAGGACTGGGTACGCCCGTCAGTGACCGTGCTCTTGCTCATGGGGGCGGGCGTCATTGTCTGGTTCGTTTTCTCTGGCATGGCCGACGGCCTGCTGAAAGACGCCACGGCCAGCCTGACCATCGGCACCATCATCGGCTACTGGTTCAACGAACTGAAGCAGGTGCTGGCGTTCTGGTTCGGAACTACTGGCGAATCGCAGCATGCGAACGAGGAAGTCCGGCGTTTTGCCGTTACGCCCGGCTCCGTAACCATCGACTCCGTACCGGGCAATAAATAGCCTGTCCGGCTGCCGCTCCCCCTGCTGGCAGCCGGAAAACAAGGGGGTGCGGCGTGGCGGCGCACCCGTACAGTGCAGGGGTGACTTCACACACCATAAGGACACGAAATGACTGTTTCCAATGCTGCCTATCTCAAGGGCTTTTATGACCAGACCGCCGCCCTGGGCGCGAAGGTCATTTCCAGCGACTTCACTTTTGAAATCGAAGGTTTCGAGGGCAATTACCTGCTGTGCAAGCAGGCTCCCTGGCCCGAGCTTTCGCCCGCCGGTGAAATCGAGGTTCCCACTCCGCTTGGCGCTACCCTGTGGCAGCCCCAGCAACTGAAGGTCGCCCAGCAGGGCCAAATCTCCCTCATGGAGACGGTCGCCGGTAACATCGACCAGATGCTGGTCGAGCTGATTACCCGTGGCGGCACGTACCCCAGCGGCGGCGGCACCTTCAATGCGAAGATCTACGAAGGCACCCCCCAGAAGTTCCTGCGGGCCAAGCGCATCATTGATGCGTTCATCCAGATGGACATCCCTGATCGTGACTGGGAGAACCGTTCGCAGCCGCTCCTGTTCAGCGGAACGATCTTCTACCACTACTTCGGTGAACTCATCCCTGGCAACTCGGGTGACTACCGCTGATGACCAAGCTGGCCGACTTGGCGAAATCCTTCGCAGAGGATGAGCGGCCAGCGGGCAACCTGCTGGACGATGAGTCTGTTTTGGCTCAAGCCATTGCTGCAACCCGGTTCTACGCCGGGTTTGCAGCTTTGCGCGACCATGAAGGCAAGGAGCCGCCGGAGCAGTCCATAGAAGGCGATACCGGCATCACCACGTCAGAGTGGGCGCTGATACGACCGCTGTTCTTGCTCTACATGGAGCGGGAGACGGCGCTGCAACTGGAGGCATCGCGCGGCATGGGCGCCGACCCATTCGGGCGCTCATCCAGTGAAGTCGCCATCGAAATCACGCAGCTCGAATCGGAAATGCCGCGCAAGGCGTTTTATCAGCCGATCATCACTATATAAGGGGCGGCCATGCTCCTATTCCTGGAAAACGGCAAGCAGGTACGCGGCGACCTTATCAAGTCCGCCACGTTGCGCTCCGACATGGCTCCCGTACCTGTGACTCTGGAGGCCGACATTCGGGCCGGTGACGATAGCCTGGAGCTGGACAAGATGCTGGCCGAGGGCAAGACGCTGGAAATCAGCGGCGGCGACAAGCTGCATATCGTCAAGTCCGTCCGCACTGCTGGCCGGACAACTCAAGCCGAGCGCGAAGTGGCTGCGTATCGCATCACGGCGCTGCTGGATTCCTGCCTTGGTGCGGCCTACGTCCGTAGCCGGGCCATTATCAAAGAAGATGCCGCGCTGTCCGCCATTTACAAGGCGGCGGGCGCGACCCTGAAGGCGGTAGATGCTGACTTCCCTGTTCCTCGTTTTTATTGCCCGGTGGGTGAAACGCCGACGTTCCATATCTCCCGCGCCCTGCAAGAAGAGGGCGGCGTTGTGCGCTGGCGTAATGGCAAGCTCCAATTCATCCGCCTGCCTGACCTGTTCACGCAAGAGCCTGTACTGACGCTTCCTGATAACGCTTCGGATGATGTAGACGGCGGCTTCCTGGAGCGCCACGAGGTTCCGTGGTTCTTTTCCCTGGATGCGGCAGGGCAGGCCGTATTCGGTGCGCGCGACAAGCCCCGCGCGGTTCGATTCTCGCCGCATAAGAATGTGCAGCGGCTACGGAACATGACGCGGTGCCTGGTGCATCGCAAGACTGTGAAAATCAACTATGACGCTCGCTTGGGCGCTGGCGACCTGATCGCCTTCACGGGTGGGCTGAAGCTCGCCGTCATCACCGCTGCGCACTTCTTCAGCAGCGGAACGGACGACGGCGGCGACAGCGAAACCTACACCCGTCTATGGCTGGGCGCACTGGAGGAATGATGCAATACGGAACCATGCCGGGGCGCTATCCGGCTATCGTGCGCTCCTACGACCAGGCCAAGCGGACATGCCGCGTTGAAATACCGGGCCTGACCGATGGCGGCGACGTGCTGCCGGAAGCCGAAATCGAATACCCCATAGGCGACAAGTCGCGGGCGGGGGCGAATACCACAGAGCTGGAGATCCTTGCTGGTGACGCGGTATGGGTGGCATTTATTGGCGGCGACCCGCGCTATCCGATCATCACCGGCTACAGAAACCCGGAGGCTGGCAACTCCGCCGACTGGCGGCGCTGGCACCATCCGAATATGGAGCTGCTGGCCGACGGCACCATGCGCCTGGCCGTCGGGCCGTCTGAAATCGTGATAACGCCCGGCGGCATTGTGATGAATGCCCCGCGAATCGACCTGAACTGATATGCCGCTGACCTGGACACCTGACCCCGCTACCGTGCCATGGCATGACGTACAGGCTGATGAGGTCTGGACGGAAGGCCCGATAACCGCCGTAGACCCAGAGGCGCTTCTGACTGTCGTGGGGTACTCCTGCGAGATAGTCGGGCCGGAGCCGCTGGAAGGCTTGGTGGTGGATGCTGGCGCAGCAGGCGTTACGCTGTCTGCGCCGAATACTCTGGCCCATGTGTTCCCTCCTGTGGAAATCGAATATCAGATACAGGGCGTCACGGGGTTCTGCGCCAACTTCGATGAGCTGCCCGAAGAGGCCGATGAGGTGATCCGCTATATCCCGAATCCGGCCAACACGAAAGACTGGACGATTCGCGTAAGCGCGAAGTGCAGCGACGGCTCAACGCACACCGGGGATTTTGTGCTGCGCGTTTGGGCGAACTTCGACCCAGGCCGCGACCAACTCAAGGAGGCCGTCAATGCCCGCCGTCGCTAGATTTGGTGATACCTGCACCGGACACGGCTGCTTTCCCGCGCGCGCCAATGATGAGGCGTCCGCCAACGTGTTCGTGAATGGTCTGGGCGCCCACCGGCAGGGCGATCACTGGGTAACGCACTGCTGCGGCCCGTCGTGCCACGATTCTGCCCTGGCGTCCGGCTCCAGCACCGTGTTCGTGAACGGCAAGCCCCTGGGCCGTATAGGCGACTCGGTGGCATGTGGCAGCGCCGTAGCCACCGGCTCCGGTAACGTGTTCGCTGGTGGCTGACCTGCCGGAAAACCGGGCGGCTCCGGGCGGGGCCAGGCTCCCATAATGCCTTCAGTCTGATTATCTGGGGGCAACATGAAAAACCTACTGTTTAGTTTTGAAGACCTTTCGACCAAGGATAAGGCCGTCAAGCAGGCCGCCCGCTACTTTTCCCGCGCGGGCGCGAACGTCGTTCAGCAAGAGGTTATCCCGACCGTCAAACGCACTTCCGGTATCTCGTACCGTGAAATGGCGCTGACTTTCGCGGACTCCCAGCGCGTCCTGCTGCGCATCAAGCAGTCCGGCGACATATTCCAGGTGGTGCTGAACGGCAAGCCCCTGCCGATCAAGAGCCAGGACGATCACGTCAAGGCCATCGCCGAAATCGTGAAGGCTATGGATGCGGGCCGCTCCCGGTTCCAGAAACTGATGGCCGCCGCCAAGGTTCGCCCGCCGGCGGGCATTCGCACTGCTGCCCCGCGCATGGAGCAGGTGCTGACCGAAAAGCGAGATGCTCTGCGCAGCGCCATTGATGATGTTCGCCAGCAGATAGCGTCCTTGAGGGGCGCGGCAGCGGCAGCATGATGACGGCTGAAGAAATCGCCCGGCGGCTGCGCGAAGTGGCTGCCGAAATGGAGCAGTTGGGTGCGGCCATGGACTATTACGGCGGATTCAATGGCCGCATGGCGCGCCATGGCCGGGAAATGGTTGGCGCTGCCGGAATTGCCCGTGATTGGGCTGAAGAAATCGAGTCCGCCAAGACGGGCGAGTAGCGGAAAAAGCGGCCCTTTTCCTGCGATGCCCAGCCATACCATGCCTGCATGGACAATCTATTTACTCATATCGAGAACGCCGCTCATAGCGGGGCTTTTGGGGATAACGACCTTCCCAGGCCCAGCGAGGCAGAGTGTGCCGCCGGTAACTACAAGGTAGGGCGGGCCAGCTTCCACGGCCTTCCGGTAGCCATCGAGCAGCCGCGCGGCACGTATCGCACTGGGAAAGACGCCAACGGCAAGTGTTGGGTCAACCGCATGGCCGCGCACTACGGCTACATCAGCGGAACCAAGGGAAACGATGGCGACGCGGTGGATTGTTTCATCGGCTTCTACCCGCAATCCGAGCGGGTTTTTGTCATCAACCAGAACATCGGCGGGCGCTTCGATGAGCACAAGGTAATGCTTGGGTTTCCCGATGAGGATTCCGCGCGCCGGGCCTACCTGGACAGCTATGACAGAGGGTGGAACGGGCTTGCCAGCATCGTTCCATGCTCAATTTCTCAACTCAAGTGGTGGCTCAAGCGTGGCGACACGAGCCGCCCGCTCCGCGACCTCCCACCTGAAGGACTGGAAACCATGACTCGAAAAGTTCAATGGAACAACGATGCGCAGCCGCTTGGCAGCACGCTTGACCAAATTCTGTATCAAATTCGTTGCGCGGATGCTGGCGAAGGCTTGCTGATGGACGCCGTGACGCCCGAGGAAATAACCGAGGACTCGGACGGCATCCTGACGTTCGACGCCCTGGTGTCGCCCTATGCCCGCCTGGAACGCAAGATGGAGCTGTTGCGCGGCATCATGGAACGAGCCGGGGATAAGGTAAAGCCGGTCGCCATGCAGATCACCGAGCCGTTCAAGCAGCGCGGAGTGGCCCACGTTGCGGTCATCTTCGAGCTGTCCGACGGCCAGACCGTTTCCATCTACTTTCACAACCCCGACGGGAGTCCGGGCAAGATGGCCCCGACCGATGAGGTTATCTCGTGGAAGTGGCTGCTGAACAAGAAGGACATCACCATTGTGGTGGCGCCCGAGCGCGGCTCCGACCTGAACGTGCGCGAGGTGGCCCGCCGCATCATGCGCCTGTCCGAGAAGAACAGCGCGGCGTTCCAGCGCGTGAATGCCCGTCGCGCCGAGCGTATGGGGGCCATTCAATCGCTGAAAAACGAAATCAGCGAACTGGAAACCGAGCTGGCCGCCGCCCAACATGAGCTGGAGGTGGCAAGGGTGGAGACCGAGGAAGCGCAAGGGCGGAAGAATCGGGCGTATGCCGAGGAGGTGCAGAAGGTCAGCAGCTTGCAGGACGCATACCTGCGCGCTACCGAGAACGGCGGCACCGACCCAAAGACCGGACAGACCAAGGAGGCTCTGGCCGCCCAGATAGACGGACAGGCGGCCAAGGTGCAGCGCCTGCGCGACATCGCAAACGGCGTGATGCCAGCTTGGATGAGCGTAGATCCGACTACCGCTGATGGATACGAAAAAATTCGTCTTGGCGGTGAGGATGCCAAGGCGTATTGGCAGGATCGGTTGGATGCATTATTTCAATCCAGGGCGGTCGCTGTTCGCAATGCCATGCGCGAGCTTGGGTGGGGTGGACCCACCTACGCAAAATCGCTATCCAAGGCCGGTGTCACCGCGTCCTGGAACTGGGAGTATGTCGGGGCAGGAAAGAATGTCGTCGGTTATTTTGTAGAGCTGGACAATCACACGAAGGAGGCGGTTCGTGACGACCTGTCCATGACAACCGACGAGTTTGCCAAGTATATCGACGGGCTGCTGCCTGTCAGTTCATCTACAACCCAAGAAGACCCGGCAACTGGTGCGCCAGATATCAGCTATCGCCGCAGCGCCGATGGACTGTTCACCACGTTCCTGCCCAACACCCCGGAGGGCGAAAAGGCGTGGGCCACCATGAACGCAACCCAGGGCAGTGAGGGCGGCAAGGTTATGGCAGTCCACACCGAGGCCGTCATTCAGCAAATCCGTGATGCGGGCTACGTCGTGGCGGAGGACACCAAGCCGTTGCCGTCAATTGAAGAAGTTGCCGCCGAGCTGGAGGCATCCACCCAGCAACTCGAAGAACAGCAGCGCCACCTGATTGACGCCTATATGAGCGCGTGGGCCGATGAGGCTGCGAAAATAAATACGGCGGTCGAGGCTGTGAACTGGGATGCCATTGTAGATGGCGAAACGGCCAAGGCCGAAATCGAGCGCCTGCATGCTGCCGCCAATACTGACCGGCCCGTGGAAAAAGCCAGCGTGGCCCTGGAGGCCGCCGGTATCAAGACATGGGATGAACGCCTGTCGGGGCTTGCTGAAACCGACGGATTTAGGGCGCAGGGCGCTGCCATCGAAGCCTACCGGCAGGCTGTTGACCGGATTCAGGCGGTAGCCAAGGAGAAACTGATTGAGTCGGGCAGGGCGGCCCTGGCCGGGCTGGATGCCGATACGCCGCTGGTAGACGTAGCGCGCGCGGTGTTCGCCAGCCATGGAATCGACGCTGGCGGCGGTGTTCCGGCGATTGTCCAGGCCATCGAAGGCAAGGACGTTGATTGGGCCTGGGGCTTTCTGCGGAACCTGGAGAACAAGGCCAGCGCCGACATTTTCGAACGCGCCACCGGCATCAAGCTGGCCGGTACGCAGCGCGAACGCCGCGCGCAGCTCGATGCGTGGGCGGGCATCACGCCAGAGCGCCGCGCAGAGATTGAGGCACAGCGCACCGAGCGACGCGAACGTGAGAAGCGCGAAGATAGTCTGAAATGGGCTTGGCGCGACCTTGAGCACATGAATGTGCGTGTCAATGATGGCTCCGTGAAGAGCGGGCAAGGATTCCTGGCGCACATTTTCAACCAGGGGTTTCAAGAGGTAGTCGCGCGCAAGCGTGGTGCTGCGACAGCTTATTACGCCAGCAATGGCGACAGCTTTACCGGCTTGCGTAACAAGGCATTCAACGGGTTCATGAAGGCCGCGCTGGCCTATGGCGGGCTGCGCCAAGCCCTGGAGCTTGTGGGCGGAATTGAGTCGCCGGAGAGCGCAGGGCAGCCGGGTGAAGGCGAAATGAGCGATGCGGACAAGATCGCCGCCGTGGATGCCGCATACCAGTTTGAGGGGGCAACGGAAGGATTCAAGCTCTGGCTGCATTCCTCCTTGAACGATGAGGAATATTCCCCGTTCGTGACTGCAAAGGCCATGGATACCGCCGTCAAGGCGCATGGTGCTTCGGTCGATTGGGCGCTTGCGGCAGGCGCGGCCATGGACGACACCGGCGCTGCGGTCGTGGCCCTTGAGCAGTCTTTGGCGGTGCTGGAGAACAATGAGCCGATCAACCGCGCCGAGGGCAACGACGAGCAGGCCGACTTGGAGGCGCATACCGCCGCCAGCATCCGCGAGGCCATAGAAGAGCTGTCCGAGGACGAGTATTCGCCCAGCGAAGAGGAAATGGGCGGCACGTTCGACCCCGAGACGGAAGCGGCAACCATGGACAGCGCCGACGAAGCCGGAGAGCGACCAGTGGCCGCACTTCTGGAATCGCTGCGGGCATTCCTGGGCCATTCGGCCACGCTTGACGCCACCAGCAGCGCCAGCCATGTCGGTGTCATCAAACAGGACGGAAAGGTTATGGGTCGTATCGACATTGCCGGTGATGGCAAGGCCATGATTTACGTCGGGGAATCCGGTGATGAGCGCGTGAAAGACAGCGAGGGGCAGCCGTTCATGTATTCCGAGGATGACGCTGAAAGGATGGTGGCGGCGCTACTCGCGGCCAAGCAGGAACCGGATGCCGCGCCTTCTGCGGAATCGACAGGCCAGGCGAAAACCCGCGCGGACGCGCTCAAGGTGCTGACTGATACCGGCATGAACAAATGGATGTCCGAGGCCCAGAACAAGGCCGTTATCGACGGCCTGATGGGCGAAGAGTGGCAGTTCTTCGCTGACAAGATGAAAGAGCTTGCCGCCACTATTGCCAACATGCCGAAGACCTATGACCAGGATGGCAAGGGCGAAGAGGCAATCGCGCATCTGCACTATTTCAGGGGTTCCGGCGACTGGTACATCACCGAGAAGGACATGGAGGGCGTAGGCACCGAGCAAGCCTTTGGCCTGGCCGACCTGTACGGCGATGGCGGGGAGCTTGGGTATATCAGCATCCAGGAACTGCGCGAAGCGGGCGTGGAGCTGGACTTCCATTTCACGCCGAAGGCCGTGCGCGAAGTGCGCAAGAAGCCCTCCGAGGCCGCGCCGCCAGCCGCTTCCGAGTCTGAAACCAAGGCGGTGGATCGCGCGCTGTTTCAGTCGGTGATCGACGGCACAGCCCCGAACATGCTGGCTCCCGAACTGGCCGACGAGCTGGAAATAGCCTATCTGCGCAACCAGAGCGACCCCGAGCTGGCGGCGCTGTTCGAGCAAGCCGTTATCGCCTACCAGGCCGCCATGATGGCAGCCACGTCCAGCCTTGCGTAAGGAAAAGAGAAAATGCTGAACCGAAATTCCCTTGATGATGCGGCTGGCGGTGTGCTGGCCCGCTTGAAGCTGGTGGGGGAGCTGGCCCGAATCAAGGGCGAACTGAACGATGTAGGTGCGGGGCCGGTCGCGGCCATGAAACGTCTGAAGCTGGTTTCGCGCGCGAACCAGATCCGTGCATCGCTTGGTGCGGCAGCACCCCAGGCGAGTGCGGCACCAGAAGCCGCGCCGGTGGTGGAGCCGCAAGCCGCTGCCGCCCCTGAACCGCAACCGGAAGGCGGCCCCGAAGAGGTGCCGGAGCCGCGCAACCAGACTGCGCAGTATTACGAGTTCGACCCGAACCGCAAGCCAGCGCAGCGCAAGAAGGATAACGCCGAGGCCATGGCCCTGCTGGCGCGCATCGACGCGGGCGAGGTGGCCGCGTCCAGCCTGACGCCAGAGGAAAAGCTGGCCCTGGCGAAATACTCCGGCACCGGCGGCGCGCTGATCGGCGCAGACGGCAAGAAGGGAAGCGCCTACGAGTATTACACTCCCAAGCCGATTGCCGAAGGCATTTGGTCGCTCATGGAGGAGCTGGGCTTTGCTGGCGGAAAGGTGCTTGACCCGTGCGCGGGCGTGGGCATCTTTGGTGCCACCGCGCCGCTGAACGCCGCCATCGACGCCGTGGAGCTGAACGAGACTTCGGGCCGTATCAATGGCCTGGTGAACGCTGGCCCAGGCTACAGCGCCACGGTAGCGCCATTTGAGCGAGTGGCCGCTGCAACGCCCGATGAGCAGTACGACGCCGTGGTGACGAACGTGCCGTTTGGTGGCGTGGCTGACCGTGGCGGCAATCAACTGCTGGATGGCCGATACCAGAAAGAGCCGCTGCAAAACTATTTCATCCTGCGGACGCTTGAGAAGCTGAAGCCCGGCGGCCTGGCCGTGTTCATCACGCCGCCCCGGTGCGTTACTGGCAAGGGCAGCAAGGAAGAAGAGCTGCGCGTGAAGGCCAGCTACATGGCCGAGTTCCTGGGGGCGTACCGATTGCCGAATGCCGTGTTCGGCACGGCCAGCGCGGACACAATGACCGACGTGATCGCGTTCCGCAAATACAGCCGTGAAGCCCTGGACAAGATCGCCGAACTTCGGGAGCAATCGCCAACGGCGCTGGTGGATGCCAATGTTCAGTGGCAGCCGTTTATCAATGGCCGGTACTTCGATGGGGAAGGCAAGCGGTTCATCCTGGGTGATTTCGTGCCGAAAGACCCCAACAAGTTCCGCGACGTTGACCGCGTGGTGACGCGCCAGCCCATTTCCGAGATCGCCCGGATGCTCAAGCGCTTCCCTGGCTCGCGCGTTGACTGGGAAATGCTTGGCACGGTCGAAACCACGCCTATCGTGTACCGGGATGGCGACACCATCACGCAATCCGGGCAGACCCTGCAGATGCAGGATGGCCGATGGGTTCCCATAGCCCGCACCGAGAGCAGCGCCAGCATGGCCGAACTGGTCGGCAAGCTGGCAACGCCTTACGCCGCGTTCGAGGGCCGCGTACAGTGGGCCGACGCCGTGCAGTGCGTCGAGCACATGATTGAAACGTCGCAGTCGCTCGATATTCCCGCGTGGCTGCGCGGTGCGGTGGCAGAGGTGCGCCACCTGAAGGATGAGGGCCAGCGGGCGCAGTTCTGGAATGCCGGGGTCGTCGGCATGGCCGCCGATCAGGTTTTTGAAGAGCGCATGGGTGAAGAAACCGGCGTGAACTTCGCCGAAGAATACCCGGCGTTGTCTGATGCCATGCAGCGCGTGTCTGTCACGGCCAGGAAGCGACCGGCGGCCATCGGCGGCAAGCTGCGCGACGGACTGGCCTTCATCGGCAACCACTACCAAAAGAAAACCGGCTTTTCTGCCGTCTGGCGCGGCGACGTGCAGCAGGAAGCGCCTACAGTTGAGATCACTGCCGACGCCAGCTTTGAAGGGCTGCGCTACAAGACGAAATCCATATGGGTGAGCATGGAGGATGCGCGCGCCATCTACGGCGACGGGTTCGACCCATACGCCGATGCTGACTGGTGCGTTTCGCCCGACGGCAAGAGCGTCACGCGCGCCGATGACTATTACATCGGCAACTATGCCGAGTTCCTGCGCCGCGTAGATGCCGACATTGCCAGCGCGGAGAACGAGGACATCCGGGCCAAGCTGCTGCGCCAGAAGATCGACGCCGAAAGCCGAATCGACAGGGTGGACGTATCCAAGCTGTCGTTCAACCTGTTCAGCCCGCATGTCACGCATGAGGAAAAGGCCGAGTTCCTGCGCCGCTTCGTGCATCCGTCCGCCGCTGTTGTGTACGACGAAAAAACCGGCGTAAAGCGCGTGGACATCGACGTGCCGGGCAGCAGGCTGACAGACCGTGAAAAGCTGCTGAATCGCATTGGCGACTACCTGAAGAACGGCACGATCACGCTGGGCGGGGCCAAGCTGGATATGCCGGATGCCCAGGCGCTGCAAGAGCTGCGTCGCATGGTGAATACCGCCAATGAGCAGTTCAACGGCTGGGCGCGCGGCAACCGTGCCGTTATCTCGCGCCTGGAGGCGACCGCCTCTGACCCGGAGCGCCTGCGCTTCCGGCAAGTTGAGGATGAAGCACCCATGCCGATACCGGGCATGAGCGAGGGGTTGACCCTGCACGGCTACCAGAACGCCTATGTGCGCAAGACCAGCCGGGAGTTCGGCGGAATCAACGGGTTTGGCGTGGGTCTGGGCAAAACCTTCACTGCGCTGGCCGCTACGCAGTACGCGCAGAGCATCGGCGTCAAGAAGAAAACGCTGTTCGTCGTTCCCAACTCCGTGCTGTCCAACTGGCGCAAGGAAGCCATGCGGGCCTATTCCAGCACGGATGATTGCCTGTTTGTGGGCCTGCGCATTACCAAGGATGGGCGCGCCACGATCAGTTCCAGCAACTTCGACGCCGACCTGACTGCGGTGATGGAGAACCGGCACAGCAAGATTTTCATGACGCTGGAGGCGTTCGAGCGCATCCGCATGCGTGATGAGACGATCAGCGAGTACGAGACGTTCATGCGCCGGGCTGACGCCAGTTTCTCGGAGAGCATGGACAAGAAGGAAGACGAGCGCGCCAAGAGCAAGCAAGCGGGCCTGCTGTCCATCCTGTCGGGCAAGCGTGGCAGCGCCCCCTACATCGAGGACATGGGCGTGGATAGCGTCGTCTTTGATGAGGCCCACGTTTTCAAGAACTCCGCGCAGACCGTGGACTTCAAGGGGGCCAAGTTCCTTTCGATGTCGCCAGCATCCAAGCGTGGCATCGACGCCCAGGCCAAAGCATGGTTCATTCGCGGGCAATCCCCGCTGAAGGACGGCGTTCTGATGCTGACGGCGACGCCGATCACGAACAGCCCGCTGGAAATGTACGCCATGCTGTCGCTGGCGGTCGGCCATGAGCGCGTGAACGACCTCTGCCTGGGCATCAAGGGCGCCGACAACTTCATGGAAATGATGTGCGTCAAGGAGAACCAGGACGATGTGACCATGGACGGCGTAGCGCGCACTACCGACGTCTTTGTCGGCCTGAATAACGTCGGGGTGCTCCGCAAGTCCATCGGCGAGGTGGCGACCATCAAGAGTGCGGCTGACGTTGGCGGGCAGATCATTGTGCCGGAGCGTGAGGAAAAGCCCACGCCCGTCACGCTGCCTGATGCCGTTGTGGAGCGTCTGAAGCTCTACAAGAGCGCCTTCCGGTACGCCATTGATGAGCTGGCCGAGAAATCGCCGAACCGTGGCGACCCCGAAGCCTACGACCAGGTTGCCCAGCACTTCGGCGAAGAGCTGAACCTGATTGGGCATCCTTTCAACCTCATCAATAAGATGACCATGCTCATTGCTGACCCAGAGCTTGACCAGCGGGCCAGTTTTTATAGCTACCTGTCCACCCAGGCGGACAAGGCCAAGCAGGCCATCGAGCAGTTCAACGCCCGCAAGATCACCGAGGAACGCCCCCGGCCAGGCCCGATGACGGATGAAAGCGCCATTGTCGGGAAGAAGAAGGTGAAGGACTCCGGCGGCAACGAAACCGAACTGCTGAAGATCGAGGTGCGGGCAAGAGCCATTGATGGCGGGCGCGTGGTGATCGACAGCATTGACCCGGACGTGCAGAGCGCATTCGAGGCTATCGCGGACAAGATCGGCCTTGACCTGGACGTGTCCGTGCCGCCCAAGCTGGCCGCCATGCTCGAAAACTTCCAGAACGAGCAGGCCAGTCCGCGTGGCATCGACGCCAGCGGCAAGGCGACCAGCGTGGTCAAGCAGATCGTGTTTTGCGACATCCTGCCGCTGCACAACAAGATCAAGCGCCTTTTGACGCGCCGTGCCGGTGTGCCAAGCAGCGCCATTGCCATTATCACGGGCCGCACCAACAACACGCCGGACGAAATCCTGGCCGTTCAGGACGGCTTCAACGGCGTGGGCGAGGACAGCAAGTATCAGACGGTGATCGCCAACGAAAAGGCGGAAGTCGGTATCAACCTTCAGAAAGGAACGCAAGCGATTCACCACCTGACCATCGGATGGACGCCGGACAGTCTGGAGCAGCGCAACGGGCGCGGTGTTCGGCAGGGCAATGCGACCGAGCGAGTGAATCTCTACTATTACGATGCTGACGGCACCTTTGACACCAGCAAGCGTTCCATGGTGAACAAGAAGGCTGACTGGATTGGGCAGGTTATGGACGTGAACGGAACCGGCAGCGTGTCCGTGGCTGGCGGGCTGTCCAGGGAGCAGATGGAAGCGCTCATTGATGTGGTGGGCGACGTTGACGCCATGCGCCGGATGCAGGAGACGATTGCCGCCAAAGAGGCCGAATCGCGGGCCTCCAGCAACCGCGACCGGCAAATGATCAACCTGGATACCATCCGCAAGCAAAATACCTTCCTGAACGACAACCGGGCTGCCGATAGTTTCGTGATTCGCAAGATCATCGGCCTGTTCGGGCTGGAAAGGCAGGCCGACAAGCTGCGGGATCGTATTGCCAACCCGAAGGCAACGGCTACCGCTGTTGCTCGCAATGAAAGCCTGCTGGCCGAGCTGATGGCAAGCATAGGCGGCCTGCGGCGCCAGATCGAGGAATCGGCCACGCTGCACCGCTCGCAATGGAGCGGAGGCGGGCAAACCAGGGAGCCTGCGACTCTGGATAGCTTCTTTGCTGCTGTGCGTAGCGGTAAGAAGCAGAAGGATGATGATATTGAGGCCATGCTGCGCGGGCGCTCTTACCCGTCGTTCGGGCTTGAGATTGTCGAGGGCGGCCCGATCACCAACGAATGGCAGGCTGAAGTCGATATGGCGGAATCCATGATCGAAGAGGCCAAGGCCGCGTTCGCCCGCCAAGCCGAGGAAGCGGGTGGATACCCCGCTGACGTGGCCGAAGCCATTGCCCGAGGCGATGGGGTTGTCTACAACGGCAAGCCGCTGACTCACGGCACGTTTGTGCGCGTGGCTGGTGGGCTGGCGGTGCTGGCGCTTGAGAATGGCCGCCCGCGCGCCTTCGGTCGATCTATGGACGGCTCGCCGCTGGCGGCGGATACGTCGGCAGTTATGGCCGGGGAGTGGATCTATCGTGGCACGGCTGGCTACGACTCGTGCCTGACGGACGCGGCGCAGATCGAAGACATAATCAACGGCGATGGCCGGATTGAAAACGGCTTCAATACGGTCGTGCCGGAGGTGGCGCAGCGCCGTAAGGTGGAGGCGCTGGCCGCTTATCGGGTGTTCGAGTATCGCTTGCCGCAGCCGTACTTCCCGTATGTGGTTGTGCCGACAGATGCCGACAAGTCGGAGGTGCAGCGCAGCATCTTTGAGTCGCAGAAGGCCGTGGTTCGGTCGTTCGATGGGGGTTCTTTCGTCGTGGCGGGCGACGTGGCCGTGGAGCGGGCGAACAGCCGTTCGGATGATCGGTTCAAGCTGCTGCGCGAATACGCTGTTGCCCATGGCATGAAGCTGACCGTGGCCGACTTTGACGGTAGCCCTATGTGGGTGCAGCGGCAGATTGAGGAAACGGTTACGGTGGACGCCCTGAAGGCTGCGCTGACCGGCAACACTGAGCACGACATTCGTGAGCAGGCCGCCGCGTTCGTTCGTGGCGCGACGGGCTGGTTTGACTGGGAAGGGAAGGATACCAGCGACTACCTGCCGTATGAGTTCCGCATCGCCATTGTCAACGCCGGGCGCAAGGCCATGGCCGGAACCGAGCAGCCTTCCAGCCAGTCGCCCAATGACGTGGTGGGCATCCGGGGCAACACCATGGCCTGGAAAGACACGATCAAGAGCTGCGCCGTTCGCGCGGGAGCAGGCAAGTACAAGTGGGATAAGCGCTCTCTGTCATGGAACGTGTACCGTTCCACCTGGGATTACCTGGTTGCCAACTACCCCAAGGCGGCAGAGCAACTCGAATTGATCGGCGCGACCCGTTCACTGTAAGGATTGAGACATGGCATACACCGAATACAAGTTCGACAAGGAAGCAATCAAGAGCCTGGTGGCCGAGCGCGCCGCCGCCCTGCGCGCCAACCGGGGGTTTTCCAACCTGCTGGCGTTTGGGCTGGGTGTCGTGGCCGACCGCCTGAACAAAGATCCGCGCCGCTACCGGGATTACGGCCCCTATTGGTGGGCGCTCAAGGACGCCATGAAAGCCGGTGGCTACAGCCTGGGCGACCAGACTGACCCTCTGGTGAAGCGGGTATACCAGGGCGATAGCGAGGCGGAAACGCTCATCATGGCCGATGAGTTCCGCACCGAATACCTGAAAACGCACATGGTTTATGCAAACCAGTTCCAGCTTGATGCGGGTAGCGCGGACTTTTATGAGCTGTTCGACGCGGACATGGAGTTTCCGGCAGCCTAAAGCGTAGGGCGGAAAATCAGGCGGGGGCATCGTTGCGGCAGAACATACTCTGTTCCGCATGGACGATACCCCCAACACCGCCGATTCGACACGGCCAGGCTTCCTGGCCCGCCTTGGCCTGTCGCGCAAGCGATGGCAGTCAACGCACGTCGCGCCATCCAGAGAGATTCGGGCTTCCGATACGCACCTGTACGGAGCCGGAACAACCACGGTCGCCTCCTTGCTGGGGTCTGGAAACCGTGGCGCACGGTCGCGCCAGATAATCTACGAGAAGTGGATGCGCATGGAGGGCGACCCGATCATCAGCAGCGCATTGCAGTTGCTGGTGACTTCGGCGCTGGGCGGCCATGAAACCAGCGGTGACCTGGTGTTCGTTGAAAAAACAGCAGAAGCGAAAAAGGACAAGCGCCTTGCTGCTATCGCCGACGAGGTTTCCGCAAAGCTGTCGCCCCTGTTCAACCGGGTGGCTTTTCAGATGGCCTACACGGGGTCGGCTTACGGCGACTCCTACGCTCGAATCTATACCGACGCCACCGGCGTTGTGGATCTTCACTCTGACGAAATGGTGCGTCCGCAGTTGGTGCAGCCATTCGAACGTGGGAGCCGTACCATCGGCTTTGCCGTGTCCATTGGTGAACGAAACTTCGAGCGCCTGGACGTGACCCAGCTCGCGCGTCTGAAGATGCCGCGTACCCAGTGGATTCCGCAGTTCGGCGTAGTCGAGAAGTCGCTGAAAGTCGCCCTGAAAGAGAACAATATCGACAACCTGCCTATCATGCCGAGCATGGTGGGCGGCTCGATGCTCTACAACGCCGAAGAACCCTATGACAACTTGTCGGCATCGCTGCTGGGCCTGGTGGGGCAGCGGTGGATGGATTCGATTGATGAGCAGATGGTGGCCGTCAACCTGGAGTCCATGACGCTGGAGCAGCAAGAGCGGTTCGTGGAGTCGGTAAAGGGCATGCTCATGGCGTCGAAGAAGTATGCCGAGCAGGCAGTGACACGGGGTCGCCCGATCATGGAGCGCATCCGGCACATCATCCCGGTCTTCAATGAGAAGCAACTGACGAATATCGGCCCCGGCAACGGCGGCCAGACAGGCCGCGCCGCGACGATCAGCATTGAGGACGTGCTGCTGCATGCTCGCTTGCTGTCCGGCGCCCTTGGCGTCGATCTTTCCATGCTGGGCTTTGCCGACCAGCTTTCCGGTGGCCTGGGCGAAGGCGGCTTCTTCCGTGTGTCCGCGCAGGCGGCGGAGCGCGCGCGGGTCATCCGCGTGGCGCTGTCCGGCTTCTTCCATCACGTTATCGACATTCATACTGCCCGCCGTTATGGCGTGGTGTTCCATGAGAGCGAACGTCCTTGGGAAATCAACTTCTTTGGCTCCATATCCGCCCTGGAGGCAGAGAAACAGCGCACCCGCACCGATTCCATGAACTCCGGCATGCTGCTTGTGCAGTCCATGCAGATGCTCAAAGAAATGGGGGCTTCCAAGGACATCATGGCCGAGTTTCTGGCAAAGACCATGCTTCTGGACGAAGACCAGGCCGCGCTCTACGCCACCATCGTGGACGCCAAGCCGCAGGGTAACGACATGGGCGGGTTCGGCGGGGGGATGTAGGCATGTCCTTGTATAACAACGTCGCGGAAAGCCTGTCGGGCGGAAGCCTGATTGGTTCGATTCGCACCGGCATGAACGCTGCCCTGGGTGGAGTTGCTAATTCAGCCGCCCAGGCCATGGGTGGCGGCCAGGTGGCGCAGACGGTCGCCAAGATGGGGCAGAGCGCAGCGGTCAATGCCGCCGTGAACGTCGTCAACAAGCATGTTCCCATGCAGGCTCAGCGCGCCGTCAATTTGGGAACCGGCGTGGTGGGCGACATCATGCGCGGCGACTGGGATGGCGCGGGCATGCGCGTCCTGAACTCCGGCATCCTGAATGAAATGCTGCCAGGGTTTGGCGGCGGCATCATGGCGCAAACCGCCTACTGGGGCGGCGCTACGCCGCTGCTGGGCGGCATCAGCCCGAGCGAAGCCAAGCGCATCTACGACGAAGTGCGCGGAGAGCGGCTTTCCAAAAAGAACCTGTGGCTGCTGGAGGTGACAAGCAGGCTGGGCGGCGGCGGCATGAACATGCCAGACCGTTTCAACCTGTTCGCTACCGAGGTCGAGTATTCGCCCTTCATCATGGCGGGCGACAAGGTGCGCGTAGGCGGTTCCGTGGTCGATGCAATTCAAGGCACGGAGCCTGTCGAAATGCGTATGACGACGCTTGATGATGAGGCCGGTTCAATCAAGCGGTGGTTTGCTGCGCACCATGGCGCCGCGTCCGCGCGCGACGGCACCGTTGGCGAGCCGGATTCCTACGCCATCACCGTCAAGGTGGTTCATTCATTTATTACGGCTGCAAGCAACCGGGGCGGATACGAGGACATCGGCCTGTTCCGGCCGGTCAACCTGGACGTGGCGCTTTCTCGTAGGGAAGACGGGCTGCAAGAGGTGCAGATGACGTTCTCGCAGCTCGATACTTTCATGAGGCCGTGATGGCATTGAAGCATGACGCCCAAGGGTTCCTGGTTGGCGACCCTATCGACTTGAGCGCCCTGGTGGCCGAATGGGCTGGCATCCGTGAGGACGTGCGGGCCATTCGCCAAGCGGTGCTTGGGATTGAGCAGGCCATGAGCCGCATAGCGCCGGAGTCCACGCCGGTGGCGGTGGCTGTGCCTGGTCGCAGCACCGGCCTTGAGGAAGCCGACCCGGCTGTAAAGGCGCTG
This sequence comes from Pigmentiphaga humi, assembly GCF_900606115.1. Classification (GTDB taxonomy): domain Bacteria; phylum Pseudomonadota; class Gammaproteobacteria; order Burkholderiales; family Burkholderiaceae_B; genus Pigmentiphaga; species Pigmentiphaga humi. The sequence continues at coordinate 188,673 of NZ_UWPJ01000039.1, forward strand.
TCTGAAGTCGCGCAGCCGGTGATCTCCATCCAGCCGGTTGAGAGCGCCAGCGCGCCAGTGCAGCACCAGCAGCCAGAATCTGCCCGCCCTGCGCCATCGGTGGCGTCCGCTCCAGCCGCGTCCAGAGACGTGCGGCAGATCCCCGTTTTGTTGCGTACACCGGCCACGCCGCAGGCGAATGCAGCCAGGGGCGGGCGAGAGGGGGCGGCAGATGCCGCCGTAAACCGGGTGGTCGCCGAGCTGCGCGCCACGCGGGCGGCAACGCTACGCGCGCCGGTGGAGCCGCCGCGCCGGGATGGTCGCGGTAGGTTCGTGAAGGGGCAGGAAGCCAATCAGTCGAAACCCGGCCAGCGCCCCGATGGATCTTCGCCACGCGAAGAGGAAGAGCAGAATGAAAGCCTGGTTCGGTCGCTGACTGACCGTGTGACTGGAGCGGTTCGGGAGGCCAGCACCGGCCTTGAGGAAGCCGACCCGGCTGTAAAGGCGCTGTCTGAAGTCGCGCAGCCGATGGCCCGTGGATTCGAGCTGATAACGGGGGGCGGCGACCAGCAGAAAAAGCAGGAACGCTGGCTGCGCCGCATCTTCAACACGCTGACCGGCTCCCGGAAAGAGCAAGGTCTGTTCAACAAGATTGCGGCCAAACGCCTGAAGGCCATCGAAGAGAAGCCGGTGCCAGACGGCGACAGCATGGGAATGAGCTTCATTGGCGGGCTGCTGGGCTTGCTGGGCGGCCTGTTCGCAAAGATTCCCGGCATTGGCAAGCTGCTGCCAGGTGTCGCCGGTGCCGCTGGCGCGGCGGGCGCTGCGGCAGGCATGGGGAAGGCCGCCAAGGGCGGCGGCATTGGCCGCATGCTGCGCCGCGTTCCGATTCTGGGGGCGCTGATTGGCGGTGCTGGCCTTGCCTACGACCTCTACAGTTCCGAAAACGACGAGACTTTGACGCGCCGAGATAAAGACCGGCTGGCCGGGCGCGGAACCGGGAGCCTGGCCGGTGCCGTGGGGGGTATGTGGGCTGGCGCAAAGCTGGGCGCTGCCGTAGGCGCCCTGGGTGGGCCTATTGGCGCTGCGATTGGCGGCGTGGTGGGTGGTGCTGCTGGCCTGTTCTTTGGCGACAAGGCCGGGCAGGTGGTGGGCGAAACGGTGGGCGGCTGGGTGTCCGACCTTCGGGAAGCCGACATTGGCGGGATGATCGCCCAGAAATGGGATGCGGCTGTCGAGCGTTTCAGCTCCAAATGGGATGAGGTTTCGGGCTGGTTCAGCTCGAAATGGGATGAAGTTTCGGAGCGGTTTACGTCCAAATGGGATGAAGTGTCCGAACGCTTCAGCTCCAAGTGGGATGAGCTGACCAAGGGCTTGCAGAGTAAGTGGGATGGGCTGGTTGGCGACCTGAAGGGTCTGTGGGGCGACATCACCAGCGCAGCCGATGATGCGTTTGATTGGGTGAAGAGCAAGGGCGACCAAGCCAACGACTACATCAAGTCCGTTACCGGCGTGGACGTGAAGGAAACCGCCAGAACTGCCGTGAACAGCACCAGAGAGGTGGCTGCTACCGCAATCGCATCAGTCAGGAGCGCAGGCAACGCGGCCAATGAGGTAGTAAAGGACTGGACTGGTGTGGATGTGAAAGCATCTGCCGGTCGCGCCGTGACTGCGGCCAAGGATGGCGCTGCCTGGGTGGGTGATAGGGCGACGGCTGCCAAGGATTGGGTGCTCGGCAAAACATCCAAACTATTCGAGTCTGGGAGCGGGGGCGCTGGAACGGTGTCTACAGGGCGCGGCGACCACGGCGGCGCATCCTATGGAACCTATCAGCTCGCATCGAATACAGGAACCCTGAAAAAGTTTCTTGACTCAACCTCTTATGGCGAGCAATTCAAGGGCATGACGCCCGGAACCAGAGAGTTCAATGACAAGTGGAAACAGGTTGCCAGGGATGACCCGAATTTTGGCGATGCCCAGCATGAGTTCATCAAGCAGACACATTTTGACCCACAGATTGAGAGGCTGAATAAGGCCGGGATTGACCTGTCTGGTCGTGGTGCCGCCGTAAAGGATTCCGTATGGAGCACGTCAGTCCAGTTTGGTGGAAACAGCAGCCTGATCGAGAAAGCCCTGGCTGGACGCGATGTTGAGAAAATGTCGGATTCTGAAATCGTGTCCACTATTCAGGACTACAAGATTCAGAATAACGATAGGCTTTTCGCAAGCTCTTCAGATGCAGTGAGAAGGGGAACGCTTAATCGCGCGCATCAAGAGAAAGAGCGCCTTCTTGAGCTTGCCCAGGCCGATATTCAGGCGCGGCCTGACGAGCGATCTACCCTTGCCGCATCGACAGGGGAGGCGCTTTTGGCTGCCGCAACGCCAGCGGAGCACCCTGTTCAAGCTGGGGGTGGAGTTGAGGCCAGTCCGCGAAATGAGGGCGGAGGGCGCGAGGGTGGAGAGCGGGCGCTAGCAGTGGCGCAGGGCGAGGGTACGACGGGGCCGGTTTCCGCTGGGTCGTCTGCGCCCGCGTCGTCGCCATCGACCACTGCTCCAATGGCATCGCCGGAAGTGGCCGCTGTCGCGCCGCCTGCGGCCCCGGCGGCTCCCGTAGTTGCCAGTGCGACCATGCCAGAAGCCATCAGCCTGGCCGCCCCCGCCGCGCCGGTGGTGGCCGTTGCATCCGTTCCAGCGGTTCCGAGCGCCCCCACCATGCCACCTATCGCTGACGCGCCGCCGGTGTCCGTGCCAATGGCGTCCGGCGATACGCGCAAGCCCGTGGCCGTGGTTTCTGCGCCGACCGAGGTGGGCCAAGACTTGCGTGAGCGCGGTATTGCGCACATTGCCACCGGCGGGCTGGGCAAGGGCTAAACGGAAAACTGACCGCTTCCTGGTGCTGCCTGAAGTCTACTCTTTCCAGCATGGCAAAGATCAATGGAAACGACGTTCAGGGGATGGTTCGCCACTGGCTGAATACGCCGGTTGGCGGCTATCTGGGTTCTGACTATGGACAGGACACGAAATCACTTTTGCAGCGCCCGCATGCTGATGGCGCTGCTGATTCGTTCCTGGCAAAGATGCGCAGCGACGTTCCGGTGCTGGAGGCTCTGCCTGTCGGTTCGCTGAACCTGTACGGGGTTCCGTCTGCCCCAGACCGCCTTGACCTGGTGGTGGAGGTCTTCGGCCAGGCCATAGAAATTACCGGAGGGGTCAATGCTAACCAAGGCTGATTTCCAGAAGGCTATCCGCGACTCGATCAATGCGTATCCGAATGTCGCGCCGCTTTTCCAGGCGGGCGATCCTCGCATCATGCAGCACCTGGACGCCATGGCGACCATGCTTTCCATGTTGTCGGCCCAGGTGGAGACGGCCCAGGCCGAGCCGTTCGAGAAGGCGCGGGATTCAACCGTTCTGGCAGACGCCGCCATGCGCGGCATTGTGCGCAAGGGCAAGCCCGCGCGCGTGAGGCTGCGGGCCGTCAATACGGGCAGCGACCCTTTCACCGTGGAGTCCGCGCGGACGCTGCTGGATGCTTCGGGCCTGGCTTGGCGCGTAGAGACGGCGGCGACGGTCGAGCCTGGCGGTTCGGCGACCTTTGAGGCCAGCCAGATCAGCTCAACCCGTGTGCGGCACATTGTCAGTGGAACGGAGCCGTTCTACGCCATCCAGGTTCCGGCGCCGGGCGATGACTCGTATTTGTGCGCGATTGCTGTCAGTGATGTTGATGGCGCCTTTGAGCACCGCGACCGCTACGTGAATACCGATGTTGATGAGCGGGTGTTCCACGTCGAGGCCGACGATCAGCAGCGCGTGTACGTGCGCTTCGGCTTTGATGGTGTCGTGGGGGTGCAGCCGAAGGATGGCGCGGAAATCGACCTGACCGTGTTCTATACGGCGGGCGAGGTTAGCCCGGCCTACGGCAGTCCGTTCTCTTTCGAGTACCTGGGCGCGCCCGCCGAGGCCGCCATCACAATGAGCATGGATGCGCTGTTGGTGGCAGGGCAGAACCCCATGCCCATGGCCGTGCTGCGCGACCTGGCCCGCTATCCGTCCGTCTATGACAACAACGCAGTGTTCCTGGGCGAGTTCGATTTTCTGGTGCGGCGCAAATTCCCGACTTTGAAATTCCTATCCGTCTGGAATGAGTCCGCAGAGGAACAGGCGCGCGGCCCGAGTTTCGACAACATCAACGCCCTGTTCGTGGCTTGCCTGTCGAGCGACGGCGGTGAGCAGGTGCGCCATGAGGATGACCCTGGTACGCCGGTCGCCCCACTGGTGATCGAAGGCGATTCACTGACCGCCACCCAGCAGGAAATAAAGGCTGCCATCCTGGCCGCCGACGACAGCTACCGGGTGCATTTCTTCACGCCGGTGCGCTCGAAGATCCGCATGACCATCAATGCCCGTGTGTCCACGTCCTATGTGGCGTCCGACGTAAAGGAGAAGATCACCGAGGCGCTGCTGGCGGAGTTCGGCCAGGATTCGGCGGCGGCCCGGCGTGGGCGTCAGCGCCCGCTGTACCAGCGCGTCTACGCGCTGCTGCGCAAGAAGGTTCAGGCGCTGTCCGATGGTGAGGCGGACTTGACCGTGAACATCGTGGAGCCGGAATCGCTGCTGGCGCGGCCAGAAATGTGGCGCTACCTCGATCACGACACGCTGGCCGTGAACGTGGAGACGGTCAACATCGTTACGCCGTCCTGGGGCGGGTAGGCCATGGGTTCCTTCGACTTCTCAAATGCCGAGCTGCCGCGCCTGCTGCCGCTGGAAAACAGCTATGCGGAGAACGGCGTCGAAGCCGACCTCAAGCAGCTATTCCTTGACCTGTTCAACCAGCACCTGGCGGCGGACACGTTCGACGTGAACGTGCTGGGTGCCGCGCACCTTGGCAGTTTCGACTTGGTGCGCCGGGCGGTAAACACCGATGGTTTGGTGCTGATGCAGGGCGACCGTGAAGAGGCGGCTACCCGCTACTTGTACCGGGCCTGGAAGTCGGGCGATGTTCAGGGGCGCGGGCTGCACTTCCTGCGCACGTACCTTCAGATGCTGTTCCCGAATCTGTGTCAAGTCGATCAGCTTTGGCACGACAAGAACATGCCGTACCCGACCGGGCTGTATTCGTCCAAGCCCCGGTTTTCGTGGTGGCTGCACCAGCTTGGTGAGCCGGGCCTGAAGCTGGACGGTTCCTGGGGTGTTGGGCGACGCATCCAGGATGCGGACGAAAGTCGCGCCGACCGCGAGGTCGATACCGACAATATGTATCTGACCAGCCGCGTGGAAATCGTGCTGGACTTCAGCGTGAACGTGCGTTCGGTGGCAAGCCTGATGCACATTATCCGTTCGGTGATACCGGCGCGCTTGCTGCCGCTGTTCCGATTCTGGCTGACTTTCGTGCTGCACCTGGAGATCCTTGCATCGTCCAGCCTGTTCATGGAAAAGAACGCCAAGATGCGTTACCCGTGGTGCGGGCGCGTCATTGGCGAATCCGATGATGTCCGCTGGAAACTGGGCCGCGACGGTGAGATGGTAAAGCTTGGCCTGCCGTTCGGCACCTTCCGCCTGGGCGAGATTCGAGGCGGCAAGTCGGTGTGGCGGCTGAAAAGCTGCCGCATCGAAAGCGACCTGCTGATGGAAAGCCACGCCAGCGCGTCCGCCTACCGGCTGCCCACGATTGGAGAAAAAGACCGGCGACTGGACGGCACCTGGCGGCTGGGTGGGCGGTCGATATACGTGGGCAGCCGTGCGCTCATGCAGAAGCGCGTCAACATGGATGTTCCCGCTGACCTGCTGACGACATTCCACGAACACCACCAGATCAAGTATCCGGCCAACCCCGCGCGTCTGGGCGCGCGTGTGCGCCTGTCATCCTGGCGTCGCCTGGATGGCCGCTGGAAAGTGGGCGGCCTTCTGGCTCCGCGTCCGTTCGGCTTCACCCTGGAGCGCGGCGAACCTTTCCTGATTGAAAGCAGCACGACCATGGCATCCGAGGCTTCTATGTGGGCCTTCCCGGAGCGCCTGACGCGCGCGGCGGCAACGAAGGTGACAGGCACACCGCGCCAGCTCAATGGTTCCTGGTACTTGGGCGCAGAGAACAAGCTGGGGCGCTTCCGGCTGAATGGCCGCCGCCTGCGGGCCATGAAGATGACCAAATATCCGCGCCTGGGCCACTTCAAGGTGGCCGCCGACATACCGGGCGAAGAACAGTATGTGTCCGGCACCGTCCGACGCCTGCGCCTGGATGGTGGGTGGCAAATCGGCAGCCCAGCGGCACCCGAGTTCACTTTTGAGGCGTTCAAGGTGGGTTAACCCTCTTGGATTCGGAAAATGCCGCCGTTTCGGGCAGTTCCGGGCAGCAAGAATGGCTGGCATCACGACGTTCTAGGAGGACTGGCATGGCCGAAGCCGTGGTAGCCAATATTTATCGCCGCCGCATCGCCGCTCGCATGGCCGGTGGCGCAAACATCGCGCCCATTGCCTTTATGGCGTTCGGCGACGGCGGGCATAACGCGGACTTGACGCCGAAAGCGCCGTCCGCCAACGCCACTTCACTGAATAACGAGATTCTGCGCAAGCCGCTGGCGGCCATCACGCAAGAAGACCTGTATTCGGTAACGGGCAAGGGGGCGATTGAAGCCAATGAGGTTGTCGGTGCGGGAATTTCCGAAGCGGCCCTTATTGACGCCAATGGAAACCTCGTCGGCTTGAAGACGTTTGCGCCGAAGTTCAAGGAGAACGACGAGCGTTACGAAATCAGTATCAAGCTGCGCTTTTAAGGAGCCTTCAAATGGCATTGCCCCACCCGAAAATTACCCCGCTTCCCAACAATGAACCCGACGCGGTTCCTTCCCTGTGGAACACCCGCTATGACGAGATTGATGCGAACTTCGCTGATCTGGATGGCCGTCTTGTCGCTCGTGAAAATGAACTGAACGCGGCGCGCGGCGGGAAAGCGAATCTTGGCATCCGCCTGAATGAACTGGAATCCAGTGTGTCCGGCCAGTCGGAGGAGGCCGACAACAACAAGATCGCCGTTTTGCTCTTTGCGCTGCAACAAGCAGCGCTGGCAAATTCAGGCGTCAACACCCTGAAGACGGTCGCCCAACAGGAAGGCGAAATCGTCATTACGAACCGTGGCCTGATTCGCGGCTGCGCGGCCAGCAAGTCCACGACCGCCACGCGGAACCTGAATTTCACCGATGGCGCCTGCTTTGCGCAGGGCCGCGCGTTTGCCGTCAGCGGCACCGATAACGCGGCCAGCGTTCCCAGCAATCCGTCCGGCTCTTCCGTCACGGTGCGCGCGTATCTGTTTCAGGATGCCAACGGCTCGTGGCGGCCCGCAGTGACGCCGGTCGGCACCGACGTACCGGACGGCGCTATCACGCTCTACCAACTGACCATCCCCGCCGGTAATACCGACGCGACAGACCCCAATTTGAGCGGCGTCACGCTGACCAGCGTGCGCCGGTTTGAGCCGCAGTTCCCTCTGCTGCTCGATAGCCCGCCCACTCAGACGGTCGCCATCAACACCCTTGGCGCTTCCGACTACCAGCTTGCGTTCGATGTGGTGTCCGCTCAAGGCGCGCCCTGCGGCGCTGACGCCGTGGTTGCGCATAGCCGCGCCACCAATGGCTTTTCCATTGAGCTGCACAGCGCAGCAGATAACGTGCGCCTGCGCTGGAAGCTCTCGCGCTTGAGCAACTAACCCCCTCGAAGGAGAAAACAATGGCACGTATTCAATTGAAGCAGCCCGGCCAGGCCGTGGCTGATTTTGCGGTGGACGGCCACGTCATCACCGTGGCCGGTGTCCTGGTGGACTGCCGCGAATTGCAGCAGGACAGCATGCAAGTCGTTGAGGTGCGCCAGTCCGGCAGCACCGCCCATATCGGTGGCGATGGCGCGTACCTGGCGCACATCGTCATTCCGGCCCGCGTCTACGAAGAGATTCCGGTCGAAGGCGGCGAGGAAGACGAGGGCGAAGAGGGTCAAGGCGTCGAGCGCGTGGCCCAGGAGCTTGACCCCAACGCCATCGAAGTAACCCTCTGGCCCCTGGCGAACTGATCGCCAGGGTAGCCGCAACTATTGGAGAAATTCATGCCCAGCATTTACGTGAAAGACGAGCTACGCGCATCCGTCGAGGCCGCCAGCGGCGGCAAGCAGACCATCCTGTATACCGCCGGTGGACAGCCGTCCATCATGAACGTCGTGCCGAAGTTCAATCTGGAAGACATTGATGTCAGCCTTGGCACCGGCGTCCACCCCGCATTCATCGTCGGTGGCGTCGAGAAAAGCGAGCTTTTCATCGGCGCGTATCAGGGAATCATCAAGAACGGTGAGCTGGTTTCGCTGGCCGGTGTTGACCCCAGCGCCTCCGCCAATCACGACACATTCGTGAATGCAGCGCGGGCAGCCGGGCCTGGCTTTCACCTCACCACGAATGCGGAGTACGCCGCGTTGGCCTTGTGGTGCCAGAAAAACGGTTTCCAGCCGCGCGGCAACAGCAACTACGGTCGCTCCCACGAAGCCACGCACGAAACTGGCCGCCGTCAGGATGGTGGCACCCCCGGCGCCATCAGCGGCACCGCCCGCACTTTGACTGGCTCCGGCCCCGCATCGTGGCGTCATGACAATACCCCGAACGGTATTTCCGACCTGTGCGGGAATATCTGGGAATGGTCGCCTGGCATGCGCTTGATGGACGGTGAAATTCAAGTCATCCCCAACAACGACGCTGCGCTGCATACCACTGACTTGGCGCGTACTTCCAATGCCTGGCGCGCTATCCGCGCAAGCGACGGCGCCCTGGTGGCTCCCGGCACCGCTGGCACCCTCAAATACGACGCCTCAAGCCCGACCGGCGGCAGCATCGTCCTTTCCGACGCCATTACCAACCGTCTGGGCGAGCTGGGCGACGACGCGAACTCCGGTAACTCGGCGTCCGGTGCGCTGAAGAGCATGACGGCCAAGGCTGGCATGAATGTTCCTGCCATCGTCAAGGCGCTGGGCCTGTATCCGGCTGTGCCTGAAACGATGAAAAGCGACAGCGCCTATATGCGCAACTATGGCGAACGTCTTCCGTATCGTGGCGGCAACTGGAGCAGCGGCGCGGTTGCCGGGGTGTTCGCCGTGTACTTGAACAACTCGCGGGGCTACTCCAGCTCGGGCTTCGGCGGTCGGCCCGCTTTTGTGATCTGAAATCTGTGGTGTGCAATCTGATGGGGTGGGCGGTAGCACGCCCCATTTAAACAGGAGCTTTGCAATGAATATCACGCATCTTGAGCATGCGGTCGTCACGCTCATCGTTCAGGCGCTATTTGGCCTTGCGTTCGGGAACTGGTTTATCGGCGGTGTAATGGCTTGCTGCTGGTGGATGGGCCGCGAACATGCGCAAGCTGAAGATCGCTGGGTTGGCCGGTTCGGCCAAGGCCGCCGCGCGAACATGCCATGGTGGGGCGGCTTCGACCCGAAGGCGTGGCATATGGACGGCCTGCTGGATTGGGTTATTCCGATTGTCGTGGCCATTGTGCTGTACGTGGTTTCGCTGGTGATCGGAGCATAGGCTTGTGTCGGAGCAGGTTGAGCAGGTTCAGAAAAACGATCTGTTAATTCGCCAAAAATGCGAAGCGATGATCGCTTATGGATATACGGTGCTGCGCCACTTCCCGAAGGTCGAGCGCCATGTGCTGGGCGCGGAGATTCGCACGACGATGTGGGCGCTATTGCGGCTGATCGTGGTGTGCAATAAGCGCTATCACAAGAAAACGACCCTTCAGGAACTGGACGCAGAGCTTGACCTGCTTCGGTCACAAATCAGAACCGCAAAGAACCTTGGCTATCTGGACTTCGGCAAGTACGAAAACTGGGCCAAGCTGAACGACGAAATAGGCCGCATGGTAGGCGGCTGGGTCAAATCCATCGCCGGAGACGGCGGCGGTGGGGGTGTGCGTTGAAAACGACGTCTTCCGTATCGTGGCGGCAACTGGAACAACGGCGCGAATGCCGGGGTGTTCGCCGTGAACTTGAACAACTCGCGGGGCAACTCCAACACGAACATCGGCGGTCGGCCCGCTCTTGGGGAAAGTCAGAAGCGCCAGGCTCACGGGCCTGGTGACAGCACACCCCTCAAAAGGACGCATATCCCCCGGCAACAGGAATCCTGAAGCCGAAAGATTAAACAGGCGGCCCTAGACAGTAGCTTTGTAAGCGACCCCTAGCAGCCGCCGCCCTTCGGGGCTGGTTTGTGGTGTTATGGCTAAGACGTACAGCAACATTTATCCAGAGATTTACAGCTTCGAGGCTCTTCACGCGGCCTATATCCGCGCCAGGCGCGGCAAGCGTGACAGAAGGGAAGTTCAGCAATTCGAGCTTGACCTTGAGGGCAACCTGATTCAGCTCCAGAACGAGCTGATCTGGGGCATGTATAAGACGGGACGGTATCGAACCTTCGAGGTGTATGAGCCGAAGCAAAGGACGGTGGCCGCGCTGCCGTTCCGCGACAGAGTGGTTCAGCATGCGCTGGTGGCGGCCATTGAGCCGATCTGGGAGCGGCGGTTCATCCATGACAGCTTTGCGTGTCGGCCCGGCAAGGGGACGCATCGCGGCGCCGACCGCGCCCAGCAGATGCTGCGCAAGGTGAAGCGGGAGCACGGCCATGTCTACGTGCTGAAAGCTGACATCGCCAAATACTTTTACTCCATCGACCACGGCATCCTGAAACGCTTGCTGCGCCGTCGCATCCGGTGCAAGCGGACGCTGACGCTACTGGATAGCATCATCGACTCGACGGCGGTGCCGGGCGACCCGAATCCGGTTGGGCTGCCCATTGGGAATCTGACATCGCAGCTTTTTGCAAACCTGTATCTGCATGAGCTGGATGAGTTCGTGAAGCACGGGCTGCGCGAAAAATACTACGTGCGCTACATGGATGATTTCATGATTGCCAGCCACGACAAGGAGCACCTGCACCGGCTCCGGGCGAAGATCGAGGCGTTTCTGTGGGATACCTTGCGCCTCAAGACGAATGCGAAAACCCAGGTGTTCCCGGTTGGTGAGCGCCGTGGCCGCGCGCTGGATTTTCTTGGCTACCGGATATGGACGACACACCGGCGTATCAGAAAAAGCTCAATTTCTCGCATGTCGCGGACGCTCAAGTACCTGCGCAAGCGATACGCAGCGGGCAAGGTTGAGCTGTCGAAAATCCGCGAGTCCGTCGTTTCGTGGATTGCCCACGCCAGCCACGCGGAAACCTTCGGCCTGCGCAACAAGCTGCTGGCCAGTGTTTCATTTAGCCGCAGCGAGGGTAGGGAGCCGTGAGCGACGCACACATGAGGCTGATGACCAAGCTGGAAGAGCTGGACGCATACACGCATACCGTGCTTCACCAGTTCCCCAGGATAGAGCGCCACCTGTTGAGTGCCGAAATGCGGGGAGCCATGAACAAGGTGATGCGACAAGTGGTTGTGGCCTGGAAGCGCAAGCAGAAGTCAGCCGCGCTTTTCGATCTGGACGTGGAGGTAGAGGTGTTTCGCGGCCTCATCAGAAAGGCCCACCGGCTTGGCTATATCAACACCGAGCGTCTTGAGGTGTGGATGCGCCATACGAATGAAATAGGGCGGATGGTCGGTGCCTGGATAAAGAACGAGGGAGGGAAGGCCATGCAATAGCGCCTGCACCGTCAAAGAAATGGGCATGGGCTTATTCCGGCGGCAATTGGGGCAACGGCGGCAACGCTGGCCTCTTCCATCTCAACGTCAACAACGGCGCGGAGATCTCCAACCCGATCATCGGTGGTCGTCTCGCAAACGATTCAGCCAGAAGGCGGGCAGCTCACGGGCTGCCGTCCAGCGCTTTTCCTTTGGGGCCTGTGTCCTGACCATGTTGTCAAAGATGAACAGGACGCCACGGCCAGTATCCGGCAAGCCGGAGAACGTGGTGGCGTCTGCACCCACCCCAACAGGATTCTCATGCCGAAGACCATCACCGGCCTATGGCCGCACGTCACTCAATTCGATAACCTTCACCGCTCCTACCTTGAGGCCCGCCGCAGCAAGCGATACCGGCCAGACGTTTTGCAGTTCACCGAGAGCCTGGAAGCCAACCTGTTCGATATTCAGGATGCGCTGATCGACAAAACCTGGGCGCCCGGCCCGCAGCGCGAATTTGTTGTGCGGGAGCCGAAGCTGCGCGCCATCCAAGCGCCGCCGTTCGCTGATCGCGTGGTGCATCACGCCCTGGTGGGCGTCGTCGGCCCGCATTTTGAGCGCCGGTTCATTTCCGATTCATACGCCTGCCGCCAAGGGAAGGGAACCCAGCGCGCGGTCGCGCGTGTGCAGCACTTCCTGCGGGTAGCCAAGCGCAACCATGGCGACGGGATCTACGTCATGCAGGCCGACATCAGCAGGTATTTCGCCAGCATCCGGCATGACGTGCTCATGCGTGAGGCCGCGCGCGTCATTTCCGACCCGGACGTGCTCTGGCTGTGGCGGCGCATCGTGGCGGGCTACGGTCACGAGAACGGCGTGGGCTTGCCGGTGGGTGCGCTGACCAGTCAGCTCGGCGCGAACATCGTTCTGAACAGGCTCGATCACGTCGCCAAAGATGATATGGGCCTGCGGCACTACGTCCGTTACATGGACGACTTTATTGCCGTTTTGCCTACCAAGCATGCAGCCCAAGAGGTTATGCAGGTGATGGAGGCGGTGGTAGGTGATCTGGGCTTGCATCTGAATCCGAAGACGGCTGTTCATCCGTGGCAGCGTGGCGTGGACTTCTGCGGATACAGAATCTGGCCGACGCATATCCTGCCGCGCAAGAGAAACATCAAGCGGGCGCGCGCAGACTTCCGGGATCTGGCAAGCCAGTTCTATCACGGAGAGGTGGAGCTGGAGCACGTTCGCCAGAGGGTGGCGTCGTTCTTGGCGTATGCGAAACACTGCAACGCGCAGCGCACAGTGGAGGGCGTTCTGGGCGACTTGGTGCTTGTGCCTGGCTTACGTGGTATTGTTGCCGCAAATGCAGGAAATAACAGGCAATTTGTATCAAGATAATATGATGGTACGTGTGCTGGTACGAATCCCGCAGAGAGCAATAAAACCTTTACAAATCAAGCCACTACAAAGCATGAAACAATAGAGTGGGAGTGAATTTAGGTCCTTTGAGGACTATCGCCAGCTATCGGAAAAACTGCCGTAACGTGTTGATTTAGAACGAAATACGTTACGGCAGCTTCGGAGGCTATCGCCGACCAGCAAAAACGGTTGACGGTAGAGCTGACGGTAAGAATTGAGGCGGAATTAAGACACTCTCGTTCACTATTCAGACTTTTTACCGTCTTTGACGGTAAAAATCTCCTCAGGAAAGCTTATTTCATGCGGCTTTCCGGGCATCAGCGGGTCTCCTGGTCCCTGACAGTAAAAGCCGTCAAAAAAGCAGGAGAAAACCTCGATGCTGACCGACACTGCGCTGCGCAACCTGAAGCCTAAGTCTTTGACTTATAAGGTTTCTGACCGGGATGGGATGTACGTGACGGTATCGCCCTCCGGTACCGTCACCTTCCGCTACGACTACCGTCTCAACGGCCGCCGCGAGACCCTGACCATCGGCCGCTATGAGCCAAGTGGCATTTCGCTGGCGATGACGCGCGAACTGCTCTTGGAGGCGCGCAAGACCGTTCTCCAGGGCATATCGCCCGCGCTGGAGAAGCAACGCGACAAGCGCCGGGTTCGCGCCATCAAGACCTTTGGCGCGGCGATGGAGACGTACCTCACCCATACAAGATGGGCCGACAGCACCCGCGCCGTGCGCAAGCACATCATCGACCGGGACATCCTGCCGGTCTTCCAGAATCGCCTGCTGACCGAAATCCAGGCCGAAGACCTCCGGATCTTGTGCAACAAGGTCAAGGAACGAGGCGCACCGGCCACCGCGGTTCAGATCCGGAACATCGTGAAGCAGGTCTATGTCTATGCCACCGCCCACGGTGAAAAGGTAGCCAACCCCGCCGACAGCGTGGGGGCGGCCTCGATCGCCACCTTCGTACCGAAGGGCCGCTCCCTGTCGCCGCTGGAAATCCGGCTGACGGTGCAGCAATTGGAGTCCGTGGCGACCTATCCGGCCATCAAACTGGCGCTGCGCTTGGACGGCAGGGCGTTTGCCGGATTGGTTTACCGAACGTTTCCCGGCCGAGTACCACCGCAAGCGGCTGTTCGATGAGCAGCCGGATGCCTTGCTCCACGCCGGCCCATTCGAGAAGCGCAACGGGGCGCCGCAGGTATCGGCGCCAGAGCGCGCATTATTGGAACTGTTGAGCGAGGTTGGGGTGCGTCAGCCCTTGCAGGAAGCACGCGAACTCGTTGAGGGTGCGTACAGCTTACGCGCCGACGTGTTGGGCGAGTTGTTGCAGCACTGCACGAACGTCAAGACCGTGCGGCTGTGCCTGCAACTCGGGCGCGAGGCGTCATTGCCTTGGGCGGCCAAGCTCGACCCGGCCACGCTGCCGACGGGCAGCGATAGGCCTTGGGTGTCTCGCTCGGCCGATGGCCTTTTGGTGCTCAAGCCTTGAATCAGACCGATGCGAGGAAGCTCGCTGAGCAAGGAGAACGGCTGGCTGCTCAGTTGCCGGAGAACGCGGAGGTGCCTGTGTTGTAGTCAACGGGCGAGGGGCGAAGGTGCCCTTGTTTTCTGCCTCTTGGGCGTTTCAAGGGCTTGGAGAATGCTCCAAATTGGCTCAAAATTATATTTGAGCAATATTGTTGTTTTTTAATCGTTTTGAAGCGCCTGTAATCCCTAGTGGAGGGACTATGGGCGTTCATCATCATTTTTGAGCAGGCAGAAGCCGTTTTCAGGAGATGCCTCATGATTGATATACCTTCAGAGCCGATCGGCGCCGCTTGGCTAGCGCACGCCTATGACGTGCGGCCCCTGGGCCGCCCCCCTGTGACAAGCCAGGTGGGAGGCCGGCGCGCCACGCGGGTGGACGAGGGGTTCCGTCTGGAAACCTATACGGAGGCGATGCGGCCGGCCGCCGATCCAGCCGCACATCTACAGTTCCATTTGCGGCATGAGGTTCCTCATCTGGAGTTCCTGGCCCGCCTCTTTGAGCGGACCGGGCCGGACTTCGTCCAAGCCTGGGTCACGGCCGAACCCACTGGCCAATATGCCCGCCGGGCGGCATTCCTGTACGAGTGGCTGACGGGACAGACACTGGAGGTGCCGGAGCGCCTGGGCGGCAACTACGTCGATGCCATTGATAGTGCCAAGCTGGTCGCGGCTGCTGCCGATCGGGCCATCAAGGTGCAGCGCTGGCGGGTGAACGACAACCTGCCTGGCACTCGGCACTTTTGCCCCATGGTGGTCAAGACTGACGTCGTGACTCGTGCCTCTGGGCTGGACGTGCCGCACCTGTTCCGAGCATTGAAGGCCGAGTTTGGCGAAGACCTTCTGATGCGGGCGGCGGTGTGGATGACCCTGCGGGAGAGCAAGGCCAGCTTCGCCATCGAAGGCGAGGCCGATCGGGTGGGGCGCGTGCAGCGTTTTGCGGACGTGATGGCACGGCGTACCGGGCAGGGCGAGTTGCCGCTGAGCGATGCGGTGTTGGCCGAGCTGCAGCGGGACATCCTGGGTGACCGGACAACGATCACACGCTTCGGTGTACGCCAGTCGCCCGTGTTCGTTGGCGAGACAGTGCGGTACCACGAGGTCGTGCACTATGTGGCGCCTCCGGCCGAGGACGTCGCCGCGATGCTGGATGGGCTACGAGTGTTCCTGGAGAGAACACAAGGCCAGTCGTCCGCGATGCGCAGCGCGGTAGCGGCCTTCGGCTTCGTCTACATCCACCCCCTGGCCGATGGCAATGGCCGCGTGCATCGGTTCCTGGTCAATGATGTCCTTCGCAGAGACGGAGTGACCCCGGACCCCGTGATACTGCCCATATCGGCCGTGATCACAGACGACGTAGGTGAGCGGCGAGGCTACGACCAAGTACTGGATCGGGTGTCCAAGCCCTTGGTGCAGGCTGTTCGTGATCAGATTGCCTTCGAGCCGCTGCAAACTACGTACCCGGACGGCGTGGTGTCGAACTTCGCTTTTTCTGCCACGGAACGGGCCAGACCGCTGTGGCGCTATCCCGATCTGGGGCCTCACGTGGTGTTTCTGGCCAACATCATCGGCCGGACTTTGACCGAGCAGATGCGTGAGGAGTCGCGCTACCTGCGCAGCCATGCACGGGCACGTGTGGCGCTAAAGGAAGTGGTCGAGATGCCCGACCCGCAGGCGGATAGGGTGCTGCGGTCGCTGGAGCAGAATCGTGGCGAGCTCAGCAATGTGCTTGCCAAGGAAATGCCGGTGTTGCTGCAGCCCGGGGTGTGGGCGGAGATTGTCGAAGCCGTTTCGCGGGTTTATCAGGAGGGTGGCGCTGCGGACGGTGCGGTGGTCGAGCGCTATCGTCCAGAAAAACCAGTGGGGCGCTGAAGGTGGGTCTATAGCTTTGCGCCACTGCACGGCAAAAGGCTGGCCAATCCGGAGGACGACGTGAAGGTGAGCTCAGTCGCGCCCCTCCTGCCCAAGGATTGGGTGTTATCGCTCGCCGTGATCCGGCTGGGATACCGCGGTCGAAGATCATCCTCGGCCCAACTGGCGCCTCGCCACTGACCGCTGCTTCATCCTCTGGACTGGCGGTATCGACTCGTTGCGGCTATGGGGGCCATCGTAATCGGCGCCATATTGCTGATATCCCAGAGCACGGGGGCGGAGTGCTCCCGAGTACGCAGCCTAGCCCGCTCACATCAAAATTGCACTTCTTCCCAAATGCGAGTAAAGAGGTAGGGTGTTTCTGGTTACCGTGCACAATATTCGTAACGGATGTTTGCGGCGGTAGGAGGGTGCAAAGCATGGCGAGACGAAAGAAATCAGGAGCGGGTGGGGGCATTGGTGCAGTCGTCGTGGGACTGCTGGTGGGACTGCTGGTGCTGTTGGCTGCCATTCCGCGCGAGATCTGGATCGGTGTCGGCGTGCTCGCCGCCATCGGTGTCGGCATCTATCTCTACCTCAAGTCCAAAGGCGGTGCGAAGGAGGTACCTCAGGAGGTTGCTCGTCCTGCTCGCGCTGTTGTTCGTCCCGAGAGGCGTGCGCCGGTTGCGCCGAGCCCGGCGGTCAGTTCCCGCGCGGCCAGCCGACTCCATGAGGATGAGCAGCCTGTATCGGTTGTGGCCAGCCCAGCACCCGCCACACCGTCGTTTCGCATTCCGGCCGCGCCCAAGCGCTTCGGCCCCGGAGCCTGGATTTCTGCCGGAGAGGCGGTTGAGGTCGGAGGCGTCTCGATTCCCGGTGGCCTCATCTATGTCGGCACGTCGCTGCCCACTCCCTCGGGTGGCAACGATCCATGCCTCATCGATCCGTCGAAATCTGTCGCATCCAATGGCGATTACACAGAGCGGCGGATGGGCTACTGGCCGAGCTACTCGGAGATTTCATCTTCCGCCCGGCGCGCCTATCTGAACTGGCTGGCAGGCGGCAGGCAGGATCCCGAGGCCGATGTTGGGTACGTCTTCATCTTCTTCTACGGTTTGGAGCGCCGCGCCATTCTGGATGCCTCGAAGGACGATGCGGCCAAGGCCGACTGGCCCGTGATTGCAGCGGAACTGCGCCGGTTGCTGGACATCTACGGCGACAAGTCGGGCTCATTCCGAAGCTACGCGGGCTCGCTGCTGGATTGGGTCTCTCTGGCCGAGCACCCCGAAAAGGCCTATCTCAAGCCTATTCCGAGTTTTCCCAAGACCTACGAACTGCCGCTCTACATCCGTGTCGCCCTTGGCCAGGCGGCAGTCGATGGCGTGCCGGTGCCGGCGCAACTGGCACTGGCCTGGGCCAAGCTGGATCCGACCAACTACCTGCGAACGCCTGCAACGCGTTGCCCCGAAGAGTTCGACAAGCTGTTCGTGTCGAAGTACCACGAGATATTCGAGCAGGGCTTGGCCCTTCCGAGAAACAAAACCAAGATCAAGCTGGTTCATCGCCCCGCCTCTGCCGGATTTCGCGGATACACGGATCTGACCCTGTCCTTTGGCAATACGCCCGACGTCACCGTGCTGACCGCGCCCATCAACAAGTTGCGCCAGGTTGTCGAGGCAGCTACGAAGGAACTGGAGCCGTTCAGCCGCTATGTGGGGCGGAATCCAGATGGCAGGCATGCGCTGGAGGGGCTGCTGCAATTGCCTGCCACGCTGTGGCCCGAAGGTGCCCAGAAGGCCTTGCATGACCTGAAGGCGCGCATGGGCGAGGGGATGATCGCCATGTCGTTCCAGGAACTGCTTGGCAGCCTGGATGCGAAGACGACGCTGACGCGGGACCGGACGCTGGCGTTGGCGCGAGCGCTCGAATCCTTGAACATCGGTATCGAGCCCGATGTCCTGGGTGGAGCCAAGCTGCCCAAGCCGGACGAGAAGGTTGTGCTGTTCGCCGTTCCGCCGGGCGAGGCGGCCAGCCGCTCGACGCCGTCTTACCAGGCCGCTGTATTGACCTTGGACCTGGCATCGGCCGTCGCTGCGGCCGATGGCGAATTCAGTGTCCAGGAAATGGCACATCTCCGGGCACAGGTGCAGTCCTGGGCGCACCTCACGCCGAACCATGTCCGCCGGCTTCTTGCGCACCTGCGCCTGCTGATGACGACGCCGGTATCACTGACCGCGCTCAGAAAGAAGCTGGAACCGCTGGATGCTGCTTCCAAGGAGACCATTGCCGCATTCATGGCCACGGTTGCGCAGTCCGATGGAGATGTTTCGCCAACGGAAGTGAAGATGCTGGAGAAGGTCTATAAAGCCCTCGGCGTCGAGCCCAAAAAGGTGTTTTCCGACGTGCATGCCGTGGCGGCAGGGGCAAAGTCAACGGCGACGACCGTCGCGAAAGTCGAGGAGACCGGGTTCAAGCTCGATCCCGCACGTATTGCCGCCCTCCAGAAGGATACCGAAGCCGTGTCGGCGCTGTTGTCGGGAATCTTCAAGGAAGAAAATTCGCCCGAGCCGGTGCTCGTCGAACCCGAGCCTGAAGGTGATACCGAGGCGACATCACCTGGACTGCTTGGCCTGGACGAGGCGCACAGCGCGCTCGCGCGCCTGCTGCTGTCGCGGCCGGAATGGACAAAGGACGAGCTCGGCGATGCCGCCGCCGACCTGGACCTGATGGTCGATGGAGCCATCGAAGCCCTCAACGAGGCGGCCTTCGACCTGCACGACATACCGTTCACCGAGGGCGAGGATGTCGTGACCGTGAACCCTGAACTCCTGGAGAAGCTGGAAGCATGAACGCACCGATCCGTCCCCGAGACCGCGATGCGGTCATCCAGTCGTTGCGCGCGGGTGTCGTGCCCCGCAGCGGCCAGCACCTGATCCAGGTCGGCCGTGCCCGGGAAATTGAGACGCTGGTAGCCGACATCGCCCGCATCGCCGATGGGGGCTCGGCATTCCGTGTCGTCATCGGCGAGTACGGCGCCGGCAAGACCTTCTTCCTGAACCTGGTGCGCGCCGTGGCACTGGAGAAGAAGCTCGTGGTGGCCACGGCCGACCTGAACCCGGACCGGCGTCTTCACGCCAGTGGTGGACAGGCTCGCTCGCTTTACGCCGAACTCATGCGCAACCTGTCGACCCGAACGAAACCGGATGGGGGTGCACTTGCGGGCATCGTCGAGAAGTTCATCGCCACGGCCAAGACGGAGGCCAAGGCATCCAGCCAATCGACCGAGGCGGTCTTGCGCCAGAAGCTCGACCAACTGACCGAACTGGTGAACGGCTACGACTTCGCGGACGTCATTGCTGCCTACTGTCGTGGCTATGAGGAGGGCAGCGAGAAGCTCAAGTCCGATGCCATCCGCTGGCTGCGGGGGGAATTCGCAACCAAGACCGATGCCAGGCAGGCTCTCGGCGTACGGAGCATCGTCGATGATTCTGAGGTCTATGACCAACTCAAGCTCATGGCGCGCTTCGTGCGC
This sequence comes from Pigmentiphaga humi, assembly GCF_900606115.1. Taxonomy (GTDB): domain Bacteria; phylum Pseudomonadota; class Gammaproteobacteria; order Burkholderiales; family Burkholderiaceae_B; genus Pigmentiphaga; species Pigmentiphaga humi. The sequence goes on from NZ_UWPJ01000039.1 coordinate 208,624, forward strand.
TTGGCTGGCTTCTCGGGCCTGCTAGTTGGCCTGGATGAACTGGTCAATCTCTACAAGCTGGCCAACACGCAGGCCCGCAATGCGAACTACGAACAGATCCTGCGCATCCTCAACGACTCGCTGCAAGGCACAGCCGTGGGCCTCGGGTTCGTGCTCGGCGGGACGCCGGAGTTTCTGCTGGACACCCGGCGTGGACTCTACAGTTATCCCGCGTTGCAGAGTCGTCTCGCGCAGAACACCTTCGCCTCGGATGGCCTGGTCGACTTCAGCGGACCAGTGGTCCGGCTGTCGAGTCTCACGCCCGAGGACTTCTACGTCCTGCTGCAGAAAATTCGGTCCGTCTACGCCTTCGGCGACGCCGACAAGTTTCTCGTTCCGGACCAAGGCATCTTCAGCTTCATGGAGCACTGCTCCAAACGCATCGGGGACACCTACTTCCGAACGCCGCGTACGACCATCACGGCCTTCATCAACATGCTCGCCGTATTGGATCAGAACCCGGGTACAGCGTGGCAGGGCTTGCTGGGCGGCATAGAGATCACGGTGGACACGGGTGGCGCGGCTGATCAGCAGGTTGACGCGGACGAGGGCGATGAGTTCGCCTCGTTCAAGATGTGACGGGCTTGGCCTGAACGCATGTCTGGCGACAGCGCATCCTTCTTTCTTCTCGATGAGCGCATTCAGCGCTTCATATGGGCTGAAGGCTGGGAGTCGCTGAGAGACGCCCAGGAGGCGGCCATCTCACTGATCGTCAACGCGGATCGAGACGTCATCGTGGCAGCCGCCACGGCCGCAGGCAAAACAGAGGCCGCTTTCCTACCGGCACTGACGCATCTGCTTCAGACGGAGCCGCTGGGGCTCATCGTCTATATCAGTCCACTCAAGGCGCTCATCAATGATCAGTTCGGTCGCCTCGACCGACTGTGTGAGCAACTGGAGATTCCGGTCTGGCCTTGGCATGGTGACATCTCTTCCTCGGCCAAGGCGCGCTTCCTGGCGAAGCGGCAAGGGGTGTTGCTCATCACGCCGGAGTCTCTTGAGGCGATGTTGTGCCATCGAGGCACGTCGATCGGTGCGGTGTTCGACCGGTTGGCATTCTTCGTCGTTGACGAGCTTCACGCCTTCATCGGATCGGAACGCGGCAAACAGCTTCAATCCCTGATGCATCGCATCGAGCGGGTCATCGGTCGACAGGTGCCGCGTGTCGGCCTTTCCGCGACCTTGGGTGACATGCGCCTGGCTGCCGATTTCCTGCGCCCGGGGCAAGGAGGCTCGGTCGCATTGGTGGAGTCGAAGTCCTCCCACAGTGAACTGAGAATCCTGGTCAAAGGCTACGAGGAGCCTCTGGCCGTGCGCAATGAGGATGGCGACGAGGAGCCGGAGTCTGTCACCCCGGCCAAGATTGCCCTGCATCTGTTCCAGGGCTTGCGCGGCACGAACAATCTGGTCTTCCCGAACTCGCGCCGTGAGGTCGAACGCTACACCCACCTCCTCAACAAACTTTGCGCGCAAGAGAAGGTGCCCAATGAGTTCTGGCCGCACCACGGCAGTTTGTCCAAGGAGATCCGCTCGGAGACCGAGGCGGCCCTGAAGCAGAAGGAATTCCCCGCGACGGCCATCTGTACCAACACGCTGGAGTTGGGCATCGACATTGGCGCCGTCAAGAGCGTGGCACAGATCGGCCCGCCACCGTCGGTAGCCAGCTTGCGACAGCGCCTGGGGCGGTCGGGTCGCCGCAAGGGAGAGCCGGCCATTTTGCGAGGCTACAGCGTGGAGAACGCGCTTGGCGGGAAGCCGTCGCTCGCCGACGAACTTCGGCTGGAGACGGTGAAGGTGACGGCGATGATCTCGCTGCTCCTGGAGGGCTGGTTCGAACCACCCATGGCGCATGGCGTTCACCTGTCGACGCTGATTCAGCAGATGCTGTCCTATGTGGCACAGAACGGCGGAGCATCCATCGCACAACTCCACGCGATGTTCTGTGCCTACGGAGCCCCTTTCACGGGGCTGGACAAAGGTGAGTTTGTGGAACTCGTTCGCCATCTCGGCCAGAAGGAGCTGCTGATGCAGGAGTCCAGCGGTCTCCTGCTGCATGGCCGTGTCGGCGAGAAGTTCGTCAACCACTACACCTTCTATGCCGCGTTTGCCGCTGACGAGGAGTTCCGCATTGTCTGCGGCGGTAAAACGCTCGGCACCTTGCCGGTATCGCAGATGCTCAGTGTGGGCCAGCGCATTCTGTTTGCTGGCAGGACCTGGCTGGTGGAAGATGTCGACGAGGAGCAAAAAACCATATTCGTCGTCCGCTCTGGTGGCGGGGCGCCGCCGTTGTTTTCGGGCGGAGCAGGGCGCACGCACACGCGCGTTCACCAGCGAATGCGCCAATTGTTCGAGTCCTCCGAGGTGCCGCCGTTTTTGGATGAAGTGGCCAGGCGGTTCCTGGCCGAGGGCAGGGCGAACTACGCCGAGCGAAATCTGGCGAACGGATGCGTGGTGGACCAAGGGCGGGAAGTGGTGCTTCTGACCTGGCTTGGGGATGCTGCCAACGAAGCGCTGGCTTGCCTGCTCCGCCGGCGAGGCTATTCGGCCAATGCGGCCGGCCCGGGCATCGAAGTCGTCAAGGGGGCTTCGGGTATCGAGAGCATCGTCGATGCCCTTATCGATGCGGCGGTGGATGAGCCTCCGCCGCTCGACATGCTTCTGGCCGACGTCCGCAACCTGCAGCGCGAGAAGTGGGATTGGGCTTTGCCCGATGGACTCCTACGCAAGGCGTATGCAAGTCTGTACCTGAACCTTGAAGAGGCTCTCTCCTGGGCAAGGGCACTTCCTGGTGATCACGCATTACCTAGCAGTGAGTCACCGTTGAATCGGGTGGATGAGGATGGAGGCTAGTGCAGCGTAGCGGTCGTTTAGTTGTAATTCAGATATTTTGCGTTTACCTGAATTCCGAGTAGCGACTATGACGCAAGATTTCTGACCGCGTGCCGTTGATGCCGTCATGGGCGGGTCGAGCAGGCAGCAAAGGAACTCGGTGGGATGGTGCCGTAAGCGAGAGAAAACTCGATCGTTCCAAGGCTGGATAAGCGCGCTAAGATGTATTGTGATTGACAATCGGGGCGAAAAGTGTCATTGCACGCCAATCGGGCCATCTCCCGCGCCAGCAAAAGGTGTCCGATGCAGACGGTAAAAGCGACGGTAAGGCTCCATTTCGATCACCGCAAATCCCTTTAACCATGCGGACTTGCGAGTCTCATTGATGACCGAGTGGGGGGAAAGAGTTCCTTGCCGTACGCCAGCGGCCATTGCCGAAGCGCAAGCCGACTTGCCGACCGATGACTTCCAGAGGGTGAGTCTCTCATGCGCATCCCTGTCCCATTGAATGCTCTGCGCGCCTTCGAGGCGGCGGCGCGTCATCTTTCGATCAAGGACGCTGCCCTCGAACTCGCGGTCACGCCGTCCGCGGTGAGCCATCAGTTGCGCACGCTGGAGGCCATGCTCGGTGTCGAGTTGCTGCGCCGCATCGGCACGCGGCTGGAGTTGACCGACGCCGGTTGCCGGTTGGCGCCCAGCCTCAACCAGGGCTTCGCGCTGATTGCCGAGGGTGTCGGCGCCTTGCGCGAGGCGCGGCGGGATGGTCCGCTGCGCGTGAACATATTGCCGGCGTTCGCGACCCACTGGCTGGCGCCGCGGCTGAACCTGTATCCGTTCGAGCAGCGCGGCTTTTCGCTGCAGATTTCCACCACGCAGGACAATGTGGATCTTGCCGCGGGCGTGGCCGACGCCGGCATCTGGTACGGCGATGGGCAGTGGCCGGGCCTGCAGGCGGATCTGTTGTTCGAGGCCACTATCGATCTGTATTCGCGCCCGGGTTTTGCCGTTGGCACACGCTGGGAGCGAATCGAGCAGCTTTCCCGGGCCAACCTGTTCGTATCGCGCCATTGCCTGAGCTGGCGCCGCTGGATGGACAGTCTGCCGGGCGGGCCGATCGAGCCTGCTGTCATTACCCGTGTCGATTCGAGTGGCCTGACGGTGCAGGCGGCCGCCGATGGCGGCGGTGTGTCGATCGCCGTGTGCGAACTGGCCGAGAGTGTCGTGCGGGAGGGGCGCCTGGAGTCGGTATTCGGTCATCCCGTGAGCGCGGGTCTCGGTTTCTGGCTGGTCTATCCCGACGCGCTGCGCGAGGACCGGCGCCTGGACAATCTGCGTGGCTGGTTGCGAAGTCGGATCAGGGAGCAACTCGCGCAGAAGGCGGCGGCCGCATAGCGCTCGCGTTCATAGCCCTCCGGCGACCCGCAGGACGGTGCCCGTCACGTAGGATGCCCGGCTCGATACAAGCCAGGCAATCGCCTCTGCGATTTCCTTGGGCTCTCCGGCCCTGCCCATAGGTATCTTGGACGATACTCTGGCCGGCCGGTCCGCGTCTCCTGCCGCAGCGTGGATGTCCGTCAGGCTGGTTCCCGGCGAAACGCAACTGACTCGGATGACCTTGGGGGCGAGTTCCTTTCCGAGACCGATCGTGAAGGCTTCAATGGCGGCTTTCGACGCTGCGTAGTGCACATATTCGCCGGGGGAGCCGAGCGTCGCCGCGATGGAGGAGACATTCACAACGACACCTTGCCGCGCCTCCGCCAGCCATTTGGCGACTACTTTCTGCGTCAAGGCGAATACCGCCAGCACGTTGACCTCGAAGACGCGTTTCATGGTGGCCAAGTCCGCTTCAACGAATGAGCCGAGTCGGCCGGTGATTCCGGCGTTGTTCACCAACCCTGCCAAGGGCGCCGCTTCCTTCGGGATCCGGGAAAGAATCGATGCCGCCGATTCGGGGAGACCCAAGTCAGCCTGGATCGCCCAGGCAAGGCCGCCGAGTTGCCGCACTCGGCTCACGACTTCCTCGGCCGCCGTGGCTTGTTCCAGGTAGGTGAAGCAGACGTCATAACCTTCCCGGGCGAGAAGGAGCACCACTTCCGCTCCAATTCCGCGACTGCCGCCGGTCACGAGAACGGTGCCATGCCTCTTATTCATTGCATTTCCTCTGACAAGTTTTCCACGGGCCGATACGTCAGTGTGCCTGGCGGTGTGGCGGGCGGTTCGCCGGTACGCAACCAGTTCAGCGCGAGCGGCCAGAGCGTATCGCGGAAGCGTTCGTGGAAAAAGGCGAAATGGCCGATCTCGGGCTTTCCGATGGCTGCCGGCGCAAGCCGCAGATGATGGCGCTCGCTGCGGGTGTAGTAGTCCAGCAGGCGGTCCAGCGCCTGCACCGTACCGAAGGGGTCGTCCTCGATGCCCAACGCCAGGATGGGGGCGCGCACCTGGCTGAAGCGCCGGGCCAGCATCTCGGCCTCTGGCTTGCCTTCCGGGGTTTTTCTGCCGCGTCGCACTGTGCCTTCGAAGCGAGGTCCCATTCTTCCCCAGTCCAGCGCCACGCCCTTGGGGGTGTCCTCCATCCAGCCCAGGCGCTTGGCCGGCACATAGCCGAACAGCCGGGCGAGCAGCGGCATCGCCACGTGCCAGCGCAGGAGCATGGCCTTGCGAGCCTGGGGTGCATAGTCGCGCCAGTAGGCGTACTGCGCCCCCATGGTGAAGATGCGCCGTATCCGGTGCGCGGATTCCGCCAGGCCGATCACGAAGCCGCCGGCGGAGTGGCCGACCACGTCGATCGGCTGGTTGGGGAAACGCCGCGTGACATACTGCAGAACGCCTTCGAAGTCGTGCTGTCCCCAGTCGATCCAGTCGGCCTCGAGCCCGCGCAGCGAGCCATGGCGGGATTCGCCTATGCCGCGGTAATCGAAGCTCACCACATCCCATCCCTGTTCATGCAGCCAATCGGCGAAGCGTGCGTAGTACCGGCAGCGCACCGAGGTGGCCGCGTTGATGATCGCAACGGGATGGAGGCGCGGCGGATCGCTGGGCCGGTGCCAGACGTATCCACCCAGGGCATGGCCGTCAGCGGCCCGAATGTCGACGGGTTCAGCCATTTGAAGGGAAGCTCCGGACAAACGGCACCATAGCGTTACGGCGATTCCAGGCCACGGTCCATGCTCGAGCATGGGCAGGCGCGGATTGGTGGCGAGTGTCGTCATGGCCTCACATCCAGAAGAGAAGAACGGTCAAGGCGGCGAGAAGGGCCATGGCGCGGTTGATGCGGCGTGCGATGGTCCGATCTCGCAGCCATGGCCGCAGGCCGGCGCCGAAGGCGGCCCACACCACGATGCAGGGCAGGCCGACAGCGGCGAAGACCAGACTGACCGTCAGCAGGCGGAGCGCGTAGCCGTCGCCGGGCGGGAGGAAGGTGGAGGCTACCGTTACCGACATCAGCCAAGCCTTTGGGTTGACGAACTGGAAGGCCAGCGCCTGCGTGAAGCCGATGGGGCGGCCGGCATGGGATTCCTCCAGTTCCGCCGCGCGCCACAGCCGTGTCGCCAGGCCGAGCAGGTAGAGGCTGCCTACGATCTTCAACGCGACCTGCAGACGAGGTTCGAGGGCGAATAGCGCGCCGAGCCCTGCGCCGGTGCTCCAGATCTGCAGAAGGACGCCTGCGAGGATGCCCAGCAAATGCGGCCAGGTGCGTCTCAGGCCGAAGATCAGGCCGGAGGACATCAGCATCACGTTGTTGGGGCCAGGCGTAATCGACATGACGAAGGCGTAGACGATCAGCGCCGCGAAGGCGGTTTGTTGCATCGGCGTCAGCGGGGATGAGGCAGTGGTGCGGCGTTCGTGGATGAGAAAAAATCGTCCGCGAATCGATTCTGGCCTAGGGCTCGCGCCAGCGCCAGCGAGAAATATTCACCCGCACCTGAGATATTCGCGCTTGGGCAGGAACACCAGCGTACAGCAGACTTCGAGGGTATTGCCCGGCGCTGCTGCGGCAATGACTGCTGCGTTCGCTTTTGCCCACCAAGGAGAGCACCCATGACTACGTCCATTCCTCAGGGATTTGGCGCAGAAACTTCCGAGCGTCTGCCTTTGCCGCTTCCCGACAGCATGAACGATGCCCAGCGCGCTGCTGGCGAAGCACTCATCGCCGGGCCTAGACAGGGTGTCAAAGGGCCTTTCATCCCATTGATGCGCAGCCCGGTGCTGCTTGAGCGCCTGGCCGGTGTCGGAGAGTATTTGCGCTTTGAGTCGACGCTGCCCGCGAACATCAACGAGTTTGTCATGACGGTCGTTGCCCGTGAAATGGGCAATCAATTCGAATGGGCGACCCATTATCCATTGGCGATTCGAGCCGGGGTTTCAGAGGAGACCTTGAAAGATCTCGCGCAGGGCGCGCGCCCGCGCGCCATGTCTGACGAAGAGGCCGATGCCTGGGCGTTCACGTTCGAGCTATTGCATAGACATGGCGTGAGCGACCTGACGTACGATGCGGCGCTTGGACGATGGGGCGAATGCGGCGTAGTCGAGATGGGGGCGCTCGTTGGTTATTTCGCCTGTGTGTGCTGGATCATGAACATCGCTCGGACGCCGGCACCTAGCGGCGCGACGGCTTTGACGGGGTTCCCGGCTTGAGACATCTATGTCGGCTCCATGACTGAGAAAAAACTTTCGTGTGGGACGAGGAGCTCTGCGAACGGGCTTCGGCGAAAAAAAACGAGAAAAATCCATCATCCGATCGAAAATCTCGTCTAATAGCAAGCTTCGCTCAGCCCACCCCTGGAAGACGACATGATTTTGCCGACAGTGCTCGCACTCCTCGCCGCATTCACATTCGCCGCGAACAACGCCACGCTTCGCCGCGGCGTCGTCGGCGGCACGCTGTCCCAAGCCATGGTCGTCACGCTGCTGCTCGGCGCGGTGCTGGTCTGGATCGTGGCGTTGGCGGTCGGCGGGGCGGGCCAGCTGCGGGAGTTTCCGCTGCGCTCGACGCTGTTCTTCTGCGGCGCGGGCCTGTTGCACTTCGGCTTTGGCCGCTATTGCAACTACCGCGCGACGCAGGCCATGGGCACTGTGTTGGTCGGACCCGTGCAGCAGACCAGTGTTCTGATCACGCTGGTGCTGGCCATTCTTCTCCTCGGCGAGCGCCTCACCATGCTGCACATCGCGGGCATCGCGCTGATCATGGTGGCGCCGATGCTGGCCGCCCGGGCTCATACCCCATCGACCTTCCGCTGGCTCAAGCGCACGCCTGGGGCCGAGCCGGCCAAGCCCAAGCCGAAGCCCGCAGCCAACAGTTTCCAGCCCAAGCTGGGCGAAGGCTATCTGTTCGCCGTTCTTTCCGCGCTGGCGTACGGTTCGAGCCCCATCCTGGTCCGCGAAGGCATGGTGGAGGGCAGCGGGATGGCCGGCGGCCTTACCGGCGCCGCCGTGGCCTATTCCGCCGCGACTCTGGCCGTGATCGCCATCGTCATCTGCCAGGGCGGCCTGGCCCGCTCGCTGACCATGTCGCGTCCGACGCTCGGCTGGTATTCCACGGCGGGCGTGACGGCCGCGGCATCGCAGGTTTTCGTCTACATGGCCCTTTCCATCGCCCCGGCGTCGGTCGTGATACCGATACAGCGCACGTCGCTGGTGATGCGGGTGTGGTTCGCGCGCCTGCTCAATCCGGAGTTCGAGTCATTCGATGGCCCGGTACTGCTCGCGACCGCCCTGTCGCTGGTCGGCGCGGTCGCGCTGGCGGCGGATCCCGCCTGGTTCGGGATGAAGTAGGGGGGCTTCGTCGGACGGCGGCGAACACGCTGCCGGATCGTTATATCGGTCCGGCTCTTACAGCCATCGGGGACGCTGAGAACGCTTCGTCAGCGGAGAAATCAACTCTCTTTTTCAAGCACAATCAGCATCTCTGCCATGATCGAAAAACTTTCATCTTCCGGGCCTTGCTCAATCACGATAGGCTCATAGCCGGCTTGCATCGAATCCGGTCTTAACACGATGCGCTCATGTCGCCAGCTACCGTCTTCGGCGGCGATTTTCTCGCTCGAATAGACTTTGATCGTGTATCTTCCCCCTGTTTCCGGGTCGTCAATGCTGCGGTGCTGGGCGATTACGACCTTTCCTTGACGGGTTCCGCCCGGATTGGCTCGGAACAGGCACCATGACCCATTGGGAATGCGGCGGCTCATGGATTCGCCGATTACTTGCGCAATGAACAATCCAGGCTGAGGATTTATCCAATCGGGAAGCTCAAACCACTGCTCCGCTGAGCTTTCAAGGGTTTGTACATCGGAGAACGTTCCCGCTGCGATCCGAATGTCGATAAGTGGGACAGCTGCGACACCGCGTTTCCGTTCTTCGTCCGTAATCAGCCGAAGAGGGACGAGATTCCCGAGTTCCGCGGGTTGTTCATTGGCATTCTCCGGTTCGAGCAATGCCCTCACTTTGCTGCGGAAGTATTCGGCCAAAGGTTTGTCCGTGCAGTACACATAGCAACCCTTCATCCCCCGTGTCATGAGCGTCCGATAGGTATTCTTGACGATAAGATCGGCAAGCGCCTGCGCCCGCAGCGGATCTTCTCGCATCATCTTCTTCAGCCCACGTATGGATTGATCCGACGATGCGCGCTGGGCTGCATCGGTAACGATCTGACCGTTTCGATAGACAAGGTCGTCACCGATGATCACGCCCACATAGTCCAGCTCCAGCCCCTGGCATGTATGTATGCACCCGACTTGCTCCACGGTTCCCGGCTTCACGATCCAAAGGCTGCCGTCTTCACTAAGGTTCCAGCGCCGGCGGTAGTCGAATTCGGGAAGCTGGATGTCCCAGGCATCGGGGTTGCGCTTGCTTGGCCAGGGCCAGCAGTACCCGGCCACGACGCGCGACCGGTTGTTAGCGCGATTCTTCTGCTCGATCAGGGCGTGCATCTCGGCAGGGTCGTCGAATACACGGAAATCGTATTCGGCTTGGTCGAGTGTGGGATTGGCTGTCGGGCGGATCTCCAAGGTATTGTCCAGCCACGCAAGGTAGCCTTCGGAGCCATTGCAGCGAAACTGCGACGTCAATTCCAGCTCTGTGATCTCGGCACCCAGCGCTGTGGCGTGGCGTTTCAACTCATCGGTATGGCCGATGTCGAATACCGTCACGCGTTGATCGTCGTCGGTGAAAAATACCGTGCATCGGGAGGATCGGATGATTTCCAGAATCTGGTTTTCGCCCTGATTGCGGAAGATGCCGCTTTTCTCGTTGAGCCGATGCGCTTCATCGACGATCAGGACGTCATAGGTGTTCTCTTCGTCTTTGGTGAAGGAGCCGGATCCGCTGAAGAGATTGCCGATGCGGGTCTTGGTAAAGGTGCCGGTCAGTTTGGCCTGGAAGACCGCGCGTGGCGCGCTGTTTTTGGATACGTAGCGAGCATTGCGCTGGCGGTTGATCAGTTCGGCAAGCAGGTTGATGGCAAGTACCGATTTACCGGTGCCCGGGCCTCCCTGGACGATCAGTACTTGCTTTTTTTCCTCAGTCCGCGTTTCTACCTGCAGAATGGTTTCGTAGACGACCTTCTGGTCGTCGATGAGTATGAACTCATGCTTGCCTTGCATGAGGCTGGCCACATGGTCGATCAAGCTCTTGGAAGGCTGGATGCGGCCGTTCTCAATCGCATAGAGCGCTTTCAGGCGATCGCCGCGGCGTACATGGGCGCTGATGAAGCGACTGAGTTTTTCCTTGTCGTTCTTGAGAAACAGCGGGGCCCGCTCGATATGCGTTTTGTAGTGGGGATGGTCGATTTCGCCGTCGCTTGGATGATTGTGCAGGTAGGCGCAGGGTTGCAGGCGCATGCCGCCTTCGTGCACAGCGGCATTGAGGTCCTCCAGGCGGGCGGCATAAGACCAGGCCTGGTAGGACGGGTGGGGGCCTTCTACCTCACCTGTATGGCCGCCGCGTCGAGCCCATATGACACCGTCCTTGCCGCTATAGCGAGAGCTTGACCACTGCTTCAGTTCGACGATGACTACCTTGGGTTGTCCTTTCGCGTCTTCGCCGGTAATCATGAAGTCGATGCGCAGGGAACTACTGGGCAACTGATACTCGATGGCGACCCCGGCATCGTCGGGGATTTCTTCGTCCTGCAAGACCTTGGCCATTTCGAACAAGGAGTTCTTCCAGGACCGGACCTCGCCTGGCCCGCCGCCTTTGGCCCCGGCATGACGTACATGACGAAGCAGGATGTCTTCGATATCTTCCCGCAACGCATGTTGCAGGAATTCAGTCTTGCTGGCCTGGTAGATGATCACGTCCGTACCTGTCTCGCTCGATCAAAGCTGGTCGTATTTCTTATTGGTCCCCTTGGCTCGGTCAATGGGGTATTTTCGGGCATTTAGCTTGATCTTGACCTGCGCGGCTTCAACGGGGTCGATGCCCAGCACATTACTCAATTGGACAAGATAGAGCAGAACGTCAGCGATCTCCGCGCCTACTGCTTCGAGTTTCTCCGGAGCAAGCGCACGGCTTTCCGCCTCGGTCATCCACTGGAAATGTTCGAGCAGTTCCCCCGCTTCAACGATCAGCGCCGAGGCAAGATTCTTGGGCGAGTGAAACTGTTCCCAGTCCCGTTCTTGGGCGAACTGAAACTGTTGCTGCGAAAGGTCGTGGAGCGTATCGGTCATCGCGATTAATCCGGAAAGAAAGGCCCGCTACGGCCTACATTGCTTTTGTTCATGCCGGCCAGTGACTTTTCAAATCAAACGACAACTGCCGGTGATGACGAATCGAAAGCAGATACACCGTTTCCCTGATCTGCGCATACAGCAGCAGATAGTGCGTCATGACGTACTCGCGCAATTCGCTGCCTTCGGCAATGGTGTCGAGTTGTCGGGTCAGGCGAGCAATGCCGTTGCTTGCCTCTACCGAGCGGGCAGGCCGCGCAAGGAACGAGCGCCCCATGTCGGGAAAGCGCTCCAGATTGGGAATGACGGTATCCGTCAATTCACTCAGCAGCGCATCGAACGATTGCGCAGCGTCGGTTTCCTGAAGAAATATTTCGACTTCTTCAAGGTTGTGCTCGAAGTTGGCGGTAAGTTTGACGGTATGGCGAGTTGTCACGGGGCGAATCAGCCAGTCAACCGGTTGTTCTGGGGGCTCGGCGGCGCTTGATGGCGGAAAGGGTGCTGCGAGCGTCTTTGATCTTGCCCGCAGCGACGTCGGCCAAGCCCTTGCTGGCGTCTTCTACCAGCAATAAGTGGATGCGCTCGCGCTCGAGCTGATGGTAGTAGTCCAGCCGCTGGGCATCGATGATGGCAACGTAGCTTTCGCCGTTTTTCGTGACGATTTTTTCTGCCCCGGCTTTCACCTGGTCGGCCAGTTCGGACAGATTGGCCCGAGCTTGGGAGAGCGGGATCACATCGCTGGCTGTGATGGGCATGGCTCACTCCGCTTCATGTTTGTACAAAATAGTGTACATGATGCGGTGCGGCTCTGCGACGTCAGAACTCTTCCAGAAACCGCATCCGAAACCGGCGCCCCTTGATGTTGCTGTTGGATATCCGCGAGAACGCCTGTTTGGCAACCTGACGGTCCAGCGCCACATAAGAACTGAATTCGGCGACATTGATCTTCCCGACCTGCTCGAAAGTCAGCCCGCCATCCCCAGTCAGCGCGCCCAGCAGGTCTCCCGGCCGCAGCTTGTCCTTCTTGCCCCCTTGTATGCACAAGGTGATCATGCGCGCCCGCAGGGGACGGTCGGCCTTGGCGCGCAGCGATTTGAGATCGCCCCATTTCAGCGGTGAGCCCTGGTATTGCTCGATCAGGTTGGCCCAGCGCATTTCTTCCGGCGAACACAGGCTGAGCGCCAGCCCCTTCTGGTCGCCGCGGCCGCAGCGGCCGATGCGGTGCACGTGGACCTCGGTGTCCTTGGTCACGTCTACATTGATGACGGCGTTCAGGTTCTGTATGTCCAGGCCGCGGGCGGCGACGTCGGTGGCGACGAGGACGGCGCAGCTCTGGTTGGCGAACTGGATCAGGATTTCGTCGCGTTCCCGCTGTTCCAGATCGCCGTTGAGCGCGTGGGCGCTGATGCCTTCGGAGCGCAGGCGTTCCACCAGATCGTGGCTGCGAAGCTTGGTGTTGCAGAACGCCAGCGTCGATACCGGGCGGAAGTGGGCCAGCAGCGCGACCACGGCGTCCAGTCTTTCGCTTTCGTCGATCTCGTAGAAGATTTGTTCGATGCGGCTGGCGTCGTGCTGGGCCTCGACCTTGACTTCGGCCGGGTTGCGCAGGAAGCGGGCGCTGAGCTTGCGGATGTTGTCGGGGTAGGTGGCCGAGAACAGCAGGGTCTGGCGCTTGGCCGGGCAGTGCGAGGCGATGGCGACGATGTCGTCGTAGAAACCCATGTCCACCATGCGGTCGGCCTCGTCCAGCACCAGCGTGTTCAGGCCGGACAGGTCCAGGCTGCCGCGCTCGAGGTGGTCCTGGATGCGTCCGGGCGTTCCCACCACGAGATGGGCGCCGCGGGCGAGCGATTCGGTCTGGGGGCGCGCGGCGGCGCCGCCGCACAGCGTCAATACTTTGACGTTGGGGATCAGTCGGGCCAGCCGGCGCATTTCCTGGGCGACCTGGTCGGCCAGTTCGCGGGTGGGACAGACTACCAGGGCCTGCGGAACGAGGCGGTTGACGTCCAGCGTCTGCAGCACGCCCAGGCCGAACGCCGCGGTCTTGCCGCTGCCGGTCTTGGCCTGCGCGATCAGGTCGCGGCCTTCCAGGATGAGCGGCAGGCTTTGCGCCTGGATGGGCGTCATCTGTTCGAAACCCAGGCCTTGCAGGTTGTCCAGCAAGGCGGGGAGGAGGGGCAGGGAGGAGAAGGGCGTAGTGGTCACGATGGCACGGATCGGAGGAACCGCGAAAGCTGGATCGACCGACAGTGTATGCCCTCCGGTGTCAAGCCGGCTCCGCGCCCTCGTAGCGGACCATGATCAGCCAATCCGCGTGCACCGACGGCCGCTGCGCGCCCTCGACCTCGACCTCGACGGTGATGCTCCAGGTGCAGCGCGCCTCGCCGGGCCGGATTTCCTTCACCTCGGCCAGTGCGAACCTGGCCGATACACGCGCCCCGGAAGGCACGGGGGCCGTGAAGCGGATCTTGTCGAAACCGTAGTTCAACACCATGGCCGCGCCGGGAAAAGCGACGCAGCTCGCCTGCCAGTACGTCAGCAGGGACAGCACGAGAAAGCCATGGGCGATGGTCCGGCCGTACGGGGATTCGGCCTGTGCGCGCGCCGGATCCACATGGATCCACTGGTTGTCGCGCGTGACCTGGCCGAACCGGTCGATCGTCTCTTGGTCTACGGCAACGGTGTCGGAAACGATGGCCGGCTGCCCGACGAAATCCACGAGCGCCTGCACGGAGTCGAACTGCCGGATTGCGGAAGAGAGCGGTGGATGGCTTGCCATGGTCAGATCCGTTCGAAGATGGCGGCGATGCCCTGTCCGCCGCCTATGCACATGGTGACCAGCGCATACCGGCCGCCGATGCGGTGGAGTTCGTGCAAGGCCTTGACGGTGATGATGGCGCCGGTCGCGCCCACCGGATGGCCCAAGGCGATGCCCGATCCGTTGGGATTCACCTTGCCGGGGTCGAACCCGAGCTCGCGGGCGACCGCGCAGGCCTGGGCCGCGAAGGCTTCGTTGGCTTCGATGACGTCGATATCGTCCACGCGCAGGCCGGCCTTGTCCAGCACGGTGCGCGTGGCGGGGACGGGACCGATGCCCATGTAGCGCGGATCCACGCCTGCGTGGGCATAGGCCACCAGCCGGGCCAGCGGCCGGGCGCCGCATGCCTGCGCGCGGGAGCGCTCCATCAGCACGAGCGCGGCCGCGCCATCGTTGATGCCCGATGCGTTGCCCGCCGTGACGGTGCCGTCGTCAGGCGCGAACGCGGGTCTGAGGCCGGCGAGATCCTGCAGGCTGATGTCGCTGCGCAGGTGCTCGTCCTGGGCGAACACGGTGCTGCCCTTGCGTCCCGGCACGGTAATCGGGACGAGCTGCGAGGCGAAGCGGCCTTCGGCGACCGCCCGTGCCGCCCGCTGATGGCTTTCGACGGCGAGCGCATCCTGCTCGCCGCGCGTAATGCCGTATTTCCTGGCGACGTTTTCCGCCGTCATGCCCATGTGGATGCGGTGGAAAGGGTCGTGCAGCGCGCCGAGCAGGGTGTCCACCATGGCGGTGTCGCCCATGCGCGCGCCCACGCGCATGGCCTGGCTGGCGTAGGGAGCGCGCGACATGCTTTCGGCCCCGCCGGCGACCGCCGTGGCGCAGTCGCCGAGCAGGATGGATTGCGCGGCGGAAACGATGGCCTGCAGGCCCGACCCGCACAAGCGGTTGACGTTGAAGGCCGGCGTGTGCTCGCCGCAGCCTCCTTCGATGGCCGCGACGCGCGATAGATACAGGTCGCGGGGTTCGGTATTGATGACCTGGCCGAAGCAGACGTGCTCTACTTGGCTTGGGTCGATCTCCGCGCGCGCTACGGCGGCGCGGAGGACCTCGGTGGCGAGCGCGACGGGCGGAACGTCCTTGAGGCCCTTGCCGAAGCTCCCGATGGGGGTGCGGACGCCGGATAGGACGACGACTTCTCTAGTTGCCATGGTGTGCACTCAGGGCTAAGCGGGGCTGGGTTGGCGGCGAGCCTGGGCCTTGGCGATCTCGTGGCGCAACTGGTCGAAGCCGGTGGCGGGGACGATTTCCCCCCGGCGATCGGCCACCTGGTCCAGCCGGTCGATCAGGGCGTTGGCCGACAATTCCGCCTGGTCCAGGCAGATGCCCTGGGTCATGGTGATGTTCGCCTGCTCGAAACTTCCCGCGCCGGCCAGCAGGATGGTGCGGTTCGGGGCGTTTTCCGCAACCAGGGCGACCACGGCGGGGCTGACCGACTCGGGCGCGAGCATGTCGAGCGCTTCCCGTTCGAGCAGGCCTTCGGTCATGGCGGTGGCGGCCGTGGGCGCGAGGCAGTTCACGTGCACGCCGTATTTTTCGCCTTCGAGAGCCAGGGTCTGCATCAGGCCGACCAGCGCCATCTTTGCCGCGGCGTAGTTGGCCTGGCCGAAGTTGCCGTAGAGGCCGGAGGAGGACGTCGTCATTACGATGCGCCCATAGTTCTGTTCGCGCATGGCGTTCCACACCGCGTGGGTGCAGTGCACCGAACCCATCAGGTGCACCTCCATCACGAGCCGGAAATCCTCCAGGCTCATCTTGGCGAAAGTCTTGTCGCGCAGGATGCCCGCGTTGTTCACCAGAATGTCGACGCGGCCCCACTGGGCGACCGCGTGTTCCACCATCGCCTGGACCTGCCGGGGATCGGTCACGTCGGCGCCGTGTGCGAAAGCATCGCCGCCGGCCGCGCGAATCGCGCCTACGACGGCTTGCGCTGCGGAGTCCGGCCGGTCGGCCCCCATGTCGTTGACCAGCACCTTGGCGCCATGGCGCGCGAGTTCGAGCGCATGGGAACGACCCAGGCCGCGGCCGGCCCCCGTCACGATGGCGATGCGGCCTTGCAGAAGTTGTGTCATAGGTTCTCTAGGTTGTCGAAATGCTCAGGGTGCCAAAGGGGTGGGGGCCTCGTCGCATGTCCGGATGACCCCGGCACGCTCGAGTTCGGCGAGGGCTTCGTCATCCAGGCCGGTTTCCGCCAGCACGGCGCGGGTGTCCTGGCCCAGCGCAGGCGCGCCGGCCCGGCTGGGGCCGCCGTCCTGGTCCACATTAAAACCGATCCCCCGGGTCCTGACTTCGGCGTCGCCCTGGCGGAAGCGGTAGTCGGGCAAGTTCACGCAGCCGGTGGCATCGGCCTCTTGGAGGAATTCCTCGAGTTTCCTCACCCTGGCTGCAGGCACGCCCGCATGGCTCAGGAGTTCCTCCAGCCGTGCCGCGCCGCGGGCCGCGAAGGCCTGGCGCAAGCGTTGCGCGACGTAGTCACGATCGTTCGGCACCACGAATCCGTTGGGGGCATTGAACGCCGCGAGGTCGAGCGCCCGGGCGTCGCCGCACAGTTCCTCGATGCCGAGGATGGCGGCGAGCTTGCGGAACTGGGCCGGCGTGTTCGCGGCGACCGCCAGCCAGCCGTCCGCGCATGGGTAGGTGTCGGCCGCCGGGCTGCCCGTATAGCCGCGGTTGCCGACCCGGCGCGTCGGCGCGCCGTCGGTCAGGAATGCGCAGGCGTTGGTGTACATGAGCATCAGGGAAGCCTGGACCATGGAGGCGTCGATGTACTGGCCGGTTCCATCGCGGGACCTGCGGTGCAGCGACGCGACGATGGACAGCGCGCCCAGCATGCCGACCGCCACGTCGATGACGGGGAAGCCGACCTTGAGCGGTGGCGCGTCGTCTCCCTCGCCGGACATCATCATCATGCCGGTCAGTGCCTGCACGACGTGGTCGTAGGCGCCGCGCCCGGACCAGTCTCCCTGCTGGCCGAAGCCCGAGATGGAGCAGTAGACGATGTCCGGCCGGACTGCCTTGATCGATGCGTAGTCGAGCCCGTAGCGCGCGACCACGCCGGGCCGGAAGTTCTCGATGAATACGTCGGCGGATGCGGCAAGCGTCCGCAGCAGTTCGGCGCCTTGCGGGGTGCGGATGTCCAGCGCCAGCGACTGCTTGCCGGCGTTGAGGGCGGCGAATCCGGTGGGTGTATCGGTGTCCGCCCCGTTCTTCATCGAGCGCAGGACTTCGCCCGCCAGCGGCGGTTCCACCTTGATGACTTCGGCGCCCAATTGGGCCAGATAGAACGAGGTCAGGGGCCCGGCGATCACGTGCGACAGATCCAGCACGCGCACGCCTTCGAGTGGCTTGGCCATGAATGCTTCCCGGTCAGCCGGCGGTGATGCCGGTGAGTTTGACGATGTCGGCCCACTTGCGGTATTCGCTGCGCACGAACGCTGCATCGGCCTGCGGGCTGTCGCTCCGGATCACGCGGTTTCCGGTCGCTTCGAACAGGCTCTTGACCGAGGCGTCCTGAAGCGCCGCCGTCGTCGCTTCGAATAGCTTGGCGACCGTTTCAGCGGGCGATTTCCGGGGCAGCCAGAGGCCGAACCAGAATTCCTGGACCGCCAGTTCGCTGTGCAGGATGTCGTACAGCGGCGGAATGCCGGGAAGCTCGGGCAGGGGCTCGCGGCTGGTCACGGCCAGGGCGCGCAGCTTGCCGCTCTTGACCTGCGGAATGGCGGTTCCCGCGATGGTGAAGGAGAAGTCCGTGTCGCCGCGCTGGAGAGAAATGGGGATTTCCACCGAGCCCTTGAACGGAATGTGCACCGCATCGGCCTTTAGCAGCGACACGAACGTGGCGCCGCCCAGATGCGCGCCCGACCCGATGCCGCCCGACGCGTAGTTCAGCTTCCTGGACTGAGTGCGCAACGCGGCAACGAGGTCCTGCACCGTGCGGTAGGGCGAGTCGGCGGCCACGACCAGCACGGTAGGGGAGGTGGCGATGACGGTGACCGGCACGAAATCGTTCACCGGATCGAACATCAGGCTGGGCTGCAAGGCCTTCTGGATCAGATGCGAATTCGAACCCAGCAGCACGGTGTAGCCGTCTGCCGGCGCCTGGGCGGCGTGCTGGGCGGCGAGCACCCCGCCCGCGCCGACCTTGTTGTCGACCACGATGGGCTGGCCCAGCGCCGCGCCCAGAACAGGACCGAACTGCCGCACCATGATGTCGGGTCCGCCGCCGGCGGCGTACGGGACGACGATGCGCACCGCTTTCGCGGGGTAGGGTTGAGCGGCCCGCGCCGCGGCGTGGAGCGTCAGGCCGGCGCCCAAGGCGCCCAGGCAGAATGTGCGGCGTTGCATGGTGTCTCCTTGTATTGCCTGCAGCATAGCGAACGGCACCATCTATAAAAAGTAATATATTTTCATATGGTGATAGCTTTATTTTTGATCTCTTGGGAGGAGTAGTGATCGCACCTGATCATCTGGTCGCCAAGCTGCGCTTTCGCCATCTGCGCCTGTTGAAGGAAGTACAGGCCACGGGCAGTCTCCGGGCAGCGGGCCAGGCGCTCAACCTGACGCAACCGGCCATCAGCAAGGCGCTGACCGAGATCGAGAACGCGTTCGGCTTCGCTCTGTTCGTGCGTACGGCGCGCGGCCTGACGCCGACCGAGCAGGGGAAGGTGGTGCTGCGCGGCGCTACCTTGCTGCTGGAAGAACTCGACCATCTCCGCTCGGAGGCCGTTGCCGTCGATCGTTTCGCGGCCCAGATCCGGATCGGCGCGCCCCCGTTCCTGGCGCAGACCTACTTGCCCGGCGTGATTGCGAGATTGGTGAACCAGGCATTGCCCGTACGGGTGCAACTGCTGGAAGACCGGGTTCCCCCGCTGATCGATGCGCTGCGCCGAGGCGAGCTCGATGCGCTGATCACGACCTTCCCGCTGCAGATGCTGGAGTCCGATGCCGCGGCGTTCGAATACGTCAAGCTGTTCGAGGTTCAGTTCGCCGTCGTCGCGCCGCCCGGGCATCCGCTCGTGCGCGCGCGGCGCGTGGATTGGGCGCGTCTGTCGCGGGAGCCATGGGTGATGCCGACCGAAGGATCGATGGGCCGCAAGCTCATCGAGGACTGCTTCACGCATGCCGGGCTGCCCATGCCTTTGCCCGCGATCGAATCGACCAGTCCGACGACCAGCGTCCAACTGGTGGGCGCGGGCCTGGGCATAGGCATCATCCCCGACGTGGAGCTGCTGCACCACAGCGCATTGCGGGCGGGCACGGTCAAGCAGATACGCGTCGCGCCCGAGCCGCCGGCCAGCGTGGTGGCCTTGATCGTCCGCAAAGGGCCGGTCAATTCCCGGGTGGTTTTGTTGAAGGAAGCGTTGGAGCTTCAGTTAACCTAACCGTTTCCCGGCAATGTTGCGTATTCCATGGCGACGATTCAAGAGATGTCCCGAATCCTCGATTACTGGCACAGCGTCGAATTTTTCAACAGCTACAGTCTCGATGATCAACTCGAGGAGGCCAGAGAGTCGAACCGGAAAACGGTTTGCATCCGGACGGCGGCTGCGGGCTCGAGCCATGGCTGGGATGAAGTGTCCGGGCATGCGGGAGAACTGTACCTTGTTCCGTTCGATGTGGCGCAGGCGGCGTCTGTGGTCGAGCAGCACGTCGCGGCAAGATCGAAAGCACGATCCGCGATCGAGCAGATTCGCGACGATGAAATGGCCCCGGAGGGTTTGACGTGCTTTGCGAAAATGAAGCTGGGGCAAGGCGGCAGGGTGAATGCCGACAGCCTGAGCGTGTCGGCTTTGCCTTGGGCTTTGGGTCGCCTGAAAAGTGGCGAGTTGGAGGGGCTTTGCGCCGACTCGTTCGAGTCGAGTCTGACAGGGCTCAGAGATGACCTGGCGGCGCTTGCAGCCGAAGACAAACCCTTCGATGCAACGCAGCTGATGGCGATGGTGCAGCGGCTTCATGAGTGGGCGCGCTACGAACCCGCCAGCGATGGCCTTGCTTGGATAGTGATATCGCCTGCCCGAGTGCAGCCGATGGAACAGGCCCGCCGTTCGAACGAGGACTCCGGGGCAAAACGCTCAGCGTGCGCCGCAAGCGAAGACCAACACGAGGCTGAGGAGGAGCGGGACTTGCCGATCCTGAACAGTTTCTACGTTCATGATCTGCTCCAGGCGCAGCGTGAGCTGGGTGGGCCGCACGCACCGCGGGCGCTGAAGGCCTATCTCTCCTTGTGCGACGCATCGAAGCTCGATCTGGATGCTCCCGCCGGCCAGCGGGCCATTCTCGAAACGCTGCGGCCCCGCAACGGAATCGACGGGCGCTGGCCCTCGTCCGCCGGCCATTTCCAGGCTTTGATGCAGCAATACGCGCTGAACCGGATGAAGACGCTCGGAGACGGCGAAATCCTTGCAGTGAACGGGCCGCCGGGTACAGGAAAGACCACGCTGCTGCGGGATCTTATCGCGCATCTCGTGGTTGAGCGGGCGAAGGTATTGGCATCGCTCGACAGCGCCAAGGACGGCCTGTCCGGCGCCATGGTCGAGGCTGTCCTCCCGGGCGGCAAGTCCCATACCTTGCCTGTCCTGTCACCGGCGCTGACGGGATTCGAAATGGTGGTGGCCTCGAGCAACAACGGAGCGGTAGAGAACCTGTCGCTCGAATTGCCGCAGATGCGGCATCTGGATCCCGCGCAGCGCGATACGCTGGGCTACTTTCAGCCTGTGGCAACCCGCTATGCCGGCAGCCATGCGACGAAGCCATGGACGGCTCCCAAGGAGCCCGTGTGGGGACTGGTTTCCGCTGCGCTGGGTAAGCGCGCCAACCGCATCCGGTTCGTCGACGTGTTTTCGAACCGCGCCGCAAAACCGGACGAGCGGCCGGGCGACCGGTTTCTTTCGAACGGCGAGGTTGATTTCCCGAGCTGGGACGCGGTGGGCGCACAGACCTACTGGCGATATCGCGAACAGACGCGTGGCACGCGACGCAGTTTCCGCACTTCGCAAGACCGCTTCAAGGCGGCGCATGCAGTCTGGCAGGCGGAGTCCAGGCGTCTCGAAGCGCTCGATGCCGCATTGACCGAGCTGGAGGGCAGGTGGGCAGCGGTGGCGCGGCGGTGCCCCGATCTTCCTCATGCGGATACGAGCGACGGGACGCTGGATCGACTGAGCGGAATGGTGCGCGAACTGGATACGGAAACGGAACTGACCGGGCAACGCCTGGGGCCGCCGTTCATCCGCTGGCTGTCCAGATGGTTTCGCCCCGATTCGTATCGACGCTGGCGCGAGACGGCGGAAGCCGCCTTTACCCTTCGCGTCGTGTGCGACAGGTTGCGGACGGCGAGATCATTGCTTGCGCAGACGGGTGTGACCGTCTGGGAAGGCGCCGGGCTTGCAGAGGACGCCTGCCAGACCCGGGCCTTTTGGCAGAGCGAGAAACTGAACGGCCTGCGCAATGAACTTTTTGCAGCGGCCATGACGCTGCATGAAGCATTCTTTCAAGAGGTTCAGACGAGGGATCTGGTCTTCGCGCTGTCGAACATGCTTACGCGAGGTTCGATCGGCGAGGCGCGAAAGGTGCTCTGGCAATGGTTTTTCATGCTGGTGCCGGTGGTCTCGAGCACCTTTGCATCGTTTCGGCGGCAGTTCGCCGGGGTTGGGCCGGAGGGACTGGGCTGGCTGATCGTCGATGAAGCTGGACAGGCGGTGCCTCAGGCGGCTGTCGGAGCGATGATGCGTGCGCGGCGCGTCGTCGTGGTGGGGGACCCTCTCCAGATCGAGCCGGTCGTCACGCAGTCGACCCGACTATTGATGCGCCTTGGCGAGTACTGGCTACAGGAGGCGCGGCCACGTTATGCGGTGGATGCGCAGTCTGTCCAGACTCTGGCCGACCGGTGCTATCCATACGGAGTGCGGCATCCGCTCGAACGGGAACGGTTCATCGGTATTCCGCTTGTCGTGCACAGGCGGTGCGCAAGCCCGATGTTCGAGATCGCCAACACGATTGCGTACGATGGGCGGATGAAACATGCGAAGAAGGGCATGCCTTCCCCGCATCGGGTGCTCGGGCATAGCGCATGGTGGCACGTGACCGGCAACGGCAGCGACGGAACTAAGTACATCGCCGAACAGGGGCGGTGCGTATTCGAGGCGCTAGTCAAGATGTACGTCGAGGAGCCGGACCTGACCGATCCGAAGCGGCCGCAACTTCCCGATGTGTTCGTCATCACGCCGTTCCGCCAGGTCAAACGGGGCTTGAGTGCGCTTCTGGGCGATCACGACGCGTGGCGCAGCGCACTGTTCGGAACCGGACGGGGAATGCCGGCCAAGCTGGCGGAGTGGATAAAGACGCGGGTCGGGACGGCCCACACGTTCCAGGGCAAGGAAAGCGAAACCGTCTTTTTCGTTCTAGGTTGCGATGCGGAGCAGACCGGAGCGATAGCGTGGGCGGCTGCGGCTCCGAACCTGCTCAACGTCGCCGTCACACGTGCGAAAAGCCATCTGTATCTCGTTGGCGACCGCGACCTGTGGGGCGGACGGCAATATTTCGATACCGCGCTCGCGATGCTGGGCGCATGGGCGGGCCAACATGCGGGCCGGGCTGCCGCAGCAGATTCTCGCGAAGAATGAGAGGCGCGCGGCAGCCTCATTTCAGCTTGGGCTTGTCCCTCACCAGCCGATCCCACAGGCCCTGCGCGGCCGGCGACAGGCTGCGGTGACGGCGCTTGATGATGAATATGGGGCGCACCGCATGGCGGTCGGTGATCGGCACTGCCGCCAATCCCTGTCTGCGGCATAGCTGCAGCGCGAACTGCGCCACGATGCTGATGCCGAAGCCATGGGCGATCAGCCCGGCCATCGTGCCCAGCTCCCAGACCTCGAACCCGCTGTCGTGAATTTCCGCGACGCCAAGCATCGGCTGCAGATGCTGCCACACGCTGCCCGTGCGTATCGTGTGGATGAAGTCGCGGCCGCGCAGGTCGCGTAGCCGGACGCTGCCCTTTCCGGCCAAGGGATCGGTATCGCGGCAGATGAGGAACAGGGGCTCGTTGAACAGCAGGTAAGCCTCGAATTCCTGCTTGTTGCCGCTGCGGGCGTTCAGGCCGAAATCGACCATTCCCGAGGAGATCATGGCCAGGCAGCGGTCGGATACCACGTCGTGCAACTGCAGCGCGATGCCCGGATGCTCGTTGCGGAAGGCGGCCAGCATCCCCGGCAGCCATTCCGCGCAAAGGGAAGGGGGCGCGGCAAGCGAGATGCGGCCGGTGTTGAGCAGGCTGCGATCTTTCAACTCGGCCATCGCCGACGCCATCTCGACGGAGACGCGCTGGGCGCCCCGCGCGAACACCTCGCCTTCGGGCGTGAGGAAGACATTGCGCGTATCGCGGTCGAACAGGCGCGCGCCAACCTGTTCCTCCAGCCGGCGGATCATCTGGCTGAACGCGGAAGGTGAGACATGACAGCGTTCAGCCGCCGTGGCGAACCGCCGGGTCTCCGCGAGCGCCAGGAAGGCATCCAGCAGGCGGCCTGAAATATTCATTAGGGAATCGACATAATCGTGCAGATAAATGCAATATACATGCATATTCCCGGGTGGCACACTCAGTACATGTCAAGGAAACGTGCCGTGAAATCCGCGATGTCACAAGGAGCGAAGTAGATGGAGAAGGAGAAATCATCCCGGTTGGTCGCCGAGGCCGAATTCGACCCCGAACAATCGCAGCACCTGTTGAGCGGCTGGCCCGAGCAGGCCTTCCACGTCAGTCATCTGCGCGAGGAAGACTTCACCAATGATGGCTTCCGTTCCTATACCCTGACGCGCGATCTGGGCTTCGCCAAAGCCACGGGCGGCATGGTGCAGGCGCACGTCAACCGGCGCGCCCGGCCGTACAACGCCGCCGAGGTCTCGCACCCGCACTTTCACAACACGCAGTTCCAGATGGTCTATGTGCTCAAGGGCTGGGTCAAAAGCGAGTTCGAAGGTCAGGGCGTGCTGGAGATGCGCCAGGGCAGCTGTTGGATCCAGCCGCCGATGATCAAGCACAACGTGCTCGACTATTCGGACGACCTGGAGATTCTGGAGGTCATCATCCCGGCGCGCTACGACACCGTCAACGTGGAAGGCGTGCCGCAGCCCGATGAAGCTTCGGCTTCCTGAAGGAGGTCGATATGGCGGGCATATTGAAGGGGCGCTCGGTCCTGGTGACTGGAGCCAGCGCCGGCATCGGCCGTGCCACCGCGCTTGCGCTGGCGCGGGCGGGTGCCGACGTGCTTGTCACGGGGCGCAGGCAGGCCGAACTGGACGAAGTCGCCGCCTTGTGCGCGCGAGCGGGCGGCGCCGGCCGTGCGCTGCGAGGCGACCTCACCGACAAGGGTTTCGTGCGCGAGCTCGGCCAGGCGGCCAACGGCGTCGACGTCCTGGTCAACAACGCCGGCATTCTTACCTATGCGCCGATACGCGACGCTTCGGTAGAGGACTGCGAGGCAATGTTCCGCTCCAATGTGGTGGCGGCGTTCGCGGTGGCCCAGGAGATCGCGCTCGGCATGATGAAGCGTCGGCATGGACACCTGGTGTTCGTGACCTCGCTGTCGGCGCGCAACGTCAATTCCATGGCCGCTTCCTACGCAGCGACCAAGCACGCGCTCTCGGCCTACGCCAAGGGTTTCCGGGTCGAAATGAAATCGTTCGGCATCAAGGTGACCGAAGTGGCGCCGGGCATGGTCGATACCCACATCCGCGACGACAGCACCCATCCCGAGGTGCTCAAGTCCATCGCCGCGCGCAAGTTCGCGCCGTTGATGCCGGAGGACGTGGCCGACGCGATCGTGTATGCGGTTTCGACGCGCGAGGGCTGCTGTCCGGACCTGATCGAACTGCGTCCCACGGACAACTGACATGGACATGCTGCTACAGGGCAGGCGGGCGCTGGTGACCGGGGCTTCCCAGGGCATAGGGCGAGCCGTCGCCGAGGCGCTGGCTGGCGAGGGCTGCGCGCTGCGGCTGGTGGCGCGCGATGCGGAGAAGCTGCGTGCGGTGGCCGAGGAGATCGAAGGGCGGCACGGAGTGGCGGTGAGCGTCCATGCCGCCGATCTGTCCCGGCGCGGCGCGGCCGCGGAGATCGCCGCGCAGTATGCCGAGGCCGATATCGTCGTCAACAATGCCGGCAATACGCCGCGCGGCGACATTCTCGCAGTGGACGAAGAAACCTGGCGGCAAGGCTGGGAACTCAAGGTGTTCGGCTACATCAACCTGACCCGCGAGTTCTACCGCCACATGCAGGCGCGCGGCGCCGGCGTCATCGTCAACGTCATCGGCATAGGCGCCGAGAAGTACGAGTATGCGTACGCCGCCGGCGGCACGGGCAACGCCGCACTGGCCGCGATGACGCGCATCGTCGGCAGCGCCAGCCTGGACTACGGCGTGCGCGTGCTGGGGGTGCATCCGGGCTGGGTCGAGACCGCCAAGGCCCGGCGCTCGCTGATGGGGCGCGCGGCGGCGGAGCTGGGCGACGAGCAGCGCTGGCCCGAACTCGTGCGCGACTGGCCGCGCGGCCGTCTGATCCAGCCGCAGGAAGTGGCCGATGTGGTGACGTTCCTGGCCTCGCCGCGCGCGAGCGCCATGTCCGGGACGATCGTGACTGTCGATGCCGGTTTCGTCTCCCGCGGATATCCCCACATGGCCGAACGGCCGCAGCAGGAGCTGCCGGAATGATCGATCCGATGCTCATCGTCAATCATTTCCAGCGCAAGCTCGAAGCGGACGAGCGCGTGTTGCTGATGTCGCTGCGCCAGCTGCGCGGGCCGGACGCCGCCATGATCGTGCACGCATGCGGCTTCGACGGCTTCTATGCGGACTGCGAGCACGGCATGTTCACCTGGGAGCAGGCCTCCGCGCTGTGCGCCAGCGCGCTGATGGCGGGGCTGTTGCCGGCGCTGCGGGTACGGCAGAACACGCCCGCCGACATCGGCGCGGCGCTCGATGCCGGGGCCCAGTGCGTGATCGTGCCGCACGTCTCCAGCGCCGCCGAGGCCGAGGCGGCGGTGCGGGCGGCCAAATATCCGCCTTGGGGCGAACGGTCGTTGGCAGCCCTTGGCCCGGCGACGCGCTATCGGTCCTTGCCGGCAGGCGAAATCGTGCGGTTGATGAACGATCAGTCCATGATGGTTGCCATGCTGGAAACCGCTGATGGCGTGGCGGCAGCGGACGAGATCGCCGCGGTCAGGGGCGTGGACGCGCTGATGATCGGTCCGATCGACCTGTCGGCGGAGATGGGCGCGCCGGGCCAGCTCGATCATCCGGCCATCCGCTCGGCCTACCTCGCGGCGTGCGAGGCGGCGAGAAAGCATGGCAAGCAGTTCGTGGCGAGCGGCGAAATCGCGGCAGAGCTGGCGCAACACGGCGCGCGCATCTTTCTGGGCGGCACCGACGTCGGCTATCTCATCTCCGCCGCCCGCAAGGCGGCGGACGTGCTTCGAGGATGAAAGAGAGACGGCACCACCATTCGATCCTATAAAAAGTGAGGAGACACATCATGAGGCACAACGCGCCCGGAATCCTGGCTGTCTTGATCTGCACTGCCGCGTGTGCGGCGCCGGCGATGGCAGCCGACACCTACCCGTCCAAGCCGATCCGCATGATCGTGGCCTGGCCGCCCGGCAGCGGCGTCGACGTATTCATGCGCACGATCAACGACGCGCTGAGCAAGGAGCTCGGGCAGACGATCGTCGTGGACAACCGCGCCGGCGCGGCTGGCGTGATCGGCGCGCAGTTCGTGGCGGAGGCGCAGCCCGATGGCTATACCCTGCTGTTCAGCTCGGCCGCCATGAACATGGTGGCCGCGATGCAGACCAAGACCTCGTACAAGATGCCGGATTCCTTCACGCCTGTCGTGAATGTCTTCTTCTCGCCGCTCGCGCTGGTCGCCAATCCTGCACTGGGACTAAAGAGTCCCCAGGACCTGATCGCTCTCGCCAAGAAAGAGAAACTCTTCTATTCGACCTCGGGCATCGGCGCGCCATCGCATTTCGTGGGCGAGCTGTTCGCCAATCGGACCGGCATCCAGGCGACTGCGGTGCCCACGCAAGGTTCGCCGCAGGCGATGATGGAGCAGATCGCCGGCCGCGTGACCTATCACTTCGCCGTTACCTCTACCGCGCTGCCGCCGGCGAAAGACGGCAAGGTGCAGATCCTGGCCGTCGCCAGCAAGCAGCGCGTAGCCATCGCGCCCGACATTCCCACGCTCGACGAACTCGGCATCCAGGACGTCGACGGCGCCTATTGGAACGGCATCCTGGCGCCCAAGGGGCTGCCCGATCCGATCGCGAAGAAGATCGCCGCCGCGGTGAACAAGGTCCTGGCCCAGGAGGACATCCGCAAGCGCATCGCACCGACCGGCAACGAGCTCGACGGGCAGAGCGATCCCGCCAGTTTCGCCAGGCTGCTCAAGACCGACTACGAGCTTTGGAAAGGCGTGGCCGACGCAGCGTCGATCCGGGCGCAGTAGACCGGCTCACGTCCAAGGGAACGTCCTTCATGTCGATTCAGAATAAAGTAGCTCTCGTGACAGGCGCGGCCTCAGGCATCGGCCGTGCCGCGGCCTTCCTGCTTGCGCGGGAAGGCGCCGACGTGCTGATCGCCGATAGCGATGCCGCCGGCGCCCAGAATGTTTGCGATGCCATCGTGGCGCAGGGCGGCCGGGCCGGCTGGGCGGTATGCGACCTGGGAGAGGCGGACCAGATTCGCTCCCTGGTCGGGCGCGCGCTGGCGCAGTACGAACGCATCGACGTGCTGGTCCATGCCGCGGGCATCTGCCGCGCCGCGCCACTGCTCGACCTGAGCGACGAGCAGTGGCGAGAGACCTTGCGGATCAACCTGGACGGCACTTTTTTCCTGACCCGCGACGTCGGCCGCGCGATGGCGGCGCGGGGCTCGGGCACGATGATCCTGCTGACCTCGGACCGTGGCGTCTACGGCTCGATCGACTATGCCCATTACGCCGCGTCCAAGGGCGGCATGATCGCCTTGACCAGGAGCCTGGCGCTGGCGCTGGGCAAGCACGGCGTCACGGTCAACGGCCTGAACCCGGGAATGACCGACACGCCGCTGGCGCGCGGCGCCAATCCGCTAAGCTGGGATGCCAAGGTCGCGGCCGACGTGCTGGGCAAGGCCAGCCTGCCGGAGGAGATCGCGCAGACCATCCTGTTCCTGGCGGGCACGGGCGGCGCCTATACCACCGGGCAAATACTGGGCACGCGCATCCGCCACGGCCAATGACGGTGCGGCCAATCATCGAGAAACTAGGGGAACCGACGTGTTGAAAGGAAAGGGCGCTATCGTGACCGGATCGCTGGACGGCATCGGCTATGCCATCGCCACGTCGCTCGCGCGGCAGGGGTGCGCGGTCATGCTAAATGGGTTCGGCCCGGACGAGCTGATCCGCGAACGCGTCGCCGCGCTGCGCGAATTGGGGGTGGACGCCGACTATCACGGCGCCGACATCTCCGACGCCGGGCAGATCGAGGATCTCGTATCCACGGCGAACCGGCGCTTCGGCCGGGTGGACATTCTGGTCAACAACGCGGTGACCCGCTGCGACGCCCTCATCGAGGATCTTCCGCCGGAGAAATGGTCCTACGCATTGGCGGTCAACCTGACGGCGGCCTATCATCTGATCCGGCTCACGCTACCCGGCATGAAGCAGCGCAACTGGGGCAGGATCATCAGCCTGGCTTCGATCTTCGGCGTCGAGGGCACGCCCAGACGTACGGATTACGTAGTCACCAAGCACGGGTTGGTCGGGATGACCAAGGTAGTGGCGCTCGAATGCGCCGGTTTCGACATTACCTGCAACGCGCTCTGTCCGGGGCTGGTGGACACGCCGCACATCCGCAGGATGATCGCCGACCGCATGGCTTCCACCGGCCAGACGGAAGCGCAGGCCACGGCGGCTTTCCTGGAGCCGCGCCAGCCGTCCCGGCGCTTCGTCACGCCGGAGCGGGTGGGGGCGTTGGCGGCTTTCTTGTGCAGCGACGAGGCCTGCGATATCACCGGAACGCCGATTCCGATCGATGGGGGATGGCAGGCCCGGGCGTGATAGCGTTGGCGGTCGCGCGAGGGGCGGCGTGTCGGAGGATGGTTACGCCGGGCGGGTCAGTACCATGAGGACATCTGCGTACCAGGCGCAGTTCAAGCCGAGCGACTCGTCTTGCGCCAAGTCGCGTGTACGCATGTCCATGCGAGTCGAATGCACCCCGAGCAACTGCCATGGCAGCAAGGAGTCGCGGCTCTGGACGCCGCTCCTGCGCCGTAGTACTGGAGAGCCGCTGCTGCCGCGGTGCGTCCTGGCGTCGGTCAGGAAATAGCCCTGCTGTTGGAAGCGCACGCCATACGCCGATGCGATCGAGGCGCTGCGGGCGACGGCGAGATGGTGGACCGTGTCGTGGAACCCTAGCGGGAAGCCGATCACCGTCAAGTTGTCTCCAATGACCACGTCCTCGCCCTGGGGGGCGAGATGCGACGTGTCGAACGCCTGCAGCATCGTGCGTTCGGGCAAGCGGTCGCTTTGGATCTCGATGGCGGCGATGTCGACTGACCCGGCGGTGTCCGTGGCTTGGCGCCACAGCGCGATCCCGTTGCCGTACAGCGGGATCGAGAAGGTCGCGTACTGCGTCAGGTCGCTTGTATCGGTGTGCAGCTCGATCTCGACGCGGTCCGGAAAGTGGCCGCTTGGCTCGTCGGCGAAGACATGCAGGTTCGTCACCAGGAATAAACGATCGTCGCGGCGAAAGAAAAAACCGCTTGCGCTGGTCGAGAGCTGCGATCCGGCATAGGTGCGAATGTGCGTCGTGGCCAGCAGCACCGGCTCGATCGCATGGCGTGGCTCCAGGGGGGCCTGCGTCGGCGCTGGCTCGGCAAGCACCGCGCGCATTCTGGCAACGTCGCGCTCGAACGCGGCGAGCGCGGAGTCCGAAACGGCGGTGTTCAGCATGACGGTTCGAGCCGCGTCGGTATGCATTTCGAACGAACGTGCCAGGGTATCGCGGGTAGCGGGCAGCCACGCTTCAAGGAACGCGGAAAACAAGGCGTCCGATGCGATCAGACTTCCTTGGAGCTCGCAGATGCGCTCGGTGGCCTCTTGCAGATTTTTCATTGCAACGATGCCTTCCTGAAAAGAGAAAGCGCGGACGAACCGCGCTTTTTGGGAGGGCAGGCCAAAGCGGATGGCCTATCTGGCCTGGCACACCATCGTACATGTTTTGCACCCTCCATGCGGATTCTCTGCAGAGATGTGTCTCAGATTGTCAAGCACGTCGTGCCGCGCGGACAGGCGGCCCAATTGGGTGTAGTCTGTCGCAACGCACTCCAGTGTGCTTGGGCAGGCGGTTGAGCGAACATTCCCGCGGCCAAGCATGTCCACCCGATGCCGCCTTTCACATCGCCCGGCTCCCGATGGGCGAGGGCCGGTCACCGCGACGGCGGCCGAAAGCGACTCGACCTCTCCACTGGATCTTTCTCCATCGAAGCAAGCCTTTACGCGAGACCTCGCAATCCGCGAGGTTCCGCGTCTGGATCGACACGCTTCGCATACCTGGCCGCCGTACCGGCACTGCCTGTGTCGGGCTTCGACCCGAATGCTGCACCGGCGGGCACCTATGCGAACTCACCCGTTGCGCAAGAACAGCCGCACTGGATATCTATGAAATTTTTTTGGCCGCCGGGGCGTCCCAAGGCAAAAAGCGCCTCCTCGCAACGGCATTTTCTATTTTGCATTCCCGGCTCGTGCAGGGCGCCTTCCTTCTGGGCCGACAAGGCTCCTGTCCGGGAGGAGCTATTCGGACCCGAGCGTCTCGAACAGCATGCCAAGAGCCTGGCCTCGGCCCAATCCGTCACGACGAAGCCTTCGCGTGTCCCTTCATTGCGGCGGCGCCTGGATGCGAATGCCCGCCTGCTGTTGCGTAGCTACCGCGCCAGCGCCGCCGAACTGGAGACTGGCCGGCGGATCGTACCGGCCGCCGAATGGCTGCTCGACAATTATCATCTGGTCGAGAAGCAGATCAGCGAGATTCGCGCCGACCTGCCGGCGAACTACTACCGGCAACTGCCCAAGTTGGCCTCGGGCCCGTTCGCCGGCTATCCACGTGTCTTCGGGCTGGCCTGGGCCTTCATTGCGCATACCGATAGCCATCTCGACATAGGCATCCTGCGGCGTTTCATCGCTGCCTACCAGCAGGTCCAGCCGCTGACCATCGGCGAATTATGGGCGGTTGCGATCACGCTGCGCATCGTGCTGATAGAGAACTTGCGCCGCCTCGACGACCAGATCACGGCAGGCCGTACCGCGCGCGCGGACGCGGACCAGCTTGCGAACCGCCTGATCGTATCCGGCGGCGCGCGCGCGTCGCTCGAAGAAGACATCGCTTCGCGTTCGCCGCTGCCGCTGTCGGAACTGTTCGCCGCGCAGTTGGCTAAGCGGCTGAGGGACCGCGATCCGCTGGCGATGCCGGCGCTGGGATGGCTGGAAGAGCGGCTGGCGCGGCAGGGAGCCACCATCGACGACGCCGTGGCGCATGCACAGCAACGCCAGGGCGCTTCCAACGTCACGGTGCGCAATGTGATCACCAGCCTGAGGCTGATGGCGGACATCGACTGGCAGGAATGGTTCGAGAGCGTCAGCCTGGTGGATGCGCGACTGCGCGCGGGCAGCGGATTCGCGGCCATGGACTTCCCGACGCGCGACCGCTATCGCAGCGCAATCGAGCAGTTGGCACGCGGCTCGCCTTGTTCGGAGCTTGAGATCGCCGAGCGGGCTCTGGCGGCGGGGCGCGCCGCGGGGGCGTCACGCGTCGATGCGCGCGAGCGGGCACGGGTCCGGGATCCGGGTTATCACTTGATTGCCGAAGGCCGCGCCGCCTTGGCGCAATCGGTCGGTTTCAAGCCATCGCTGCGCGTGCGCCTCCGGAGCAGGCAGGGCGTTCAGAGTATCGCGGCCTACGTCGGTGCGATCGTGGGCGTCACGGCCATTTTGCTCGGCGCGGCATGGGCGCTGGCATCAGGTAACGGGCATGCCGCCGGCCATTCCGGCATCCTGGCGCTATGGCTCGCGGCCTTGCTGCTGCCGGCATCGGAACTGGCATCGGCGCTCGTCAACCGGCTGGCGGCCTGGCGCTTCGGCGCTGTGGCGTTGCCGGGGCTGGAACTCGCGGACGGCGTGCCGGGATCGTTGCGCACCCTGGTGGCCGTGCCGACGCTGTTGACCGGAAAGGCCGATCTGCTGGAGCAGATCGAGCGGCTGGAGGTCCACTATCTGGCCAGTGGCGGCGGCGACATCGTATTGGCTTTGCTGACCGACGGCATGGATGCCGACAGCGAATTTCCGGCCTCGGACCAGGACCTGCTGGCCGTCGGCGCCGACGGCATCGCAGCGCTGAATCGGCGCCATGGTCCGGCGCCCGCCGGCCCGCGTTTCATGCTGCTGCACCGGCGCCGGATCTTCAATGCGGCCGAAGGCGTGTGGATGGGCTGGGAGCGCAAGCGGGGCAAACTGCACGAGCTCAACCGGCTGCTGCGTGGCGCCGCCGACACCAGTTTCATGGCGGCTGGCGGCGGCTCGCCGGAGGTCCCGGATGGCGTGCGCTATGTGCTCACGCTCGACGCCGACACGCGGCTTCCGCGCGATGCGGTTTCCAGGCTGGTCGGGAAGATGGCCCACGCGCTGAATCTGCCGCGGTTCGATGCCGCGTCGAAGCGTATCGTGGGCGGCCATGCCATTCTCCAGCCGCGCATCACCCCGGCGCTGCCCATGGGGCGGGAAGGGTCGGTATACCAGCGGATATCGTCCAGCCCGGCCGGGATGGATCCTTACGCGATGGCGGTGTCGGACGTCTATCAGGACCTTTTCGGCGAGGGTTCCTATACCGGCAAGGGCATCTACGACATCGACGCCTTCGAGGCGGCGATGCGGGGCCGGGTGCCCGACAACACCCTGTTGAGCCACGACTTGTTCGAAGGCGTATTCGCGCGCGCCGGGCTGGCCACCGACGTCGAGCTGGTCGAGCAGGCGCCAGCGCGATACGACGTCGCGGCCGCGCGCCAGCATCGCTGGACCCGGGGCGATTGGCAGCTTCTGCCGTGGATGTTCGGGCGGCAGGACGGCGTGCATGCGATTCCCGCCGTCGGCCGCTGGAAGATGTTCGACAACCTGCGACGCTCGCTGCTGGCGCCGTCCATGCTGCTGGCCCTGGTCTGCGCCTGGCTGCTGCCCGCGGGGGCCGCGCCCGTCGCCGTGCTGCTGGTGTTGGCTTGCGCCGTCTTTCCGGCGCTGCTGCCGTTGCTGTCCGGCTGGCCGCGCCGCCCCGGGTCCCGCCTGCGCCGCCACGACGGCGCGTTGACGGCCGACCTGAGGCTGGCCGCCCTCCAGGCGGGGTTGAGCCTGGCCTTCCTGGCGGATCAGGCATGGCGCATGGGCGACGCCGTCGGACGTACGTTGGTGCGCCTGCTGGTTACGCGGCGGCACTTGCTGGAGTGGACGAGCACGGCTCAGTCGGGCAAGCGCGATCATCCCGATCTGGCGGGCTTTTACCGCTACATGGCCCCAGGCGCGGCGGCAGGTCTGGTGCTGGCAACCGGCGCGCTGGTCTTCGCGCCGGTGGGCGCGGCAATGCTTGTCTGGCCGTTCGCGCTGCTGTGGCTGGCGGCGCCCGCACTGGCCTTGTGGTCCAGCAAGCCCCCCGCGATTGCGCGGCGGCACGAGCTTCGGCCAGAGGATGTACGCGCCCTCCGCGCGACGGCTCGGCGCACCTGGCGCTACTTCGAAACCTACGTGACCCCGGCGGATCACATGCTGCCGCCGGACAATTTCCAGGAAGACCCGAAGCCCGCCCTGGCGCGGCGCACTTCTCCGACCAACATCGGACTCTACCTGCTGTCCGCCGTGGCGGCGCGCGATTTCGGCTGGACCGGCACGCTGGACACGGTCGAACGCCTGGAGGCCACATTGGCCACCTTGCGCGAGCTGCCGCGGCACAAGGGCCATTTCTTCAACTGGTACGGCACCGCGGACCTGCGCGTGCTCGACCCGCCCTATGTCTCGTCCGTGGACAGCGGCAACCTGGCGGGTCATTTGCTGACGCTGGCCAATGCCTGCGAGGAGTGGCGGGATGGCGTTCCCTCGGCAGCGGCCAGGGCCGGCATGGACGATGCGCTGCAACTCGCCCTGCAGGCCTTGGCGGCTCTGACCGGGCAGCCGGGCGCGCCGTCGGCGCGCCTGACCATGTTGATGGACGACATGGCGGCGCAGTTGCAGGGACCTCGGAGCGTGGAGGCCATCGCGCCGGTGCTGGA
Source organism: Pigmentiphaga humi (assembly GCF_900606115.1). Lineage (GTDB taxonomy): Bacteria > Pseudomonadota > Gammaproteobacteria > Burkholderiales > Burkholderiaceae_B > Pigmentiphaga > Pigmentiphaga humi. The sequence continues at coordinate 243,301 of NZ_UWPJ01000039.1, forward strand.
GCGTCTGGCGGAGAAAGCCGCTGACGCCGCGCACGAGCTGTGGCCGGCGCGACAGGACGAAGCGGGAGACCTGGCGTTCTGGCTCAACGCCTTGGCTCGATCCGCCGCTTCGCATGCGCGCGATCGGCGGCCGGAACAGACGCCCGAGGCGCTGGCGGGCAGGCTGCAGTCCCTCGCCGATACGGCGCGCGAGATCGCGCTCGCCATGGACTTCGCATTTCTCCTGGATCCCGAGCGCCGTCTGCTGTCCATCGGCTATTCGCTGGCCGAGCAGCGGCTGGACCCCAGTTGCTATGACTTGCTGGCGTCTGAGGCCCGCCTGGCCAGCCTGTTCGCCATCGCCAAGGGCGATGCGCCGACGCGGCATTGGTTCCGGCTCGGCCGCGCCGCCGTACCGATTGGAGGAAGGGCGGCGCTGATTTCCTGGTCCGGATCCATGTTCGAGTACCTGATGCCCTCGCTGGTGATGCGCGCCCCGGCCGGCAGCCTGCTCGAACAGACCAATCGCCTCGTCGTGCAGCGGCAGGTGGCCTATGGCCGTTCCCTGGGCATTCCGTGGGGGATGTCGGAGTCGGCGTACAACGCCCGCGATTTGGAGTTCACCTACCAGTACGCCAATTTCGGCGTGCCCGGCCTCGGGCTCAAGCGCGGACTGGCCGACGACAGGGTGATCGCTCCGTACGCGACCGGCTTGGCGGCAATGGTGGATCCAGCGGCAGCGTGCATCAACTACGCTCATCTTGCCGCGCTGGGCGGGCTCGGCCGGCACGGCTTTTATGAAGCGTTCGACTTCACGCCGGCGCGCGTCCCGGAGGGCAGGGTGGTGGCGGTCGTGCGCAGCTACATGGCCCATCATCAGGGCATGACCATCGTGGCGCTGGCCAACGTGCTGCTGGACGGCGGCATGCGTGCGCGCTTTCACCGCGAACCGATGATCCACGCCAGCGAACTTCTGCTGCAGGAGCGCATGCCGCGCGATGTCGTGGCCGAGCACCCGCGCGCTGAGGAAGTGAGGGCTTCCCATGAGGACAGCCATACGCCGACGCCGACAGTGCGACGCATGTCCTCGGTGCAGCCGGGCCCGGCGCCGGTTACGCATCTGCTCTCCAACGGGCGCTACAGCGTGATGCTGACGGCGGCCGGCGGCGGCTATAGCCGCTGGCGGGGCCTGGCCGTGACGCGTTGGCGCGAGGACGCGACCCGGGACCCCTGGGGAAGCTTCGTCTATCTGCGCGACGTGCGCAGCAGTCAGACCTGGTCCGCCAGCCCGCAACCGATGGCGGACGCCGCACGGCCAGGCGAAGTCCTGTTCGGAGAGGACAGGGCCAGCTTTGTCCGCCGCGACGGGAGCCTGGCCACGACGCTGGACGTGCTCGTTTCAGGGGAGGACGATTGCGAAGTGCGCCGCCTGGCGTTGGCCAATAGCGGCTGGCGCGCGAGGGAGGTGGATGTCACGTCGTATGCCGAACTGGCCCTGGCCGCGCCGTCGGCCGACGAAGCCCACCCCGCGTTCTCCAAGCTCTTCGTGTTGACGGAATACCTGCCGGAATTCGGCGCGCTGATCGCCAGCCGCCGCCCCCGCGCGCCCGACGAGCCGCCGGTCTGGGCCGCGCATTTCGCGGTCGTGGAGGGCGAGATCACGGCCGAGCCGCAATACGAGTCCGATCGGGCCCGCTTTCTGGGCCGAGGCCGGGATGCGGCGTCGGCTTCCGCCATCCAGGATGGCCTGCCGCTGTCGAACACCGCGGGTTGTGTGCTCGATCCGGTGTTCTCGCTGCGCCAGCGTGTGCTGATCCCGCCGGGCGGGGCGGCAAGCGTTGCGTTCTGGACAGTCATCGCGCCGAGCCGCCCGGAACTGCTGGAATTGATCGATCGGCATCATGACCGCAGCGCGTTCGACCGGGCCGCCACCTTGGCGTGGACGCAGGCCCAGGTCCAGTTGCGCCATCTGGGCATGGACTCGGACGAAGCGGCCGATTTCCAGCGCCTGGCGGCGCCGATCATCTACGCCGACCGGCGCATGCGCGCTTTGCCGGAGCTTGTCCGGCAAGGCGCCGCGGCGCAGTCCGGCCTCTGGGCCTATGCGGTCTCCGGCGACCTGCCCATCGTCCTGCTGCGAATCGGCGACATCGAGGACATGGGCCAGGTGCACCAGCTGCTGCGGGCACATGAGTACTGGCGCATGAAGCAGCTCGCCGTCGATCTGGTGATCCTCAACGAACGCGCTTCTTCCTATGTGCAGGACTTGCAGATCGCGATCGAGACGGCGGTGCGCAGCAGCCAGTCGGGTCCCCGCTTCGAGGCGGGGCTGGCGCAGGGGGCGATCCACGCGCTGCGTGCGGACCTGATCGGGTTCGAGGCGCGCGGCTTGCTGCAGTCGGCCGCGCGGGTCGAACTCATCGCCAGCCAGGGAACCATCGCCGATCGGCTGGCGCGTTTGGCGCCCACGGAGGCGGGAAGCGCGGTCGGACCGGTGTTGCCCGCGCTGCAACGGGCGCCGCGGGACGCCGCTCCTCGGCCGACGCAGCCGCCGCCATCCGAAGACTTGGAGTTTTTCAATGGCCTGGGGGGCTTTGCGACGGATGGCCGAGAATACGTGGTGCGCCTTTCGGCCGGACAGACGACGCCGCAACCTTGGATCAACGTGGTCGCCAATCCCGGCTTCGGCTTTCAGGTCTCGGCGGAAGGCAGCGCCAGCACGTGGTGCGAGAACAGCCGCGAGAACCAGCTCACCCCTTGGTCGAACGACCCGGTGACCGATCCGTCCGGCGAAGCCTTCTTCGTGAAGGATCTTGAAAGCGAGGTGCTGTGGTCGCCCACGGCGCAGCCCAGGCGTGGCGCTGGCGACTACGAGGCGCGGCACGGTTGGGGCTACAGCCGCTTCGCGCATGAAGCGAACGGCATCGCACTGGAGCTGCTGCAATACGTGCCGCTGGAGGATCCGGTGAAGATTTCGCGCCTGACCCTGCGCAATCTATCGGGCCGGACGCGCCGCCTTTCGGTGACGTCCTACGCGGAATGGGTGCTGGGAACATCCAGGGGGGCATCGGCGCCCTTCATCGTGACCGCCATCGACACCGCCAGCGGCGCGATGCTGGCCCGCAGGCCCTGGGGGGTGGCCTTCCCGGGCCGAGTCGCCTTCGCCGACCTGAGAGGCCGGCAAACGGCCTGGACCGGGGACCGCACCGAGTTCCTGGGACGCCATGGCGGTCCGGGAGCGCCTGCGGCCTTGCTGGGGCGCCAGCCGCTTTCCGGCGCCACGGGAGCGGGGCTGGATCCGTGCGCGGCTTTGCAATGCGTCGTGGAACTGGCCGCCGGCGAGTCGGTCGAGGTGGTCGCCCTGTTGGGCGAAAGCGCGTCCGAGGAGGCCGCGAGGGCCTTGGTCGGCCGCTACCGCGCGGCGGACCTCGATGCCGTGCTGGCGGACGTCGCCGCCTATTGGGAGCAGACACTTGGCGCCGTTCGGGTCAAGACGCCGGACCGCGCCATGGACATCATGCTCAATGGCTGGCTGCTGTACCAGACCATCGTCTGCAGGCTGTGGGCACGCTCGGCCTTCTACCAGGCCAGCGGCGCCTATGGGTTCCGGGACCAGTTGCAGGACGGCATGGCCCTGACCTTTGCGCAGCCAGAGGAGACCCGGCGCCACTTGCTGCGCGCGGCGGGGCGGCAGTTCGTCGAAGGCGATGTGCAGCACTGGTGGCTGCCCCACTCGGGGCAGGGGGTGCGCACCCGCATCTCGGACGACCGCGTCTGGCTGGCCCTTGCCGCCGCGACCTATGTCAACGCCACGGGCGATGCCGCGGTGCTCGACGAGGCGGCCGGGTTCCTGGACGGCCCGGCGCTGCGGCCGGGCGAGCACGACGCCTTCTTCCAGCCCGCTGCCGCGGGACAATCCGCCTCGTTGTTCGAGCACTGCGCGCGCGGTCTCGATCAGTGCATCGCGCTGACTGGCCCCCATGGCCTGCCTCTAATAGGCACCGGCGACTGGAACGATGGAATGAACCGGGTAGGCGCCGGTGGCCAGGGCGAGAGCGTATGGCTTGGTTGGCTATTGGTGCGCACGATTGCGCTCTTGGCGCCGCTGGCGCCGGAGCGGGACCAGGCGCGCGCAAGCCGCTGGCGGGCGCATTCGGAAACAGTGCGGGTGGCCATCGAGCGCGAGGCCTGGGACGGCGCCTGGTATCGCCGCGCGACCTTCGACGACGGAACCTGGCTGGGGACCAGCGGCAACGACGAGTGCCGCATCGATGCCATCGCCCAGGCGTGGGCCGTGCTCTCCGGGGCTGCCGACGCAGGACGCGCGGCCATGGCAATGGATTCGCTGGCGCGGCATCTCATTCGTCCCGGCGAGCAACTGGCGCTGCTGCTGGCGCCGCCATTCGACAAGACCGCGCAGGACCCCGGCTACATCAAAGGCTACCCGCCCGGCCTGCGCGAGAACGGCGGCCAGTACAGCCATGCGGCCATGTGGGCCATTCTTGCCTTTGCCGGGCTGGGCGACGGCGATCGCGCCGCGGCGCTGTTCGATCTCGTCAATCCCATCAACCATGCGCGCACGCCGGAGGCGGTCGCGCGCTACCGGGTCGAACCTTACGTGGTCGCCGCCGACGTCTACGCCGTGGCGCCCCATGTGGGGCGGGGCGGATGGACCTGGTACACGGGCTCGGCCGGATGGATGTACCGCGCGGGCGTGGAAGGGATTCTGGGCCTGCGGCGCGAAGGGGACTGGCTTCGCGTCAGCCCTTGCATTCCTTCGGCGTGGCCGGGTTTCGAGGCCAGGCTGCAGGTGGGCTCGACCGACTGCTCGATTCAGGTGCAGCGTGCTTCTTTGGCGCAGGATCGCACAGCCCTGCAAGCGATGCTGGATGGTCGGGCGGTTCGATGCGAGTCGGGGAGCGTGAGCGTTCCGCTCGATGGCGGGACGCACTGCTTGGTGTTGACCGTCTAGATGAAAACTCCATCCCCTGGCCGCTGGCGGCCATCCTGATGCGCCTGAATCGGGAGTAGGCCGGCCGGGTGGGCCTTGACCTTGCCGCCCAGCGCCAGCGACGCCCGCAGGGTGTCGTTGATACGGGTCTGCCAGCCGTCGCCGCTGGCGCGCAGCGCGGCCAGCACGTCGGCGTCCAGGCGCAGCTTCACCGCTTCCTTCGTCACGGCCTGGGTGCTGCCCACGGGGCGCCCCCGGCGCTTGGCGATCTGCTCCGGCGTATGCCCCTGGGCGAACTTGCCCGCCTTGGCCTCGGCCAGCGATTCGCGCAGCCCAGGCAGCGCCTGGCCAGCGTCGGCTTCGATGGCCTTAGCCACCTTGTCCACGTCCAGTTTCTTCAGGGTCTTCATGGTCAGCTCCGCTTGATGTCCTTGGCTTTCACGTTGGCGCGCTCGGCCTTGGCGTACACCATCACCAGCAGCACGATTTCATCGTCCACCAAGTGGAAGTCGATCACCCGAGCGTCGCCGCGCTTGCCCATGCCTGGGCGCGACCAGCGCACCTTGGGCGCCGTCGGCGCCGGGGATCACGTTGCCAGCGTCTGGGTTCTCGGCATAGGTCGTGAACGATGCCGACCTATTGACCTGCCGGGTTTCCTCGGACCACTGAATACTTGGAGAACGGCCTCGGTTAAGCGGCGCTCAGGCCGCACTGTGATCCAAATGCGTAGGGGGTTAGGTTTTTCAGACTGGAATGCGGCCTGACCTCGTTGTAATGTCGTCGCCAGGTTTCGATGACGACCTTGGCTTCAATGCGGTTGCGGAACCACTCCATCGCCAGACATTCATCCCTAAATTTTCCGTTGAAACTCTCCGCTGTTCCGTTCTGCCAGGGTTTGCCGGGATCGATTAATGCCATGCCCAGGTCTTGCTGGGTAGCCGAGTGCAGTAGTGCGCGTGAGACGAATTCCGGGCCATTGTCGGACCGAAGAACGCGCGGCGCACCCCGCACACTTATCAACTGGCTGAGGACCTCGATGACCCGATTCGAACGGATCGAACCCGCGACATCGATAGCCAAGGATTCCCGGGGTGTACTCGTCCACGACGGTCAGACATTTCAATTGCTGACCGTTGGCGCAGGCATCGAATACGAAGTCGTATGTCCATACCTGATTGACCGCTTCGGGCGTGGCAGGTCGCAGTCGACTTCCCGCAATCCGGCGCCGTGGCCGCTTGCGCGGCCCTCGAACACGCCTGAGCACACGAAAATGGTGATATTTAGTGTTGAATGATCCCTTCTGAAATGAAAAAAGCCCGTAAATACGGGCATCTCTGGGGTATGTGGGACGTTGTGAAACGTCGTGATCCACTATTCGATGTTCTGCGCCTGCTCCCGCATCTGCTCGATCAACAGCTTCAGATCCATCGCCGCCCGCGTCACCTCCAGCCCCCCCGCCTTGGACCCCAGGGTATTCGCCTCGCGGTTCATTTCCTGGAACAGGAAATCCAGCCGCTTGCCCGCGCTGCCGCTTTTCTCGGCCTTCTTGCCGCCCTTGCCGATCAATTGCCGCAGTTCGGCCAGGTGGGAGTGCAGGCGCGAGAGTTCTTCGGCGACGTCGATGCGCAGGCCGAACAGGGTGGCTTCGTGGGCGAGGCGTTCGGAGAGTTCTTCGCCGCGGATGTTCTGGAAACCGCCGGGGAAGGCGGCTTCGACGGTGTCGCGCAGTTTGCGTGCGAGTTTGTCGCGGTATTCCTGGACGAGCTGGGGCATGCGTTGTTCGACTTCGGCCACGATGGCGGCGACGGCGTCGGCGCGGTCGGCGATCATGGCGGCCAGGCGTTCGCCTTCGCGGTCGCGCGCGGCCTGCATCTGGGCGAGGGCTTCGGCGGCGGCGCGCTGGACGGCTTCGCGCCAGGTGTCTTCGTCTTCTTCCACGGCCTGCACGCCGGGCCAGGCGAGCAGTTCGGACAGGCGCGGCGGGACGGTGTCGGGGAAGACGGCCTGGACCTTGCGGAACAGGGCGGCGGCCTGTTCGAGCGCGGCGAGGTTGATGGAGTCGGGGTCGGTGGCCTGGCGCCGGTGGATGCTGGCGCGGACTTCGACCTTGCCGCGCGCCACGGTCTTGGTGAGCAGTTCGCGCAGCGCCGTTTCGAGCGCGCGCAGTTCGTCGGGCATGCGGAAATGCAGGTCGAGGAAGCGGCTGTTGACGCTGCGCAGTTCGATGGAAACGGAACCGTGGTCGGTGTCGGCGCGGGCGGCGCCGAAGGCGGTCATGCTACGGATCATGGCGGGGCCTGTAGGGAAGGGACGAGGCGGCCGACGGGCCTGGGCGTGTGTCGGCGTGAAGCTGCATGATAAAGCGGCGGGCCGGCCGATGGAACCTTGACCGTACAATGGAGGGCATCGCGCCGCCCAGGCGCGCCGGCGTTCGCGCCGGCTTTCTCATCCGCTTATCAGTTACGACGGAGTTTCCCCATGAGTGCCACCCCCTCTTCGTTCGCGCGTCCGTCCGGCCGTGCCCCGGCTGCCTTGCGCCCGGTTTCGCTGCAGCGCGGCTATACGCGCTATGCCGAAGGGTCGGTGCTGGTGAGTTTCGGCAATACGCAGGTGATCTGTACCGCGAGCATCGAGGACAAGGTGCCGCCCTTCCTGAAGGGGCAGGGCCAGGGCTGGGTGACGGCCGAGTACGGCATGTTGCCGCGCGCCACGCATACGCGCGGCGGCCGCGAGGCGGCCAAGGGCAAGCAGACCGGCCGCACGCAGGAGATCCAGCGCCTGATCGGGCGCAGCCTGCGCGCGGTGTTCGATCTGTCCAGGCTGGGCGAGCGCACGCTGCACCTGGATTGCGACGTGATCCAGGCCGATGGCGGCACGCGCACGGCGAGCATTACGGGCGCTTTCGTGGCGGCCAGCGATGCGGTGGCGTTGTTGATGTCGCGCGGCGAGCTGCTCGCCTCGCCGATACGCGAGCACGTCGCGGCGGTGTCGGTGGGCATTTATGAAGGCCTGCCGGTGCTCGACCTGGACTACGCCGAGGATTCGGCGTGCGGAACGGACATGAATGTGGTGATGACCGGCGGCGGCGCCTATGTGGAGGTGCAGGGGACGGCGGAGGGCGTACCGTTCTCGCGCGATGAGATGAATGCGCTGCTGGGGCTGGCCGAGGCGGGGATCGCCGATCTGGTGCGCCTGCAGCGCGAGGCGCTGGCGCAGCCGTATCCGGGCCGTTGAGCGGGAAGCCGATCATGAGGAAGCTGGTCCTGGCCTCCAATAACGCCGGCAAGCTGCGCGAGTTTTCGTCGCTGCTCGCCGCGCGCGGCTTCGAACTGGTGCCGCAGGGCAGCCTGGGGGTGCCCGAGGCCGAGGAGCCGCACGTCACGTTCATCGAGAATGCGCTGGCCAAGGCGCGCCACGCCAGCCGCCTGACCGGGCTGCCGGCGCTGGCGGACGACTCTGGCGTCTGTGTCGTGGCGCTGGGCGGCGAGCCCGGCGTGTATTCGGCCCGCTTTGCCGCCCGCAACGGCGGCGAGAAATCCGATGCGGCCAATAACGCGCTGCTGGTCGAACGGCTGCGCGAGGCCGCGGACCGCCGCGCTTATTACTATGCGGCCCTGGTGCTGGTGCGCTCGGCCGACGATCCGCAGCCGCTCATCGGCGAGGGCCTCTGGTGGGGCGAGATCGTCGAGCAGCCGCGCGGCTCGGCCGGGTTCGGCTACGACCCGCATTTCCTGCTGCCGGCGCTCGGCAAGACGGCGGCCGAGCTGGCGCCCGAGGAAAAGAACGGCATCAGCCACCGCGCCCAGGCGCTGGCGGTGCTGATGGGCAAGCTGGATACGTTCTGATGCCGCGGGCCATTTCCATCGTGCCGGCGGGGCAGCAGGAAGCGGTGCGGCGCGTCGCCATGCCGTTCGCGCCCGGCCCCAGTCTGCTGACGAGCCTGCCGCCGCTGTCCGTCTACGTGCACGTGCCCTGGTGCGTGCGCAAGTGTCCGTATTGCGATTTCAATTCGCACGCGGCGCCGGAAACCCTGCCTGAGGAACGCTACCTGGAAGCGCTGGCGGCGGATCTGGACCAGAGCCTGCCGCAGGTCTGGGGCCGCAAGGTGGTATCGGTGTTCATCGGCGGGGGCACGCCCAGCCTGCTGTCGGCCGCGACGCTGGATGCGATGCTGGCCATGCTGCGCGCGCGGCTGCCGCTGCTGCCGGATGCCGAGATCACGATGGAGGCCAATCCCGGCACGGTGGAGGCCGGCCGTTTTGCGGCGTATGCCGCCAGCGGCGTGAACCGGATCTCGCTGGGCATACAGAGTTTCGACGACCGCAGCCTGAAGGCGCTGGGCCGCATCCACGACGGCAGGGCCGCGCGCCAGGCCATCGAGATCGCCCAGCGGCATGTGGACCGCGTCAACCTCGACCTGATGTTCGCGCTGCCGGGCCAGACCCCGGACGGCTGCCTGGACGACGTGGCAACCGCGCTGGCTTTCGGCACGGAGCATCTCTCGCTTTACCATCTGACGCTGGAGCCGAATACCGTTTTCGCCAAGTATCCGCCGCCACTGCCGGACGACGACGATGCGTTCGAGATGCAGGATCGCATCGAAGCCCGCCTGGCGCAGGCCGGCTACGAGCACTACGAGATTTCCGCTTATGCGAAGCCGGGCGCCCGCTGCCGCCACAACCTGAACTACTGGGAATTCGGCGATTACCTGGGCATAGGCCCCGGCGCGCACGGCAAGCTGTCGTTCCACGACCGCATCCTGCGCGAGGCGCGCGTGCGCAATCCGCAATCGTGGATGGACGCCTTGCTGGATTCCGTCGCGGATACGGGCTGGCTGGCCGAATCGCGCCAGGTCGGAGCGGAGGAGCTGCCGTTCGAATTCATGCTCAACGCGCTGCGCCTGGCGGATGGCGTGCCGGCGGCGTTTTTTCCGGAGCGGACCGGGCTGAACCTGGCCGCCATCGCCCGGCCGCTGGCCAAGGCTGTGGAGAAGGGCTTGCTGGACGAGGATCCGACCCGGATCCGTGCGACCGAGCTGGGCCGGCGCTTTCTGAACGATTTGCAGGAACTGTTCCTCTGAGTTCAGGAAGCCGGCGCACCAATATCGGGCATATTCGTGCTTCGAACCTCGGATGCACCAATTTAGTGTCCACTCCGTATTGTTATGCCCATTTATGGTGCGTAGACTGAAATCCGGTGTCACGGCAATGTGCGAGAATTCAGCGCTGTCCCGTGCCAGCGCTGGAGTGCATGCTTCGCACCGAACCCTGGCACGGAAGATGCTTATTGAAACCCGCAGCCGTCCAGCCCGTTCTTTTTCTTCCGGTGCGGGCTGTAAGCACGACGAGAACGCTTGAGCCTCCGGCCGAACCGGCGGCAAGCTTTACGAGACTATCAGGAGCCCTAATGGCAACGCCCAAAGACGTCCTCAAGATGATTGCGGACAACGAGGTCAAGTTCGTTGATTACCGTTTCACCGATACCCGCGGCAAGGAACAGCACGTGTCGGTGCCGTCCCACACCGTGGACGAAGACAAATTCGAGACGGGCCATGCCTTCGACGGCTCCTCGATCGCCGGCTGGAAGGGTATCGAAGCTTCGGACATGCTGCTGATCCCCGAGCCGTCGACCGCCCGCATGGATCCGTTCCGCGAGGAATCGACCCTGATCATGACCTGCGACGTGGTCGAGCCGTCCGATATGAAGGGCTATGACCGCGACCCGCGTTCGTTGGCCAAGCGCGCCGAAGCCTACCTGAAGTCTTCGGGCCTGGGCGACACTGCCTACTTCGGCCCCGAGCCCGAGTTCTTCGTATTCGACGGCGTGACCTGGAACATCGATATGTCCGGCTGCTTCGTCAAGATCAAGTCGGAAGAGGCCTCGTGGTCCACCGGCATCGACTACGATGGCGGCAACCTGGCCCACCGTCCGTCGGTCAAGGGCGGTTATTTCCCCGTGCCTCCCACCGATTCCTTCCAGGACCTGCGTTCGGAAATGTGCCTGCTGCTGGAGCAGCAGGGCGTGCCGGTCGAAGTGCACCACCATGAAGTGGCCGGCCCCGGCCAGCTGGAGATCGGCACCAAGTTCGCCACCCTGGTGCAGCGCGCCGACTGGAACCAGATCATGAAGTACACGATCTGGAACGTCGCCGCCGCCTACGGCAAGACGGCCACCTTCATGCCCAAGCCCGTCGTCGGCGACAACGGTTCCGGCATGCACGTCCACCAGTCGATCTGGAAGGACGGCCAGAACCTGTTCGCGGGCAACGGCTACGCCGGCCTGTCCGAATTCGCGCTGTACTACATCGGCGGCATCATCAAGCACGCCCGTGCGCTGAACGCCATCACCAACCCCGGCACGAACTCGTACAAGCGCCTGGTTCCGCACTTCGAAGCCCCGGTCAAGCTGGCCTATTCGGCCCGTAACCGCTCGGCCTCGATCCGCATCCCCTACGTAGCCAATCCCAAGGGCCGCCGCATCGAGACGCGCTTCCCGGATCCGCTGGCCAATCCGTACCTGGCATTCTCGGCCTTGATGATGGCGGGCCTGGACGGCGTGATGAACAAGATCCACCCGGGCGATCCGGCCGACAAGAACCTGTACGACCTGCCGCCCGAAGAAGACGCGAAGATCCCGACCGTCTGCTCGTCGCTCGACCAGGCCCTGGAAGCGCTCGACAAGGACCGCGAGTTCCTGACTCGCGGCGGCGTGTTCAGCAACGCCATGATCGACGCCTACATCGCCCTGAAGATGGATGAAGTCACGCGCTTCCGCGCCACGACCCATCCGCTCGAGTTCGACATGTACTACGGTCTCTGATCCAGGCCGGGAACTGTCGTTTGCAAGGAGAACGGGGCGTGAAAATCGCCCCGTTTCCGTTGGGCCACCGCTACCGCGGGGCGATGGATAGCTGACATGGACGATCCTTTCATTGGCGCCTTCGCGGCGTTCGAACTGCTCTCCAGCGCCATCCTGGTCGTGGACGGCGAGCGGCGCATCCGCTATGCCAACGCCGCTGCCGAAGATCTCTTCGAAGTATCGGTGCGCCAATTGATGTCGCTGCATGTATGCGACCTGTTCCGCGACGGCGAGCAACTGCGCATGTCGCTGGAAGAGGCCAAGTCGCAGGTGTTCGCCGACAAGCGGCAGATCCTGGAGATCGACCGCCTGGGGCGGGAACCGACCCAGGTGTCGGCTACCGTGGTGACGCTGCACGGACAGCCTTGGCCGGCGCTGATCGAACTGCAGGAGATCGAGCAGCAGTTGAAAGTCGAGCGGGAGGAGCGCCTGCTCGAGCAGGCGCAAGCCAATCGCGAGTTGCTGCGCAACCTCGCGCACGAGGTCAAGAACCCGCTGGGCGGGCTGCGCGGCGCGGCGCAGCTGCTGGAGGCCGAGCTGGGCGATCCCGCGCTGACGGAATACACGCAGGTCATCATTCAGGAGGCCGATCGGCTGCAAACCCTGGTGGACCGCCTGCTGGTGCCGCACCGCGCGCCGCGCATCGTCGGCGACGTGAACATCCACGAAGTGTGCGAGCGCGTGCGCGCGCTGGTGCTGGCCGAATATCCGAGCGGTCTGACGATCGTCCGCGACTACGACGCGGCGATTCCGGAGTTCCGGGGCGACAAGTCGCAACTGATCCAGGTCGTGCTGAACATCGTGCGCAACGCCGCCGAGGCGCTGGCGCCGCGGATCGCCGCCGGCGATGCGGAAATCACGCTGCGCACGCGGGTGGTGCGCCAGGTCACGCTGGCCAAGCAGCGCTTCAGGCTGGCATTGGAATTGCATGTGTTGGACAACGGCCCGGGCGTTCCTCCCGAATTGCTCGACCGGATCTTCCATCCGCTGGTCTCGGGAAGAGCAGGGGGCAGCGGCTTGGGGCTCACTTTGGCGCAGACTTTCGTGCAGCAGCACGAGGGGATCATCGAGTGCGACAGCAAGCCCGGCGCGACCGATTTCCGGATCCTGCTGCCGCTTCCCTGAACCAATGAAACGGATGGAGTGCCTTTTGCCAGCGTACCTAGGAAACCAACGATGAAACCAATCTGGATCGTGGACGATGACCGGTCGATCCGCTGGGTGCTCGAGAAAGCCTTGGCCCGCGAAAACCTGCCCAGCCGCAGTTTCGGCACGGCGCGCGAGGCCCTGGACGCATTGAACGAAGACGCGCCCCAGGTACTGGTGACCGACATCCGCATGCCGGGCGCCAGCGGCATCGAGCTGCTGCAGGCGGTCAAGCGGCGTTTTCCGGCGCTGCCGGTCATCATCATGACCGCATACTCGGACCTGGAGAGCGCCGTTTCGGCCTTCCAGGGCGGAGCCTTCGAATACCTCCCCAAGCCCTTCGACGTCGATCACGCCACCGAGCTGATCCGGCGCGCCGTGGAGGAAAGCCTGCGGGAGGAAGCGTCGGCCGACGATACGCTGGTGGGTACGCCCGAGATTCTCGGCCAGGCGCCCGCGATGCAGGAAGTGTTTCGCGCCATCGGCCGCCTGTCGCAGTCGCAGGTGACTGTCATGATCACCGGTGAGTCGGGCAGCGGCAAGGAGCTGGTCGCGCGCGCGCTGCATCGGCACAGCGCACGGGCATCGGGCCCCTTCGTGGCCATCAACACGGCCGCGATTCCGCGCGACCTGCTGGAGTCGGAGCTGTTCGGCCACGAGCGCGGCGCCTTCACGGGTGCGCAGAGCATGCGCCGCGGACGCTTCGAACAGGCCGACGGCGGCACCCTGTTCCTGGACGAAATCGGCGACATGCCGGCGGAACTGCAGACGCGCCTGCTGCGGGTGCTGTCGGATGGCAGCTTTTATCGGGTGGGCGGTCACAACCCCGTCCATGCCAATGTGCGCGTGATCGCGGCGACTCACCAGCCGCTCGAAGAGCGCGTCAAGCAGGGACTGTTTCGGGAGGATCTGTTCCACCGGCTCAACGTGATCCGCCTGCGCCTGCCGCCGCTGCGCGAACGCGCGGAGGACATTCCGTTGCTGGCGCGCCATTTCCTGGCGCGCAGCGCCCGCGATCTCGGGGTGGAGCCCAAGCGCTTCACGCCCGCGGCGCTGGCGGTGCTGTTGCGGTTTCCTTTTCCCGGCAACGTGCGTCAGCTCGAGAACGTCTGCCATTGGCTGACGGTGATGGCGCCGGGGCAGACCGTGGACGTGCAGGAACTGCCGCCCGAGCTGCTGGAGAAGAGGCCGTCAGACACCCATGCCGAGGAGGCCGTCGATGGCCGCATGCGCGACGTGCCGGCATCGCCGGACGAGCGGGCCCTGGTGGCCGCGGCCAGTCTGGACGAGGCCATCGCGCGGGCGGCGCCGGCCGAGGATCAGGATGGCTCGGCCCTGTGGCTGGACGGCCTGCGGCGCGACGTGGAGCAGCGCTTGCGGCGCGGCGAGCCGGACATCATGCAGGCCATGACGCGGCAATTCGAGGGCACGCTGATCGCCGCGGCATTGCGCGCTACCCGCGGCCGCCGCATCGAGGCTGCGCTCAAGCTCGGTATCGGCCGGAATACGATCACCCGCAAGATCCAGGACCTGGAGTTGGAGGGCTAGGCCCGCCGCCTGTGCCAGAGCCTGCCGCCGTGTTCAGCCGAGCGCGGTGTCCAGCACCATCATGATCACGAAGCCGACCATCAATCCGGCGGTGGCGAAGACTTCATGGCCTTTGCGGTGCGATTCGGGGATGATTTCGTGGCTGATGACGAACAGCATCGCGCCGGCGGCCAGGCCCAGGCCCCAGGGCAGCAGCGCCGACGAGAAGCTCACCACGGCGGCGCCGATCACTGCCGCCATGGGTTCGACCAGCCCGCTGAGGATGCCCAGCGTCACGGCGGTCAGGCGGCTGTAGCCTATGCTCACCAGCGCCACCGCGACGACCAGACCTTCCGGGATGTCCTGGATCGAGATGCCGGTCGTCAGCGCCCCGGCGCGCACCGGGTCCGTGGCTGCGTAGGCCACGCCTATCGCCAGCCCCTCGGGCAGGTTGTGCAGGGCGATGGCGAAGATGAACAGCCAGGTCCGGCGGATGCGCGAGCGGGTGTGGGCGGGGACGCCTTCCAGCCCTTTGATGAAGTGCTCGTGCGGCAGATAGCGTTCCATGAGCAGCAGCAGAGCCGCGCCGAGCAGGATGGCGCCGCCGACGGTGAGGCTGGCGCCCCAGCGGCCCGCTCCCTGGGCCTCGGCGGCATCCAGGCCCGGGATGACCAGCGAAAAGGCGCTGGCCGCGAGCATGACGCCGGCGCCGAAGCCGAACAAGGTGTCCTGCAGGCGCTCGGACAACTGCTGGGAGAACAGCACCGGCACCGTGCCCAGCGCCGTGGCCGCCGCGGCCACGCCGCCGCCGATCAAGGCTTGCTGGATGTGGGGCTGGCCTTCCCATAGGGCTTCGATCAGCCCGTGGGCCAGCACGAACAGGCCGCCCAGCGCGATCAGAATGCCGATCAGCTTGCGCAGCAGGCCGATGGACGAAGGAGGGGGCGGCGTATCGTGTGTCGTCATCCATGATCCCTGGGGCGCGCCGCGCGGCCGGAGGACGGATATCCGCCGGGCCGTGTGACGTCCATGCCTCGCTATAGTAGCGAGTTGCGGCGAAGAAAAAAGCCCCCTGCGGATCAGGGCGCGCGGCGCGCCAGATCGCCCATGCCTCGGACCACGCGGACCACGGCGTCGAGCAGGAAGGCCAGATCGTCCGCGTCTATGGTGAAGGCGGGCGTCAGGTAGACGATATTGCCGAAAGGGCGGACCCAGACGCCGGCCTCCACGAGGCGCGCGCGCAGCGCTTCTTTATCGAAAGCGCCGTCCAGTTCGACCACGCCGATCGCCCCCAGCACGCGTACATCGCGCACCCACGGGAGATGCGCGCAAGAGGCCAGGCCGGCCTCCAGCGCCAGGGAGAGCGCCTGAACCTGCGCCAGCCGCGGTTCCTGTTCGAACAGGTCGAGCGAGGCGTTGGCGGCGGCGCAGGCAAGCGCGTTGCCCATGAAGGTCGGCCCGTGCATCAGCGCGTGGCCGGGGTCGTCGGACCAGAAGCCGTCGAACACCCGCCGGTTGGCGACCGTGGCCGCCAGCGGCAGCGTGCCGCCGGTCAGCGCCTTGGACAGGGTGACGATGTCCGGCGCGGCGCCGGCCTGCTCGAAGGCGAACAGCGTGCCGGTGCGACCGAAGCCGGTGAAGATCTCGTCGTAGATCAGCAGCAGGCCGTGGCGGTCGACCAGCGCGCGCAGACGGCGCAGCACTTCGGGGCCGTGCATCAGCATGCCGCCGGCGCCCTGGACCAGCGGTTCGACCAGGATGCCCGCGAGTTCGTGCGCATGGTTCTCGAGCAATCGTTCCAGCTGCGCCAGCGAGCCGGCGTCGCGCGGCAAGGGGGCGATGACGTGCTCGGCCAGCAGCCCGTGGAACAGGCTGTGCATGCCTTCTTCCGGATCGCACACCGCCATCGTGCCCAGCGTGTCGCCATGGTAGCCGCCGCGAAATGCGAGGAAGCGCGTGCGCCGGCGCTCGCCGCGGTTGAGCCAGTACTGCACCGCCATTTTCATCGCGACTTCCACCGCGACCGAGCCCGAATCGGTATAGAACACGCGCTCCAGCCCGCCGCCCAACAAGGCGCACAGGCGCTGCGCCAGCCGGGCGGCGGGCTCGTGGGTCAGGCCGCCGAACATCACGTGGGGCATGGCGTCCAGCTGGCGGCGCACGGCCGCGGCGATGGCGGGATGGTTGTAGCCATGGCAGGCGGTCCACCACGAGGCGACGCCGTCGACCAGGCTGCGGCCATCGGCCAGCTCGATGCGGGAGCCGTGGGTGCGCGCCACGGGCAGGGGCGGCGCGGCGGTTTTCATCTGCGCGTAGGGCAGCCAGACGTGGCGGGCGCCATCGTCCATCCAGGAGGGAGTTGTCGAGATCATCGTTCTGCGGGCCTGCCGCCCCGGAGGCGGCGCCGGCCGTTCCACTACAATGGCCCGCATTCTACGGTGCGGCGGCTGCCCGGTGCAGCGCCGCGTATCCATGTCGATATTCGATTCATTGTTCGAACAGGAACTGGCGGGGGCGTCGCAGCGCCAGATGCGCAGGCGGCTGCGCACCGCGGCCAGCGCCGCCGGCGGCCGGCTCGTCGTCGACGGCCGTGTGGTCATCGATTTCTCCAGCAACGACTATCTCGGCCTGGCGCAACGTCCCGAACTCGCGCAGCGGGTGGCGCAATGGAGCGCGCGCCATGGCGTGGGCGCGCGCGCCTCGCGGCTGGTGTCCGGGAATCTGGACCTGCACGAAGCGGTCGAGGCCAAGCTCGCGCATTTCAAGGGCGCCGAGGCCGCCTTGCTGTTCGCCTCCGGCTGGCAGGCCAACGCGGCGGTACTGCCGGCGCTGCTGCGCTTGCCCGGCGGCGAGCCCATGGTGTTCTGCGACCGGCTCAACCATGCCAGCCTGCACCACGGCTGCCAGGCGGCGGGCGTGCGCCAGATCCGCTTCCGCCACAACGACCTGGACCATCTCGAATCGCTGCTGGCCGCGCGGGCGGGCCAGCCCGGCCTGCGCCTGATCGCGACCGAGAGCGTCTTCAGCATGGACGGCGACCGCACCGACGTCGCGGCCTTGTGCGGACTGGCCGAGCGCTACGGCGCCTTCGTCTACCTGGACGAGGCGCATGCGACCGGCGTGCTGGGACCCGCGGGCGCGGGCCTGGCCGGCCTGGGCGGCGGACGGGTAGATCTGGCCATGGGCACCTTCAGCAAGGCCCTGGGCAGCTTCGGCGCCTACGTGGCCGGCTCGCGGCGCTTGTGCGACTACCTCGTGAACACCTGCTCGGGCTTCATCTACACCACCGCGCTGCCGCCGCCGCTGCTGGCGGCCATCGATGCCGCGCTCGACCTGGTTCCCGGCATGGAGGCCGAACGCGCGCACCTGGTGCGCCTGGGCACGCGCCTGCGCGCGGGGCTGGCCGGCCTGGGCATCGGCACCGGCGACTCTTCGACGCAGATCGTGCCCGCCATGCTGGGCGAAGCCGGCCGGGCGCTGGCCGTCAGCGAAGCGCTGCGCGACCGCGGCCTGCTGGCCGTCGCCATCCGCCCGCCCACGGTCCCGCAGGGGGCCAGCCGTCTGCGCATCGCCTTGAGCGCCGCGCACGGCGAGCAGGACGTCGACCGGTTGCTCCAGGCCATCAGGGAGGTGTGGACATGAACCCGCGGCCGCCTTTGCTGCTCTGCCACGGCTGGGGTTTCGATGCCTCGGTATGGGAGCCGCTGCGCGCGCAACTGGGCGACTGGCCTGTGCATGCCATGGACGCCGGCTACTTCGGCGCGGCATGCCAGCCCGGGCTTCCGGATGCCTACGTGGCGGTGGGTCATTCGCTGGGCGCGATGCGATGCATGGCCGAACGCGATCCGCGCTGCCGCGGATGGGTGCTGATCAACGGCTTCACGCGCTTTTCGGCGGCGGAGGATTGGCCGCAGGGGACGCCGTTGCGCGTGCTCGACAGGATGATCGCGCGCCTGCGCGCCGATCCTGCTGCCGTCGTGGCGGAGTTCCGGCGGCGCTGCGGGGCCGAGACTGCCGTGCCGCACGCACAATTGGACAGCGATGCGCTGGCAGGCGGCCTGCTGCGGCTGCGCGACGGCGATGTCCGGCAGGCCTGGGCCGCGCGGACGGTGGCCGCACTGGTGCTGGCCGGCGAGGCCGATGCGCTGGTAGGGCCGGCGCTGTCGCATGCGTCGTTCGGCGAGGATATCCAGTGGTGCGGCGGCGGACACCTGCTGCCGCTGACCCATGCCGAGTGGTGCGCCGGGCAGATCCGCCGCTTCACGGATGGCCTGGCGGCGGGAAAGACATGAGGCAAGGCCCAGGATCGCACGAACGGATCGCCGCGCGCTTCGGCACCGCTGCGCATCGCTACGACAGCCACGCCGGCCTGCAGCGCGACGTGGCCGCGCAGCTCGCCGAGCGGATCGCGAAACTGCCTTTGCCCGCCTATCCGCGTATTTTG
This sequence comes from Pigmentiphaga humi, assembly GCF_900606115.1. Lineage (GTDB taxonomy): Bacteria > Pseudomonadota > Gammaproteobacteria > Burkholderiales > Burkholderiaceae_B > Pigmentiphaga > Pigmentiphaga humi. The sequence continues at coordinate 262,206 of NZ_UWPJ01000039.1, forward strand.
GAAATCGGCTGCGGCACAGGCGCGCTCAGCGCCGAGCTGGCGCGCCGCATCGGGCCGGCGCGCTGGCTGGTGACCGACATCTCGGCCGACATGCTGGCCATGGCGCAGCGGCGCCTGGACTTGCCCGGCGAGAGCCGCTTTGCGATCATGAACGGGGAGCATCCGGAGGCCGGACTCGGGCAGTTCGACCTGGTCTGTTCCAGCATGGCGGTCCAGTGGTTCGGCGATCTGGATGCCGGCCTCGCGCGCCTGGCAGGCATGCTGGCGCCCGGCGGCTGGCTCGCGGTGGCGACGCTCGCGGCCGACACTTTCCAGGAGTGGCGGGCGGCCCATGCCGCCCATGGCGTCGATCCGGCCGTGGCCGGCTATCCCCGCCTGCGCGACATCGGCACGGCCTTGCCCGCATGCAGGCGGACGGTGGAGGGCGAACATCGGCGGCAGCGGCATGCCGGCGCCATGGCGTTTCTGCGGGAGCTGCGGGCCATCGGCGCGGATACGCCGCCGGCGGCGGCCCGGCCGCTGCCGGCCGGCACCTTCCGGCGCGTCCTGGAGACTTTCGAGCAAATGGGAGCAAGCGTGACCTATCACCTGGCCTATGGCACCTGGCAGCGGCCGTCCGCGCCGCGCGGCGTGTTCGTGACCGGCACCGATACCGGCATCGGCAAGACGCTGGTGTCGGCCGTGCTGGCACATGCCTGGAACGCCGATTACTGGAAGCCGCTGCAGACCGGCGTGGCGAGCGAACCCGACGACAGCGGCACCGTGGCCGCCTTGTCCGGCTTGCCGGACAGCCGCATCCATCCGCCGCATGCGGTCCTGCAGGCGCCGCTGTCACCCTGGGCGGCGGCGCTGGAAGAGGGCGCGCACGTGGACCTGGACGCCATCGTGCCGCCGAGCACCGATGCGCCATTGGTCGTGGAAGGGGCGGGCGGCCTGCTGGTGCCCATCAATGACCAGGCCATGATGATCGACCTGATCGCCAGGCTGGGCCTGCCCGTGGTGCTGGTGGCGCGCAGCGCGCTGGGCACCTTGAACCACACCCTGCTGTCGCTGGAGGCCTTGCGCGCGCGCGGGATTCCGGTGGCCGGCGTGGTCATGAGCGGCGAACGCTCGCCGGGCAATCGCACGGGCATCGAGCAGTTCGGCAAGGTGAGGGTGCTGGCCGAGATTCCGCTCCTGCCGCGCGTCGATGCCCACGCCGTCGAGGAGTTGGCGCGAGCCATGCCCGGGTTCGAAGCGGTGCTCGCGCAGATGGCCGCGCCGACGCCCGCACGATAGGCCAGGCAAAGGCCATCGGGCCCGGCGCCGGCCTCAGATCTCCAGCGTCGCTATGACCGGCGCATGGTCGGAGGGCTGCTCGTTCTTGCGGATCGCCTTGTCTATGGTGCAGGCGCTGCAAACGGCCTTGAGCGTATCGGACAGCAGGATGTGGTCGATGCGCAGGCCGGCGTTGCGGCGAAAGGCGAATTGCCGGTAGTCCCACCAGCTGAATAGCTTCGGCGGCTGTTCGAACAGCCGGAAGGCGTCGTGCAGGCCCAGCGACAGCAGCCCGCGGAACGCCTCGCGCTCCGGCTCGGAGACCAGCACGCTGCCTTCCCACTTGACCGGATCGTGCACGTCGCGGTCGTCGGGGGCGACGTTGTAGTCGCCCAGGACGGCCAGGCGCGGATGGCGCGCGAGTTCCTCTTGCAGCCAGCCGCGCAGCGCGGCGAACCAAGCTAGCTTGTAGGCGTATTTGTCGCTGCCCACGGATTGGCCGTTGGGGCAGTACGCGCTGATCACCCGCAGCGGCCCGGCTTCGGTGTCCAGCGTCGCGGCGATGACGCGCTGCTGGGGGTCGTCGAAGCCGGGGATGTTCTTGACCACGTCGCCGGCCGGCGCGCGCGTCAGGATCGCGACGCCGTTGTAGGTCTTCTGGCCGGTGAACACGGCGTGGTAGCCGATTTCCTCGAAGGCGGCCAGGGGGAATTTGTCGTCGGTGAGCTTGAGTTCCTGCAGGCACAGCGCATCGACCGGGTCCGCCTGCAGGCAGGCCAGGACTTGCGGCAGCCGCACGTTGAGCGAGTTGACGTTCCAGGTGCTGAGTTTCATAGATTCGATTGATTGATGGATTCGATCGGGCCGTGCCTGGCGCGCTCAGCGTTTGGCGGCAGCCATGTAGACGGCGTTGCGTTCGCGTTTGCCGACAGCGACGACAAGCACGACGAGTTCGCCGTCGCGCACCTCGTAGACCAGCCGGTAGCCGCTGGTCTTCAGTTTGATCTTGTACCGGTCGGCGTGACCGGCCAGCTTGGCGGCCGGCAGGCGCGGCGTATGCAGGCGTTCTTCCAGTTTCTTCTTGAACTGTTCGCGCAGCGCGCCGTCGAGCTTGCGCCATTCCTTCAAGGCTTCGTCCTTGAACTTCAGCCTATAGGTCATCCAGCGACACCTCGACTTCCGCCTGGTCTTGGCGGGCGTCGGCAATGGCGTTCAGCTCCAGGTCTTCCAGGCGGTTCAGCAGTGCTTCGTAGGCCTTGGCGGGAATGCAATAGAAGGCAGGCTCGTTGTGGTTGAGGATGGCGACCGGGAAACCTTCGCCAGCCGCCACCGTGCCCATGGGGTTGCGCTTGAGTTCGGAGATGCTGGCCGTGGTTTCGGCCAATAGGGTATGGGCCATGGCATGGCTCCAAGCAAGATTCTTTATGGTGTCGATATTAGTGTCTTTAAAGGTGCTTTTCAAGGTGCTGAACGTGCCGGGCAGGGGTTGGTCGCTCCCGGCGCCTGCGCTATAACAAGAAAAAGCTCCCCACGCTCGCCCACTGCGCGGGGTCGCTTCTACCGGGAGCAATCATGACGCACGATCATGCCGAGCCGCTGGGCGGTACCGGCCAGCAGGCCGAGGGTACGCAGGCTGGCGCCACTGGCGGCGGGCAGCGCCGCAGGGAGTCCGCCTCGCCGGTCTGCTATGCGGACCAGGCCGATCCGGCCTATATGGGATACGCCTCCGACGACGAACTGGCGGCGGCGCTGGGCGAATTGCTGGAGGCCGAGCGCGCGGGCGCGCGCGTGGCGGACGAATCATGCAAGCAGGCCGACCAGGCGACCGACCAGGCCCTGCTTGCGCAGGTCCGGCACGACGAGATCCGCTGGTGCGGGATGTTGATCGCGGCCATCAAGACGCTGGGCGCGCAGCCGTCCAGCCAGGTCGGCGCTTTCTACGAGAAGGCCATGGCCATCGACGACCTGCCGCAGCGCATGGCTTTCCTGAATCGTGGCCAGGGATGGGTGGTCAAGCGCTTGCAGGCATTGGTGCCGCGCGTGCGCGACGCCGGTTTGCAGGACCAACTGCTGGCCATGCTGACGGCGCACCGCGAGAACATCGAGCAGGTCAACGTGCGGCTGGAAGGGCTGGGCAAGCGCTGATCGAGCCCGCCGGCCCAGGCCGGCGGGACGGCGCGCGGGCGGGTTTCAGGGCGCATCCGCGGCGAAGCGGACGGCCGGCCCCAGCGAGGCCGGGAGCATGGGGCCGTGGCCCAGCCCCGGAAAGGTGCGCAATCCTACTTGCAGGCCGGGCACGGTCCGCAGCATTGCCGCCAGGCTGTCGATGCGCTCCGGGTCCGCGGCATCGACCGGCTCGCTGCCGCCGTGCATGACGAGCAGCCGCAGCGGCGAGGCTTGCCGGTGCCGCCGAGCGAATTCCCGCGCTTCTTCCAGGATGTAGCGCTGGTTCCACCATAGCGACGGGCTGGCCGCCACGTAGGACTGGAATGTACCGGGCCGGGTGAACAGCGCATGCAGCGTCAGCAGGCCGCCGTAGGAATGGCCATACAGCGTGGCGCGGCGGGCATCGACCGGATAGCGGGCGGCGATGACCGGCTTGAGCTGCCGCTCGATGAAATCGAGGAAAATGTCCGCGCCGCCGCCAGGTCGCGCACGGCGGCTGGCCGCCGGGTCGCCGGGCGCGCCGGTTGGAGCGTCGGCGCCGGGCGAGGGGGGCGTGTAGTCGTACGCCCGGGCGTCGCTGTTGAAGCGGTCGTCGACGTCGTAGCCTATGCCTACGATGACTACCGGGGCGGCTTGCGGCGTGCCTTGCCTGAGCCCGGCCTGCACCAGGCTCTCGAACATCGCGTTGCCGTCGAGCGCGTAGATGACGGGATAGCCGCCGGGCGGCGGCGGTCCCAGCGGCTGCCAGACCTGGATGCGGTAGCCGGTGGAGCGCAGGGGGCTGGCCAGCACGAAGCGGTCGATGCGCTGTGCCGAAATGCCGACCGCCTCCGCGGCCGGCTGTTCGGCCAGCGGCAGGTCGGGACGCGGCTGCGCCGCCGCCTGGCCCGCCGCGCCGGCAAGGCCAGCCAGCAGCAGGCAGCCGGCCAGGCGTACGGTGCGTCCGCGCCGGGTTTCTGTGAAGCTCAAGGCGCGTGGCATCAGAACGAGATGCTGGTGCTCAGCCACAGGCGGCGTCCTTCGTCCACCATCCAGTTGCCGTCCAGGCCCGCCGTGCGCGCACGGTAGTCCACGGGAACGCGCTTGTCGGTGATGTTCAGCATGGAGAGGCGCACCGTCATGTTCTTGTTGACGACGTAGGAAGCGCCCAGGTCGTAGGTGGTCGCGCCCGGACGCCGCCGCGTGGTGGTCGAGCCATTGCGGAAGTTGGCCCAGTATTGCTCGCTCTGTACGTTCATGCCGGCGAACACCATCAGCTTCTCCATCGGCTGCCATTCGGTCTTCAGGTTCAGCACGTGGCGCGGTGTGCGGTCCAGCGGCTTGCCCTTGAGCGAGGTGCCGTCGAAGGCCAATTCGTCGTCCGACTTGCGCTCGGAGTCGGTGTAAGTGTAGTTGCCGACCAGCCTGAGGTTGCGGGCGAGCGGCCACGTCAGGCTGGTTTCGACGCCCTGCAGCGTGACTTCGCCGATATTGGCCCATTCATAGACCGCGCCCGAACTGCCGCTGCAGCCGCTGACGCACTGGCTGAAGATCTTGTTCTTGAAGTCGTTGCGGAACAGGGTGAAGGCGGCGGCCAGGCCGCTGGGCGCGTCGTAGCGGATGCCCAGTTCGGTATTGGTGCTGGTTTCGGGCTTGAGGTCGGGGTTGCCCGCGATCGTGCCGCGCGGCGCGCCGGTGGCGCCGCCCGTGGCCTGGATGTAATCGGCCGAGATCTGGCGCAGCTCGGGAGCGCGGAAGGAGCGCGCCACGCCGCCGCGCAGGGTCAGCGTGTCGCTCAGCTTGTAGATCGCGTAGCCGCGCGGGCTCCAGTGCGCGCCGTAGCTGCTGTGGTGGTCCAGCCGCAGGCCGCCGGTCAGCGTGAGCTTGTCGGTCACGCTGAACTCGTCTTCGCCGAACAATGCCCAAGAGGTGCTCTTCAGCTCGCTGACGGTATTGAGTCCGCCGCTGGCGTCGGCCGCTTCCTTGTTCGTGCCCTCCAGGCGGCTTTGCATGAATTGCCCGCCCAGCGTGACCATCTGGCGCGAGAACGGCATGGCCAGCTTGCCGTCCAGGACGGTATTGGTCAGCTTGGTGTTGGGATAGGAGGTCGTGGCCACGCCGCTGGCGGTGTTGTCGGCCTTGCCGACTTCCTGGTACAGGCTGAGGTTGGACGTGCCGAAATCCCAGCGCCCGGTATGCGACAGCGCGACGTGCGTGCGCTCGGTTTCCAGGTCCAGCGGCGCGCCGCCCGCGGCGACGGTCTTGCCGGCGGTGCCGGAACGCTTGAACGATTGCTGGCCGGCCTCGAACTCGATGTCCTGGTTGGCGGTGGGCTTCAGGCTCAGCTTGGCGGTCAGGCTCTGGTCGCGCGTGCGGTAGGCGCCGTCCACCACCTGGGCTTCGCTGCGGTCCGACGATTTGCCATAGATCTGCAGGCCCAGCATTTCGTCCTTGATCGGGCCGGCCAGGTAGAAGCCGGCGCCGCGGCTGTTGCCCAGGTCGGAATGCTGCTGCAGCGTGGCGTCCAGGTCGAGCGAACCGTGCCACGCGTCGGGCACTTTGCGCGTGATGATGTTGATTACGCCGCCGATGGCGTCCGAGCCATATAGCGAGGACATCGGGCCGCGCACGACTTCGATGCGTTCGATCGCCGACAGCGGCGGGATCTGGCTGGCCTGGACCATGCCCAGTTCTTCGCGGTTGAGCATCTCGCGGGTGCCCTGGCGCTTGCCGTCCACCAGGATCAGCGTGTACTTGCCCGGCATGCCGCGTATGGAAATGTCCTGCTTGTTGGCGCTGGCGCCGACGACGCTCACGCCCTCGAGGTAGCGCACGGCATCCTGCACGCTGTTGAAGGGCTGCTTGGCCAGTTCTTCGCGCGTGATGATGCTGATGCTGGCCGGCGCTTCCTTGATGTCCTGCTCGTAGCCGCCGGCGGTGACCACGACGGGGGCCAGGCGCTGGGCTTCGGGCGTGGCGGCCTGGGCATGCAGGGCGGGCGCGGCGAGGGCAGCGCACAGGGCGAGCACCGCTTGGCAGACGGGAGTGGGCCGGAACATGTTGGCGATTTCGGGCATAATAAGGATGGTTCTCATTTACATTATGACTGAGCAAAGTGTTACATGCAGCCCCTAGCCGGGGTTTTGCAAACAACACGTTTTTGTTTGCCGTACGTACTTTTTCATTTCGGGGGCCGACCGTGCCTCGACAGGCCATTTCTTCCGACCGGCTCTCTTCGTTTTCCAGCCTCGTCGGCTCCAACCATCGCATGGACGTCCTGCCCAGGACGGCAAACCAAGCCGTGCTCGAAGGCCATTTTCAGGTCTCCGAGCTGCGGCCGGGCATGATCCTGCGCTGCGCCGACACGCGCGACCTGTGCAGCAACACCACGCGAGCCGAGCTCAAGCCGGCGCTCAAGCTGGTCGTGCTGCTGGGCGGCAGCACCGATGTGTCGTTCGGCCGGCGCCGCTTGGCCTGGCAGGGGGCCAGCCCGGCGCGCGCAGGAGAGGCCGCGGTCGTGGCGCTGGCCGAACCCGAGCAATTCATTCGCCGCGCGACGGCGGGCAATGCCGAGCGCTCGCTCACGCTGACCTTGACGCAGGAATGGTTCGAGAGCGGCGCGCTGGCGCAGGACGGCGCCTGGCCGCGCCTGCAGTCGTTCATCCGCACCCACCTGGCCGCGGCCTGCTGGCGGCCCTCGCGGCGCATGATGGCGCTGGCCGAAGAGGTCTCGCGGCCGGCGATGTTCGTTCCGGGGCTGCTTGCCCTGCACCAGGAAAGCCGCTGCATCGCGCTCGCGAGCGAGGCATTGGCGACGGTGCTGGGAGGGATGCAGGAGCAAGAGCAGGAGCGTATGCCGGCGGTGCCGGTCAATGCGCGCATCGCCGCGCGGCTGCGCCAGTTGCGCGAACTGCTCGATTGCGGCGAGGGCGATGCGCTCGGCCTGAGCGCGCTGGCGCGCGCGGTCGGCATCAACGTCAACGCGATGCAGCGGGGCTTCCGGGAACTGACCGGCGTGTCCGTTGCCGAATACGCACGCCGTGTCCGGCTCGAGCGCGCCCGCCGGGCGCTGCTGCAGGACGGGGCCAGCATCGCCTTGGCGGCGACGCTGGCCGGCTATTCGAGCACGGCCAATTTTTCCACCGCCTTCCGGCGGCATTTCGGCGTGACGCCGGGCCAGGCCCGCGACACGCTGTAACGCTGGTCTGAGCCGGCAGGATCGCTTCTACGAGAGATTCCAAGATGGATGTTCGTCGTTTCTTCGCGGCTCGCCGTTGGCTGGCGTCCGCCGTTGCTTTTATCCTGGCCTGCTGCGCGCTGGGCGCCGCGCAGGCGCAGCAGGCGCGCACGCTGGATACTGCGTTCGGTGCCGTAACGGTCAAGGGTAGGCCCGAGCGCATCGTGGCCTTGAGCGAGAACGGCCTGGACACCGCGCTGGCCGCGGGAACCCGGCCGCTGGGCACGCTCGCCACCCGGGGCGGCGAGGGCGTGTCCGCCTACCTGGCCCATCGCGCGGGCGACATCGCCATCGTCGGCACGGCGCGCGAGACCAATCTCGAAGCCGTGCTCAAGCTGCGCCCCGACGTGATCCTGGCGCCGTCGGGCACGACGCAGAACGTCTACGCGAAACTGAGCGCGCTGGCGCCGACCATCGTGCCCAAGGGCGATGCACTGCGGCCCTGGCGCGATAGCGTGCTGCTGTATGCCGATGCGCTGGGGCGGCGCGCCGAGATCGATGCGGCACTCAAGGAAGTGGATGCGCGCACCGCGGCGATCGAGGCCAGGTTGCCCGCTGGCGAGCGCGTGTCGGTGGTGCGCTGGAACCCGCAAGGCCCGGTGGTGATGTCCAGCCGCCTGTTCGCCGGCCAGTTGCTGGGCCAGGCGGGCCTGGCCGCCACGCCGCTGGCCGACAGCCTGACCGCCAAGCCGCACAGCGATACCCTGAGCATGGAGAACCTGGTCCGCATCGACGCGGACTGGCTGCTCGTGGCCACGCTCAACGCCCAGGGCGGGCGGACGCTGGAGCAGGCCCGTTCCCAGCCCGCCTTCCGCCGCCTGCAGGCCGTGCAGGCCGGCCATGTGGCCGCCGTCGACGGCCAGGTCTGGACCAGCGGGTCGGGCGTGCTCGCGGCGCACATCGTGCTGGACGACATCGAAAGAACGCTGCTCGGCCGATGAGCCGGACGAGCCGCCGCGGCAGCCCGCTGCCTGCCGTCCTGTCCGCGCTGGCGGGCCTGTTCGCGCTGCTGTGTCTGGCCAGCCTCGCCCTGGGCGCGGGCGAGGTGAGTCCGGTGCAGGCCTTGTCGGTGCTGGCCGGTGGCGGGGGCGACGAGGCCCGCTTCGTCGTGGAAGTCCTGCGGCTGCCGCGCACCGCGCTGGGCGTGCTGGTGGGATTGGCCCTGGGCATCTCGGGCGTGGTGCTGCAAGTAGCCACGCGCAATCCGCTGGTCGAGCCGGGGTTGATGGGCGTCAACGCGGGTGCGGCGTTCGCGGTCGTGCTGACGCTGTACCTGGGCGGCGCCGCCGGCATAGTGCCGTGGATCGCCGTGCTGGGCGCGTTCGCCGGCTGCATGCTGGTGCTGGTGACGACCCGGCTGGGACAGGTCGCCGACGACCCGGTCCGGCTGGTGCTGGCGGGCGTGGTGTTCTCCGGCATCATCAACTCGGCCAGCACGCTCATCCTGCTGGCCGATCAGCGCAGCGCCGACGAGATCCGCTTCTGGATTGTCGGCGCATTGGGCGGCCGGCCCATCGAAACCTTGTACTGGGCCGTGCCCGGCATCGCCGCCGGCGTGCTGGCGTTGCTGCCTTGCGTGCGGGCATTGTCGGCGCTGATGCTGGGCGAGGGCGTCGCGCGCGGATTGGGGCATCGGCCCGAGCGCATCCAGGCGGCCGCGCTGGCCGCGGTGTCGGTGCTGGTCGGAGTGGCAACCGCGGCGGCGGGGCCGCTGGTGTTCGTCGGGCTGGTCGTGCCCTTCGTCGCCCGGCGGCTGGTCGGCCCCAGCCTGCCGCGCTGCCTCGCGGTCGCCGCCGTGGCCGGACCCTGTCTGGTGCTGGCCGCCGACATCTTCTCCCGGCTGCTGATCAAGCCCTACGAATTGCCGGTGGGCGTGGTCATCGCCTTTATCGGCGCGCCGGTGCTGGTGGCCATCGTGCGCACCGAGCGCCTGCCGAGGTTTTGACCGATGGGCGGCGTGCAAACCAGTCGTGGCGCGCTCGCACCGCCGGGATATGCGCTCCTGTCGTGGCAAGGCTGGCGCGTGCTGCTCCACCGGCGGGCCTGGGCGGCCGGCGCGGCGCTGCTGATATTGCTCCTGGCCGCCGGCAGCGCGATCCTGGCGGCGGGCAGCGAAGGCTTGACGCCGTGGTCGGCGTTGCGCGCGGCCTGGGGGCAGGGCGATCCCATGCACGTGTTCCTGGTGCAGGCGCTCAGGCTGCCCCGCATCGCCGCGGCGCTGCTGTCGGGGTTCGCCTTCGGCGTGGCCGGGTGCCTGCTGCAGACGCTGACCGGCAATCGGCTCGCCACGCCCGGCGTCATCGGCCTCGACAATGGCGCGACGGCGTTCGCGGTCGCTTCCATCGTGGCGGTGCCGGCCAGTCTCGCGCCGCCCGCGATGGCGCTGATGGGCGCGGCGACGGCGGCCGCGCTGGCCTTCGGCCTGGGCGGCGGCAGCGGCACGCGCGGCTATCGCTTCGTCGTGGTCGGCATAGGCGTGGGCGCCGTCTTCGCCGCGCTCACCAACCTGATGCTGGCCCGTACCGGCATAGACGCCGCCAATCAGGCCTACCCGTGGACCGTCGGCAGCCTCAACGCCCGGCCGGCTTCGGCCGTGTGGATTCTCGCGGCCGGGCTGGCCCTGGCTTTTCCATGGGCCAAGTACCTGGCGCGCCGGCTCGACCCCATGCGGTTTTCCGAAGCCGTGGCCAAAGGGCTGGGCGTGCCGGTGGCGCGCACGCGCGCGGCCACCCTGGCGGCCGCAGTGCTGCTCAGCGCGCTGTCGGTCAGCGTGGCGGGGCCGGTCGGCCTGGTGGCGCTGGCGGCGCCCGAGGCCGCCCGTTATCTGTGCGGCAGGCGCGGCGTGCCCATCGCCACGTCGGGGCTCGCGGGCGCCATGCTCATGCTCGGGGCGGATTGGGCGGGCCGCACCTGGTTCGCGCCTATCGAGATCCCGGTAGGCGTCGTGACGGCCGTGGTGGGCGGACCTTACCTGTTATGGATACTCTTGCGCCGGCCGGCGAGGCATTCGCTATGAACCATCGATCCGTACGCGCCGAGGCGCTCGCCGCGCAGGAACATGCCGGCGCGCAACTGGAAGCGCGCGACCTGAGCCTCGCCTATGGAGACACCACGGTCGTCGCCGGGCTTTCCCTGCGCATTCCGCCCGCTTGCGTGACCGCGATCGTCGGCGCCAACGGTTGCGGCAAGTCGACGCTGCTGGCGGGGCTGGCGCGCCTGCACAAGCCGGCCGGCGGCGCGGTGCTGCTCGACGGACGGGACATCGGCCGCCTGCCCACGCGCGAGGTGGCGCGCCGCCTGGCGCTGCTGCCGCAGGACGCCACGGCGCCCGACGGGTTGACCGTGGCCGAACTCATCCGGTTCGGCCGCCAGCCGCACCAGGGCATTCTGCGCCAATGGTCGGAAGAAGACCGGAACGTGGTCGCCGCCGCGCTCGCCGCCGCGGATCTCGAGGAATTGGCCGATCGCCCGCTGGATTCCATGTCCGGCGGCCAGCGGCAGCGTGCCTGGATCGCGATGGCCGTTGCCCAGGCCACGCCGCTGCTGCTGCTCGACGAGCCCACCTCGGCGCTCGACCTGGGGCACCAGATCGAAGTGTTCGAACTGATCCGGGAACTGGCCGCCGCGGGCAAGACCGTCGTCATGGTGGTCCATGACCTCAACAGCGCCTGCCGCTACGCGGACCATCTCGTCGCCATGCAGGACGGCCGTATCGTGGCCGAAGGCGCGCCGGCGCAGGTCGTTACGCCGGAACTGGTGCGGTCTCTGTACGGCGTGAAATGCGTGCTGCTGCGCGATCCGGCCAGCGGCACGCCCATCGTCGCCGGCGTCGAACGGGCCTGAGCGCCAGGCCGATTGCCGATTCAGCGCCAATAAAGACGATCGGGGTTGTCCGCCAGCACGGCTTGCCGCAGCGCCTCGGTGGGCAGCCAGCGCGCCAGGTCCGCCAGCAATCGCTTCGGGCCGATCTTCCGGTACGGGCTGACTTCATGGGCCGCTTTGCCCGGGGCTCGGGCGGTATGGGGCCAGTCGCTGCCCCAGAGCAGGGCCGATGGCGCCTGCTCGCCCAGCATGCGGGCCCATTGCGCGGCGTCCGGCTGGCTGGCCAGCCGGTAGGGCGCCGAGAGCTTGAGGTGGACGCGTCCCGACCGCAGAAGATCGGCCAGCACGGCGCCTGCCGCCGGCGACCAGGGCGCCATGGCGAAGTGGTCCAGGACGACCGGGCAGGGCAGGCCGGCGAGCACGGGCGCCAATGCCTCGATCACGCCGTAGGCGGCGTAGAGCTGCACATGCCAGCCGAGATCGGCGACCTGCGCGCTGATCGCCGCCAGCGCGCGCTCGGCGTCGCGGACATCCTGCAGGCCGCCGCTTTCCAGGTTGACGCGCACGCCCCGCACGCCGCCGTCGTGCAGCGTCCGCAGGCTCGCGGGCGTGAAGCCGGAATCGATCACGGCGACGCCCCGCGCGCGTCCGTCCAGTTCGCGCAAGGCATCGAGCAGGCAGGTGTTGTCGGTGCCGTAGACGCTGGGCTGCACGACGACCACGCGCGCCATGCCGGTCTGCTCGAGGTGACGGCGCAACCGGGCGGCCGACGCCGGCCCCGGGGTGTAGTGGCGGTCCGGCGCCATGGGGTAGGCCTCGGCCGCGCCGATGACGTGCGTGTGGCAATCGCAGGCCCGCGGCGGCATGGCCTGCCGGATGGCGGCTACCGCCTCGTGCGCCATGGCTCAGGCGTCCAACAGGCGCCGGGCGAAGGCCTGGCCGGTGGCGGCGGTGCCGAGGTTGCCGCCCACGTCGCGCGTGGATTCGCCGGCCTCGACCACCGCGGCGGCGGTGTGGAGGATGGCCTCGGCGGCGGCGATGCAGGCCGCCTGGCCGGTGCGGCGGCCGTGCCATTCCAGCAACTGCCCGGCCGACAGGATCAGCGAGAACGGGTTGGCGATGTCCTGGCCGGCGATGTCGGGCGCAGACCCGTGCGCCGCCTGGCCCATCGCGTGGCGCGCGCCCATGTTGAGCGAGCCGCCCAGCCCCAGGCTGCCCGACAGCTCGGCGGTCAGGTCGGAGAGGATGTCGCCGAACATATTGGTCGTGACGATGACGTCGAAGCGCTGCGGCGCGCGCACCACGTGCGCCATCATCGCATCGACGATGAAGTCGTCCACGGCGACGTCGGGGAAGTCCAGCGCGGCCTTGCGGCATTCATCGATGAACATGCCGTCGCCGATCTTGAGCACGTTGGCCTTGTGCACGATGCTGACGCGCTTGCGGCGGTTGCGCGCCAGCTCGAAGGCGGCGCGGGCGATGCGCCGGCAGCACATGCGCGTGATGCGGCGCAGGGAGACCACCACGTCTTCGGTGATGAGCATTTCGCTGCCGCCGGAAGCCACGTTGCGGTCGGCGTAGAACCCTTCGGTGTTCTCGCGCACGACCACGAGGTCGAAGGCGTCGACCTTGTGCGGCACGCCGTTCCAGGTGCGCGCCGGGCGGATGTTGGCGTACAGGTCCAGCTCCTTGCGGAAGAACATGGAGGGGTTGATCTCGCCTTTGCTTTCGTCCTTGAAGTCGAAGGTCGCCATCGGCCCGAGCATCAGGCCGTCGGCGGCGCGGACCTTGTCGAGCAAGGCCGGCGTGACGGTGGCGCCATGCCGCAGCAGGCTGTCGTGGCCGGCGACGTCTTGCTCCAGTTCCAGGTCGAAACCGAAGCGCTGGGAGGCCGCGCGCAGGACCTCGACGGTGGCGGCCATGGTTTCGGGGCCGATGCCGTCGCCGGGAAGTACGATGATTTTCATGATGGTGTTCGGTAGGGAATGAGGAAAAAGGCCAAGGGCTGTGGGCGTCAGTCGACGTGCGCCTGGGTGCTCTTGACCAGGGCGGCGTATTTGTCCATTTCGGCGCGCACGAACTGGCCGAAGCGATCGGGCGTCATCGGCGCCACCGCGCTGCCTTCGGATTCGAGCCGCTTGTGCAGCTCGGGTTTTTGCACGATGCGGTTGATGTGGCCCGCTAGCAGTTCGACGATGGCCGGCGGCGTCGCGGCCGGCGCGAAGTAGCCGCCCCACAGGCTGAACTCGAAGCCGGGCAGCGTCTGCGCGATGGTCGGCACCTTGGGCAGCGCGGCGACCGGCTCCAGCGACGAAACGGCGAGCGCGCGCACGCGTCCGCCCTGGATGTGCGGCATGATCGACGAGGCGCTGGCGAAGAAGAGCTGCACCTGTCCGCCGATCAGGTCGGAGATCGCCTGCCCCGCGCCCTTGTAGGGAATGTGGGTCATCTCCGTCTTGGAGCCGGCTGCCAGTGCCGCCGCGGCCAGGTGGCCGGGCGTCGCCGTGCCCGACGACGCATAGGCGACGCTGCCGGGCTTGTCGCGCGCGGCCTGCAGCAGCGCCGCCACGTCGGCGAACGGCGAGTTCTGCGGCACGGCCAGCACCAGCGGCGCGTTGCCGACCAGAGCGATCGCGCGCAAGTCCTTGAGCGTGTCGTAGCCGGGGCTCTTCATGGCGAAGCCGTTGATGGCGATTTCGCCGGTCTGGCCCATCAGCAGCGTATGGCCGTCGGGCTCGGCGCGCACGACCTGCCGCGTGCCGAGCGCGCCGGTCGCGCCCGGGCGGTTCTCCACGATGACCGACTGGCCCAGCGCCTGTCCGAGGTCGGGCGCGATCAAGCGGGCGAACACGTCGCCCTGGCCGCCAGGGGCGTAGGGCACGATCACGGTGACGGGCTTGGTCGGATACTTCTCGGCGGCGCGGCCGGCGCCGCCGGCGGCCAGCGCGGCGGTGGCCGCACCCAGGCGGACGAAGTCGCGCCGGGAAAGGGAGTGGGAAATGCTCATGGTGTCTGCTCCTGATCGATGGACGGCACTCATGGGTGCCTTGCCCCGGATCGTCCGCGATATGCCTTTTGCTGTAAATTGCAAAAATCCTTTCAATTGATACGATAATCGAATGAATTTCGACCTGTCGGATTTGCGGGCCTTCGTGTCGGTGGCGCAATTGGCCAGCTTTCGCGCGGCGGCGCAGGCGTTGCACGTGTCCCAGCCCGCCTTGTCGCGGCGGGTCGACAAACTCGAACAGGCGCTGGGCATGCGGCTGTTCGAACGCAGCACCCGGAAGGTCGAACTCAATGCCATGGGGCGCTCCTTCCTGCCGCGCGCCCAGCACGTGCTGTCCGAACTGGAAGGGGCGCTGCTGGGCATGACCGAGCTGTCCGAACGGATACGCGGGCTGGTGACGGTGGCCTGCATCCCGTCGGCGGTGGACAACTTCGTCGCGCAGGCGGCGGGGGGCTTTCATGCCCGGTTCCCGCGCATCCGGCTGCGCGTGCTCGACCAGCCCGCGCCCGACGTGCTGCTGTCGGTCTCGCGTTCGGAAGCGGATTTCGGCATCGGCTACCTCGGCACGCGCGAACCCGACCTGGAATTCGAAGAACTGTCGAGCGAGCCGTTCGTGCTGGCCTGCCGCGCCGATCACCCGCTCGCCGGCCGCGCGCAGGTCCGCTGGGAGGAATTGGCGGAGGTGGAATGCATAGGCCTGGCCGCGGGCGGCGGCAATCGCCTGCTGATCGACCAGGGCCTGGCACACCTGGCCAGGCGGCCCAACTGGATAGGCGAGGTGCTGCACGTGCCCGCGCTGCTGAGCCTGATCCAGGCCGGGGTGGGGGTGGGCGCGGTGCCCAAGCACGCCTTGTCGGGAGGTTCGGGCCAGGCGCTGGTGGGCGTGGACCTGGTCGAACCGGTATTGGGCAGGCAGGTCGGCATCATCTCGCGGCGCGGCCAGCCTCCCACGCCGGCGGTGCAGGCATTCCGCGACGTGATCGTCGCGCAGGCCCGGACGCGGCGTTCCGCGGCGCGTTCGCGCCGCCGCAAGCCGTAGCGCCGCCGGAGTATGCTTGTCCCCTGTGGAATGCATGCGCGGGAGTTTTCATGAAGTGGCCTAGCCAGCAGGAACCCAAGAGGAACGGCAATGTCCCGGGCGGAACGCGTCCCGCCCCCGATAAACGCGGAGGCAGTCCGGCCGCCATGCCGCCGCGCCGGATGTGGCTGATTTTCCTGGCCGTGCTGCTGGTGAACTACGTCGTGGCGCGCTATCTCTCGGGCGGCGCCGACGAGCCCATCACCGTGCCCTACACGGTCTTCAAGGAAGAAGTCGCCAAGGGCAACGTCACCGCCATCTACAGCCAGGGCGAGGGCATCGAAGGGCGTTTCGTGCAGGCCGTGACCTGGCCGCGCGCCACGACCGAGGCGCCCGCCAAGAGCGGCGCGCAGCCGGCCCAGCCGCGCACCTCGACCACCTTCGAAAGCACGCTGCCGGTATTCGTGGATCCGGGTTTCGAGCAGTTCCTGATCGACCACAAGGTCGAGATCAGCGCGCAGCCCATCCAGACCGGCAACTGGCTGTCCACCCTGATCTTCGGTTTCGGCCCGGCCATCTTCATCATCGCCTTCTACGTCTGGCTCTACCGCCGCGCCGCGAAGCAGGGCGGCATGGGCGGCAGCATGTTCGGGCTGGGCAAGAGCAAGGCGCGCCGCTACGACCTGGAGGGCGGGGAAAAAGTCACCTTCGAAGACGTGGCCGGCATCGACGAGGCCGAGAACGAACTGGTCGAAGTGGTGGATTTCCTGAAGAATCCGGCCAAGTACACCCGGCTGGGCGGCTCGGCCCCCAAGGGCGTGCTGCTGGTGGGCGCGCCGGGCACGGGCAAGACGCTGCTGGCCAAGGCCGTCGCGGGCGAAGCCGGCGTGCCGTTTTTCTCGATGAGCGCGGCCGAGTTCGTCGAGATGATCGTCGGCGTGGGCGCCGCCCGGGTGCGCGACCTGTTCAAGCAGGCGCGCGAACAGGCGCCGTCCATCATCTTCATCGACGAAATCGATTCCATCGGCCGCGCGCGCGGCCAGGTCGCGCTGGGCGGATCGAGCGAGCAGGAGCAGACGCTCAACCAGATCCTGACCGAGATGGACGGCTTTTCCGGCCGGGAAGGGGTGATCGTGTTGGCTGCGACCAACCAGCCCGACGTGCTCGACAAGGCGCTGCTGCGCCCCGGCCGCTTCGACCGGCGCGTGGTGGTCAACCTGCCCGACAAGAAC
The DNA here is from genome assembly GCF_900606115.1 of Pigmentiphaga humi. Classification (GTDB taxonomy): domain Bacteria; phylum Pseudomonadota; class Gammaproteobacteria; order Burkholderiales; family Burkholderiaceae_B; genus Pigmentiphaga; species Pigmentiphaga humi. The sequence goes on from NZ_UWPJ01000039.1 coordinate 278,924, forward strand.
GGCCGCGAGGCCATCCTGAAAGTCCACACCCGCAAGGTGCCGCTGTCCGCCGACGTGGACCTGGCCGATCTCGCGGCCACCACGCCGGGCCTGTCGGGTGCGGACCTGAAGAACGTGGTGAACGAGGCGGCGCTGCTGGCGGCGCGGCGCGACCAGGAAACGGTGGGCCAGAAGGACTTCAACGATGCGCTGGAGAAAATCGTGCTCGGGCCCGAGCGCCCGCTGATCCTGAGCCATGCCGACCGCGAGCGCATCGCCTACCACGAGGGCGGCCACGCCATCCTGGGGCTGCTGGTGCCGGGCGCGGATCCGGTGCACCGGGTCACCATCGTGCCGCGCGGCCAGGCCCTGGGCGTGACTTACCAGCGGCCGCAGACTGACCGCTACAACTACCCCGAGGCCTATCTGCTGGCGCGCATCGTCGGCATGCTGGGAGGACGGGCGGCCGAGGAAGTGGTCTACGGCACCCGCACCACCGGCGCGGAAAGCGACATCGAACAGGCCACCAACCTGGCGCGCAACATGGTCGTGCGCTGGGGCATGAGCGACAAGCTCGGCATGGTCCAGCTTGCGCCGCGCCAGAATCCCTACCTGGGCGGCGGCCAGGGCAGCCTGGCGTGCAGCGAGGAGACGGCGCGGCTGGTGGACGCCGAGGTGCAGCACATCATCCACGGATGCCACGACAAGGCCTTGAGCCTGCTGCGCGAGCATCGCGCCCAGCTCGATGCGCTGGTGCGGGCGCTGCTGGAGCGCGAGACGCTGGACGAGAAGGAAATCCTCGCCGCCACCGGCCTGCCGCCGGCGCCCAAGCTGGACGAACTGCCCACCGTGGCGGCTAGCACCGACTCGGTGCCGCCGCTCTGACGGGCGCCTCCCGCGCTGCGGGCGCGGGGGCGTTGACCTTCCTACCATGGGAAGCCTGATACTGTCCTGCATCAGCAACCCATGGACGAAGGACGATCATGAGCAGCCCGTCGACATCAGGCGCCGCCTCGGCCCCGGCCACCTGGACCCTGCCCGTGCAAGGCATGACCTGCGCATCGTGCGTGGGTCGGGTCGAACGCGCGCTGCGCGCGGTGCCGGGCGTACGTGAAGCCACCGTCAACCTGGCCACCGAGACCGCCCAGGTAGAGGCCGACGCGCCCGCCGACGCGGCGGCCCTGCGCGCCGCGATCGAGAAGGCCGGCTACGAGGTGCCGCAAGAGAGCGTGGACCTGCGCATCGCCGGCATGACCTGCGCCTCCTGCGTGGCGCGGGTGGAAAAAGCCTTGCTGCGCGTGCCGGGCGTGAGCAGCGCAGAAGTGAACCTGGCTACCGAGACGGCGCGCGTGCAGCTGGGCTCGCGCGTCGATACCGCGGCGCTGATCGCCGCGGTGGAGCGGGCCGGCTACGAGGCGAGCCCGGCGCTGGCGGCGGCTGCGGCCGAGAAAGCGCGCGGCTGGCCCGAATGGTGGCCCATCGCGGCGGCCGTGGTGCTGTCCGCGCCGCTGGTGCTGCCCATGCTGCTGATGCCTTTCGGCATCCACTGGATGCCCGATGGTTGGGTGCAATTCGCGCTGGCCACGCCGGTGCAGTTCTGGCTGGGCGCGCGCTTCTACCGCGCCGCCTGGAAGGCCTTGCGCGCCCGCGCCGGCAATATGGACCTGCTGGTGGCGCTGGGCACGAGTTCGGCCTATGGGCTGAGCCTCTACCAGCTGCTGCGGCACGGCAGCGGCGCGGCGCACCATCTGTACTTCGAAGCCTCGGCCGTGGTCATCACGCTGGTGCTGCTGGGCAAGTGGCTGGAAGGGCGGGCCAAGCGCCAGACCACCGAGGCCATCCGCGCGCTCAACGCGCTGCGGCCGGAGGTGGCGCGGGTGCGGCGCGGTAATGAAGAAAGCGAAGTGCCGCTGTCCGCGGTGCGCGTGGACGACCTCGTCGTGGTGCGGCCGGGCGAGCGCATTCCCGTCGATGGGGTCGTGGTGGAAGGCGCCAGCCAGGTGGACGAATCGCTGATCACCGGCGAAAGCCTGCCCGTGGCCAAGCGCGAGCAGGATCCGGTCACCGGCGGCGCGGTCAACGCCGATGGCCTGCTGCTGGTACGCACCACCGCCGTCGGCGCCGAATCCATGCTCGCGCGCATCGTGCGGCTGGTGGAGTCGGCGCAGGCCAAGAAGGCGCCCATCCAGCGCCTGGTGGACCGCGTCAGCGAGGTGTTCGTGCCCGTGATCGTGGCTGCGGCGCTGGTGACGCTCGCGGCCTGGGGGCTGTCCACCGGCGACTGGGAACGCGCCATCCTGAACGCCGTGGCCGTGCTGGTGATCGCGTGCCCGTGCGCGCTGGGGCTGGCCACGCCCACCGCGATCATGGCGGGCACCGGCGTGGCCGCGCGCCACGGCATCCTCATCAAGGACGCCGAGGCGCTGGAGGTCGCGCACAACATTAAGGTGGTGGCTTTCGACAAGACCGGCACGCTCACCGAAGGCAAACCCGAGCTGGTGGCGGCCGAGCCCGCGCAGGGCGACCGCGCCGGGCTGCTGGCGCTCAGCGCCGCCCTGCAATCCGGCAGCGAGCATCCACTGGCACGCGCGGTCATCGTCGCGGCCGGGCGCGAAGACATTGCCGTGCCGCCTGCTTCCCAGGTGCGCGCGGTGGCCGGGCGCGGCGTAGCGGCGATCGTGGAAGGCAGCCAGGTCCGGCTGGGCAGCGGCCGCTTCATGGAGGAGCTGGGCGTGGACCTGGGCGCGCTGGCCGCGCAGGCGGCCGAGCTGCAGAACGAAGGCCGCACCGTGTCGTGGGTGGCGCGGGTGGACGGCGCTCCGGCGCTGGTCGGCCTGCTCGCCTTCGGCGACACGCTCAAGGAAACCGCGCCCGCCGCCGTGCGCAGTCTGCACGACCAGGGCATACGCAGCGTGCTGGTGAGCGGCGACAACCGCGGCGCGGCGCAGGCCATCGGCCGGCAACTGGGCATGGACGACGTGCGCGCCGAAGTGCTGCCCGAACAGAAGGCCGAGGTCATCGCCGAATTGCGGCAGGGCAGCGGCGTCGTGGCGATGGTGGGCGACGGCATCAACGACGCCCCCGCGCTGGCGGCAGCCGACGTCGGCATCGCCATGTCCACCGGCACCGACGTGGCGATGCACGCGGCCGGCGTCACGCTGATGCGCGGCAACCCCGCACTGGTGGCCGACGCCATCGACATTTCCCGGCGCACCTACGCCAAGATCCGCCAGAACCTGTTCTGGGCCTTCGCCTACAACGTGGTCGGCGTGCCGCTGGCGGCACTGGGCCTGCTCAGCCCCATCATCGCCGGCGCGGCGATGGCGCTCAGCAGCGTCAGCGTGGTGTCCAACGCGCTGCTGCTGCGGCGCTGGAAGGGGCGGGCGTGACGGCGCCGCATCCGCCGCCCGACGCTATACTCCGGCCATGTCGAGCGTGTTGAGAATCGCTGTTTTCGTCGTGCTGGTGCTGGCCCTGCCGGCCCAGGCGCTGGCCGCCGCGCGCATGTCGCTGTGCGAGGCGATGCAGGGCCACGGCCATGCGCAGCGGGCCGATGCCGGAGCGCATGGGCCGGTGCACGGCATGAAGGAACTGGCGGTGGCGAGTCATGACGCGCATGCGCCGGATCCCGGCGCGCACCATGCGTCGCCGCATGGCGGCCTGGACGCGACGCATGCCCCGGATATTGCGTCGGTTCACGATTGCTCTGGCGGCGCGTCCGCCGATCTTCACAGCGGGTCCCACTGCGCGGCCTGCGCCGCCTGCATGAGCTGGTTCACGCCGCTGGCGCTGCCGGAGCGGCCCATGGCCGCTGACGGCGCGTATTTCCCCACCGCCGACGCGCGTCCCGCGCGCATGGCGGCCGATCGCCTCGATCGTCCTCCTCGTTCCTAAAGGCCCAGGGCCCGTTTCCGTTCCTGCCCTGCATGCGCCGCTCGGCGACGAGCGCGCGCGATCCGTCCACGCGCGGATCGCCCGATTGCGATACGAGAGGAATTTCCATGTTGCGTTTCATCATCTGGCGCCGCGGGTACGCGGCGCTATGCCTGGCCGCGGGAGCGGTCCAGGCGGCCGCGCACGCGGCCGAGCCGGTGCCGCCAGGCGCCGCGCCGACGGCCTTGCCGCGGCCTCCCGCGGTGCGGTGCGCCGCCGAGGGCAGCGATCCGCTCGACACCGCCACACCCGTGCCGCGCCTGCGCTACGAGTCCGCCTTCGCCGCCTACCGCCGTCTGGGCGAGCCCACGGTGGCGTCCTGGCGCGAGGCCAACGACGAAGTCGGCCGCATCGGCGGCTGGCGCGCCTATGCGCGCGAGACGGCGCAAGCCGCGCCGTCCTTTCCGTCTTCGGCTGACCATCCCGGCTGCGACGACGCGCCGTTGCCGGAAGGAGGGCAGCCATGAGTCGCGTTCATCGCGCGGCGCGCACGTTGCGCGTCGCCGCGGCCGTGGGCTGCCTGATCGGACTGGGCGCTTGCGCCTCGTTCAGCGACGACGGCGGCTTCGGTCCGGTACGAGGCATCGCCTCGGAGAGGCTGAGCAAAGAAGTGGCCTGGGCCCGCACCGATGCGGAGAGGCAAGAACTGGACGGCCGCGTGGCCGAACTGCTGGCGCGGCCCTTGTCCGCGGACGACGCGGTCCAGTTGGCCTTGTTGAACAATCGCACGCTGCAGGCCTCGTTCTACGAACTGGGCATCAGCGAAGCGGCCTTGGTGCAGGCCGGCCGGCTGCCCAACCCGGGTTTCTCGTTCGGCCGCACGACGCGCGGCAGCGAGATCGAACTGGAGCGCGGCGTGCAATTCAACCTCGCCGGCCTGCTGACGCTGCCCATGCGGCAGCGCATCGCCGCCCGGCAATTCCAGCAGGCCCAGCGCGATGCTGCCCTGCGGGTGGTCGAACTGGCCGGCAGCGCGCGCATCGCCTACTACGAGGCGCTGGCCGCGCGCGAAACCGTGCGCTATCGCAAACAGGTGATGGAAGCCGCCGAAGCGGGCGCCGAACTGGCGCGCCGCATGGCCACCACCGGCAACTGGAACCGCCTGCTGCAGGCGCGCGAGCAGGGCTTTTATGCGGACGCGGCGCTCAACCTGGCCCAGGCCCAGCAGGCCGAAACCGCGAGCCGCGAGCGCCTGGTGCGCCTGCTGGGGCTGTGGGGCGATCAGCTGGATTTCCGCCTGCCCGAGCGCCTGCCGGACCTGCCCGGGGAGGTGAGCGACCGGCCCGGCGTGGAGCGGTTCGCCCTGGCGCAGCGGCTGGACGTCGAGAGCGCCCGGCTGACGACCTTGCGAACGGCCGACGACCTCGGCCTCACCCGCGCGACGCGCGTCGTCAACGTGCTGGAACTCGGCGCGCTGTACAACACCTCCAACGAGGAACCTGCCAAGCGCGGATTCGAGGTCGCGGTGGAGCTTCCCCTATTCGACTGGGGCCAGGCGCGTGTGGCGCGCTCGCGGGCCGTCTACATGCAGTCGCTGCAGCGCGCGGCGCAGATCGCCATCGACGCCCGCTCCGAAGTCCGGCAAGCCTACGCCGCCTACCGCTCGGCCTACGACATCGCCCGCCACGTGCGCGACGAGATCGTCCCCATACGCCAGCGCATCGCCGAAGAAAACCTGCTTCGCTACAACGGCATGCTGATCGGCGTATTCGAACTGCTGGCCGACGCGCGCGCGCAGATCGCCAGCGTAGAGAGCTACATCGCGGCCCTGCGCGACTTCTGGATCGCCCAGGCGGACCTGGAGCAGGCCATGCTGGGCCGGCCGGCGCTGCCCGCCCTGGCCGCATCGGCAGCGGCCGCGGACTGAACGAACGAGGACGACCATGAACTCGAGAAGACACTTCCTGGGCGGCGCGTTCGCGATGGCCGCGCTCCCCGTGGCCACGGCGGCGCTCGCGCGCCTGCCCGAACTCGTCATGCAGGACCAGGCCGGCACCATGCCGCCGCTGCACCCAGCGACCGGACGGCCGTACCGCCCCGTCGCGACCCTCAACGGCTGGACCCTGCCGTGGCGCATGAACGCCGGCGTCAAGGAATTCCACCTGGTGGCCGAACCCGTCGTGCGCGAAATGGCGCCCGGCATGCAGGCCCACCTGTGGGGCTACAACGGCCAATCGCCCGGGCCCACCATCGAAGTGGTGGAGGGCGACCAGGTGCGCATCTTCGTCACCAACCGCCTGCCCGAGCGCACCAGCATCCACTGGCACGGCCAGCGCCTGCCCAACGGCATGGACGGCGTCGCCGGCCTGACCCAGCCCGCCATCCCGCCCGGCAAGACCTACGTCTACGAATTCACCGCGAGGCGGCCGGGCACCTTCATGTACCACCCCCATGCCGACGAAATGACCCAGATGGCCATGGGCATGATGGGCGCATGGGTCACCCACCCGCGCGGCCGCCATCCGCTCATCGCCGACGTCGAGCGCGACTTCATCTTCCTCATCAACGCCTACGACATCGACCCCGGCAGCTACACCCCGCGCACGTCCACCATGACCGACTTCAACCTTTGGTCATGGAACAGCCGCATCTTCCCCGGCATCGACACCCTCAACGTCAGGCAGGGCGACCGCGTGCGCGTGCGCGTCGGCAACCTCAGCATGACCAACCACCCCATCCACCTGCACGGCCACGAATTCACCGTCACCGGCACCGACGGCGGCCCCGTGCCGCCCGCCGCGCGCTGGCCCGACGTCAGCGTCGACGTGGCGGTCGGCCAGATGCGCCAGATCGAATTCCTCGCCGACGAAGAAGGCGACTGGGCCTTCCACTGCCACAAAAGCCACCACACCATGAATGCCATGGGCCACGACGTCCCCAACATGATAGGCATCGACCACCGCGACATCGCCCGCAAGATCGTCGGCCTCGTGCCCGACTACATGGTCATGGGGGAGCGCGGCATGGGCGACATGGCAGAGATGAGCATGCCGCTGCCCGACAACACCGTGCCCATGATGGGCGGGAAGGGACCGTTCGGGTCGGTGGAGATGGGTGGGATGTTCAGCGTGCTCAAGGTGAGGAAGGGACAGAATCCGGGGGATTACTCGGATCCGGGGTGGTTTCGGCATCCGGCGGGGACGGTGGCTTATGAGTGGGGAGGGGAGGTCGATGAGCCGGCGCGTGGCGCGGCGGATGCGGCTGCGTCGGCGGGAGCTGGCGGGGCGGCGTTGAAAGTGCGTAAACCTAACGCCCATGGTGGGCATTGAATAGCTAGGAGAGAGTTATGGAAAAGATCATTCGACGTGTTGTGGTGCCGGTTGCTTGCGTGGTTGCTGCGGTTTCGGGGCCGGTTGGGTCATATGCTCAGGGGCATGATCATCATGGGCATGGCGCCGAAGCGCCGGCCGCGGTGAAGGGGACGGCGCAAGGAGAGATCCGGCGCATCGACAAGGCCAATGGACGAGTGACGATTCGGCATGGCGAGATTGCGCATTTGGATATGCCGGGTATGACGATGGTGTTTGGGGTGAAGGAGCTGGCGGTGTTGGAGGGGGTGGCTGTGGGGGATAAGGT
>NZ_UWPJ01000025.1 GCF_900606115.1 Pigmentiphaga humi
CCCCCCCCCCCCCCCCCCCCCCCCCCCGCGCCCGCCCCGCCCCCGGCGCCGGCTCAGGAACCCCATTCGAGGCAAGCAAAAAGGCCTCCAACCAACACCCCATTGCATTCCTCGCCATCCCCAGCGATAATAGACAGCTTAGCTATCGAAATTGGGCACGTTGTCGGACCGGATATCCGCGCTTTGGCGGTTTCCTCGCTTGTCTCGGCTGGCGACCCGCACCAACCAAGGAAGACCATGAAAGAAGGCATCCACCCCGAATACCGCGACGTCGTGTTCCAGGACCTGCAAACGGGCAACAAATTCATCACCCGTTCGACCCTGAACTCCCGCGAAACCATCGAACTCGATGGCAAGACCTACCCGCTCTTCAAGTGCGACGTGACCTCTGAATCGCACCCGTTCTACACGGGCGCCCAGACCCGCATCGTCGAAACCGGCCGCGTCGAAAAATTCCGCGCCCGCTTTGCCCGCACCACCGGCAAGACGTCCGCCTGAGCCGGACCCTGCCCAGGAACAAAGCAGCCTCAGGGCTGCTTTTTTTATCCATGGCCGCCATCGCGCCCCGCCTCGCCCGAGACGCGCGCCGCAATGGCTAGAATGCGACTTGTCGCCTGACAGGTAAATCCGCGGTTCGATGCCCACTCGCCTGCCTTCCCCCTTCTCCGCTCCGGTACTGCCGCCCACCCCGGCCCGGCTCACCTCGCACGCAGCGGCCAAGCTGCCGCGCTGGGGACTGCTCGCCCTGTGCCTGCTCTACATCGTCGTCGGCCTGGTCATGCGCGAACCGTGGAAAAGCGAAGACGTCATCGGCCTGTCGCAGATGTGGGCCGCCTACGACGGCGGCTGGCAGCAATGGCTGGCGCCCGAAACCGCGGGCGTGGCCGTCTCGCAGGAAGGGCCGATCGCCACGTGGGTCGGCGCCCTGTGCATGTGGCTGTTCTCTCCGCTCTTCGGCACCATCCTGGCCGGGCGCGTCCCCAACCTGATCTGGTTCGGCATCGCCAGCAGCAGCCTGTGGTACGGCGCCTACCTGCTCGGCCGGCGGACCGAAGCCCAGCCCCTGGCGCTGCCCTTCGGCGGACAGCCCGAGCCGCGCGACTACGGCCGCATGCTGGCCGATGCCGCGCTGCTGCTGCTGCTCGCGACCCTGGGCGTCCTGTGGCGCAGCCATGAAACCTCCGCCGAGCCGGCCAGCCTGGCCTTCCACGCCCTGGCCTTCTACTCGCTGGCGCGCATGCTCGACCACCCCCGCGCCGGCGCTCTCACGCTCGGCCTGGCGCTGGGCGGCGCCTTCCTCGCGCGCGGCTTTCCGGCCGTGGCGCCGCTGGCGCTGGCCATCGCGGCCCTGGCCTGGCGCAGCCAGGCCCTGCGGCCGGCGCTACGCTGTATCGCCCTGCTGAGCGTACCGCTGGCGCTGCTGCTGGGATTGGCCTGGTGGCTGCCCACCGCACTGCTCAAGCCTTACTGGATGAGCGGCTGGTGGGCCTGGAACGCCAGCGTATTCGGCTTCCTGACCGCGGAAGGCCTGTCCAGCGCGGTGCGCAACATGCCCTGGTTCCTGTGGCCCACCGGCCCGCTGGCGCTGCTCGCGCTGTGGCGCTGGCGCAGCTACCTGCGCGCGCCCCACATCCAGATTCCGGTCGCGCTGATGCTGGCCGCGTTGCTCGTGCTGCTCGGCACGCGCGCACCGGTCGATGCGGAGTACCTGGCGCTGGTCACTCCCGGCGCCATGCTCGCCGCGCTCGCGCTGCCCACCCTGCGCCGCGGGCTGATCAATGCCCTGGACTGGTTTGCCGTCATGGTGTTCTCCACCGCCGCCTGCGTAGTCTGGGTGGGATGGATCGCCATGATGACCGGCGTGCCGCCCAAGCTGGCCCGCAACATCGCGCGCCAGACCCCGGGCTTCGACGTCGACTTTTCGCTGTTTGCCTTTCTTGCCGCATTGGCGGCGAGCGCGGCCTGGATCGCGCTGATCGCCTGGCGCTTCCGCAACCGCCCCACCGGATTGTGGCGCGGCACCGTGCTGTCGGCCGGCGGCGTGGTGGCCTGCTGGCTGTTGATCATGACCCTCTGGCTGCCCTCGATCAACTACAACAAGAGCTATCGCCTCGTGTCGCAGGGCCTGGCGCTGTCGCTGGCCGAGGAACAGGCGCGCACCGGCCGGCGCGAATGCGTGCGCAGTGTCGGCCTGGGCCTGTCGCAGCGCGCCTCCTTCGCGGTCTTCGACGGCCTGGTCTTCGAAACCTCGGGCGGCTGCCCGCTGGTCTTGCTGCAGGGCAATGCCAGCGTACTGTGGAACATCGTGCGCCGGGGCGAGTATGCGCACGCCAGCATCCTCTGGGAAGGAACCCGCGCCGCCGAATTCCGGCGTGCGCCCGATTCGCGCGAATACTTCATGCTGATCCGGCAGCGCCCGCCGGGAGCCGCCGCATCGTGAGCCGCGCCCTGCTGTCCGGCCGCGCCACCATTCCCCGGCGCATCCTGCAACAAGGCTGGCCGGTACTGGTGGGCCAGTGGGCCAGCATGGCCTTCGGCGTGCTCGATACGGCCATGACCGGCCATGCCTCGCCGGTCGCGCTGGCGGCGATGGCGCTGTCGGTCTCCATCTACATTACCGTCTTCATCGGCTTGACCGGCGTGCTGCACGCGCTGATCCCGATCGCCGCCCAGCACTTCGGCGCCCGCCGCCTGCCGGCGATCGGCCACGCCTGGGGCCAGGCCGTCTGGCTATCGCTCGGGCTGTCCATGCTGGGCGCCTTGGCGATGATGTTCCCCGACGCCTGGCTCGCCATGTCGGGCAACGTCGATCCCGCCGTCCGCGCCCAGGTGGCCGGCTATCTGTCCATGCTGGCGCTGGCGCTGCCCGCGGCGCTGCTTTTCCGCACCGTCTATGCGCTGAACACCGCGATTTCCCGGCCCAAGATGATCATGGCGATCAACATCGCCGGCATCGGCTTCAAGGCGTTCTTCAACTGGCTGTTCATCTACGGCAAGCTCGGCCTGCCCGCGCTGGGCGCCGTCGGCGCCGGCCTGTCCACGGCCCTGGTGTTCTGGCTCAGCATCGCGGTCAGCGCGCTGATCCTGTGCCGCGATCCGTTCTACCGCCAGTTCTTGCTGCGCATCGGCCGCCCGCACTGGAAAACGCTGGGCGAACTGCTGCGGCTGGGGGTTCCGATGGGCGCCTCCTACCTGATCGAGGTCACCTCCTTCACCTTCATGGCCCTGCTGGTGGCGCGCGAAGGCATCTACGCCACCGGCGGCCACCAGATCATGGCCAATGTGGTGGCGCTGTGCTTCATGATGCCGCTTGCGCTGGGCGTGTCCACCGGCGCCCAGGTCGCCCAGGCCATAGGCGCGGGGTATCCGATGCGCGCCCGCCGCATCGGCACGGCCGGGCTGGCGCTGGCCGTCACGGGCGCGCTGCTGACCATCGCCGTCATCATGCTCGCGCGCCACCCCATCGTGCGCGCCTATACGGCCGATCCGGGGGTAGGCGCCGTGGCGTCCGGCCTGCTCGGCCTGTTGGCGCTGTTCCACCTGTCCGATGCGATGCAGTGCATGACCAGCTACCTGCTGCGCGCCTACAAGGTGGCCGTGGGCCCCATGCTGATCCAGGCGGGTGCGCTATGGGGCATCGGCCTGCTGGGCGGCTGGTGGCTGGCGTTCGGCCCCGCCGCCGGCGCGCTGTCGGGCCTGATCGGCACGCTGCTGCCGGGCGCCCCGGTGGGCGCCGGCACCATGTGGCTGATGGCCGCGCTCAGCATGGCCGTCTCCGCGCTGCTGCTGCAATGCGTTTATTGGCGCGTGGCCGGCCGGGCGACGCCGGCGCAGCCGTCCGCCTCCGCCTAGGCGTCCACGAGGATTCCGCCCCGCGCGCCCGGCCCGGTCATACCTTCAGGAAGTGCTCGCGGTAGTACTCCAGCTCGGCGATGGATTCGTAGATATCGGCCAGCGCCTCGTGCCGGCTCTTCTTTTCGAAGCCCTTGTAGATCTCGGGCCGCCAGCGGCGGCACAGCTCCTTCAAGGTGCTGACGTCGAGATTGCGATAGTGGAAGAAGGCTTCGAGGCGCGGCATGTAGCGGACCATGAAGCGGCGGTCCTGGCTGATGGTATTGCCGCACAGCGGCGATTTGCCCGGCGGCACGTGCTGGGCGAGGAATGCCAGCAGGGTATCTTCCGCCTCCGATTCGGTCAGCGTGGATGCCTTGACCTTGTCGATCAGGCCGCTGCGGCCATGGGTGCCCTTGTTCCAGGCATCCATCGCGTCCAGCAGTTCGTCGGATTGGTGCACCACCAATACCGGACCTTCGGCGATCACCATCAGCTGCGGGTCGGTCACCACCACCGCCACTTCGATGATGCGTTCTTTTTCCGGGTCCAGGCCGGTCATTTCCATGTCCAGCCAGACCAGGTTGTTTTCGTTCAAGGCCATATAATCGGTGCTCCGGAGCTATGCACAGGCCCGCGCGGCGCCAGGAAAGGCGGCGCGGGCGCAAATGGCGATTTTCTCACAGGCCGGCGTCCCGCCCGCCGGAAGCGGCTCGACCCGTCTCCGGGGCGGCGCGGACGCCCGGTTTTTCGGCGGGCCGATATCGTGTTCACCCTGTTGTTCATCTTCCTGTTGCTGGCCAGCGTCGCCGCCCGGCTCTGGCTGGCCAGCCGCCAGACGCGCCACGTCGCCCGCCACCGCGACCGCGTCCCGCCGGAATTCGCCGACCGCATCAGCCTGGCCAGCCACCAGCGCGCGGCGGACTATAACGTCGAGCGCCTGCGCCTCGATATGAGCGCGCTATTGTTCGATACCGCGGTGCTGATCGGCCTCACTCTGCTGGGCGGCCTGCAGGCGCTGAACGAGCTGGCCGCCGCGTTGACCGGCGGGGATTTCGGCAGGCAGCTGCTGCTGGTGTCCATGGTCGCCGCCCTGCTGGCATTGCTGGAGCTGCCCTTCACGCTATGGCGGCAATTCGTGCTGGAAGCCCGCTACGGCTTCAATCGCATGACGCTCCGGCTGTTCGCCGCCGATACCGCAAAGGGCGTCATGCTCGCGGTGGTATTCGGCGTGCCGTTGGTATCGGCCATGCTATGGCTGATGGCCAGCGCCGGGCCGCTCTGGTGGGTCGCCGGCTGGGGGCTGTGGGTCGCGTTCAGCCTGGTCATCATGCTGTTGCTGCCCACCGTGATCGCCCCGCTGTTCAACCGCTTCACGCCGTTGGCCGACCAGGCCCTGGCCGCGCGCATCGAGGCGCTCGCTCGGCGCACCGGTTTCGCGCTGGGCGGCCTGTTCGTCATGGACGGATCCAAGCGCTCGGCCCACGGCAACGCCTATTTCACCGGCCTGGGCAGAAGCAAGCGCATCGTGTTCTTCGACACCTTGCTGTCGCGGCTCGCGCCGCAAGAGGTCGAGGCCGTGCTGGCGCACGAACTGGGGCATTTCAAGCTGCGCCACATCGCCAAGCGGCTGGCGTTCAGCTTCGGCATATCGCTGGCGTTCTTCGCGCTGCTCGGCTGGCTGTCGCAGCAAGCCTGGTTCTATACCGGCCTGGGCACGGTGCCCACGCTGGGCGGCCGCAACGACGCGCTCGCGCTGCTGTTGTTCTTCCTGGTCGCCCCTGTGTTCACCTTTGCCTTCATTCCGCTGGCCAGCTGGTACTCGCGCAAGCACGAATTCGAGGCCGATCGTTATGCCAGCGAACAGGCCGACGCCGCCGAACTCGCCTCGGCGCTGGTCAAGCTCTATGACGACAATGCCGCGACGCTGACGCCGGACCCGCTCCACTCGGCGTTCTACGATTCGCATCCGCCCGCCGGCGAGCGCATCGGCCGGCTGCGCCTCCACGCCCGGGCGGCCGCCTGATGGCCGGCCCGCGCACGAAGCCGCCCCGCCGCGGCGGCGCCGCCACTTTGCAGGGACGCGTCATCGCCGCCTTCGGCCGGCATTTCACGGTGGAATTCGAAGACGGCAGCACCCGCCAGTGCTATCCCCGCGGCAAGAAGGGCACGGCCGCGGTGGGCGACTGGGTCGTCGTCGCTCCCGAGGGGCCGGCCGAAGGCGCCATCGAATCCGTCGTGCCGCGCCGCAACCTGCTCTACCGTTCCGACGAAATGCGCACCAAGCAGTTCGCCGCCAACGTCGACCAGTTGCTGATCGTTGTAGCTACCGAGCCGGAATTTTCCGAGGAATTGGTAGGACGGGCGCTGGTAGGCGCGCGCAACGCCGGCATCGAACCCGTCGTCTTGCTGAACAAGGCCGATCTGCCCGCCGGGCTGCCCGCCGCGCGCGCCAGGCTGGCGCCCATTGCGGCGCTGGGCATCACGGTCCTGGAATTGAGCGCCCATCGAGCCGACGCCACCCGCGCCTCGCTCGCGCCGCTGCTGGCCGGGCGCACCAGCCTGCTGCTCGGCCAGAGCGGCATGGGCAAGTCCACGCTGCTCAACGCCCTGGTGCCGGATGCCGGGGCCGCGACCCGCGAGCATTCACAGGCGCTGGGCGCAGGCAAGCATACGACGACCAGTACCCGCCTCTACCACGTGCCGGCCGAGGTGGCGGAGCGCGCCGACCTGATCGATTCTCCCGGCTTCCAGGCTTTCGGGCTGCAGCACCTGGACGGCACGCAGCTGGTGCACGGTTTCCCGGAGTTCGAGCCCTACCTGGGCCAATGCCGCTTCTACAACTGCACGCACGTCCACGAGCCCGGCTGCGCCGTGCTCGAGGCCTTGCAAGCGGGACGGATCGCCCCGCCACGCCACGCGCTCTACCGGCGCCTGCTGGAAGAACTGGAGCTCGGCAAGCGCTATTGAACGCCGCGGTCAGCCGCGCGCCAGCAGGTCGGACATATCGTCGGCGTGCTCTTCCTCGACGGCGAGAATGCTTTCCAGCAGCCGGCGCGTGGTCGGATCCTTGTCGCCCAGATAGCGGACCATGGCCCGGTAGCTCTCGATGGCGATACGCTCGGCCACGAGGTTTTCCTTGATCATGTTTTCCAGCGTATCGGCTTCGACGTACTGGGAATGGCTATGCGCGATCATGCCCTGCGGCGAGAAATCGGGCTCTCCGCCCAGTTGCACGATGCGCTGGGCGAGCTGGTCGGCATGTTCCTGTTCCTGGGTCGCATGCTCGGCGAACTCGGCCGCCACGGGATCGGCGTGGATGCCGCGGGCCATGAAATAGTGGCGCTTATAGCGCAGCACACAGGTGAGCTCGGTCGCCAGCGCTTCGTTCAACATGTCCAGCACGGCCTTGCGGTCGGCCCCGTAGTCCTCGGTCACGGCACCGTCGTCCAGGTGCTCGCGGGCGTTGGCGCGAACGGCATCGAGATCGATCGAGAATTTGTGGGCCCCCGTCTCGCCCGGCTTGACTGCCTGGTCCATGTCCTTCTCCTTGGCAAGGATAATCAGAGACTCAGGATAGGCATCGGCGCCGGGCAAGGCTGTAACAACAGCTCTCGACCTCCTACAAGCGCCCGGCGGCGCAGTGCCGGTTTGCGAGGCTGCGCCGCCGGCGGGGCTCGACCGCAGCATACAGGCGTTACACCTGGACACCCCGGCCGCGAGCCGTTCAGAACGTCAGCCGCACCCCCACGATCAGGCTGCGTCCCATCAGCGGCGCCGCGTTCTTGATGAAGGACGTGCTCCGGTAGGCGAGCTTGTCGGTGAGGTTGTTCAGGCGCGCATAGAGCTGGTAGCGGTTACCGGCGAGCCGGCCCTCGTAGGCCGCGGCCAGGTTCACCATCGCATAGCCGGGCGTCTGCGTCTCGAACTCGGCCACTTTGTCCTGGCGTCCCACGAAAGAAAGCTCGGCCGCGGCGCTCCAGGCCTGCCAGCGCGCATCAAGGCGGGTTCCCACCCGATAGGCCGGTATGCGCGGCAGGTTGCCGCCGCCGTCCAGGCGCGCCCGCACATAGTCGCCCAGCAGCGTCACCGCGAACACCTTGTCGATCTGATGGCGCACGCGCGCCTCCAGGCCGGTCAGCGTGGCATCGTGCTGGGTGTACTCGAGCAGTTGCAGTCCTTCATGCACGTCGAGGGTACGGCCGTAGATGTAGTTGTCGACCTTGTTGCGGAATACCGAGACCGAGAAAGTGGTCGGACCGTCGAACTTGCGCAGCGTCAGATCGATATTGTTCGAGGTTTCCTTCTTGAGACCGACATTGCCGACTTCGTAGGTGGAGGTCGCCATGTGCAGACCGTTTGCGTACAGCTCTTCGGCCGTGGGCATGCGCTGCGAACGCGACACCGACATTCCGAGCGAATACTGCGGCGCAAAGCGCCACACCGCGCCGCCCGATACCGAGGTGCCGCGATGACGGGTATCGGGCAGCCCGGCCGACGCCTCCACCCGCTGCCAGTCCTGGCGCAGCCCGCCTTCGAAACGCCACGCGCCCCAGGTGTACTCCTCCAGCGCGAACAGGCCGTTGCTGCGGGTCACCGTCGGCTGCACGTAGGCTTCCTCGCCCAGCGCGCTGAAGTCCCGGCGCGCCACCTGCGCGCCGATCACGCCGCGCAGGCCGCCCAGGGGCTGGTGCTCCAGTTCGACGCGCGCATCGTAGGCCTTGTTGCGGAACGTGGTCGCAACCGTCTCTTCCTCGATTTCGTCGTGCTGGTAGTCGGTCAGGCCAGCCCGCACGCGCAGCCGCGAGAATCCCGCGAACGGATCGCGCAATTCGCCGCGCACGTCCCAGCGCTGGCTGCGCAGCTTGACGAAGGGCACGCCATGCGCGTGGTCGTGGGCGTGATCATGATCATGGTCGTCGTCGTGATCGTGGTCGTCATCGTCGTCATGGCCATGGCCGTCGTCCGGGCAATGGAGGTGAGCCCCGTGCGTGTGGCATCCCTCATAGCTGTGATTGTGCCCGGGCAGGCCGTAGCGGTTCTGCTGGTGGGTGTAGGCCAGGCCGAGATAGCCCCGCTCGCCCACCCAGGACAGCCCCACGCTGCCGGTCTGGGTGTCGTTGTACGACCCCTCGACCCGCTTGCCGCCCGACCAGCCGCGGCCCACGGCATAGTCGCCCGAGTCGCGCTTGAGTCCCTCGGCATGCAGCACCAGGCCGCCGCCCACGCCGGTGGTCACTTCGAACGCGCCCGAAGTCTCGCGCGGGCCCGTCGCGCCGCGCAGCTCCACGCTGCCTTCCACGCCCTCCGGAATGGCCGTCGGAATCTTGTTGTCGAGCACGTTGACCACGCCGCCGATCGCCCCGCCGCCATACAGCAGCGTCGCCGGGCCGCGCAGCACCTCGATGCGCCGCGACAGCATGGGCTCCAGGCCCACCGCATGATCCGGGCTCATGGTCGAGGCATCCTGCACCTCCGCGCCGTCGGACAATACCTTCACGCGCGGACCGTCCATGCCGCGGATGATGGGCCGGCTCGCGCCAGCGCCGAAATGCGTGGCCGTGATTCCGGGCTCCTGCTCCAGCGTCTCGCCCAGCGTGGCGCTGCGCTTGTCCAGCAGCGCCTCTTCGTCCAGCACCGTGGCCGGCGCAGCCAGGTCGTCATTGCCGTGCGACAAGGGCACGGCGGACACGGAGATCTCGCGCAGCGTCTGCGGCACCTGGCCGCTGCCGGCCTGCTGGGCCGACACGGCTCCCGGCAGCCCCCCCCAGGCAATTCCCAGCAGCGCTACGACGAGCGGATTCAGCCTTCCCGGCATAGAACGGTTCCCCCTTTTGGATCTCGACGAATGAGAGAGCCGGACGGCGCGCATGGCCGCCGCCCGGCAAAGAGGCTGCATTCTCACCTGGAAATCATTTAAATGCAACTCTATTGCATATGCATGTTTGTTGCATCAATCTCCCCAAAAAAATGCGCTCTGCGCAAACCGGGAAATGATCCAGGATGCGGTGGATCCGGCTCCGCCGGTCCACACGCATCGCCCCCTTGAGGGGGCGCCCGCAGGGCGTAGGGGGTGGGACCTTACTCCGTCACGTGGAAGCCGACCCGGCCCAGGTTCTGCATTTCCAGCTCGACCCAGGTGCCGGCCACCAGCGCTTCGGCGGCGCTAGCGCCGCCCGCCATCACGATGGACCCTTCCGGCAGGATCTCGCCGGCCTGCGCCACCAGGCGCGCGGCGGCGACCAGCGAACGCAGCGGATGGCCCAGGATGGCGGCGGTGGTGCCGACCTGCTGGGCCTTGCCGTTGCACGACATGATCAAGCCGAGATTGGAGAAATCGATGTCGGGCTTGTGCCAGTTGCCGATCACCACGCCGGACGAGGAGGCGTTGTCGGCCACCACGTCTTCCAGCGAGAACTTGAATGCCTTGTAGCGCGAATCGATGACTTCCAGCGCCGGGGCGATGGCTTCGACGGCGTCGAGCGCCTCGATGGCCGACACCACGCCGGATAGCGGCTTGCGCAGCAGGAAGGCGATCTCGGGTTCGACGCGCGGATGCACGCGGGTGGCCAGGCTCAGTTCGCCGCCCTCGTCCACGCGCATGTCGTGCGTCAGACGGCCCCAGATCATGTCGTGCACGCCCATCTGGATCATCTTGGCGCGGCTGGTGAAGCCCATTTTCATGCCGATGCGGCGTTGGCCGCGATCCAGGCGGCGCTGGATCAGCATGCGCTGCACTTCATAGGCGTCGGCCAGGGTCATCGGGCGGCGTTCGACGAACTGCTCGACCTCGCGCGGCAGGGTGGCGCCTTCGTCCAGTTCCCGCGCCACGTCGGGTAGGGTCATCAGCGAACCGGTCATGCTTGCTCCTTAGCGCCAAAAGCGGCGCGCACGGAGCCCAGGCCCTCGATGCGCGCTTCCAGAATTTCCTGTCCCTGCACCGCGGCCATCGGACCCAGCGCGCCGGTCAGCACCACGTCGCCCGCGCGCAGCGGGTTGCCGCGCTCGGCCATCTTGCGCGCCAGCCACAGGGCTGCGTTCAAGGGATGGCCCAGGCACGCCGCGCCGGCGCCGATCGAGACCTGGTCGCCGTTGCGCTCCATGACCATGCCGCACAGGCGGGCATCGAAATCGCCCAGCTTGACCGGACGGTTGCCCAGCACGAACAGGCCCGACGAGGCGTTGTCGGCGATGGTGTCGACGATGCCGATCTTCCAGTTGGCGATGCGGCTGTCGACGATCTCGATGGCCGGCAGCGCATAGGCCGCCGCCGAGATCAGCTCGGCCATCGTGGCCAGCGGCTGGGTCAGGTCGCGTTCCATGACGAGCGCGATCTCGGCCTCGACCTTGGGCTGGATCAGGCTGGACAGCGGCACTTCCTCGCCGTCGCAGACCGCCATGTCGGCGAACAGCATGCCGTAGTCGGGCTGGTCCACGCCCAACTGCTTCTGCACGGCCTTGGAGGTCAGGCCGATCTTGCGGCCCACCAGCCGGCGGCCCTGCTGGACCCAGTAATCGGTATTCGCCTGCTGCACCGCATAGGCCGCGTCCAGATCGCCTTCCGGCAATTGACCGCGGATCGGGTCGATCCCGGTGCGGCTTTCATGGGCGTTGCGCAAGCGCTGCGCAAGCCCGGCGATCGCCTCGGTGGCAACGCCTCCTTGTCCTATCTGCCCCATGGGTAGTCAGTCCTGTTCTAGAGTTGATGGAAGTTGATGGAAAAACACCATTTATGCCGTATACGTACAAATATACGGGAGAAACCATGCGCTAGACAACGTCGGGCCGCCCCCCCGGCCCGGCGGGCGGCTCGGATGCCACCCCGGCCATCAATTTCAGGCATTTGACGAACAATGCGCGATATTCGGGCGGCAATATGCCGATGATGGCGTCCTCGACCTCTTTGTCGCGCGGCAGCACGCGCTCCAGCACGTCCACGCCCGCCGGGGTGATGGTGACGGAATAGGCGCGCTTGTCGGCGGGCGCGCGGCGGCGCTTCAGGTAGCCCTTGCGCACCAGGCGGCCGATCATGTCGGCCAACGAGTTGCGGTCCAGCGCGATGTCCTCGGCGAGCTGGTTCTGGGTCGCCCCCGGATGCTTGCAGACGGTGATCAGCAAGGCCTTCTGGCGCGGCGTGAGGTCTTCGTCGTGGAACGCCTGCATGAACAGCCCCTCGGCGCGGAAATGGGCGCGCCGCAGCAGGTGCGACACCACGTCGGTCAGCTCGAAATCGCGCACCGCTTCGGCGCCGGGCGTCTCGGGGACGTCGGACGTGGCGGAACGGCGGGGATCGGCGGGGGAAGCGTTCATGATGGCAGGCAAGTATGACGTGGAATCTTAACTGAACTGCCGCCCTTCCCCGCACATGCGGGATGCCGGCGGCCGCGGGTCTTCGCGCCGGCTATGGCAGGCGCCGAATTTATTATGGCCCGCGATCTGGCCGGCGGTAACGGGTTCCATTACCATTATGTCGTATACGTACTAAACCTTCCACGGAATCCAGAGCCATGTCGGTCAAATCCCTGCGCAACTTCATCGGCGGCCGCTTCGAAGACGGCATCCGCACCTTCGACAAGATCAACCCGGCCAACGGCGAATTGGTCGCCCGCGTCCATGAGGCCAGCCGCGAGCAGGTGGATGCCGCCGTGGCCGCCGCGCGCAGGGCGCTGCCTGCCTGGGCCGCCCTGCCGGTGAACCGGCGCACGGACTATCTGTATGCGCTGGCCGACGGCATCGAGCGCCGCTTCGACGAATTCCTCGCCGCCGAGATGGGCGACACCGGCAAGCCGGTGGGCTGGGCCAGCCAGATCGACATTCCGCGCGGCGCGGCCAATTTCCGCGCCTTCGCCGAGATCGCCCGCACGCTGGACATGGAAAGCTTCATGACCGACACGCCGGACGGCCGCCAGGCGCTGAACTATGCCTACCGCAAGCCGCTGGGCGTGGTCGGCGTGATCTCGCCCTGGAACCTGCCGCTGCTGCTGTTTACCTGGAAGGTCGCGCCGGCGCTGGCCTTCGGCAACACCGTGGTGGCCAAGCCCTCGGAAGTGACGCCCTCCACCGCCACGCTGCTGGCCGAGGTCGCCGCCGAAGCCGGCCTGCCCGAAGGCGTGTTCAACGTCGTGCACGGCTTCGGCCCCAACTCCGCCGGCGAATTCATCACGACCCACCGCGACATCGACGGCATCACCTTCACCGGCGAATCGGCCACCGGCAGCACCATCATGAAGGCTGTCGCCCCGGGCGTGAAGCCGGTCTCGTTCGAACTGGGAGGCAAGAACGCCGCGCTGGTATTCGAGGATGCCGATTTCGACGCCGCCGTGGCCGGCGTGGCCCGCTCGGTATTCGCCAACTGCGGCCAGGTCTGCCTGTGCACCGAGCGCGTCTACGTGCAGCGTCCGATCTTCGACCGCTTCGTGGCCGCGCTGAAGCAGGAAGCCGAAAAACTGGTGCTGGGCCGCCCGATGGATAGCGCCACCACCATGGGTCCGCTGGTCTCGCACGAGCACCGCGAGAAAGTGCTGTCCTACCTGAAGCTGGCGGTGGCAGAAGGCGCCACCGTCGTCACCGGCGGCAGCGTGCCGGCCTTCGGCGACGAGCGCGACCAGGGCGCCTACATCCAGCCCACCATCTGGACCGGCCTGGCCGAGGATGCCCGCTGCATCAAGGAAGAAGTGTTCGGCCCGGTCTGCCATATCGCGCCCTTCGATACCGAAGAAGAAGCCATCCGGCTGGCCAACGACACCGAATACGGCCTGGCCGCCGCGGTCTGGACCACCAACCTCAACCGCGGCCACCGCGTGGCGCAGGCCATGAGCGTCGGCCTGGCATGGGTCAATTGCTGGTTCCTGCGCGACCTGCGCACGCCGTTCGGCGGCAGCGGCCTGTCGGGCATCGGCCGCGAAGGCGGCCGCCATTCGCTGCACTTCTACACCGAGCCCACCAACGTCTGCATAAAGTTGTGACCCCCCTACGCGCTTACGCGCGCCCCCCAGGGGGCGGCACTGGCGGACCGGCAGAGCCGGATCCGCTGTGCCCGTGGTTAGGGCACTTGCTTGCGTGAGGTCAAGGCCGTGTCCTGTGCGGGTGCGTCCAACCGGTCGCAAATGGGCGATAATCGGGCAACTCTCGCTGCCATGTCCAACTTCCGCCTCACTCCCAATGCGCTGGGTCACAAGCTCAAGCTGCACCAGCTGCAGGTTTTCGAGCGCGTGCTCGAACGCCGTTCGCTGTCGCGCGCGGCCAATGAGCTGAACCTGACGCAGCCCAGCGTCACCAAGGCGATCTACGAGCTGGAAAAATTCGTCGGCGCGCCGCTGTTCGAGCGCTCCAACCGCGGCGTCGTTCCCACCGAGCTGGCCCATTTGCTGGGCCGCCGCGTGAAGACGCTGATGGCGGAGCTGCGCTATATGACCGACGAATTGAATGCCGCGCTGACGGGCGAGAGCGGCCACGTCATCGTCGGCACGCTGATCGCGGCCTCGGCCAAGCTGCTGCCGGAGGCGATCTCGCTGCTGATGCGCGACCATCCCGGCATACGCGTGACGATTTCGGAAGGGCCTTCCTCGCAGCTGTTTCCCGCGCTGGCCACGGGCGACCTGGACATCGTCGTGGGCCGGCTGCCGGAACGCGACATCGCGCTGAGCTACGCGCTGCCCCTGACCCACCACACGCTCTACGAAGAACCCCTGCTGGCGGTGGTCGGCGCGCATCATCCGCTCGCCCGCGAGGAGCAGCTGGACCTGCCGCGCCTGATGGACCAGCTCTGGATCCTGCCGAGCGCCGAGTCGCCGCTGCGCACCGCGGTGGAGCAGACCTTCCACCGCAGTAGCCTGGGCCTGCCGGCGCGCCACATCGAGTCGCTCTCACTGCTCACCAATCTGGGCATCCTGCTGCGCGGCGAGGCCATCGCGCTGATGCCCCAGGACGCCGCGCAGCAATTCCTCGACCATGGGCTGCTGGCGCGGCTGCCGCTGGCCGAGTTCGGATTGTTCGGCCGCGTCGGCTATTCGGTGCGGTCCAACCGGACGCCGACCCCGGCCAGCCAGCATCTGGTCGACTATCTGCATGCGGTGGCGGCGGGAAGGACGGCTCCCCCATAGCCGAATCGAATACCCCCGGCCGCAACTTCTATTTGTCGCGCGATTCGTGCCTCACATAGACTGGACGCAGCCTTCAACGACGCCAGACGAGACCGACATGTACAAATACGGCCTGCCCCTGAATTTCCAGAAGTGGATCGACGACAACGAGCATCTGCTCAAGCCGCCCGTGGGCAACCAGCAAATCTGGCAGGACTCGGATTTCATCGTCACCGTGGTGGGCGGTCCCAACCATCGCACCGACTACCACGACGACCCGCTGGAAGAATTCTTCTACCAGATCCGCGGCAACGCGTACCTGAAGGTGCTGGTGGACGGCAAACAGGAGCGCGTGGACCTCAAGGAAGGCGACATCTTCCTGCTGCCGCCGCACATGCGCCACTCGCCGCAGCGCCCCGAAACCGGCAGCGCCTGTCTGGTGATCGAGCGCCAGCGCCCCGAAGGGCTGCTGGACGGCTTCGAATGGTATTGCCTGCACTGCAACCACCTGGTGCACCGCGTCGAAGTCCAGCTGAAGAACATCGTCACCGACCTGCCGCCGCTGTTCGAGGCCTTCTACACCGACGAAGCCAAGCGCCGCTGCCCCTCGTGCGGCACCGTGCATCCGGGCAAGGCCGCGCCGGTCGAGGCATAGACGCGCCGCCTGCTGCGTCGGCGAACGGCGCAACAGGCAAGGACGCCGGGCCGAAGCGCAAAAAATACTTTAGATCTAAAACGTGTAGACCCTCGAAGGATGGCGGTCAAGCAGAACTTCCCCTCAGTGCGAAGTCAGTCCAAATGCAACACTATTCGCTTTCCTAATCCCGCAGGCAGGGGCGACAGCGCCCGCTTCCACCC
Organism: Pigmentiphaga humi; assembly: GCF_900606115.1. Taxonomy (GTDB): domain Bacteria; phylum Pseudomonadota; class Gammaproteobacteria; order Burkholderiales; family Burkholderiaceae_B; genus Pigmentiphaga; species Pigmentiphaga humi. The sequence continues at coordinate 15,771 of NZ_UWPJ01000025.1, forward strand.
GGGGCCGGGGTCCGCTTCGGCCATCCACCAGGCAAGCCAGGAGTCAGAAGGAGTCTATCGATGAAATCCATGAAAATGATCGCCGTCGCGGTGATCTTGCAAACGGCGTTCGCCGCTTCCGCCGTCGCCGCCGTCAAGATCGGCTTCGTCTCCACGATGTCCGGCCCCGGCTCGGTGCTGGGCCAGGACCAGTACGACGGCTTCATGCTGGCCGTCGAGCAGGGCAAGGGCAAGCTCGGCGGCGTCGACGTCGAAGTCATCAAGCAGGACGACCAGATGAAACCCGAGGTCGGGCTGCAGGTCGTGCGCGAACTGCTGCAGCGCGACAAGGCCCCCATCATTACCGGCCTGATCTACTCCAACGTGATGATGGCGGTCCACCGCCCCATCACCAGCGCGGAAGTGTTCCTGATCGGCTCGAACGCCGGTCCCACCCCCATCACCGGCAAGGGCTGCTCGCCGTACTTCTTCTCCACGTCGTGGAACAACGACCAGCTCCACGAGGCCGGCGGCCAGCTCGCCAACATGATGGGCGTCAAGAAGGTGCACCTGCTGGCGGCCAACTACCAGGCCGGCAAGGACGCCATGGAAGGCTTCAAGCGCACCTTCAAGGGCCAGGTCATCGGCGAGACCTTCACCCAGGTCAACCAGCCCGACTACTCGGTCGAGATCTCCGCCGTCGCCGCCGAGAAGCCCGAGGCCATCTACACCTTCTACCCGGGCGGCATGGGCGTGAATTTCGTGAAGCAATACCGCCAGGCAGGCATGTTCGACAAGATGCCCATCCTGTCCTCGTCCACCATCGACGGCTCGACCCTGCCGGCGCTGCAGGACGCCGCGCTGGGCGCGGTCACGGCGGCCCCGTATTCGCCGGACCTGGACAACGCCGCCAACAAGAAATTCGCCGAAGCCTACCGCAAGAAGTACAACCGCGAGCCCTCCATCTACGCCGCCCAGTCCTACGATGCGGCCAACCTGATCGCCTCGGCCCTCGCCAAGACCAAGGGCAACGTCGCCGACAAGGCCGCCTTCCGCGCCGCCCTGCGCGAGGCCAAGTTCGACTCCGTGCGCGGCTATTTCGCCTTCAACACCAACCAGTTCCCGATCGCGCCGTTCTACCGCGTGGACGTGGCCAAGGACGCCAACGGCAAGGCCGCGTTCGTCACCAAGGGCGTGATCTTCGAGCGCAGCAAGGATTCCTTCGCCGGCGAATGCCAGATGAAGTAACGGCTGGACGCGCCGGCGCGTCCGGCGCGCCGCCGCTTTTCATACAATAGGGCGACATCGCGGGCCATTGCGGCCCGCTTTCTTTTGATCGGAGCCTCCGTGTTGCCCGACCGAACCCGGCTGGAAAGCACCGCCCTCGTTACCTCGCCCGCCATCGGCGATTCGCTGCTGCTGATGACGGTCGCCCACAACCTGCGCCGCCACGGCGCCGCGGTGACGGTCTTCGGCCCCCACATCCACGCCTTGCGCGCATGGTTCCCCGGCCTGGACATCCAGCCCGCGCCGGCTGCGGCCGACGCGCCGGCGCAGCTGTCGCGCTTTCGCACCGTCATCCAGCTGCACGACCACCGCCCGCTGCCGGATTTCACCGGGCTGCATCCGAACGCCATCGTGCTGGAAGAACTGTGCCGCCGGCGTTCGCCCCAATCCATGGCGCAGCGCCTGGCCGAATTCAGCCGCAGCGGCCTGGGGCTCGTCCAGGCCGGCACGTACAACGGCATCGTTCCGCCCTCCGGGCTGACGCACCGCCGGCATGCCGAACGCGTCGTCATCCATCCCACCGCCAGCACCCCGGACAAATGCTGGCTGCCCGGGCGCTTCATCGCGCTGGGCCTGAAGCTGCGCCGCGCCGGCTTCGATCCGCAATTCATCGTCAGCCCGGCCGAACGCCCTCGATGGGAGCACGTACGGTCGCACGGCCTGGGGCTGCCCGACCTGGGCGCGCTGGACAAGGTCGCCGCGTGGGTGTTCGAGTCCGGCTGGTTCATCGGCAACGACTCGGGCATCGGCCATCTCGCCTCCAACCTGCACGTCCCCACGCTGTCGCTGTTCATGCGCCAGGGCGGCGCACGCACCTGGCGGCCCGATTGGGGTCCCGGTCTCGTGCTGGTGGGCAGCACGGGCATTCCTACCGGCAAGCTCAAGGAAAAGCTGTGGAAGTACGCCCTGACTTCGGGACGGGTGGCGCGGGCCTTCGCGCAGCTGCGGGCCCGCGAGGCGGCGCAGCCCTCCCCGCCGCCTTGGAGCGCGGCCTTGCCGGCGGCGTCCGCCGCGCAGCCCTGAGACAGGCGGCCATGCCCCTGCCTGCGGGCCCGGACCGCGCTGCACCGCCCATGTCCCTATAATCTGGCTCGCGCGGCGCACGCCGGCCGCGCGCCCCATTTTGCAGGAACACCGTGCTGCCCACGTCCCATCGCCCGAAGAACGTCGCCCTGATCACCTTCCCCGCCATCGGCGATTCGCTGCTGTTGATGACGGTCGCCCACAACCTGCGCCGGCACGGCGTGGCGGTCACCGTTTTCGGCCCCCACGTCCACACGCTGCGCAACTGGTTTCCCGGCATCCCCATCGAGCCTGCCCTGGCGGCCGGTTCGGCCGGCGAACGCCTGGCGGGTTTCGATCTGGTCATCCAGCTGCACGACGACCGGCCCTTCGTCGATCTGGCGAGCCTGCACCCGCGCGCCATCGTGCTCGAACACCTGTGCCGGCAGCGCTCCCCCAAATCCATGGCGCAGCGCCTGGCCGAGTTCAGCCGCGACGAACTCGGGCTGCCGCAGGCCGGCAAGTACAACGGCATCGTGCCGCCCGCGGGCCTCGGCTATCGCCGCCACGCCACCCGGATCGCCATCCACCCGACCGCCAGCACGCTGGACAAATGCTGGTTGCCGCAGCGCTTCACCGCGCTCGGCCTGAAGCTGCGCCGCGCCGGCTTCGATCCGCAATTCATCGTCAGTCCGGCCGAACGGCCGCAGTGGGAGCACGTCCAGGATCTCGGCCTGGGGCTGCCCGACCTGGGCGCGCTGGACAACGTCGCCGCGTGGATGTTCGAGTCCGGCTGGTTCATCGGCAACGACTCGGGCATCGGCCACCTCGCCTCCAGCCTGCACATCCCCACGCTGTCGCTGTTCAAGCGCCTGGGCAGCGCCCAGACCTGGCGCCCGGACTGGGGCCCCGGCCGGGTGGTGATCGGCAGCGCCTACATCCCCGCGGGCCGGCTGAAGGAAAGGATCTGGAAATACACGCTGACGCCGGGGCGGGCGGCGCGCGCCTTCGCGCGGCTGCGCAAGAACCTCCCCATCCCCGCCGCTTTCGCGCCGCCCGAGGGCATGTAGGGCCGGCGCTTATTCCCCGCCCTGCGCCGCCGCGCCCTCGTTGAACTGCATCTTGTAGAGCGCGGCGTACAGCCCGTCGGCGGCCAGCAGGTCGGCATGGTGGCCCTGCTCGACGATGTGCCCCTGGTCCAGCACGACGATGCGGTCCGCGTTCTGCACCGTGGACAGCCGGTGCGCGATGACCAGGGTGGTGCGGCCCGCCATCAGCCGCTCCAGCGAGGCCTGGACCTGCCGCTCCGATTCATTGTCGAGCGCGGACGTCGCCTCGTCCAGAATCAGAATGGGGGCGTCCTTGATCAGCGCGCGGGCGATCGCCAGGCGCTGTCGCTGCCCGCCCGACAGCCGGGCGGCATTCTCGCCCACCTGGCTATGGATGCCCTGCGGCAGCGAATCGACGAACTCCAGCAGGTTGGCGTCGGCCAATGCCTGGCGAATCGCCTGCTCGGACGGTTCGCTATTGGCGCCGTAGCCCACGTTGGCGGCGATGGTGTCGTCGAACAGCACCACGTCCTGGCTGACCAGCGAAATCGAATCGCGCAGGCTGGTCAGCGTCAGTTCATCGACGGGCACGCCGTCCACCCGTATCGTCCCCGCCGACGGCAGCGTGAACCGCGGCAGCATCGAGACCAGCGTGGTCTTGCCGCTGCCGGAACGGCCGATGAAGGCCACGGTCTGGCCCGGTGCCACCTCGAGCGAGATGTCGGCCAGGGTGTCCCGGCCCGCTTCGGGGAAGCGGTGGGACACGTGCTCGAATTCGATATGGCCGCGCACGGGCTGCGGCAGCGTGCGCGTGCCGGTATCGCTCTCGGGCAGCTCGTCCATCAGCGCGAACACGCTCTCGGCGGCAACCAGCATGCGCTGCATGGGACTGGCGATGTTGGCCAGGCGCTTGAGCGGATCGAGCATCTGGATCATCGCGGTGACGAAGGCCGCAAAACCGCCTACGGTAATCTGGTTGGCGCCGGACTGTCCCAGCGCCGTCGCCACCACGACGGCCAGCGCCACCGCGGAGATGGCCTGGGTAATGGGCGCCGAGGCCGCCCCCGCCACGGTATTGCGCATGGCGAAGCGGCGCAGCCTGCCGCTGATATGGAAGAAGCGCTTTTCCTCGTGCTCATAGCCGCTGAACAGCTTGATCACCCGCTGCCCGTCGATCGCTTCGCTGACCACGCGGGTGAGCTCGGCGTTCATCACGATGGTCTCGCGGTTGATGCCGCGGATGCGCCGGGCGATCGCCCGCATGATGAAGGTGGACAGCGGAAAGGCGATCAGCGCGATCAGCGTGAGCTGCCAGGACAGGTACAGCAGCACGCACACCAGCGATACGACGATCAGCGTCTCGCGCACCAGCACGGTGATGACCTCGGTCGCCAGCTGCATGACCGAGGCGGCGTCCGAGACGAAGCGATTGAGCAGCAGCGACGAGCCCATGCGCTTGAAATACGCGTCGGGCAGGCGCAGCAGGCGGTCGAACATGTCTATGCGCAGGTCGGCCAGGACGTGGTTGGCCGACCATGCCATCAGGTAGTCGCTCAGGAAGTTCATCACCCCGCGCACCAGGAAGATCCCGATGATGGCGAGCGGAATCATCCAGACGTAGTCCGGATTCTGACCGTTGAAGCCGCCGTCCAGCAGCGGCTTCATCAGTATCGCCAACAGCGGCTGGGAGGCGGCGACCCCGATCAGGAACAGCATGGCGAGCGCGAGCGCTTTCCAGTACTTGAGAACCCGCGTATAGACGCGGCGCCACAGGTCGGCGTTGACGGGATGGGAATTCACGCGGTGTTCTTCCTGGGCCAGCCCGGCATGCCGCATCGACACACCCATGGCCTCGTGGCCCGCATACAATACAGGGTTCCCGATTGTACGCGCAGCCGGCGCCAGCCCAACCGAACCCCTCCATGTCATCCGCCGATCCCGTCTATGTCCGGCTGCCCAACTGGGTAGGCGATGCCTGCATGTGCCTGCCCGCCCTGCGCCTGCTCCAGCGTGCAGGCTGCCGGCTGGCCCTTTGCGGCCGCCCCTGGGCGCGCGACCTGCTGGCCGGCCTGGCGCCCGCCGGTTTCGTGGAACTGGGCCGCAGCTTCGGCGAAAACCGCCAGGCGCTGCGTCAGGCCGCTGCCGGCCAGCGCAACGTGCGCGGCCTGGTGTTCACCAATTCCCTGTCCAGCGCCGCGCTGTTCCGCCTGGCCGGCATCGCCGCCGCCGGCTACCGCGGCGACGGCCGCTCGCTGCTGCTGCGCTGGGCCCTTCCCAAGCCGCGCGAGGTCCACGAAGTGGAGGTGTTCTATCGCCTGGCCCACGCCACGCTGCTGCGCTGGCAGCCGGAACGCGAATTCCCGCCCGTTCCGGAAGCGCGCCTGGCGCTGCCCCTGACGCCGGCGCACCATGCCGCCGCCGCCCAAGTGCTGGCGCAGGCCGGCATGAACAGCCCTTTCGTGCTGCTGGCCCCGATCGCCACCGGTCTGCACCATGGCAAATCCAAGGCCTGGCCGCTGTTCGGCGAACTGGCGCGCACGCTGGCCGAACAGGGCGTCGCCTGCGTGGCCTGCCCGCCGCCGCACGAGATCGCCGAAACCCGCGACGCCGTGCCCGCCGCGACCCTGCTTCCGCCGCTGGGCCTGGGCGCCTTCGCGGCGCTGACCACGCGCGCCGGCGCGGTCGTCTGCAACGATTCGGGCACCTCCCACGTGGCGGCCGCCGCCGGCGCTCGCCAGGTCACGCTATTCGGCGTCACGCGCCGCGAGCGCACCGGCCCCTGGTCGCCCGATGCGGTATGCCTGGGCGCCGAGGGACAATGGCCGGCCCTGCCCGAAGTCCTCGGCGCCGTCCAGCGGCTGATGGCCGGCGCCGACTCATGAACGCCATGCTTGCAGCCCCTCCCAGGCAAGTGCTGGTCATCGCCCTCAGGTATCTGGGCGACGTGCTGCTGACCACCGCGCTGCCCCACGCCTTGCGCGCCCATTACCCCGGCTGCCAGATCGACATGCTGGTCTTTCGCGGCACCGAGGGCATGCTGCAGAACAATCCCGACATACGCGAGGTATTCACGATCGCCGAGCGGCCCAAGCGCGAGGAAATGCGCGCCATGCTGCGGCGCCTCTGGCGGCGCTACGACGTCGCGCTGGTGCCCCAGCCGGGCGACAAGCCCCATCTGTTCGGACTGACGTCCGCGCGCCTGCGGCTCGGGCTCGTGCCGCCCCATGCCAGCCATGCCTGGTGGAAGCGGTTGTCGCTGCGCCGTCCGCTGCTGGTCGACGAACAGGCGCACCGCATCCACGAGAACGAGCGCGTGGCCGCCCTGCTCGGCATCGCGTCCGCGCGCACCGTCGTCCCGCCCACCGCGCACACCGCCGTGCACGCCTGGCCCGCGCGCCTGACCGGTGCCGGTCCCGCGGCGGCTTTCGACATCCTGCGGCCCTTCGCCATCGTTCACCCTTCGCCGCGGTGGCACTACAAGCGCTGGCATGCCGAGGGATGGCGCGCGCTGGTGGCCGCGCTGCAGCACCAGGGACTGCAAGTGCTGCTCAGCGGCGGGCCGGGCGCGGCCGAGGCCGGCTATCTCGACGAACTCATGGACGGGCTCGATGCCCGGGAGCGCGCCGGCGTGCTGCGTATCCACGGCCGCCTCAGCCTCGCCGAACTGGCCGACCTGCTGCGCCATGCCAGCCTCTATGTCGGCCCCGACACCGCCACGACCCACCTGGCGGCCACGTGCGGCACACCGACGCTGGCGCTGTTCGGCCCCACCGATCCATGCCAGTGGGGCCCGAGCCCCGCCGCCGGCCTCGACCAGCCGTGGCTCAAGTCGGCGCCGCGCCAGGTACGCGGCAACGTCGTCATGCTGCAGCATGCCTCCAAACCCTGCATCCCGTGCCGCAACGAGGGCTGCGACCGCCATCACGCCAGCCGCAGCGCCTGCCTGGACGAGCTTCCCGCCGGCACCGTCGTAGCGGAAGCCCTGCGCCTGCTTCCCGCCCCGGCAGCGGACGCGGCCACGGAGGCAGCCGTATGAAGCTGGGCATCGCCTGCCACCGCTTCGGCTACGGTGGCGGGATGGAGCGCTACACCATGGACCTGGTCAAGGGCCTGCGCGAACTCGGCATCCGGCCGGTGGTCTTCGCGCGCAGCTTCGACACCGCCATCCCCGAGTACCAGTCGATCGAACCGGTGCGCATCGCCGTCTGGGCGCTGCCCGGCAAGGTCCGCGACCATTATGTCTCCGCGCGAGTCCGGGCGCTGAAGGCGCGCCACGGCGTGGACGTGCTTATCGGGTGCAGCCGCACCGTTGCTTCCGACATCGCCATTTGCGGCGGCACCCACCTGGGGCATCTGCGGCATGCCGGGCGCCCGGCCACGCGCTGGGATCGCTGGCAAGTGGCGCTGGAGCGCGCGCACTACGCCCATGCCCATGTCGTGGTGGCGCACTCGCAGTTGATGGCGGACGAATTGCGGCGCTTCTACGGCGTGCCCGACGAGCGCCTGCAAGTGCTGTATCCGCCGGTCGACCCGGGCACGTTCTGCCCCGTGGACGGCGAAAAGCGCGCGGCGCTGCGCCGCGCGCTGGCCATCCCCGACGGCACGGTCGCCTTCCTGTTCCCGTCCACCGGGCACGAACGCAAGGGCTATCCTCTGCTGGAGGCCTGCTTTGCCGCCAGCGAACTGCCGGTATCGCTGCTGGTGGCCGGCCGCCCGGTGGAGTCGCAGTCGCCGCGCATCCGCTACATCGGCTACCGGCAAGACCTCCACGATTGCTACCGGGCGGTCGACTTCACCATCCTGGCATCACGCTACGAGCCCTTCGGGCTGGTGGGGCCGGAATCGGTGCTGTGCGGCACCCCGACCGTGCTGCCCCGCGGCATAGGCAGCACCGAAACCTTGTCCGCCGACGCCTGCCTGGGCTTCGACGTCGATCGCCCCGACTCGCTGGCCGATGCGGTCTCGCAGGCCGTGGCGCGCGTGCGCCAGAGCCGGGCCCGCCTGGTCCAACCGCTGGATCACCTGAACTACCTTCCCGGCGTCCGTGCCCACGTCGAAGCGCTGCTGGCGCGCTGGCAGGCCGTGCCGCCCCTGTCCCGAGCCCAATGACCCGCATCGCACTGGATACCTCCCCCCACCTGCTTCCTTCCGCCCTGCTCTGGCTCGCGGCCTGCGCCGCGGCCCTGCAGCCCGCCCTGGCGCTATGGGTGCGCGGCAGCGCGAACGCGCTGATGTTCCTGCTGGTGCTGCTGGCCATCGCCGCCACCGCCTGGCGCGGCCGGCTGCCGCCCGCGTCCCGGTTCGGCGCGACCGTCCGGCAGTGGTGGCTGCTGTGCGCCGCCCTCGCCCTGCCCTTCGTTGCCGCCTGCCTGAGCACGCTCGCCGCCGGCATGCGGACGCCGCAAGTCCTGCAGCAGCTCAGCGTGCTCGATACGCCATTGCGGCTCGCCCTGTTCGCCCCGGTCCTGTGGCTGCTGCTGCAAGTCCCGGCGCGCTGGCTGCGGCAATTCCAATGGGGATGCGTAGCCGGGGCACTGGCTGCCGCGCTGATCCTGCACCGGCAGATCGGCCTGTCCGAAGACGGACGCCCGACGCAGATCCTGTTTTCCAACCTGCTGCCATTCACCAATATCGCGCTGCTGCTGGGACTGCTCTCCCTGCTGTCGATAGGCTGGTCGCGGCGGGCCGCCCTGGCCGGCAAGCTCGCGATTGCGCTGAAGCTGCTGGGCGCGGCTGCCGGTTTCTACGTTTCGTATGCGTCCGGCGCGCGCGGCAGCTGGGTAGCGCTGATGGCCGTCGTTCCCGTCCTGGTCTGCCTGGCGCCCGTGCGCCTGGGCGCCAAGGTGCTCGCCGCCGTCCTGCTGGCCGGCGCGCTCGCGGCGGTCTACTACTCCAGCGAAAGGGTCCAGCAACGGATCGACGAAGTGCGCACCGAAATCGTCGATTATCAGGCGGGGCGTGGACTGGACAGTTCCGTGGGCAACCGCCTCCAGCTCTGGGGCGCGGCATGGCGAGCCTTCGAATCCCATCCGCTGCTGGGCGTCAGCCGGCAAGGCTACGCCGCGGCCATGAAGGAAGCGGCCCAGGCGGGCGTCATCACGCAGGAGGCCTCCGGATTCCGGCATTCCCACAACGAGTTCATGTACAACCTGGCCACGCTGGGCGCGCTGGGCGGCCTGGGCATGCTTGCGGTCTACCTGGCGCCCGCCTGGGTATTCCTGCGCGCCGCGCGCCGCGGCACGCGGGCCCAGCGGGTGGCGGCCGCCATGGGCCTGGTGCTGGCCGTGGGCTTCCTGGCCTCCGGCCTGACCGAGGTCATGTTCGCCATGTCGCTGGTCGCGGCTTTCTACGGCGTCATGACCGCGCTGCTGGTGGCGCTGGCGGTACGCCCCGAGCAGCCCCGGAGCCCGGCATGACTCCCGGCCTCAATACTCCAGGCCCACGTCCGTAGGCTGCCCGGTCAGCTTGGCCAGCTGCTGCAACAGCACCTCGGGCACGCGCACCCGCCAGTCTTCGCTCAGCCGCACCACGCAGCGCGCATCGCCGCTGTTGTAGACGATCTCGACCGGCGTGCCCGGGAAGCCATTCTCCGGATCGGCCCGGTGGGGATTGAGCACCTCACGCAGCGACCCGGCATGCGCGTTGCCGTTCAGGCGGATGGACAAGGCGCGCGCCTTGGACTCGCGCGCCATCTGCAGGTCGTAGAGATCGTCCGCGACGATGCGCATGCCGCCCGAGTACTCGTCGTTGCTGACCTTGCCCGACACGATCAGCAACTGGTCTTCGCGCAGGCGCGCGCGGTGCCGTTCGTACAGCTCGTTGAACACCGAGATCTCGACCTGCGCCGAACCGTCGTCGAGCACGGCGAACACCATCTTGCCGCGCCGGGTCATCTGGGTGCGGACGGCGGACAGGATGCCGGCCATCCATTGCAGGTCGCGGCTGGGCTGCAGATTGGCCAGCGGGCCGCGCACGAAGCGCCGCACCTCGGTGCGGTAGGCATCGAACAAATGGCCGCTGAAGTAGAAGCCCAGCGCGGTCTTCTCCTGGGCCAGGCGCTCGCGCTCGTCCCAGGGCTCGACGTCGGCCAGGTCGCCGGAGAGGTCGGCATGGTCGTCGCCGCCGAACAGCGAGACCTGGCTGGCGGCGCGCGCCGCCTGTTCGGCCGCATCCATCGCCGTGCCCAGCGTCGCCAGCAGCGCGGCGCGGTTGTCGGCCAGCGTGTCGAAGGCGCCCGCCTTGATCAGCGCCTCGATGGCGCGGCGGTTGACCTGGTGGCGGTCGATGCGGCGGCAGAAGTCGAACAGGTCGGTGAACGGACCCTTGTCGGTGCGGGCGCGGATGATTTCCTCGACCGCGTTCTGGCCCGTGCCCTTGACCGCGCCCAGGCCGTAGCGGATCGTGCGCGGCGGCTGGCCGCGCGAGGAATATTCGTCCAGCACCGGTTCGAAGCGGTAGCCCGACAGGTTGACGTCCGGCGGCAGCACCTTGACCTTGTTGGCCACGGTGTCGGCCCAGAAAATCTGGACCTTGTCGGTGTCGTCCATGTCGGACGACATGGTGGCGGCCATGAATTCGGCCGGATGGTGCGCCTTGAGCCAGGCCGTCTGGTAGGCGATCAGCGCGTAGGCCGCGGTGTGCGACTTGTTGAAGCCGTATTCCGCGAACTTCTCCATCAGGTTGAACAGCGTGACCGCGATATCGGGGTCGTAGCCCTTCTTGACCGCGCCCGACTCGAAGATCTCGCGGTGCTTGGCCATTTCCTCGGGCTTTTTCTTGCCCATGGCCCGCCGCAGCATGTCGGCGCCGCCCAGCGTGTAGCCGCCGATGATCTGCGAGATCAGCATCACCTGTTCCTGGTAGACGATGACCCCGTAGGTGCTCTTGAGGACCGCCTCCAGGTCGGAGTGGAAATATTCCGCCTTGGCGCGGCCGTGCTTGCGGTTGACGAAGTCGTCCACCATGCCCGAGCCCAGCGGGCCCGGCCGGTACAGCGCCAGCACGGCGATGATGTCTTCGAAGTTGCTGGGCTTGAGCTTCTTGAGCAGCTCTTTCATGCCGCGCGATTCCAGCTGGAACACCGAGGTGGTGTTGCCGTCGCTGAGCAGCTTGTAGGACTCGAGATCGTCCAGCGGCAACTCCATCACGTCGAAGCCGCGCATGCCCTCGTTGAAATCGCGCACATAGCGCACGGCCCAGTCGAGAATGGTCAGGTTGCGCAGGCCCAGGAAGTCGAACTTCACCAGGCCCACGGCCTCCACGTCGTCCTTGTCGAACTGCGAGACGGCGATATGGCTCTGCCCGGGCTGGCAGTACAACGGGCAGAAATCGGTCAGCTTGCCGGGAGCGATCAGCACGCCCCCGGCGTGCATGCCGATGTTGCGGGTCAGGCCCTCGAGCGGCTGGGCCAGGTCGATCAGCGCGTGCGCTTCCTCGTCGTTGTCGTAGCGCTCTTTGAAGACGGGCTCTTCCTTGAGCGCTCGCTCCAGGCTCCACGGGTCGGCCGGCGAATGCGGGATGATCTTGGACAGGCCGTCGCAGAACAGGTAGGGCAGGTCCAGCACCCGGCCCGCGTCGCGGATCACCGCCTTGGCGCCCAGCGTACCGAAGGTCGCGATCTGGCTCACGGCATCGCGGCCGTACTTCTGCTTGACGTACTCGATGACCTTGTCGCGGTTGTCCTGGCAGAAATCGATATCGAAGTCGGGCATGGACACCCGCTCCGGGTTCAGGAAGCGCTCGAACAGCAAGTCGTAGCGGATCGGATCGATGTCGGTAATGCCCAGGCTGAAGGCCACCAGCGAGCCGGCGCCCGAACCCCGGCCCGGCCCCACCGGTACGCCGTTGTTCTTGCCCCAGTTGATGAAGTCCTGCACGATCAGGAAGTAGCCGGGAAAGCCCATGTCGATAATGGTCTGGCATTCCGTGTCCAGGCGCTGGCTGTATTCCTCCCAGTGCCCGGCGCGCTCGGCCTCGTCGGGAAAGAGCTGCGCCATGCGCCGCTCCAGACCCTCTTTCGAAAGCTGCACCAGGTATTCGGCCAGCGTCACGCCCTCGGGCGTGGGGAAATTGGGCAGCTTGGGATTGCCCAGTTCCAGCGTCAGGTTGCAGCGCATGGCGATGGCCACGCTATTGGCCAGGGCCGAAGGCACGTCGACGAAACGCTCGGCCATCTCCTGGGAAGACAGCAGGTATTGCTCTTCCGTGTAGAGGCGCTGGCGCCGCGGATTGGCCAGGATCTCGCCCTCGGCGATGCAGACGCGGGCCTCGTGCGCGCGGAAATCGTCGCGCTCGAGGAACTGCACCGGATGCGTGGCCACCACCGGCGCGCCGCACTCGGCCGCCAGCCTCATCGCGGCCTGCACATAGGTTTCGTCGCCCTCGCGGCCGGCGCGCTGCAGTTCGATGTAATAACTGCCGGGAAACACCGCCATCCAGTGGCGCGCGGCAGCCAGCGCCGCGTCGTGGCTGCCGGCCTCGAGCGACTGGCCGACGTCGCCCTGCCGCCCGCCCGACAGCGCGATCAGGCCGGCGCCGTAGGTCGCCAGCCACTCCGGCCGGATCTCGCCCCGGCCGCGATACTGGTTGACCAGGAACGCCTGGGTCAATAGCTCGCACAGATTCAGGTAGCCGGCGCGATCGCGCACCAGCAGCAGCATCCGATAGGGCTTGTCGCGGTCGGCGTCGTTGGACACCCAGACGTCGCAGCCCGCGATCGCCTTGATCCCCTTGCCCCGCGCCGCCTTGTAGAACTTGATCAGGCCGAACAGGTTGGAAAGATCGGTCAGCGCGACGGCCGGCTGCTCCAGCGCGACCACGCGCTTGACCAGATCGGGGATGCGGACGATGCCGTCGGACACCGAAAACTCGGAGTGGACGCGCAAATGGACGAAGGCGGGGGAAGCGGACTGGGACATGGGGAGCATTTTAGCCCCGATGCCAGCCGGCACGATGGCTGTAACAATCGGCCGGACATGTCCCGCATCAGGTCAGCGCGCGGAGGGCGCTCTCTTCAACGACTGCATCAGCTTGTCGAGCAGGTAATCCAGCGACTCCAGTTCTTCCTGGCTGAAATCGCCGAACATCACCTCCTGTTCGTGGCCGGCGCCGATGCGGTCGGCTTTCTCCCGGACCTTGCGGCCTTTCGCGGTCAGCGTGAGCTCGAAGGCCCGGGCGTCGCGCGGGCTGATCGTCCGTTCGGCCAGCCCGAGTTCGATCAGCCGGCTCACCACCTTGGACAACACCGTCTTCTCGATGAAAGTGGCCGCCTGCAGGGCCGACACGCCGATGCCCGGCGCATCGCCGATCTGCCGCAGCACTCGCAGGTCCCGCACCACCAGCCCGAGCTCCTTGCGGTACAGCTCGTTGACCTGCCGCACCGCCTCGCTCTTGATCATGTCGAGCTTGTAGGTGAAGTAGGTTTCCAGCTTCTTGGTCACGGCGTTCTCTCGCACGGCGGCAGCCCGCCATTGTATGACGCGCGTCGGCCCCGGACGAAGCGCGCTTGCGTTCCCCATCCCTTCCGGGGTAAATACTTAGTGCAAATTTCAATAGTTGAAATAGCATCCTAATTTACCCAGAAAGAAGCACAGGAACACAATGAATCTCGAGGTGCCAGACACCCACGCGCACGACATGACCACGTGGCGGCGCGCGATCCACCGCAACCCGGAGCTGGGTTTCGAAGAATACGAAACCGCCGCCTTCGTGGCCGAACGGCTGCGCGAGTGGGGCATCGAAACCCATACCGGCATAGGCGGCACGGGCGTAGTCGGGGTCATCCGCGGCACGCTCGGCGCAGGCCGCAACGTCGGCCTGCGCGCCGACATGGACGCCCTGCCCATGCAGGAACAGACCGGCCTGCCCTATCAATCGGCCAAGGCCAACCTGTTCCACGGCTGCGGCCACGACGGCCATACCGCCATCCTGCTGGGCGTGGCCCGCCACTACGCCAGCCACCGCGACTTCCGCGGCACCCTGCACCTGATCTTCCAGCCCGCCGAAGAAACCCTGAAGGGCGGCTCGGCCATGATCCGCGACGGATTGTTCGAACGCTTCCCCTGCGACGAGGTCTACGGCCTGCACAACCATCCGCCGCTCGAACCCGGCCGCGTGGGCGTGCGCAACGGCGCCATCCTGTCGGCCTGCGACCTGTTCCGCATCCGCATCCACGGCGTCGGCGGCCACGCCGCCAGCCCGCACCGGGCCATCGACCCGATCATGATCGGCAGCGCGCTGATCCAGAGCATGCAAAGCATCGTCAGCCGATCCGTGGATCCCCTGCAGACCGCCGTCGTCAGCATCTGCCAGTTCCATGCCGGCACCGCCATCAACATCATCGCCGATCATGCCGTGCTCGAAGGCACCGTGCGCACGCTGGACCACGGCGTACAAACCGACGTGCTCAAGCGCCTGCGCGAAATCTGCGCCGGTGCCGAGCAGGCCTACCGCTGCCGCATCGAATTCGAACACCTGCAGACCTCGCCCGCGACCATCAACACCGCCGAACAGGCGCAAGTCGTGCGCGATGCCGCGCGCGCCGTCCTGGGTGAAGCAGGACTGGACCCCGACATCGCGCCGCTGATGGCCTCCGAAGACTTCGCCTACATGCTCCAGGAAAAGCCCGGCTGCTATTTCTTCCTCGGCAACGGCGGCCACATGTGCCACCACCCCAAGTTCGATTTCAACGACAAGGTGCTCCCCGTGGGCATGTCGGTCATGGTCGAGATCACGCGCCGCCGACTGGCCTAGTCTTCCAACCCGTCAACCACCCATATCCGAAGAAGAACGC
The DNA here is from genome assembly GCF_900606115.1 of Pigmentiphaga humi. Classification (GTDB taxonomy): domain Bacteria; phylum Pseudomonadota; class Gammaproteobacteria; order Burkholderiales; family Burkholderiaceae_B; genus Pigmentiphaga; species Pigmentiphaga humi. The sequence continues at coordinate 30,879 of NZ_UWPJ01000025.1, forward strand.
CATGCTCACACGCCGCCGTCTCGCCGCCCCGCTGCTGGGCCTGCTCGCGCTTGCCGCCGCTCCTGTCGGCCACGCCGCCGACGCCTACCCCAGCAAGCCCATCCACGTCATCGTCAACGGCGCCCCGGGCAGCCTGCCCGACCTGTTCGCCCGTCCCATCGCCGAGAAAATGCGGCAATCCATGGGCCAGGCCGTAGTCATCGACAACCGGCCCGGTGCCGGCGGCCTGCTGGCCATGACCAACCTGAAGAACAGCGCCGCCGACGGCTACACCCTGGCCATCGTCACCAACGCCCACGCCGTCTGGAACCAGTACCTGTTCAACAAACTGCCCTACGACCCGCAGGCCGACCTGCAGGCCGTCGCCCCGGTCGCGGTCATCCCCATGGTACTGACCGCCAACCCCGGCCTGCCCGCCAACTCGCTCCAGGACCTGGTCGCGCTGGCCAAATCCAAGCCCGGCGTACTGAACTACGCCTCCTCCAGCGTGGGTTCGCCCCCGCACGTCCTGTTCGAGATGTTCAAGCTCCAGACCGGCGCCGACATCCTGCACGTTCCCTTCAAATCCGGCCCCGACGCCCTGAACTCCACCATCGGCGACCGCACCCAGCTCTACCTGGCCGGCTCCGCCCTGGTCGAACCCCAGATCAAGGACGGCCGCCTGAAAGCCCTGGCCATCGACACCAAAGACCGCCTGCCCAGCCTGCCCAACGTCAAGACCTTCGACGAGCAAGGCTTCCAGGGCTACGAAAGCACGGTCTGGCTGGGCATCGTCGCCCAGACCGGCGTGCCTAAGGACATCGTGCAGAAACTGAACCGCGAGATCACCAAGGCGGTCCAGGGCGACGACATGAAAAAACTCTATGCGTCCCACGGCTCCATCGTCTACACCAGCAGCGTCGAGGACTTCGCGGCGCGCATCAAGGCTGACCACGCGGTTTGGGGGCCGGTGATCAAGAAGGCGAATATTTCGTTGGACTGATGGCCCTGGGCGCGCTGACGCGCGCCGTCATGAGAAGAGCCAGCCGCCATGCGGCTGGCCTCCCCAGTCAGGCAGCGCCGTGGCGGAATACCTCGTCCAGCGTCCCGGCATCCAGCAGGTTCAAGGCCCAGGTCTCCAGCTGGGACACGGTGCCGGCGCGCAGTTGTTCGCGGACAGCATCGGGCAGCGGGCCGAACTTGCGAATCAGGAGATTTTCCAGCAGGTGAACCTGGCCTTTCTGAAGACCCTGCTCGAGGCCTTGTTCCAACCCCTGCGCCATCCCTCGTTCCACTCCGGTGCGCGTGGCATAAGCCAGCGCGGCGGCCTCATCGGCAATCGCCTTTTCGCGGGCGAAGGCCCGCCAGCGAGCGTCCTCGTCCATGGTGAGCACCTTGAGCCGGCCCAGCGCTTCATGGACCGGTTCGTGGGTGATGTCTTTCATCCGGGCTTCCTCCTGGGCGTGCTGCAGGCACGCAACCCATGCCGACAGGGCCGGCGGCAGGCGGCCGAGCCGTTCGGCCTTGCGCAGTTCGATTATATGCAGCTGCAGCGTCTCTCCCAGCCGCACCGCGGGTTGGCGCTGGTCGCGCAGCTCGAAGCGCCAATCGGCCTGGTCCGGATCGCCCAGCAGGTCCTGGACGAGGAAGTGGATGGCGATGGTGGGCTTGAGGGCGAGGTAATCATGGCCGCGTTCGATCTGCCCCGACAACGCGCGGGCCAGGTAGTAGGCGCTGCGGGCGGGCCATTGTTCGTAGTGGCGCACCTGCATCTCGATGTTGTAGAGGTGGCCGGCGGTATCGCGGGCGAGCAGGTCCAGGGCGATGGCCTTGCCGTGCAGTTCGATGGGATCGATGTGCGGGTTCAGGATCCGCTCGACCTGGATCGGCGCCTGGTCGTGGCGCACGGCGTTGATCAGATCAGCCAGCAGGTGCGGGGCGCTGGTGAACAGGAGCTTGAAGACCAGGTCGTTGCGCAGGTCGAGCAGCGGGCCGGTATAGGGTTGGCTGGCGTGGGGCCGCTCAAGACCCGAGGCGTCCTGGAGGGAGCCGTAGGGCGGCGTGTCGGGTTCGGACACGCGGCTTCGGAGCGGGCGGACCGGATGCCGCGGATAGGGGAAGGTGCCGTGGAAGCGCTGCATGGTGGACTCGCTCGGGGAAAGGGAGTCCACCTTAATCCGGCCATCGCATCCGGAAACGCCAGGTGCATGGGTTTGCCCAAGCGGATTACTACGCATGGCACGTAGATCCGCTTCTTTTGAAATACTCCCGCAGCCCGCGTACGTCGCTCCGACGGCCGGGCCGAAAATCCGGAAGCCGGCAGAAACTAAACAGGCAGCGAATCCACCTTCACCGTGTAGTTCAACGCAAGACGCCCGCCATCCACGTAGACCGTCTGCCCCGTCACGTAATTGGCATCCTCGCTGGCCAGGAACAAGGCCACGCTCGCGACCTCGTCCGGGCTCCCCAAGCGCTTCATGGGAATCCGCGACAACACCGTCCGGTAAGCCTCCGGATCATCCGTGATCGTCGCCATGATGTCCGTCTCGATGCTCCCCGGCCCCAGCGCGTTGACCCGCACCCCGTGCGGGGCCATCGCCAGCGCCATGGACTTGGTCATCTGCCGCACCGCGCCCTTGCTCGCGCCATACGCCATCTGGTTGGACATCGCCAGTTCCGCCGTCATCGACGACAAGGTAATGATGCTGCCGCCGCGCCCCTGCCGCACCATCGCCTTCGCCGCGGCCTGCGCCACCAGGAACGTGCCCCGGACGTTCACATTCAGCACGAAATCCAGGTCCTCCAGCTCCAGGTCCAGGAACTCCGCCGCGCGAATCACCCCGGCATTGCACACGCAGATATCCAGCCCGCCGAATTCGCGCTCGCACAGCGCCACCATCTCGGCCACCTGCGCGGGATCCGTCACGTCGCCGCGCATCGCCTTGGCCGGGCCGGCCATCTGCGCCAGCGCCTCGGTCTCGACCTTCTCCGCGCGGTCGACCAGCACCACCCGCGCGCCTTCCCGGCTATAACGGCGCGCAATGGCCAGGCCGATGCCGCCCGCCGCGCCCGTCACCAGCGCGACCTTGTCCTTCAACCTCGTCGACACCCTAGACCCCTACGTATTGCGCGATCAACTCTGGACGCGCCGCCAGCTCCGGCGACGAACCTTTCCACACCGTCACCCCCTTGTCGAGGATGAAATTGCGGTCGGACAGGCGCAGCAGCGCCTTGGTGTTCTTGTCCACCACGATCATCGTCAGCCCTTCTTCCTTGAGCCGCGCCAGCACGCTCCAGATCTCGGCGCGAACGATAGGCGCCAGGCCCTCGGTGGCTTCGTCGAGCACCAGCAGGCGCGGGTTGGTCATCAGCGCGCGGCCGATGGCCAGCATCTGTTGCTCGCCGCCCGACAGTTGCGTACCCAGGTTGCTGCGGCGCTCCTTCAGACGCGGGAACAGCTCGTAGATCTTGTCCAGCGTCCACGACGACGCGTCGGTGCGCTTGGCCGTAGCGAGCAGGTTCTCCTCGACCGTCAGGGTCGGGAAGATCTGCCGGCCCTCCGGCACCAGCGACAAACCCAGGCGGCCGACCCGGTGCGGCGCCAGGCCGTTGAGCTGCTGGCCGTCGAACGAAATCGTGCCCGCCGCCGGCTTGAGCAGGCCGAACAGGCAATTGATGACCGTCGTGCGGCCCATGCCGTTGCGGCCGATCAGACCGATCACCTCGCCGCGCTTGACCTCCAGGTCGACATCGAACAACGCCTGGCAGGAGCCGTACTTGGCCGCCAGTCCTTGAATAGAAAGCATGTGCACTCCTGCCTCAGGCGTCCGCGTCGTCGCCGAGGTAGGCGCGACGGACTTCGGGATGGTTGCGGATTTCCTCGATCGAGCCGGTGGCGACGATCTTGCCGTAGACCAGCACGCTGATGCGGTCGGCCAGCGAGAACACGGCGTTCATATCGTGCTCGATCAGCAGGATGGTGTAGCGGCCCTTGAGCGAACGCAGCAGCTCGATGGCAGCCGCGCCCTCGGCGGCGCTCATGCCGGCCATGGGCTCGTCCAGCAACAGGATGCGGGGATCGGCGGCCAGCGACATGGCCACCTCCAGCTGCCGGCGCTGGCCGTAGGCCAGGTTGGCGACCACGGTGTCGGCCACGTCGGACAGGTGGCACTGCTCGACGATGTCGCGCGCCTTGGCCATCACCTCGCCATAGGCCGACAGCGGCTTCCAGACCGCCCAGCGCACGCCCTGCTTGCGCAGCGCGCCCAGGCAGACGTTCTCGATCACCGTGAACGCATCGAAGATGGACGTGATCTGGTAGGAGCGCAGCAGGCCCTTGCCGACGCGGTGCTGCACCGGCGTGCCGCCCACCTCCTCGCCGTCCAGGCGGATGCTGCCCTCGTCCGACCGCAGTTCGCCGGTCAGCAGATTGATCAGCGTGGTCTTGCCGGCGCCGTTGGGCCCGATGATGGCGTGCAGTTCGCCCGGTTCGATGTCCAGCGTGACGCCGTCGGTGGCGCGCAGGCCGCCGAAACGCTTGACCAGGTCGCGGGTGCTCAGTCCGATGGGGTTCATTGCGCTTCTCCCGCGGGAACGGCGACAGGCTTGGCGGCAGCGGGCGCGGCCGGGGCGGCGGGCGCCGGGCGCAGGCGCTCGAACAGCTTGAAGCCGTTCCTGGTCGCCAGGGCGATCACGACGATGACCGGGCCCATGATCAGCATCCAGTGCTGCGTCAGGCCCTTGAAGAATTCTTCCATGACCAGGAAGGCAATGGCGCCGAAGATCGGGCCGGTGATGGTGCCCAGGCCGCCGATCACCAGCATGACGATCAGGTCGCCCGACACCGGCCACGACATGTAGCTGGGCGAGGCGAAGGCGGTCAGGTTGGCCAGCAGCAGGCCGGCCAGGCCGGTCAGCACGCCCGAGATCACGTAGGCCGCCAGTTGCACCTTGAACACCGAATAGCCGAAGGCGTTCACGCGGCGCGGGTTGATGTGGGTGGCCTGCAGCACCATCCCGAACGGCGACTTCTTCAGGCGCGCCAGGAAAATCGTGACCGCCAGCAACACCGCCCAGGCCGCCCAATACACCTCGGTGCTGCCGGTCAGTTCGAACAGGCCAAAGTTGCTGGCCCCGTTGATGTTCAGGCCGTCGTCGCCGCCGAAGGTGGTCATGCTGACCATCAGGAAATAGAACATCTGGGCGAAAGCCAGCGTGATCATGATGAAGCCGATGCCCGACGTCCGCAGGCAGACGGTGCCCACCAGCAGCCCCACCAGCCCGCAGACCACCACCGCCGCCAGCAATTGCAGCCAGCCGTTGTCGATGCCGTAGAAGCTCAGGATGCCGACCGCGTAGCAGCCCAGGCCGATGAACATCGCATGGCCGAAGCTCACCAGCCCGGCAAATCCGAGCACCAGGTTGAGCGCGCACGCGGCCAGCGCGTAGACCAGCACGCGGGCGAAGAAAGTGACGTAGAAGGGTTCTCCCAGCGCATTGGCGGCAAAGGGCACGCACGCCAGGAGCAGAAACAGGACCGGGATCACCCAGCCCCCGAATTTGACGCGATTCATATCGTCTACCTTGCAGGACGGGTCAGCGCTTGGCGGGCGCGAGGATGCCGTTGGGCCGGAAGGCTAGCACCAGGGCCATCAGGATGTAGATCAGCATCGATGCCACGGCCGGTCCGACCGCGTTGGCCGTGGCCGGCTTCATGAACGAACCCAGCATGTGCGGCATGTAGGCGCGTCCGAGCGTATCGATGATGGCGATGATCATGGCCGCGACCAGTGCGCCGCGGATAGAGCCGATGCCGCCCACCACGATGACCACCAGCGCCAGGATCAGCACCGGCTCGCCCATGCCCGACTGCACCGACAGGATGGGACCGGCCAGCGCGCCGGCCAGGCCGGCCAGGCCCGCGCCCAGCATGAACAGCAGCTTCTTGAGCAGGTCGATGTTCACGCCCAGCACGCTCACCATGGCCGAGTTGCTCGCGCCGGCGCGGATCAGCATGCCGAAGCGCGTCTTCTGGATCAGGTACCAGGCGCCCAGCGCGACCAGGATGCCCACCACGATGATCAGGATGCGGTAGACCGGATACTGCGAACCGAACACCGTCACCGCGCCCTCCAGCGCGGACGGGATCGCCGCGTAGTAGGGCCGGCTGCCGAAGATGACGATGGCCAGCTCGTTGAAGAACATCATCAGGCCGAAGGTCGCCAGCACCTGGTACAGGTGGTCGTAGCGATACAGCGGTTTGGCCACGAGATGCTCCAGCAGCAGCCCGACCAGCCCCGCCGCCACGATGGCCGCGATGATCGCGAAAACGAAGGAGCCGCTGGCGTTGTAGGTAGCGGCCCCGATGAACGCCCCGACCATGTACAGCGAACCATGGGCGAGGTTGATGAAATTCATGATGCCGAAGATCAGGGTCAACCCCGATGACAGCAGGAACAGCAGCACGCCCAACTGCACACCGTTGAGCAACTGCGACAAAAACAGCGAACTATTCATGGATCATTCCATATACATGTGGCCGAGCCTTCCCCGCGCATGCGGCCGGCCCACCGAAGTCCTCATGCGAAAACGCGCTCCCCTGCCAAGAAAGCGCGACCGCGAAGACCAGCCCGTCGCACCCGCCCCCCAGGAACCCCATCGGCGGACCGCAACCGCCAATCCGACATCCGCTGGAGCGGCACCAGCGTAACAACGAAGCAAGACATGCAGAACCCGGGAAACCGCGCATCCCCCCACAGCATATTGGGGATTGAACCCAGGGCACAGCGGATCCGGCTCCGCCGGTCCGCCAGTGCCGCCCCCCGGGGGGCGCGCGTAAGCGCGTAGGGGGGGGGCCTACTTCATCGAGCATTCGCCCGCGTAGGCATCCTTGTGGTCCGTCAGAACCTGGGCCAGCTGCTTGTAGGTCACCTTGCCGCCCTCTTGCACGACCTGGTAGGCGTAGTAGTTCTGGACCGGCATGTTGTTGGTGTTGAAGCCGAACTTGCCGCGCACGGTCGGGAACTGCGAACCGGTCTCCTTGACCGCCTTGGCCAGCGCAGCCTTGTCGCCGACCTTGCCGCCGACCTTGCGGATGGAGGCATCGAGCAGGTAGGCGGCGTCATAGGCGTTGGCGGCATACTCGCTGGGGGTACGCTTGTACTTCGCCTCGAAACCCTGGACGAATTTCTTGTTCTGGGGGTTGTCCAGCACCGGCGCCCAGTTGGTGCCGTAGATGGCGCCCACGGCCTGTTCTTTCAGGGCCGCGACCGAGTTGGCGTCGATCAGGCTTTCCGAGAAGAACGGCAGCTTGCCCATCAGGCCCGCCTGGTTGAACTGGCGGGCGAAGTTGACGCCGATGCCGCCGGTATAGAACACGAACAGCGCGTCGGGCTTGGCGTTCTGCACCGCAGCGATTTCAGCGGCGTAGTCGAGCTGGTCGAGCGGGGTGTAGACCTCGTTCTGCACTTTGTCGCCATAGAAGCGCTTGAAGCCGGCCAGCTTGTCCTTGCCGGCCTGGTAGTTCGACGTCATCAGGTAGACATTCTTGTAGCCCTGGTCTTTGACGTACTTGCCCATGGCTTCGGACATGCCGTCGTTCTGCCAGCCCATCACGAACAGGTTGGACAGGCAGCCCTTGCCGGCGATCGGGGCCGGGCCGGCGTTCGTGGACAGCGCCACCACGCCGGAATCCTTGATGCGGCGCGCTTCGGCCATCAGCACGTTGGAGAAGCCCAGGCCGACAATGGCATTGACCTTGTCGCGCTCGACGAATTTCTGCACGATCTGCGCGCCCACGTCGGGCTTGAGCTGATCGTCTTCGCGCAGCACCGTGACCGGCTGGTCGCCCAGCTTGCCGCCCAGTTGTTCGACCGCCAGCATGAAGGCGTCGTACTGATCCTGGCCCAGCGCGGCCATCGGCCCCGACATGACGCCGGTAAAACCGATCTTTATATCGGCGTGCGCGGCGCCCGCCGCCATCGATGCTGCCAGCGCCAGGGCCAGCGTCGTCGTCTTCATCATCATTCTGCGTGTCTCCGGTTGCGTGAGAAAAGAGTTCAGCGTCCCAGCGCTTTCGCTGTCTTGCCGCCGATCCCGAAATTCGTCTTGGGCACTTCGACCAGCACCACCCGCACGGACTCGCGCGGCGCGCCGATGGCGCGATGGGCGGCGTCGGTCAATTCTTCGATCAGGGCCGCACGTTGTTCGTCCGTGCGGCCTTCCATCAACTGCACCTGGATAATGGGCATGGCGTTCTCCTCAGAGCTTGACGCAGACGTTGCGCAATTCGGTGTAGAACTCGAGCGAGTGCACGCCGCCCTCGCGGCCGATGCCGGACTGCTTGGCGCCGCCGAAAGAGGTGCGCAGGTCGCGCAGGAACCACGAGTTGATCCAGCAGATACCCACGTTCAGCGCCTTGCCCAGGCGGTGCGCGGTGCCGACGTTCTGCGTCCAGACCGTGGCGGCCAGGCCGTAGGGCGTGTCGTTGGCCATCTTGATGACTTCTTCTTCGGTATCGAACGGCGTGATGTGGCAGCACGGCCCGAAGATTTCCTCGCGGATCACGGCGGCGCTCTGCGGCAGGCCGGTCCAGATGGTCGGCTGCACCCAGGCGCCCTCGGCCATCGCGCCGGGCATGTCCGGCACGCCGCCGCCGGTGACGACGGTGGCGCCTTCCTCGCGCGCCTTGGCGTAGTAGCTCAGCACTTTCTCGCGGTGGACCATGGACACCAGCGGACCGAAGTTGGTGCCGTGGTCGTGCGGGTCGCCCAGCTTGAACGACTCGGCCTTGGCCTTGAGCGCGGCGACGAACTTCTCGAAGATCGGGCGCTGCACATAGACGCGCTCGGTGCCCAGGCAGACCTGGCCGCTGTTCTCGAACGCCGAGCGGGCGATGCCGGCCACGGCCTTGTCGAAGTCGGCATCGGCAAACACGATGCCGGGGTTCTTGCCGCCCAGTTCGAACGACACCGGACGCACGCCCTTGGCGGCAGCCTTCATGATGACTTCGCCGGTGCGGGTTTCACCGGTGAAGGTGATGCCGTCCACGCCGGGATGGGCAGTCAGGAATTCGCCCGCGGAATCCGGGCCGAAACCGTGCACCACGTTGTACACGCCCGGAGGCACGCCGACCTCGTTCATCACCTCGCCCAGCAGGGTCGCGGTGGCGGGCGTCTCCTCCGAGGGCTTGACGACCACGGTATTGCCGCAGGCCAGCGCGGGGCCGACCTTCCAGGTCATCAGCAGCAGCGGCAGGTTCCACGGGCAGACCACGCCGATCACGCCGCGCGGCACGCGCACCGAATAGTTCATCGCGAAGCCGTTGTCCGGCGTGTCCATGTCGAAGGCTTCGCCCGGCACGTTGCGGATCAGGTCGGCGAAGACCTTGAAGTTGGCGGCGCCCCGCGGAATGTCCACGTGGCTGGCGAGCACGTGCGGCTTGCCGGTGTCGGCGATTTCGGCCGCCAGGAAGTCGTCGAAGCGGCGATGGATGCCGTCGACGATGGCATGCAGCATGTCCACGCGCTGCTGCACTTTCATGGCGGCCCACGGGCCCGACAGCGCGGCGCGCGCGGCCTGGACGGCGGCATCCACTTCGGCGCGGCCGGCTTCGTACACCGGGCCGATCAGGCTGTTGTCGACCGGATTGCGGTTCTCGAAAGTCTTGCCGGTGGTCACCCACTGGCCGTTGATGAAATTCTTGAATTCGTTCATGGGAGCTCTCTCTTGCTTCAAATCACGTCCGCGAATTCGGGATCCCCGTCGCACAGGTATTCCCACATCCGCTCGAAAATACGGCCGGCGCCGGTGGCGCGGCGGGAAGCTTCTTCCGGCGACAGGACGGGGCCGTCGCCCAGCCCGGCCGCCCGCAGCTGCAGTTCGATGCGCGCGGCGTCTTCCAGGTACCAGTTCAGCACCACGGCCTGCTCGATATTGGGCGCCGCCACCACTGCGCCGTTGCCGCGCATGACGACCGCGGCGGCCTGGCCCAGCGTGGCGGCCACGCCGGCCGCCTGCTCTTCGGTTCGGATGAGCTGCGGATCGTCCCACAGCGGCACCGCCGGCGAGAAATACGACCCCATGCCATGGCGCGGCGCGGGCGTCACGCGCGCGCTGGACAGCGTCATCACGTCGCGCGGCATGCTGCGGATCACCGCGCCGACTTCCGGGCGCGCGCGATAGATCTGCTGGTGGATGCGGACTTCGCCCAGCACGCCCTCGGGCAGTTCGCCGTTCACCGGCACCACGGTGCCGGACTCGTGCGGGGCGATCATGCCCATGGGCTTGGCGGCGCAGACGAGGAAATGGCCGGCGTCCAGGCGCAGGCTGCAATGGCCGTAGGCATGGACCAGATGGGCGCGCGCCAGGGCGCGCGCGGCCGCCCGCACCTGGCTCTGCTGCCGGGCGGTCGGAACGGGACGCGGGATAGTCAAGTCTTGAACTCCGGAATATCGGGCTTGGCGCCCCACATGCAGAACGACGACGGCACGGCGGGGAAATTGCGCGGACGATAGGTTTTCTCGTCCTCTTCGGTAATCAGGCGCACGCCGGTGGAGTACTCGTAGATCATGCCGTCCGGTCCTTCGAAGTACAGAAACTTCGCGCCGGAAGTCGGATGCCGCCCCGGACCGAACCGGATGGGAATCTGCCGCTCCAGCAGGATGTAGTAGGCGCGCATGATGTCGTCGATGCTTTCCACCTGATGGTTGATGTGCTGCACGCCCGGATAGCTGGAGGGGAACAGCGCGATCTTGTGGTGGACGTCGTCGATGCGCAGCAGCGGCGCTTCGCCGATGCGGTCGCTGACCTTGGCGCTCAGGATCTTGGTCCAGAACTCCTCGTCGCGGCGCGCATTCAGCGTGCGCAGGCCGATGTGGCTGAATCCGGTGATGCCGGCGTCGCGCGACGGGAAATAGCGGCGGCCGCTGTGATGCGCGGCGTAGACCAGGTCCACGCTGTTGCCGGACGGGTCCTTGAAGTTGATGAACTCGCGCACGTAGCGCTTCTCGGATTCTTCCACGCTGCCGCGGGTCGCCGCGTAGCCGGCTTTCTCCAGCTGTGCCATGGCCTGGTCCAGCTCTTCCGGGGAATCGACCTCGAACGCAGCGGTGTGATCGCGCGGATCGCCTTCGAAATAGCAGAGGGTGTGATCGCGGCTGTCGGAACGCAGGTAGACGGATTTGCCCTCCGCGCGCGCCACTTCCAGGCCCAGGACTTCGGTTGCATAGCGCACCGACCCTTCCAGATCGGGCGTGCCCAGCCGCACGTAGCGGATGTCATGTAGATGTATCACTTCATCTCCTGCGCGGGGCGACTCGCCCCGGATCCTTGCATTGCAGGCCAGACAATACGCTACAAAATATCGGAAGAGAATATTTTTATCGAGATTCTATGGATTTCCCTAGGTTTCTTGGAATTTGCCAAGAATCAACTAGAATCTCCATACCCATCCACCGTACGAGAGGGGCATCAGCCGCCCACGACGCATGCCCGCAACCAGCACCATCGAACTGCCGCCCCTGGCTCATGCCGCCGCGCCGACCACGCTGGTCGGCACGGCCTATGCCGCTTTGCGGCGGGACATCATCGAAGGGCGGCTCGTGCCGGGCTCCAGGCTGCGCGTCGAGCACTTGAAAGACTCTTACGGAGTAGGCGCGGGCACGCTGCGCGAGGCGCTGTCGCTGCTGGTGTCCGATGCGCTGGTGGTCTCGCACGGCCAGCGCGGCTTCCACGTCACGCCGATCTCGATGCAAGACTTCCTGGACATCACGCGCAACCGCATGCTGCTCGAATGCGAAGCCCTGCGCCAGGCCATCCTGGAAGGCGACGACGTTTGGGAAAGCCGCATCATCGCGGCCTTCCACCGGCTCAGCCGAGCCGAGGAAAGGCTGAGTGCGAGCGCAGTCAACCGCTTCGACGAATGGGAAGAACGCAACCGCGAGTTCCACCAAGCGCTCATCAGCGCCTGTTCCTCGCGCTGGATGCACCACTTCCTGGGCATCCTTTACCAGCAGGCCGAACGCTATCGGCGGCTGTCGGTGACCCGCAAGCCCATTCCCCGCGACGTGCACGACGAGCACCGCAACATCTTGGAAGCCTCACTGGCGCGCGACACGGAACGCGCCACACGCTTGTTATCCGAGCACATCAGCACGACCTATGAGGCCATCAAGCACCTTCCGGCCGACCTGTTCAACAACGTCATGACGATCACCGACGGCGCGACCGCGTCCTGAACGCATCGGGAAACGCGAGCCGCCCTTACCGCACGCGGTTGCGCAGGTCCTGCGGCCGGCCTTGCAGAAAGGCCGCCAGATTGGCCTCCAGTATGGGCAGCACCTGATCCGCGTAGCAGTCGGATTCGCCGCCCAGGTGCGGCGTCACGAACACCCGCTCCTGCGCCCACAGCGGGTGGCCGACCGGCAAGGGCTCGGTTTCGAATACGTCCAGGCCCGCCCCGCCCAAGCGCCCTTCCCGCAGCGCCCGCAGCACGGCGGCTTCGTCGCATACGCCGCCGCGCGCCAGGTTCACGAGAATGGCCCCCGGCTTGATCGCCGACAGCACACGGGCGTCGACCAGATGGTGCGTCTGGTCGGACAAAGGGGTCAGCACCACCAGGAAATCCGCCAGCGCCGCCGCCTGGGGGAGATCGCGGCGATCGTGCACGCGCTCGAAACCGGCGAGCGGACGGGGCGTGCCCGACACGCCGTGGACCCGCATGCCGAAGGCCGTGCAGCGCGCAGCCAGCTCCGTCGCGATGAGCCCGGTACCGACGATCACCACCGTCTTGCCATGCAGCAAGGGCTGCGGATAGCGCGCCCAGACCGCCCTGCGCTGGTTGTCCACCAGTCGCGGCAGGTCGCGCGACAGCGCCAGCATGTGCATGAACGCCATCTCCGCCACCGCCGGTCCCTGCACGCCGCGCGTGGAGGTAATGGCCACCTCCGGCCTGTCTTCGCACCACGCCAATACCTGGTCGACGCCGGATGACAGCGCCTGCAGCCATTCGAGCCGGCGCGCCCGGGCGATCATCGCGGGCGATAGCGCGCTGGCAAAGGCAACGAGCGCGCGCGCCTCGTCCAGGTACGCCCAGGCGGCCTCGGGCGAAGCGGCGGCCCGGATGTCGGCGTCCGGGCAGGAGCGCGCCAGGCGTTGGCGATAGTAGTCGGCGTCGGCGTTGACGATCAGTATGGTCATGAATATGCAGCGGGCGACTCAGAGTTCGATGATGCGCTGGGGCGTCCGGTGGAAGCACCGGGGCGGCCCTTCCGGCTGGATGAGATAGTTTTCGCAGACGGTCGTGAACAGCGCGGGCGAACCGATGGCCGGGTGCGCGGCGATGTTCATTCCCGCTTCGATGCGCAATGTTTCGTCCTGCCGGATCAACGGACGCTCCACCAGATCGTAGCCCTGGCCGTGGCAATGCAGGCGGCGTTCTTCCGGCCAGCCCCGTGCGCGCATGAATGCGTTGTACGCGGCGAAGACTTCCGCGCACGACGCTCCCGGCTCGAGCATGGCCAGCGTGGCGCGCTGCGCCTCGCACACCGCCTCGAACGCATCGCTCAGCTCGTTCGTGGCCCGGCCCAGGACCAGCGGCCGGGCGATGTGCGCGAACATCCCGCCCGGCCCCGAATTTTCCACCAGCAAGGTGAACACGTCCCCCTCGCGCAGCTCCCTGCCCTGCTGGAAGCGCGGCCGCAGGCCCGCCGCCTGCCCGGGCGCCGCCGACGAACCGAAGAACATGCCTTGTTCGCTGCCCAGCAGTTGTCCGACGTGCTGGGCATGGGCCATGACCTCGAAGTCGCGCATGCCGGGACGGATAGCCGCCGCGACTTCCACCACGATACGATCCTGCATGTCGGCGGCGGCCTGGATGAGCGCGATCTCTTCCGGGCTCTTGATGGCCTTGATGGCGTCGACGGCGTCCGTCATGTCGATGCAGGCGCCCGCGCCCAATTGCTCGCGCAGGCCGGCCCCGAAAGCGTAATAGGAACTGGCCGCGGCCACGATGCCTATGCGCCGGTAGCCGTGCCGGCGGATCTCGCGCACCACGATCTGCGCATCGTAGTCGGCCGTGTAGACGACCGACGGATAGCTGGGCACCATGCAGCGGCGGCCCACCCCCGGATTGGCGGCGTCGTTGCCGTCGAACTCGAGCACGGCATCGAAGGGGCCTTGATCCACCAGCGTCATCAAACCTTCGGCGGGAAAAATAAGCGTGCGCGGGTTGTAATTGCCGGGCGGCTGTCCCGCCAGCCAGCGAAAATGGCCGCCTCCCGAGATGCCGTTGGCGCCCTGCACCACCAGAGCGTCGACGCCGGCGCCGGCCATGGCCCGCCGCACGAGCAGCCAGCGCCGCTCCAGTTCGCCGCGCGACACGGGATGCAGCGTCCTGCCGTCCGCCGCCACGCTGATCGCGGGCCGATCAGCGATCGATAAGATGTTCATCCGATTTCCCCGAGCTTGAGCAAACGCCGCGCGTTGCCTTCGAAAATGTCGTGCCGCTGTGCGGCGGTCAGCTCCAGTCCCTCCACGGCGGCGATGGCCGAACGTATGTACCCTGCTCCCTGGTCGGGACCGAAGGGGGCATCGGTCGCAAACAGCATGTGGCCGGGGCCGAAGAAATCCAGACAGCATTCGACGGGCGGCTGGCCGATCGCTCCCACCGTATCGGCGTAGAACATCCGGAAATAGTCCACCGGTCGCCGCGTCATGGCCTGGCGCAGCGATCGGTAGTCCTCGTCGGTCGTGCGTGCGCCCAGCCGCTCCCAGACGTTGGTCACGCGGCCTTCCAGATAGGGGATGGTCCCGCCCATCTGGTGGGCGATCACCTTGAGGCCGGGATGCCTGTCGAATAGTCCGGACAAGGCGATGTGCGCCATCGCCACGCTGGTCTCGTGCGGCCAGCCGATGGCGAACCAGATCTCGTAATGGCTCTTGGACTCCGCGGTGTAATCGGCGTGCGAGGCTTCCCGGTCGGGATGCAGCCAGATGGGACGGTCGAGTTCGGCCATCAGCGCGAACAATCCCAGCGTCGCTGGCGCGGTCAACGGGCGGCCCTGCACGTGGGTATAGACCTGCACGCCCACTGCGCCGAGGTCGCGGATGGCGCGCTCGGCTTCCCGCAAGAGTCCCGCTTCGTCGTTCATCGGCAGCGCGGCGACGAAACCGGGAAAGCGGTCGGCATGGCGCGCAACGAGCTCGGCCATCTCGTCATTCGCGCAACGCGCCAGGTCGCAGGCCAGCGCAGGCCCGCCCATGCTTTCGATGGGCGGGCCCGACATGCAGACGATTTGCGCATAATCGTCGAACTGGTCCATCAGCCGGAACCGCCGGTCCATGTCATGGAGCGACGGCACGCCGTACAACAGACGCGCGCGCGCCCCGCCGTCGGGCAGCACCTGCTGCATGCGGTCGTAGAACCGCTGCGGATACACATGCGAAAACACATCGAGCCTCATGGGAGCCGCTCACTCGACCTTGATGTTGGCCGACTTGATGACGCGGCCCCACTTGTCGATCTCGGCGGCGACGAAGGCTCGCAGCGCCTCGGGCGTACCGGGCGCCGGCTCCATGCCGCCCTGGATGACCGCCTGCCGGCCTTCGGGCGAATTCAGTATGCGGCCCACGTCTTGGCTCACCTTGCGCACGATGTCGGGCGGCGTGCCCGCGGGCGCGAACATGGCGACCCAGCCGCTCGCGACATAGTCCGGGTAGCCCGACTCGGCAACGGTAGGCACATCGGGCGCCGACGTCGGCCGCTTCGCATCGACGACCGCGAGTATGCGCAGACGGCGATCCTGGACCAGCGGCATCAAGGTCGTGAGATCCGATATGCCGAAGTTGACCTCGCCCGAGGCAATGGCCAGCGCCGCCGGCGCCGTGCCTTTGTACGCCACGGCGTTCATCTTCGCGCCGCTCATCGAGGCCAGCAGCTCGCCCGCCAGATGCGTCTGGCTGCCCGTGCCGGACACACTGTAGAGCAAGCCCTGCCTGCTGCCCTTGCCGAGGGCGACCAGGTCCGCCACGGTCTGCACCGGCACCGAAGGATGGACGGCGATCGCCGTGGGAATGGTGGCGATCATGGTGACCGGCGCCAGATCCCTGGCCGCGTCGTAGGGCATCTTGCGGAAATGCTGGTTGATCGCAATCGCCCCGGGTGAACTGAGCACGAAGGTATAGCCATCGGGCGCCGCCTTGGCCGCCATCTCCACGCCGATCGCCCCGGCGGCGCCCGGACGACTCTCGACCACCACGGACTGCTTCCACTGCGGCGCCAGCTTGGCGCTGAGGAGCCGCGCCAACTGGTCCACGCTGCCCCCAGGCGGGAAGGGCGCGATCAGGCGCAGCGGGCGCTCCGGATAGCTCTGGGCCAAAGCAGCCATCGGGACGAGGGTCAGGCAGGCGGCGGCGGCCGCGGCGCGAACACAGAACGAACGACGATGCGACATGGCGGTTCCTTGCAAGAGAGGAAACTGCGGAGCGATGCGCAAAAAGTCAGGCCAGGCCCACAATCTTGCGCATGATGGTGAAAAAGGCCTGGCGTTCTTCCGGGCCCAGATTGCCCAGGATTTCGTTCTGCGACGAAGCGATTTCTGGCTGTATGCGCTGCAACAGCGACTCGCCCGCGCCGGACAGCCGCAGTTCATGCGCCCGCCCGTCCACCGCCGAACGCACCCGCTCCACCAGCCCGCGTTCGACGAAACGCTTGACGATGCGGCCCACGGTCACCACGTCCACGGAGACCGAAGCCGCCAGGCTGGCCTGGTCCACGCCGGGATGGAAATGCAAGGCCGTGAGCAGGACCATCTGCGGCACCGTGAGGTCATAGGGCTGCAGCCGACGATCCAGGCCCGCGACCGAAATCTGGTGCGCGCGGCGGATCAGGAAGCCCGGTTTGTCCACGAAACGGTCGACGTCGTTGCGGGCGGCAAGATTGGGATGGGAGGCAGGTTCGGGAAGAGACATGACGCGTCATCTCGATGTGATGCGCCAGATAATACGCACGCTTATCAAAACAATCAAGATAATACGCACGCTTATCAAATTGCCGAAAAAAAAGCGACGTGATGGCCATCCGGCATCGCCGCTCGTCGCATCGCCCAGGGCATTGGCGGACCGAACGCCTCACCGGTCTACCAATGCCGCCCTCTCGAGGGAACGCCCGAAGGGGCAGGGGTAGCTTAAAGATCCAGCACCAGCTTGCTGCCCTTGCAGCCCGAGACGCAGACCATCATGGTCTTGTTGGCCTCGCGCTCGCGCTCGGTCAGCACCGAGTCGCGGTGGTCGGGCGTGCCTTCCAGCACCGCCGTCTCGCACGCGCCGCACACCCCTTCGCGGCAGCTGTAGTCGGCATCCACCCCGGCCTCCAGCAGCGCATCCAGCAGCGACATGCCTGCCGGCACGTCGATGGTCTTGCCCGACTTGGCCAGTTCCACCTGATAGCTGCCCTCTTGCGCCGCCTCGACTTCGCCCGCGGCGGCAAAGCGCTCGATGTGCACGTTCTCATAGCCCAGTTCCTTGCAGGTGGCCTCGAAGGCGTCCAGCATGGGCGTGGGACCGCAGCAGTAGAAGTGCGTGTCGGCGGGATGGCCGCCCAGCAGTTCGCGCAGGTTGGGCGGGCCGCCCGCCTCGGCGTCGAAGCGCGTCTTGACCTGCTCGCCGGAGGCCAGCAGCTCGTCGACGAAAGCGGCTTCCACCTTGGCCCGCGCACAGTAGAGCAGTTCCACCGGCTTGTCGATGCTGCGCAGGCGGTTGTACATGCAGAAGATGGGCGTTACGCCTATCCCGCCCGCCAGCAGCACCGATTTGGTCGCGCCCTCGTCCAGCTCGAAGTTGTTGCGCGGCGCGCCGATCTTGATGGTCGAACCCACACGCAGCTGCTCGTGCACATAGCGCGAGCCGCCCCGGCTGTTACGGTCGTTCAGTACGCCCACCACGTAGCGGTGGCGCTCGGCCGGCGAATTGAACAGCGAGTAGCTGCGCACCAGGCCGTTGGGCAGATGCAGGTCGATATGGGAGCCCGCCTCGAACGCAGGGAGATCCGCGCCGTCGGGCGAACGGAATTCGACGCTGATGATGCCTTGCGCTTCAAGGCGGATGGCTTGAACCAGAACCGTAAGAAGAGAGCTGCTGTTCATTGAAAAAAGGTCGAAAAAAGGCGGTTATGCGTCGTTACGCAAGGCGACGTCGAGGCGCGCGAAAGCATCGATTTCCACCGTCAGGCCGGGGAAAACCAGGGCACGGACTTCGACCAACGTGGAGCACGGATACGGCGGCTGGAAGAACGCCTTGCGGGCGCGCCCGACCTCGTCCTTGTCCCGGATATCCGTCACGTAGATCACCAGTTTATAAATATTTTGCACCCCACCGCCAGCCGCTTCGACCAAAGCGCGGATTTTGCCCAGCACAATCAGGGTTTGTTCGTATGTGCCCAGCGGGACATCGGCCTTGGATTCCGGATTGGCCGTCATGCCCGACATGGCGATCTCGTCGCCCAGGACGAGGCAATTCGACCACGTCGCGGTCTCCCTTTCGGGGACCGACGGCGCGGTCACGCGGCGCGCCAGCGCCATCGTCATGCGGCCTTGCCCTGCAGCGTGTCGAGCTGCTGGGCGGCCAGGTTGCGCAGGTGGCGGCGCAGGCGCACCAGACCCACATCGTGCTGGTACAGGTTCTCGCGCTGATTGGCGTCGGGCTCCATCACTTCCAGCACTTCGCGGTCCTGCTCCAGCACGGTCCAGTGGCGCGCTTCCAGCCGGTTGCGGTAGAGGAATTGCCACGCATGCCGCTGCCAGCCCGAGACCCTGCGGCAGCGCCAGTGGAATACCGCGGCCAGGTTCTCGGTGATCGGCGTGTAAGTGCCGACGATGGCGAAGCTGCCGCCGGGACCGCCGGTGGCCGGGTACGGGATCTCCAGGCGCAGCCAGTGCAGGCCGGTATCCGCCCACTCGGTCCAGTCGAAGTTCACGCCGCGCTGGCCCTTCTTCTCGAAGATGAAGCCGTGCTCGGTATTGCGCACGCCGAACTCGGCCTCGGACGAGCCCTCGGCCATCGAGTGCGACTGCTTGTGCAGGTAGGTGCCGTGCATCGGATCCATCACGTTGTCGATCACGTAGCGATAGTCCGAACGCCATTCCGTGTAGCACAGGAACGCGCCGTATTCGTCGGAGACCAGCTCTTCCGGCAGCGTGAAATCGGGCGCCTCGTCGACGTTCTCGGCCGAGTTGTAGAGGAACACCGCGTCGTTGCGCTCGACCACGTGGAACGACCGCGCGGCGCGCTTGCCCTCCAGGCTACAGCCGGGGCTGCCGGGAACGTTGGTCACCACGCCGTCGCTGCGCACCTGCACGCCGTGATAGCCGCAGGCGATGCGGTCGCCCAGCAGAATGCCCTTGGACAGCGGCGCGCCGCGGTGCGGGCAGTGGTCTTCCAGCGCGTAGATCTTGCCGGCCTCGTCGCGCCACAGCACCAGCTTCATGCCCAGGCGGCGCATCGAAACGGGCTTGTCCGCAACAAAGCTGGACGGACAGATGGCGTACCAGGTGTCCTTCAGGCCGACTTGCAGCAGATCGTCCGGGCTCTCGATTTTCTTGCTCATGACAGACTCCTAGAACGTTACGCAGCCAAGCGGGCCAGTTCGGCCTGGAGCAGCACTTCCGTCCAGGCCTGGCCATTGGGAGCCGGCGGACCGGCGCGGTTCAGGTACTCCACGATGGGAGCCAGCTCGTGCATGCCGGTGGCGAATGCGCGCTCCAGCGAATCGCCCAGCAGGCTTTCCCATTCCGTGGGAGGGCGGCGCCGCGCCTGATGCGGCTCGAGATAGCGGTCTTGCATCATTTACCTCCATTGCGTACGCGTTCGCGGATCCGTTCGCGAACGGGAACAAAGTCATAAGTGGGATAGCACTCCGTACGGAACACGCCCCACGCGGAACGCTCCAGCTCCACGTTCACCGCCGCCAGCAGGTGCGGCGGCACCTCCAGCGTCACGATCTGCCCCAGGCCCATCGCCACGGTCCAGGACGCCACCCTCACCCCTTCCGGTGGAAAACGCTCCCACCAGTCGGCTTCCTTCAGCTTGGTCTGGACCGCGTCCAGATTGTTGGACTGATCGTGCTTGAGCAGCACAGTGAGCAAAATATTCGCGGTTTCAGCCATCTACCTTCTCCAACTCCGCCCTAGCCGGCGATCACTTCTTATCCGTCAGGAACTGGCCGTCCGGGGCCTTCGCGCTCTTCTGGCGGCGGGTATTGCCGTCCAGGCCGCCGTCGATCGCCCATTCGGCGAATATCGTGGGGCCGGGCTCGAACTCGCGGGCTTCCCACTCGGCGTCGAGGAAATCCTCGTCGGCGTAGTACTCGATCAGGCCGCCGCCGGGAAAGTTGAAGTACCAGAAGTAAGCCGACGAAATCGGATGGCGGCCCGGTCCGATCTGCGTGCTCCAGCCGTCGCGCGCCATGGCCATGCCGCCGCCGAACACCTCATGGATGTCGCGCACGGTGAAGGCCACGTGGTTCAGGCCGGCGCGCGGCTCGGGCGGCTGCAGCAAGAACAGGTCGTGGTGGCCGCCTTCGGCCGCGCAGCGCATGAAGGCGCCCCGGTTGGGATAGCGGTCGGAAGCGACGAAACCGAAGTTGTCGGCGTAGAAAGCCTCGCAAGCCTTGACGTCCTTGACGAAGAACACCACGTGGCCCACCTCGATGGGCGTGGCGCGGTCGTAGATCGGACTGCGCTGGTTGCGGCGCGACTTGGTGCCCCAGGTATTCATGCCCGGGCTGTCCAGGTCGAGCTCGATCTTGCGGGTCTTCTGGAAGCGCACGGCCAGGCCATTCGGATCCATGCAGCCCACGCGGCCGCCCTCGTTCACATAGCCCGGCTGCCCCTTGAGCTTCTCGGCGAAACGCGCGATCACCTCGTCGCCGGAACAGCCCCACACCACCTCGCGCAGCGTCGGCCCGTCCTCGATGGCGGGCGGCAGCCCGGGGAAATCGGTCGTCTTCACGATCACCCGGCACTTGTTCATGCTCTCGTAGACCAGCGACTTGTCGGTTTCCTCGACCAGGTTCAGGCCCCAGTCGTTCAGGAATTTCTTGCAAGCAGCCAGGTCGTCCGCGCCGTAGGTGATTTCGTCTATGCCCAATACGTCCATCATCATCACTCCTAGAGGCGGAGCCTCAATTTGCCCAGGACAAGGGGGATTCGTTCATGCCCCAGTACATGCCCTTTTGCTCCATGTATTGCAGGATGCCGAGGCGGCCTTTCTCGCGGCCGATGCCGCTGTCGCGCCAGCCGCCGAACGGCGTCGAAATCGAGAACAGCTTGTAGGTGTTGATCCACACCGTGCCGGCCTGCACCGCGCGGCCGACGCGCCAGGCGCGCTTGTAGTCGCGCGTCCAGATGCCGGCGGCCAGCGCGTACACGCTGTCGTTGGCTTGCTCGATCAGCGCTTCCTCGCTGTCGAAGGGCATCGCGACCAGCACCGGCCCGAAGATTTCTTCCTGGCTGATGCGGGCCTGGTTGCTCAGGCCCTCGATGATGGTCGGGCGATAAAAATAGCCCTTGTCGTAGAGACCGCCCTCGGGACGCTGGCCGCCGGTGCGGATGCGTCCGCCTTCGGAGACGCCCAGTTCGACGTAGCGCTCGATCGACTCGCGGTGCTTGCCGGTGATCAGCGGCCCCATCTGGGTGCGCTCGTCGGACGGGTCGCCCACGCGCAGCGCCGCGGCGCGCTCGGTCAGGCGGTCGATGAACTGCTCATAGACGGACGAGGCCACGAACAGCCGCGAGCCGGCGATGCAGGCTTCGCCCGAAGAACTGAAGATGCCGTACAGCACGCCGTTGACGGCATGGTCCAGGTCGGCATCCTCGAACACCATGGTGGGCGACTTGCCGCCCAGTTCCAGCGAGACAGGCATCATCTTGTCGGCCGCGATGTGGGCGATGTGCCGGCCGGTGGCGGTGCCGCCGGTGAAGGACACGCGCTTGACCAGCGGGTGCTTGGTGATGGCGTCGCCGATCACCGACCCCCTGCCGGGCAGCACACTGACGATGCCCTTGGGGACGCCGGCCTCTTCGCAGATGGCGGCCAGCTCCAGCGCCATCAGCGGCGTGATCTCGGCGGGCTTGACCACGACGGCGTTGCCGGCGGCCAGCGCCGGGGCCATCTTCTGCGCCTCGCTGGCGATGGGCGAGTTCCACGGCGTGATGGCGGCGACCACGCCCATGGGCTCGTAGACGCTCATCGTGATGTAGTCGCCGCGCGGCGGGGTGATGATTTCTTCCAGCGTTTCGCAGGCGGCCGCGAAGTATTGGAAGGTGCCGGCGGCGCTGGCGACCAGCACGCGCGTCTCGGAAATCGGCTTGCCGTTGTCCAGGCGCTGGCGCTGGGCCAGTTCCTCGGCCCGCTCGCGAATCAGCTGCGCGATACGATAGAGCACGGCGGCGCGCTCGTGCGGCTTGCGCTGCGCCCAGCCGCTGGTGCGGAAGGCGTGATGAGCGCCCTGGATGGCCTCTTCGACGTCATCCAGGCTGGCCGCGTTCAGGTAGGCCACGGCCTCCCCGGTGGCCGGGTAGATGGTGGCGTAGCGGTCGCCGCCGCCTTCGCGCCAGACGCCGGCGATGCAGATGGGAAGCGTCTTGTCGGAGATCAGCATGGCTCAGGCTTCCTTCTTGTCGGCCGTGTTCTTGAGCGGCGGGCCGGCGAACTTGGTGTTGAAACCGCCGATCGACAGCATGTCGAGTTCGACGATGAACGGCCCTTCCACGACCAAGCCTTCTTTGATCGCGCCTTCGAGCTGGTCCAGGCTGGCGACCTTGGCGTGGCCCAGGCCCATGGACCGGGTCAGCAGCGCGTAGTCCGGCGTGTGCAGCTGCACGTAGTGCTTGCGGCCGCCGTAGACGGCGTCCTGGATGTTCTTGATGACGCCGTAGGACTGGTCGTTCATCAGGATGATCAGCATGTCGGCCTTTTCCTGGACGGCGGTGGCCAGCTCGCCCAGGTTCAGGATGAAGCCGCCGTCGCCGGCCAGCGTGAAGGTCTTCTTGCCCGATCCGGTGGCGGCCGCGCCGATCGCGGCGCCCACGCCCATGGCCAGGCCCAGGCCGATGCCGCCGCCCAGCGCGTGCACGCCGGCCTTGGAATCGTGCAGGCACGGCAGGCGGTTGCCCCAGATGCTGTTGGACAGCGTCACGTCGCGCACCCAGTTGAAGGACTCGCCCACCACCGATTGCAGCGTGTCGATCAGCCTGTCGTAGGGGCCGACGTCATCGCGCAGCCTGGCCATGGCGGCCCGCTTGGCGGCCTGGAGGTCGTCGATGAACGCGGGGTCGACCGCCATCCTGCCTTCGAGCCGGTCGGCCAGCCCTTCGAGCGCCAGCGTGGCGTCGCCGTTGACGAAGAAATCGGTGGAATAGGCGCGGCCGTCGGCCTGCGCGTCGGCATCGATGCGGTAGCGCGTGGCGGGCAGCTTGACGGCGTATTTCAGCGTCTCGTTGCTGCGCAGGCGCGAGCCGACCACGACCAGGGCGTCCACGGTCTGGTACAGGTTCTCGACGGGCTTGGCGACGGTGAACGAGCCCAGGCAGGCCGGATCGTTCTCGGGAATCACGCCGCGCCCTTGCGTGCTGGTGATGACGCCGAAGCCCAGCTTGACCAGGCGGCGCACCTGCTCGCCGGCCTGGCGCGCGCCGCCGCCCAGCCACAGCAACGGCCGCTTCGCGCCGGCCAGGCGGCTGGCCAGTTCGTCCAGCGCGGCTTCGGCCGGCGCCAGCGGCACGACGGGCAGCGGAGTCAGGTCGGCGGGCGCGTCGATCAGCGCAGCCTGTACGTCGATGGGGATCTCGATGCTGACCGGACCGGTGGGCGCGGTCATGGCGATCTGCACGGCGCGCTTGACGATGCCCATGGCGGTCTCGGGCGTGCGGATGCGGAAGGCGGCCTTGGAGACGGCCTTGAGCATGTCCAGCTGGTTGTTGGCCTCGTGGATGAAGCCCAGGTTCTGGTCCAGGTAGGGGCTGTCGATCTGGCCGGTCAGGTGCAGCAGCGGCGTGCCGGCGGTAATGGCTTCGACCATCGAGCCCGCGGCGTTGCCGGCGGCGGTGCCGGTGCTGGTCACGGTCACGCCCAGGCCGCCGGTGGTGCGCGCATAGGCGTCGGCCATGTTGGTGGCGCCGGCCTCGCCGCGCGCCATCACGAAGCGGATGTTGCCGCGTTCGCCGAAGGCGTCCAGGATGGGCATGTTGTGGATCGAGATGACCCCGAACGCCGCCTTGACGCCGCAGTTCTCCAGGAACTGCGCAATGGCTGCGCCGACGGTGATGCGGTTGGCATTAGGCATGACGGCAAACCCCTCCGGAAATATCGATATGGCTGCCCGTCGTGTAGGAAGACAAGGGCGAAGCAAGGAAGAAAATGGCGCGGGCGGGCTCTTCGGGACGGCCCAGGCGGCCCAGCGGAATCTGTTTCTCGGCGGCGATGCGGGCCGTCCACTGCTCCCATGAGAGCGAGCGGTCTTTGCGCTCTTCGTAGCGGCGGCGCCACTGGCCCGATTCGACCAGGCCCAGCAGGATGCCGTTGACCCGGATCTTCTTCGCGCTCAGCTCGTAGGCGAGCGAGCGCACCAGGTTGTGGATGCCGGCGCGCGCGGCGGAAGTCGCCACCATGTGCGGCTCGGGCTGGATCGCCAGCAGCGAATTCACGCAGACGATGGCGGCGTCTTCATTCTGCTCCAACTGCGGAATGAAGGCACGGGTCGGGTTGATGACCGAGAAGAACTTCAGTTGGACCTCGTCCAGCCAGGCCGAGTTCTCGGTGCTGGCGAAGGTGGACACCCTGCCCTGGCCGGCGTTGTTCACCAGGATCGCCGCTTTGCCCAGTTCGCGCTCCACCTCGGCGGCGAAGGCCTGCACCTGCTCGGGCGCGAGCACGTCGCAGCGCGAGGCCAGGATGCGTGCATCGGGAAAACGGGCGAGCAGGCCGTTCTTGGCCTGCTCGAGCTTTTCCTCGCTGCGGCCGCAGAACGCAACCGCAGCGCCGGCCTCCAGCAACATTCCCACGGTGGCCAGGCCGATGCCCGAGGTTCCCCCGGTGACGACGGCGACTTTTCCGGCAAGGTCATACATGCTCATCAGGCAACCATTCCGTTCAGTTTTCTATCGGATCCGTAGGCGGCATCCTGCCCACGGTAATTGAGTAAAGAAGAAAGTTCCGCCGCGCTCTCGCACACGGCGCGCGCCAATTGCTGCAGGCGCGCGGGCTCGATGGGAACGGCCGGCATGGCCACGCCCAAGGCGGCCGCGATCGCGCCGCCCTGCTCGCGCACCGGCGCGGCCAGCGTCGAAATGCCGGAATCGAAGAATCCCTCGTGCAGCAGATAGGGCCGCCGGCGATCCTGCAGCAGCAGTGCGTGCAGCTCCTGGACGTTGCGCGGCGTGAAGGAATTGACGACGGCCAACTTGCCGTCCGGATAAAGCCCGGCCAGCTGTTCCAGCGTCATGTCGGCCATCAGCACGCGGCCCAGCACGGTGGCGTGGGCAGGCAGGCGGGTGCCGACGTTGACCGAACTGGCCATGAGCGTCGTGGCGGCCGCCTTGGCCACGTAGACGATGTCGGTCTCGTCGCGCACGACCAGATGGCAGGAAAGATTGAATTCGTCGCGGACGCGCGCGAGCAGCGGCGCGCCCAGCTGGGTGAGCTCCAGCGAAGCCAGGTATTCGAAGCCCAGGCGCAGCACGGCCATGCCCAGCGCGTAGCCGCGGCCGTTATCGGCGCGCTCCACGAACCCGAGCTGCTCGAGGGTGTTGAGCAGGCGGAATACGGTGGTGCGGGGGACGCCCAGGCGGCGCGCCAGGTCGGGCGCGCCGACCATGCCGGCGCCGCGGCCGACTTCGCAAAGCACGCGCAGGCCCCGCTCCAGGCCCGGGACCCTATATTTTTCAGCAGAGAATTCCGACGTCGGCAACTGGCTCACAATTCCGTCCTAGCCCTGGTTTTGTTCCACCCTTGAAACGGCAGTCCAAATAAGGAACAGAACGGACTATAGCGAGTCGGCACCCTGGTTGCGACTAGGGTATACCCGATGATCGCGAAAACAGTTCAGCCGCCGCGGCCTTCGCCCAGCACACGCAGCCGCGCCTTCAAGCGCCGGATCTCCTGGCTCATGTCGAGCATCAGGGCGGCTGCCTCCAGCTCGACGTCGAAGCACTGCTGCAATTGGCGGGCTTCGCGGGCCTGCCGGAGCGCCTGGCTGTCGAAGCGCCAGGCCGGCGCCGGCCCGCGCGCCTCGATGATGCCCACGCGCACCAGCTGCACCACCCAGGCCTCTTCCGCGCCGCAGGCCCGCGCCAGATCCCCGGCGCTGAGCGGCTGCTCGCTTCCCACCACCGTGGCAGTGACGGTTATCGTCTTCATCGTCAGTCTCCCAGGTTGCGGCGCGGATCGAACGGCAGATCGCGCGCCAGGTTTTTGTATGCCTGCCTGGCCTGCTCGGTATCGGCGGGCGGCAGCACGACGTCCAGCACCAGGTACAGGTCGCCGGCCGGATCGCCCGGGATGCCCTTGCCCTTCAGGCGCAGCTTGCGTCCATTGCGCGAATTGGCCGGCACGCCGACCTCCACCACCGGCCCTTGCGGCGTGGGCGCGCGCACCGTCGCCCCCAGCATGGCCTCCCAGGGCGCCACCGGCAGGTCCATGTAGAGATCGCGGCCGTCGACCTTGTAGCGGGCATGCGGCTTGAAGCGGATCTCCAGATAGAGGTCGCCATTCTCGCCGCCGCCTATGCCGGGCATGCCCTGCCCCGCCAGGCGGATGAACTGCCCTTCGCGCACGCCCGCAGGAATGCGCACGTCGAGCGTGCGTTCCTGCAGCTGGGGCCGGCCCTGTTCGTCGTAGCCGATGGATCGCAGCGAAATATCGCGCGAGGCGCCCCGCAAGGCGTCCTCGAGGTCGATCTCGATGGCGGCATGGTGATCCTCGCCGCGCGCCCGGATGTTCTGGGCGCGGGCCTGCGCGCGGCCGTGCCGGGCGCCGAACAGGGAGGAAAAGAAATCGCTGAAGGCGGCATCGTCGCCCGGGCCGCCGCCGCGGAATTCGAAGCCGCTGTCCCAGCCCGGAGGCGGATGGAAATCGCCGCCCGGCGAGACGCCGGCGGCCAGATTGTCGTACGCGGCGCGCTTCTCCGCGTCCTTCAGGACCTGGTAGGCCTCGTTGACGTCGCGCATGCGCGTTTCGGCATCGGCTTCCTTGCTGACGTCGGGGTGGTATTTGCGGGCCAGCTTCCGATAGGCGTGGCGGATGTCGTCTTCCGAAGCTCCCCGCTCGACGCCCAGGATGTCGTAGTAATCCTTGAACTCCATAGTCGCGGTCTCACAAGAGGTGGGGCCGGACGGGGACCGCGGCGGCGCGCCGGAGACAGGCGCGGGCTCGTCTCCGGAACGGCGTCAAGGACCCGGCCGGCTGGATACTTCCATAGATGAGGACGCGCCGACTTGTTTCAATCGGCTTGCCAGCCGCCCTGGATGCGGCGGGCACAGCATGGCCGTGTCCGCCGCATCCAGTCTATCAGTGCAGATCGAACAGCAATACTTCGGCGGCATCGCCCTGCTCGATCACGATAGGCGAGACGCCCTCGACCGCGACCGCGTCTCCGCCCGACAGCGTCGCGCCATTGACGACCACCGTGCCGCGCGCGACATGCACCCAGGCCCTGCGGTCCGGAGCCAGCACGTGTTCGGCACGCTCGGCGCCGTCGAACACGCCGGCGTACAGGCGGGCATCCTGGTGGATGCGCACCGACTCCTGCGCGCCGTCGGGCGAGGCGATCAGGCGCAGCCTGCCGCGCTTGTCGGCTTCGGAGAAATTGCGCTCTTCGTAGCTCGGCTCGACATTCTTGCGGTTCGGCTCGATCCAGATCTGCAGCAGGTGCGTCGCGCTGGCGGCGTCGGGGTTGAACTCCGAATGCATCACGCCGGTCCCGGCGCTCATGCGCTGCACGTTGCCCGGACGGATGACCGAGCCGTTGCCCATGCTGTCCTTGTGCTCGATCGCGCCGTCCAGCACATAGGTGATGATCTCCATATCGCGGTGGCCGTGCATGCCGAAGCCCCGGCCGGCGGCGATATGGTCGTCGTTGATCACCCGCAGCGGGCCATAGCCCATGTGGCCCGGATCGAAATAACCGGCGAACGAGAAAGTGTGGGCGCTCCGGAGCCAGCCATGGTCGGCCTGGCCGCGGTCTTCACTACGTCGAATAGTCAACATGACAATACTCCTTGCTGTGTTGGATCTATTGTGGGCGTCCGCGACGCCGCGTTGTGTCGTATGCTTTGAGGAGATCATTCAAATTCATTGAACGATATCCGCCCATGCAGGCCCTTTCGCCCGAGTCGCTCCAGATGATCGACGCCATCGCCCGCCACGGCAGCTTCGCCAAGGCCGCGCGCGAACTGGGCAAGGTGCCGTCGGCGCTGACCTATTCGGTGCGCAAGATCGAGGATGAACTCGATGCCCTGCTGTTCGACCGCAGCGGCCACCGCGCCCGGCTCACGCCGGCGGGCGAGGAGCTGCTGCGCGAGGGCCGGCCGCTGCTGGAAGCGCTCCATGCCCTGGCGCGGCGCGTGCATCGCATCGCCACGGGCTGGGAAACCGAACTGCGCGTGGCGGTCAGCGCCGTGCTCAACTGCACGCCGCTGTTCGAACTGATCGAGGATTTCGAGGCCCTGGGAACGGGCACCCGCCTGCGCTTTTCCTACGAGGTGCTGCAAGGCAACTGGGACGCCCTGTTGTCCGGACGGGCCGACCTGGTGATCGGCGCCGACGCCGACGACGCTCCCGCCGAAGGCTTCCAGTCGCGCGCGCTCGGCAACATGCCCTTCGTATTCTGCGTCGCGCCGCACCATCCACTGGCGCAGGCGCCCGAGCCGCTGAGCGCCGCCGACATCGACCGCCATACGGCCGTCGCCGTGGCCGACACCTCGCGCCGCATGCCCGCCGGCACCAAAGGCCTGCTGTCCTCCCAGCACACGGTCACGCTGCCGACCCTGGAACTGAAGGCGCGCGCCCAAGTGCGCGGCATAGGCTGCGGCTACCTGCCCGTGCCCATGGCGGCCCCCTACCTGGCGCAAGGCCTGCTGGTGGCCCGCAAGGTGGACGGCATCCGTCTGAACGAACGGCTGGTCTATGCCTGGCGCGCGCCCGCGGAAGGCCGGGCGCTGCAATGGCTGCTCGAGCGGCTGCAATCGTCGCGGCTGCATGCCGCGCTGCTGGCCCACCCGCACTCGCTCGCCGACATGACCCTGCGCGCATCATGACGACATACATCGGACGCTTCGCCCCCAGCCCCTCCGGACCGCTGCATCAGGGCTCGCTGGTCGCGGCGCTGGCCAGCTACCTGGACGCCCGCGCTCACGGGGGACGCTGGCTGGTGCGCATAGAAGACCTGGACGCGCCGCGCGTGGCCGAAGGCGCGGACCGCATCATCCTCGGCCAATTGCAGGCGCTCGGCCTGCATGCCGACGCGCCGCCCGTCTACCAATCGGCCCGGCACCCCGCTTATCGCGCGGCCTTCGACGCGCTGCGCGAACGCGGCCTGGTCTATCCCTGCGGCTGCACGCGCAAGGAAATCGCCGACTCCATTCTCAGCGCGCGCGGCAGCCTGCCGGCCGGCGAACTGCCCTATCCCGGCACCTGCCGCGCCGGCCTGCACGGCCGCAGCGCGCGCGCATGGCGGGTACGCGTGCCGCCCGGCGTGGTGCGCTTCACCGATCGCTGGCTGGGCCCGGTCGAACAGGACCTGGCGGATGAAGTGGGGGATTTCGTGCTGTTCCGCGCCGACGGCATGTGGGCCTATCAGCTCGCGGTCGTCGTGGACGACGCCGCACAAGGCATTACCGACGTGGTGCGCGGCCAAGACCTGCTCGGATCGACGCCCAGGCAGAAACTGCTGCAAGAGATGCTGGGCCTGCCGTCGCCGCGCTGGATGCACGTGCCGGTGGTCGTCAATGGCCAGGGCCAGAAACTATCCAAGCAGACCGGCGCGGCGGCCATCGACACCGGCCAGCCGGTGGCGGCGTTGCAGGCCGCCTGGCGGCACTTGGGATTCGCCCCGTTCGCGGCCGGCGACCTTGCCGGCTTCCTCGCGGAAGCCACGCGGCGGTGGCAGGAACGGAGCCGCTGAAAACCCGATAAAGCTCGCCTCAACCCGAGGCGCGGATCAGGAAGCGTCGTCGGTTTTTTTGCCGCCGCCCAGCAGCACCGCCAGGGGGCGCTTGGCCGCAGGCCGTTGTGTCGTCGTGGACGGCGTATCGTGCCGCTGCGCCTCGGCGCTCGCGGAAGGCTCGTAAGGGCGTAGAAAGAACTCGTCGACCGGCGCGGCCGCCGGTTCATAGCGCCGCTCGCGGCTGCCCCGGCTGCGCTCGGGACGCTCGAAACGTTCGCCGCGCTCGCCACGTTCGCGCCGCTCGCCGCGCGAGGCGGCCAGCAGCGACGTCGGCAACTCGAGCTGGCCGCGCGGGATCTCCCGCTTGATCAGTTTCTCGACGTCGAGCAGGTACTTTTCCTCGGCGCTGGAGAACAGCGAGATCGCCTCTCCCGACGCCCCCGCGCGGCCCGTGCGGCCGATGCGGTGCACGTAGTCTTCGGCGTTGTACGGCAGGTCGTAATTGATGACGCACGGCACGCCGGCCACGTCCAGGCCGCGAGCGGCCACGTCGGTCGCCACCAGCACTTCCAGTTCACCGGCCTTGAATGCTTCCAGCGCCTTCATCCGGTCGGCCTGGGTCTTGTCGCCGTGGATGGACTCGGCGCGCACGCCATCGCGTTCGAGTTGGCGCGCCAGGCGGGCCGTACCGATCTTGGTGTTGGAAAACACGATGACCTGCTTGAGGCCGCGCGACTTGACCAGATGCACGACGGCCGCGCGCTTGGCGTCGCCTTCGAGCTTGTAGGCGATCTGGCTCACGGTGTCGGCCGTGGCGTTGCGCGCCGCGACCTCGATCTCGACCGGGCTGTTCAGATACGAACGGCCGAGCTTGCGGATCTCGTTGCTGAACGTGGCCGAGAACAGCAGCGTCTGGCGCTGTTGCGGCAGCAGCCGGATGATGCGTTCGAGGTCGGGCAGAAAGCCCATGTCGAGCATGCGGTCGGCTTCGTCGAGCACCAGTATGCCGACCTGGCCGAGGTTGACGTTGCGCTGCTCGACGTGGTCGAGCAGGCGGCCCGGCGTGGCGATCAGCACTTCGCAGCCGCGCCGCAGCGCCTCTTTCTGCGGCCCGATGTCGACCCCGCCGAACACCACGGCGGCGCGCAGCGGCGTGGAGGCTCCGTAGCGCTTGACGCTTTCGGCAACCTGGTCGGCCAGTTCGCGGGTCGGCGTCAGGATGAGCGCGCGGACGGGATGGCGCGCCGGCGAGGCGCTGGTATTGGCCAGCGGCATCAGCCTGTGCAGGATGGGCAGCGTGAAGGCCGCCGTCTTGCCGGTGCCGGTCTGGGCCGCGCCCATTGCGTCGCGGCCGTTCATGACCACGGGAATGGCCTGGGCCTGGATGGGCGTAGGAGTGGTGTATCCCGTGGCGACGACCGCCTTCAGGATATCTGGATGCAGGCCGCAATCCGCGAAGGAACTTGGCCCTGATACCGCTGTATCTGTCATGGTGGGTGGACCACCAATCCCGCAACACGATGATGCGAATCAATAGCCCAGAAAAATCAAAGACTTAGATTTTACCCCAAAAGCCCGCCGCCGCACGCAAGCCGTTTCTCGCGGCAAGCGTCACGGCGGCCAGCCGTCGCGTGCCGGCGGCGGCGTCGTGCGAAAATGGCTGCCGTCGTCCGCCCGAGCCCGCGCCATGCGCCTTTCCGTCATCGTCATCACCCGCAACGAAGCCCACAACATCGCCGCCTGCCTGGAGTCGGTGCGGTTTGCCGATGAAGTGATCGTGGTCGATTCGGGCAGCACCGACGGCACCGTGGACATCGCCGGCAGCTTTGGGGCCCGGGTGACGGCGGCGCCCGATTGGCCGGGCTTCGGTCCGCAGAAAAACCGCGCATTGGCGCTGGCCACGGGCGATTGGGTCCTGTCGCTGGACGCCGACGAACGGGTGACCCCGGAACTGGCCGCCGCCATCGCCCAGGTGCTGCGCGATCCGCGTCACGACGCCTACGACATGCCACGGCTGTCGAGCTTCTGCGGCCGCTTCATCCGCCACAGCGGCTGGTGGCCCGACCGCGTGCTGCGCCTGTTCCGGCGCGGCACCGCCCGCTTCAGCGACGACCAGGTGCACGAGAAAGTGCTGCCGGACGGCAGCGTCGGCCAGTTGGCGCCGCATCTTTTGCATTACACCTATCCGGACCTAGATACGGCGATCGCCAAGATGAACCGCTACTCCGCCGACAGCGCCCAGACCCTTCATGCGCGCGGCAAACGCGCCTCGATAGGCACCGCCATCGGCCATGGCCTGTGGACCTTCATCCGCATCTACCTGATCAAGCGCGGCTTCCTCGACGGCCGCCACGGCTTCCTGCTGGCCACCACCGCCGCCGCCGGCAGCTTCTACCGCTACGCCAAACTGAGCCTGAAATGACCTTCGCATTGGATTTCCTACCCAGGAAACAGCGGATCCGGCTCCGCCGGTCCGCCAGTTTCGCCCCCTGGGGGCGCGCGTAAGCGCGTAGGGGGGGCTGAATGCCGGGGGTGAAAATCGTTCATTGCGACTGCGATTGCTTCTACGCGTCCATCGAGATGCGGGACGATCCCGGCCTGCGCGGCCGGCCCCTGGCGGTCGGCGGCCGGCCGGAGACGCGCGGCGTGGTGGCCACCTGCAATTATGAAGCGCGCAAGTTCGGCATCCATTCGGCCATGTCGTCGGCGCGCGCGCTGCGGCTGTGCCCCGAGCTACTGATCATTCCGCCCGCCATGGAGAAATACCGGGCGGCCTCCGCGCAGATCATGGAGATCTACCGCGACTACACCGAACTGGTCGAGCCGCTGTCCCTGGACGAAGCCTACCTGGACGTCACCGACGTGCAGCGCCTGCAGGGCAGCGCCACCTTGATCGCGCGCGAGATCCGCCAGCGCGTGGCGGCGGCGGTCGGGATCACGGTGTCGGCGGGCGTCGCGCCCAACAAGTTCGTCGCCAAGATCGCCAGCGACTGGAACAAGCCCGATGGCCTGTTCGTGGTCCGCCCGCAGGATGTCGATGCCTTCGTCGCCGCATTGCCCGTGGCCAAGCTGCACGGCGTGGGCAAGGTGACGGGCGCGCGGCTCAAAGCGCTGGGCGTGGAGACCTGCGCCGATCTGCGCACGTGGGAGCCCGAGCAACTGCGCGAACATTTCGGCACGTTCGGCGAACGGCTGTACGAGCTGAGCCGGGGCATCGACCGCCGGCTGGTCTCGCCCAGCCGGATACGCAAATCGATCAGCGTCGAACAGACTTTCGCCGCCGACCTGCCCACCCTCGAATCATGCCAGGCCAGGCTGCGCGGCATGCTCGACCAGCTCGATGCGCGGGTGCGCCGCGCCGATGCGCAAGGGCAGATCCAGAAACTGTTCGTGAAACTGCGCTTCTCGGATTTCAACCGCACCACCGCCGAAGGGGGCGGGTCCGCGCTCGACGAAGAGCAACTCCGCATCCTGTTGAACACCGCGTTCCGCCGCAATCCGCGCCCCGTCAGGCTAATGGGCCTGGGGGTGCGGCTGGGCGAAGCCGACGGACAGCTTGCACTGTTCGGGAATCAGCCGGCAGCGGAAGAACCGGACACTTTGTAGCCTGCCTCTTCGATCAATCGCGCCACCTGGGCGGCGTCTCCGGCGTGCTCGACCTTGACGTTCCCGGCCGCCAGATCGACCGCCACGCTGGCCTCGGGATAGGCGGCCACGATGGCGTTCGTGACGGCCTTGACACAGTGGCCGCAGCTCATGCCTTCTACCTGGAATTGCAGCATCATCGGACTCCTTCGTAGCGATGCGTGCAGTATCCACCTTGCCACGGTAGGAAGGTCAAGCCCGCAGCCAGCGCGCCGCGCCCGTTCCCGTCCAGCGCCCGCTGGCGAGGCAGGCCGTGAGCAGGTAGCCGCCGGTGGGCGCTTCCCAGTCCAGCATCTCGCCCGCGCAGAAAACCCCCGGCACGGCCCGCAGCATGCCCGCCTCGTCCAGCGCCTCGAAGCGCACCCCGCCGGCGCTGCTGATGGCCTGCTCGATCGGCCGCGCGGCACGCAGGACCAGCGGCAAGGCCTTGATGCGGCGGGCCAGCCGGGCCGGGTCGTGGAAATCGCCGGCCGGCGCCGCTTCCCGCAGCAAGCCGGCCTTGACGCCGTCGATCCGCACCCGGGCGCGCAAATGATTGGCCATGGACTTGCTGCCGCGCGGCCACGCCAGTTCGCGCTCGACCCGCTCCAGGTCGAGTCCGGGCGCAAGGTCCAGGTAGACCGTCGCCCGGCCGTCGCGGGCGATGGCGTCGCGCAGCCGGGCCGAAGCCGCATAGACCAGGCTGCCCTCGATCCCGTAGCCGGATACGACGAACTCGCCGGTCCGCTGCCACGTTCCCAGGGCATCGGCCATGCGCAGCGCCACCGCGCGCACCGGCTGGCCGGCGTAGCGGCTGCGGAAATGCTCGCTCCATGGGATCTCGAATCCGCAATTGGCCGGCGCCAGCGGCGCGATGGCTACGCCGCGCTCCGCCAGCCACGGCACCCAGGCGGCATCCGACCCCAGCCGGGGCCAGCTCGCGCCTCCCAGGGCCAGCACCAGCGCGCCGCAGCGCCGCGAAACCGGCCCGGCTGGCGTATCGAAACGCAGCGCTCCGTCGCCGTCCCAGCCCAGCCAACGGTGGCGCATGTGCAGCCGCACCCCTTGCGCGCGCAGCCGGTGCAGCCACGCGCGCAGCAGCGGCGCGGCCTTCATTTCCCTGGGGAAAACGCGGCCCGAAGTGCCGACGAAGGTTTCGACGCCCAGGCCCGCGGCCCACTCCCGCACCTGGCTGGCGCCGAAGGCTTGCAGCAGCGGCGCAAGCTCGGCCGCGCGGCCGCCATAGCGTGCCAGGAACGGCCCGGGCGGCTCGGAATGGGTAATGTTCAGCCCGCCTATGCCGGCCAGCAGGAACTTGCGGCCGGCCGAAGGCATGGCATCGTAGACGTCCACCCGCACGCCCCGGGCCGCCAGCGCCTCCGCCGCCATCAGCCCGGCGGGCCCGGCGCCGACCACCGCCGCATGCGGCGCGTTCACATCCTCCGCCACGGCAGCGCCCCGCGCCTCAAGGACGCCACGAGGCCTTGCCCCGGGCCTGCATTTTCTCGGGCGAATAATTCAACAGCCGCGACAGTTCGAGCGCCGTGCTGCGCACCTTGGCGACCAGCTCGTCGATGCGCTCGGGCTCGAAGCGCGAAGACGGAATGGTCGCGCCCAGCGCGGCCACGATGCGCCCAGTGCCGTCGCGCACCGGCGCGGCAACCGTGGACACGCGCGCCTCGAAGAACGCTTCCTGCAACACGTAGCCGCGCTCGCGGTCTTCCTGCACCAGTTCGTACAGGCTCTGCACCGTGGCGGGGGTACTGGACGAATAGCTTTGCAGGTGCTCTTCGGGGAACAGCTCGCGCAACTCCTCCAGGCTCAGGTCTTCGAGCAGCACGCGGCCGAGCACGGTCGCATGCGCGGGCAGGCGCGTGCCGACGTGGACGCTGCTGGCGAAAGGCGTGGGCGCGGACGACTTGGCCACATAGACGATGGAACGGCCGTCGCGCACGACCAGGTTGCACGAGAAACCGATCTCGCCGCGCAGGCGCTCCAGCAAAGGCGTGCCGAGTTCCGTCAGCTCGAGCGAGGCGAGATATTCGAATCCCAGCCTGAGCACCGCCAGGCCGAGACGATAGTCGTGGCCGCCGGGCTCGCGCTGCACGAAGCCCATGGATTCGAGCGTCATCAGCAGGCGGAACACGGTCGAGCGCGGCAGGCTGAGCCGGCGCGCCAGCTCGGGCGCGGACAGCTTGCGATCGTAGTGATTGAACTGCCCCAGCAGCAGCAGACCGCGCTCCAGCGCCGGGACGAGATACTTGTCCTGGACCTCTTCGGAAAGATTCGCTTTGCTCATGTGACCACGTCAACTCAATGCTCGAGGACCGCATGATACCGGCCCGGCGTCCGACTCCCGCCGCGCCGACCCGGCCGCATCAATTGAACACGAAACCGCCGTTGACCGGCAGCAGCTGCCCGGTCACGAAGCGGGCCAGGTCCGACAACGCGAACAGCACCGAGCCGCTGACGTCCTCCGGCACCTGGTCGCGCTGGATGGCGCGCTGGTCGTGGTAGAGGCGATGGCGCGCCTCGGGCACGTATTCGGTAGCCTCGACCAGCGTCAACCCGGGCGCGATCGCGTTGACGGTGATGTTGCCGGCGCCGAATTCGCGGGCCAGCGAACGCGTCATGGCAATGACCGCGCCCTTGCTCGCGGCATAGGCCAGCAGCTTGGGCGCGCCCCACAGCGCGGTGTCGGAAGCGATATTGACGATGGCGCCGCGGCCCGACGCCTGCAGCGCAGGCTGGCAGGCCGCGGACATCAGCCAGGTGCCGCGCACGTTGACCGCCATCACGCGGTCCCATACGGCGACCTCCAGTTCCTGTGCGCCGACGCCGCCCGAGTTGGTGATGGCAGCGTTGTTGACCAGCCCGTCGAGCCCGCCCAGCCGTTGCACGGCCTGCGCCGCGCATTGCCTGACGGACTCCGGATCGGCCAGGTCCACCACGACGCCGTGCACCGGATACCCCTTGGCGCGCAGGGTCTCGACCGACTGCTCCAGCGTATCGGCCAGGATATCCGCCATCGCCACCTGCGCGCCCGCCTGGCACAGCGACATGGCGAAATCGTAGCCCAGCCCGCGCGCCGCCCCCGTCACCAGGACGCGCCGGCCCTTCAAAAGATTGCCGATAGTGCTCGAATCCAACATGACTCCCCTGCTTCTCTAAACCGTAGTAGTGGTCGCGCGCGGCAGATAGTGCAGCACCTTCTTCTCGGCCCACACCACGGCCGCATAGGCGATGATGCCGATCACGGTGAGCACGGCGATCGTGACGAACACGGCCGAGGTGTTGCCCTGTCCTTCGCCGTCGACCAGCAGGTAGCCCAGGCCCAGGTTGCCGCCCACCAGTTCGCCCACCGTCACGCCGATGACGGCCAGGGTCGACGCGATGCGCAGGCCCGAGAACAGCGCGGGCAGCGCCGACGGGAACTCGACCAGGCGGAACACCTGCCAGCGGCTGGCGTTGAGCGTGCGCACCAGGTTGACCATGTCCGGGTCCACCGTGCGCACGGCCGACAGCACGTTGATCATGACCGGGAAGAATACGATCAGGATGGCCACCAGGATCTTGGGGTAGATGGTATAGCCCAGCCACATCACGAACAGCGGCGCGAACGCCACCTTGGGGGCGATCTGAAGCGCCAGGATGTAGGGCGACAGAATGGACTCGGTGGTGGGCGACAGCCCCAGCACCACGCCTACCACCAGGCCCAGCAAGGCGCCCAGCACGAAGCCGACGAACACCTCGAACGCGGTGATGCCGCTGTGCATGAGCAGTTCGCTGTTCTCCCACATGAGGCCGAATTCCTGGACCACGCGGCTGAAGCGCGGAAGAATGAACTCGGGCATGTTGAGCAGGCCCGGTCCCCATTCCCAGGCGGCCAGGAACGCCACCAGGACCAGCAGGCTGCCGGCGGCGGTGGCGACCTTGCCCGTGAAGAACGGCCGGGACGGCCCGGCCGCGCGCGCCGCGGCGGGCGCGCGCTCGTTGGATGCAGGCACGGACATTACCGCTCGACCCCGACGAACTGGTTGGTATAGAGATCGGTCAGCGGCGCGGCCTTGGACACGATGCCTTCCGACACGTAGAACTTCTGCACTTCGGCCAGGCGCGCCGTGTCCATCTGGCCCAGCACCTTCTGGTCGGCGTATACGTACTGGTTGTACAGGCGCAGGATGCGCTCGAGCTTCTCTTCCTTGCCCTTGAAGGCCGGCGCGGCCTGGGCATAGGTGGCGGCGGCGCTCTTGGGATCCTTCATCACGTCCTGCATGCCGCGCAGCGTGGCGCGCACCAGGCGCTTGATGAGGTCGGGGTTCTTCTTGATGGTCTCGTCCGAGGCGATGATGGCCTGGGCCATGCTGTTGAACGGCTTGTCGAGCTTGAGGTACTCGGCGTTGCCGTTGGTGGCTTCGTCGGCATCGACCAGCCAGTCGGGGGTGGCGGCCATGCCTTCGGACTTGCCGGCGGCAAACAGCTGCCAGACGCCGGCCGGGCCCGCGGCCTGGATGGACACGTCGTTCTTCGACAGGTTGTACTTCTTCAGCGTGCCCAGCAGCGCGTAGTAGGTGGTGTCGCTGTACGAGATCACGGTGACGGTCTTGCCCTTGAGGTCCGAGACCGACTTGATCGGGCCGTTCTTCTTGACGGCCAGCGAGGACAGCGAACCGGCGCCCAGCACGGCGACGGCCTTGACCGGCACGCCGTTGGCGCGAACGATGATGGGCGTATCGCCGATGGCGCCGCCGATCACCGCGTTGCCCGCGCCGATCTGCTTGGCGACGTCCACGCCGCCCTTGCCCAGCACGAAATTGACCTTGATGTTTTCATCGGCGTAGTAGCCGCGCTGCTGCGCGATCATCCACGGGGCGAAGGCCGGCAGCGTGGGCGGCGCGGGCAGCAGGTAATCGATTTCCTCGGGCGCCGCGTGCACGGCGAAGGGCGATGCCACGGCCACGGCAACGGCGGCCAGCTTGAAACTGCACGAGATCAGGGCTTTTTTCATGAGGCTTCCAGGGTAAGCGCGAACGGAGCGCGACGTGTCGTGGGGGATTAATGCAGCTCGGCGGTTTCCTTGCCGACCTTGAGCAATTCCATCAGGCGGCCTTGCAGCGGCCCGATCTGCGGCAGCTTGCGGCGTTCCAGGGGATTCTCGCGCAGCGGCAGGTCGATGACGATTTCTTCGATGATGGTGCCGGGACGCTCGCTCATGACCAGCAGGCGGTCCGACAGCGCGATGGCTTCCACCAGGTCGTGGGTAATGAATAGCGCGGTCTTGCGCTTTTCGAACAGCATTTTGGCCAGGTCCTGCTGCAGCACCATCTTGGTCTGCGCATCCAGCGCGGAGAACGGCTCGTCCAGCAGCAGCACCTGCGGATCGACGGCCAGCGTGCGGGCCAGCGCGGCGCGCTGGCGCATGCCGCCCGACAACTGGTAGGGGTAGTGTTCCTCGAAGCCTTTCAAGTGGCACTTGGCCAGCAGTTCATCGGCGATCACCTTGCGCTCGCGCGCCGGGGCGCCATCGATCTCCATGCCCAGCTCGACGTTGGCGCGAATGGTGCGCCAGGGCATGAGCAGGTCTTTCTGCAGCATGAACGCCACCTTGCGCACGGGACGGGTGACGCGCTGGCCGCCGACGTAGACCTCGCCCTCGCTGGGCAGGTACAGGCCGGCGCCCATGTTCAGCAGCGTGCTCTTGCCACAGCCGGAGGGGCCGATGATGGACACCACCTCGCCGCTGCGGATGCTCAGGTTGACGTCGGTGACCGCTGCCCGCGGCTCGCCCGTCTGGCGGTCCACGAAACGCTTGCCGACCTGGCGGAACTCGATTTCATTCATGGTGCTGGGCCTGTAAAAACCAAAACGTCGGCGCGGCGGCCCGCTGGGGCGGGGTCTTGCCGATTGCAGGACGCAAAGCCTTGCGTTAGGGTCGATCGATCAAGCAATAAGGCATCGTCTTAAATACGAAACCATATCTCATATACGGAACAACGCGAAAAATATAGCGCCTCGATTTGGGAGGCGCGACTGGGGAAACCACTAAGGGGATGCTTGCTACATGGGCAAGCAAACACCGGGCCAGGCTACGAAGCGGGCCCTATGCGCCAGCCTGTTACCGGCGTGCGCAGGGAAAGAAAGGGAAAATTCGCACCGAACCAGGGCGCGGCGCCCCGAGAATGTGCATCCGGCGCACAACCGCCGGATGACACGAGCCCCGCCTTGCACGGGGCCGGGCGCTTCAGCCGATCAGGCCGAGGAACTCCGCGCGCGTGGAGGGATTCTCGCGGAAAGCGCCGAGCATGACCGAACTGACCATGGACGAGTTCTGCTTCTCGACGCCG
Source organism: Pigmentiphaga humi (assembly GCF_900606115.1). Classification (GTDB taxonomy): domain Bacteria; phylum Pseudomonadota; class Gammaproteobacteria; order Burkholderiales; family Burkholderiaceae_B; genus Pigmentiphaga; species Pigmentiphaga humi. Next base: position 70,980 of record NZ_UWPJ01000025.1, read on the forward strand.
CGCATCATCATGCACATGTGCTGGGCCTCGATCACGACCCCCACCCCCAGCGCATCGGTCACCTGCTGGACCGCCTCGGCGATCTGCAGGGAAAGATTTTCCTGGATCTGCAGGCGGCGCGCATACATATCGACGATGCGCGCCACCTTGGACAGGCCCAGCACTTTGCCGTTGGGCAGATAGGCCACATGGGCCTTGCCGATGAAAGGCAGCAGGTGGTGCTCGCAAAGCGAGTACAGCTCGATGTTCTTGACCAGCACCATCTCGCTGGAGTCGGACGAGAACAGGGCGCCGTTGACGATGTCGTCCAGCTTCTGGCCGTAGCCCTGGCACAGGTACTTCATGGCCTTGGCGGCGCGCTTGGGCGTATCGCGCAGCCCTTCGCGCTGCGGATCCTCGCCGAGTTGTTCGAGGATGGCGGTGTAGTGCTGTTCGAGCGACATCGATGCTCCCAATGCGAATGCGTGTTTTCCCCGGCGCCTGCGTCACGTGGCCGCGGCAATCCGACGGCAGCCGAAGGCGTGAGAATACCCCATCGCCTCCGGCCCGGCGCGCAAAGTCCCTGCCGGGCGTGGGTCAGCAATACGGCTGCGGCAGGCGCGCAACCGCGGCCGGATGACCGGTCAACGCGGCAATGCGGCGCGCAACCGCGGCCGGATCGCCGCTGGTCAGGAACTCGACCGTTCCCTGCCCCGCAGCGTTGACCAGGCCATGGCTCAGCAACTGGCGATGCAACTGCCGCGCGAAGGGTTCGCCGGTCTCCAGCAGGGCCACGCCCGGCCCGGCGTGGCGGCGGATGGGTTCGGCCAGGAAAGGAAAATGCGTGCAGCCCAGCACGAGTACGTCGGCCCCCCGCGCCAGCAGGTCGGCCAGCGGCTGGGCCACGAGGTGATCCTGCTGCGGCGTCCAGCCCCCCTCTTCCACCAGCGTGACCCAGCCGGGGCACGGCTTGACCAGGACCTCCACGTCTTCGGCCTGGCGCCGAACCAGGGCGTGAAAGCGTTCGCTGAACAGGGTGCCGGTGGTGGCCAGCACGCCTATCACGCCCGAACGGGTCAGCCGGGCTGCCGGCTTGACCGCCGGCTCGATACCGACGATAGGCAGGCCCGGATGATGCGCGCGCAAGGCCTCGACCGCCACGGCGGTCGCGGTGTTGCACGGGATGGCCACCGCCTTGGCCTGGCGCGCGAGGAAAAAATCGGCAATGCTCAGGGCTCGCGCGATGACGGCGGCGGGGCTTTTCTCGCCATAGGGCAGATGGCCGCTATCCGCGACGTACAGCAGGTTTTCGCGCGGCAAGGCGCGGCGGATGGCATCCAGCGCGCTGACGCCGCCTACGCCGGAATCGAAAATGCCTATCGGCCCGGACGGGTCGGCAGTCTTCATGGCATGCAGGGCAAAACGGATCAGCCCCGCATGATACGCCCTCGCCCCGCCGACTGTGCGCGCGGCGGGGCCGCCGGACGCGCAGCGACAAGTTAATGCGTCCCCGTTTTAACAGTCTTCCCGACCGATCGCTGAAAGACCGTCCCTAATTAAAAATCGCATCAAATAAGTGCAGAAGATGCATTTTTACCCCCATGATGGTGCAAAAACAGGATTAAAATGCCGCGTTTTGTGGTTGAAACAGCACTAAAAAGAACCGCCGCACGCAACAGGTGCAGACCGCTGACGCTCCCTGGCACACCCTCGAAACGACACCTCCTTCCGGAGCTGTTCCAGCCAGGCGTGGCCATCGCGACAGGACGACCCAAGCGCCGGGCATCTCGGAGCCGATTTTGAAGCACGCCAGCCTAGACAGTTTTCTTTCCCAGGTCGCCAAGCGCGATCCCCATCAGCCGGAATTCCTGCAAGCGGTCAAAGAGGTCATGACCAGCCTGTGGCCCTTCCTGCAGAAGCATCCCCGCTACGCCGAGCACGGCCTGCTCGAACGGCTGGTCGAATCCGAACGCATCATCCAGTTCCGCGTTTGCTGGGTCGATGACCAGGGCCAGGCCCAGGTCAACCGCGCCTTCCGCATCCAGCACAGCTCCGCCATCGGCCCCTACAAGGGCGGCATGCGGCTGCACCCCTCCGTCAACCTGTCCATCCTGCGCTTCCTGGCGTTCGAGCAGACCTTCAAGAACTCGCTGACCACGCTGCCCATGGGCGGCGGCAAGGGCGGTTCGGACTTCGATCCCAAGGGCAAGAGCGACGGCGAAGTCATGCGCTTCTGCCAGGCGCTGATGCTGGAACTCTATCGCCATCTCGGCCCCGACACCGACGTGCCGGCCGGCGACATCGGCGTCGGCGCCCGCGAAGTCGGCTTCATGGCCGGCATGATGAAAAAGCTGTCGAACAGCGCCGCGGCCGTCTTCACCGGCAAGGGCCTGGCCTACGGCGGCAGCCTGATGCGCCCCGAGGCGACCGGCTACGGCACGGTCTATTTCGCCGAACAGATGCTGCATCGCCGCGGTGACGGCTTCGCCGGCAAGACGGTCTCGATCTCGGGCTCGGGCAACGTCGCGCAGTATGCGGCCGAGAAATCCCTGGACCTGGGCGCCAAGGTCATCAGCCTGTCCGATTCGGACGGCACCCTGTACGTGCCCGGCGGCATCGACGAAAGCCTGCTCAAAGAGATCATGGATCTCAAGAACGTGCAGCGCGGCCGCCTGTCGGACTTCGCAGCGGCGCGCAAGCTGTCCTTCGAGAGCGGCAAGCGTCCGTGGCACATCCCGGCCGACATCGCCCTGCCCTGCGCCACGCAGAACGAACTGGACGACAAGGACGCCGAAACCCTGGTGCGCAACGGCGTACTGTGCGTTGCCGAAGGCGCCAACATGCCTTCCACGCTGGAAGCGGTGGATGTCTTCACCCAGGCCGGCACGCTGTACGCGCCCGGCAAGGCCAGCAATGCCGGCGGCGTGGCCGTCTCCGGCCTGGAAATGGCGCAGAATTCGCAGCGCCTGGCCTGGCACCACGCGGAAGTCGACGAGCGCCTGCGCGCCATCATGAAAGACATCCACGAAAACTGCGTGCGCCACGGCTCGCGCGGCGATGGTTCGGTCAACTACGTCGACGGCGCCAACATCGCCGGCTTCGTGAAGGTTGCCGACGCCATGCTGGCGCAAGGCATCTATTAATAAATAAGGCCTCCCCGTACGCGCTTACGCGCGCCCCCCAGGGGACGAAGCGGGTGGACCGGAAGAAAAGCCCACCCCTACGCGGCTACGCCGCGCCCCTCGAGGGGCAGCACTGGCGGACCGGCAAAGCCGGATCCGCTGTGCCCTGGGGGCTGAAATCTGTCTCAGTTTGCGGTATTGGGCTCTTCTGTTTTATTCCGGAACCCTCGGGTCTCGTTTTGCCGGCCCGCCTGTGCCGCTCACTGGATAGCCTTCCACAGGCGGCACCAATAGCCACTCTCGCCATATGGCGACGAGCAGGGCCATCAGGACCGGGCCGACGAACAGGCCGACCAATCCCATCGTTTGCACCCCGCCGACCAGGCCCACGAAAGTGGGCAGGAACGGCAGTTTGACCGGGCCGCCCACCAGCCGGGGGCGCAGGGTCTTGTCGACGACGAAGAGTTCGAGGGTGCCCCAGGCGAACAGGCCCAGGCCGGCCACGAGCTTGCCCGATCCCACCAGATAGAGCGACACCATGGTGAATGCGAGCGGCGCGCCGCCGGGGACCAGCGCCATGAAGCCGGTGACCAGGCCCAGCAGCGCGGGCGACGGCACGCCGGCGATCCAATAGGCTACGCCGAGCACGACCGCCTCGCCGATGGCGATCAGCCCCATGCCGGTAACGGTGGCGCTGATGGTGGCGGGCACGACGCGCGACAGCCGGGTCCAGCGCTGCGGCAGCACCCGTTCGCCGACGATGTCGAGCTGCGCGACCATCCTGGCGCCGTCCTTGTAGACGAAGAACAGGATGATCAGCATGAACAGCACCGTGAGCGCCAGGTGGAATACGTTGCCGGTGGCCGACAACGCCACGCGGTAGATGTTGCCCAGGTGTTCGCCGCTGACGAACTGCACCCAGCTGCCGAGCGCATGCGGCTGGGTCAGGTGCTCCTCCCAATAGCCCGCCAGCCGTTCGCCCACCAGCGGCAGGCCGCTGACCCAGAGCGGCACGGGCAGACCCACGCGATTGGCATCCATCAGCCAGCGGATCAGGTTGCTGGCCTCTTTGATGGCGTAGGACAGCCCGTAGGCGAAAGGCACGATCAGGCCCACCACGATGACCAGCAGCGCGACGCTGGCCGCGAGCGCCGTGCGCCCGCCGCAGAACCTGACCCAGCGGTGGTACAGCGGCCAGCTCGCCAGGCCGATGATCAGCGCAGCCAGCCCCGGGACGAGGAATCCGCTGAAGAAATACACGCCGGCCAGCAGCATCAGGATGAGCAGCCATCTGGCCATCAGGCGGGCGGAGAAAACGGGAGGCGTCATGAAAAGTCGCGTGAACGAAGCGGAGAACGTCGCCGACAACTGTACCAGCTAGCGCGCGGCCCCATCGGTCCACCGCGACAAAAACCCGCCGCGGCATGGACTCGCGCACACGCGCCCGGACGCAGCGGGTAAGCTAGCGGCTGCCTCCCGCAATCGCCCGCCATGCTGCGCACCTATCTGCCGATCGCCCTCGCCGTCCTGGCCATTGTCCCCACCACCTTGTGGAGCGCGTTCGCCCTGCGCTACCAGGCTCCCGGCCCGGCGGCCGCCAAGACCGCTGCGGCGCTGCTGGCGGCGCTGTTCGGCCTGGCCATGCTGTGGCTGGCGCTGCGCGGCCGGCCGGGCTGGGCGCTGGCGGCGCATGCCGCCGCGTTCTGCCTGCTGCTGGTCTGGTGGCACGGCATTCCGCCTTCCAACACGCGCGACTGGGCGGACGACGTCGCCCGCATGACCACCGGCCGGGTCGAGGGCAGCGTCGTCACGCTGGAGCAGGTGCGCAACTTCGACTGGCGCAGCGGCACCGACTACACGCCGCGCTGGGAAACGCGCAGCTACGACCTCGACCGGCTGGCCAGCGTAGACCTGTTCCTGTCCTACTGGACCATACAGCCCATCGCCCACACCCTGGTCTCGTTCGGTTACGACGACGGCCGCCAGCTCGTGTTCTCGGTCGAGATCCGCAAGGAACGCCACGAGGCTTTCTCGTCCATAGGCGGCTTCTTCAAGGAGTTCGAGACCAGCGTGGTCGCCGCCGACGAACGCGACATCGTCCGCGTGCGCACCAACGCCCGCGGCGAAGACGTCTACCTCTACCGCGTCGCCATGCCGCGCGCGGCGATGCGTTCGCTGTTCCTGCAATACATAGAAGAGGCCAACCGGCTCGTCGCCCAGCCGCGCTTCTACCACACCATCACGGCCAACTGCACGACCATCGTCTACCACATGGTCAAGCGCATCATTCCCCGCCTGCCCCTGGACTACCGCCTGATCCTGGCCGGCTATCTGCCCGGCTACATCTACGACATAGGCGGGCTGGACACCTCGCATACCCTGGACGAACTGCGCGAACGCGGCCGCATCACCGAGCGCGCGAGAGCCGCGGGCGACGCCGCGGACTTCTCCCGGCAGATACGGCGCGGCGTGCCGGGCATTCCGCAATAAAGGCGCACGTCAGCGCGCAGGGGGGTGTCCTCCCCGCTGGCCGATCACCGCATCGGCCACCGCCTTGGGCACCTCGGCGTAGTGCTTGAACTCCATGGTGTAGGTGGCGCGGCCCTGCGTCAGCGAGCGCAGCGTGGTCGAATAGCCGAACATCTCGGCCAGCGGGACCTCCGCGCGCACCAGCTTGCCGCCCCCGCCGGCGATGTCCTCCATGCCCTGCACCATGCCGCGCCGGGACGACAGATCGCCCATGACGTTGCCCATGAAATCCTCGGGGGTCTCCACCTCGACGCTCATCATCGGCTCGAGCAGCACCGGCCGGGCGCGCCGCATCGCCTCCTTGAAGGCCATCGAGCCGGCCATGCGGAAGGCGTTCTCGTTCGAGTCCACGTCGTGGTACGAACCGAAGGTCAGCCGCACCCGCACGTCCACCACGGGATAGCCCGCCAGCACGCCTGCCTTCAGCGTGTCCTGGATGCCCTTGTCCACCGCGGGGATGAACTCGCGCGGCACCACTCCGCCCTTGATCTCGTCGACGAATTCGTAGCCGCCCGACGGCAGGGGTTCGAGCGCGATCACCACGTGGCCGTACTGGCCGCGCCCGCCCGACTGCTTGATGAACTTGCCTTCGACGTCGCGCACCGCGGCTTTCACGGTTTCGCGGTAGGCCACCTGGGGCTTGCCCACCGAGGCTTCGACGCCGAACTCGCGCTTCATCCGGTCGACCAGGATCTCCAGGTGCAGTTCGCCCATGCCGGAGATGATGGTCTGCCCCGACTCCTCGTCGGTATGGACGCGGAACGAGGGATCCTCCTGCGCCAGGCGGTTCAGCGCCATGCCCATTTTTTCCTGGTCGACCTGGGTTCGGGGTTCGACCGCCTGGGAAATCACCGGCTCGGGGAACACCATGCGCTCCAGGATGATGGGCCGTTCCGGGTCGCACAGCGTATCGCCGGTAGTGGCTTCCTTGAGTCCCACCGCCGCGGCGATGTCGCCGGCGTAGACTTCCTTGATCTCGCGCCGCTCGTTGGCGTGCATCTGGACGATGCGGCCCAGCCGCTCGCGCTTGCCCTTGAGCGGGTTGTAGACGCTGTCGCCGGACTTGACGATGCCCGAGTAGACGCGGAAGAAGATCAGCTGGCCGACGAACGGGTCGGTCATGATCTTGAAAGCCAGCGCCGAGAACGGCTCGTCGTCCGCCGGATGCCGCTCGATCTCACCGCCGCGCTCGTCCTCGCCCTCGATGGCGGGCACGTCCAGGGGCGACGGGAGATAGTCGATCACGGCGTCGAGCATGGCCTGTACGCCCTTGTTCTTGAACGCGCTGCCGCACAGCATGGGCACGATCTCGCCCGCCACGGTGCGCTTGCGCAGCCCGCGCTTGATCTCGTCCTCGGTCAGCGCCTCGCCGTTCAGGTACTTGTCCATCAGCGCATCGTCGGCCTCGGCCGCCTCGGCCAGCATCTTGTCGCGCCACTCCTCGGCCACGGCCTGCAGGCCGGCGGGGATGTCGCGGTATTCGAAGCGCACCCCCTGCGTGGCCTCGTCCCAGATGATGGCCTTCATCTTGACGAGATCGACCACGCCCTCGAAATGGTCTTCCGCGCCCACCGGGATCTGCACGGGCACGGCCCGGCCTTTCAGCCGCTCGACGATCTGCCGCTGCACGCGGAAGAAGTCGGCGCCGACGCGGTCCATCTTGTTGACGAAGGCGATGCGCGGCACCCCGTACTTGTTGGCCTGGCGCCAGACGGTCTCGGACTGCGGCTGCACCCCGCCGACGGAGTCGTAGACCATGCAGGCGCCGTCGAGCACGCGCATGGAGCGCTCGACTTCGATGGTGAAATCCACGTGCCCGGGCGTGTCGATGATGTTGATGCGGTGCTCGGGATAGTTGCCCGCCATGCCTTTCCAGAAAGCGGTGGTGGCGGCCGACGTGATCGTGATGCCGCGCTCCTGCTCCTGTTCCATCCAGTCCATGGTGGCATTGCCGTCATGGACCTCGCCGATTTTGTGATTGACCCCGGTGTAGAACAGGATGCGCTCGGTCGTGGTGGTCTTGCCGGCGTCGATGTGCGCGCTGATGCCGATGTTCCGGTAGCGCTCGATGGGGGTCTTGCGGGTCATGGCGGCCTCGTCGTGAAGGTGGACAGGAAAGCGCGCGGTAGACAAGTTTGCACCGGATCGGCATGGCGCGGAAAGGCGATTACGCCACACTCGCCACGACGCTCCTGCCGGCTGGCGCGCATCGTAGTAATCTGGCTCCTATATATGGGTGGTTTGCTCAAGACAAACTGAAACAGAGCGCATCTCCTTGTCAGTTCCTTCGGGAAGACGGGAAAGCATCGCGCCTGCCGCCTTCTGCGCAGAGAGGTTTCCCCGCTGGAGGAGGCTGCGCCGCCTCCGGTTTTTTGCCGCCGGGCCGTCCCAAGGCAAAAGCGCCCCCCTCGGGGGCAGCTCCGCCGAAGGAGAAGCGTGGGGGCATTTTTCACAGGGCGGCGTGGCCGCCCTTACCTTCCGCAGCAAGGAGACATGCATGAAGTTCGTCAAGAAAGCGGCGGTGGCCGTCGCCCTCGCCGTTGCGCCGCTGGCCGTGCTGGCCGCTCCCGCCAAGGTCATGGCCCCCGGCGGCCCGGGCGGCGGCTATGACGGCGCGGCCCGGGTGCCGCTGCAGGTGATGCAGCAGACCGGCATCTTCACAGACGGTTTCCAGGTCACCAACAAGGGCGGCGCGGGCGGCACCATCGGGCTGGCGGAGTTCGTCCGCACCGGCAAGGGCGACGACAACGCCATCATGTCCATGGGCGCCATCCTGATCGGCGCCATCATCACCAACAAGTCGCCGGTCACCCTGGACCAGACCGTGCCGCTGGTGCGCCTGACCGACGACGCCGGCGCGCTGGTGGTCGCCGCCAACTCGCCCATCAAGAGCGTGGCCGACGCGGTCGCCGCGCTGCGCGCCAATCCGGGCGGCACCGCCGTGGCGGGCGGCTCCATCGGCGGCACCGACCACGTCACGGCCGCGCTGCTGGCCAAGAGCGCCAAGATCGATCCGACCAAGATCAATTACCTGCCCTACACCAGCGGCGCGGAAGTCGTCACCTCGCTGGCCAGCGGCCAGGGCAAGATCGGCATCTCCGGCCTGTCGGAGCTGAAGTCCTACGTCGACCAGGGCCGCATCCGCGTCATCGCGGTCACCTCGGAAAAACGCCTGCCCGGCGTCGAGGCGCCCACGCTCAAGGAAAGCGGCCACGACGTGGTCATCGGCAACTGGCGCGGCATCATCGGCGCCCCGGGCATGAGCAAGGCCGGCCGCGACATGTGGCTGCAGCGCTTCGCCAAGCTGCACGCCTCGCCGGAATGGAAGAAGGCGCTGGCCGATCGCGGCTGGGACGACGCCTACCTGGCGGGCGACGATTTCGCCGCCTTCCTCGCCCAGGAAAAGACCCGTCAGACCCAAGTCCTGAAGGACGTCGGCCTGGTCAAGTAAGCCGCTTCGCATCCGCCGTCCCGCCCGCCGGGACGGCGGGCCTGTCCGTCACGGAGCCCTTCGGGCTCCATCGGAGACCATGCAATGACATACTCCCGCAAGCGCCCCTGGTGGCTGGGCGCCGCCGTCGTGCTGATCGGCGCCGTCTGGCTCTACGAAGGCGGCTCCATGCCGCAGATCGGCGGCTACGCGGCGCTCGGCCCGGGTTTCTTCGTCAGCGTGATCGGCGGCGCGCTGATCGTGCTGGGCCTGGTGCTGCTGTTCCAGATCGCCCGCGGCGAAGACTTCACCCCACAGGAAGCGGAGAACGTCGAGGCCGACGCCGGCGCGTCCCGGCCCGCGCTGCTCTGGGCCGCCGCGGGCGCCGCCCTGCCCCTGCTGACCATGCAGCCGCTGGGCTTTCCGCTTACCGCCATGGGCTCCTTCGCCCTGGTCACCCGCGCTTTCGGCTCGCGCCGCCTCGTCTTCGACTGCGCGATCGGGCTGGTGCTGGGCCTGGTCTGCTGGTTCGGCTTTTCCAAGCTCGGCGTGGGCCTGGGCGGGCTCTTTCCGCCGGCGGGGTGGTAGATGCAGACCTTCCAAGCCCTGCTGGACGGGTTCGGCATCGCGCTGCAGCCCATGAACCTGGTGTGGGCCTTCGTCGGCTCGCTGCTGGGCACGGCGATCGGCGTGCTGCCGGGCATCGGGCCGGCGCTGACCATCGCGCTGCTGCTGCCGGTCACCGTGCAGATCGCGCCGACGGCGGCCTTCATCATGTTCGCCGGCGTGCTCTACGGCGCGATGTACGGCGGCTCGACCACCTCCATCCTGCTCAACGCCCCGGGCGAGAGCGGCTCCATGATGACGGCCCTGGAAGGCAACAAGATGGCCCGCAGCGGCCGCGGCGCCGCCGCCCTGGCCACCGCCGCGCTGGGCTCCTTCGTCGCCGGCACGCTGTCCACCTTGGCGCTCAGCTTCGTCGCGCCCGCCATCGCCGAACTGGCCTTCGTGTTCGGGCCGGCCGACTACTTCGCGCTGATGATCCTGTCGTTCACCTCGGTCGCGGTGGTGTTGGGCGCATCGCGGGTGCGCGGCTTCATCTCGCTGTTCCTCGGCCTGGCAATGGGCATGGTGGGCATAGACGGCCAATCCGGCCAGGCGCGCCTGGCCTTCGGCTCGCCCGACCTGCTCGACGGCATCGAGCTGACCGTCGTGCTGGTGTCCCTGTTCGCGGTCGGCGAGATCCTCTACGTGGCCAGCCGCTTCAGCAAGGCGCCGCCGCGGATCAACCCGCTGGCGGGCGGCACCTGGATGACGCGGCAAGACTGGAAGCGTTCCTGGAAGCCGTGGGTGCGCGGCACCGCGCTGGGCTTTCCCATCGGCGCGCTGCCGGCGGGCGGCACCGAGATCCCGACCTTTCTTTCCTACTCCATCGAGCGGCGGCTCTGCAAGCACCCGGAGGAGTTCGGCAAAGGCGCGATCGAAGGCGTCGCCGGCCCCGAAGCCGCCAACAACGCCGCGGCCGCGGGGATACTGGTGCCGCTGCTGACGCTGGGGCTGCCCACGTCCGCCACCGCTGCCGTGCTGCTGGCGGCCTTCCAGAGCTACGGTTTGCAGCCCGGCCCCTTCCTGTTCACCAACAGCGCGGATCTGGTCTGGGGGCTGATCGCCTCGCTGTACGTGGGCAACCTCATGCTGCTGGTGCTGAACCTGCCGCTGGTCGGGCTATGGGTGCGTCTGCTGCTGATTCCCCGCCCCTATCTCTATGCCGGCATCCTGGTGTTCGCCATGGTGGGGATCTGGGGCGAAGCCACCTCGTGGACCGACCTCGCGCTGATGTTCGGCGTCGGCGTGATGGGCTACGTGATGCGCGTCTACGATTTTCCCATCGCCCCGGTGCTGATCGGCCTGATCCTCGGCCCGATGGCGGAAACCCAGCTGCGGCGCGCCCTCGCTGTCAGCCAGGGTGATCCGGTGGTGCTGGTGTCCACGCCGTTCGCCGCCACGATGCTCGGGCTCGCCGCCCTGGCGCTGGTCCTGCCGGCGCTGCTGCGGCGCATGCGGCGCAACGCTTGAAGCAGGCACGCGTGCCCCGCGTGCCTGCCGCCTTGAAACAGACCCTCCGCGCCAACTGCAGTATAAAAGCGGTCTGGCGCGATTCCGCCCGCGCCCCATGGCCGCCCGGCGGCCCGGCGCCCGATTGGCGCCCCGCAACGGGCTCACCTCAATCCATTCCTGAAACACACCATGAGCTCTTCGCACCCCTGTCCGGGCAGGCGCGCCGCCGTGGCACTCGCCGCCGCCTTTGCCGCAACGGCCGTGGCTCCCGCTGCGCTGGCCGCCGGCTACCCGACCAAGCCCATCACCATCATCGTGGCCTACGGCGCCGGCGGCGACACCGACGCCATGGCCCGGCTGTTCGGCGAAAAGCTCAGCCACCGCCTGGGCCAGCCCTTCGTGGTCGAGAACCGCGCCGGCGCCAGCGGCATCATCGGCAGCAACTACGTCGCTCGCGCCAAGCCCGACGGCTACACCCTGCTGCTGGCCCCCAGCACCTTCGCAATGGCCACGCACGTGGTCAAGACCGACTCCGCCGCAACCTACGACCCGGTCAAGGACTTCGCGCCCATCACGCAAACCGCTTCGCAGCCCCTGCTGCTGGTCGCCAGCCAGGCCTCCGGCTACACCTCGGCCGCCCAGGTGGTCAAGGATGCCAAGTCGGGCAAAGCCCTGACCTATGCCAGCCCCGGCTCGGGATCGCCCATGCACGTGCTGGGCGAGGTGTTCAACCAGGCCGCCGGCATCAAGCTCTCGCACATCCCCTACAAGGGCGTAGCGCCGGCCGTCAACGACCTGCTCGGCGGCCACGTCCAGCTCTCCTGGATGACCTTCGGTCCGGTCGAACCCTACCTGGCCTCGGGCAAGATCCGCATCCTGGCCAACGGCGCCGCCGAGCGCACTCCGCTGGCCCCCGACGCCCCCTCGATGGCGGAACTGGGCTACAAGAACATCAACGTAACGGCCTGGCAAGGCCTGTACGCGCCCAAAAGAACGCCGGAAGAGGTGGTGCGCACGCTCAACGCCCACATGGTCGAAGTGCTGAAAATGCCCGACGTGATAGAGAAGATGCGCGTGTTCGGCGCCTTCGCCACGAACAGCACGCCCGCGCAGTTGGCCAAGCTGACCGCCGACGACTACGCCTACTACGGCAAGGTCATCAAGGAGTTCGGCATCCAGGCCGACTGAGCGGCGGCAGCCGCCTGGGGCGGGCCTACAGCGCCACCAGGAACACCCCCGCGCCGACCCCCAGCATCAGCAGGGGGCTGATGCGCGTGAACATCAGGATCAGCGTGGACGCCGCCGCCACGCCCCAGGCCCACGCCCCGCCTTCGGCCGCCCGCAGAACGGTGCACGACGCCGCCAGCACCATGCCCGCGGCGACCGGCACCAGCCCGGCCTCGATGGCGCGTATGCACAGCGTGTTCTTGTAGCGGGTCCAGACGTGCGCCAGCGCGAAAACCAGCAGCGAACTGGGGATGAATATCGCCGCCGAGGCCAGCAGCGCGCCGGCCAGCCCCGCCGCCTGCCAGCCCACCAGCGTCACCAGCAGCGCTCCCGGCCCCGGCAGGATGCGGGACAAGGCGAACAAGTCCATGAACTGCCCGTTCGTCATCCAGCCATAGACCTCAACCGATTGGCGGTGGATGTCCGCCACGATGCTCTGCCCGCCGCCCACCGTCAGGAAAGACAGCGGCAGGAATACCAGCACCACGTCCAGCAGCTTTTGCAGGTTCATGGCGCCTCGCTCGCACGCAGCTTCAGGTAGGCCATCAGGATGGACAGCGGCGCCATCGCGCCCACGACCCACAACAGCGGCAGACGCAGCAGGAAGATTCCGCAAAACGTGATCACCAGCACCGCGACCGAGGGTGCGCTGCGCGCCGCCCGGCTGGCCGCGCGCAGCCCCGTCTGCAGCGACAACCCCACCGCCGCCGCGGCGACGCCGGCCAGCGCCACGTGCACGGAATCGGTCTTGGCCACGGCCGCGAACAGGCCGACCACCACCAGCGCCAGCGCCATGGTCGGCAGTACCAGCCCCAGCGCGCCCACCAGCGCGCCGCATCCGCCGCGCAGCCGGAACCCCAGCCAGATCGCCAGATTGATCACATTGACGCCGGGAAATGCCTGCGCCAGCGCCAGCCCGCTCAAGAACTCGGATTCCGACAGCCAGCGCCGGCGCTGCACGAATTCGCGCAGCATCCAGCCGCTCAGTCCGCCGCCGAAGCTGGTCAGGCCTATCTTCATGAATGCGACGAATATGTCGGAAATCGAGGGTACGGGGGGGAGGTCGGGCGGCGGAGTCTGGGGACGGGAGGTCATGAATGGACAGGAAGGGGGCAAACCGTCGTCATATTACGGATTTGAATTGTCGAATAGCTTAACGCCGGGGCCGCCGGCGTACCACCTATGAATCACGGCAGAATCATGGCGTCTCCTCCGCACGCAGGGCGGTCGATCTGGTCTATTCTTCCGCAACAACCGGCCGATAATCTCCTACGCCCGGATTTCACCGCCACTGCCATGTCTGCCAGCGCATCCCACTCGTTCATCCGCAATCCCTCGCTCATTGGCGTCCCCTCCGGCGACCACCTCGTGATGATGAGCATAGACACGGGCAGCTACTACGATCTGAACGGAACGGGCCGCTTTATCTGGGAATCCCTGGAAACGCCCCGCCGGTTCGAGGAAATCTGCCTGCTCGTCGGGCAAGCCTACGAGGTCTCCGGCGAAGCATGCGCCCTCGCCGTCCAGGGGTTCCTCGACAGAATGCTCGCCGAAGGCATGATCCAGACCGCGCCCCAGGCCGGCACTACCGCCGCCTGACCACCCCGCGCATCCGCGCACTGAAAAAAATATGCCCGCCACGCTTTATTTCCTGCCCGAAGAAGTCCTCTTCGGCGAGACCCAAGGCCGCGTCGTCGCCGCCCGCCGCAACCATACCGACGACTGCTGGGCCGTCAACCAAGTCTCCAAACGCGTCCTGGAGCATTTCGAGCGGCCGATCGCGCTCGAGGACGTATGCCTGCGCATCGTCAACGAGTTTGCCGTGGATGCCGCCACGTGCCGGGCCTCGATCGAACCGGTCTTCGCGAAGCTGGAGGCGATGGGGTGGATCGAACCCCTGCCTGCCCCCGGCTCCGGGGATTCCATGCGGCAGCCTTATCTCGAATTGCTCAAGCGCGCCCTGGTCAACCTCATCTATCCGGAACACGAATTGCGCATGCGTTTCCTGGCCGGCGCCGAAGCAGCGCCGACCCGCCAGGCGCGGGACCGCGAGCTGCGCGACATTCGCTGGCGCGAACCGGAACGCTACGCGGAGCTCATCCGGTGCAAACAGGTCGGCGGCGTGCTGCACGGCGAGCCCACGCGCGATTCCCACACCATGGTCGGCCTGCGGCGGCTGGACAATATCGAGTATTGCGCGCGCCATGTCTTTGCCGACGGCGTCCCCGGGGATTTCCTCGAAGCCGGAGTATGCCAGGGCGGCGCTGCGATCTACCTGCGCGCCCTGCAGGTCGCATTCGGCCAGGGCTCGCGGCGCACCTGGGTCGCCGATTCGTTCCAGGGCCTGCCGCCCCCATCGGAGCCGGCCGACGAAAAACTGGATCTGACCGAGCAACGCTTCCCTTGGCTGTCCATCAGCGAAAAAGCCGTACGGGAGAATTTCCGGACCTATGAGCTGCTGAGCGATCAGGTCCGTTTCCTGGGCGGCTGGTTCGACCAGTCCCTGCCCGGATCCGACACCGGACCGCTGGCCCTGCTGCGCATCGACGCCGACCTGTACCGGTCCACCCGCGACGTGCTGGACGCGCTTTACGCGCGCGTGCAGCCGGGCGGATACGTCATCGTGGACGATTACCACGCGTTTGCGGCTTGCCGGCAGGCCGTCGACGAATTCCGGCAAGCGTATGGTATCGCCGACACATTGCGCACTATCGACTGGACAGGTGTATTCTGGCGCAAAACCGCTCAATGAGTTTGAAAGGACAAGATAATGAAAGAAATTCTCAATAAAGAATTCGAGACGCCAATTAATGAACAAACGGCTGAGAAACTGTCTTTCGAACCGCCCCGGTTCGAGAAGGTCGATGTATCCATGACAGAGCTCGGTCCCGGTCCGTTCAACGGCGACTTCGATACGTATGGATCGTAAATAAACCCCTAGCCGGAGAAATTGATATGAACCCGAACGATCGTACTGATGGCGCCACGGCGGAACAGCATCTCGACAAACGACCTTTCGAAACGCCGACGCTGGAAAAAATCGACGTTTCCATGACAGAGAACGGCTTTCCCGGCATCGGAACAGATTTCGGCATGTACGCGTCGTAAACGAACCTGTGTTCCCTGAGCGCCGAAACACTTTCGAAGCCCGCATTGCCCAAGCATCATATTTTATGGCTGCACAACGATAGTCGCCATGGAGAGAACTATGGCAATCATCTGCAGCGTGTCGTCCGCGCCATAGAACTGTGGCGGGACGACCACGAGTTCGAAGCCTCGGACGCCCCGCTTTCCTCTCTCGACGCCTGCGACAGGGCGCTGGCGGCGGACATTCTCGTCATCGTCCAGCTCGGCCAGCCTCCGGTGGAAGGCATCATCCGGGAGCGCAAGCGCCTTGGCCGTCCCACCGTCTTCGAAATCAACGACGACATTTCGCAGATCGGCGACTGGCTGCCCTCGGCCAGCCTCGTCCACAGTCCGCTATGGCGGCAGCGCGTCTTGAACAATGCCCACGCCTGCGATGCCGTCCAGTTCGCGTCGGAAGGACAAGCCCGGCGCTTTGCCGTCGTGCACGAGCGCCGCTGGGCCGCGGATCCCTATGTCCCCGTTCCCGATGTGCTGCCGGCCAAGCCGGACGGCTTCGTGCTCGGCTGGGCGGGAACCAGCACCCATCTCGATGACCTTCTGCACATCGCGCCTGCATTGGCGGATTTTCTGCAACGGCATCCCGATGCCAGATTCGCGGCGATGGGCAATGAGGCCGGCCTGCGGCCGGTGCTCGCCCAACTGCCGCCGGGCCAGGTCAGCCAACGCCCGTTCGGCGACTACCCTGCATTCCAGGATTTCCTGAGCGGTCTCCACGTCGGGCTCGGGCCGTTGCTGGACACGGGCTTCAATCGAGGCCGCAGCGACGGCAAGTTCGCCCAGTACGCCGCGGCGGGCGCAGTGGCCGTGCTATCCGATCATCCCGTATTCGGCCCCCACCGGGATCGCGCCCTGCTTTTCGCCACGCCCCGGCAATTGACCGGCCACCTCGACCACCTGCACGCCAACCCGGCACGGCGCTCCGATATGGCAAGAATCGCCTTCGATTGGGTCGGCCGGCATCGCAGCCCCGCGGCCATCCGCTCGGATTTGCGCCGGCGCTTCCACGCATTGCTCGGCGGCCGCCCGCCTTCTCCCCCACACCGGCGGAACGACGCCTTCGAGGAAGCGGCGAACCTGCTGGAACGGGCCCATGCGGCTCGCCGGCTCGGCAGGCACGACGAAGCACTGCGCGATTGCCGGCGCTTGCTCGCCGCCGACGCGCAATGCCACGCGGCGCGCTGGCTGGCGCTTTCCATCCTGTACGAACGGCAAGACTACGAACAGGTTCTCGCGCTTGCCGACGAGGCGTCCGACGCGCCCTGCCATCATGATCACGTCGCCGCGCTCGCCCTGGCTTCGGCGAGCCGGGCGGCTCCCTCGCGCAAGGCGGAGCTGTTGCAGCGCATCCGATGCGAGGCCCTCCGGCTCCGCCTTTCCGATGTCCGGCCCGGCCAATTGGAATCCCGCTGGCGGGCGGTGCTCCGCGACACGCCGTTCGACCATTTCGCGCTGTTCGGCCTGATCGGCCTGCTGCGGCGGCACACGCCGCAGAGCGCCGAACTGCATCGCCTGCTGGATTGCGCCGACCTCCTCGATCCGAGAGCGGTCGCAAACCTGAAGCAACCGGCCTGCGCATGACAGCCCTGTACCACTACCGCATCTATGGCCGGCACCTGGCCTGCAATCGCCGCCTGCCCTGCGTCGAATCCGCCTCCTGCGCCAAACCCGATTTCGTCGTTTCCTATCGATCGGACCCGTCCCGGCCGCTTGCTGACGCCCCTGCTGCGGCCGTCTGCGACCCGATTACCCGGGAACTGGTCTGGGAAGACCGGGATCGTTCTTTCCACCTCCGCTACACCGATCCGCTGAACGGATCGCGTCTCGAGTTCACCATCTCCGCCGATGGCGCCTCGGTGGCCGTGGACTGGGACGAAGCCGTCCTGGTCGACGACATCCATCGCGTCTTGCTGGGGCCGGTATTCGGCTGGCTGCTGGCGCAGGCCGGCACCGTGGCCCTGCACGCCAACACCGTCGCCGTGGACGAGGGCGCCTGCGTGATTTGCGGACATTCCGGCGCGGGCAAATCGTCGACGACCGCGGCCATGGTCGCGGCAGGCCATCCGCTGCTCGCCGACGACATCGCCGCGCTGGATCCGCAGGCCGGCGCAATGGCGGTGCACCACGGCTATCCGCACCTGCGGCTGTGGCCGGACACCGCCCAGGCATTGGGGCCGGACTGGAAGAATCTCCCGCTCGTCTTTCAACGCACGGCGAACGTAGGAGAAAAATACTATCGCGACCTTGCCGACATGCCCGGGCTCTTCCGCGCTTCGGCACTGCCGCTGCGCGCGATCTACCTGCTCGGCCCGCGCATCGCGGACCGAAGCGCCATCCGGGTGGACAGGCTGGCGAACGCGCAGGCCATCCCGCTCCTGTTGAAAAACCTTTACCTGGGGCTGTCGGCGCAGCGCCATGCGCGCATGGCGCAAAGCCTGCCGTGCATTGCGGAGCTGGTTGAACGCTGCCCGGTGTTCACGGTACAGATGCCCGACGGGCTCGATCGGCTCATCATGTCGGCAGAAGCCTTGGCCGAACACGCCGCGTCGCTTCACGCCTGACCCGTCTACGCATCCCGCCAGGAGACGCTCCATGCCAGACCTGCTCGTCTACAAAACCCTTCCCGTCTGGAACGCCCGGACGCTGCCCGAGGCCTTCCAGCGCCGCCACAACACCCAAGCCGGCACCTGGGCGCAATTG
This sequence comes from Pigmentiphaga humi, assembly GCF_900606115.1. Taxonomy (GTDB): domain Bacteria; phylum Pseudomonadota; class Gammaproteobacteria; order Burkholderiales; family Burkholderiaceae_B; genus Pigmentiphaga; species Pigmentiphaga humi. Next base: position 89,169 of record NZ_UWPJ01000025.1, read on the forward strand.
ACCGTGCTGCGCGGCTCGCTGGAATTCGCCACGCTCGACGAGAACGACGGCGTCACCGGACACTGGACTTTCACGCCCGACCGCCAGCCTCCGCGCATCGCACCGGAGCAATGGCACCGCATCGCCGGCTTCAGCCCCGATCTCGAATGCCAACTGGAATTCCTGTGCGTCCGCGAAGACTACTTCGCCAAGAAATACCGGCTCGCCCGCACCCATTCCGAAGTGGTCGAGGCCGCATCCCGCCTGCCGGCGGGCCGGGTCCTGGATCTCGGCTGCGGCAACGGCCGCAACGCGCTGTACCTCGCCATGCAGGGCTTCCAGGTCGAGGCCTGGGACCGGGACGCCGAACGCGTCGACAACGCCCGCCGCATCGCCCAGGCGGAAGACCTGTCCATACGCTTCGAGCAGGCTGACCTGAACCATGCCCGGATTCCGGGCACCTACGACCTCATCCTCAGCACCGTCGTCCTGATGTTCCTCCAACGGGCCACCATTCCCGGGCTATTGGCCGACATGCAGCGCGCCACCGCGCCCGGCGGCTGCAACCTCATCGTGGCGGCCATGGACACCCCCGATCATCCCTGCCCCGTTCCCTTTCCGTTCACCTTCAAGCCCGGCGAACTGGCGGGCTATTACACGGGTTGGGAGCTACTCAAATACAACGAAAATCTCGGCTCCCTGCACAAGAACGACGAACACGGCAAGCCTATCGTCCTGCATTTCGCCACCCTGTTGGCGCGCAAACCGGCGTAGAAGGAAGCGCCGCAGGAACGGCGCTTGCTGGTTTCAGCGCCTCTTCCACGGAGGCACATCATGACGAACAAACCCGTACCGCCCGGCGAACCGATGAACGACCGCGCCACGCAGTTCGACGGCAATCCGAACGCCCTGCCGACCGAGAACGACGTCTTGGGCCCCAAGGACGATACGCCCCCGTTTCTGAAGAAAAAAGAGGGGCCCAAAAAAGACGAGTCCAAGAATCCGCCGGCCCGATAAGCTCAATCGCGCGTATCGGCGGTCTTGGCAAAGTGCTCTGCCAGCGCATGGTAGCGTTCGCTCAAACGGCGCAAATGCTCTTCGTCGAGTTGCTCGACCGCTACCAGCTTGGAATTCGCCCCTTCCATCGCGCCCAGCAACTCGTCCAGTTTCAGATGCAGCGCGGCGCTGTCCTTGTTCTGGCCATGCTGGATGACGAAAACCATCAGGAAGGTGACGATGGTCGTTCCGGTATTCACGACCAGTTGCCAGTTTTCCGAGAAGCCGAACAGCGGACCGCACAGCCCCCAGACGATGACGGCACAGCAGGCAAGGCCGAACGCCGCAGCGCTGCCGGAAGCGCGCGTAGCCAGCGCGGCAAACCGGTCAAAGGTCATTCCCAAGCGCCTTGTGGCGCAATATCTCGACACATCTTTCCCCATAACGTCCGGCAATGGCCGTCCGCATTCTGCGAGCTTGCCGAATGCCGCCGCGTTGCGGGGTGAGAATTCAATACAAGCGCGTCAGATGGTGAACCCCGGGCGACGGCCCAAGGAGCGCGTATCCACCTGCACGCAATTTGACGAGTCCGTTACATCGCCGGACTGAATCGAGCCGAATGGAATTTACCCTTGCCTGCCGCCCGTCTCGTCATGCGTCGGCGCCGCGCGCAGCATGCGGGCGATGGCGGCGTCGCCATACGGGCGGGCATCCTTGACCCGCAGGCTGTCCGCCCATTCCCGCGAGAAATCGCGTTGCAGCCGGCGATTGACCAGCGCCGTGAGCAGCATCGCCAGCAGCGCGCCGGCCACCGCCAAGGCCATGTCCTTTTGCGCGTCCCAGACATCGCCCTGCGTGCCCAGATACGCCACGCCCAGGTCCCCGCCGAAGATCTCCGCCGCACCCCATTCGAACAATTCGAACGTGGCCGAGGTGGCCAGCGTGAACTCCAGCGGCAGCAAATAACCCCAAAAGCCCTTGGCGTCGGCAACGCGCAGGAATACCTCGCGGATCGGATAGGCCAGCAGCAGGCCATAGGCGAAATGCACCACGCGATCGAAATTGTTGCGCTCCCACCCCCACAGGGCATTGAAACTGTGGCCTGTCCAGGCCCGCCACCACTGCTCGTAGGGCACGCCGGCATAGGTGTAGTGCGCGCCCACCGCGTGCAGGCAGAGAAACAGGAAGATCAAGGTGTAGGACAGCCGCGAGAAGCGGAAGCGGCGCCGGCTCCAGATCAGCCCGGCGCAGAACCCGACCACCAGCACGTTCTCCAGCGCCCAGTCGTGGCGGTCCGCCGGACGGATGGCCAGCGCCAGCCACAGCAGCAGGAAGGCCGCCGCCAGCGCCAGCGCGTAGCGGCGATGCGAGCGTTCCGAACGCGGGTCCATGCGTGTCTCCGGGGATGGGGCTGTCAGTCTACGCCAACGCCCCGTCTCCTCGACCCACGCTTCAGGTCACGAAGAAGTCTTTTGCAATGCGCTGCACGATGCCATATCGACGAAAGGACGCGGCGTGGTCTGCCGGACCTGCACGCTCAGGCCGCTTGAAGTGCGCGTCACGCCGAATTCGACCAAGACGCCGCCAACCCTGCGGTCGGCCGCGGAGAAAGCCTGAGCAGGAATCGTCGGAAACAGGTTGATCGTATCGTCCTGGTCGCCGCCGAGCTGGGCCTGCGTATCGACCGTTCCCTGCACGACGTGGACATGAGCCTGGTCGTCGATTGTGACTGTGCACGAGCCGTCGGTATAGACGCCCACCCAACTCGCATCGAGATCGCTGGCAGTCGCACCGTTGGTGACGTTCACGCTGGTCATGGCCGAACCCACCGTGGACGGATGCGGATCGGTCACCACACATTCCACGCGGTCGGTCGCATCCGAAAACCCGTATCCCCCCTTGCGCGCCACGGCCTCCGTCACATAGCCGCGCGTAACGGTGACCATCGTATATTTGTCATTGGCCACGTCGCTCGCCATCACCTGGAACAGGCCCACCACCTGCAGCAGCAGGTCGCCAGGGTCGCCATTCATCGCTGCGCTATAGCTGCGGCCATTTGCCGCCACCGTCATATTGCCATCGGCCGTTACTGTGATGGTGCACGAATCCGTATCGGCGACATCGTTGCCTGGCACGAAACTGCGCCCCAACTGGCCTCGGTATACGCCGACGAGCGGCGCAATATCCGCGGCGACGGCATTGTTCCCCGTCTTGGCGAACACGATGGGGCCGGTCTGGCCAGCGGTCGTGCCGTATGGAATGCTGGCGATGTAATCGGCGCTACGCTCATAACCGTCGAACAGTTCGCCATAGCTCTTGCCCGCCTGGGTCAAGGCATCCCGGATCTGTTCGAGCAGGTCGTCATAAGCGTTGCCGGCGACGGCGGTGAATGCGCCCCCTACCGGGTCGAAGCCCGAGGGTACGGTAAAGCCGTTGGCCGACAAGTTGGCGCCAAGCAATTCGGTGGCCGCTTGCATGACGGCGGCCACTCGGCCGATGGCGTCGGTCTCGTGGCGCTCGAACAGCGCTTCGCCCAAACCGCTCGCGTCCATCCCTGCCAGCACCAGCGCGCTCAACGGCGTTACGTTCGCCCTCAGCGCCGCACCGCTGCCCGCCGCCAGGGAAATCAGTTCTTCCGTATTGCCCGGTCCGCCGCTGCCGACCGTACCGCCGGATACGGTCACGACGCACGGCAGATTCGCCGTGGGCACCGGGACGCTCCAGGCGCCGCCCGCGCCGGTGACCGTGGCAATCGGCTCTCCTGCGAAGCACCTCAGCGACACCGCGCCGCCGACGATGGGCGCGCCGATGGCAGCCACGCCTGAGACCGTGGTGCTGGCTACGGTTCCTCCTCCTCCACCACCGCCTCCTCCACCGCCCGAGTTGGCGGGGCTGGATGAACCATCTCCCCCGCAAGCTGCAGTGATCGCCCCCGCGATCACTGCGCAACCGAGCCATCGCCCGGTACCGGCCAGCCATAATGCAGAAGACATAATGAAAACCCCTTTAGGTGGAGCGCCATCATATGTCTCTGCGAGAAACTGCTACATCATGCAGACACGGGATTGCGGAGACGGGGAAACTGTGCTGGAGCCGGACATGCGGACGATGTGGCCGGATCGGATCAACACAAGCTCGGTGATGATGCGTGCCACCGACCCTTGGTTTCCCAAGGTGCCAGTTGCGCCAGTTTTCATCTTGCAACCCTGCGGTGTCGCCACGGCCTCAGAAGCCATCCTGTACGGTACGGGTTACGCTCTTCGGAGACGTCCCCCGAGTCGGTCTTGCACCGACTTTCACCAGATAACAGATCGCAGGGCCATTGCCTGCCCCACGCCGTGCTGCCGCTGATCGTCGTGCGCATGAGGGGTCACCGAAGAGAGAACGAAAAAAAGCCCGCTCGGAGTTGCCGGCGGGCTGAGCGCGATGCGCGTATTGATGGTAGTGCTGCTTCACAAATCGTACATACAAAATACTTTGCCAAAAAATTAAATCGTACGTACAATTTGTGTTATGGGTATCACATACGATCCGCGCAAGAATGAACGCAACATCGCCGAACGCGGCCTGTCGTTCGAACTTGCCATCCAGATGACTGGGCGACGGCACTAGTCGTGGAAGACCTTCGCAAGGATTACGGCGAGCAGCGCTTTCAAGCTCTGGGCCGAATCGGCGAACGCCTTCACATGCTGGTGTTCACCATCCGAGACGAGACGATCCACGTCATCAACACAAGAGAGGTAACCCGATATGAAGCGTCCTAACCCTGAACTGATCGACGCCGAAAACCCGGAATGGAGCGCAGCTGATTTCAAGCGCGCACGCCCGGCGAGCGAGGTGTTGCCTGAGTCCATCCAGGCCAAGCTGGGAATCCGTCGGCGCGGGCCGCAGAAGACCCCAACCAAGGTGCCCGTTACGATTCGGCTTTCTCCCGATGTGCTGGAGAAATTCAAGGCACGCGGCACCGGATGGCAATCCCGTGTCGATGATGCCCTGCGAGATTGGCTGAAAACCCACGCCGCGTAACGGCCGGGAGAAACGAAAAAGCCCGCAGTCAAATGACGGCGGGCCTTCTGGTCGTAGCTCTTGCGAGCCTGATGAAAATCGTACCTTTTGGCACGTTACGCACAAGGGGGCGGAAAATTATGCCACCCGGAGTGCGCCGACCGGGTGCCGAAGCTCAAGGCGTTCGAGGAGCCGGGCGTGCGCGTCCGCTGGGAGCCGCCGGCCGTTATCACACAGCTCATCCAGGCCATTTCACAAGACTGCCTCAAGGGGGTCGCGCTATTCGTGGTCAGCACCGGCATGCGAGCGGACGAAATCCTCTCCCTCACGTGGTCTCAGGTGGATATCGTCCGCCGCACGGCGTGGGTGACCGCAGCGGAGCGAAATCCAAACGGGCGCGAGCCGTGCCGCTCAACGATGACGCGGTGACAGTCCTGCGCCGGCGGCTGGACAAGCACGATACCCTCGTGTTCACCCGACAAGCCGCGAAGGGCCGGGGGAGGTGGCCAAGATCAGCAAGATCGACGCGCACGCGGAAAATGTCAAACTTTGGTCAAACGGCATCGTGAAAGAAGAAACGCCACCGGACAGGGTGGCGTTAAGTGCTTAATGCATAAGTGATTCTTTGGTGGGCCCCCTGGGAGTCGAACCCAGCACCAACGGATCATGAGTCCTCTATTTATAGCCTAGAGAGCCTAGCAAAATCAACGACTTACAACCTAACCTCTTGATTTTATTGAAAACTGTAGTCCTGTTAGGTTCCGTTGGATACCGTTGGGTTCCGCTGAGATGTAGCCTTGTAGCCTTGACTAAGCCACATTTGGGTTGTGCTTAAGCGGCCTCTCCTGCCGCAGAACCTGTTGCAAGATTAGCTCCCCACCGCTGCTTGGCGGCGTTGAAATCGAGAGGACGACGCCACAGGTCCTCATACGTCCAATCAACGTTAGGCACTCGCCAAACAATCTCCAGAGGGATGCCGTCAGGGTCTTTGCCATAAACGGACAAGTGCATTGGTTGATCAATCAGATCAGTGAGTACATTGGCCTCTTTCAGCCGTTCTCCAATGTGTTCAAGTTCCTCAATGGTTCCCACCTCAAAAGCAACATGGAACACGCCCGGAGAGGCAGGCTGACCCCAACCAGGACGGGGGAGTGTGGCATTAGGAATGATAGCTATGTCGTGGTGATTGGCTGATGCACCCGCAGCCCGAAAGAAACGCATTTCAGGCCAATTTCCCTCTGGAGGCAAGGTGGCGACGAGATCAAGACCAAGCACATCACGATAAAACGCCGTTGATGTGTCAAGGTTAGCAACAGAAAGGACAATGTGATTAACGCGACGGATTGACATATGAGTTCCTTGGTTTGTTGTTTAACAAGGCAGAAAGATCCAAGGCAATCTTGCTTTTATCCTTTGCCATGACGTGCGAGAGAAAGGCGATGCATGATTTCGCCCGCCGCGATCAAAAGATCCCGCTCCTGCTCAGATAGGCATTCATTCATGGCCTCAAACAACCAATCGTCTCGCTGAGAACGGGTTTTAAACAAAAGCACTCGCCCTGTTTCAGTCAAAGACAGGCGTGTTTTCCTTTTGTCGGCAGGATCAGATTTCTTTTCAATCAAACCACGCTCATCTAGCTCCCCCAGAATTTGGGCGAGGTTAGATGAACGCAAGTCCAAATCAAAAGCGATTTGTGTTGGCGTCGCTTGGCCGTCATCTCTTTCTATAGCACCCAACACCATGAGGTTGGTCCAACTCTCGCCCTGCAACTTGGCGGACTGCTTGAGACGGCGAGCAACAGCGACAATGCTGTTGCGTATGGATGGGACGGCTTGGCGTCGCTTATCGGCATCGTTCATATAGCTATCTTAACATAGCTATTTTTTCATAGCAATTTCCGGCTTTTAGCGGGAATTTGGCACCATCCCTGTAGACGCAAAAAAAACCGCAGTGTGAATGCACACTGCGGTTCTCATATTTGGTGGGCCTCCCGTGAGTCGAACACGGCACCAACGGATTATGCTTACCAACTATGGCTTTCGCCACCCTTTTCAGGTTTGTGGTCTGGACTGTCTCTTGTCTTTACGACCTGCCCGTACAGTCTCTACACGTCCTCTCAGTATGAGAGTTTCGCTCGGGATTGCCACACCACCAAAGCGGCAGAGGTTTCCCCGAATTTGAGCAGTTCTACCAAGGGACAGAGTGAACTTATCCCAAGGCAACCCAAATTTGCACCATTCGTATCCTTGCGAACCGTAGAACGATGCAGCTTAAGTCCGCTGCTCTAACCAAGCATGAGCTAGAGGCCCGAAAATCTAACAACTTAAAATCTTACTACGTGCCTAAGCCAGTAGACAACCTTTGATCCTCTAGGCAAGGAGATCAAACCACATGTTTGAACTGTAGCCTAATCTGTAGCCTAGCGGCAGACGGAAAAACGTAAGTCATTGATTTTATTAATGTTTTCGGCATCGCACAATGACTTATGAGTCCGCTGCTCTAACCAGGCATGAGCTAGAGGCCCGAGGGCGCAATTCTACACCGTCTTGTCCGGGCGCCTCCCGCTGCTGCGCGCTTCCCTTGTCCGGCCTTCGACTCTATACTACCCCCCAGTATTAGAGAGCCCCATGCCCCATACACCGGAAGAGAAAAAACGCGTCCTGACGCGCGTTCGGCGCATCCGCGGACAGTGCGATGCGCTGGAGCGCGCGCTCGAAGCCGGCGCCGATTGCGGCCCGGTGCTGCAGCAGATCGCCGCCATACGCGGCGCCGTGAACGGATTGATGTCGGAAGTCCTGGAAGCGCACGTCCGCGAGGAATTCGTCCATCCCGCCGAATCGGAAGCCGTACGCCTCGAACAGGTGCAGGAACTGCTGGGCCTGGTCCGCTCGTATCTCAAATAATCCCGGCCGGCCTCCCCGGCCGTCCATCGACACGTCACCTCAGGAGAACTCCCCATGAAATCCCGCGCCGCCGTTGCTTTCGGTCCCGGCAAGCCCCTGGAGATCGTCGAGATCGATGTGGCGCCGCCCAAGAAAGGCGAAGTGCTGATCAAGATTTCCCATACCGGCGTCTGCCACACCGACGCGTTCACCCTGTCCGGCGACGATCCAGAAGGCTTGTTCCCCTGCGTGCTGGGCCATGAAGGCGCCGGCGTGGTGGTGGAGGTCGGCGAGGGCGTGACCTCGGTGCGGCCGGGCGACCACGTGATTCCGCTCTATACCGCCGAGTGCGGCGAGTGCCTGTTCTGCAAGTCCGGCAAGACCAACCTGTGCACGGCCGTGCGCGCCACGCAGGGCAAGGGCGTGATGCCCGACGGTACGACGCGTTTCTCCTACAACGGCCAGCCGCTCTATCACTACATGGGCTGCTCGACCTTCAGCGAGTACACGGTGGTCGCCGAGGTCTCGCTGGCCAAGATCAACCCCCAGGCCAACCACGAGCACGTCTGCCTGCTGGGCTGCGGCGTCACGACCGGCATCGGCGCGGTCCACAATACCGCCAAGGTGCAGGAAGGCGATACGGTGGCCGTGTTCGGGCTGGGCGGCATCGGCCTGGCCGTCATCCAGGGCGCGCGCCAGGCCAAGGCCGGCCGCATCATCGCCATCGACACCAATCCGGGCAAGTTCCCGCTGGCCCAGCATTTCGGCGCGAGCGACTGCGTCAATCCCAAGGATCACGACAAGCCCATCCAGCAGGTCGTCGTCGAGATGACCGGCTGGGGCGTGGACCATTCGTTCGAGTGCATCGGCAACACCGGCGTGATGCGCGCCGCGCTGGAGTGCGCGCACCGCGGCTGGGGCCAGTCGGTCATCATCGGCGTGGCCGGCGCCGGCCAGGAGATTTCCACCCGCCCCTTCCAACTGGTGACCGGCCGCCGCTGGCTGGGTTCCGCGTTCGGCGGCGTGAAGGGCCGCAGCCAGCTGCCCGGCATGGTCGAGGACGCCATGCGCGGCGACATCGAGCTCGAACCCTTCGTCACGCATACGCTGCCGCTGGGCGAAATCAACCAGGCCTTCGACCTGATGCACGAGGGCAAGTCGATCCGCACGGTCATCCACTACTGATCGTGGCGGAGAGCCGGCACCCGGGCGTATTGGGTGCCGGCCGCGTCCTTCCGGGAGCCTCCCCGGAATTGGCCCTACCTCTGCTCGGCGCTTGCGCGTCACAGGCAGCGGGCCTCCCAATGACTCCCCGGGGGCAGCCGCTGCGCTTAAGAAGACAAGGCGGTGAAGAAGTCGGTACCCGGCTGTACAATATCGAATTCGGTCTGATCACCCACCGAGCCCAGAAGGTGGAGTGCCGGCGGCGCGTAGAGCAAGTTTTTCGACAGGTCTTGGGATTGAACTGTGGGCACTGGATTGATCTCTGGCATGGTTCTTCTCAGGGGTGTGGTGACCAGGATTTATAACAGCTGGCGCTCCGACGAGCCAGATGCAATTCCCGCTAGCTCACTTTCCCTTCAACGCGTACGCCATCACATAGCCCCCGTGCCCGGGGGCCGGCACGAAAGCGTAGGCGACGGCAGCGGCCAGAACTCCAGGCCGGCGTCCGCCACCGCCCATGCCACGGAGCCGAGCATCGCCTCCGACAGTCAGCCGAAACCCCAGAATACCCTCCGACGTAGAGCCCACAGTCCGGGAGGGGGCGTGCGGGCGCGCTCCCCTTTCCGCGACTGTCAGATCACGTAGAGATCCACGTACTCCTGCACCGGCATCGCCTCCAGCGCCGTCTGGTCCAGCGACACGTCGAGGATGGCCTGCTGCTGCTTGGCCGGAAAGCGCCGCGCCAGGTTGGTGCGGAACTTGGCCTCCAGCAGCGGGATGCCCTCTTTGCGGCGGCGCTTGTGGCCGATGGGGTATTCGCAGACCACTTCCTTGAGCTTCTTGCCGTCCTTGAACTCGACGGTCATGGCGTTGGCGATGGAGCGCTTGTCGGGGTCGTGGTAGTCCTGCGTGAAGGCCGGATCTTCCACGCAGACGATCTTGGCGCGCAGCGCATCGATGCGCGGGTCGCCCGCCACGTGGTCTTCGTAGTCGTCGGCGGTCAGGCGGCCGAAGAGGATGGGCACGGCGACCATGTACTGGATGCAGTGGTCGCGGTCGGCCGGGTTGTCCAGCGGACCCTGCTTGTCGATGATGCGTATGCACGCCTCATGGGTGCGGATGGTGATCTTCTCGATGTCGTCCGCGCTGCGGCCCGCCTTCTGCAGCTGACGGTGGATGTCCATCGCGCACTCGACCGCGGTCTGCGAGTGGAACTCGGCCGGATACGAGATCTTGAACAGCACGTTCTCCATCACGTAGCTGCCGTAAGGGCGCTGGAACTTGAAGGGCTGGCCCTTGAACAGCACGTCGTAGAAGCCCCAGGTCTTGGCGGTCAGCACCGAGGGATAGCCCATTTCGCCGGTGCGGGCCATCAGCGCCAGGCGCACGGCGCGGCTGGTGGCGTCGCCGGCGGCCCAGCTCTTGCGCGAGCCCGTGTTGGGCGCGTGGCGGTAGGTGCGCAGGCTCTGGCCGTCCACCCAGGCGAGCGACACGGCGTTGATCAGCTCGTCGCGCGTGAGCCCGAGCATCTGCCCGACCACCGCGGTGGACGCCACCTTGACCAGCACCACGTGGTCCAGGCCGACGCGGTTGAAGGAATTCTCCAGCGCGATGCAGCCCTGGATCTCGTGCGCCTTGATCATCGCGGTCAGCACGTCCTTCATGGAAAGCGGCGGCTTGCCGGCCGCGACGGCCTGGCGCGACAGCCAATCGGCGGTGGCGAGGATGCCGCCCAGGTTGTCCGAAGGATGGCCCCATTCGGCGGCCAGCCAGGTGTCGTTGAAGTCCAGCCAGCGGATCATGGCGCCGATGTTGAAGGCGGCCTGCACCGGATCGAGCTGGAACTGCGTGCCCGGCACCTTGGCGCCGTTGGGCACGACGGTGCCCGGTACGATGGGGCCGAGCAGCTTGGTGCACGCCGGGTACTCGAGCGCCTCCAGGCCGCAGCCCAGGGTGTCGATCAGGCAGTTGCGCGCGGTCTCGTAGGCGAGCTTGCTGGTGACGCGCTTGTTCAGGACGTAGTCGACGATATCGACCAGGACCTGGTCGGGCTTGGGACGCACGGTAGAGCTGGAAAGATTGGACATGAGGCTCCCCCCTACGCGCTTCGCGCGCCCCCCAGGGGGCGGCACTGGCGGACCGGCAAAGCCGGATCCGCTGTGCCCTGGGTCGGCCAGGCTTGCGCGGTAGGTTTGGTTGAACGAAGGGTTTTGGTTAATTCAGGAACGGGCCGGTCTTTACTTGCGCTTGGCCAGCGGCACGAACTTGCGGTCTTCGGGGCCGGTGTAGTTGGCGCTGGGACGGATGATCTTGTTGTCGATGCGCTGCTCGATGATGTGCGCCGCCCAGCCGGCCGTGCGCGCGATCACGAACAGCGGGGTGAACATGGCGGTGGGCACGCCCATCTCGTGATAGCTGACGGCGCTGAACCAGTCGAGGTTGGGGAACATTTTCTTGGCATTCCACATGACCGCCTCGAGCCGCTCGGCGATGTCGTAGAGCCGGGTGTTGCCGGATTCTTTGGACAAGCGCCGCGACACTTCCTTGATGACCTGGTTGCGCGGATCGGAAACCGTGTAGACCGGGTGGCCGAAGCCGATCACCACTTCCTTGTTCTCGACGCGGCGGCGGATATCGGCCTCGGCTTCGTCCGGCGATTCGTAGCGGCTCTGCACCTCGAAGGCGACCTCGTTGGCGCCGCCGTGCTTGGGGCCGCGCAGCGCGCCGATGGCGCCGGCGATGGCCGAGTACATGTCCGAGCCCGTGCCGGCGATGACGCGCGCGGTGAAGGTCGAGGCGTTGAACTCGTGCTCGGCGTACAGGTTCAGCGAAGTGTGCATGGCGCGCACCCAGGAATCGGACGCGGGCCGGCCGTGCAGCAGGTGCAGGAAATGGCCGCCGATGCTGTCGTCGTCGGTATCGATCTCGATGCGCTCGCCGCGGTGGCTGTAGTGGTACCAATACAGCAGCATGGACCCGAGCGAGGCCATCAGCCGGTCGGCGATGTCGCGCGCGCCGGGCAGGTTGTGGTCGTCCTTCTCGGGCAGCACGCAGCCCAGGGCCGAGACGCCAGTGCGCATCACGTCCATCGGGTGGCTGGCGGCGGGCAGCCATTCCAGCGCCGCCTTGACGTTGGCAGGCAGGCCGCGCATCGCCTTGAGCCTGGCCTTGTAGGCCTTGAGCTCATTGCGGTTGGGCAGCTTGCCGTGCACCAACAAATAGGCGATTTCCTCGAACTCGCACACGTCGGCGATATCGAGGATGTCGTAGCCGCGGTAATGCAGGTCGTTGCCGCTGCGGCCGACCGTGCACAGCGCGGTATTGCCCGCCATCACGCCCGACAGCGCCACCGACTTCTTGGGCTTGGGGCCGCCGGCCTGGGGTTGCTTTCCGTCCTGCACCGGTGCTGCTGAACTCATGTCTCGCTCCTTGGCGGGTCACTTCTTCTGAAAGAGCGCGTCCAGGCGAGCCTCGAACGCGTGGTAGCCGATCCGATCGTACAACTCCTCGCGGGTCTGCATCATGTCGACCACGCTCTTCTGGTGGCCGTCCCGGCGGATCGCGGTGTAAACCGTCTCCGCCGCCTTGTTCATCGCGCGGAACGCCGACAGCGGATACAGCACCATCGACACGTCGGCGCTGCGCAATTCGTCGACGGTGAACAGCGGCGTCTGGCCGAACTCGGTGATGTTGGCCAGCACCGGCACCTTCACGGCCGCAGCGAACTTGCGGTAGGTATCCAGGTCGTAGGCCGCCTCGGCGAAGATGCCGTCGGCCCCGGCCTCGACGCAGGCCAGCGCGCGCTCGATGGCGGCGTCCAGGCCCTCGACGGCGATGGCGTCGGTGCGGGCGATCAGGAAAAAGTCGGGATCGGTCTTGGCATCGGCGGCGGCCTTGACGCGATCGACCATTTCCGCGGCGGAGACGATCTCCTTGCCGGGGCGGTGGCCGCAGCGCTTGGCGCCGACCTGGTCTTCTATGTGGCAAGCCGCGGCGCCCGCCTTGATCAGGCTCTTGACGGTGCGCGCGATGTTGAACGCCGACGGGCCGAAGCCGGTGTCGATGTCCACCATCAGCGGCAGGTCGCACACGTCGGTGATGCGGCGCACGTCGATCAGCACGTCGTCCATGGTGTTGATGCCCAGGTCCGGCATGCCCAGCGAACCGGCCGCCACGCCGCCGCCGGACAGGTAGATGGACCGGAAGCCCGCCCGCTCGGCCAGCAGCGCATGATTGGCGTTGATGGTGCCGATGACCTGCAGCGGCTGTTCGTCGCGCAGGGCCTGGCGGAACGAGGCGCCGGGGGTCGCGGATCGGGATTGCGTCATGGGAAATCTCTCAGCGGTAAATTTTCTATGGAGTGCAAACACTGTGCCAGATACCCGGACGCCATGTCCGGCAAGGAGCTGTCCGGCGCCATGGCCAGTGTTTGCGGCCTCCTGCGCGGGTGCGGGCTGTCGCTCCGCGCTCCCGCGCGCAATCCGTGGGATCGGTTTCCTATTTCGATCATTTCAAATTTGATAGATCGAATATCATTATTGAAACAATCGAACTTCATCCATCATGGAACTCGACGCGCCCCTTCCCGCCGGCCCCGGCCGCCGCCCCGTCATCTGGGCCATGGGCATCAGCCGCGTGGCCCGCGCCTTTGCCGAACTGACGCCCGCCTATGCCGGACTGGCCGACTTCCGCGTCGTCGACGAAGGCTTCGAGACGGCCGCGCGCTCCATCAACCGCGCCGCCCGGCAAGGAGAAGTCGATGCCGTCGTGGCCGGCGGCTCGAACGGGGCCTACCTGCGCCAGAACGTCCAGGTACCGGTGGCGCTGATCAAGGTCACGGGCTTCGACGTCATGCACGCGTTGACCGCGGCGCGGCGCCTGTCTAGCCGGCTGGCGCTGGTCACGCATGCCTCCACCTTCCCGGAGACCGAAGCCTTCAAACAGGCATTCGGCCTGGATTTTCCCAGCCACAGCTACGTCACCGTCGACGACGCGGCGGCGCGGGTCGAGGCGCTCAAGCGCGAGGGCATGGAAGTCATCGTCGGACCAGGGCTGGTCTCCGATCTGGCCGAACAGCAAGGCCTGGCCGGCGTGTTCCTGTATTCCAGCAGTTCGATCCGCGGCGCGCTGGAGGATGCCATCGAGGCCGTGCGGCTGGCGCGCATCGAGCAGCGCCGGCGCGCCTACCTGAACACCGTGCTGTTCCACCTCAACGAAGGCGTGGCCGCCGTCGATGCCCACGGCCGCGTGCAATCGATGAACCCGCCCATGGAGCGGCTGCTGGGCGTGCGCCGCGACCAGGCCATCGGCCAGCCGCTGGAAGGCGTCGCGCCGGCGATCTCGCTCGCCGGGCAGTTGCAGCGCGGCCAGAAAGAGCTCGAGACCATCCAGCGCGTCAACGAGAAAGTCCTGATCGTGAACCGCATTCCCATCCAGAGCGGCGGCGAGCTGCTGGGCGCCGTGGTCACCGCCCAGGACGCCAAGGCCATTCAGCGCGTCGACCGCAACCTGCGCACCGGCGGCAGCGTGCGCCCGACCGGCATCCGCTACGAATTGGACGACCTGCTGGGCAGCTCCACGGCCATGGAGCGCGTGCGGGAACTGGGACGGCTCTATGCCGAGGTCAGTTCCACGGTGCTGATCGAGGGCGAAAGCGGCACAGGCAAGGAAGTGCTCGCGCAGGGCATGCACCGCGCCAGTCCGCGCCGCGACTTTCCCTTCGTGGCGATCAACTGCGCGGCCTTTCCCGAGCCGCTCCTGGAAAGCGAGCTGTTCGGCTACGAAGAGGGCGCGTTCAGCGGCGCCCGCAAAGGCGGCAAGAGCGGCCTTTTCGAAGCCGCTCACAACGGCACCATCTTCCTCGACGAAATCGGCGACATGCCGCTGGCCCTGCAAGTCCGCCTGCTCCGCGTCCTGCAGGAAAAACAGGTCCTGCCGGTGGGTGCGCTCGAGCCTGTCGCGGTGGACGTGCGCGTCATCGCCGCGACCCACCGCGACCTGCCCGCGATGGTGCGCAGCGGCGCGTTCCGCCAGGACTTCTACTACCGGCTGAACATCCTGCGCATTGCCGTGCCGCCGCTGCGCGACCGCGAAGGCGACGTCGAGGAACTGGCCGAAACCCTGTACACGCGCGCCCAGCAGCGCCTGGGCATCGCACGGCCCGTGCGCCTGCCCGCCTTCGTCAAGCTGCGCTGCGCGCGCTACGCCTGGCCCGGCAACCTGCGCGAAATGGAAAACGTGTTGGAACGCGTCGCGGTCTCGCACGCGCGGCGCAAGATCGGCCGCAAGGAGCTGGAGCAGGAACTGGAAATCACCGTGCCCGAATTGTGGGGCACGGGCGGCGACACGCCGGCGAACGAAACGGCGCGCGAGGATGCTTCATCGCCTGGCCCCGCAAGCGCATCCGGCTCGCGGCTGGCTCCGCTGGAAGAAGTCGTGCGCGCCGCCCAGGCCGAACATATCCGGCGCGTCCTGCAGGCCTGCGGCGGCGACCGCCGGCAGGCCTGCAGAATCCTGGACATCAGCCCCGCAACCCTCTGGAGAAGGTTAGGCCCCCCCCTACGCGCTTACGCGCGCCCCCCAGGGGGCGAAGCGGGTGGACCGGCGGAGCCGGATCCACCGCTTCCTGGGTCTGCGTAGGGTATCTTGGATTGAAGCGGTGCGCTTTTTTGCGCGATCGTGGGTATTTCGAAGGTTTTGATCCAGGGCACAGCGGATCCGGCTTTGCCGGTCCGCCAGTGCCGCCCCTTGAGGGGGGCGGCGCAGCCGCATGGGGTGGACTTTCTTTCCGGTCCGCCAGTGCCGCCTCCTTGAGGGGGCCCGCGTAAGCGCGTAGGGGGTGGGCGTCCCCCCCTAGCAGAAAGCCTGAATGCCGGTCTGGGCGCGGCCCAGGATCAGGGCGTGGACGTCGTGCGTGCCCTCGTAGGTGTTCACCACCTCCAGGTTGACGACGTGGCGGATGACGCCGAACTCGTCGGAGATGCCGTTGCCGCCCAGCATGTCGCGCGCGAGACGGGCGACGTCGAGGGACTTGCCGCATGAGTTGCGCTTCATGATGGAGGTGATTTCCACCGCCGCCGTGCCTTCGTCCTTCATGCGGCCCAGGCGCAGGCAGCCTTGCAGGCCCAGGGTGATCTCGGTCTGCATGTCGGCCAGCTTTTTCTGGATCAGCTGGTTCGCGGCCAGCGGGCGGCCGAACTGCTTGCGGTCCAGCACGTACTGGCGGGCGGTGTGCCAGCAGTCCTCGGCCGCGCCCAGCGCGCCCCAGGCGATGCCGTAGCGCGCCGAGTTCAGGCAGGTGAAGGGGCCGCGCAGGCCGGATACGCCGGGCATGATGTTCTCCTCCGGCACGAATACCTCGTCCATCACGATCTCGCCGGTGACGGAGGTGCGCAGGCCAACCTTGCCGTGGATGGCCGGTGCGCTCAAGCCCTTCCAGCCCTTTTCGAGAATGAAGCCGCGGATCGCGTCCTTGCCGTCCTCGCCCTTGAGCTTGGCCCAGACCACGAACACGTCCGCGATCGGCGAGTTGGTGATCCACATCTTGGCGCCGCTCATGCGATAGCCGCCGTCCACCTTGGTGGCGCGGGTAACCATCGAGCCGGGATCGGAGCCATGGTTGGGCTCGGTCAGGCCGAAGCAGCCGATCAGTTCGCCGGTGGCCAGCTTGGGCAGGTACTTCTGCTTCTGCGCCTCGGTGCCGAACTCGTAGATGGGCACCATGACCAGCGACGACTGCACGCTCATCATCGAGCGATAACCCGAATCCACGCGCTCGACCTCGCGGGCGATCAGGCCGTAGCTGACGTAGTTCAGGCCGGGGCCGCCGTATTGCTCGGGGATGGTCGGCCCCAGCAGGCCCAGCTCGCCCATCTCGCGGAAGATGGCCGCATCGGTGCGCTCATGGCGGAACGATTCCAGCACGCGGGGCGCCAGCTTGTCCTGGCAATACGCCGCGGCGGCTTCGCGCACCATGCGTTCTTCGTCGGTCAATTGCTGGTCCAGCAGCAGCGGATCGGCCCAATTGAATTGTGCAGGCGTATGCATAGGATTCGTGTCTCGCAAAAGTTGTCGGGAAATGGCGGTCCGGCGGGCCCGGATGGCGGCTCGACGGGCCGGGCCGCGGTTGGCTCCCGGCCGGCAACGCAGCAACCGTCCTGTTCTGGTTACGCACGATATACGCTTTCAGCGCCGCCGCCAA
The DNA here is from genome assembly GCF_900606115.1 of Pigmentiphaga humi. Classification (GTDB taxonomy): domain Bacteria; phylum Pseudomonadota; class Gammaproteobacteria; order Burkholderiales; family Burkholderiaceae_B; genus Pigmentiphaga; species Pigmentiphaga humi. The sequence continues at coordinate 106,395 of NZ_UWPJ01000025.1, forward strand.
ACGAGTTATTCGCAATTCCCTGTGCGCTTTACGCACTTGTTGGCGGTAAAGTGGTGGCTTTCTCCCTGCTTTTTCTTCCCGCTCATGCGCCGCAAGCTTCCCAGCACGGCCGCGCTCGCCGCCTTCGAGGCCGCGGCGCGGCACCAGAGCTTCACCAAGGCCGCCGCCGAACTGGCGCTGACCCAGAGCGCCGTGTGCCGGCAGATCGCCGGACTGGAATCCTTCCTCGGACTGAAACTGTTCCGCCGCACCCGCCGCGGGGTCACGCTGACCCAGGCGGGACAGTCCTACGGCGAAGTCGTGGCCAGGCGCCTGGACGAAGTCGAGCGCGATACCCTGGATTTGATGGCGCGGCGCGGCGAAGGCGGGGTGCTGGAATTGGCGTCGGTGCCCACCTTCGCCACACGCTGGCTGCTGCCCCGGCTGGCCAGCTTCGAACGCGCGGCGCCGAACATTGTGCTCAACATCACGCCGCAGAGCCGCCCCTTCCTGTTCGAAGGCACGCCTTTCGATGCCGCCCTCCATGCCGGCGACGGCCCCTGGCCGGGCACGGAGGCCATTTTCCTGATGCCCGAGAAACTCGTTCCGGTGTGCTCGCCCAAGCTGCTGGGCGTGCGCAAGCGCATCATGCCCGAGCAGTTCTCGGCCTACCGGCTGTTGCAGCAGAGTACGCGGCCCTATGCCTGGCGCCAGTGGTTCGACGCCCAGCACGTGAGCCACGGCCACGACCTGAGCGGCCCGCGCTACGAACTGTTCTCCATGCTGATCGAGGCCGCCGTGCACGGCCAGGGCATCGCGCTGGTGCCGCGCCTGATGGTGGAAGACGAACTGGCCCAGGGCAAGCTGATCGTCGCGTGCGATCGCCCTTCCGTGCGCGACAAGAACTACTACCTGGTGCTGCCGGAATGGAAATCCGACCACGCGCCGGTCCATGCCTTCATCGGCTGGCTGACTGCGCAAGCGGCCCAATACTGCCAGGAACACGGCCTGGACACCCCGGCCGCCGCGGCCGGCCGGGAGGACGCGGCCGCGCCCGCCCCGCCGGCGCGGCGCCGCACCCGCAAGGCCGCACTTTGACGGAAACGACACCGCCAACCGAAGCCTCAGGCCCTATCCGCCCACCGGCTCCTGCCCAGCCGGGCGCCCCTGCCCGCGTAGGCGCAGCGCCAGGACGAGGCCGAACAAGGCGGCGATCGCGCCCAGCAGGAAGATGCTGGCATAGCCCAGCCTATCGGCGATCCAGCCCGCCGCCGGTCCGGTCGCGCCATAGGCGAGATCCTGGAAAGCCGCGAAACCGCCTATGGCCGTGCCGCGCAGATGCTCGGGCACGCGCCTGACCGCGACCAGGCCCATGGCGGGAAACACCATCGAGCAGCCCACGCCGGTCAGCAGCGCCCCGGCCATCGCCACGCCGGCCGACGGCGCCAGCCACAGCAATGCCTGCCCGGCCGCTTCGACCGCCAGCGAAACCAGCGCCACCGGCACGCCGCCAAAACGGTCCGGGAACGTGCCGAACACCAGGCGGACCAGCACGAAGCCCACGCCGAAGCACGTCAGGCCGTACCCGGCGCCGTCCCAGCCGCGCGCCAGGAAATACAGCGGAAAGAACGCGCCGAGCGCGGCAAAGCCTATGCCCTGCAGCCCGACCACGACGCCGGGCTGCCATATCCGTCCCAGCACCTGCGCGAACGACGGACGGACCCCGCCGCCGACAGGCATGGCCGGCGCGAACGGCCACAGCATCAGCGCTCCCAATGCCGGCAGCGCCACGCATGCCGCCATCAGGCCGGCGAAACCCGCCGCGTCCAGCAGCCACAGCCCGAGCGGACCGCCCGCCGCGAAAGCGCCGTACATGCCCATGCCGGCCAGCGCCATGACCAGGCCGGAACGCCCCGGCCCCATGATCGCCATGCTCCACGCGATCATGCCCACGACCACCAGGCTCTCGCCCAGGCCCAGCAGCAGCCGGCCCGCCAGCAGCACGGCATAGGCCGCCGTGCCGCCGCCCAGCCACGGCAGCACCGACGCCATGCACAGCAGCGCGGCCAGCGCATACAGTCCCAGACCGCGGAACGCGCCCGCCTTGCCGCCGCGTTCGTCAGCCTGCCTGCCCGCCCAGCCGCGACTCAGGATGGTAGAAAGAAAGGCGATGCCCACGGCCAGCCCGGACGCGACATTGCCCATCCGCAGCGTGTGCGAGACGTGCACGGCCACCGCGGGCATGGCCATCGCCACCGCCAGGTAACTCAGGAAAAGCGCCAGGGTTATCCAGACCAATCGGCGCAAGGGGGGATCTTTCAAGACGTTCGGCATCGAGCCGCTCCTTCGGAGAAGCGCGGCACCGCATGCGAACAGGACGGAGAACGAAGGAGGGGATGAACCAACGCACACCGCCGGCCACGGGGTGCCGCTGGCGATACGTTGGTTGACGTAAACGTTTACGGACGCCCGCGCGGCCAAGCCGGCGCGAACGACACGTCATTATAGTCGCAACAACGACACCCCACCCAGGGCACAGCGGATCTGGCTCCGCCAGTCCGCCAGTGCCGCCCCCTGGGGGGCGCGCGTAAGCGCGTAGGGGGGGACCTCTACTGCCCTTCGAGGAAGCTCTTGAGCTTGTCGGCGCGGCTAGGGTGGCGCAGCTTGCGCAGGGCCTTGGCTTCTATCTGGCGGATGCGCTCGCGGGTGACGTCGAACTGCTTGCCGACCTCTTCCAGGGTCTGGTCGGTGCTCATCTCGATGCCGAAGCGCATGCGCAGCACCTTGGCTTCGCGCGGGGTGAGCGAGTCCAGCACTTCCTTGACCACGTTGCGCATCGAGCCGTGCAGCGCGGCGTCCGAGGGCGCCAGCGTGGCGGTGTCCTCAATGAAGTCGCCCAGGTGCGAGTCGTCGTCGTCGCCGATGGGAGTTTCCATCGAGATCGGTTCCTTGGCGATCTTCAGGATCTTCCGGATCTTGTCTTCCGGCATGTCCATCTTCTGCGCCAGGGTGGCGGGATCGGGCTCGGCGCCGGTCTCTTGCAGGATCTGGCGGCTGATCCGGTTCATCTTGTTGATCGTCTCGATCATGTGCACCGGAATGCGGATGGTGCGCGCCTGGTCGGCGATCGAGCGGGTGATGGCCTGCCGGATCCACCAGGTGGCGTAGGTCGAGAACTTGTAGCCGCGGCGATATTCGAACTTGTCCACGGCCTTCATCAGGCCGATGTTGCCTTCCTGGATCAGGTCCAGGAACTGCAGGCCGCGGTTGGTGTACTTCTTGGCAATGGAAATCACCAGGCGCAGGTTGGCCTCGGTCATCTCGCGCTTGGCCTTGCGGGCCTTGGCCTCGCCGGTGGCCATCTGCTTGTTGACGTCTTTCAGGTCCTTGAGCGGCAGCACCACGCGCGCCTGCAGGTCGATCAGCTTCTGCTGCAGTTCCTGGATGGCGGGCACCTGGCGCGACAGGGTCTCGGAGTAGCCGTGGCCGGCGTTGACTTCCTGGATCACCCACTCGAGGTTGGTTTCCTGGCCCGGGAAGACCTTGATGAAGTGCGCGCGCGGCATGCCCGCGCGGTCGATACAGATCTGCATGATCGCGCGCTCGAGCTTGCGGATTTCCTCGACCTGCGCGCGCAGGGTATCGGCCAGGCGCTCGACCATCTTGGCGGTGAAGCGGATGCCCATCAGCTCTTCCAGGATGGTTTCCTGGGCGGAGACGTAGGCGGCCGACTTGTAGCCTTCGCGCTCGTAGGCCAGGCGCATCTTGTCGAACCAGGTCTTGACGTTCTCGAACTTGGAGAGCGACTTGACGCGCAATTCCTCGACCTGCTTGCTGCTCATGCCGCCGGCAGGCGCGTCGTCGCCGTCCTCGTCCTCGTCGTCGGACGACGAGGTCACGCCGGAACCGGCATATTCCTCGCCGTCGGTGGGATCGATCAGACCGTCGACCACTTCGTCGATCTGCATCTCGGAGGCCCGCACCTTGTTGGCGTGCTCGAGGATGTCGTTGATCGTGGTCGGGCAGGCGGAGATCGCCATCACCATGTGCTTGAGGCCGTCCTCGATGCGCTTGGCGATCTCGATTTCGCCCTCGCGGGTCAGCAGCTCGACCGAACCCATTTCGCGCATGTACATGCGGACGGGGTCGGTGGTGCGGCCGAAATCGGAATCCACGGTGGACAGCGCGGCTTCGGCTTCTTCCTCGGCATCGTCGTCGGACGAGGCCACGGGGGCGTTCTCGTTCAGCAGCAGCGTCTCGGCATCGGGCGCCTGGTCGTAGACCGAGATCCCCATGTCGTTGAAGGTGCTGATGATGCCGTCGATGGCCTCGGCGTCGACCAGGTCGTCGGGCAGATGATCGTTGATCTCGCCGTAGGTGAGGTAGCCGCGGTCCTTGCCGAGCTTGATCAGCAATTTCAGCCGGTTGCGGCGCGCCTCGTATTCTTCGGGCGACACCGGGCCGCGCGCGATCAAATCCTTGGGATCGGCCTTGCCGCGCTTGCCGCGGCCCTTGGGAATCTTGATTTCCGGAATGACTTCGCCGTCGTTCTCGTGCTCGCCATCGTCATCGAAATCGGCGGAGCCCGACGCGGATTCGCCGCCGGCCTTGGCATCCTTGGGCGGACGGCCCGGCCGGCGGCCGGCCGGCTTGGCCAGCAGTTCGGCGAGCTTTTTCTCGGCGTTCTTCTTGTCGGCGGCAGTGGCCGCCTTGGCGACCTTCGCGGTCTTGGCAGCCTTCACTGCCTTGGCGGCAGGCTTGGCCTGCTCGACCGGCTGTGCGGCCGCCGCCTGCTCGGTGTCGAGCGACGGTACGGCCGCCACGGGATCCAGCACCTTGGTGCGCGCCCGGCCGGCCGATTTGACCGTCACCTTGACGCCACTGGCGTCCGCCGTCTTGGACGCCGCCTTTTCCTTTGCCGGTTCTTGCCCCTCAGCTTTGGATTTGTTCACAGTCAGCGTCTTGCCTGTCGTCTTCGCCATGGTCGGTCAACCACTCCTAAAATTCCGTCCGGTAGCCGGATCGCATCCGGCCCCACCCGCTTTCCGGCTCCCCGGCCTGCCCTGCTTTCCGGCCGCACCGGGCGGTCGGACATGGGCAATCGCCGCGGATCCCGTCGCTGCGCGGCGTCATTGCTGCCGCGCCGTCGATAAACGCTCGCGGCGTTCACCGGCACTCGCGATGCCTGCCACGCGTGTAACACCGCGTTTACCATAAAACCGAGGGGGAAAAACCGCATAAGACATGCGGTAAACCCTCTATTCTACCACCCTCGGCTTTTTCAACTCCAGAATTCTTTCCGTCAAGGCCAGGTACCTGACCTTGTCCTCTTCGCTCTTGAAGCCCGCCTGGGCCAATTGCTGCTGCGCCGCCGTGGCGGCCTGGAGCTCGACCGTGCGCAAGGCATCGCGGAGCTCGCCGCCCGGATCGGGCAGTTCATCTTCATAGATGGTGGCCGTGGACGCCATCACAAGGGCCTGGGCGATCTCGCTGCCCTCGGCCGCCTGCAGCAGCGCGCCCGCATGCTGGGCGCCGGAACTGCGCACCAGGGCCAGCAATTCCCGGACCGATTCGAATCCCTGGTTGGACGCCAGCAGGTGTTCGGCATCCTCGCCGATCTGGCCAACCAGGACCGGATGCGTCAGCAACAGCTGAAGCAAGCGCCCGGCTATAGGCGTCACCCTGGGGCGGGGTCCGGTGTATCCCTGCGGTCTTTCGTCGCCATAGCGGCCGCCCCATTCCCGGAAACGGCCGCCCTTGAAGCGGCCCTGCTGCCGGAATCCGCCGCCCTGGACGCCGTCGCGCCTGGGCGGAAAATCGGTGGGAGGATCGTAGAAATGCGCATCGGGCGGTTCGTCGTGCGGCACCCATTCGGGCGCCTCGTGAGCATCTTGTGCTCCATTAGACTCAGAGCGCTCCGGTACGGGCGAAGTTCCCCGCGCCTGCAGCGGCGCCACCTGCTGCACCAGCGGCCCGCTGGGAACGTCCTGCAGCGGGATCAACTGGCCCAGTTCCTCCGGCGTCAGCCGCGTGAGCTGCGCCAGCTCGCGCTGCACCTGCATGCGCAAAGCGCCGGCCGGCATGGCCTGCAGCAGCGGCCGGGCGTCGTGCACGCAGCGTGCACGCCCCTCCGCCTCTTCCATCTGGTGGTTCGCGGCCAATTCGGCCAGCAGGAACTGCGACAGCGACATGGCTTCGCGCAGCGCCTTTCTGAAACTGTCCGCGCCGTACTCGCGCACGAACGAATCGGGATCGTGATCGTCCGGCAGGAACAGGAAGCGGATCGAGATGTCGTCGCGCAACAGCGGCAGGCAGGCCTCCAGCGCCCGCCAGGCGGCCTTGCGGCCGGCCTTGTCGCCATCGAAGCTGAACACCACGCTATCGCTGGCGCGCAGCAGTTTCTGCACATGTACCGCGGTGGTCGCGGTCCCCAGCGTGGCCACCGCGCATTCGATGCCGGACTGCGCCAGGGCCACGACGTCCATGTAGCCTTCGACGACCACCACCAGGCCTTCCTTGCGGATAGCCTGGCGCGCTTCCCACAGCCCGTACAGTTCCGACCCTTTGGAGAAGATCGGGGTTTCGGGCGAGTTGAGGTATTTGGGTTCGCCCTTGCCGATGATGCGGCCGCCGAAACCGATCAAATGGCCGCGCGCATTGCGTATCGGGAACGTCACCCGCTCGCGGAAACGGTCGTAGCGCCGCCCGTCCTCGCTCAGGATGACCAGCCCCGCTTCCACCGGCAGGGGATCGTCGTACGAGGGCAGCACGGCCGACAGCCCCTGGCGGTCGCCGCCCGCCCATCCCAGGCCGAAGCGCGCAGCGATCTCGCCCGAGACGCCGCGCTTCTTCAGATAGGCGATCGCGGCGTCCGCCGTGCGCAATTGCTGGCGATACCAGGTGTTGGCCGTTTCCAGCACCTGGCTGTGGCGCGACACCAGCGCCTCGCGCTGCTGCCGCGCGGCGCGCTGGCGCGGGCTGCGCTCTTCTTCCGGCACGACCATGCCCACCGATGCCGCCAGGCTGCGCACCGCCTCGGGAAAGCTGGCGCCGGTGTGCTCCATCAGAAAACGGATGGCGGTGCCATGGGCGCCGCAGCCGAAGCAGTGGTAGAACTGCTTGGTGGGGCTGACGGTGAACGAAGGCGATTTTTCGCCATGGAACGGGCACAAACCCAGCAGGTTGGCCCCGGCCTTGCGCAATTGCACGTGCTGGCCGACGACATCGACGATGTCGGCCCTGGCCAGCAGGTCCTGGATGAATGAATCAGGAATCATGCGCGCAGCGAAACGGAAGCCCCGCTCAGCCCAGGCTGGTCTTGATCAGCTTGGAGACCTCGCCCATGTCGGCGCGGCCCGCCAGCCTGGGCTTGACCAGGCCCATGACCTTGCCCATGGCCGCGCCGCCCGTCACGCCCTGGGCAGCGACCTCGGCCACCGCGGCCGCGACCACCGCGGCCACTTCTTCCGCGGAGGCGGCCTGCGGCAGGAACTCCTGCAGCACGTCGATTTCGGCGCGCTCCTGGGCGGCCGATTCGGCGCGCCCGGCCTGCTCGAACGAAACAATGGACTCGCGGCGCTGCTTGACCTGCTTTTCGACGATGGCAACGATTTCCGCGTCGGCCAGCTCGCGGCGCTCATCGACCTCTTTCTGCTTGATCGCGGCGGACAGCAGGCGCAAGGTGCCCAGGCGCTCGGCGGCCTTGGCGCGCATGGCGTTCTTGATCTCGTCGGACAGGCGGGCTTTGAGGGTGGCTGCGCTCATGGGAAAATCCGCAAAAGGGAGAAAGGGGATTGTTGCACCACCCGGCCAGGCCGAGCGGGAGAGCCCAAGGGATGCAAACGCCAAAAGCCGCCCGGCACATGCCGTAGCGGCTTTGACTATGCTGCGTGAACTGCTGGAAAGCCTGCACTGCGCGCACCACGTATGGCGCGCGCCCGCAGAGCCATCAGTACAGGCGCTTGGGCAGCTGTTGGCTGCGGATACGCTTGTAGTGGCGCTTTACAGCGGCAGCATGCTTGCGCTTGCGCTCGGCCGTGGGCTTTTCGTAAAACTCGCGCGAGCGCAGTTCGGTCAGCAGGCCGGTCTTTTCGATAGTGCGCTTGAAACGACGCAGGGCGACCTCAAACGGCTCATTTTCTTTAACGCGAATTGTCGGCATGTAAAAATTGCCTCGGGGTTGGCTATGGGTTGATCAAGCCTGCCAATATAGCAGATCTATTTCCAGCTTGCCAAGCTGCTCGAGCCCAGATGTTACACTCCCCTCCCATGATCGTCCTCGGCTTCGAAAGCTCCTGCGATGAAACCGGCGTCGCCGTGGTCAGCACCGAACGCGGCCTGCTGGCCCATGCCCTGCACTCGCAAATAGACATGCACCAGGCCTACGGCGGCGTCGTGCCCGAACTGGCTTCGCGCGACCACGTCCGGCGCGTCCTGCCGCTCACCCGGCAGGCGCTGGCGTCGGCCGGCCTGACGCTGGACGACGTGGATGCCATCGCCTATACCGCGGGCCCCGGCCTGGCCGGCGCGCTGCTGGTCGGCGCCAGCGTCGCCCAGGCCATCGCCTGGGCGCGCGACCTGCCCTCCATCCCCATCCACCACCTCGAAGGCCACCTGCTCTCGCCGCTGCTGGCCGACCCGCGGCCCGAATTCCCCTTCGTCGCGCTGCTGGTCTCGGGCGGACACACCCAGTTGATGCGGGTAGACGGCGTGGGGTGCTACGAACTGCTGGGCGAAACACTGGACGACGCCGCCGGCGAAGCCTTCGACAAGACCGCCAAGCTCCTGGGGCTGGGCTATCCCGGCGGCCCCGCGCTGTCCCGGCTGGCCGAGGCCGGCCATGCCGAACGCTTCGACCTGCCCCGCCCCAAGCTGCACAGCCCCGATCTGGATTTCAGCTTCAGCGGCCTGAAGACCGCCGTCCTGACGCGCATGAAAACCCTGGACCCGCAAGACGCCCAGGCGCGCGCCGACCTGGCCGCCGCGACCCAGGACGCGATCGTTACGGTCCTGGTGGCCAAATCGGTCAAAGCGCTCGAAAACACCGGCTTGAAGCGGCTGGTCATCGCCGGCGGCGTAGGCGCCAACCGGCTGCTGCGCGAACGCCTGGCCGTCCGACTGGGGCGCCTGGGCGGACGCGCCTACTTCCCGCCGCTGGAACTATGTACCGACAACGGCGCCATGATCGCCTTCGCCGCGGCCATGCGCCTGCAGGCCGGCCTGGCCGACCCCGCCGAACGCCACACTGCCTTTACCGTCCACCCCCGCTGGGCCCTTTGACCCCGCCGATCCGGCTTTCCTTGCCGGCGAGGAGGTTGGCGATGTTCTTGCGGTGGCGGTAGAGCAGCAGCAAGGACATGATGCCGATGGCGGTGCCGATGCGCGGATCCGCGGTCCAGGCCGCGCCGTGGCCGAAGACGTAGTAGAGCGGCGCGAATACGGCGGCGACGATGGCGGCGAGCGAGGAGTAGCGGAAGAACACCGCGATGATCAGCCAGGTGGCCAGCGCGGCCAGGCCCAGCCAGGGCTCCAGGCCGACCAGCACGCCCAATGCGGTCGCCACGCCCTTGCCGCCCTTGAAGCGGAAGAACACCGGGTACAGGTGCCCCAGAAACACCGCAAGCGCGACGATCGCGATGGTTGCGCCGCCGAAATCGAACTGCAGCGCGAAATGCTTGGCCAGCCATACCGCGACCCAGCCCTTGAACGCATCCCCGAGCAGGGTCAGCACGGCCGCGGCCTTGCTGCCCGAACGCAGCACATTGGTCGCGCCGGGATTCTTCGACCCGTAGTTGCGCGGATCGTCCAGCCCCATCACACGGCTCACGATGACGGCAAATGAAATCGAGCCGATCAGATAGGCGATGGCGGCGGCGATGGTAATCATGAAGCGCGTTTCCTCGAGACGGAATATTCCGAAAACCCTGGCATGGCGGCGATTCTACCGGTTGGGCAAGGCGCTGTCCCGCTAACTCTCCCCACGAAGCGAAGCGAGCAGGGTTTGATCCAGGATGCGGTGGATCCGGCTCCGCCGGTCCACCCGCATCGCCCCCTGGGGAGCGCGCGTCAGCGCGTAGGGGGGGTCCCAACCGCCACCGGCACGACGCCCAGCACGCGCGCCAGCTCCCTGGGATCGATCCCCACCAGGTAGCCGCGCCGTCCGCCATTGATGAAGATGCCGGGGAGTTCGAGCACGCTGGCCTCGACGTATACCGGCATGGCCTTGCGCGTGCCGAAAGGCGAGGTTCCGCCCACCTGGTAGCCGGAGTGGCGCTGCGCGGCCTCGGGTTTGCAGGGAACGATTTTCTTGACGCCGATCTGCCGGGCGAGGTTCTTGGTCGAGACCTCGCGGTCGCCGTGCATCAGGACGACCAAGGGCTTGGCGGCCTCGTCCTCCATGATCAGGGTCTTGACCACGGCATGCTCATCGACACCCAGTTGCCGCGAGGACTCGGCCGTACCGCCATGGTCGACGTAGTCGTAGGAATGTTCGGTGAAGGCGACGCCGTGCTTGCGCAGGAACTGCGTGGCGGGGGTTTCGGAAACGTGCTTGGCTTTGCTCATGGCGTATGGAGGAACGGCACGCCAGGGCCTGTGCGAGGCCCCTTCTGGCGTGAGCAGGCCCTAGCCGCGGGGGTGGTGCCTGGCGTGCAGCAGTTTAAGCCGTTCGCGCGCGATATGCGTGTAGATCTGCGTGGTGGAGATGTCCGCATGCCCCAGCAGCATCTGCACCACCCGCAGGTCCGCGCCGTGGTTCAGGAGATGGGTGGCGAAGGCATGGCGCAGCACGTGCGGCGACAGCGCCGCGCGTATGTCCGCGCGCAGCGCGTATTTCTTGACGATCAGCCAGAAGCTCTGGCGCGTCATCGCCGCCGCGCGGCCCGTCACGAACAAGGTGTCGCTGATCCGGCCCGCCAGCAGCGCGGGCCGGGCCTCGGCCAGGTAGCGCGCGATCCAGTGGGCGGCTTCCGCGCCCAGCGGCACCAGTCTGTCCTTGCCGCCCTTGCCCATGACCACCCGCACCACGCCTTCGTTCAGACCCACGTCCAGCGATTTCAATCCGACCAGTTCGGACACGCGCAGCCCGGTGGCATAGAGCGTTTCCAGCATGGCCCGGTCGCGCAGCCCCAGTTCGGTCGCCGCGTCCGGCGCCCGCAGCAAGGCCTCGACCTGGGCTTCCGACAAGGTCTTGGGCAGGCGCGGCGGCTGCTTGGCGGCACGCAAGGCCAGGCATGGGTCGGCTTGCACACGATGCATGCGCAGCGCCCACTGGAAATAGCGCCGCAGCGTGGCGAGCCGGCGATTCGCCGTGGTGGCCTTGCTGTGCGCATGCACCGCGGCGAACCAGGCTTCGATGTCCGCCCCCTGCGCCTGGTCCAGCGCCAGGCCGCGCTGCGCCCGCAGCCACTCGGCGAAAGCGGCGAGGTCCTGGCGATAGGCGCGCCGGGTGTTGTCGGCCAGGCCGTCTTCCAGCCAGACGGCCTCGAGGAACGCGACGATGCCGGGATCGTCTCCCGGCCTTGCCACGCCGGGGCCGGCCGGCTTGCGCCGGCCTTCGCGCATCGCGCTCATGCCGTCCGCCGGCGGGCCGGCCCGGCCGCGCTCGCGGGGGCGGGAGCAGCCGGAGCAAACACCGCCGGCTCCAGCAAGGCCAGCATCCGGCCGCCGGCGGCGGCGTAGGCGGCAAGCGCACGGCGTCCACGCGGGCCGCTCCCCTGTCCTTCCAGCAGCAACACGGCGAACCCATGCACCGACGACCAGGCCAATTGCAGCCGTGCCGCGAACGCCTCGGCATCGAGCTCGATGCGGCGGGCCGCCAGCACAGCCGACAAGGCGGCGGACCAGCGGCCGGCAACGTCCTGGCGCGCCAGCGCCAATTCGACATCGCCCGGCAAAAGCCGGTCGCCGCGGAACATCAGCTGGAAATGCGCGCGGTGCGCCATCGCGAATTCGATGTAGGCGAGCGCCCCCGCGCGCCATTGCGCCTCGGGCGAAGCCGGCGCCGCAGCGCGGCGGCGCATGCGCGCCTCCAGTTGGCGCAGGCCCAGCGCGGCGAACGCGGTCAGCAAGCCCGCCGCGTCACCGAAATGATGCGCCGGCGCGGCATGGGACACGCCTGCCCGGCGCGCGCATTCGCGCAAGGTGAATCCCTCGAGCCCGCGTTCGTCCAGCACGGATTGCGCCGCCGCCAGCAAGGCCTGGCGGAGGTGGCCATGGTGGTAGGCATGGCCCTGGCCGGACGCAGCCGTGCGGCCCGTAAAGGTTCTCGCTCGCATGAAAGACATCTTCGCAAACAAATCTTGACGCCGTCAAATTCCAGTTCCCGCGATAAAAAACCCCGCCGGGCCGGTCGGCCAGGGCGGGGTTCGCGGCCCGGGACTGCCCGGGCTCGAGGAACTGCGGCTCACTCCAGCTTGATGTTCTGCTTGGCGACGACTTCCTTGGCCTTGGCCAGTTCCTTTTCGATCTCGGTCCGGAACTCCGCCGGCGTATTGCCGATGGGGGCCGCGCCCTGCTTGGACAGGGTCTCCCGCACTTGCGGGTCGGCCAGCACCTTCACCGCCGCGTCGCGCAGCTTGTTGACGATCTCCATCGAGGTGCCTGCGGGCGCCAGCAGGCCATACCATGCCGGATCGTTCATCAGCGGCAGCCCCAGCTCCTTGAAGGTCGGCACGTTCGGCAGGCCGTCCACGCGCTCGTTCCAGGCCACGGCCAGCGCCCGCAGGCGGCCGGTCTGTATATTGGGCATGGACGACGGCAGGTTGTCGAACAGCATCTGAACCTGCCCGCCGATCACGTCGGCAATGGCCGGACCGGACCCCCGATAGGGAATGTGGACGATCTTGGCGCCCGTGCCGAGCTGGAACAGTTCGCCCAGGAAGTGGTTGATGCTGCAAGTGCCGGACGTCGCGAACGAGAACTTGCCCGGTTCTTTCTTCGCCAGTTCCAGGAAGGACTTGAAATCCTGCGCCGGCACCTTGGGATTCACCGCCAGCACGTTGGCCGTATGCGCGAAGTTGGTGACGGGCTGGAAGTCCTTGATCGGGTCGTAGCCCAGTTTGGGGTTGCACGCCGGGTTGATGGCCATGGTCGAGACGGTGGCGATGCTGAGCGTGTAGCCATCCGGAGCCGCGCGCGCCGCTTCGCCGGCGCCGATCGCGCCGCCCCCGCCGCCGCGGTTCTCGATCACGAACGGCTGGCCGAGCTCCTTGCCCATGCGCTCGCCCACCAGACGGGCGATGATGTCGGTCGAGCCGCCGGGTGCGAACGGCACGATCACACGAACGGGCTTGCTCGGATAGGCCTGTGCAAAAACGGTCGCAGGCGCCGCAGCCAGCGTGGCCGCAACCGCTACCATACCCGCCAGCGAGGCGGTCATTCTTGCTGCTTTCATGCGCGCTCCTTGTGATTGTGATCGGATCATTCCTCACCGGACTGCCCACACGGCAGCAACGCGGGATGCGCATTGCGCCGGCCCTCATCCGGTTCTTGCGGATTGCCTTGACCTGTCGGGTCAAGCGGGCTTGGTGGCACTAGGATAGCAAACGGATTCCTCGGCGCTGTCGCGAAGACCTCTGGCTTTTCCCGATCCGGCAGGCGGCCTGCCAGCGCTATTCCGCCTCGCGCTGGCGCGCCAGCGCCCACTGCACGTGCTCGCGCACCAGTTCGCTGGGATGCCCGGCACGCGCCCGCAGCGCGGCACGCGCCTCTTCCGATGGCGCCGCATTGCCCAGCGCGACGGCGACATTCCTGAGCCAGCGTTCGTAGCCGATGCGGCGAATCGCGCTGCCCTGCGTGCGTTCGTCGAACTCGCGCTCGGTCCAGGCCAGCAGCTCGACCAGCGACGCCGCATCCAGGCCATGGCGCGGCGCGAAATCGGGCACGTCGCTGGCGCGCGCGTACTTGTTCCAGGGACAGGCGGTCTGGCAATCGTCGCAGCCGTAGACGTGCGTGCCGATGGCCGGCCGCAAGGCCTCGGGGATGCTGCCCTTGAGCTCGATGGTCAGATAGGAGATGCAGCGGCGCGCGTCGAGCACGTAGGGAGCCACGATGGCGCCGGTCGGACAGGCCTCGATGCAGCGCCGGCAGCGGCCGCAATGCGGCGTCTCCAACTGGTCGGCGGGCAAGGGCAGGTCGGTCAGTATCTCGCCCAGGAAGAACCAGCTTCCTTCCCGCGACAGCAGCAGCGTATGCTTGCCGCGCCAGCCCAGGCCGGCCTTGCGCGCCAGCTCGACCTCCATGACCGGAGCGGAATCGGTGAACACCCGGTAGCCGAACGGCCCGATCGCCTCGGCGATGCGGTCGGCCAGCCGTTGCAGCCGCTGCCGCAGCACCTTGTGGTAATCGCGGCCCAGGGCATAGGTGGCCACCACCGCCGTCCGGCCGTCGCGCAGCGCCGCATGCTGGCGCGCCGCCAGGCCCGCGCCGTCCAGCGGCGCATAATCCATGCGCACCATAATGGCCGAGCGCGCCGCGGGCACCAGTTGCGACGGATCCCGGCGCAAAGCCAGGTGGCGCTCCATATAATCCATCTCGCCGTGCATGCCCTGTTCCACCCAGGCAGACAGCCGTTCGCCCGCCTCGGCCAGTTCGAGGTCGGCGATTCCCACCGCCGAGAACCCCAGTTCGGCCCCCCACTGCCGCACCGAATCGACCAGGCTGGAAAGCTCCAGGTCCGGCGCAGGCACGGCAGGCGGGAAAGGCGGCAAGGCTGACATACTGCGATGGTAGCTGATGGAAAGGCTCCCCTGCCCGCTGCGCGGGGCCCCTCGGGGCGGCGCTGCGGACCGGCAGAGCCGTATCCGCCAGCTCCCTGGATGGGGCTATGCCATGCGGTTGGCGCCGCGGCGTCCGGGTGGAACCAAGCAGCTTCTTCTTTAAGTCGAGAGTTCTCTATGTCTTCGGTACAGCGTCTCTATCTGCCCGACGAATCGGCCACCGAAGCCCTGGCGGCGCGGCTTGCTCCGCTGGTGTCCGGCGGAGGCCGCATCCATCTCCAGGGGGACCTGGGAGCGGGCAAAACCAGCTTTGCCCGAGCGTTGCTTCGGGCCATCGGCGTTACAGGTCGAATCAAAAGTCCTACGTTCACGCTAGTTGAACCTTATAAAGTTTCGAACTTATACTGCTATCACTTTGATTTTTATCGTTTTACCGATCCACGCGAGTGGCTCGACGCCGGATTCCGGGATGCCCTGCGCGAAGACGCCCTCGTGCTGATCGAATGGGCCGAGCGCGCGGGCGGCGCGCTCCCGGCCCCGGACCTGGACATCGCGCTGTCTTATGAAGGCGCAGGACGCGGAGCAGCACTGAGCGCTCACTCCGCAAAAGGGCAGGCATGGCTGAACACTCTTTTTCCCGACACGACGGGCTAGAACCCGACCCCGATCATCCGGCCGCCGCGCCGGCGCCGTCCTATGCCGCCGCCCAGGGCGTGCCCGCCCGGGGAGGCATCTCGCGCCGCAAGCTCGTCGCCGGCCTGGCCGCCACGCTGGTCGTGCCGCTGATCCCCACCGCCAGCCGCGCCGCCGAACTGGTGGCCGTGCGGCTCTGGCCCGCGCCCGACTACACCCGGCTGACCCTGGAACTCGACACCGAACTCAAAACCCAGCACTTCGTCCTCGACAACCCCGACCGGGTCGTGCTCGACATCGAAGGCGTGGAAATGAACGCCACGCTGCGCGACCTGGTCTCCAAGGTCCGGCCCGACGACCCCTACATCGCCGCCTTGCGGGTAGGCCAGAACCGCCCGAACGTCGTGCGCCTCGTGCTCGACCTGAAACAGACCACCATTCCCCAGGTCTTCACGCTCAAGCCCGTCGGCGAATACCGGCACCGCCTGGTGCTCGACCTCTACCCCAAGGTCGCCCAGGATCCCATGGTGGCGATGGCCGACCAGTCCCAGGCCTACGACGACCCGATGGCGCAAATGCTCGAGCGCCTGCAGTCCAATCCTCCCGCGCCCGGCACCGGCCCCACGCTGAACGGCGCCCCCATTCCCGAAGCCGTCCCGACGCCGCCGCAGGCGCCCGCCGTCATCCGGCGCCAGCCCGAACTACCGCAGAACGTCTCGCGCATGATCACGGTCGCGCTGGACCCCGGCCACGGCGGCGAAGACCCGGGCGCCATCGGCCGCCGCGGCACGCGCGAAAAAGACGTCGTCCTGCGCATCGCGCGCGGACTCAAGGCCAAGATCGACCAGCAGCCCAACATGCGCGCCATGCTGACCCGCGACGGCGACTACTTCGTACCGCTGCAGGTACGCGTGGCCAAGGCACGCAAAGTGCAGGCCGACCTCTTCGTGTCCGTGCACGCCGACGCCTGGATCAAGCCCGATGCGCGCGGCTCGTCCGTCTTCGCGCTGTCCGAACGCGGCGCCAGCAGCAGTGCGGCCCGCTGGCTGGCCGCCAAGGAAAACTCCTCCGACCTGATCGGCGGCGTCAACATCGGCTCGCACGACCAGCAGATCGCCAAGGTCCTGCTGGACCTCTCCACCACCGCCCAGATCAACGACTCGCTCAAGCTCGGCCGCGCCGTGCTCGACGAACTCTCCAGCATCAATCGCCTCCACAAACCGCGCGTAGAACAGGCCGGCTTCGCCGTGCTCAAGGCCCCGGACATCCCCTCCATCCTGGTCGAGACCGCCTTCATCAGCAACCCCGAAGAAGAAGCCCGCCTGTCCGACGTGGCCTACCAGGAGAGCATGGCTACCGCCATCATGCAGGGCATCCAGCGCTACTTCTCGAAGAACCCGCCCCTCTCCCGCAACAAGCTGACGTAGAGGCCCCCCCTACGCGCTTACGCGCGCCCCCCAGGGGGCGATGCGGGTGGACCGGCGGAGCCGGATCCACCGCATCCTGGGTCTGGGGAGGGTGTCTTGGATTGTTGCGAGGGGTTCTTTTGTTTTTACAGCGATCTCACGATGGTTTCATGCGTCGGGATGCTGGAGGCCGTCTGCGTGCGGGGGGCGGTCTGACGGTCTTCGACCCGTCGAACTATTCCCAGA
>NZ_UWPJ01000026.1 GCF_900606115.1 Pigmentiphaga humi
GCATCAAGCTCAAGCTAAAAGGCCTGAGCCCGGTGCAGTACCGAACTCAGGCCTTCGCCGCTTAGCTTTTAACTGTCCAACTTCTTGGGGTCAGTTCACGCAGGCGCCTCTCTCATCCGTTCTCACAACTCAAGCCGCATAACTCCGCAGCCGGGCCGAGAACTCCTCCAACCTCGCAATCCCGCTCTGCTGGGCACGATTGCACCAATCCTGCAAGTCACGCAGCAGTTGCTCGCTGGACGCGCTAGAGCGCTCCCAGATCGCAATCAACTCGCGCCGCATTTCGACCAGAACGGCCAGGGAGCGGTGGTCGGCCAGGACGCTGTCCAGTTCGGAGCGGTGGGCCGGCGGCAGCGTGGCGTCGTCGGCGCGGTGCAGCAGGCGGTGCGCGCGGCGCAGCAGCTTGGATTGGCCGCGCGACTGCGCGGCTTTCAGACGTGAGAGTTCGTCGCGGCAGGCGTGCTTGATCAGGTCGGCGTAGCGCGCCATGATTTCGTAGCGGTGGGTGATGACGGCCTGGAGGGTTTCCAGGTCGACCACCGGCTTGCCGTGGGCCAGCCGCACTTTGGGCGCGACTTTCTTGACCTTGGCCAGGCCGAGTATTTCCATGGCCCGGATGTAGCCCCAGCCGATGTCGAATTCGTACCACTTGTTGGAGAAGCGCGCCGAGGAGGCGTAGGCGTGGTGGTTGTTGTGCAGTTCTTCACCGCCGATGATGATGCCCCAGGGGAAGACATTGCGGCTGGCGTCGGGGCTGGCGAAGTTGCGGTAGCCCCAGAAGTGGCCGATGCCGTTGACCACGCCGGCGGCCCAGAACGGGATCCAGATCATCTGCACGGCCCAGACGGTCAGGCCGACGGCGCCGAACAGCGCGACGTCGATGATCATCATCAGGCCTACGCCCTGCCAGCCGAAGCGCGAGTAGACGTTGCGCTCGACCCAGTCGTTGGGCGTGCCGTGGCCGAATTTCTGCAGGGTTTCCTGGTTGGTGGCTTCTTCGCGGTACAGTTCGGCGCCCTGGAAGAACACCTTGCCGATGCCGTAGACCATGGGCGAATGCGGATCGCCCTCGCGTTCGCAGCGGGCGTGGTGCTTGCGATGGATCGCGACCCATTCCTTGGTGACCATGCCGGTGGTCAGCCACAGCCACAAACGGAAGAAGTGGGCGATGGCGGGATGCAGATCCAGACCGCGGTGGGCCTGGCTGCGGTGCAGGTAGATCGTGACCGCCAGGATGGTAAGGTGGGTCGTTACCAGCGTAAAGGCGACGATCTGCCACCACGAAGCGTCGAGCAGGCCGTTGGACAGGAAGGAAAGCAGAAAATCCATAACACCTCACAGGCAGGCCGGCCGAAGCCGACACATGGGGCATGTACCCCGATCACCAATCACGAACGCCCCGCCGGCGATCGACCGGGCCGGCGGCGCCGGACCAGGATCCTTAGAGGCGTAGCCGGCACTGGAGTTCCTGGATGGAACACGAAGCACGCCGGCACTATGCGGACGAATGGCCGGAAAGCCGGCCATTTCTGCACCCGTCACAATAACCTGAATCTTGGGGCGGGGCGATATTTTTCCAGAAGGGGGATAACCCTAGCATAAAAAGGGTTATGCCGCACTTTCTTCTTCCGGTCCGGCGTCCTGCGCCGCGTCGCCCGGCAGGCGGTCCACCGGCTCGCCCGGCGACGCAAGATCCGGATCGGCCGCAGCCAGGCCGCCCTCGTCCTCGAACACTTCCGCGGCAGCCTCGGCCTGGGCGGCAGCGGCCGGGCCCTGGCGCCGCTGCAGGACCGCGGCGAAAAAGCCGTCGGTGCCATGGACGTCGGTCCGCAGCTTCAGGTAGGGGCCGGACAGGCCCAACGCGCCGGCGCGGTCCGCCAGGATGTCGGGCGCGGACAACAATTCGAACTCGGGATGCTCGGCCAGGAAGGACTCGATCTGGTTCTCGTTCTCCACCCGCAGGATGCTGCAGGTGGCGTAGACCAGCCGGCCGCCCGGCGCCACGCAGCGCGCGGCCGAGGCCAGGATGCTGCGCTGGAGCGCGCACAGGTCGGACACACTCTCCGGGCTCTGGCGCCATTTCAGGTCGGGATTGCGGCGCAAGGTGCCGGTGCCGCTGCAAGGCGCGTCCACCAGCACCCGGTGCGCCTTGCGCGCCAGGCGCTTGACGCGGGCGTCGTTCTCGTTGGCGATGACCACCGGCACCACGTTGGACAGGCCGCTGCGGGCCAGGCGCGGCTTGAACCGGGCCAGGCGGGCGTGCGAGACGTCCAGTGCGTACAGCCGGCCGGTCGAGCGCATCAGCGCGCCCAGCAGCAGCGTCTTGCCGCCGGCGCCGGCGCAGAAATCGATCACCATTTCGCCGCGCTTGGGGCCGACCAGCAGCGCCAGCAACTGGCTGCCCTCGTCCTGGACCTCGATGCTGCCGTCCTCGAAACGGAACCAGCGCGTCAGCGCGGGGCGCCCCTGCAGGCGAATGCCGAAGGGCGAATACGGGGTGGCTTGCGGCTGCGCCTGCGGCAGGCTGGCCTGCAGCTCGGCCAGCACGGTATCGCGCTCGACCTTGAGCGGGTTGACCCGGATGTCGAGCGGGGCGGCCTGATTCAATGCTTCCAGCAGGCTGTCGGTGTCCTCCTCGATGGCCAGGGCTTCCGACAGCCAATCGGGAATGCTGAGCCTGACCTCGCGCGCCAGCGCGGCATCCGAGATGGACTGCACGCGCCGCAGCCAGTCGGCTTCGTCGCCGTCGAGCACGGGCAGCACTTCGTCGATGCCGAGCCTGGAGGCCAGCCCCAGGATGGCCAGGCGGCGCGTGGCGGCGCCGCGGCCGCCTTCGGCGATCTGGCGATAGCGGCGCAGGTTGCGCAGCACGTCGTAGACCGACTCGGCCACCGCGCCGCGGTCTCGCCCGCCCACCTTGGGATGGTCGCGGAACCAGCGCGACAGCACCTGGTCGGCCGGGCCCGACCATTGCAGGATCTCGCCCAGCGCGGAGCGAACCTGCTCGATGCGGCCCGCCATGGGCGGCACCGCCGGCCGGTCGGCGGGCCGCTGGCCGCCCGGGGCACGGCGAGTGGCGGCGCGCGGCGCGCCATCGCGGGGTGCGCCATCGCCGCGCTCGGGGCGCCGCGCGCGAGACGAACCAGACCGTTCAGATGCCATCTTTGCCTCCGTATTGCTGTGCCGCGCCGTCCGTGGACAAGCCGAATGCGCGGCTGGCCACGTCTTGCACCGCGACCCGGCCGTGCGCGTCCAGCGCCGCCCTGCCCTGCGCCAGCCACGCCGCCACGGCAGGGTACACCACATGTTCCACCGCCAGCACCCGCTCGGCCAGGGCCTCTTCGGTATCGCCTTCGCGCACCGGCACCACGCCCTGCGCGATCACCGGCCCATGGTCGAGCACCGGCGTCACGAAGTGCACGGTGCAGCCGTGCACCTGCACGCCGGCCTCAAGCGCCTGCCTGTGCGTAGCCAGGCCCGGGAACAGCGGCAGCAGCGAAGGATGGATGTTGACGAGGCGGCCCGCGTAGCGCTGCACGAACCTCTCGGTGAGAATACGCATGAAACCGGCAAGCAGCACGTAGTCGGGTTCGTAGGTGTCGATCACGCGCGCCAGTTCGGCGTCGAACGCGGCCCGGTCGGGATAATCGCGGTGGGAAACGACGGCGGTGGGAATGTCCTGCGCGGCCGCCCACTCGAGCCCGGAGGCCTGGGCGCGGTTGGCGATCACGGCGGCGATCTCCGCCGGCCACGCCTGCTCGCGGCAGGCCTGGACGATGGATTGCATATTGCTGCCGCGGCCGGAAATGAGGATGACGAACCGGCACCGGCGGGCCGGGGAAAATAGAGATGGTTTCACCGGCGGATTGTATCATCGGGGCCGCGCCGTTCGCCGCGTGGCAAGCCTGCGCGATGCGCTGCCCAAACTCGTCAGCGCATCGAGAATCCTCTACGATACGTGGCTATTTTCCCGGCACCCCTATCCGCCCCCATTTCATGACGCAGGCGTGGAACGAAACCAGGCTGGAAGCCTCCCTGACCTACCAGATCGCGCGGACGCATGCGTCGATACGGCGCGTCATGGAGCGCATCTGCAAGCAGCATGCCGAATTGAACGTCAACCAGTGGAAGCTGCTGGCGATCATCGCCAAATTCCAGCCGGCGCGCATGGCCGACCTGGCCGGCTGGGTGACGTTCGACCGGGCATTCATTTCCCGCGCCGCGCAGGACCTGGAAAAACGCGGCCTGGTGGAACGCGTGGCGCAGGCGCAGGACAAGCGCCTGGCGATACTCCAGCTGTCGGACGAAGGCACGCGCGTCTACCGGCTCGTGGCCGCCGAGCTCGACCGGGTCCAGGCCAGCGCGCTAGCCGGCTACAAGCCGCGCGAAGTCGCCCGCTTCTTCATGATGCTCAACAGCCTGGACGAACGGCTCGACGCCTACCATGCGGTGCGCGCCTCGCTGGAGGCGCATCAGGCTCCGCCGGCGGAGCCAGCCAAGCGCGCCGCGCCGCGCACCAGGCGCGGCCCGCCCGGCGCGGCGGGCTGACGGGCGCGCGGGCGCCGCCGGGCCTCAGCCCTCGACCACGGCCTGCGCCGCATCGATGGTCTGCATGTCGCAGGTCTTGAGCAAGCGCAGGATCGTATCGATCTCGGCCTGTTTGGGACGCGGCAGCGGCGGGCGCATGCGGTAATGCGGGATGACGCCGTGCAGCCACGTCGCCAGCTTGTACCGCAGGTGCAGGCGCGCATAGTCCGAGTAGATGTATTCGTGCAGCGCCAGCAGGCCGCCTTCGCGCCATATTTGCCGCGCGCCGTCCAGGTCGCCCGCCTGGTGGCAATCGATGTGCTGCATCATGGGCTCCAGGGCATAGTTCCATGAGCCCGATACCGACCCGTCCAGCAGGTCGTGCGACAGGAACTCGTGGAAGAGATGCCCGGAAGCGGCCATGATGGCGACGGGCCGTTCCAGGCTGCGCAGCATGCGCCACATGCGGCGCATGCCCTCGTAGTTGTAGGTCATCTTCCAACCGATCACGTTGGGCACGCGCTCGCAGATCAGCTGCGCGGTCTCGCCCGGTATGCCGATGCCCCACTGCGGCGAGCGCGCGGTGACGGGGTGGGTGATGATGGGCATGCCCACGGCGGCGTCGACGGCTTCGATCTGGTCCAGCCAGTACTCCGGATAGCGCACCGGATCCCAGCTGATGAGGAGGTCGCCGGTGCCGATGGGCGGCATCAGGAAAACGCCGTCCGCGCCGCACTCCTTCGCGATCCGCGCTTCCCGCACGCAGCCGGCGGTGGTCATGTCGAACACGCCCGCGATGACGGGCATGACGCCGCCCGCTTCCTCCAGCGTGATCTCCAGCACCCGGCGCTTTTCCGCCGAACTGAGGTAGTAGATTTCGCCCGCGTCGGGGTTGGCGATGATGCCGCCCCGCTCGCGGAACCGCGGATGCGCCGCGAAATAGCGCACGAGCCGGCGCAGCGCCGCCTCGTCCAGTTCACCGTCGCGATTCCACGGCACCACCATGGTGGTGTAGTGCCGCGTTGCCAAAGCGGAAAGCTCGAGTGCCACGATCGATACTCCATGGTAGAGGCGGCGCGGGAATCCGCGCCGTACAAGCCCGATCATAGCAAGCAATTAATTTGTATTCTACAATTTTAATTATATCCAACCATGATCATGGAGGAAATTAAAAATCCTATAAATATCAAATAAATACGGCACTTTACTTCCATTAATTCACACGAGAAATCTCAATAAAAATTGCAAATTACAATAAAACATTGACCTGAAACCAGCATTGCCAGACAATGGCCGTCAACAGAAGGTCCACAGCTTCCCACTCGTCAACCTGAACAGGCGGCACACATGGAACGCTTCGCGATCTGGATCCTGGCCTTGCTCTTCACGCTTGCCGGCGGCATGCCGGCCCATGCGGCGAGCTACCCCGACAAACCTGTACGCATCGTCGTCCCCTATCCTCCGGGCGGCACGGTGGACCAGCTCGCGAGACTGCTTGCGCAACAACTGGCGGGCCAGACCGGCCAATCCTTCATCGTGGACAACCGCGCCGGCGCGAGCGGCGTCATCGGCAGCGAGCACGTGGCGCAGTCCCCGCCCGACGGCTACACGCTGCTGCTGCAGGCCACGACCTTCGTGATCAATCCGCTCATCACCCCGGCCAGTCCGTATGACGTGCGCAAGGACTTCACTCCGGTGTCCTTCCTGGGCTCGACCCCCATGCTCGTGGTGGCGCACCCATCCCTGCCCGCGCAGAATTTCGCCGGCTTCGTCGAGCTGCTGCGCAAGCAGCCCGGCCGGTATTCGCTCGGCGCGCCGGCCGTGGGCGCGCTCGGCCACCTCGCGGAGGAAGCCGTCAAGCGCGACGCCAGGCTGGATTTCCTGGTCGTCCCTTACAAAGGCACCGCGCCCATGCTCAACGACGTCGCCGGCAACCACGTCGCGGCGGGCATCGAAGCCATGCCCGCGCTATTGCCCATGGTGCGCGGCGGCAAGCTCAAGGCCCTGGCCGTGACCGGCGAGCGGCGCGTGCCGCAACTGCCCGGCATCCCCACGGTCGCCGAATCGGGGCTGCCGGGGTTCGATATGGTTTCCTGGTACGGGCTCTGGGCGCCCGCCGGCCTGGCGCCGGCCGTTCTGCAGGAGCTCTCGGCCCAGATCGCCAAGGCGACGCGCGCCCCTCAACTGGTCGGCCAGATGGCCGAGCAGGGATTGCAGGTGCAGTCCTCCACGCCCGCGGAACTCGGGGCGCGGATCGATGCCGAAACCGCCAAATATCAGACCATCGTCAAGGCGGCGAACATCAAGGTGGAATGACCGTACGGGCGTGCGGGTCCGCCCTGCCGTCCACGCGGCAAGGCCGGCCTGCGCCGAGGGAAGATGGGTGGCGCATATAATGCATGGCCTGCCGCCGCCCGAGCTGCGCCGCCCGTGCGCACTGGCGATCGGCAACTTCGACGGCGTGCACCGCGGCCACCAGGCCATCCTGGCGCGCGTGCGCAACGTCGCCGCCGAACGCGGGCTGGTGCCCACGGTGATGACTTTCGAGCCCCACCCCCGGGAATTCTTCGCCGAGCTGCACAAGCGCCCCGAACTCGCGCCCACGCGCATTGCCGGGCTGCGCGACGAACTCTGCGCGCTGGCCCGCCACGGCATGCAGCACGTCGTGGTCGAACGCTTCAATCAGCGCCTGGCCTCGATGCCGGCCCAGGAGTTCATCGACAAGCTGCTGCTGGAAGGGCTGCACGTGCGCTGGCTGCTGGTGGGCGACGATTTCCGTTTCGGCGCCCAGCGCGCCGGCGATATCGAGCTGCTGCGCGCCAACGCTGCCCGGCATGGCTTCGAAGTCGAATCCATGGATACGGTGTCCGACAACGGCCAGCGCGTCTCCAGCTCGGCCATCCGCACCGCGCTCGCGGTGGGCGAGCTGGACCGCGCGGCCGAACTGCTGGGCCATCCCTATAGCGTCAGCGGCCACGTCATCCATGGCCAGAAGCTGGGCCGCACGCTCGGCTTCCCTACCCTGAACCTGCGCGTATCGCGCCGCTGCCCGGCGCTGTCCGGCATCTTCGTGGTCCAGGTCCGCGGCCTGGCCGACCAGGCCCTGCCCGGGGTCGCCAGCCTGGGCGTGCGCCCGACCGTGGACGACAGCGGCCGCGTGCTGCTGGAAGTCCATATGTTCGATTTCAGCGACAACGCTTACGGTAAACTGGTGCAAGTGGAATTCCTGAAAAAACTGCGCGACGAAGAAAAATTCGTCGATCTGCCGACCCTGCAGGCGGCGATCGAGGACGACGCGCGCCAGGCCCGTAACTTTTTTTACCCCCCTGCGCGCTGACGCGCGCGTCCCCAGGGCGCCGCGGATCCGGCTTTGCCGGTCCGCCGGCGCCGCCCCCCTGGCGGGCGCGCATCTGCGCGTAGGGGGAGAGCCCCAGATGGACTACAAGAAAACCCTCAACCTTCCCGATACCCCTTTCCCGATGCGCGGCGATCTGGCCAAGCGCGAGCCCGGCTGGGTCGCGGCTTGGGAGGAGAAGCGCGTCTACCAGGCGATCCGCGCCGCCAGGCAGGGCCGTCCGCGTTTCGTGCTGCACGACGGCCCGCCCTACGCCAACGGCGACATCCACCTGGGCCACGCGGTCAACAAGATCCTGAAGGACATCATCGTCAAGAGCCGCACGCTGGCCGGCTTCGATGCGCCTTACGTGCCGGGCTGGGATTGCCACGGCATGCCGATCGAGATCCAGATCGAGAAGAAATACGGCAAGGGCTTGCCGGTGGCCGAGGTGCAGGCCAAGGCGCGCGCCTACGCCACCGAGCAGGTGGCCCGGCAGATGAAGGACTTCAAGCGCCTGGGCGTGCTGGGCGACTGGGACAACCCCTATCTGACGATGAACCCGCGCAACGAGGCCGACGAGCTGCGCGCGCTGGGCAGCATTCTTGAAAAAGGCTTCGTGTTCCGCGGCCTGAAGCCGGTGAACTGGTGCTTCGATTGCGGTTCGGCGCTGGCCGAGGCCGAGGTCGAGTACGCCGACCGCACCGACCCGGCCATCGACGTGGCCTTCCCCTTCGCCGACAAGCCCGCGCTGGCCAAGGCCTTCGGCCTGCCCGCGATCGACGGCGAGGGCGCCATCGTCATCTGGACGACCACGCCGTGGACCATCCCGTCCAACCAGGCGCTCAACGTCCATCCCGAAATCGATTACGCCCTGGTGCGCGTGAACACGCCGCAGGCCTGGGGCACGCTGCTGATCCTGGCGCGCGAGCGCGTCGAGGCCTGCCTGCAGAAATGGGACCTGGAAGGCGAGATCGTCGCCACCTGCAAGGGCCTGGCGCTGGACCACATCGCCTTCCACCATCCGCTGGCCCGCAAGGATCCCGGCTACGGCCGCCTCTCGCCCATCTACCTGGGCGACTACGTCACGCTGGACACGGGCACCGGCATTGTCCATTCGGCGCCCGCCTACGGCATCGAAGACTTCATCTCCTGCAAATCCAACGGCATGGCCGATGCCGACATCATCAGCCCGGTGATGGGCGACGGCCGCTATGCCTCGACGCTGCCGCTGTTCGGCGGGCTGACCATCTGGGACGCCAACCCCAGGATCGTCGCCGCGCTGGAGGAAGCCGGCACGCTGCTCAAGGTCGAGAAGCTGCGCCACAGCTACATGCATTGCTGGCGCCACAAGACCGCCATCATCTACCGCGCCACCAGCCAATGGTTCGCCGGCATGGACATCCTGCCGGCCGAGGGCGGCGGCACGCTGCGCGAACGCGCGCTGCAAGGCATCGAGGCCACCCGCTTCTACCCCTCGTGGGGCAAGGCGCGCCTGCACGCCATGATCGCCAACCGCCCGGACTGGACCCTCTCGCGCCAGCGCCAGTGGGGCGTGCCGATGGCCTTCTTCGTGCACAAGGAGACCGGCGAGCTGCACCCGCGCACGCCCGAGCTGATCGAACAGGTCGCGCAGCGCATCGAGCAGGGCGGCATCGAGGCCTGGCAGACGCTCGACCCGCGCGAACTGCTGGGCGACGAGGCCTCCATGTACGAGAAGAACCGCGACACGCTGGACGTGTGGTTCGACTCCGGCACCACCCACCAGACCGTGCTGCGCGGCTCGCACGCCGCCGACGCGGCCTGGCCGGCCGATCTGTACCTGGAAGGCTCGGACCAGCACCGCGGCTGGTTCCATTCCTCGCTGCTGACCAGTTGCATGCTCAACGGCGAGCCGCCCTACAAGGGCCTGCTCACCCACGGCTTCACGGTGGACGGCCAGGGCCGCAAGATGAGCAAGTCGCTGGGCAATACGCTGGCGCCGCAAAAGATCTCCGACACGCTGGGCGCCGAGATCCTGCGCCTGTGGATCGCCAGCACCGACTACTCGGGCGAGCTGTCGATCTCCGACGAAATCCTCAAGCGCGTGGTCGAGGCCTACCGCCGCATCCGCAATACGCTGCGCTTCCTCCTGGCCAACCTGAGCGATTTCGACGCCGCGACCCAGGCAGTAAGCGATGCGCAGATGTTCGAGATCGACCGCTACGCGCTGGCCATGACGGCGCGCCTGCAGGACGAGATCGGCGCGCTGTACGAGCGCTATGAATTCCACCCCGCCACGGCGCGGCTGCAGACCTTCTGCTCCGAAGACCTCGGCGCCTTCTATCTCGACATCCTGAAGGACCGCCTCTACACCTCGGCGCCCGGCAGCGTGGCGCGGCGCTCGGCGCAGACGGCCCTGTGGCACGTCACCCAGGCCCTGCTCAAGCTGATGGCGCCCATCCTGTCGTTCACCGCCGAGGAAGCGTGGGCGCTGGTGTCGCCCGGTGCGACGACCATCTTCACCGAGGTCTTCCACACCCTGCCTTTGCAGCAGGACGCCGACGCGCTGCTGGATAAGTGGGCGCGCATCCGCGGCCTGCGCGGCGAGGTCACCCGCAAGCTGGAGGAGGTCCGCGCGGCCGGCGGCATCGGCTCCTCGCTGCAGGCCGAGATCGACATCTACGCCCCTGCCGCCGACCATGCGCTGCTGGCCAGCCTGGGCGACGACCTGCGCTTCGTGCTGATCGTCTCGCGCGCGGGCCTGCATGCCGCCGACGGCGAGTTGCGCATCGAGGTCGCGCCGTCCAGCCACCATAAATGCGAGCGCTGCTGGCACTGGCGCGAGGATGTCGGCGCCGACCCCGCGCAGCCCGAGATCTGCGGCCGCTGCGTGGCCAATCTCGCGGGCACGGGCGAGCCGCGCGAGTTCGCCTGATGGGCGCCGCTGCCTCGCGTTCCCGGCTGTCGACGTGGCTGCTGATCGCCGGCCTGGTCATCGTCGCCGACCAGCTCACCAAGATCGCGGTGGACCGGCTGTTCGCCTATGGCGAGCGGCTGGCGCTGCTGCCTTCCGTGGACCTGACGCTACTGTACAACCGCGGCGCGGCCTTCAGCTTCCTGGCCGGCGCGGACGGCTGGCAGCGCTGGTTCTTCACGATACTGGCGCTGGTCGTATCGGCAGTGATCGTCCGGCTGCTGTGGCGCCACGGCCACCAGAGGCTGTTCGCCTGGGCCCTGACCCTGATCCTGGGCGGTGCGCTGGGCAACGTGATCGACCGCTTCATCCACGGCCACGTGATCGATTTCGTGCTGCTGTACTACGGCGACTGGTTCTTTCCCGCCTTCAATCTGGCCGACACCGCGATCACGATCGGCGCGGTCTTGTTGATACTCGATGAACTGCTGCGCGTACGGCGCGGCAAGTAGCCACCGGAGCGCCCGGCCATGCAGGAACTTCACGGAAAGCGCATCGTCGTCGGCATGACCGGCGGCATCGCCGCCTACAAGACCGCCGAGCTGGTGCGCCGCATGCAGGACCACGGCGCCACCATCGACGTGGTCATGACCGAAGCGGCCACCCACTTCATCACGCCGGTCACCATGCAGGCCTTGTCGGGCCGCCCGGTCTACGTGGACCAATGGGATGCGCGCGTGCCGAACAACATGGCGCACATTACGCTGAGCCGCGGCGCCGACGCCATTCTGATCGTGCCGGCCAGCACCGACTTCATGGCCCGCGTGGCGCATGGTCTGGCCGACGACCTGCTCACCACGCTGTGCGTAGCGCGCGCCTGCCCGCTGCTGATGGCGCCGGCGATGAACCGCGAGATGTGGGCCAATCCGGCCACGCAGCGCAATGCCGCGCAATTGCGCGCCGACGGCATCACGCTGCTCGGGCCCGCCGAAGGCGACCAGGCCTGCGGCGAAGTCGGCTCGGGGCGCATGCTCGAACCCCACGAGATCCTCGACGAACTGGTCGCCCATTTCCAGCCCAAGGTGCTGGCCGGCAAACGCGTGCTGATCACCGCAGGCCCCACCTCCGAACCCATCGACCCGGTGCGCGTGCTGACCAACCTGTCGTCGGGCAAGATGGGCTATGCGATCGCCCGCGCGGCCCGCGAAGCCGGCGCACAGGTCGCGCTGGTCTCGGGTCCGACCGCGCTGGCCGCGCCGCGCGGCGTGCGGCGCATCGACGTCACCACCGCGCGCGACATGCTGGCCGCCGTCAACGCCGAGGTGGCCGGCGCCGAGATATTCGTCGCGGTCGCGGCGGTCGCGGACTGGCGGGTCAAGGAAACCAGCTCCAGCAAGCTCAAGAAGAGCGCCGGCGCCCCGGCCGGGCTGGAGTTCGTGCAGAACCCCGACATCCTGGCCACGGTTGCCGCGCTGCCGGGCGCGCCCTACTGCGTGGGCTTCGCCGCCGAAACCGAAGACCTGTCGCGGCATGCCGCGGCCAAGCGCGCGCGCAAGGGCATTCCGCTGCTGGTGGGCAACCTGGCGCAGGAAGCCCTGGGCGCGGACGACACCGCGCTGGTACTCTACGACGATGCAGGCGAACACCCGCTGCCGCGCGAGTCCAAGCTCGCGGCAGCGCGGCGGCTCGTAGCGGCGATCGGCCAGCGCATGGCCAGTCCCGCCGCCAAACCCGGCCCGTAACCGACTCCAAGGGAGACCGCCATGCCTTTCGACCCGGAACCGCCCAACGGCGACTACGCCGCCTACATCGACAAAATGGTCAATCGCGGCAGCGGCACTCCCGGAGCGCAAGGCCTGCTCAAAACCGGCACCGGCGGCTTCCGCCCGGCGCTGCGACTACCTGGTGCGCAAAAAGATACGCGCAGCCCGGGCCAGCAATACTCCGCCGGCATTGGCATTCCCTCCGCGCCCACGGCGCCGGCCCCGCCTTCGGCCAGCATGCCGGCCGGCGTCAGCGAGCCGGCCTCGAACGCCACGCTGGCCGCCCAGGGCGGCAGCGCGGTGCGAGGCACCGTCCAGATCCTGCTCGGCGTGCTGTTCGGCGTGCTGACGGTCGCCAGCATCGCGTCGGTGCTCATTGACGGCGATGCGCTCGAGCCGTTCCACATCGTCCGCGCCATCATCCTGTTCTTCGTCGCCCGGGCGCTGTTCCGGCGCGGCCGCCGGACCCTGCGCGGCGCCCAGCCCATCCCCGGCGTCACGCTGCCGCCCTTCGTGCCGGCCTCCCGGCCGGCCAATCAACGATCGACCCACCGCAACGCATGAACTCCGTAGACCTGAAGATCCTCGATGCGCGCATGCGCGACTGCCTCCCCGCCTACGCCACCCCCGGCTCGGCGGGCCTGGACCTGCGCGCGTGCCTGGATGCCCCGCTGGCCATCGCGCCCGGCCAGACCGTGCTGGTGCCCACCGGGCTGGCCATCCACATCGCCGACCCCGGCTACGCCGCGATGATCCTGCCGCGCTCCGGCCTGGGCCACAAACACGGCATCGTATTGGGCAACCTGGTCGGGCTGATCGATTCCGACTACCAGGGCCAGTTGATGGTCTCGGTCTGGAACCGCGGCCAGGAGCCTTTCGCCCTGCAGCCGCTGGACAGGCTGGCGCAGATGGTCATCGTGCCGGTCGCGCAGGTCCGTTTCAACGTGGTCGAGGATTTCGCCGCATCGGATCGCGGCGCCGGCGGCTTCGGCAGCACCGGCAAACAGTGAGTCCGCGCCCTGGTTCGGCAGCTTCAGCCGCCGAACCAGGCGCGCAGGGCCGGCGAGGCCTGATACAAGGGCACGTAGCCGCTCATCAGGATCTGGGCATTGCATCGATGCGTCGCACCGGCACCGCCGGGCTCGGGCAAGACCAGCTCCACCAGGGGAAACTCGCCGTCCACCCCCGGCATGGCCGCGCCCGTCAGCGCGCCCGCGGGCCGGCACCATATCCGGCCCGTAGCGAGGAGGCCGGTGTCGGCATTGCAGATCGCGATGGACCAGGCGCCGGTATGGCCGGGCGGCGCCAGGCCCATGTCCAGCGCCCACAAGGGCAGCGCCGCAGGCAGCCTGCCCCACTCCGCGCCCCATTCGATGTCCCCGGTATCGCGCGGCACCCGCGCCAGCTTGGCGATCAGGCGCGCCCCGTCGGGCCCCGGCTCGACGTCGGCGAAGAACACCTGGTTGCCCGCGGACAAGCCGTGCTCCGGGACGGTGTACGGACGCTCGCCAGGCGCGCTACGCCGCTTCGGCGTCCCCAGCAACAGGCGCAGCAATTCTTCCTTGAGCGGCGGATCGGACGGCGCCAGCGCATCCCAGACGATCAATCCCGTCGACGTCCCGCCGCGCACATGGTGCACCGGAAACTCCGGCACGCCGTGGCGCGAGCGGATCGCGAACCACTCCGGAGGATGCATGGCGAGACTCCCTTGAGGCGACAGGCCGGCAACAGGCCCGGGCCGCGCTAATCGAGCAGATCGGCTCCCAGTTCCCCGGAAGCGATGCGCACGTCGACTTCGGCCTGCAGCGCCGCTTCCATCAGGTCCAGGTAGGCGTTCTTCTTCTCGGCGATGGCCTGGATCGCATCGACCAGCTCCAGGATGCTGCCCCGGCCCAGCGTGTAGGAATCCTGCGCCATCTGCCGCAGGCGCGGGATCATGGAAAGACCTTCTTTTTCGAAGCGTTCGGCCAGTTGCTGGCGCCGGTTGAGCTGCTCGGTGGCCCGGCGCAACTCGCCCTCGGCGGCCAGCACGATGGCGCGGCTGCGCAGGCGCATGCCGTCGGCTTCGGCGGCGGCGCGCGCGATCGGGCCCTGGTTGCGGTCGAACAGCGGAATGCCCACCGATACGCCGTACTCGGTGCTGCGGCCGTCATTGCTGTTGTTCAGCCGTCCCACCATGAAGGTCGGGGTCGGATAGGCCTGGCGCTTCTCGGCCTGGAGCTGCTTCTCCGCGAACTCCTGCTGCGCCAGCGCGGCGCGCACCACCGGCAGGCGGTTCTGCGCCTGCGGCCATATGGCGTCGAAATTCAGCGCATCCCAGCGCGCCACGATGGATCCGGCCGCCCGCGGCCGCCAGGCCGGCGCGCCGACGTCGGCCGCCACCTGCGCCGCGGCCTGCAGGGTCTCGGCCTGGGATCGGGCCAGTTGGGCATCGAGCGAGGCGCGTTCGAGCTCCAGCCGCGTCAGGTCGTAGCGGCTGCGCGCGCCGGCCTGCACCTGCCCCTGCACGATGCGGAAGGCCGACTCCAGGTCGTCCCTGGCATCGATCCAGCGCTTCTCGCGCTCCTGCGCCACCAGCAGCGACATGAAGTCGCGCGCCGCATCCTGCAGGGCCTGGGCATAGACCAGCCGCAACTGGGCGCGGGCGGCGTCGACGCCGCTCCTGGCGCTGTCTATGCGCGCGCCGCGCTGGCCGAAGATGGGCAGGTCCTGCGAAATAGTCGTTTCCCGTTCGCCGCGCTTGTGGGTGTAGGCGATGCTGGGGTTGGAGAAGGTCTGGGCCGTCATCAGATCGGCCTCGGCCATCGCCACCTGGGTACGTTCAGCCTGCAGCGCGGGGCTGTTGTTCCTGACCAGTTCCAGCAGTTGCGGCAGCGTCACCTCGCTGCCCAGTACCGGGCCGGCGGCGGGAGCCTGCGCGGCGGCCAGCGTCGAAGCCAGCACCGCGGACGGCGGCCCGTCGGCCGCCTGCGCCGCGGGCAGGCCGAGCGCCATCAGCAGGACGCACACATACTTACGCATGATCATTGTTCCGAAATGGCCGCGTCGCGCTCTTCGGCGGTCAGCAGGCGCTTGGGGCCGAGCCAGGCGTAGAGCACCGGCAGCACGAACAGCGCCACCAGCGGCAGCACCGCCATCCCGCCCACCACCACCGAGGCGAAGGGCCGCTGGGTCTCGCTGCCCACGCCGGTGGACAAGGCCATGGGCAAGAGGCCGATCAGGCCCAGCAGCGACACCATCAGGATGGAGCGCATGCGTTCGGCCGCGCCTTCGACCAGCGCGGGCAGCAATGCGACCCCTTCGCGCCGCAGGGCCTCCACCGCGCTGATCACCAGCAGGCCGGCCAGCGCCACCTGCCCGAGCAGGGCGATGAAGCCGATCGCCGCGCTGATGGACAGGTCGATGTCCGTCAGGTGCAGCGCGATGATCCCGCCCACCATGGCAAAAGGCGCCGTCAGCAGAATGATGGCGGCGCTGCGCGCGCTGCCCAGGGCGCTGAACAGCAGCACGAACACCACCAGCAGCGACAGCGGCACGACGATCTTCAGCCGCGCCGAGGCGCGCTGCTGGTTCTCCCACTGCCCGCCCCACTGCGCCACGTAGCCTTCGGGCAGCTTGACCTCTTTCTTGAACACGGCGATGGCGTCCTTGACCACCGAGCCCATGTCGCGCCCTTCGACGTTGAACTTGAGCGCCATGTAGCGCGCGTTGCCTTCGCGGAAGATGGAGGAGTTGCCGACCTTGAAGCTGATGTCGGCCAACGCATGCAAAGGCAGATAGGTGCCGTCGGGCGCGGCCACCGGGATCTCGCGGATGCGCGCCTCGTCCATGCGGTCGGCGAAAGGCAGCCGCACGCGTACCGGCACGCTGCGCTCGCCCTCCCAGGCCGTGGTCACGACCTTGCCCGCCAGCGCGGTTTCGATGGCGGTATCGGCGTTCTGCATGGAAATGCCATAGCGCGCCAAGGCATCGCGATTGAATTCGATGTGCAATTGCGGCGCCGGCGCATCGCGGTACAGATCGAGGTCGCGCACGCCTTCGATCTTGCCCACCGCCGACTTGGTCTGCTGCAGGATGGACCGCATGGTCTCGATCTCGGCGCCGTAGACCTTCAGCACCACGTGGCCTCGCGCGCCGGAAGTGGACTCTTCCACGCTGTCGCGTATGGGCTGGGCGAAGTTGAACTGCACCCCGGGCAGGTCCGCCAGCGAGTTGCGCATTTCCGTCACCAGCGCCTCCTTGGTCAGGCCCTTGCGCCACTCCGCGCGCTCTTTCAGGCGCACCAGCACCTTGGCGACGTTGATGGTCTCGTTGTCGGTGCCGTCCTCGGGACGCCCTTGCTCGCTGGTGACGCTGATCGCCTCGGGCACGGCCTTCAGGCGCATCCGTATCGTGCGCAGCAGTTCCTGCCCTTTCTCCAGCGAGATCGAGGGCGGCATCTGCACCAGCACGTAGGCATCGCCTTCGTCCAGTTCAGGCAGGAATTCGGTGCCCAGCTTGGAGCCGGCGTAGACCGCCAGCAGCAGCACCACCACGGCCACGCCGAACACCCTGGCGCGGCTGCGGCCGGTCTCCAGCACGCGCGAGATCCAGGTCGAATAGACGTGGTGCATGCGCAGGAACACGGCGGGCTCGGGCGCCACCACGTCCTTGGGGCGCAGCAGCAGCGCGCACAGCGCCGGCACCAAGGTGAGCGCGAGCACCAGCGCGCCGACCAGCGCGAAGGTATAGGTCAGCGCCAGCGGACGGAAGATGCGGCCTTCGATGCTCTCGAGCGAGAATACCGGGATCAGCGCGGCGATCACGATGGCCATCGCGAACAGCGTGGGCCGGGCCACCGACAGCGCCGCTTCGATGATCAATTCGTACATGTCGCGGCGCGAGGTCGGCTTGCGCAGGCGCGCCTTGTGGATGATGGCCTCGGTCAGCACCACCGCGCCATCGACGATGATGCCGAAGTCGATCGCCCCCATGGAGATCAGGTTGGCCGGCATGTCGAGGAAATGCAGGCCGATGAACGCCACCAGCAGCGACAGCGGGATCACCACCGCCACGATCAGCGAGCCGCGCAGGCTGCGCAGGAACAGCCACAGCACGCCGATGATCAGCGTGGCGCCGAACAGCAGGTTGTGATAGACGGTATGCAGCGTATGGCCGACCAGGTGCGAGCGGTCGTAGCTCGGTTCGATGCGCATCCCGGCCGGCAGCATGTGCTCGTTGATGTCGTCCACTTTCTTGTGGACCTGGTCGAGCACCTTGCTGGGGTTCTGGTCGCGCTTGAGCAGCACGATGCCTTCGACGATGTCGTCTTCGTCGTCCATGCCCACCGAGCCCTGGCGCGGCGTGTAGGACTGCACCACGCGCGCCACGTCCTTGATCCGCACGGGCGTGTTGTTGTGCACGTCCAGCACGATGGTCTCGATGTCGCGCGGATTGCGCAGCAGGCCGATGCCTCGGATGATCAGCGACTGCTCTCCGCGCCGCAGCAGCCCGCCGCCGACGTTCTGGTTGGACTTGGAAACGGCTTCGACCACCTGGTCCAGCGTCAGGTTGTGCGCCACCAGCTTGGCCGGGTCGACCTCGATGTGGAACTCCTTGACAAAGCCCCCCATGCTGACCACGTCGGCCACGCCCTGGATCTGCTTGAGCACGCGCGCCACCGTCCATTCTTGTTCGGAGCGCAGCTGGGCCAGCGTATGGCGGTCGCTGTTGAGGCGGTAGTAGAAGATCTTGCCCAGCGGCGTATTGTCGGGCGCCATCTCGGGCGTGACGCCGTCCGGCAAGTCGGCCTCGGGCAGGCGCTGGGTCACCTGCACCCGAGCCTCGAAGCTCTTGGTGTCGTCGTCGAACACCATGGTGATCATCGACAGGCCGAAATAGCTTTCCGAGCGCAGCGAGACCAGCCCCGGCGTGCCGTTCAGCGCGCGCTCGAGCGGGAAAGTCACCTGCCGCTCGACTTCCTCGGGCGCCAGCCCGGGGGCTAGCGAGATCACGCCCACCTGGACGTTGGTGACGTCCGGATAGGCTTCGATGGCGGTATTCAGGTAGGCATAGACGCCATAGGCGGCGATGACCAGCGTCGCGGCAAGCGCCACCAGCCGGCGGTGCACCACCAGTGCGATGAGAGAACGCATGGCCGGATCCCCTTACAGCAGCTGGTTGGCGGAGCCGTCGAGCAGCAGCGCGCCCTTGACCACCACTTTGTCGCCGGCCGAGAGGCCGGACAGCACCGGGATATAGCCGTTGGACGGCTGGCCCAGCGCAACGGTGCGCGCCTCGAACACGGTGTCGGACACCTGGACGAAGACGATGGAGCGCGAGCCGTCCTTGATCAGCACCGCATTGACGGGAACGGACAGGCCCTCGCCGCTGCGCGCCTGAATGCCCGCGCGCGCCAGCATGCCTGCGCGCAGCTTGGAATTGCCCTGGTCCAGCGTGATGTAGACCTGGCCGCGGCGGGTCTGCGCATTGAGCGAGGAGCCGACGCGCGCCACCTTGCCCGCCAGCGGCCGGTCGAGCGAAGGGACCACCACTTGCACCTCGGCCCCCTGGCCGATTGCGCTGAGGTCGCTTTCGAAAACGTCCGCGTTGATCCACAACGCGTTCGGATCGCCGATGGTGAACAAGGCGCCGGCATCCGGGCCGACCGATGCGCCCGGCGTCGTATTGCGGCTGACCACCACGCCGGCGCGCGGCGCCCGCAGCAGCAGCGAGTCGCTGCCGCCGCCGCCGAGGAAACTGGTGGCGCGCGCGGCCACGTCGACATTGTGCTGGGCCTCTTGCAGCTTGGCCTCGGCAACCAGCAATTCGGCCTCGATGCCTATGCCTTTCTCGACCATCGTGCGCTGCCGCTTGGCCTCGGCTTGGGCAACGCGCAATTCCACCTGGGCGTTGGCGTAATCGGCGCGGATCCGCGAGGCATCGGGGCTGGAGAGCGTGGCCAGCGGCGCGCCGGCCTTGACCTCGTCGCCGATCTGCGCCTGGATCTGCAGGATCCGGCCGGCCACCGGCGCCACCACGTTGGCGACCTGCTCTTCGCGGAACGCTACCCGCGCGGGCGCCCACACCACGTGCGCGGCGCCCTCGGTACTCATCTCCTGGATCTCCATGTACTGCAGCGAGGCCGGCTTGATGCGGACCTGCCCCGGCGGCAGCGCGGGGGCCTGCGCCTCCGGGACGGCGGGCGCGGCTGGCTGGGGTTTGTCGGAACAGGCCGACAGCGCGACGAAACAGGCGACGAGCAAAGCGGAAAAACGCGGCGACATGGATACCCTTTCACGATGTTGCAGTCCGGAAAGGTTTGCACGGCAGCCAGCGGCGCTGCCCAGCCACGGCGAACCCGGAACCGGATCGTGCCGATGTTAGCCAGAGCGGCCGGGGAACATCATGGCGGGAAGGTTACCGTTTGGTCATGTTGACCGCATGCGGGGCAGTTCGATGCGGGCGATCAGGCCCGGCCCGGCGTCGTCCAGGTGCAGCGTGGCGTGGTGCAGGCTTGCAATGGCCGTCACGCTCGCCAGCCCCAGCCCGTAGCCGGGAACGCGGCGATTGAGGCGGAAGAACCGCGTACCGACCTTGGAACGTTCGATGGCCTGGATTCCCGGCCCGTTGTCCTGCACCACCACCGACACGGTCTCGTCGGTAGCCCGGGTGCCGACGATCACGCGGGCCGGGCTGCCGGCGTACTTGATGGCGTTGTCCACCAGGTTGGCGATGGCGCTGGCCAGCAGGTCCTTGTCGCCGGGCGCCACCGCCTCGTCGGCCATGTGCACCTGCAACTCGACGTGCTTTTCCTCGGCCACCGGCTCGTACAGCTCGACCACGTCGGCCACGATGTCATTCAGCGACACCGGCTGGAACGCCTGGCGCCGCGCGCCGGACTCGGCCTCGGCGATCTGCAGCAGCTTGTCGAAGACGACGGTCAGTTCCTCGATCTCGCGGATGGCGAAGGCCGTGGCCTGGGCCATCTGCGCCGGATCCGTGCCCGGCCGGCTCGCGACCTCGAGCTTGGCCCGGATGCGCGAGAGCGGCGTGCGCAGGTTGTGGGCGATGGTATTGGAGACGTGGCGCACACCGTCCATCAGGATCTCGATGCGATCGAGCATCATGTTGATGTCGTGGCTCAGGCGCGCGAACTCGTCGTCCCTGCCCGAGACCGGAATCCGCTGCGTCAGGTCGCCCGCCTCGATCTGGGCGGCGGTGCGGCGGATCGCGCCGACCCGGCTTTCCAGCTGGCCGCGGAACACGACGGCGCCGACCACCGCCAGCAGCACCGCGACCACCGCCGCGGCCATCAGCGCGTTGCCCACCAATTGCTCGAGATCGCGCTGGTCGCGCAGGTCGCGCCCCACCACCAGGATGGAGCCGTCGGCCAGTTGCTCGGTCCGGTAGCGGCTGTAGGACAGGCGGCCGTCCCGCAACACCTGCTTTTCCGTGATGCCGAAGGTGGGCCTGAGCAGATCGCGGGAAACCGCGATGTTGCCGGCGATCTTCTTGCCCGAGGCCGTCGCCAGCAGATAGATCTCGGTATCGGAGTTGACGCCGTCCGTGAGGTTCTCCGTGATGTCGTCGGCCAGCCGCTCCGGTCCGTAGGCCTCGAAGTGGCTGAGCATCCGATGGGAGGCCGAGACGAGCTGGCGGTCGATGCGGTTCTGCAGGACGCCGATGGTCTGCACGTACAGCACCGACAGCAGCACCATCATGAACAGCACGACTGAAACGCCATAGCCCAGCGCCAGCCGGAACGCCACCGACTGCCAGAGCCGCCGCGCGTCCGCGAGCAGGCCTTTTTCGCGGCCGGGGTAGTCGAGTCCGGCCGGGCTCAACGCGGCGCCGCCGAAATCATGTAGCCCACGCCGCGCACGGTGTGGATCAGCGGCGGCGAGAAGCCGTTGTCGATCTTGTTGCGCAGCCGGCTGATCTGCACGTCGATCACATTGGTCTGCGGATCGAAGCGATAGTCCCAGACGGCCTCGAGCAGCATGGTGCGCGTGACCACCTGCTCCTGGTTCATCAGCAGGTAGACCAGCAGCCGGAACTCGCGCGGCTGCAGCAGGATGGTCTTGCCGTCGCGCTCGACCGTGCGCTTGGTCAGGTCGGCGCGCAGGTTGGCGATGCGCAGTTCGCGCACGTCCTCGCGCGCGCGTGCCCGCCGGTACAGCGCATCGACGCGTGCCGCCAGTTCGGAAAACGCGAACGGCTTGGTGAGGTAGTCGTCGCAGCCGCCGCGCAGGCCGCGCACGCGTTCGTCCAGCCCGGCCAGTGCGCTCAGGATCAGCACCGGCGTGGTCTTGCCCACGCCGCGCAGCGTGGTCAGGATGGACAATCCATCGACGTCGTTGGGCAGCATGCGGTCGAGGATGATGACGTCCCAGGGCTCCGTCATGGCGCGGTTCAGGCCGTCGGCGCTGTCGCGGCAGGCGGCCACTTCGTGGCCGGCTTCGCGCAGGCCATTGCAGATGTAGCGGGACGTGTCGACTTCGTCTTCGATGACCAGGCAGCGCATGGCGACGGACGGCTCCAGGAAGGATCGGGCGCGGCGCGCCGTTCGCGATAGTCTAACCCGCGCCGCCCGCCGCTCAGGCGTCGATCACCGCGTCGAGGAACTGCCGGGTGCGGGCATGCGACGGCGCATTGAACACCTCCGGCGAAGGGCCGTCCTCGAGGATGCGGCCCGCCTCGAAGAACAGCGTGCGGTCGGAACTGCGCTCGGCGAACTTCATCTGGTGCGTGACGATGATCATCGTCATCGTACGGCTCGCCGACAATTCGCGCAGGATCTCCAGCACGCCGCCCACCAGCTCGGGATCGAGCGCCGAGGTCACTTCATCGAACAGCATGATTTCCGGCCGCATGGCCAGGGCCCGGGCGATACCCACCCGCTGCTTCTGCCCGCCCGAGAGATTGCCCGGATACTGGCCGAGCTTGTCGCCCAGGCCTACCTTGCCCAGGTATTCCGCCGCGCGCGCCTCGGCCTCGGCCCGCCCCAGCCCCAGCACGTGGCGCGGCGCCTCGGCCACGTTGTCCAGCGCGGTCATGTGCGGGAACAGGTTGAAATGCTGGAACACCATGCCTATCTTGCCGCGCACCTTGCGCAGGTGCGCCTCGGTGGCCGGCGCTTCCCGGCCGCCGCGCGGCTGGGTCCACATCGGCTCGCCGTCGATCAGGACGCGGCCCGCGTCGGGCCGCTCCAGCGTCATCAGCAGCCGCAGCAGCGTGGACTTGCCCGATCCCGACGGACCGATCAGGGCAACCGTCTGGCCGGCCGGGATGTGCAGGTCGATGCCGCGCAGCACCTCCACCTCGCCGTAGCGCTTGCTTATGTTTTCCAGCGTCACGCTGGCGCTCATCTCCGTCTCCTCGTTTCGCTCACCGCCACCGCCGCTCCAGCGTCCTCACGACGCCCGCCGCGGCCAGGCTCAACACCAGGAAAGCCAGCCCCACCAGGGTCAGCGGCTCGGTATAGCGGAACGTGGCCGAGCCGGCGATCTTGCTGGCCTGCAGCAGCTCGACCACGGTAATGGCCGACAGCAGCGGCGTATCCTTGAACATCGCCACCAGGTAGTTGCCCAGGGCGGGAATCACCGGGGGGATGGCCTGCGGCAGGATGACATCGCGCAGCGTGCGCCAATGCCCCAGGTTGAGCGCGCGCGCCGCCTCCCATTGCCCGCGCGGCACACCCTCCAGGCCGGCGCGGTAGACCTCCGCGCAATAGGCGGCGTAGTGCAGCCCCAGGCCGAGCACGCCGGTGGCCAGCGGCGAGAACTGCACGCCGGTGACCGGCAGCACATAGAACAGGAAGAAGAGTTGCATCAGCAGCGGCGTGCTGCGTACGAACTCGATGCAGGCGGCGGCAGCCCAGGCCAGCGGCCGCAGCGACGCGCGCCTGGCCAGCGCCAGCACCAGGCCCAGCGTAACGGCCAGCGCCATGCCCAGCACGGTGGCCTGCACGGTGATCCACAGGCCGTCCATCAAGACCGGCAGCACCTGGCGCGCATAGGCCCAATCGAAGACGGGACGGGACGGATCCACGATCATGCGCGCCCCACGTGGCGCCTGGCGCGCCGCTCCAGCCATCGCATGCCCGCGCTCAGGCACTGCGCCGCCACGAAATACATCAGCAGCGCGAGCGTGAAGACCTCGACGGTGCGGAAGGTCTCGCTGCGCAGCAGCTGCGCGCTGAACGTCAGGTCGGTAATGGTGATGAGCGAGACCAGCGCGGTGTTCTTGAGCAGCTCGATCAGCAGGTTGCCGGCGGGCGGCAGCATGGCGGGCACCGCCTGCGGCAGCACGATACGCCACAGCGTGGCGCGCGGCCCCATGTTGAGCGCGAGCGCCGCCTCCACCTGGCCGCGCGGCACCGCCGCCACCGCGCCGCGCACGACCTCGGCGCCGTAGGCGCCCGCATTCAATCCCAGCACCAGGATGCCCGCCACCAAGGCCGGCAGCTTCAAGCCGAACAGCGGCAGCACGTAATAAACCCAGAACAGTTGCACGAGCGCGGAGGTGCCGCGGAACAGCTCGACATAGCAGGCCGCCGGCCACGCCAGCCAAGGCCGTCTCGACAGGCGTCCGAGCCCGGCCAGCACGGCCAGCGGCACCGCCACCGCCGCGCCGCCCGCGGTAATCTGCAAAGTGATGAACAGCCCGCGCAGCAGCGGCGGCAGCAGTTCCGGAAGGTCGGTCATGGAGCGGTGTTCCCGGCTGCCTCGCCGTCTTCCTCAAGACCGCCTGCGGGGGCTTGCGCGTCCGGTGCCTCGTCGGACGCGCCGCACAGCTGCGCTGCGGTGACATCGCCCGGCAATTCGCCCTGCGTGAATCCGAACGGCGCCACCAGCGCCTGGTGCTCGGGAGAACCGATGAACCCGGCCAACTCCCGGTCGAACGCCTGCCGCAAGGCCTCGTCCTGCTTGCGGAAGCCGAACGCCCCGTATCCCCGGACGGATTGCCCCGCCTCGGTAGGCTGGACGAAGCGCGCCACTTTCTCGATGTCCCAGTCGGGCACCTTGGTCAGCACGTAATTGATCGTCAGCGCGGTCGCGGCATAGACATCGGCGCGCCCTGCCATGACCCCTTCGACGGCGCTGACCACGTCGGGAAACACCACCACTCGCGCCGCCGGCACGCCGGCACGCGCGGCGTAGTCGTTCTGCACGGCGCCGACCACCACGCCCACGCGCGCGCCGGGATCGGCCGCCGCCTCGGCATAGCTGCGCAGTTGCAAGGGATTGTCGGTGCGCTGCAGAAAGCCGTCGCCCACGCCGTAGGTCGGATTGGAAAACGCGATCTGGCGGCACCGCTCCGGCAGCACGTACATGCCGGCGGCGATCATGTCGAAGCGGCCGGCGAGCAGGCCCGGAATCAGCGCGCCGAACTCGGTCAGCACGCCCTCGACCTCGTCTATGCCGAGGCGCGCCAGCACCTTGCGCGCGATCTCGGGCGCCTCGCCCGTCAGCTTGCCGGCGCGGCTGTCCATGTAGGCGAACGGGGCCTCGTTGGCATACCCCACCCGCAGCCGTCCCGATTGCCGCGCCCGCTCCAGGCTATCCTGCGCCCCCGCGTCCGGCGCCGCATCTTGCGCATAGCCCGCGCCCGCCGGGATTCCCGCGCCCAGCGCAAGAATCCCGGCGAGCACACGGGCGCGAATGGTGGCTTGTCCGAATGGCATCGAGACGAATCATATCTCTTAACATTATTTCAACTCAAATCAATCGCCTAAAAAAAACCCCGCTCGACCCGAAGGCCGGCGGGGATTCCTACCTACATCCGCGTTTGCACGAAGCACGCTGGGCTTCAACCCAGGGCGCCGCGGATCCGGCTTTGCCGGTCCGCCAGCGCCGCCCCCTCGAGGGGACCCGCGTAAGCGGGTACGGGGTGGGCTTCCCTATGCAGCGCGGCGGCGCGAGTCGAAGCGGCGCGGCGCATCGCTGCGGGTTTCACGGCGATCGCCGTCGGCGCGCGGACCGCGCGGACGGTCGCTCCAGCCGAAAGACGGCTGTTGCGCACGATCGCCCTGCTCGCGCTGCGGACGGTCGCCGAACTCACGGCGGGGGCGGTCGGCCTGGACCGGACGATCGCCATAGGCGCGCTGGGGACGGTCGGCATGCGGGCGCTCGCTGCGGAAGCGCTCGCCCTGCGGACGCGCCTCGTACGGGCGGTCGCCCTGAGGACGGTCACCCTGGGGACGATCGCCGCGCGGACGATCGCCGAAGGCCGGACGGTTTTCCTGACGGTAGCCGCCGTCGCGCTGCGCATAGCTGCCACGGCCGCCCGGACGGTAGCCCTGCTTGCCGCCGGGGCCGCCGCGGCGCGGACGGTCGGCGCCGGGACGCGGCGCGCGCTGGGGCTCCAGGCCCGGAACCACCTGGACGGGGATGCTTTGGTCGGTGTAGCGCTCGATGGTGCGGACCTTATGGCGTTCGCCATGGGCGGCCAGCGTGAACGCCAGGCCATCGCGGCCCGCGCGGCCGGTGCGGCCGATGCGGTGGACGTAGTCTTCGGCCTGCATGGGCAGGTCGAAATTGACCACGTGGCTGATGCCCTGGACGTCGATGCCGCGCGCGGCCACGTCGGTAGCGACCAGGATCTGCACCCGGCCGCGCTGCACGTTGCCCAGCGTGCGCGTGCGCTGGCGCTGGTTCATGTCACCGTGCAGAGCCTCGGCGGCAAAGCCCTGGTCGGCCAGCGTATCGGCCAGCTCATCGGCGGCCCGCTTGGTCGAGGTGAACACGATGGCCTGCTGCATGCTGGCATCGCGCAGCAGATGGTCGAGCAGGCGCATCTTGTGTTCCATGTCGTCCGCGTACAGCAGCGACTGGGTGATGTTGACGTGCTTTTCCTTCTGGCTGGCGATCTCGATACGCTGAGGATCGCGCATCATTTTGGCGGCCATGCGCGCGACGGAGCCGTCCAGCGTGGCCGAGAACAGCAGCGTCTGGCGGGTGGCCGGCGTGCGGGCGACGATGGCTTCGATGTCGTCGATGAAACCCATGTCCAGCATGCGGTCGGCCTCGTCCAGCACCAGCACTTCGACTTCAGAAAGGTTGACCTTGCCCGACTGGACGTGGTCCAGCAGGCGGCCCGGGGTCGCGACCAGCACGTCCACGCGGCGCGACAGCGCCTTCAGCTGGGCGCCGTAGGGCATGCCGCCCACCACCGTGGCGGTGCGCAGCCAGTTCAGCGTCTTGCCATAGGTGCGGGTGGCGTCGCTCACCTGCTGGGCCAGTTCGCGCGTCGGCGTCAGCACCAGCACGCGCACGCCGGGCGTGCGCAGCGGCGAGGCCTGGACCTGCTTGTTCAGCGCCGGCAGCATGAAAGCGGCGGTCTTGCCGCTGCCCGTCTGCGACGACACCATCAGGTCGTGGCCTTCCAGGGCCAGCGGAATGGCGCGCGCCTGCACCGGCGTGGGTTCGGAAAAACCGGCTTCGGTCAGGGATTGGACAATGGACGGAGCCAGACCGAGTTCAGCAAAAGACATCTTTATTCCTTACGTTGCGTAATGCGCAGCGCGAGCACGCCAAGCATGGCCAAAGCGCGTGCGAGAAACGCACGACACCACGGCTCCATCAACGGGAGCCGAATCATGGGCAAGCCTGGAAAGCTGGCGCTACGCGGCGGAGACGGTCACAGCCGCTCCGGACGGATCATCGGCGCCGACCGATATCACCGTGCGCGCAACGCGAAGGGAAAAACGAGGTCAGAGACGATGCAGTTTTCGGCCGCACCAAGGCGACCGATCGTCTGCATGGAGGCC
This sequence comes from Pigmentiphaga humi, assembly GCF_900606115.1. Classification (GTDB taxonomy): domain Bacteria; phylum Pseudomonadota; class Gammaproteobacteria; order Burkholderiales; family Burkholderiaceae_B; genus Pigmentiphaga; species Pigmentiphaga humi. The sequence goes on from NZ_UWPJ01000026.1 coordinate 27,273, forward strand.
ACATCGAGGCCGAACGGCCGATGGGATTTGTGCAGTACAGCAATGATACCCCATAAAGGGAAAAAAAGCCCGCACATTCTCCTCTCTCCGCCGTGTCTGCCCCATTGGCGCAACACTGCCGGCCCCGGCGCGGCCGCGGCAATGCGCCGGGGCGGCAACGAAGAGGACGAGCATTGACGTAGAATACGCAGCCGGCAGTCCCGCCCCTACAGGCCGTGTCCATGACGACAACCGAACGCGCCGGCGCCGAGGCGGATCACGAAGCGGTCCGCATCTACGACGCGCTGCGCAAACGCATTTTCCAGGGCGAGATCCGTCCCGGCCACGAATTGAACCAGGTCCACATCTCGCAGGAGTACGGCGTCAGCCGCACGCCGGTGCGGGAGGCGCTGCGCATGCTCCAGGCCGATGGCCTGGCCGAGGCGCGCTTCAAATACAGGATGACGGTCACCCAGGTCACCGCCGGGGAAGTGGACCAGGTCTACGGCCTGTGGATCGCCAGCCAGGCCGTGGTCACGCAGATCACCCTGGGGCGCCTGGTCCAGGCCGATTTCGATGCCTGCCGCAAGGTGCTGCAAAAGATGGCCCGGCAAAAAGGCGAGGCCTCGATGCAGTGGCGCGAACTGCACATGCAGTTCCACCGCATCCTGAACCGGCCGGCCGGCCGCATCTTCTGCGACAAGATCGAGGAATACTGGCACCGCACCGAGCGGGCGCGGTTTTCGGTCGAGCAGACCTCGCCGTCGCTGTTCGGCGACGACCACGGCGATCACGCCGGCCTGCTGCAGGCCTACGAGGCGGCCGACCTGGAAGCCGCGCAGCGCATCAACACGCTCCAACTGGTGCGCGCCGCCACCGCCGCCATCGGCCTGATCGACCCGGCCTACACCCCCACCAGCACCCAGGGCGCGCTCGACGTGCTGCGCGTAAGGTTGTAGCCAACCCGTGCTTTCCGATTCCTCATGGCGCGGCGCACCTTCCGCAGTACGCTGTCCGACCCAGGGCGCCGCGGATCCGGCTTCGCCGGTCCGCCAGCGCCGCCCCCTGGGGGGCGCGCGTCAGCGCGTAGGGGGGGCTTTATCCTCTAGTCCATGAAGCGGCCGCCGGACATGTTCACCGTTTCGCCGGTGATGTAGCCCGACTGGCGCGAGGCCAGGAACAGCGCGGCCGCGGCGGCCTCCTGCGAGCGCCCGACGCGGCCCACCGGTATGCCCTTGACCACCTCGTGCAGGGCTTCGCCGGTCTTGTTCACCTGCACGTCGAACAAGGCGGTGGCGATCACGTTGACGGTCACGCCCTGCGGCGCCAGCTCCGCCGCCAGCGAGCGCGAAAACGCGATCAGCCCGCCCTTGGCCGCGGCATAGGGGCTCACGCCGGGATGCACGCCGGTCTTGCCCGACATCGAGCAGAACGACAGCAGGCGGCCGAACCCGCGCGCCGCCATGCGCCGGGCCGATTCGCGCAACAGCAGCACGGGCAGCAGCAGTTCGTCGCGGATGACGCGCGCATACGCCGCGTCGTCCAGCTCGAGCGCCCTGCCCACCGTGACGGGCGGCGACACGTAGGCCACCACCTCGACCGGACCGTTCACCGCGTCGCAGCGGTCCAGGAAGCCGCGCAGCGCCGCCGGATCGTCGACGCATCCCTGCGGCACCGCCAGCGCCGGCCGCCCGCCCGGCGGCGCGGCGTCCGCCGCCAGCAGCCCCACGCAGGTGCGGGCGCCATGGGCGTCGAAACCGGCGACCACGGCCGGGCCCACGCCCCCTTCGGCGCCGATCACCAGTACCGACAGTCCGGCCAGGTCGAGCACGGGGGGAAACTCGGTAGCAGTCTGCATGCCTTCACTCCTGGAGCTTGATGTTGTATTTGCTGATGATGTCGCCGTAGGTGCGGTATTCCTTGTCGACCACCTGGCGCATTTCCTCCCGCGTGGAAGGCCGCACGGTCAGGCCGAACTTGTCCAGCTGCGAGCGTACATGCTCCTGCTCGACGCTGGCGCGGATGTCGCGGTACAGCTGTTCGGCGATGGGCTCCGGCACGCCGGCCGGCAGCATGAAGCCATACCAGGCCTCGGTGGAGAAATCCGGCACGCCCTGTTCGGCGAACGACGGGATGTCGGGCGCATGCGAATTGCGCTGAGGCGCCGCCACGCCCAATGCCCTCAACTGGCCGGAGGCCAGGTACGGCGCCACCGTATGGGTAGCGACGAACGAGGCATGGACCTGCCCGCCGATCAAGTCGGTCACGGCCGGCGCCGTGCCCTTGTAGGGGACGTGCAGGAACTCCGTGCCGGTTTTCTGCTGCATCTGCGCCAGGAAGATGTGCGCGGGCGAGCCCATGCCCGCGCTGGCGAAGGCCAGCTCGCGCGGATGCTGCCTGGCGTAGTCCAGCAGGTCGCGCAGCGTGTTGAAGCGGGACTTGCCCGACACCACCAGCGTCATGTCGCCGTAGCCGGCGATGGTCAGCGGCGCCAGGTCGCGCATGGGCACAAAGCCCTCCGATTTGATCAAGTGCGCGGTCAGGGAAATATTGGTGGCCATGACGCCCACGGTATAGCCGTCGGGCGGCGACTGGCCGACCACCTGGGCGCCGACGTGGCCCGAGGCGCCGAGCCGGTTCTCGACCACCACCGGCACCTTCCAGGTTTTGCCGAGGTCTTCGGCGACCAGCCTGGCCAGCCGGTCCGGCCCCGTGCCCGGGGTGAACGGGACCACGAACTTGACCGGCTTGGCCGGAAAGTCGGCGGCCTGGGAGGTTCCCACGGCCGCCAGACAGCAGGACAGCATCAACACAAATTTGCAAACGCTACGCATCCACATGGCAAAGCTCCTTGCAACGACAGGTTGAAAACGAAAAATGCCCCCACGCTTGCCGCTGCGCGGCAGCGCTGTCCCCCGAGGGGGCGCTTTTGCCTTGGGACGGCCCGGCGGCAAAAATTTCCTAACGCAATCTCGAACCCAGCTTCAATGCACCAGCGTGGCCGTTACCAGCGCCCGCACATCGGCGCTGGCGTCCAGCGATTCGACGCAGGCGATCAGCGCGTCGGCGCCTCCCTGGAGGCGGTCGCCGACGTTCTCGCGGAACTTTTCGATCAGCTCCTCGAGCGGCATGTCCGTCCCGGCCGATCCCGGCGCCGGCTCGCAGCCGCCCGCATAGCGGCGGCCGGCGTCGTCCTCCAGCACCACTTCGGCCAACAGGTTGGACGGCGATGCCGACGGCGCACGCACGATTTCCATGTCCGCATCCAGCAGCCTGCGCACGGCCGGCGCCTCGCGCACGGGCGCCTCGAAGCTGTCCGGGCCGATGCGGCCCTGCGCCAGCGCCGCCGCCACGATGTAGGGCAGAGAGTGATCGGCGGCTTCCCGCGTGCGCGGCTGCAGCGGATCGCTGCGGATCGCGTACAGGTGTTCGTAGACGCCCGGGTCGGCCCGCACTTCCACCTTGCGGATCGCCGCCGCATCCCTGCCTTGCGCCGACAGCGCGGCGCGGGCGCGCAGCGCCGACTGGATCGCGCTCTGGCCGCGCGAGCCTACCGGCCAGCGCTTGAAGCTGCCGCGCGCGATGGCGCCGAACCCCGCGATGCCGTCCAGATGGCGCTGCGCGGCCATGGCCTCGTCGGCCGTGACCTGGAGCTTGGCCAGGAATCCATGGCGCCCCTCGAACGGGCGCACCACTCCTTCCACGCCGGCGCTGGCCAGGTAGCAGGCCTGCACCGCCTGCCGCACGCCGTCGCTGCCGTTGAAGCGCTTCCACATGGTCAGTTCGCCATGGGCATCGGGTTCGGACGACTCGACTTCGTTGGAAGGGTAATGCGCGTTGACCGCGATCGAGAACGCGTGCCGGAACTGCTCCCGGTCCAGTTCCAGCAGCGCGCCGGCGGCGGCCACCCCGCCCAGCGTCGTCAAGGCCGGATAGTCCCAGCCGCCACGCTCCGGGTCGATGTAGTCGCTCAGCCCCACCACCAGTTCGTAGCCCAGGCACAGCGCGCGCACGGCCTCGCGTCCCGGCGCGCCCTCGGCCTCGGCCACCGCCAGCACCCCGGTCAGGATGTCGCTGGGATGTGCGCCGCCGAGCCGGCCGAAGTAGTAGTCGTTGTAGTCGTAGGCGCGCAGCGGCGCGCCGTTGAGCAGCGCCGCGTGCTCGGCGTTGACCCGTTCGCCGCTGCCCCACAGCCGCGCGCCCCGCTCCACGCCGAAACGCGCCGCGAAGCGCCGCGCGCTGCGCGTGGCCCGGTGGTCGAGCGCGCCCAGGACCACGCCCAGGCTGTCGAGCACCACCTTGCCGGCCGCCGACCGGGCGCCGGCATCGAGCTCGAATGCGCGCGCCCGCAGGCAGAAATCCGCGAGCCGGTCCAGGAACCGGTCGGATGGGAACTCCCCATTCATGCTCGCCTCCTTTTCACCGGGACGCCGGTCGGGAAGTAATGGTGTAGCGCTGGGCGCCGAGCCCGTCGATGCCCAGCTCCAGGACCTCGCCGCCGCGCAGGAAGCGCGCGGGCCGCATGCCCAGGCCCACGCCTGCCGGCGTGCCGGTAATGATCAGATCGCCCGGCTCCAGGGTCATGAACTGGCTGACGTAGCTGACGATGCTGCGGCAATCGAAAATCATCCTGCCGGTGTTGCCCGACTGCACCCGTTCGCCGTCCACGCTCAGCCAGATGCCGAGCGCCTGCACGTCCGCCACCTCGTCCGCGGTGACCAGCCAGGGGCCCACGGGACAGAAGCGGTCGAAGCTCTTGCCCTTGTCCCACTGGCCGCCGCGCTCGAGCTGGTAGGCCCGGTCGGACAGATCGTTCACCACCACATAGCCCAGCACGTGGCCGAGCGCGTCGGCCGGCGCGGCGCCGGCGCACCGCTTGCCGATCACGATACCCAGCTCGACTTCCCAGTCCATCTTCTCGGCGTTGGCGGGCTTGGGCACGTCGTCGTAGGGCCCCGACAGCGTGGACGGCGCCTTCATGAACACCACCGGCTCCTGGGGCACGGGCATTCCCGATTCCTCGGCGTGGTCGGTGTAGTTCAGGCCGATGGCGACGATCTTGCCCGGACGGGCCAGTGGCGCGCCCAGGCGCGGCTGGCCCGGCACGAGCGGCAGTTTTTCCACGTCGACGGCGCGCAATCCCTCTTGCAGGCCGCGGGCCAGCGTGGCGGCATCGATATCGGCCACCAGGCCGGACAGGTCGCGCAACCGCCCCTGCCCATCCAGCGCGCCGGGCTTCTCGCCGCCCTCCGGTCCGTATCTCACGATCCTCATGTACGTCTTCCTCAGTAGATGAAAGCCAGGTTCTGCTGCCAGCTCGCCGCATTGAGCAGGAGCACGCGCTTCTCGCGTATGCGCAGGCCGTCCGGCGTGATCCGGAGCTGGTAGTCGATCCGCGCCACGATGGATCGCAGCTCGCCCAGGCCCACCTGGGTCCAATCGCCCTCGCGCGTTTCGTAGATCATCTGGCTGGTCGACACCCGCCAGATGCCGTCGCTTTCCTGGCCCAGCACGTTGGAAACGAAGTGCAGCGTGCGCGACGGCGGCTGCTGGGCGGGGAACCAGTGGTTCTGCAAATGATGGACGCGCTCCTCTCGGGCGGCCTGGTTGTCGCGCACGATGGCGGCCTGCCGGCCGCCGTCCGCCTCGCCGGCCAGCGGCACCACGTACAGGCCGTCGGGCTCGAACAGGCCCAGCCAGGCCTCGTAGTCCCGGTCGTCGAGCAGCTTCGCTTCCCGGAAGATGAACTGGGAAATGTCTTGCAGCATGGGGAGACCCCTTGTTGGAGTGTTGAGGGAAATCACGCCTCGGAGGCGGACCGCCGCATCAGCCTGGACCACTCGCGCCACAACGCGCGCTGCGGCGCCTCGCTGGACGGCAGGCCGCGGAAGTCGCCGCTGGCGGTCTGCTCATCGGTATCCATGCCGCGGTCGAACACCAGCCACTTGACGTGGTCGGCGCGCAGCCCCTGCGTCACGCGCGCGAAGATCTCGGTGTCGTCGGTCATGCCGAACCCGGACGGTCCGTAAAAGCGCTCCTGGCTGCGCAGCATGCCGGCATTGAAGGCCTCGGGCGCCCCTTCGATCTCGTAGGGATAGATCAGCACTTCGGTTTCCTCCGGCGAGATCGGCCGCCACACGCGTATCTGCTGGTGGATCATTCCCATGCTGGGAAAAACGGTGGAGGTCACCTTGGAGGCGATGCGGGCGAAGCCTTCGTCGCCGTGCTGCGCATGCAGCGCGCGGTAGAGCCCGCCGAACTCGCCGTCCAGCAGCGCGTCCGTATCCGCCGCCGGAACCTGGGCGTAGCCGTGCCCGTACAGACAGGACCAGGTCGCGCCGCGGAAACGCTGTTCGCGCATCTCGCGCGTGCTGCGTCCCTTGTGCACGCCGAAATCCCCGGTGGTGTCGCCGAACTTCGCCTGCAGCTTCACGAACGCGCCATGGGTGTGCATGAAGTGATAGGCATCGACGATGTTCTCGGTCTGCAGCTTCCAGTTGCCCTGGTAGCGGGCCACGTAGGGCTTGGATGCCACCACGATGCGGCCGGTGGGCGACAGATCGAGCTTGGCGTCGATCACTTCCTTCATCAGCCCCAGATAGCGCTCCAGCGGCACGATCTGCGGATCCATCGACACGAACAGCAGGCCGCGGTAGGACTCCAGCCTGGGCACCGGCACCAGCCCCTCGGGCTGCTCGAAGCCGGGGCCGTATCCGCCCGGATCGTTGCGCTCGGACACCAGGCGGGTCTTGCCCGACAGATCGAACACCCAGCCGTGGTACGGACACCGCAGTTCCTGCACCGTGCCCTCCGCCTCGCGCAGCAGCGCCGCGCCGCGATGCACGCAGCGGTTGAAGAACGCCCCCAGCCCGCCCTGCTTGTCGCGCAGCACAATGATGGGCTGCCGCCCCACCTGCGCCGTCTTGAAGCTGCCCGCGTCGGGCAGTTCGGACTCGTGTCCCACGTAGATCCAGGTGCGCTCGAAGATCCTGCGCATTTCCAGCTCGAAGACGTCCGCGTCCGTGTATGCCTCGGTCCTGACCAGGAACTGATGCCCCGGTTTCTCGCGCACGTAGTCGTCAGGATCGATATCGAATTCCCTGCTCATGCCTGCCCCTGTATAAGCCCGCTGGCGCGGGTCGCAACCGCGATGGAGACCAGCCTTCCCTGTCGAGCCCGCCAGTCGGCTTCGGAAGGTGTATCCACTTCATAAAGTGGATACACTTTTTAGTGTGTTATGGGTACCATGTGCTTGTCAACACTTTTTCCCATCCACTTGGAGGACGACCATGTCCAAGGTTTTACGCGAACGGCTGCAAGAGAAGAAAACCGTGTTCGGCGGCTGGTGCGCGCTTCCCGCCGCGTTCGGCGCCGAGCTGCTGGCGAGCGCGGGGCTGGACTACGTCTGTGCCGACCAGCAGCACGGCCTGCTCGACTATGGCGACGCGGTTACGATGTTCGCCGCGATCGAACGCGCCGGCGCAGCCCCGGTCACGCGGGTCCCGGCGGCGGCGGACTGGATGATCGGCAAGGCGCTGGACGCCGGCACCCAGGCCGTGATCGTGCCGATGTGCGAGACCGCCGCCCAGGCGGCCGCGGCGGTGGCCGCCTGCCGCTATCCGCCCGCCGGCGTGCGCTCGTACGGGCCCATACGCGCCGCGCTGGTGCGCAATGCGCGCGACACCGCGGTACTGGGCGGCGGCCCGCTGTGCCTGGTGATGATAGAAAGCCGCCAGGGCCTGGCCAACCTCGAAGCGATCGCCGCGACGCCCGGCCTGGACGGCATTTACGTGGGCCCGGCCGATCTGGCGCTGGGCCTGGGCCTGGAGCCCGACCTGGACAAGCCGGAGCGCGAGCATGCCGATGCCGTCCGCGCCATCCTCGAAGCCTGCCGGCGCCACGGCCTGACGGCCGGCATCCAATGCTCGGGCGGCGCCTCGGGGCGCCGCTACGCGGACATGGGATTCGGCCTGATCACCATCGCCAAGGACAGCGCGCTGCTGCAGGCGGGCGCCAGGCAGGAGCTGGCGGCGGCGCAGGGCCGGGGCGACCGGCCGGCGGCCCAGGGATATACCTGACTTGCCTGGTGCGGCCGCCCTGCAAAAAGAAAACCCGCCGAAGCGGGTTCAGGAGCGCGGCGCGTGACGCCTAGGCTCCGGCATGGCGACGCGGCGGCCCCGCCTGGCGGGGCCGCCGCGTTCAATCCACCAATTCCACCTGCGGTTGCGACGCGGGCTTGGGCGGGGAATCGTCGAAGGTCAGCTTGACCGCCTCGTCGACCACGTCCACCGTGACTCGCCCGCCGCTGACCAGCTTGCCGAACAGCAGCTCGTCGGCCAGCGCGCGCCGGATGGTGTCCTGGATCAGGCGCTGCATGGGGCGCGCGCCCATCAGCGGATCGAAGCCCTTCTTGCCGAGGTGGGTGCGCAAGGCGTCGGTGAAGATCACCTCGACGCGCTTCTCGTGCAATTGCTCTTCGAGCTGCATCAGGAACTTGTCGACCACGCGCAGGATGATTTCCTCGTCCAGCGACTTGAACGAAATGGTCGCGTCCAGGCGGTTGCGGAACTCGGGCGTGAACATGCGCTTGATTTCCGCCATTTCGTCGCCCTGCTCGCGCGCATTGGCGAAGCCGATGACGTTCTTCTGCAGCGTCTCGGCGCCCGCGTTGGTCGTCATGACGATGATGACGTTGCGGAAATCCGCCTTGCGCCCGTTGTTGTCGGTGAGCGTGCCGTGGTCCATCACCTGCAGCAGGATGTTGAAGACCTCGGGGTGGGCTTTCTCGATCTCGTCCAGCAGCAGCACGCAGTGCGGCTTCTTGGCGATGGCCTCGGTCAGCAGGCCGCCCTGGTCGAAGCCGACATAGCCCGGCGGCGCGCCGATCAGGCGCGACACCGCATGGCGCTCCATGTACTCGGACATGTCGAAGCGCAGCAGCTCGATGCCCAGGATGAAGGCGAGTTGCTTGGCGACTTCGGTCTTGCCCACGCCGGTAGGACCGGAGAACAGGAAGGCGCCGATCGGCTTGTCGGGCTTGCCCAGGCCGGACCGGGCCATCTTGATGGATCCCGCCAGCGCGTCGATGGCCGCATCCTGGCCGAACACCACCGCCTTCAGGTCGCGCTCGAGCGTGGCCAGCTTGCTGCGGTCGTCGCTGGACACCGCCTGGGGCGGAATCCGGGCGATCTTGGAGACGATGTCCTCGATCTCGGCCTTGCCGATGATCTTCTTCTGCCGCGACTTGGGCAGGATGCGCTGGGCCGCGCCAGCCTCGTCGATGACGTCGATGGCCTTGTCCGGCAGGTGGCGGTCGTTGATGAACTTGGCCGCCAGCTCCGCCGCAGCGGACAGCGCGGCCGAGGAATACTTGACGCTGTGGTGGTCCTCGAAGCGCTGCTTCAGGCCGCGCAGGATCTGCACCGTCTGCTCGACGCTGGGCTCGTTCACGTCTATCTTCTGGAAGCGGCGCGACAGCGCGTGGTCTTTCTCGAAGATGCCGCGGTACTCGGTATAGGTGGTCGCGCCTATGCATTTGAGCTGGCCGGACGACAGCGCGGGCTTGAGCAGGTTGGACGCGTCCAGCGTGCCGCCCGAGGCGGCGCCCGCCCCGATCAGCGTGTGGATCTCGTCGATGAACAGGATGGCCTTGGGGCTTTCCTTCAATTGCTTGAGCACGGCCTTCAGGCGCTGCTCGAAGTCGCCGCGGTACTTGGTGCCCGCCAGCAGCGCGCCCATGTCGAGCGAGTAGACGCAGGCGTCGGCCAGCACCTCGGGCACGGAGCCCTCGGTGATGCGCCACGCCAGGCCCTCGGCGATGGCGGTCTTGCCCACCCCGGCTTCGCCGACCAGCAGCGGATTGTTCTTGCGGCGGCGGCACAGCACCTGGATGACGCGCTCGACCTCGCCTTCGCGGCCGATGAGCGGATCGATCTTGCCGGCCTTGGCCGCCACGTTCAGGTTCTGGGTGTACTGGTCCAGCGGCGACTGCTTGGCCTCGGCCTCCGCCTCGGCTTCGGGCTCCTTGGGGGTATTGGAGGCCTCGAGCTGCGGCTGCTTGGTGATGCCGTGGGACATGAAGTTGACCACGTCCAGCCGCGTGATCCCCTGCTGGTGCAGGTAGTAGACCGCGTGGGAATCCTTTTCGCCGAAGATGGCGACCAGGACGTTGGCGCCGGCCACTTCCTTCTTGCCGTTGCCGGTGGACTGGACGTGCATGATGGCGCGCTGGATCACGCGCTGGAACCCGAGCGTCGGCTGGGTGTCGGCCTCGTCGGTGCCCGGGATGACGGGCGTGTTGTCGTTGACGAAATTGCGCAGGTTGCGGCGCAAGTCGTCGAGGTTGGCGGCGCACGCCCGCAAGACCTCGGCCGCCGACGGATTGTCGAGCAGCGAGAGCAGCAGGTGCTCTACCGTGATGAATTCGTGCCGGGCCTGGCGGGCCTCGACGAAAGCCATATGCAGGCTGACTTCAAGTTCTTGAGAAATCACGCTTCCTCCATGATGCACTGAAGCGGATGCTGGTTCTGCCGGGCGTACCGGCTCACCTGTTCGATTTTGGTCGAGGCGATGTCGCGGGGATACACCCCGCATACGCCCCGGCCCTCATGATGCACCTTGAGCATAATCTGGGTAGCCTGTTCACGCCCCTTGCTGAAAAACTTCTCCAATACCAGCACAACGAACTCCATCGGCGTGAAGTCGTCGTTCAACAGCACCACCTTGAACATTGGAGGTGGTTTGGTCTTCGACGGTTCCCGCTCAAGCAGCGTCGACTGATCCGGTTGAGAATCGAACCCGGTGCCCATGCGCCTATTCTATCCACTTGAAAGTACCCCGCAAGCCATCAGCATACTCCGATATGCCCGGGCCATCCCGAGCTTGACGCAGCGGGGCATCTTTCCCATCATCTGAGGCTCGGGGCATGGATTATCAAGACCCGAGCCAGCAATTCTTCCAGCACCACGGGGCGCGCAACGACGGTCCGCCAGGCGGCCGGAGAAGCGCGCCCCGCGCCTGTTGCACGACTGTGTTGTAACCGACTACAAGAAGGCATCAAAAGTCATGTCCAGCGATCTCAACCAAGGCAAGATGGGGACCGGTACGGTCAAATGGTTCAACGACGCCAAGGGTTTCGGCTTCATCACGCCCGATGACGGCGGCGACGACCTGTTCGCCCACTTCTCCGCCATCCAGATGAATGGCTTCAAGACCCTCAAGGAAGGCCAGAAAGTCACCTTCGAGGCGGCCCAGGGTCCCAAGGGCAAGCAGGCGCTCAACATCAGCGAAGCGCTTTGATCCCGGCCTGCGGCGGCGTTCAGGCTGCCGCAGGCCGTGTCATGCTACGCTCGGCGCGGGGGTTGCGCGGCATGACCGGCCGCGCGGCCGGGCCGTTTCCCTCCTACCTAGACCGACGTCCATGACTTGCTTCCTCTCCAGATCGATCCGCCTGGCCCTGCGCGCCGGCGCGGGCGTGGCTGCGCTGTGCCTGGCGGGCACCGCGCTGGCCCAATCCCTGCCGCGCCAGACGCTGCAGGCAGGCATGCACCTGATCCAGGCCGAAGTCGCCGCCACGCCTTCCACCCGCGAAAAAGGGCTGATGTTCCGCGAACAGCTCGGCCCCAACCAGGGCATGCTGTTCATCTTCGACGTGCCCGGCACTCAGTGCATGTGGATGCGCAATACCCTGGTGCCGCTGTCGGTGGCCTTCATCGCCGACGACGGCAGGATCACCAACATCGAAGACATGGCGCCGCGCACTGAAGACAGCCACTGCGCCTCCCAGCCCGTCCGCTACGCCCTCGAAATGGAGCGCGGCTGGTTCGCCAAGCGCGGCCTGAAAGCCGGCTCCCGCATCGACGGCATTAGGTAGTAGGCCCCCCCCTACGCGCTGACGCGCGCCCCCCAGGGGGCGAAGCGGGTGGACCGGCGGAGCCGGATCCACCGCTTCCTGGGTCTTGGAAGGGTGTCTTGAATTGAAGCGGTGTGTTCTTTTGCTCGGCTGCAGATATCGCGGAAGTTTGATCCAGGGCACAGCGGTTTTGGCTTTGCCAGTCCGCCAGTGCCGCCTCCTGGGTGGCGCGCGTCAGCGCATAGGGAGGACTTTTCCACCCGGCGTGAAACTCTTTTCCTGTTTTTCCATTTCAATCGGTATCGCTCCCCCTCTACAGTAGCCGTCTACCCAAGAAATCGTGGCAGCCGCCCCCGCGCGGCCTGCCATCGCCCCGGAGACCGCTACCGTGCGCAACCTGAACGAAGACACCATCACCCAGGCCGTGCTGGCCCGCCATGCCAACGCCACCGACGCCCGCCTCAAGACGGTCATGACCAGCCTGGTGCAGCACCTGCACGAATTCGCCCGCGAGGTGAAGCTGACCGAGGAAGAGTGGGTCGCCGGGATCGAGTTCCTGACGGCCGTCGGCCACATCACCGACGACAAGCGCCAGGAATTCATCCTGCTGTCCGACACCCTGGGCCTGTCCACCCTGGTGACGGCGATGAACCACCGCAAGCCCGACGCCTGTACCGAGGCGACGGTGTTCGGCCCCTTCTTCGTCGAAGGCGCGCCCGGCTATGAACTGGGCGACGACATCGCCAACGGCGCCAAGGGCGACCCCTGCTTCGTGCGCGGCACGGTCCGGGGCGTAGACGGCACGCCCATAGGCGGCGCGGTCATGGAAGTCTGGCAGGCCGATGCGGAAGGCTTCTACGACGTACAGTACGCCGGCGACGAGGCGCACCGGGGCCGTGGGCGCATCATTTCCGCCCCCGACGGCAGCTTCCATTTCCGCTCCATCCTGGCCGAGGCCTATCCCATTCCCCACGACGGCCCGGTCGGCCGCATGCTGAGCGCGCTGGGCCGGCATCCCTGGCGGCCCGCCCACCTGCACTTCATGATCAAGGCCGAAGGCTACGAAACGCTGGTCACCCACGTGTTCCGCGACGGCGACCAATACCTGGATTCGGACGCGGTGTTCGGCGTGCGCTCCTCGCTGATCGCCCAGTGGGTGCGCCATGAACCCGGTCCCACGCCCGACGGCGGCGCCAGCAGCCAGCCTTTCTATACGCTGGACTTCGATTTCGTCCTGAACCCGGCCGCCTGACCTCGGCCGCCACTGCCGGCCGGCTGCGCGGCCGGCGCACATCGAGGAGGAGTTGCATGTACGACCAAGAAAAACTGGCCATACGCGAACTGGTGGAAAACTGGGCGCTATGGCGCGATGCGGGGGACTGGGAGCGCTTCGCCACCGTCTGGCACGACGACGGCCGGATGAACGCCACGTGGTGCCAGGCGTCGGCGGCGGAGTTCATCCGCCAGAGCCGCGAGGGCATGGCGCGCGGCGTCAACATCCTGCATTTCCTGGGCGGCTGCACCATCGACCGCGAAGGCGACCGCGCCGTGGCCCAGACCAAGATGACCATCTCCCAGCGCGCCAGCGTCGATGGCGTGCTCTGCGACGTGGTGTGCACCGGCCGCTTCTACGATTTCGTGGAAAAGCGCGGCGGCCGCTGGGGCGTGGTCGAGCGCCAGCCCATCTACGAAAAAGATCGCCTGGACCCGGTCGATCCCTCGGTCCGGCTCGAGCTGGATGCCGGGCTCCTCAACCGCTTCCCCGAGGGATACCGGCACCTGGCCTATCTGCAGGTCAAGATCGGCATGGACGTCAAGACCACCATGCCGGGATTGCAGGGGGATGAAATCCAGGCGCTGTACGCCCGCGGCAAGGCCTGGCTGGCAGGTTCCGCCCGCCCCTGACCCACCACCGAGGAGACAAAAAATGCCCCCACTCTTGCCGCTACGCGGCGGCGCTGCCCCCCGAGGGGGCGCTTTTGCCTTGGGAGCGGCCCGGCGGCAAAAGACTATGCATACCGACCCCAAGAGGCCGGCCGCGCTGCTGTGCGCGCTCGCCCTGTCCGCCGCCTTTCCCGCCGCCGCGCAGGAATGGCCCAGCCGCCCGATCCGCATGATGGTGGGCTTCGGCCCCGGCGGCGGCACCGACATCATCGCCCGCATGGTGGCGCAGCCGCTGGCCGAGATCCTCGGCCAGCCCATCGTGGTGGAGAACAAACCCGGCGCCGGCGGCACGCTCGCAGCCAATACCGTCGCTCGCGCAGCACCCGACGGCCACACCATTTTCGTCATGAACAACGGCCATGCCGTCTCGGCCGCGGTCTACCAGAAACTGCCGTTCGATTCGGTCAAGGATTTCGCGCCGGTCTCCACACTGTGCGCGCAGCCGCTGGTCGTGGTTGCCGGCAAGAACTTCCCCGCCCAGGACCTGGGCGGCCTGGTCGCACGCGCCAAGGCCCAGCCCGGCAAGCTCAACTACGCCAGCGTGGGCATAGGCAGCACCCAGCACTTCGCGGCCGAACTGCTGCGCCAGTTGACGGACATCGACATCGTGCACGTTCCCTACAAGGGCACGCCCAACGCCGTGGCCGCGGTCATGAGCGGTGAAGTGGAACTGCTGGTGGAAGTCGCCTCGCCGCTGCTGGGGCAGATCCGCGCCGGCGAACTCAAGCCGCTGGCGGTCACGTCGCCCAAGCGCTATGACGGGCTGCCCGACGTGCCGACCGCGGTCGAATCCGGCGTGGCCGGCTACGACGTCACCACCTGGTACGGCCTCGCCTTCCCGGCCGGCACGCCCGCCCCCATCGTCGAGAAAATGAACCAGGCGGTGCGCAAGGCACTGGCCCAGGATGCGGTGCGCAAGCAGGCGATGGCCGCGGCCTGCCTGCCCGAGGCGTCCAGCCCCGACGCGCTGGGCCGTCACGTGAGCGCGGAAATCGAGCGCTGGAAGGGCGTCATGCAGAAAGCCGGCATCGCCCAGCAATAGCGCAGCAGGCCGAGGCGAAAAACGACGGCCGATGCGGGATGCCGCATCGGCCGTTTTTCTCGTCCGTCCGGGCCTGGCGCCGCGCGGCACGCAAGCCCGGAAGATGTGCGATCAGAGCAGCGTGACGGCCTGCTCGAACGACAGGCGCGGCTGGCGATCGAACAGCTTGGCGGTGTCGCCATGGCCCAGGTTGCACAGGAAATTGGCGGTGACGCGGCCGTCCGGGAAGAACTCGGCGTTGACCTTGGCGACGTCGAAGCCGCTCATCGGACCGCAATCCAGGCCGACTGCGCGCGCGGCGACCATCAGGTAGGCGCCTTGCAGGGTCGCGTTGCGGGTCGCGGTGCCGGCGGCCAGCGCGGCGTTCCCTTCGAACATTTCCTTGGCGCCTTCGCGGAACCAGATCTGCGGCATGAATTCGTAGAAGCGGGTGTCGGTGGCGACGATGGCCGTGACCGGAGCCTGCTTGACCTTGTCGACGTTGCCGGCGCTCAGGGCCGGCATCAGGCGCTCCTTGGCCTCGGGCGTGCGCAGGAACACCACGCGCATGGGCTGGCAGTTCATCGAGGTCGGGCCCATCTTCGCAATGTCGTAGACTTGCCGCAGTTGTTCGTCGGAAACCGGCTTGTCCAGCCAGCCGTTCTGGGTGCGGGCGGACGTGAACAATTGGTCGAGGGCTGCTTGCGGGATGACGGCCATGGAAACTCCAGCGTTGACAAGTGTCGTGAGGGGTATCGTGAGGCTCGGAATTATAAGCTCCCGCCCGGCTTGCGCAGCCCGCTGCCGCCGACTCCGGCGTAAAGCACTTTTGCAATTCCGCTAACAATCGATCGGGAAAAAACAAGATGGATCGCTGGCGCGAGCTGGAATTGTTCGTCCACATCGCCGAACTGGGCAGCCTGACGCGTGCCGCCGAGGCCGCGGGGCTGTCCGTCGCCGCCGCCAGCCGCCATCTCGCCACGCTGGAGCAGCGCCTGTCGGCCCGGCTGGTCGAACGCAACACGCGCCGGCTCTATCTGACCGAGGTCGGCCAGGAGTTCTACCGCCGCAGCAAGAACATCCTGGGAGAAATGCAGGAGGCGGAGCTGGCGGTCAATGCCACGGTACTCGATCCGTCGGGCGACCTGCGCATCACGTCCTCGCTGTCGTTCGCGATGCGCCACATCGCGCCGCTGCTGCCGGAGTACAACCAGCGCTACCCCAAGGTCAACGTCCACCTGCTTACCGCCAATCGCTACTACGACCTGATCGACAACGGCATAGACCTGGCCATACGCACGCGCGAGCACGAATCGGACACTGCCAACCTGACCGTACGCAGGCTGGCCGAAACGCGGCGCATCCTGGCCGCTTCGCCGCGCTACCTGGACCAGCACGGCACGCCGCGCACCGTCGACGACCTGGCCCACCACAAGCTGCTGCTCTACACCTACTCCAACCGCTACGACGAACTGCGTTTTTCGCGCGGCGACGAGGTGCGCGTGCTGCAGGTCAAGGGCGTGCTGGAAGCCAATGACGGCCAAGTGCTGTGCGCCGCCGCGCGCGAAGGGCTGGGCATCCTGGTGCAGCCCAAATACATCATCTACGACGACATCGTGGCCGGCCGGCTGGTGCCGGTCCTGAACGACTGGGACCTGCCGCGCCTGACCATCAACATCGCCTATCCGCACCGGCGCTATCTGCCCGCCAAGACCCGCAGCTTCATCGATTTCCTGGCCGAACACTTCCGCGCCCGCGATTTCGAGCGTAAGTGGAGGAGTTGAAGGGGGAGCATCAAATTGCAAGCGGGGCTGCGCAGCAGGGCGCTGCGCTGTACCATGCCGGCGGATGATCCGCTCAGGGCATGGATGCCCGCCGCCTAGGAAAATGACATGGACGACCGTCCTCTGGCCGCCCGGTGCGCCTGCCCTTCCCACAAGATCGCCCCGTCCGCGCGGCTCGCCGAGCCGGCCCGCCATGGCAGGCGCCTGGCCTTGGCGCGCCTGATGGGCATGGGCGGCGCCATGCTGGGTTTGCCGGCCTATGCGGCCGCGCCTTTGGCGTGCCGGGCGCTGCGCGAGGAAGCCGCCGGCCCCTATACCGCCAATGGCACGCCGCCCGCCAATGCGTTCGGCCCGCTCGGCGCGAAAGCGGACGGGCGGGCATCCAACGCGGCTGTCGAAATTCCCCCCGAGCCGGGCCTGCCCGCCGGCTATGCGCCGAACGCGCTGGCCCTGCCCGGCATCGTGCGCAGCGACCTGCGCCACAGCGTCAGCCCGGGCACCGGCACGGCCGAAGGCGTGCCGCTACGCCTGACCCTGACGCTGGTCGACGCCTCCCGCGGCTGCGCCGCCTTGCCGGACCATTCCGTATACCTGTGGCACTGCACGCGCGAAGGCGGCTATTCGCTCTATACCGAAGAGATCCGGCAGGAGAACTTCCTGCGCGGCGTGCAGGCGGCGAACGACGCAGGCGAAGTCACCTTCGAGACCATCTTCCCCGGCTGCCATCCGGGCCGGTATCCCCACCTGCACGTCGAGATCTACGCAGGCACCGCGCAGCCCCTGCAGACCGAACGCAAGCTGCTGACCTCGCAACTGGCCCTGCCGGAAGACGCCTGCGGCGCGGTCTACGGAGAAGCCGGCGGCTACGAGCGCAGCCTGGAAGCCTATGCGCGCACCTCGCTGGCGCGCGACGGCATCTTCGGCAAGAACACGGCCGCCGAACGCGCCGCGCAGACGATTCCCCTGCGCGGCAACCCGCGCGACGGCTACGTCGGCAAATTGCTGTTGGGACTCTTACCCTGAGATCCGCGAAGCGAGCCGGGTTTCATCCCAGGCAAGGGCGGATCCGGCTTTGCCGGTCCGCCAGCGACGCCCCCTGGGCCCGGCGCCGGGCCGCCCCGAGGCGGCCCCAGGCCCCCTTTGGGCGGCTGCCGCATAGCGGCTGGGGGCCCACCATGCTGGGCCGCGTAAGCGGGTACGGGGCGGCCCCTCCCCTCAAACCCTTTCCAGAATGACCGCGATGCCTTGGCCCACGCCGATGCACATGGTGCACAGCGCGTAGCGGCCGCCGGTGCGGTGCAGCTGGTTCACCGCGGTGGTGGCCAGGCGCGCGCCGCTGGCGCCCAGCGGATGGCCCAGGGCGATGGCGCCGCCGTTCGGGTTGACGCGGGCGTCGTCGTCGGCCAGGCCGAGGTCGCGCAGCACGGCCAGGCCCTGCGCGGCGAAGGCTTCGTTCAGTTCGATCACGTCGATCTGGTCCAAGCTCAGGCCGGTCAGCGCCAGCACCTTGCGGGTGGCGGGCGCCGGACCCATGCCCATGATGCGCGGCGGCACGCCGGCGGTGGCCATGCCGACCACGCGGGCGCGCGGGGTCAGGCCGTGGCGCGCCGCCTCGGCCTCGCTGGCCAGCAGCAGCGCGCATGCGCCATCGTTCACGCCCGAGGCGTTGCCGGCGGTGACCGTGCCGTCGGGACGCACCACGCCCTTCAGGCGGGCCAGCGCTTCCATGCTGGTCTCGCGCGGATGCTCGTCCTTGGAGACGACGACGGGATCGCCCTTCTTCTGCGGGATGGTGACCGGCGTGATCTCGGCGTCGAACACGCCGTTACGCTGCGCCGCCGCGGCCTTGGACTGGCTGGCCAGCGCCATGCGGTCCTGCGCCTCGCGCTCGATCTTGTAGTCGGTGGCGACGTTCTCGGCGGTCTCGGGCATGGAGTCCACGCCGTACTGCTGCTTCATCAGCTTGTTGACGAAACGCCAGCCGATCGTGGTGTCGTAGATCGCCGCGTTGCGCGAATAAGCGGACTCGGCCTTGCCCATCACGAACGGCGCCCGGCTCATGCTTTCCACGCCGCCGGCGATCATCAGGCCGGCTTCGCCCGACTTGATGGCGCGCGCCGCCGTGCCCACGGCATCCAGCCCGGAGCCGCACAGGCGGTTGATGGTCGAGCCGGGCAGCTCCAGCGGCAGGCCGGCCAGCAGCGTGGCCATGTGCGCGACGTTGCGGTTGTCTTCGCCGGCCTGGTTGGCGCAGCCGAAAATCACGTCGGTAATCGCGCCCCAGTCCAGATTGGGATTGCGGGCCATCAAGGCCTTGAGCGGAACGGCAGCGAGATCGTCCGCCCGCACCGAAGCCAGCGCGCCGCCGTAGCGGCCGAAAGGAGTGCGGATCGCGTCGCAGATGAAAGCTTGTGTCGTCATGTTCTGATCCCGAAAAAGTAAAAAATAAATCCCGACTGAAGAACCAATATCTTCCACCCGAGAGCACCGCGAATCCTGCTCCGTCCCCCAACGCGCCCTACGGAGCTCGTTGGGTTAGACCCAGGGCACAGCGGATCCGGCTCCGCCGGTCCGTAAGTAGAGCCCCCTGGGGGGCGCGCGTCAGCGCGTAGGGGGGGGACTTCCCCTCCAGGCATCCTGCAGCAAGGCACGGATGGCCGTACGTTCGATGGGACGCGGGTTCCAATAGGGATTGGACACCGCGATGTCGGCGGCGCGATCGAGATCGGCCTCCTTCATGCCCAGGTCCCGCAGCGCCACGGGCGCGCCGTTCTCGCGCGCCAGGTCGTACAGGCCGCCGGCCGCATCGTCGGCGCCGATGGCGCGGGCGATGCGCGCCATCGCCTCGGGCGCGGCGGACGTGTTGTAGGCCACCGCGTGCGGCAGCACGACGGTATGGCATTCCGCATGCGGCAGGTTGAAACTGCCGCCCAGCGTATGGCAAAGCTTGTGGTGCAGGGCCATGCCGACGTTGCCGAGCACGGTGCCGCACAGCCACGCGCCGTACAGCGCCTGCGAACGCGCCTCGATGTCGGCCGGATCGCTGACGATGCCGGGCAGCGCGCGCGCCATGGCGGCCAAGCCTTCCTCGGCCATCAGCGACATGATGGGATTGCGGTCCTGCGCGTACAGCCCTTCGGCGGCATGCGCCATGGCGTTCATGCCGCTGGTGACGGACAGCGCCACCGGCAGGCCCGCCGACAGCTCGGGATCGTAGATCACCGTGCGCGGCAAGACCTTCGCGTCTTTGCCGGTTTTCTTCAATCCGGCCTCGGTAATGCCGTAGATGGGCGTCATTTCCGACCCGGCATAGGTAGTCGGGATCGCCACGATGGGCAGGCCGGACTCCAGCGCGATGGCCTTGCCCAGGCCCACCGTGGAGCCGCCGCCCAGGGCGATCGCGCAGTCGGCGCGCAGCCTGCCGGCTTCTGCGCGCGCCTCGCGCGCCGCCTCGATGGGCACGTGCATCACGGCGCCGGCGAATACGCCGGCCGCCTTCGTCCCCAGATGCTGCGCGACCTGTTCGGCCTGCATGCGATGGCCGGGCGTGGACAGCACCAGCGCGCGGCGCGCGCCCAGCAGTTCGATCTCCCGCTCCAGATGCTGCAGGGAGCCGGCGCCGAACACCACGCGCGCGGCATGGGCGTTGTAGACGAAGGCGTTCATCGCGCGGTCAGGCCTGGCGCAGCGGGACGCCGCACAGGCGCTGAAGCTCGTCGAACGACAGGCCGTCCACCAGGTCGGAGGCGTAGACGCCGTCCTTCTCGATGTCGAACACGGCCAGATCGGTGTAGACGCGGCTCACGCAGCCCACCCCGGTGACGGGATAGGAGCAGGTCTCGACCAGCTTGCTCGAGCCAGTCTTGGTAAGCAGGTCCATCATCACGAACACGTCCTTGGCGCCGATGGCCAGGTCCATCGCGCCGCCCACGGCGGGGATGGCGTCGGGCGCGCCGGTGTGCCAGTTGGCCAGGTCGCCCTTGACCGACACCTGGAAGGCGCCCAGCACGCACACGTCGAGGTGGCCGCCGCGCATCATCCCGAACGAATCGGCATGGTGGAAATAGGCCGCGCCCGGCAGCGCCGTGACGGGCTGCTTGCCGGCATTGATCAGGTCCCAGTCTTCCTGGCCCTTCTCGGGCGCCGGGCCCATGCCCAGCAGGCCGTTCTCGGTATGCAGCAGCACTTCGCGGTCGGCAGGCAGGTGGTTGGCCACCAGCGTGGGCAGCCCGATGCCCAGGTTCACGTAGGCGCCCTCGGGAATGTCGCGCGCCACGCGCTGGGCCATTTGGTCTCGGTTCAGTTTGTTCATGGTCGGTTCCTCAGGCTGCGGGCTGGACGTGGTATTGGCTGCCCTCGGGGCCGACGGCCACCACGCGCTTGACGAAGATGCCGGGGGTCACGACCGCTTCCGGATCCAGCTCGCCCAGTTCGACGGTCTCGTGCACCTGGGCGATGGTCATCTTGGCCGCCGTGGCCATGACGGGGCCGAAGTTGCGGGCGGTCTTGCGGTAGGTCAGGTTGCCCCAGCGGTCGCCCTTGTAGGCCGAGACCAGCGCCACGTCGCCGTGGATGGGATATTCCAGCACATAGTCGCGGCCATTGATATGGCGCGTTTCCTTGCCTTCGGCCAGCAGCGTGCCGTAGCCCGTGGGCGTGAAGAACGCGCCCACGCCGGCGCCGGCCGCACGGATGCGCTCGGCCAGGTTGCCCTGCGGCACCAGTTCCAGCTCGATCTTCTTGCTGCGGTAGAGCTCGTCGAACACCCACGAATCCGCCTGGCGCGGAAACGAGCAGATCACCTTGCGCACGCGCTCGGTCTTGAGCAGCGCGGCCAGGCCGGTGTAGCCGTTGCCGGCGTTGTTGTTGACGACCACGAGGTCCTTGGCGCCCTGCTCGATCAGGCCGTCGATGAGGGCGTTGGGCAGGCCGGCCGTACCGAAGCCGCCGACCAGCACGGTGGAGCCGTCTTTGACGTCGGCCAGCGCTTCGGCGACCGAAGCCACGATTTTATTGATCATGTATGTCTCCGCACGATGTCCCGCACCCGGAAGCGCGAGCGGCGTGGTGTGTTGCGAAACCAAAAAGTTCTACATACGAACTATTGTTCGAATATTAAACATCGATTCCCGGCCCGGGGCAAGTAGCGCGGGATCATCATAATGGCGGCTGCGCTGCCGGCAATACTCGCGTCGGCAGCCCCGCCGCCACGATCTGCACGCTGTCGTAGCGCCCCGACTCGTCCATCACCGTCAGCGTGTGCCGGCCGTTCTCGATGAAGCGCGCCGCGAACGGCCGCGCCGCGCCGCCCCGGCCCGCGGCCTTGCCATCGAGCATCCACCATAACTCGCCCTCCCCGCCGAGCGCACGCACTTCGATCTCGATGCGGTCGCGCCCCGGCACCGGCCGCAGCACCGCGCCGCGCTCCAGCCCGTCCAGATGCAGCCGGGCGGCGCCCGTCGAAACATGCCGCGCGCACGCGGGATGCCAATGCGCCTGGGACGGCGCGCCCAAGGCGCCTGCCTCCACCCACGGCTGCAGCGCCGCCGGCCATCGAACGGCCTGCTCCGCCCTGCCTGCGATCCGGCATCCCGGCGCGGTGCGCAGACCCGACGCGGGATCGATCCAGACGGTCTCCAGCATGCCGGCAACGGCGCCGCGATCCGGCAGCGTGGGCGGCGCCGCGCCGTCCAGCACCCAGGCCACGCGGCGCTGCCGGCACTGCCCGGAAGGCGTCGCCTGCTCGCGCAGGCCCAGCGGCCAGCAGATCGGCTCCGGCCGCACCGTGTCCGGCGGCACGCGCGGCGCGGGTTCGCGCGCGGGCAGCGCCGCGACCAGGTCGTGCAGCAAGGGCGCGGCCGCATTGGCGCCGAAAAAGCCCGGATTGGGCGTGCCGTCGGGGCGGCCGATCCAGACGCCCAGCGTCCATTGGTCGGTCACGCCCACCGCCCAGGCGTCGCGGAACCCGAAGCTGGTGCCGGTCTTCCAGGCCAGCCGGCGGCCCGGCGCGCCGAACGGACGGTCGGGACGCCCGCCGCCTTCGAGGATATCGCGCACGATGAAGGCCGCGCCTTCGCTCATCAGCCGGGTTTCGATCCGCGGCTCGCCACCCGTCAGGCGCACGCGCCCGGCCATGCCGCCGCGCGCCAGCGCGCGATAGGCGCCCACCAGTTCTTCCAGCGTCGTGCCCGCGCCGCCCAGGATCAGGCTGAGGTTGGGCGCGGCGCCCGCGGGCATGCGCAGCCGCAGCCCCGCCGCCCGCAGCGAGGAAGCGAAGCGCGCCGGGCCGATGCGGTCCAGCAGATCCACCGCCGGCACGTTGAGCGAGCGTTGCAAGGCTTCCGACACGCTGACGGCGCCTGCGAACGCGGCCTGGAAATTGCCGGGCCGATAACCGGCGAAGGTCTGCGGCGCATCGGCCAGCAGGCTCTCGGAATGCACCAGGCCCTCGTCCAGCGCCATCGCATAAAGAAAGGGCTTGAGCGTGGAGCCGGGCGAACGCACGCCGCGCACCATGTCCACGTGCGCCGCTCGCTTCTGATCGGAAAAATCCGCCGACCCCGCGTAGACGCGCGCCTCCAGGCTGTCATTGTCCATCACCAATACAGCCATCGACACCCGCGGCGGCAGGCTGTCGACCCGGTCCAGCAGCATGCCTTCGACGGTCGCCTGCCATTCGGCGTCGAGCGTGGACCGCACCAGCCTGCGGGCGGACCCGGCATCGCGCGGCGCGCGCTGGCGCAGCCGCTCGGCGGCCAAAGGCGCGAGCCAGCGGCCGGCAAGGGGCTGGGCGATCACCCGCTCGATCCGCGCGTCGGCCACGACGGCGGCGCTCCAGCGCCCTTGCGCGGCCATGCGGTCCAGCACCTTGTCGCGCGCCGCCTGCGCGGCCGCGGCGGCGCGATCCGGCCGCAGCCGCGACGGCGCCTGCGGCAACGCCGCCAGCAGCGCCGCCTCGGCATGGCTCAAGGCCATGGCCGGCTTGCCCAGGTAGCTGCGGCTGGCCATTTCCACGCCTTCCACGATGCCGCCCATGGGCGCATGGTTCAGGTAGAGCGCGAGGATCTCGCGCTTGGACAGATGCCACTCCAGCTGCACGGCGCGCGCGATCTGGCGCAGTTTGGTGCGTATGCTGCGCGGTTCGTCGCGCAGCGCCGGGTCGATCATCCGCGCTGCCTGCATGGTCAGCGTCGAGCCGCCCGAGACGATGCGCCCGGCCCTCGCCCATTGCCAGGCCGCGCGCGCCATCGCCACGGGGTTGACGCCCGGATGCCAGTAGAACCAGCGGTCCTCGTAGCCCAGCAGGGCCTCCAGGTAGAGCGGGGAGACCTCTTCGGGGGCGACCGGATAGCGCCACACGCCATCCTCGCCCGGATAGGCGCGCAAGGGGCTGCCGTCGGCCGCGGTCACGAGCAGGCCGCCGTCGGCGGGGCGCAAGGCTCGCGCCGGCAGCGGATGGCTCAGGTCCAGCAGCCACAGCGCGGCAACGGCCGCGGCCGCCGCCGCACCGGCCAAGACCCAGCGGCGCGGCACGCGGGCGCGCCCTTCGGGCGGCCGGGCGGGCCCGCTCACTGATTCGCCCTCCTGTCGCTGCGCGCCATCCTCCCCGCGGGAGGGAGCGGGCCCTTCGGGCGGCCGGGCGGGCCCGCTCATGGCTGGCGGGCGCTCCCGGCCGGATCGTTGACCACCAGCGTCGCGCCGGCGGAGCCGACGGCGCGGATCTCGGGCCGGTACATATCTTCCACCACGGGCGCGGGCACGACATAGCGCCCGGGCGTCACGACGCGCGCCCGGTAGAACACCGAGACCGGCCCTTCCACGCTTACTGCCGCCACGTAGCGGTCGTCGCGGAACTCGCGATGCTTGATGCGCCCGTCGGTCAATGCGTCAGCCACGCGCACCCCGCCGACCGACCAGTCCGCCATGTCGGCCCCCTGGGTGAGGTTCATGTTCTCGACCTCCAGCCCGGCCGGCACGCGGTCCACCACCAGTGCATCCTCGATGCGGCGGTCCGATGCGACGTCCAGCTTCACCACCAGCACTTCGCCGCTCTGCAGCGGCCGGCCGTTCCACGGCCGCCCATCCGCCTCGTACCAGGTGCGGGAGATCGTGACGCCCGAGGAGGAAGGCGGCTCAGGCTCGCGCGGATACCCCTGCACGTCGACCTCGACGAACAGCGGATCGGACTGGGTATTGACCAGCGTCACGCCGGAGGCCAGTTGCGCCGCGCCGAAGGTGCGCGATTCGGTATCGCTCGCCTTCAGCTGCTGCTCGCCCTGCGCCGTGCGCAGCGTGGCCGTCCACGCGGCCTGGGTGCTGCCGCCCGCGGCCCGCGCGGCCAGGAACAGCGCCATCTGTTCCTGCGTGGACAGATACGACCGATTGCCCAGGCGGCCGGCGATGTCGTTGAGCAAGGCCTCGCGGCGCGGATGCGCGATCTGGTGCTGCATCATCAAGGCGTAGGACAGCGCATAGTCGCGCAGCGCCGAGCCGTAGTCCCCCAGCCATTCGCCGTATCCGCCGTAGCGGTTGGCGTCGATGCCGTAGCCGCGCGTCATCGCCTCGTCGAACGCCACTTGCGCGCGCGCCTCGTCGCCCATGAGCTTGAGGGCGATGCCCAGGTGCACCAGGGGCAGCGGCGAGCGCGCGCGGTCGCGGTAGTCATCGTGCAGCACGCGCAGGGTGGATAGCGGCGCCTTCTGCTCGCGCGCCAGCACGTAAGCCGCATGCGCCAGCTCGGCGAAGCGCTTGTGGCCGTCGCGCAGCAGGCCATAGTCGTTGTCGCGCAGGCGCTGCGGAATGCCGGAGGCCAGTTGCGCCGCCAGCGCCTGCGGCAGGCGCGGGAAGCTGGCGGACGATTGCTGCAATTGCGCCAGCAGCCAGTCCGAGGCGCGGCGCGAAGCCAGCTCGGGCACATTGAACCCGGCGCCGCGCGCATCCTGCAGGAAACCGGCCACGTAGGCGCTCAGCCAGGTTTCCTGCGCGCCGTCGCCCCACAAGGCGAAGCCGCCGCCGGCCTTCTGCATGCCGGCGATGCGCGCCACCGCGGCCTCGACGGCGCGCTCGCGTTCAGCGCGCGTGCGCGGCGTCAGGCCCCAGGCGCGCGCCTCGTCCTCGCCGATGAACACGTGCGGATAGGCGGCGCTGGCGGTCTGCTCCAGGCAGCCATAGGGATAGTCGAGCAGGCCCTGCACCAGGCGCTTGACGTTGAACGGCGGCCGATTCGAGACCGCCAGCGATACGCTCGCGGAATCGGCGTACAGCCGCGACACCGCGCCGGCATCGAGCGCCAGTTGCTCGCCCGGCGCCAGCCGCACCCGGCGCACGTCGCGCGCGGCGGCCACCGCGGGCTGGACCTGCAGCAGCGATTCGCGCACGATGCGCACAGGCTCCTGCCCGCCCTCGCCATCCACGGTCAACCGCAGCCGGCCAAGGCCGTAGGCGCCGGTGGCCTCGGCGGCAAAGCGCAGGGTCGCGCGTTGCTGGTCGGCCAGGCTGATGCGCTGCGCGCCGCCGCGTATCCGCACAGGATCCAGCCCTTCGAGCCTGACCGACAACGTCTGCGGAATTCCGCTCAGATTGGTCACGTCGAGCGCAATGGCCGCGTCGTCGCCGGGGCTGATGAAGCGCGGCGTGGACAGTTCCGCCACCACGGGCGCCGCCACCACCATGTCCGCCTGCGCGCTGCCGAAGCGCTCGGCCGTGAACGCCGCGGCCATCAGCCTGAGCGTGCCGTTGAAGTCGGGCAGGTCGAGCGGGATCTCGGCCTGTCCCTGCGCATCGAGCCGGACCGGCCCGCTGAACAAGTCCACCAGGCGCACCTTGACCGGCATGCTGCGGGTGTCGCGCATGGCCGCGTCGCCGCCCCATTTCAGGCGGCCCGGCGTCCCGTCCATCTTCTCGATCAGCTTGCCGTACAGGTCGAGCAGTTCGGGCGCGTAGCGGTGCTTGCCGAAGAAGAAATCGTAGGGATCGGGCGTGGCGTAGCCGGTAATGTTCAGGATGCCGACGTCCACCGCCGACAGCGTCACATACGCCTGCTGCCCCGCCTGCGCGGGATCGGCCCTGACGCGCACGGTGCTGCGTTTTTCCGGCAGCGCCTTGGGGGCAGCCTCGATAGCCACGGCCAGCTTGCGGTCCTCGCGCGCCAGCGGCAGGTAGGCCAGGCCCAGCGCGCGCGCCGGCGTGACCCGGTCGCCCTCGCTGCCGGGCCGGAATACCGCCACCGATACATACAGATCGTGGCGGCTCCAGTCCTTGCCGACCGGAATCTCGACCGACGAACCCGAAGCCTTCACCGGCAGCCGCTTGCTCCACAGCATGCGGCTGCCCTCGACCGCGACCAGCGCTTCGCCATCGTGCGGCGGCGTGATCTCCAGCTTGACGGTACCGCCCTCGCGTACCGGAACCGGCTCCAGCTTGAGTTGCACGCGGTCCGGGCGGTTACCCATTTCTTCCGCGTCCTGCGCGCCCCAACCCGCATAGAAGCGGTAGCGCAAGGTATTGCCGTGCTCGGGATCCTGCAGTTCGAGGCGATACCGCCCCCACTTCACCGGCACGCCGAAGGCCACCCTGCCAGGCAGAGCCAGCGTGCGCGCCTCGACCAGTTCCTCGGTTTCGGTGAAGCCGTTGTTCCAGCCGCGCTGATCGTCGTAGCGCCAGTAATAGACCCGCTCTTCGCGATACAGCCGCAATTGCGCGTTGGCCAGCGGCACTGCCTTGCCCTGCGCGTCCACACGCACCGCTTCGAATTGCGCGATCGCGCCCTCGCGAGCCACGTCGCGGTCGAACAGCGGCCGCAGCGCGATCAGCGCGGGCGCCGGCCACACGCTGCGCTCGATCGAACGCACCACCGGCCGGCCGCCCGACTCGAGCAGGCTGAAGCTGGCCTTGACCTTCATCGGCGACGAGGTGCCGCTCACATCGACCGGCACGGCCACCGCGGCGGCGCCTTTGGCATCCAGCGTATTTTCTTCGAGGTCGCGGCGCTGGCGGCGATCGTCGTCGGCGAAATCGCCGAACAGGAAGCCCGGCCACTGCTGCGGCAGCGCATAGCGGTCGCGCTCGATGGCAACCGTGCCCAGCAGGCGGTTGCCCGCGGCCGGAGCGCCGTAGAGATAATCGCCCTGCGCCCGCACGGCCAGCGGACGGCCCGCCGGCAGCACGCCTTCGGGCGAGGTCAGCGCCAGCTTCATGCGCTCGGGCAGGAACTCCTCGACCTGGAACTTCCAGGAAGCGTCGGCCGCCCGCGAGGCGGGATCGACGCGCACCTCCAGCAGCCAGGTCCCGGTCTGCGCATCGGCGGGCACCTCGATGCGCTGGCGCACGTAGCCCGGCACCTCGGCCTCGGGGCGCCACGCCGCGGTGCGCACGGTGCGGCCGTCGGGCCGCTTGAGCGTGGCGGTGAGCGGCGCGGCCGGCACGGCACGGCCGTCGGCGTCGCGCGCCAGCACCGAGACGTCGAACTGCTCGCCCGGACGGTACAGGTCCCGGCCGGCGTAGACGAACAGCTTGTTGTCGCGCGACGGATGGCCGCCGACGTCGAACTCGGACAAATCCAGCGCGGGCTCGGCCAGCGCGACTACCGACAGTTCCGCGCCGCGGCGCGCCACCAGCACGCGCGCCGCATCGAAACTGCCGGCGAACACGCCGTGCCCCTGGCTGTCGGCCTTGGTCTTGCCGAGCGAACGCGCATTGCCGTCGAGCAATTCGAACTCGGCCTCGCCCAGCGCCTTGCCGCTCTTGAGCGAAGTGGCAAAGGCATCGATCTGGCCCGCATAGCGCCGTGTGTGCAGCCCGATGTCGCTCACGTAGAAATACGTGACCTGGTATTCGCTGCGGAAGCGCCCGGGCTGGCTCATCACCGCCACGTAGATGCCCGGCTCGCGCAGCTCCTTGATGCCTTCCACGGGCAGAAAGGTGACGTGGCGGCGATTGGGTTTGTCGTCGGTCAGGAAGCGGCCGGCATAGACGCTGCCCGCAACGTCCTTGAGACGGTCCAGGTCCCAACTGCCGACCGTGCCCTTGAGGCTGCGGTTGCCGCTGTAGCGCCAATCGTTGTCGGCATCCGGATCGGCCTCGTCCTCGCTGCGGGCCGCGGGCCGGCGCACGCCCAGCACCTGTTCGAAGAACCGCGGCAGATTCGCCGGGGCGATGCGCAGGAATTGCACGTCGACTTCGGGCGTATTGACCGTCACCACCGGCAGGCCGCCGTTCTGGCCGGCCGGCAGCACCACGCCGCGGCTGGCGAAGTAGAACGAAGGCGGCATGGCCTCGCTGGCGACTTCGCAGCGATAGGCATGGGGCAGCGCCTCGCCGCCGCCGGCCTTGACCTCGCCGGGGACGCCGATGGCGTAGCGGTGGTTGGGCTGGATATAGGGGAAATAAGCGACGCGCGGGTTGTCTCCCACCGTCCATTCGCCCTGCATGCGCGTGCCTTGCGGCATCGCGTCCGTTTCCTGCGGCCGGCCCGCGTCCGGGCGGGCCCGTTCATCGTCGTCTTCCGCGACCGTGCCGAGATCGACCACCTGGAGCAGCCTGCCCAGCGATTGACCGCGCGCCAGCGGCTGCGAGAACGTCACGGACAGCGCCAGCGATTCATCGAACAGCCTGGCCTTGCAATCGAGCAGCGCAAACGGCTCTTCGCCTCCCGCGACTTGCGCAACCGGCGCTTCCGGTCCGCGCGCGCCCTGCCTGCCCATCCACCACGCGCCCGCCGCCACGGCGGCCAGCAGAAGCACTCCCGCGACGGCCCACGCCGCCGTCTTCTTCGTACCCGCCATGACTCCCCCCACGCTGTCCACGCGTGCCATCCTAGCGCGTATTAGAGGGGGAGAGTTCAGCGGTTGTGAAGCATGCGCTTCACAAATTTACATTTGGTCGGTGTACGGGCGGCTGCGCCTGGACCGCGCCCTCCCGCGCCGCCGCGCCCGCCTCCTTGGCGAACCGCAGCGCCACCGCGTGATAGAACGGACGCGGGCAGAATTGCCGCGACACCAGCGAGGCGAGCAGGGACGCCATCAGCAAGTGGAACATGAGGTCCTGGCCGCGGGTCATTTCCATGACGATCACGCTGGCCGTGATGGGCGCCTGCGTCGCGCCGGCCAGGAATGCGGCCATCGAGACCAGCGCCAGCGTGCGCGGATCGGCGGCCGGGCCCGCCAACTGCACGAGGTGTTCTCCCATGCCGGCTCCGATCGCCAGCGAAGGCGTGAAGATCCCGCCCGGGATTCCCGCCACATAGGAAGCAACCGTCGCGATCCACTTGGCCACGCCGAACCAGGCGCTGCCCACCGGCTGGCCCGCCAGCAGCGCGGCGGACTGGTCGTAGCCCGTGCCATAGGTCGCGCCGCCGGTCAGGCACCCCAGCACGGCGACCAGCAAGCCGCAGAGAAAAGCCACCCGCACCGGATGCCGGCGTACCCAGGGGCGCCAGCGCACCGGCGCCCAGCCCTGCACCCCGCGCAGCAGCGTAGCCGCGAACAGTCCGCCCAGCGCACCGTTCAGCAGGCCCGCGGCGGTGGTCCAGCCCCACGACCCCGCGGCGAAGCCGGTCGCCGCGGCGACATGGAAATAGGGATTGTTGCCGGCAATGGCCAGCGCGATGAAGCCGGAAGCCAGCACGCCCGACAAGGCCAGCCGGTTCCAGCGCACGGCGCTGCCGCGTCCCAGCTCCTCGATGGCGAACACCACGCCGGCCAGGGGCGTATTGAACGCGGCGGCCAGCCCGCCCGCCGCGCCTGCGGCGATCAGCTCGTTGGCGCGAAACCCGAGCTTCACTCCTATGCGATGCTGCCAGAAGCGCCCCCAGGCCAGCATGGCCGCCGCCCCGACCTGCACCGACGGGCCTTCGCGCCCTACCGACGCGCCCGCCAGCAATGCCGCCGCGGTCAAAGGGATCTTCCAGAGCGCCTGCCGCAGCGATACCAGCCCCTTGGCGGCCACAGGCACGGGCAGGGAGGTCGCTGCGATGACCTGGGGTATCCCGCTGCCGCGCGCCATCGGCGCAAGCTGCAGCGTCAGCCAGCGCAGGCCCGCCATGCCGCAGGGAACGGCCGCCAGCGCCAGCCACGGCGCGGCATGGGTCCAGCGATGGTTCCACGCCAGCGCCACTTCGGCCATCCAGGCGAACAGCAGCGACAACAGGGCCACCACGGCCGCGCCGCACAGGACCAGGGCATAACGAAAGGTCTTGCGCGAGATGCGCAGGGCCTGCCTGCCCTTGCGCCGAACGGCGCGGGAGGCGCGGGGTCCCCATGATGCGAGAGTTCGAGTCTTCACCGGCAATATCCTGACCCAATAAAAACGCGCGCTTCGCGCAAGACTGGCCTGCGAATCCGAAGCGCGCGATACGGCGGCCGCCGGGCCGCCTTGCGGTGCGCCGGCTGGCGGCGCGACGGGAATCAGCCGAAGTTCTTGGCCACGAATTCCCAGTTGACGATGCCCCAGAAGCTCTCGAGGTACTTCGGGCGGGCATTGCGGTAGTCGATATAGTAGGCGTGTTCCCACACATCACAGGTCAGCAGCGGCACGTCGCCGGTGGTCAGCGGGTTGCCGGCGGCGCCCGTGTTGACGATGTCGATCGAGCCGTCGGCCTTCTTGACCAACCAGGTCCAGCCCGAACCGAAGTTGGCGGCGGCCTGCTTGCTGAAGGTGTCCTTGAAGGCGTCGAAGCTGCCCCACTTGGCATTGATGGCGTCGGCCAGCTTGCCAGCGGGCGGCGTGCTCTTGGGGGTCAGGCAGTTCCAGTAGAACGAGTGGTTCCAATGCTGGGCCGCGTTGTTGTAGATGCCGCCGGACGACTTCTTGACGATGTCCTCGAGCGGGGCGTTTTCGAACTCCGTGCCCTTGATCAGGTTGTTCAAGTTGGTCACGTAGGTCTGGTGGTGCTTGCCGTAGTGGTACTCCAGGGTTTCCTTGGAGAGGGTCGGGGCCAGGGCGTCCTGGGCGTACGGCAACTGCGGAAGAGTGTGTTCCATCTTGACTCCAGCGTCTGGTTGGGGGGATTGTGCGTGCATTCTATCGGGTCGGGCAGGCTTTTTCCCGCAAGTCCCCGAGCAATGCAAGGTTAACAAAGTGCGGCGGCCGCCAGAAGGTGCGAAGACCGCGGCCGACCGCGCCTACAGCGGGCCGCGCTCGGGCTGCACCGCCGTCACTTCGGCCTGCGCGGCGCCCTCGGCCAGGCTCAGTTCGAGCTTGCCGCCGGGTTGCAAGCCGCGTGCCTGCCTCACGATGGCGCCGTGCTCGTCGCGCACGATGGCATAGCCGCGCGCCAGGGTCTGCTCCGGCCCGAGCGCCCGCAGGTGCGCCGCGTGGGAAGCCAGCCGCTGCTGCAGGCTGGCCAGCCGGTAGGCCTGGCACTGCCGCAACTGCCGGGCCAGTTCGGCGGTCCGCGCAGACAGCCGGACCGGATCCGGCAACTCCGCGGCCAGCCGCCGGCGCATCAGCTCGACTTCGATACGCCGGTCGCGCTGCTGCGCGGCCCATGCCATGCCAAGCCCCCGCGCCAGCACCGCCAGGCGCTCGCGCTGTCGCGCCAGGCGCTCGCGCGGCGACATCAGTTGCGCGGCCGCACGGTCCAGGCGCTGTTCGGCGCGCTCGATGCGCCGCTGCTGCGCCCGCCGGATGCCGAGCGCCGCCTGCTCCAGCCGCCTGTGCCATTGCTCGCGCGGCAGGCATGCGAGTTCGGCGGCGGCAGTCGGGGTCGGCGCGCGCAGGTCGGCCGCGAAATCGGCGATGGTGAAATCGGTTTCGTGCCCCACGCCGCTGATCACGGGTATGTCGCTGGCCACGATGGCGCGCGCCAGGCCCTCATGATTGAAAGCCCACAAGTCTTCGATACTGCCGCCGCCGCGCACCAGCAGCAGGGTATCGACCTCGGCGCGCCGGTTGGCCGTGGCGATCGCCTGCGCCAGGCGCAGCCCGGCGTCCTCGCCCTGCACGGGCGCCGGATAAACCACCACCCTGACGTGCGGCGCCCGCCGCGCCAGCGCCGTCAGCACGTCGCGCAGCGCCGCCGCCTGCAGCGAGGTCACCACCCCCACCGCCGCCGGGATCGTGCGCGGTTCGCGCTTGCGGGCGGCATCGAACAGGCCTTCGGCAGCCAGTTTTTCCTTGAGCCGCAGGAACGCCTCGAACAGATCGCCCTGGCCGGCCCGCCGCATGGCCTCGACCTGCAACTGGTAATCGCCGCGCGGCTCGTAGAGCGAGACGCGGGCACGCACCTCGATGCGGTCGCCTTCGCGGGGCGTGAATCCCACCAGCATGGCGCGCCCCCGGAACATCACGCCGCGCGCCGCGGCGCCGCCGTCCTTGAGCGTGAAATACCAGTGCCCGGATGCCGCCGCGGTAAAGTTGGAAACCTCTCCGCGCACCCACACCAGCGGGATGCTGCGCTCCAACATGCCCGCTACGGCGCGGTTAAGCTGGGAGATGCTGAGGACACCCCGCGACAATTCGTCATGTGCAGATGCAAACCCAGCGTTCATGAGGCTTTCCAGACAAGAAGCTTTCCACAGGCTTGGAAACCGTGCTTGTCAAGTAATCCTTTTGTCACAGCTTGCATGGTTTTCCTATAAAGGGTTGATTCCATTGGTGTTTTGAGCTTGCGGGCGGCTGAATCAAAAGCGGGCAGCCTAGCTCCACCCGCATATCTCGTGGGCTTCACCCGAGTTACACACATAATTATCCACAGATTCTGTGGATACTTTCCGCCAGGCGCCGACTTGCCCACACCCCGTCCCCGCCCGTACATTCTCGCCTTCATCGAAAAGGAGAGTTTCTTGTTCGCCATCGTCCGCGAGGCCGGCTGGCCTATCTGGCTATTGATCGCCACCTCGTTCGTCGCGCTGACGCTCATCGTCGAACGCCTGCTCGCCCTGCGTCCCCGGCGTATCGCCCCGCCCCGCCTGCTGGAGGACGTGCTCGCCCTGGTGCAGAAACGGCGCATCACGCCGGAAGTCGTGGACAAGCTCGAGGCCCACTCGCCGCTGGGCCGCGTCCTGGCCGCCGGCCTGCGCAACCGGCACCGCTCGCACGCCGCGCTCAAGGACGCGCTCGAGCAGGCGGGCGCCAGCGTGGCCCACGGCCTGGGCCGCTACGTAGGCGCCATCGGCACCATTGCCGCCATCGCGCCGCTGATGGGCCTGTTCGGCACCGTCATCGGCATGATAGAGATTTTCGGCGCGTATGCGCCGGCCGGCAGCGATCCGGCCCAGCTCGCGCACGGCATATCGATCGCCCTGTACAACACCGGCCTGGGGATCTTCATTGCCATACCGGCCATGATCTTCTACCGGTATTTCCGCGCCCGCATCAACGACAGCCTGCACGATCTCGAACACGCCGCCGTCAGGCTGGTGGACGAGCTGCAGGCAGAATAACGGCGCACCCATGAATTTTCGCCGCAACCTGGCCGCCGACGAGCCCGACATCAACCTGATCCCGCTGATCGACGTCCTGCTGGTCATCGTCATCTTCCTGGCCGCCAGCACCTCGTTCACGCGCTTCAGCCAGTTGTCGGTACAGCTTCCGCAAGCCGGCGCGCCCGTGGCGCAGGCCGAAGCGCAGCGCCTGACCGTAACGGTGGCGGCCGACGGCCGCTACGCGGTCAACGGCCGCGCCCAGCCGCCGGCCGGCGTGCCCGAGCTGGCCGAGGCGCTGCGCCGGGCCGCCTCGGGGCAGCAAGACCCCAGCCTGCTGATCGATGCGGACGCCGCCGCCCCGCACCAGTCCGTCGTGCGCGCCATGGAGGCGGCGGGACAGGCCGGCATCTCGCGCATCGGCTTCAGCACCCGCGCCCGGCCCGGGGAAGCGGCGCGATGACCCTGCGCGCCACGCTGGAGCGCCAATGGCAGCACGGCGGCTGGCTGCCACGGCTGCTGCTGCCCCTGGCGTGGCTGGCGGGCGCCGTCATCGCGGCCAAGCGCCTGGCCTACCGCGCCGGCTGGCGCCGTGCCGGACGGGTGCCCGTACCCGTCGTCGTGGTCGGGAACCTCTATGTGGGCGGCACCGGCAAAACGCCGTTCATCGTCGCCGCGGCGCACGCCCTGCGCGCGCGCGGACACCGCCCGGGCGTGATCAGCCGCGGCTACGGCGTGGATGCCGGACCCCAGGCGCGGGTGGGCAGCGGTACGCTCGACCCGGCCGAGTTCGGCGACGAACCCGCGCTGATCGCCCGCCAGGCGCACGTGCCGGTCGCCATCCATCCGCGCCGGCTGCTGGCCGCCCGCGCGCTGCTGGCGCGCCACCCCGAGATCGACGTCATTCTTGCCGACGACGGCCTGCAGCACCTGGCGCTCGGCCGCGACGTCGAGATCGTGATGCAGGACGAGCGCGGCGTGGGCAACGGCCGGCTGCTGCCGGCCGGCCCCTTGCGCGAACCGGCCGCGCGGCTGCGCAGCGTCGATGCCATCGTCACCAACCGCAGCGGCGCCGAGGCCGCGCCGGACCGGGCCGCGCCCGCCGGCGTACGCGCCGTCGACATGCAGCTGGAGGTGCAGGACGCCTGGCGCCTGGCCGACGGCGCGCGCCGGCCGTTGGCCGAGCTGCCGCGCACCGGCCGCATCGTCGCCGTCGCCGGCATCGGCAACCCGGCCCGCTTCGCCGCCACGCTGCGACGCGCCGGCCTGCCCCCCGATGAACTGGTGGCGCTGCCCGACCACTACGACTACGCCCGCCTTCCCTTCCCGGACATCGCCGCCGATCTCATCCTCGTCACCGACAAGGACGCCGTAAAATGTGGCACTCTGGACGACCCCCGCGTATGGGCCGTCAGCGTCTCGGCGCATCTGTCCGACCCCACCTTCTTCGACTGGCTGGAATCCCGACTCCATGGACACACGCCTGCTTGACATCCTGGTCTGCCCCCTTTGCAAGGGCCCGCTGCAGCACGACCGCAGCGCCCGGCTCCTGACCTGCCGGGCCGACCGGCTCAGCTTCCCCGTTCGCGACGGCATCCCCGTCATGCTCGAATCCGAGGCCCAGCCCTGGCAAGGCGATACGAGCCCCGGCGCCGCTCATAGCTGATATGGAATTCACCGCGCTCATTCCCGCCCGCGCCGCCTCTACACGGCTGCCCGGCAAGATGCTGGCCGACATCGGCGGCCTGCCCATGGTGGTGCGGGTCGCGGGACAGGCGCGCGCCAGCGGCGCCGCCCGCGTGGTGGTCGCCACCGACGACGCGCGCATCCACGAGGCGGTCCGCGCCCACGGCTTCGACAGCCTGCTGACGCGGCCCGACCATCCCACCGGCACCGACCGCCTGGCCGAGGCCTGCGATGCGCTCGAACTGGACGACTCGCGCATCGTCGTCAACATCCAGGGCGACGAACCGCTGATCGATCCGGAACTGGTCGCGCACGTGGCCCATACGCTGGCGCGCCACACCTCGGCCGCCATCGCCACCGCCGCCCACCCCATCGATACCGCCGACGAGCTGTTCAATCCCAATTTCGTCAAGGTCGTCTGCGGCGCCGACGGCCACGCGCTGTACTTCTCGCGCGCCCCCATCCCGTGGGCCCGCGACGCCCTGGCCAGCGGCGAGAAAGTCTGCGCCGAAGGCCTGCCGGCGCTGCGCCACATCGGCATCTATGCCTACCGCGTGGGTTTCCTGCGCCGCTTTCCCACCTTGCCCCAGGGCCGCCTCGAGCGCTGGGAATCGCTGGAGCAACTGCGCGCGCTGGAGCATGGCTACGCCATCCAGGTGCACGTCACGCCGCAGGCCCCGGCCCCGGGGGTGGATACCCAGGCCGACCTGGATTTCGTACGCCGGCTGATCGCTGGAAAAGGCTGATAAAAGACCGATTTGACCGCGCTGGCGCGCTTGAGGTAAGTTTCCGACAGTCACGCCTGACACGCGGCCAAGGGGGGATCGACACCGCAGCATCGACCGCGCGCCGCCTGGCATCGGTCGTCATCGCCATGCCGGCAGCCCATGCTGCCCGTGCCGGCCGAGGCCGGCAGCCCGTGGCGCATGTACCTGCAAGGCCGCAGCCCAAGAATACCAACTCCATCCAATCAGGAAGCATCAATGCGTCTAATCTTGCTCGGAGCGCCCGGCGCCGGCAAAGGCACTCAGGCCGCGTTCCTCAAGGAACGCTACGGCATACCCCAGATCTCCACCGGCGACATGCTGCGCGCGGCGGTCAAGGCCGGCACCCCGCTCGGCGTCGAAGCCAAGAAAGTCATGGACGCCGGTGGCCTGGTGTCCGACGACATCATCATCGGCCTGGTCCAGGACCGCCTGAAAGAACCCGACTGCACCAACGGCTACCTGTTCGACGGCTTTCCGCGCACCATTCCCCAGGCCGAAGCCATGCGCTCGGCCGGCGTGCCCATCGACTACGTGGTCGAGGTCGACGTGCCCGAGGAAGAAATCATCGAACGCATGAGCGGCCGGCGCGTGCACCTAGCCAGCGGGCGCACCTACCACCTGCGTTTCAACCCGCCCAAGAACGCCGGCGTCGACGACGCCACCGGCGAGCCGCTCGTCCAGCGCGACGACGACAAGGAAGAGACGGTGCGCAAGCGCCTGGAGGTCTATCGCCAGCAGACCCGCCCGCTGGTGGACTACTACTCGCAGTGGGCCGCCGCCGGCGACGCCAAGGCGCCGCGCTACCGCAAGATTTCCGGCGTCGGCTCCGTCGACGACATCAAGACCCGGCTTTTCGATGCGGTGAAGTAGCCGCACCGGGCGGCGCCAGGCGCCGCCCACGCAGACGGACGCCAAGCCTCGCCTGCGCTCGATCGTTTTTTGTTTGCCCCGCAGTTGATGAACACGGTTTCGCAGTGAGAAAGGCCGGCCCGCAAGCCGGCCTTTCCCGCCACCAGTCATGGGAGCCTCGCGGCTCCTGAAAGGGGACCGCCTTGCGCAATTCCGCCCATCCGGGCGGGTCAACGCTCAGGCGCGTAGTCAAAAAAGGAGGAGATGCATGGCAACCGGTCTGCTATTCGCGCTCGTATGCGGCCTTCTGGCCGTGGCTTTCGGCGCTGTTTCCACCCGCTGGATCCTGAAACAGGAAAGCGGCAACGCCCGCATGGCCGAGATCGCCTCGGCCATCCAGCAGGGCGCACAAGCCTATCTCGCCAGACAGTACTCGACCATCGCCGTCGTCGGCGTCGTGCTGTTCGTCGTGATCGGCCTGGTGCCCGGCCTGGGCTGGCCCTGCGCAGTCGGTTTCGCGATCGGCGCGGTGCTCTCCGGCGCCGCGGGCTTCATCGGCATGAACGTATCGGTGCGGGCCAACGTGCGCACCGCGCAGGCCGCCACGCAAGGGCTGAACCAGGCGCTCACCGTGGCCTTCCGCGGCGGCGCCATCACCGGCATGCTGGTGGTGGGGCTGGGGCTGACCGGCATCACCGTGCTGCTGTGGTTTCTGCTGACCACCGGGCTTGGCGCCGTAGGCGACGGCAGCCTGCACGACCGGCTGCAGCCGTTGATCGGGCTGGCCTTCGGCTCGTCGCTGATCTCCATCTTCGCGCGCCTGGGCGGCGGCATCTTTACCAAGGGCGCGGACGTCGGCGCCGACTTGGTGGGCAAGGTCGAGGCCGGCATTCCCGAGGACGACCCGCGCAACCCCGCGGTGATCGCCGACAACGTGGGCGACAACGTCGGCGACTGCGCCGGCATGGCGGCCGACCTGTTCGAAACCTATGCCGTCACCCTGGTCGCCACCATGCTGCTGGGCTCGCTGATCATCGAGGTGGCGCCGCTGCAAGCCGTGCTCTACCCGCTGGTGCTGGGCGGCTTTTCCATCATCGCCTCCATCCTCGGCTGCATGGCCGTCAAGGCCAGCCCCGGCAAGCGCATCATGAGCGCCCTCTACCGCGGCCTGATCGTCGCCGGGATACTGGCGCTGGTGGCCTTTTATCCGCTTACGGCCTGGGTCTTCGGCGACACGCCGCTGGGCGACAGCGGCAGCGTCGGCCGGCTCTACGGCAGCAGCGTGGTCGGGCTGGTGCTGACCGGGCTGCTGGTGTGGATCACCGAGTACTACACCGGGACCGAATACAAGCCGGTCCGCTACGTGGCGCAGGCGTCCACCACCGGCCACGGCACCAACATCATCGCCGGCCTGGCGGTGTCGATGAAATCCACCGCCGCGCCGGTCA
This sequence comes from Pigmentiphaga humi, assembly GCF_900606115.1. Taxonomy (GTDB): domain Bacteria; phylum Pseudomonadota; class Gammaproteobacteria; order Burkholderiales; family Burkholderiaceae_B; genus Pigmentiphaga; species Pigmentiphaga humi. The sequence continues at coordinate 65,962 of NZ_UWPJ01000026.1, forward strand.
TCCTGGTGTGCCTGGCGATCTACGCCGCCTATACCCTGGCGGGCCTCTACGGCATCGCCATCGCCGCGACCGCCATGCTGTCCATGGCCGGCATCATCGTCGCGCTGGACGCCTATGGCCCCATCACCGACAACGCCGGCGGCATCGCCGAAATGGCGCAAATGCCGGAATCGGTGCGCAACATCACCGACCCGCTGGATGCCGTGGGCAACACCACCAAGGCGGTCACCAAGGGCTACGCCATCGGCTCGGCAGGCCTGGCGGCACTGGTGCTGTTCGCCGACTTCACCCATGCGCTGGAGCACCTCGGCAAGAACGTGAATTTCTCGCTGGCCGAGCCGGCCGTGATCATCGGCCTGTTCATCGGCGGACTCATCCCCTTCCTGTTCGCCGCCATGGCCATGGAAGCCGTGGGCCGCGCGGCCGGCTCGGTGGTGGTCGAGGTCCGGCGCCAGTTCCACGAAATACCCGGCATCATGGAAGGCACCGCCAAGCCCGAATACGGCAAGGCCGTCGACATGCTGACCCGCGCGGCCATCAAGGAAATGATGCTCCCCTCGGCCCTGCCGGTCATCGTGCCCATCCTGCTCGCGCTGATCATCGGCGCGCTGATGGGCGGGGAATCGGCGCGCATGGCCGTGGGCGGCATGCTGATGGGCGCCATCGTGACCGGCCTGTTCGTGGCGATCTCGATGTGCACGGGCGGCGGCGCCTGGGACAACGCCAAAAAGTACATCGAGGAAGGCAACCACGGCGGCAAGGGCTCGGAATCCCATAAAGCCGCAGTAACCGGCGACACCGTCGGCGACCCCTACAAAGATACCGCCGGCCCGGCCATCAACCCGCTGATCAAGATCGTCAACATCGTCGCACTGCTGCTGGTGCCGCTGCTCTAGCCCGTCCAGCATTCCCCTGGCGGCATAGTCGTCACCCACGAAGCAGGTTGGGGTGAGATCCAGGGCACGGCGGATCCGGCTCCGCCGGTCCGGGTAGTGCCGCCCCTTGAGGGGCGCCCAAAGGGCGTAGGGGTGGGCTTCCCCTTCCAGTCCGCCGGTTTCGCCCACTGGGCCCGGCGCCGGGCCGCCCCAAGGCGGGCCCAGGCCCCCTCGGGGGGCTGCCGCGCAGCGGCTGGGGGCCCACCATTCGGGGCACGCGTCAGCGCGTAGGGGGGGGTCTCATATAATCCTTCGCCCGGAAGCCCAGCGCCAACAGCACCCCGAAATACGCGGCCGCCGCGCCGGCTATCACCGCCAGCAGCAGGCCCACGCGCAGCCAGGCGTGCGTCTGGAGCGCCAGCCAGTCGATGCGCAGCTGGCAGGCCCACAGGGTTGCCCCCATCGCCGCCAGCGCGCCGGCCAGCCGCAACAGGAACACCGGCCAGCCCGGCGCCGGCACGTAGACCCCGCGCCGGCGCAACCCCACCAGCAGCGCCAGCGTATTGACGCAGGCCCCCAGCCCGATGGACAACGCCAGCCCCGCATGCTGGAGCCAGGGCACGAACACCAGGTTCATGCACTGCGTGACCACCAGCACCGCCAGCGCGATCTTGACCGGCGTGCGGATGTCCTGGCGGGCATAGAAGCCCGGCGCGAGGATTTTCACCGCAAGCAGGCCGAGCAGCCCGACCGAATAGGCAATTACCGCCATCCTGGTCTGCGCCACGTCGGCGGCGCTGAAGGCGCCATAGTGGAACAGCGTGCTGACCAGCCCTTCCGACAACAGCGCGAGCCCGGCGCATGCCGGCAATCCCAGCAGCAGCGTCAGCCGCAGCCCCCAATCGAGCAAGGCGCTGTATTCATCCGCACGCCCGGCCGCATGCGCCTGCGACAGGCTGGGCAGCAACACGGTACTGAGCGCGATGCCCAGCAGCGCCGTGGGAAACTCCATGAGCCGGTCCGCGAATGACAGCCAGCTCACGCTGCCCGGAGCCAGCCACGTGGCGATATTGGTATTGATCAGCAAAGAAATCTGGGCCACCGATACGCCGACGATGGCCGGCAGCATCTGCCGCAGGATGCGCCGCACGAACGGATCGGCCCAAGCCTGCCGCAGCCGCAGTCCGATGCGCGGGCACAGCCCGATCCGCGCCAGCGCGGCGAACTGCACCGCCAGTTGCGCCACGCCGCCCGCCATCACGCCCACCGCCAGGGCGTGGACCGGCACCTCCAGATGCGGAGCCAGCCACAGGCTGGCGCCGATCATGGACAGGTTGAGCAATACCGGCGTAAACGCCGGCACCGCGAAATTGCGCCAGGTATTGAGCACGCCCGAGGCGAACGCCACCAGCGACATGCACAGGATGTACGGGAACATCACCCGGGTCATCCAGACCGCCGACTGGAAATCGGCCGCCCGCTCCGCCTCGCGCAACCCGCTGCCGATGGCGCTGACGACCCACGGCGCGCCCAGCACTCCCAGCGCCGTCACCGCCATCAGCACGAAAGTGAGCACCGAGGCGACGTGGTCGAGCAGCTCGCGCGTGGTTTCCGGCGCGTGCCGGTTCTTGGCCTCGCCCAGGATGGGCACGAAAGCCTGGGCGAACGCCCCTTCGGCGAACAGGCGCCGCAGCAGATTGGGAATGCGGAACGCGACCCAGAAAGCGTCGGTCAGGCTGCCCGCGCCGAACGCCCGTGCGATCAGCACGTCGCGCACCAGGCCGGTCACGCGGGACAACAGGGTAAAACTACTGACAGTGGCCGCGGCGCGCAGCAGATTCATGAATGCCCTTCTTGCGCGCGGCGCCCCGCGCGAGTATGTTCGTCTGCCCGGCGCGGGCGGCGCAAAACAGCCGTGCGCGGGCCCCTATGTGGTTTTTGCAGGGACGCCACCACATGGCATTGATTTTATAGCCATTTGCGGCTATAGTCTCTGGCTTTGCGAAGCTCCTGCCCCGCGTATCAGCAAGACGTGTCTTCGCCCTACTGAAACGGAATTTTCATGGCCAATACCGCCCAAGCACGTAAGCGCGCCCGCCAAGCAGTGGTCCGCAACAAGCACAACTCCAGCCTGCGCTCGATGCTGCGCACCTCGATCAAGCGCGTTCGCCAGGCGATCGCCGCTGGCGACAAGAGCGCCGCCACGGATGTGCTGCAAAAGGCCACCAGCGTCATCGACCGCGTCGCCGACAAGAAGATCATCCACAAGAACAAGGCTGCCCGCCACAAGAGCCGCCTGGCCTCCGCCGTCAAGGCTCTGGCCTGAGGATCATCCGGGCCTGGCAGCAGGCCTGAACCGCGCGTTCCTGCTCGCGCCCAGCGGATCTCCGCAGCGCCGGCACTACGCTCCACGAACCAGCCCGACAGGCACCTCCTGGCCGGCTGGTTTTGTGCGTCTGCACGTTTCCTCTCACAACGGCAAGACCCGAAAACGAGAACGTAAAAAAAGCCGCAGTGGGCGGCTCAGGTTCCGTCGGGCTTGACCGGTTTCTCGGGTATGAGACAAGCCTCGATCGTGCGCAAGTCGTTGTCGCGCGCGAAGTCATGCACGAACTGCCAGGCCAGCGGCTCGAGCGCGCGCAGGCGCTCGTCGACCATCACCGATTTCACGCCGTCCACGAAAGTGGGCACGACGTAAGGCGAATAGGTATAGGGACTGGCCACGCTGCCCTTGGGCCGGAACGGAGACATCACGCCAGCCAGCCGCTCGGCCCAATCGCTGGGACGGAACTTGCTGCCGCTGGAGGTGATGCCCTGGATAATGAACTGCTTGACGCTTTCAGCCATCGTCGATGAGCGGAAGCAAATCCGCGGTGAAGGGGTCTCGTGAACCCGGTGAAACATGGGAGCCCGGCGCGAAGCGCAAGGCCTCGCATCGACCATTTCTTCAATCGTTCGGGATGACGATTGAAATACCGGCGCGCCAGGGTGGCAAGCGCAGCCGGAACGGGCGATACCCCGGAAGGACAGCTCGCCATTGTAGCCCACCGCCCCGCCTTCGCTCCACCCTACGCCCCGTTCCGGCAATGCCTGCGCCCAGGTGGCTTGCTGTCACAGGCCTCGGGTATCATTGGTTCTTTCCGCGAAAACGCGCCGATCGCGCTGCAAGCACGCAGCCCCAGCCATCTTCCGGCTGGCGCCGCCGGCCTTGCGGCCAGAAACGGAGGGCAGGCAATACACCCAGCCGGTGCCGCGGCACCGCCCGTCGGATCGGCCACACCTGTCAGAGGCGCGCATGAACGCACCCCAGCCCAACTCGAAAACGCTTCCGCCCCTGCGCCACTTCCTGCAATTCAACGATTTCACCCGCGACGAAATCGAGTACGTCTTCGCGCGGGCCGCGATCATCAAGCGCAAATTCAAGAACTACGAACCGCACTTCACCCTGAGCGACCGCACCCTGGCCATGGTCTTCGAAAAGGCCAGCACCCGCACCCGCGTCTCGTTCGAAGCCGGCATGTACCAGCTGGGCGGCTCGGTCATCCACCTCACCACCGGCGACTCCCAACTGGGCCGCTCCGAGCCCATCGAAGATTCGGCCAGGGTCATCTCGCGCATGGTCGACCTGATCATGATCCGCACCTACGAGCAGACCAAGCTCGAATGCTTCGCCGCCAACTCGCGCGTGCCGGTCATCAACGGCCTGACCAACGAGTTCCACCCGTGCCAGATCCTGGCCGACATCTTCACCTACATCGAGCACTGCGGCTCGATCCAGGGCAAGACCGTGGCCTGGGTGGGCGATTCCAACAACATGTGCAACACCTGGCTGCAGGCCGCCGAACTGCTCGACTTCAACCTGCACGTCTCCACCCCGCCCGGCTACGAACTCGAGCCCGAACGCGCCGGCATCTTCAGCGCCGAACGCCTCGAACAGTTCGCCGACCCCATGGACGCCTGCCGCGGCGCCCACCTGGTCACCACCGACGTCTGGACCAGCATGGGCTTCGAGGCCGAAAACGAAGAACGCCGCGCCGCCTTCGCCGACTGGTGCGTCGACAGCGACATGATGGCCATCGCCGACCCCAGCGCCGTCTTCATGCACTGCCTGCCCGCCCACCGCGGCGAAGAAGTCACCGCCGAAGTCATCGACGGCCCGCAAAGCGTGGTCTGGGACGAAGCCGAGAACCGCATGCACGTGCAGAAGGCGCTGATGGAATTCCTGCTGGTGGGGAAACAGTAGCCCCCTGCCCGCTTACGCCCTTTGGGCGTAACATTGCTACAATAATAGATCGTCCTTTTCAGGCCGGGGGACGAAGCACGATCCTGGGCACCCAAGCGCCGCGGCACCCAGCCGCCGCGCCACACCCTGCCCGGTGACCTCCACCGGCCCGCAAGCCGCACCGCGAACGCCCACCCGCGGGGCCGTCCATGTCCTGGGAACCTCAATGAGCGAAGTAAAGAAGGTCGTACTTGCCTACTCGGGCGGCCTCGACACATCCGTGATCCTGAAATGGCTGCAGGACACCTATCAGTGCGAAATCGTCACCTTCACCGCCGACATCGGCCAGGGTGAAGAACTCGACCCCGCGCGCGCCAAAGCCCTCAAGTTCGGCATCAAGCCGGAAAACATCTTCATCGACGACCTGCGCGAAGAATTCGTGCGCGACTTCGTCTTCCCGATGTTCCGCGCCAACACCATCTACGAAGGCGAATACCTGCTGGGCACCTCCATCGCCCGCCCGCTGATCGCCAAGCGCCAGATCGAAATCGCCCGCCAGGCCGGCGCAGAAGCCGTCTCGCACGGCGCCACCGGCAAAGGCAACGACCAGGTCCGCTTCGAACTCGGCTACTACGCGCTCGAACCCGGCATCAAGGTCATCGCCCCGTGGCGCGAATGGGACCTGCTCTCGCGCGAAAAACTGCTGGCCTATGCCGAAGCGGCCGGCATCCCGATCGAGATGAAGCACAAGCAAGGCGGCGCGCCCTACTCCATGGACGCCAACCTGCTGCACATCAGCTACGAAGGCCGCCACCTCGAAGACCCCAAGTCCGAGGCCGAAGAATCCATGTGGCGCTGGACCGTCGCGCCCGAAGCGGCCCCCGATGCCCCCGAATACCTGGACATCGAATACGAACAGGGCGACATCGTCGCCTTGAACGGCAAGCGCATGAGCCCGGCCGAAGTGCTGACCGAGCTGAACGCCCTCGGCGGCAAGCACGGCATCGGCCGCCTCGACCTGGTCGAGAACCGCTACGTCGGCATGAAATCACGCGGCTGCTACGAAACCCCGGGGGGCACGATCATGCTGCGCGCCCACCGCGCCATCGAATCGATCACGCTGGACCGCGAAGTCGCCCACCTCAAGGACGACCTGATGCCGCGCTACGCCAGCCTGATCTACAACGGCTACTGGTGGAGCCCCGAGCGCCGGGCGCTGCAGGTCCTGATCGACCATACCCAGCAGGCGGTCAACGGCTGGGTGCGCGTCAAGCTGTACAAGGGCAACGTCTACACCGTCGCGCGCGATTCCAAGAACACCCTGTTCGACCAGACCATCGCGACCTTCGACGACGACGGCGGCGCCTACGACCAAGCTGATGCCGGCGGCTTCATCAAGCTCAACGCGCTGCGCATGCGCATCGCCGAGAACGCCCGCCGCCAGCGCGGCGGCTGAGCCCGGCCGCCCGGTTGGGCATCACGCGCCCGGCAACGGGCGCGCCGTGACCACGATCGGCGGCCCCATGGGCCGCCGATTGCGTTTTCCGCCCTTCCCCCGCCGCATCGCCATGGACGCTCTCACCCCGCTGCCTCTCGCCATCATCCAGACCGGCGTCCCGCCGGCCCCCGTCGCCAGCCGGCACGGCAACTTCAGCCACATGATCCGCGAGGCGGCCGGCCTGGCCGCCGATGAAGTGGAAGTCGTCGCGGTCCATGCCGGCGAACGCCTGCGCGGGCCCGCCGGATATCGCGCCGCGATCATCACCGGCTCGCCCGCCATGGTCACCGACCGCGAGGCCTGGAGCGAAACCACCGCCGGCTGGATACGCGAGGCCGCCGGCCTGGGCCTGCCCATGTTCGGCATCTGCTATGGCCACCAGTTGCTGGCGCACGCCCTGGGCGGCGCGGTGGACTACCATCCGCAAGGACGCGAGGTCGGCACGAACACCGTGGAACTGCTCGAAGCTGCCGGCGGCATCCCGCTGCTGGCCGGACTGCCCAGCCGCTTCCCCGCCCACCTGATCCACCAGCAAAGCGTGGTGGCGCTGCCCGCCGGCGCGACCGTGCTGGCGCGTTCGGCCCACGATCCGCACCAGATCGTGCATTATCACGGCGCGATCTACTCCAGCCAGTACCATCCCGAGTTCTGCCCACGCATCATGGGCACCTACCTGGCGCACTTCCAGCCCCAGCTCGGCCGCGAAGGCTTCGACGTCGAGGCGCTGCAAGCCGGCGTCTGCGCCACTCCCGCCGCCCGGGAACTGCTGCTGCGCTTCGTGCGCCGCCACGCCCGCCTGGAAAAAGCCGCCTGAGGAGGCGCCGTCCGCCTCCCGGCGGATCCGGCAGCAGGCGCCGCTGGCACCAGGCACCGGCCGCCGCCATCCAGGCCCCCGCTCTTCAATCCTCTGCGGGCGCTCCCGGCACGACCACCGGCTCGGCTTCCAGCGCCACGCCATAGCGCTGCCGCACGTCATGACGCACGGCGTCTGCCAGCGCCATGACCTCGGCCGCCGTCGCCCCGCCGTAGTTGACCAGCACCAGCGCCTGGCGCTCGTGCACGCCGACCGGCCCCATCCGGCGCCCCTTCCATCCGCATTGGTCGATCAGCCAGCCCGCCGCCAGCTTGTAGCCGCCATCCTCCTGCGCGTAGCCCACCAGGCCGGGAAACCGCTCGGCCAGGTTCCGATAGACCTGCGCCGACACCAGCGGATTCTTGAAAAAACTGCCTGCATTGCCCAAGACCGCGGGATCCGGCAGTTTCTCGCGCCGGATCCCGCAGACCGCCTCGTAGACCTCGCGCGCGCCCGGCTCGCCCGCCAGCCGCGGATGGCGCCGCAGGTCCGGGTAGTCCAGCACCGGCCGCCAGGCCTTGGGCAAGCGCAGCCGCACGCTCGTAATCACCCAGCGGCCCGGCGCCTGCTTGAACACGCTGTCCCGGTACGCAAAAGCGCACTGCGCGCCGTCGAATTCCATCCAGCGTCTTTGTTCCAGGTCGTACGCGGTCAGGCCCGCGAACCGGTCGCGCAGTTCCACGCCATAGGCGCCGATGTTCTGGACCGGCGCGGCGCCCACGGTGCCGGGGATCAGCGCCAGGTTTTCCAGCCCGCCCCAGCCCCGCTCCACGCAATAGGCGACCAACCCGTGCCAGGACTCTCCCGCCTGGGCCTCGACGACACGCGCATCGGCATCCTCGCTCTGCAGCCGTATCCCGCGCAGCGCCATACGCGCCACCAGGCCGCGCACCCGTTCCGGCAAGACCAGGTTGCTGCCGCCGCCCAGCACCAGCAGGCCACCGTAGCGCGGGGCCAGCTCGGCCAGCTGCGGCACCTGCCCGGCGTGCATTATCTGCACGCACGCCGGCGCCGTGCTGGCCAAGGCGAAGGTATTGAAACGGCTAAGGTCGCAGGGCCTGGGGTCGAGGCCGGCCTGCGGTTCGGAATCTGAAAACACGCGCATCACCAGGGGGAAGAACAGGCGGCGGCCGGCCGCCCGCGTCCCGCCATCTTACTTGACTACAATTCCATCTATTCCCCTATGACCGGCCGTTCCGGCCCCATGACAGCGAGACTCCCCATGCCCACTTTCGACGTCGTCTGCAAACCCAACCTGGTCGAACTGCGCAACGCCGTGGACCAGACCAATAAAGAGATCGGCACCCGTTTCGACTTCAAAGGCTCGGATGCGCGCGTGGAACAGAGCGAGAAAGAACTGACTGCCTACGCGGACAGCGATTTCCAACTGGACCAGGTACGCGACGTCCTGCTCGGCAAGATGACCAAGCGCAGCGTGGACGTGCGTTTCCTCGACCACGGCAAGGTCGAGAAAATCGGCGGCGACAAGGCCAAGCAGGTATTGACCGTGCGCAACGGCGTCCAGCAGGACGCGGCCAAGAAGATCGTCGCGCTGATCAAGAACAGCAAGATGAAAGTCCAGGCCAGCATCCAGGGCGACACCGTACGCGTGCAGGGCGCCAAGCGCGATGACCTGCAAAGCGCCATCGCGCTGCTGAAGAAAGACGTGACCGACCTGCCGCTGGGCTTCGAGAACTTCAGGGATTGAGTCCCAGCCGCGCATCTAGCAGCCGGAAGGCCGCTCGTCCAGACGAATGCCGGCCGTGCGCAAGCCCCGGTCGGCGATGCGCATGCGGTTGTTCAGAAAGCCCAGCTTGCCGAAGCCCCAGACCACGAGCGGGTGGACGAAATGCAGGGACTGCGGCCATTGACGTGTAAAGGCGTCGTAGTACCGTGACCAGCGCTGCGTGCGATCGCTGATGAAGCGCACGCGCTGCTCCCAGGCGGACAAGACTCGGGGAATATCCTCGGCCTCGCGCAGCATGACAGTCAGCGCCATGGCATTCATGAGCGTCAGTCCGGCCCCCTGCCCCAGGGTCGGCGGCAGGCCGTGGGCCGCGTCGCCCAATATGGCGACCCGGCCGGCCGACCAGCGCGGACAATCGACGGCTCCGTAGGAATACTGGGTGGCGGGCAGGTCTCCGATGTGTTCGAACAGGCTACGCAACAAAGGGAAGTGCGCCGCCCAGTCGCCGACGTCGAGAGGCAGACGGGTAGCCGCCGTCTCGCGGGATGGCGCAACCATGTACACATACGTGTGCTCGGGCCCGGCGGGCGTCACCCCGATGCGCCGATGGCCGGACCAATGCTCCACGGTCTGCAGTTCGGGCGTGAAGCGCCGGGACCTCACCAAGAACCGGTCAATGCGCGTCGGCAACTCGGTGAATCCCCCGCCGATGCCCAGCGACTGCCGAATAGTGGAATGCACGCCGTCGGCCGCGACGATCAGGTCGGCGGGGTGGCGGCCACCATCCTGCGTCACCAAGGCATCGGCGTCCACGCCGACGACGCGGGAGTTGGTGTTGACCTCCACGCCCGCATCCATGGCCGCGTCGCGCAGCCCCTCGATCAGGGTCTGGCGGGCATAGGTATGCACTTGCGCGGCGCCCGCGAGACGGCGCTCCTGCCGGATGCGCCCATCGGCAAAGCGTATCTGCGCCTTTTCCAGCACGGTGCCGCGATCGCGGATGCGGTCGATGACCCCCAGGTGCCCGAGTACCTCCAGGCTATTGTTCTTGACGTAGATTCCCGCACCAATCTCTCGGATTTCCGGCCCTTGTTCGTGGACGCGCACCCGCCATCCATCGTTCGCCAGCATGGTGGCGACGGCCAGGCCGCCGATTCCGCCACCCGAGATTTCCGCCTTCCGAGTCATGCTCGATCTCCTAATCCACCTGGATGTTCGCGTCGCGGACGATCGTCCGCACGGTTGTCATTTCTTCATGCACCATGCGGGCTGAGTCTTCCGGCGAAACATAGCCCGCAATGATGGACAGCCCCAGCAGCTTGGACTGCAGCCCCTTGTCCGAAAACACGTTCTTGATCGCCCCGTCGAGCCGCTTGACCACCGGAGCCGGCGTGCTGGCCGGTGCGGCCACGAACAGCGTGGAGCTCACGCGGAAATCCCCCAGCCCGACTTCGGCCGCGGTCGGCACGTCGGGCAGGGACGGAATGCGCTCGGGCCAGGCTACCGCCAGCGCCCTGAGCTTTTGCGACTTGATGTACTGCAGCGAGGCGGCAGTACTCTCGATGCTCATGTCGATCTGGCCTGCCACCAGATCGACCAGCAACGGGCCGATTCCTTTGTACGGAATGTGCAGCAGCTCGATATTGGCGCTTTTCTTGAGCCTTTCGCTCGCCAGATGGTGGACGGAACCGTTGCCGCTAGAGCCGAAAGTCAGCTTTCCAGGCTGGGCTTTCGCCAGCGAGATCAGTTCCGCGACGCTGTGGGCCGGCACCTTGGGATTGACCACGATCATGTAGGGAATATCACCGAACACCGATAATGGAATGAAGTCTTTTTCCAGGTCGTACGGGACGACCTTGCCGTACAGCACCGAATGAATGACGTGGGTACTGAGCGCCGTCCAAAGCAGGGTGTATCCGTCGGGCGTTCCCTTGGCTACGCTTTCCGCCCCCAGACTGCCGGTAGCGCCGGGTTTGTTCAGCACGATGACTTGCTGGCCCAGTTGCTGGGACAACAAAGGCGCGACGATACGCGCCGAAGCGTCCACGCCCCCTCCCGGCGGCCATGGCACGACCAGCGTGATCGGCCGTTCGGGCCAGGCAGCGTGGGTAACGGTACTGACGAGAAATGCCGTCGCCGCCAAAAGCCGCACCATTGTTTTCTTCATCGTTCTATCCTTAGCCTTGCGTATCGAGGAAATGGATGACGACGTATTATTGGGTGGCGGTTTCGGCACCGACAAACGATTTATAAAAGCCCTATGCATGAGTTTTGGGAACAGCGCATAGGGCCGGCCTCATGTCTCCCGGGTTGAATCCAGCGCGCTCGTCTGCAAAGTTTTTTTATTCACTGCGAGGGCCCGAGCTCGGGGCGCGTAAACAGTTGGGCAGGCTCGAGTTCCAGCGCCTTCGCGAGTTTTTCTATGTTGTCTACCGAGATATTGACGCGGGCGCGTTCGACCTGGCTGACGAAGGTGCGGTCGAGGTGAGCGGCGAAGCCGAGCTGCTCCTGGGACATTTTTCGCGCAACCCGAAAGGCCCGGATGTTGTAGCCGAGGATTTCACGCAGCGTCGTCAAGGACGCTGAAGGATTGGGAGATCTCAAAGGTGCGGGCATGATGCATACTCCCCACGACGCCCTGTTGCATCTACCGCTTTTACGTCACGCCGCTGGAGCGCCCAGCAATGACACACAGCGCATCCCAGCCGCCCCTTTCGCTACGCCCGCTTCCAAGGCATGAAACTTTCGCGCCCTGTCCTGGGCACCGCAGAACCTGCCTTGCCGCCCCACCCCCGCGAGGGGCCGGCGAGAGGCCGACTCCGGTTGGATCCGGCCCCTTGCGGAGCTTGCCGGAGCCATCGGAGAGGCCATGGAAACGTGGGTGGAATTCGCTTCGGCAGATGACACATTGTGTGCACCTGCGCCGTAAAAACGAAAGTACCGACTAACCCGCAGTTGCCTCGCCCACCCACTCGGGAAAACGCTGACGCACCGAGGCCTGCAGGCCGGCAGCATCCAGGCCCAGCGCGCCGAGCAGGCCGGCCTGGTCGCCGTGATCGACGAAACGATCGGGCAGGCCCAGTTGCAGGACAGGCAGCGTCACGCCCGCCTCGTTGAGCACTTCGCAGACGGCGCTGCCTGCGCCGCCCATCACGCAGCCTTCTTCGACCGTTACCAGCGCCGCGTGGCGGCTGGCCAGGTCGAGGATCAATTCGCGGTCGATGGGTTTGACGAAGCGCATGTCGACCAGCGTCGCATCCAGCGCCTCGGCGGCCCGCAGGGCCGGCACGGCGAGCGTGCCGAACGCCAGGATGGCCACGCTTTGCCGGGCTTCGCCGGCGCGGCCGCTCTCGCGCCGCACCACGCCCTTGCCCAGCGCGACGGTCTCCAGGCCGCGGCCCGCCGCCGCACCGCGGCCGGCGCCGCGCGGGTAGCGAACGGTGGCAGGTCCGGGGTGGGCATAACAGGTGGACAGCAGCAAGCGGCATTCGGCCTCGTCGGAGGGCGTGGCCACGACCATGTTCGGCACGCAGCGCACGAAGGCGATGTCGTAGTTGCCGGCATGCGTGGCCCCGTCCGCGCCGACCAGCCCGGCGCGGTCCAGCGCGAAGGTCACGTCCAGGTTCTGCAGCGCCACGTCGTGGATCAACTGGTCGTAGCCGCGCTGCAGGAAAGTGGAGTAAATGGCCACCACGGGCTTGAGCCCTTCGCAAGCCAGGCCGGCGGCGAAGGTTACCGCGTGCTGTTCGGCGATTCCCACGTCGAAATAGCGCGCCGGAAAGCGCTGTTCGAACTCCACCAGGCCGCTGCCCTCGCGCATGGCGGGCGTGATGCCCACCAGGCGCCCGTCGGCCGCGGCCATGTCGCACAGCCAGTTGCCGAACACCTGGGTGAAGGTCTGCTTGGGCGGCGTGGCGGGCTGGCTGATGCCCACGGCCGGGTCGAACTTGCCGGGGCCGTGGTACAGGACGGGATCGGCCTCCGCCAGCTTGTAGCCCTGGCCTTTGCGGGTGACCACGTGCAGGAACCGCGGGCCCGTCTGCTTGCGCAGGTTCTGCAAGGTGGGAATCAGCGAATCCAGGTCATGGCCGTCGATCGGACCCACGTAGGTGAAGCCCAGCTCCTCGAACATCGTCGCCGGGGTGACCATGCCCTTGGCGTGCTCCTCGAAGCGGCGCGCCAGTTCGTATACCGGCGGCACGTGCGAGAGCACGGCCTTGCCGACGTTGCGCGCGGCGGCGTAGAACTTGCCCGACATCAGCCGCGCCAGATAGCGGTTCAAGGCCCCGACCGGCGGCGAGATCGACATGTCGTTGTCGTTCAGGATCACCAGCAGGTCCACGTCGGGCAGCACCCCGCCGTTGTTCAAGGCCTCGAAGGCCATGCCGGCCGTCATCGCGCCGTCGCCGATGACGGCGATGTGCTTGCGCGGCACGCCTTCGATGCGGGCCGCCACAGCCATGCCGAGCGCCGCCGAGATCGAGGTCGACGAGTGCGCGGTGCCGAAGGCGTCGTATTCGGATTCGCTGCGCCGGGGAAAGCCGGAAATGCCTCCCTGCTGGCGCAGCGTGCCCATGTCGGCGCGCCGGCCGGTCAGGATCTTGTGCGGATAGGTCTGGTGGCCGACGTCCCAGACGATGCGGTCGCCCGGAGTATCGAACACGTAGTGCAGCGCGATCGTCAATTCCACCGTGCCCAGGTTGGACGAAAGGTGGCCCCCGGTGCGCGATACCGACTCCAGCACGAACGCGCGCAGTTGATCGGCCAGGACGGCCAGTTGAGCGCGGTCCAGCTTCCTGAGGTCGGCCGGGGTTTCGATACGATCGAGCAAATCGGTTGGCATCTTGCGGGAACTCCGTTCAGCGGTCGCGCAGCACAATGAAATCGGCCAGCGCGGCCAGGCGGGCGGCGCCCATTCCCAGCGGCGCGATCGCCTCGTGCGCCGCCAGGCGCAGGCGCTCCGCCAGGCCCCGGGCCGCATCCAGGCCCAGGATGGATACATAGGTCGGCTTGTCGGCGGCCGCGTCCTTGCCCGCGGTCTTGCCGAGCCGCGCCGAATCGGCGGTGACGTCGAGGATGTCGTCCACCACCTGGAAGGCCAGGCCCATCGCCTGCGCATAGCCGTCCAGCGCCGTGCGATGGGCGGAACTGGCGCCGACCACGATGCCGCCCAGGGTGGTGCTGGCGCGCAGCAGCGCACCGGTCTTGAGGCGATGCATGGTCTCGAGCGCTTCGCGGTCCAGGCTCTTGCCGACGCTGTCCAGGTCGATCGCCTGGCCGCCCGCCATGCCCTGGCTGCCGGATGCGGCCGCCAGCGCCTGCACGGCCTGCACGGTCAGACCGGGAGCAATGGGCATGCCCGCCAGCACTTCGAAGGCCAGCGTCTGCAGCGCGTCGCCGGCCAGCAGCGCCGTGGCCTGGCCGAACTCGACGTGCACCGTCGGCCGGCCGCGCCGCAGCACGTCGTCGTCCATGCACGGCATGTCATCGTGGACCAGCGAATACGCGTGGACCAGCTCGACCGCGCAAGCCGCCGCATCCAGCGCCGCGCCGGCGCTCGCAGCGGCTCCGGTGCAGGCTTCTCCCGCCGCATAGACCAGCAGCGGCCGCACGCGCTTGCCGCCGCCCAATACCGCATAGCGCATGGCGCGGTGCAGCGTGGCGGGCAGGCGGCCTCCGGCGGGAAGCGCCCGTTCCAGCGCCTGCTCGACACGCTGTCCGCATGCCGCCGTCCAGGCCTGGAAGTCCTCGCGGCTACCGGGCATCTAGGTCAATCCCCGGACGCTTCGAACGGACGCAGCAATTCGCCTTCGAGCACGCGGACCTGCTGCTCGGCGCGCGCCAGCCTTTCCTGGCATACGCGCACCAATTCCACGCCGCGGCGATAGGCGGCCAGCGACGACTCGAGCTGCAGCGAACCGTCTTCCATCCGGGCGACCAGGGACTCGAGCTCGCCCAGGGCGGTCTCGAAGTCCTGGGGCAGGGCCTCGGGAACATGCTTCACATCTTGGGCCAAGCTAGTCTCCTGCAACATTCACTGCGATCCCGAATTGTACGGGATCGCGCAGCCGACCCCGCCCCCGCGCGGCATGGAGCGCGGGGGACGAATCAGGCAGTCCGGGGTACAATCGGCGGTTTGATCGGGCAGATCATTTTCTTCGCGCCAGCGCTACAAGCTGCGAAGTTCACAGGCCGCTCCAGGTCGCGTAAGGGGCGGTTTCGCAGTGGCATGCTGGCTTCACAACTCTCGCGGAGGGAAGTCATGACCGACATCGGTCGCGTGGCACATGTGACGGCGAGCCGAGCGCAGCTCCCCGTCAGTGCCTATTTCGATACCTCGCGCTTCGAGCGCGAAATGCAGGCCGTCTTCGGCCATGCGCCCATTTACGTGGGCCACCAGAAAACCGTCCCCGAGATCGGGGACTACCGGACACTCACCCAGGAAAACGACGGCCGCGTGCTGGTGCGCAACCAGCGCGGCGTCGAACTGTTGTCCAACGTATGCCGTCACCGCCAGGCGCTCATGCTGGGCAGGCACCAGCCTGCGCGGGAAAAACAGGCCGCCCATTGCAGCGGCAACCTCGGCCGCCCCGGCAACATCGTCTGCCCGCTGCACCGCTGGACCTACGACGCCGGAGGAAAGCTGATCGGCGCGCCGCTGTTCAGCGAAACCCCTGGCCTGGATCTGCAGCGCTTCGCGCTGCAGGAATGGAACGGCTCGCTGTTCGAGGCGCCGCGCGCCGGCGCGCGCCAGATCGCCCGGGAACTGGCGGCGCTGGACGGCCGGCCCGAATTCGATTTCAGCGACTACGTGCTCGACCGCGTCGAGGTCCACCAGTGCAACTACAACTGGAAGACGTTCATCGAGGTCTATCTCGAGGATTACCACGTCGGCCCGTTCCACCCGGGTCTGGGCCGCTTCGTCACCTGCGACGACCTGAGCTGGGAGTTCGCCGAGCATTTCAGCCTGCAGCGCGTCGGCGTGCACAATGCGCTGGCGCATCCGGGCTCGCATGTCTACCAGCGCTGGCACGACGCCCTGCTGGCCTATCGCGGCGGTAGCGCGCCGGAATTCGGCGCGATCTGGGTCACGCATTTTCCGACCCACATGATCGAGCTGTATCCGCACACGCTGGTATTGTCGACGCTATACCCGAAGAGCCCGCAGGAAACCGTCAATATCGTCGAATTCTATTATCCCGAGGAAATCGTCCATTTCGAACGGGAATTCGTCGAAGCTCAGCAGGCCGCCTATATGGAAACCGCCATCGAGGACGACGAAATCGCCGAGCGCATGGACGCCGGCCGGAAGGCCTTGATGGACCGCGGCGCCGACGAGGCGGGCCCGTACCAATCCCCCATGGAAGACGGCATGCAGCACTTCCACGAGTGGTACAGGAACGCCATGGACGAGCCGGAAAATATGTGAAGTCGTAACCAGCCCGTCTGCCCGGTCCAAGCGCCCTTTCACGGGCGCTTTTCTTTTTTACCTGTCCGTAAGGTATTGGGCGCCGGCGCCGGGCCGATTGCTTACGGTCGAGCCGTGCGCGCTTTTCCGTCCTTGTAAAAAAGGCGGATTCATTCCAATAAATACACGCCGGGCGTCGCGCGGAAAATCATTACAAATAAACACACTGACGCCTTGTCAGCCCAGGGGCCGGCGCGTAGCTTGTGAACCAAGGCAGGGCGTGTCCGGCGCAGCGGCGTCCGGATCACCACCCCGGCCATCAAGAGGGGAGAAAAACATGCTGCATTATGCAGTCGTATTTTTCGTCATTGCGATTATCGCGGCAGTCCTCGGTTTCGGAGGCATTGCCGCCGGCGCAGCGTCGATCGCGAAGATACTGTTCTTCATTTTCATCGTGCTTGCGATCCTGTCGCTCTTGAGCGGATTTTTTCGCAGATAAGCCATCAGAAACACAACCAGCAAGGAGAAAATCATGAGCGTTCGCACCCTGCTCATCGCCGGCATTATCGGCACCGCCACCGTGATGGGTGGCTGCACTTCGACCCGCACGCACCAGTCGGCGGACGAGTATGTCAGCGACGCGGCCATTACCACCAAGGTCAAGGCCGCCCTGGTATCCGCCAAGGACGTCAGCGCCGCCGACGTCAACGTCGAAACTTTCCGCCGCACCGTGCAACTGTCCGGTTTCGTCGACTCTTCGGCCCAGATCAACCGTGCCGTGGAAATCGCCCGCGGCGTGGAAGGCGTGCAGAGCGTGAAGAACGACCTGCGCGTCAAGGGCGGCCGCTAACGCCCACGCCGCCCCCGCGGCGCCTCTTCCGCCCCGGCATCGCCTCTCAGGCGCGATGCCGGGGCGGAGCCGTTTCCAGCGCCCCCTTGCCACGATCCTTGACAGGCCCAGCCGCCCCCCACACAATCGGCCGACCCGGCGCGGCGCCGCCTTGCGCCGCAATCACTACCTCCGTCCGGCGCGTCCGCACGAAACTTTAGCAACATTGGCATGGCATTCCCTCCGTTCGATTTTCTCGGCCAGCAGTGGGCTGGCGCCGTCGATTGGCTCACCGTCCATCTCGTGGTCCCGGCCATACAAGGGCTGGACCTCGCCGCCCGCCTGGGCGATCCGCGGGAAATAGCCGAAGCGGTGCTGATTGCGGCGATACAGCTGTTCCTGATCGGCGGCGTGATGCGCCCGCTGGAAAGCCTGCTGCCGGCCGAACGCTGGGAGGACCGCCGCCATACCACGGTGGATAGAAGCTACACGCTGCTCATGCTGCTGGGGCTGTTCCCGCTGTTCAGCTTCCTGGTGCTGATGCCGTTTGCCCACATGCTGGGCGGCGGCGCGGCAACCGACGAACCGAGCGGGCTGAAGGCCTGGATCCCTTGGTTCGGCGACCATCCCTATATTCTGTTCGCGGTCTACTACGTGATCTATGACTGCGTGTACTACTGGATGCACCGCGCGCAGCACGTGCTGCCCTGGTGGTGGGCCATGCACAGCATGCACCACAGCCAACGCCAGATGAGCTGCTGGTCGAACGACCGCAGCCATTATCTGGACGGGATGCTGCAATCCTTCATCCTGGCTTCGGTAGGGCTGGCGATGGGCGTGGAACCCTCCGAGTTCGCGCTGCTGGGGCTGTTGAGCGAACTGGTACAGAACTTCTCGCACGCCAACGTGGCGCTGCGCCTGGGCAAACTGGGCAAGATCGGCGAACGCCTGATGGTGGGGCCGCGTTTCCACCGCAACCATCACATGCTGCGCGACCCCGAGCGCCCGCTGCGCCACAACTGCAACTTCGGCCAGGTACTGCCGTGGTGGGACCAGCTCTTCGGCACCGCCCTGTACCACGATGAACCCCTGCGCCCCACCGGCGTCAGCGACCCGGAAGTGGACGCCGACAACGAACGCGGCCTGGTCGCCATGCAGTGGTACACCCTGCGCCGCTTCTGGGGCGCCGTGACGCGCCTGAACGGGTGGAAGCCGGGCGACGTCTCGTTCTCCATGCCCGGCTACGTGCCGGTCCATGATGAGGCGGCCCCTCCCGTACTCGCTGATGCGCGCACTCCAGGGGGCGCGCAAAGCACGTAGAGGGCTCTACCTCTTGCCCCCCGCAGCCATCAAGGCGCGGATGCGGTCTTCGATGGGGGGGTGCGAGGCGAACAGGGCGCCCAGTCCGCTCTTGCCACCGGAAATGCCGGAGGCCTCGAAGCTCTTGGGCAGTTCGCCCGGCGCCATGCCGCCCAGGCGGGCCAGCGCGCGGATCATCGGCTCGCGCGCGCCCAGCAGGTAGGCCGAGCCGGCATCGGCGCGGTATTCGCGCTGGCGCGAGAACCAGGCGACGATGACGGAGGCCAGGATGCCGAAGACCAGTTCACAGACGATGACCGTGGCGAAATAGCCGATGCCGCCGCCGCGTTCGTTCTTGAGCACCATGCGGTCGACAAAGTAGCCCACCACGCGCGCCAGGAACACCACGAAGGTGTTGACGACGCCCTGGATCAACGTGAGCGTGATCATGTCGCCATTGGCGATGTGCGCCACTTCGTGTCCCAGCACCGCGCTGACTTCTTCTTCGGTCATGCCGCGCAGCAGGCCGGTGGACACCGCGACCAGCGCGTCGTTCTTGAAGGCGCCGGTGGCGAAGGCATTGGGCTCGCCCTCGTAGATCGCCACTTCCGGGCGGCCGATGCCGGCCCGGTCGGCAAGCTGGTGCACCGTATCGACCAGCCATTGTTCTTCCGCGCTGCCGGGCGCCTGCGGATCGATCACCCGCGCGCCCGTGCTCATCTTGGCCATCGGCTTGCTCATCAGCAGCGAGATGGTGGCGCCCGTGAAACCGACGATCAGCGAGAAAATCGCCAATTGCTGGATGTCCAGCCCGTTGGCGGTGAGGAAACGGTTGACGCCGAATAGACTCAGCGTCGCCGTCAATACCAGCATGACGGCGACGTTGGTCGCGAGAAATAGCATGATGCGTTTCATGAGGGCTTGAAGCTCCGAATACTTTTGATTTGTTCCGGGGTGGTTTCCCCTCGGCTTTCCGGGAACCGCCCCGCGCGGCGCCGCATGTGACGGCAGCGGATACCCGAAAGTTCCCGCGGTCCGCCGCAGAACGGACCGCAAGCCTGGATACCCGTTTCCCGGTCAGGCCTATATGGTAGCCGGGGCGGCCATTTCAAGGGAAATGCCGCCTATGCCCAGCGCTACAATCCAGCCGTCCACACCCCGGCCCGTCGCCTTCCATGCAAGCACTCTGGATGCTGTTCGCCTCGCTGATGTTCGCGATCATGGGCATGTTCGTGAAGCTCTCCGCCGATCAGGCCTCGCTGGCGCAGATCATCCTGTTCCGCGGCCTGCCCACCGCCGTGGGCATCCTCGCCTGGGCCTGCGCCACGCGGCGCCAGATCGTGCCGCCCACCTGGCGCCTGCACATCATGCGCAACATCGCCGGCGTGGGCTCGATCTGGCTGTCTTTCTTCGCGATGAGCAGGCTGCCGCTGGCCACGGCCGTCACGCTGAACTACACCTCGCCGCTATTCGTGGCCGGATGGATGATCTGGCAGGCGCGCGACGCTACCGACCGGCTGCGCACCCTGGCGGTGATTGCCGGATTCGCCGGCGTCATCGCCATCCTGCGGCCCACGCTGGACCACTCGCAGTGGCTGCCGGCCCTGCTCGGCCTGGGCGCGGGCTGCCTGACCTCGATCGCGGTCCTGCAGGTGCGCTCGCTGGGCCGGGCCGGCGAGCCGGAATGGCGCATCGTGCTGTTCTTCGCGCTGTCCACGACGCTGACCGGCGGCCTCGCCACGCTCGCCTCGGGCTGGACGCCGCTGTCGCCCTATGGCTGGAGCACCCTGATGGGCGTGGGCATCAGCGGCCTGCTCGGACAATTCGCCATGACCCGCGCCTTCAGCCGCGGCTCGGCGGCGCTCTCGTCCGTGCTGCAATACAGCACCATTCCCTTTTCCATCCTGCTCGGCTACCTGTTCTGGGCCGACCAGCCCGACGGGATAGCATGGCTGGGCATGCTGTTGATCGCGTCGGCCGGCCTGGCCTCGACCTGGCGCACGCTGGTGCTTTCGAGGCGCGGCGGCTAGCGCCGGAAGGCGGGCCCACGGGGCCCGTTTGCGGGCGGGCCGGCCATGCTGGCTTGCGGCAAAGCGCCAGCGGGTTCACACTTGGGGGTCCTTATTGCCGTCCATGCCCATGCCCCGCAAGCTGTCCGTCCTCGATCTGAGCCCCATCCCCGCCGGCCACACTCCCACCGACGCCCTGGCCAACAGCGTGGATCTCGCCCGCCACGCCGAAGCGGCCGGCTACCACCGCTACTGGCTGGCCGAGCACCACAATACCGGCATGCTGGCGTGCTCGGCGCCCGAGCTGCTGATCACGCGGATCGCCGCCGCGACCACGACGCTGCGCGTGGGTTCGGGCGGCACCATGCTGCCCAATCACAGCCCGCTCAAGGTCGCCGAGGTGTTCCGGGTGCTGGAAGCCATGTTTCCGGGCCGCATCGACCTCGGGCTCGGACGCGCGCCCGGCACCGACCCCGTGACCGCCAGCGCGCTGCGCCGCGGCGCGGCGGGCGCCGACGATTTCCCCGGGCAACTGGCCGACCTGGTCGGCTATCTGAAAGACGTCATGCCCGACGGTCATCCCCATGCCCGCGTGCGCGCCACCCCCGTGGGCGTGCCCTGCCCGCCCATCTGGATACTGGGCTCCAGCCTGTACGGCGCGCGCGTGGCCGCCGTCAACGGCTTCGGCTTCGCCTACGCGCACCACATCGTGCCGGAGAACGCGCACGCCGCCATGCGCCTGTACCGCGAGGAATTCCGCGCCTCCCCGTTCGGCCACGAGCCGCGCGCCATCCTCGCCGTCTCGGCCATCTGCGCCCCCGAAGAGGACGAGGCCGAGCGCCTGGCCGCCACGGCAGACCTCAGCATGATGCGCACGCGCACCGGGCGCACGCGCCATCCGCTGCCCAGCGTGGAAGAAGCCCTGGCCTATGTCTACCAGCCCGAAGAGGAAGCGCTGCGCCAGTACAACCGCACCCGCATCCACATCGGCACGCCGCAGGCGCTGCACGCCGCCATCGGCACGCTGGCCGACGAGACCCTGGCCGACGAAATCATGGTCACCTCGCAGATCCACCATCACCCGTACCGGGTGCGCAGCTACCAGTTGCTCGCGCAGGCGCTGATGCCCTGATCGCACCGTTTCCATTTCTCCATCGAAGGACCACTTCATGCAGCTCCAAGGAAAAGTCGCCCTCGTCACCGGCGCCGCCAGCGGCATCGGCAAAGAGATCGCCGACGCGCTGGCCGCCGCAGGCGCCGCGGTCGCCATCGCCGACATCAATCTCGCTGCCGCGCAGGCCGTGGCCGAGGATCTCAAGCTCAAGGGCTGCCAGGCCATGGCGGTGGACTTCGACGTAACCGACGAGGCGGCCGTCGAGCAAGGCACGCAGCGCGTGGTCGATACGTTCGGCAGCGTGGACATCCTGGTGTCCAACGCCGGCATCCAGGTCGTCAACCCGATCGACCAGTTCGCCTACGCCGACTGGAAAAGGGTGATGGCCATCCACGTGGACGGCGCTTTCCTCACCACCAAGGCCGCCCTCAAGCACATGTACAAGGACGACCGCGGCGGCATCGTCATCTACACCGGCTCGGTGCACTCGCACCTGGCCTCGCCGCTCAAGGCCGCCTACGTCACCGCCAAGCACGGCCTGCTCGGGCTGGCGCGCGTGCTCGCCAAGGAAGGCGCTCCGCACAACGTGCGTTCGCACGTGGTCTGCCCCGGCTTCGTGCGCACGCCGCTGGTCGAGAAGCAGATTCCCGAACAGGCCGAGGAACTCGGCATCAGCGAAGATGAAGTCATCAAGAAAGTGATGCTGGGCAACACGGTCGACGGCGAATTCACCACGCTGCAGGACGTCGCGCAGACCGTGCTGTTCCTCTCCACGTTCCCGACGGCGGCCTTCACGGGCCAGTCCTTCGTCGTCAGCCACGGCTGGTACATGCACTAATAGGTCCCCGTACGCGCTTACGCGCGCCCAGTATGGTGAGCCCCCAGCCGCTACGCGGCAGCCCCCCGAGGGGGCCTGGGCCCGCCTTGGGGCGGCCCGGCGCCGGGCCCAGGGGCTCTACTTGCGGACCGGCGGAGCCGGATCCGCTGTGCCCTTGGTTTGATTCAGCGCACTTTGTAGCGTTGCAGGTATGAATAGCGGATACGCATGACGGGAAACGACTCCGACCGCGGGACGCGCGGCTATGACACGGTTGCTCTGGTGCTGCAAGGCGGAGGAGCGCTGGGCTCCTACCAGGGGGGCATCTACGAGGGCCTGGCCGAGGCGGGCCTGCAACCGGACTGGATCGCCGGCATTTCCATCGGCGCGATCAACGCGGCGATCATCGCCGGCAATCCGCCCGAGCGCCGCGTCGAGCAGGTGCGGCGCTTCTGGGAGCACATCTGCCAGCCGCCGCTGCTGCCGCCCACGCCGGTCGATGCGCTGCGCGACACCCTGGCCATGCTCCCGGCCCCCGCCGGCACGGCGGTCAGCGCCTGGGAAGCGTGGCGCGCGGTGCTCGAAGGGCAGAACGGCTTCTTCGTGCCGCGGCTGGTTCCCTCGTGGCCGCTGCTGCACAATCCGGAGACCGCCAGCGTCTACGACAGCGGCCCGCTCAAACGCACGCTCGAGGAATTCGTCGACTTCGAACTGCTCAATTCGGGCGCCATGCGGGTCTCGGTAGGCGCAGTCAATGTGCAGACGGGCAACTTCGCGTACTTCGACAACACCGAGCAGCCGCTCACCGCCGACCACATCATGGCCTCGGCCGCGCTGCCCCCCGGCTTCGCCCCGGTGCAGATCGACGGCGAATACTACTGGGACGGCGGCATCGTCTCGAATACCCCGCTCTACAAAATCCTGCAATCCAACCCCGAGCGCTATGCGCTGATCTTCCAGGTCGACCTGTGGAGCGCGCACGGCCAGTTGCCGGGCAACCTGGCCGAGGTGCCGATCCGCCAGAAGGACATCCAGTATTCCAGCCGCACCCGCCTGGTCACCGACTATATGCGCGACGTCCAGGAATACCGGGGCCTGCTGCGCGAGATGCTCAAGCACATGCCGGCCGGCCACGACGGCGAGCCCTGGATGAAGCGCGCCTGCGAACTGGCCAGCGACCGGCGCATCAACGTGATCCACCTGATCTACCGCGGCGACAAGTCCGAGGCGCCCTACAAGGACTACCAGTTCGGCCGCCTGGGCATGGAAGAACGCTGGAGCGGCGGCCTGACCGACATCCGCCGCACCCTGGCCCATCCTTCCTGGCTGGACCTGCCCAGCGCCGAGCATCCCTTCGTCACGCACGACGTCCATCGTCCCTCCAGCGGGCGTTGACGGCATGAACGGCTATCTCACGCTGCTCGACATCGCCGGCTACGTCGCCCTGCTGCTATGGGGCGTGCATATGGTGCAAACCGGCATCCAGCGTGCTTTCGGGCCGCGCCTGCGCACGATCCTGGGCGTGGCGCTGGGCAACCGCGTATATGCCTTTTTCGCCGGGCTGGGCGTAACCGCCATTCTCCAGAGCAGCACGGCCACCGGCCTGATCGTGGCGGGGTTCGCCGCCAGCGGCCTGGTCGGGCTGGTGCCCGCGCTGGGCGCGATGCTCGGCGCCAACGTCGGCACCACGCTGATCGTGCAGATCCTTTCCTTCGACATCGTGCGCATCGCGCCGGTGCTGGTCCTGGTCGGCGTGCTCATGTTCCGGCGCGGCAACGCCACTCACGTGCGCGATCTGGGGCGCGTGTTCATCGGCCTGGGCCTGCTGCTGCTCGGCCTGCACCTGCTGATGTCTGAACTCCAGCCCTACCGCGACCTGCCCGCGCTGAAAACGGCGCTGGCCGCGCTCTCGGGCCAGCCGGGCCTGGCCATCATCCTGTCCGCCCTGCTCGCCTGGGCGGCCCATTCCAGCGTGGCGGTGGTCGTGCTGACCATGTCTTTCTCCGCCCAGGGGCTGCTGCCGCTGGACGTGGCGTTCGCGCTGGTCCTGGGCGCCAATCTCGGCACCGCCGTCAATCCCCTGCTGGAAGGCTCGGCCAAGAACGACCCGCAGGCACGCCGGCTGCCGCTGGGCAACCTGCTGACCCGCGCAGTGGGGGTGGTCATCGGCCTGGCCTTGCTGCGCCACGTCCATCCCTGGATGGGCGAACTGGCCGGCGACAACGCCCGCGCGGTGGCCAACTTCCACACCATTTTCAATCTGGTGCTGGCCGCGGTGTTCCTGCCGCTGCTCACGCCCTACGCCGCATTGCTGCGGCGCTGGCTGCCGGCCCGGCCGTCGGCCGACGCCGGCCATCCCCTCTACCTGGACAGCGCCGCGCGCAGCCTGCCCGTGGTGGCGCTGGGCAATGCCGCGCGCGAGGCGCTGCGCATGGCCGACACGCTGCAAGCCATGCTGCATCATTCGCGCCAAGCGCTGGCCAAGGCCGACCGCAAGCGCATCGCCGAGGCGCGCCGGCTGGACGACGTGCTGGACCGGCTCAACAGCGCCATCAAGACCTACGTGGCCAGCCTGGAACAGGACGACATGACGGCCGAGGACGGGCAGCGCGCCGACGAAATTCTGGCCTTCATCACCAACCTGGAACACGCCGGCGACGTGATCGACAAGAACCTGCTCAACGACATCGGCAAGCTCAACAAGCGCGGCCTGACTTTCTCGCCCGAAGGCAAGCGGGAACTGGACGACATGCACGGCAGGCTCGAAGTCAACCTGCGCCTGGCGGCATCGCTGTTCGTCACCACCGACGAGCGCGCGGCGCGCTTGCTCGCGGCGGAAAAAGAAACCTTCCGGAACCTGGAAAGCCGGGCCACGCAAGCCCATTTCGAACGCTTGCGCAGCGGCCGCGTGGATACCGCGGAAACCAGCGCGCTGCACCTGGACGTCCTGCGCGACCTTCGCCGCATCAACAGCCACCTGGTCGCCTCGGCCGCCTATCCGACGCGCACCGGCGGCGCGGCCCGGCCCGTGGAAGAGGACGACGAGGCGGAAGGCCGGGAGTAGGCTATCCGGCGCATGGCCCGTCAGTGGCGATGCCCGCCTGCGGCCTCGACCTGCGCCGCCGGCGCCCCGGCCCGGGCCTCCATCGCGTGGACGTGTTTGTGGAATGCCGAATTGATCAGCCAGACGGCCGCCACGCCCGTCACGATCAGCGCGAATTGCGGCAAGCTGTCGCGCAGCGTGGCGCGGCGCTGCATCTGCGGCATCAGATCGGCCACCGCGATATAGATGAAGCTGCTGGCCGCCAGGGTCAGCACATAGGGCAGCCATTGCTGCGAGCCGGCCAGCAAGGCATAGCCCACCACGCCACCCACGACCGCGGTCAGGCTGGACAGCACGTTGAAGAACAAGGCCCGCTTGCGCGTAAAGCCCGCATTGACCAGAACGATGAAATCGCCGAGTTCCTGCGGGATCTCGTGGGCCGCGATGGTCACCGTCGTCAGCACTCCCAGCATGGGATCGGCCAGGAAAGCCGCGGCGATGACGATGCCGTCGCAGAAGTTGTGCAGGCCGTCGCCCACCAGCACGGCCAGGCCGCCCCGCCCCGCCTCGTGCGCATCGTGGCCCGGCGGATGTCCATGGCCGTCGTGCTCATGGTGGTGATTGTGGCGCAGCACGGCCAGCTTCTCGAGCATGAAGAAACCCAGCAGCCCCGCCAGCAGCAGGGCGAACAGCACGCGCGTATCGGCCTGCGACTCGAAGGCCTCGGGCAGCGTGTGCAGCAGCGCCACCGAGAGCATCACCCCCACGGAAAAGCTGATCATTTGGTGAAGATGGCGGGCGAAATACCGGAAAGCCAGCCAGCCGGCCACGACGACCGAGAGGACACCGCTCGCCAGCGTGGCAAGCAGGATGTAGGTTAGGGTCACGGGATGCTCGTGAAACTCAGTTGCAGAAACAGGAGTATACGTAACTTCCCGAAAAATCCGAACTGCGCGCCTGCGCCGACGGGCAAACCGGCGCTCTATTCCTGGGGTTGCGGTTCCAGGTGCTCAGCCAGCAGGCGGCAGGTCCGGAACAGCCGCTCGCGCCGCAGGGTCGCCATTACCGGCTCGTCGCGCTCGAGCAGCCGGGCATAGGCCGGCACCCCGGCCAGCGCGGCGGCCACGCCGGCGGGATCCTGAGCCGCCCAGTCCGCCAATTGCCGGTCCGGGTCCCAGACCGACATGTCCTGGCGGCGCAATTCGGCACGGTCGAAGTCCTTCAGATTCCAGGTCAGCACCCGCACGCAAGGCCGCTGCTGCAGCGCGGCCCGCGCGCGGCGCGCCAGGCCCGCGGCCACGACGTGCCTGTCCTTGGGGTCGCCGTAGCGCAGGCTGGCTTCGTAAAGCGCCACGTCGCCCGCATCCGCGTCGGGAAAGCGCTGTTCCAGTGCGGCCCATTGCGCCTCCAGCACCTCGACGCCTACGCCCCAGACGCGCGCCGCATTGCGCCGCCACTCGAGGCCTATCCGTGCGCTCCAGACCGGGCGGAACCAGCCCTGCTCCGCCATGTCCAGCAACAGCGGCCGCAGGATGCTCGACATCAGCACGCAGGCGTCCAGCACCAGCCAGAGCGGCTGCCGCGGTGCGTCCTCGGCCGTCCCGACCGGCAAACCGGCGCTCACAGACGCTGCGCGAACCAGTCCCGGGCCAGCGTCCAGGCCTCCTTGGCCTCGGCATCGCGATAGCTGGGACGGTAATCCGCATGGAAACCGTGCGGCGCGTTGCGGAACAGCACGAAGGTCGACGCACGCGCTGCCGGGCTGCCCTTGGCCAGCGCATCTTTCATGGCATTGACCGAGGTCAGCGGAATACCGGCATCCTGCCCGCCATAGAGCCCGAGCACGGGCGCCTTCAACTGCGCCGCCACATCGACCGGAGCAAGCGGCTGCAGCGCCGTCGGCTTGGGCGTGAGCGGGCCGTAGAACGCCGCCCCCGCCTTGACCGCGGGGTTATGGGCCGCATAAAGCCACACCACGCGGCCGCCCCAGCAAAAACCCGTCACGCCCAGGCGGGTGCGGCTGCCGCCGTGGCCGGCGGCCCAGCGCGCCGTAGCGTCCAGATCGGCCATTACCTGCTCGTCGGGCGCCTTGGCGACCACTTCGGACATCAGGCGCGGAATCTCCTGGTACTGCGACGGATCGCCCTGGCGGGCGTAAAGCTGCGGCGCGACGGCCAGATAGCCCGCCTTGGCCCAGCGGCGGCAAACGTCCTTGATGTACTCGTGCACGCCGAAGATCTCGTGCACGACCAGGATGACCGGCGCCTGCTTCCTGCCTGCCGGCATCGCGCGATAGGCGGGAATCTCCCCGCCCTCGACCGGAATGCGGACCTCGCCCGCGACCAGTCCCTGGTCGTCGGTGCGGACCACGGTCTGGGCCGCGATCGGACCGGCGGCCAGCGCGAACCCGCTGGCCAGCGAAGTCGTGATGAATCCCCGCCGGTTCAGGACGAGGGGAGGCAGGAGACTGTCGAACTCGGGACCCGGACTTTGCATGGCACCACTCCTTCGCGCATGGCGTATGAAAAAATACCTCCACCCTCAGTCCGGCACGGGTTCGACGGCGTTGCGTCCGCGCTCCTTGGCGCGCTCGAGCGCCTGCAGCGCCCGGGCGAGCGTATCGGCGAAATCGCTCCTGGCCTGAGCCACCCCGATCGACAAGGTCATCTGCGTCGCGATCTGCCCGCGCAGCGCGAACTGGCGCCCCGAGACGTGCAGGCGCAGGCGCTCGCACATGGCCACCGTATCGCGCAGGCTCGCGGGTACGAGGACGGCGAAGCGGTCGCCCGCCAGGCGCGCCAGCATGTCCCAGGAAGGCAGCAGATTTCTCGTCAGATCGGCCAACTGGCGCAGAATAGCATCGCCGACGGCATGGCCCAATGCCTGATGCAGCCTGTCGAACCGGTCGATGTCGATCACCGCCAGGCAGACGGGCTCGCCGTCGCGCTCGCAGCGCGCCAGCTCCGCGGGATAGGCCTTGTCCAGCCAGCGGCGGTTGTAGAGCCCCGTCACCGCATCGTGATTGGCCATGAAATCGATACTGGCCGGCGACTCCTGCGGATCGTGGCGAATATTGGCGGCGCGCAGCCGTACGCTCAGCATATCGAGCACATTGAGCGCGATGCGCGGCGCCGCCTCCATTACCGCGCGCAGCTTGCGTGCATCCAGCGCCACCAGGCGCGACGGCCACTGGGCCGCCACGTAGACGCTGCCGCCGTCGGGCCCGATCAGCGCATGCTCGCCCAGGCATTCGCCCGGCACGAAGCGCGCCACGCGGCGCTGCAGGTCGGCATCGGTGAATGCCGCCAACTGCCCTTCCACCAGCACGTACACGCAGAAATTGGGGTCGCCGGGTTGCAGCAGGATCGCGCCATGGGCAAGGTGGGTGGCATAGGCGAACCCCCGTACCGCGTCGCGCTGGCTGGACGTGCAGCCGGCGAACAGAAGCGAACGCTCCAGGGCGTCGAGGTCTTCCGCGCTCAGGTCGCCCGGGGCGCCGTCGGCGGGCATATGGGAAGGGATGCGGCCTATCATGCAGCGATTATCGGCAACAGCGCGTCCAAGTTGAGGTGCGGCCCTACAGTTCTGGCCATCCCGGGCCGATAAACCGGCTATGAGCCAGACATCCGCCTCTCCACGTCCTTACGCCGCGGCCATCGGCGGCCTGTGCCGCATCGGCCGTCCGCTGCTGGCGGCGGCCGCGCTGCTCGCGGCGGCGGGCTGCGACTACCTGGGGCTGCAGCCGCTTTCGCAGATCGAAGCCAAGCGCGATGCCGACGCACGCGCGATCGGCGGCGCCTGCCGGCAAGCCGGGCGCGCTCTCGAAGACTGCTATACATTCAATCCGCACATGTCCAAGGCGGCGATTTTCACCGGCTGGCGGGAAATGAACGACTATATGCGGCAGAACAACCTGACGGAAGTGCGCCCCGAAGTCGCGCCCATGCTTCCCTCGGGAAGAGCGCGAGCGGCCGGCACATAGGCTGGCCGAAAAAGCCCCGGCGGGCAATTGGGGTTAAGGTATGCGGTTCTCCGCATTTTCACGTACCGCCATGCTGCTCCGCCTGCTCGCACCATTCCTGATCCTGCCCATGCTCTGGGCCTGCTCCGACGCTTCACCGGCAGCCTCGGCCCACGCCTCCTCGCCCCGGCACCGCTCGCTGCCGCGCTACGACGCCGAACTGTTGTTCGTCGAGCTCGCATCGCAAGACCCGGATGAACTGGACAAATACCGGGACGGCCCGTTCATCGTCACCGGGCGCCTGCAGAAAATCCATGCCGACGGCCCGGAACTGCAGTTGGACCTCAAGGCCGCCGATCCCGAGCATCCCGTGCGCGCCCGCCTGAAAGCCGATGGCGCGTGCAGCGGCGCGAATTGCCCCGAGCCGGTCGCGCTGGATACGCTTCCCAGGGGATTCAAGGTCTACCTGGAATGCACATCCGCCCGACTGGATGCCGGTTTGCCCACGGTAAACGGCTGCGTGCTGACGGATGGGCCGGGGTAGGCGCCGTCAGTCCACCAGGGCGACCTTGCGCGAGATGACTTCGGCGCATTCGTCGCTATCCGACGATTGGAACAGCTTGTGGACCACGAATTCGCTGCCTTCCTCCACGCCCAGGGCCTGGGCCGCGGCGCGCCGGAGTTCCTGGCTGGGGTTGCAGCAATAGACGCCGGCCTTTTCGGCAGCGGCAGCCGGCCCGGCGGCCAGATTGGCCAGCCATTCCCGATCTTCGTTCAGCGCGCACCAGCGCTGCGCGCCGGATGCATTCCTGGTGGCAACGACGAAACACACCAGCTTCTTGCGATCTATCACCATAACCATACAAATGGCCCTCCTGGGTCCGGCAATCGTAGACCAATCGCACTCCGGTGTCAGCGCTGCCGTACTGGGACATCTACCTATCCAGGCATAGGCAAAAACCCTTGGAGGAAACGGGATCGCGGGGAACCGTTAAGATGCAGGCAGACCCGCTTTGCGGATTTCCAACCCTATCATCAAGGAGCCAACGTGGCCGATCCCGAATTCCTGAAAGGGCAGCTCACCGCCCTGCAGAACGTCGTCAGCATGCTGATTTCCGCCCATCCCAACGCGCAGCAATTGCGCCAGGTCATGCAGGCCATCGCCCAGCAGGTCGAGCCGACGCTGAACGAGGCCCATCCTTCGTTCAAGAAGGGCTGGCAGAACGTCATTGCCACCCTGTGCCAGGGCGAAGAAGCGGGCGACGGCACCGACCAGCATTGAGGCCGGTCGGGCACGGGGCTTGCGAAAGAGGGACGCCTGCCGGCAATCGTGTCCACTCTTTGGAGAAACCCTCATGCCACCGAGCGAGAAACGCCCCCGAGGCTTTGCCGCGATGGATCCGCAGAAACAGCGCGCCATTTCCTCTCGCGGCGGCCGCGCCGCCCACCAGTCCGGCAACGCCCATGAATTCACTTCGGACGAAGCCCGGGCGGCGGGCGCCTTGAGCCACGCGCGCAGGCGCGAACAGGGCCAGCGCCCCGCCTCCTCCGGCGCGGACGGAACCCTGGAGCGGCAGGAGCGGACGCAGGGGCATTAGCCCGCCGCACTTGGTCGCCCAGCGCTTCACTGGCAATACGCCTCTTGATTTTTACTGGAGATCCGACGGATACTGTATATAAATACAGTTATTGCATGGAGTCGCATGTATACCGTCACTCTCCAAGACTACCCGCAGATCCCCGACGACCTACGCCAGCAGGCGGAGCGGCGCTATGCCCGCGCCCTGGAGAAATCCCTGGGGGGATCAGAAGCCCTCGCCCTGGCATACAAAGCCTGGAACTGGGCCGAGGAATCCTTTGGCGACCTCTCGGAAGAAGAAAAAACGCTGGCCTTGCGCTGGCAGCGGGCCGCACTCAAGGCTGCGCAGGAAGGTTTTTCCTCCCTGGGGCAAGTCGATTCCGCGTATTTCGAAGTGAGGCTGGACCGCTGAACGGCCGCGCACAGGCGAACAAGGCCGAGCCTTACAGGCAACACTAGGATTCGGACGGCTCGTGAAATGCTTCCCGGAGGGTAAGCCAACGGGCGCTGGCAGGGAAGCGAGGAAATGAAGGTGGGGTGGCTGATGGGACTCGAACCCACGACAACCGGAATCACAATCCGGGACTCTACCAACTGAGCTACAGCCACCACCGAACGCTGCGCCGTCAGCCGCAAGGCATCAAGCGAGACCGAGATTCTAACCGAAATTTCCCGAGTAGGCCAATGGGAGCCGACCAGCTCGCTTCAACCAATAAAAAACCCCTGCATGCAGGGGTTTTTCATGCATTCGTCGTGGCTTACAGCACGCGGATCTTGGAAGCCTGCGGGCCTTTAGGGCCCTGAACGGCCTCGAAGCTCACTTTCTGGTTCTCGTACAGGGTCTTGCGGCCTTCGGCCTGGATTTCGGAGAAGTGCGCGAACAAATCCTTGCCGCCGTCATCCGGCATGATGAAGCCGTATCCCTTGTCGTCGTTGAACCATTTAACGATGCCTGTGGCCATGTTGCATTCCTTCGTTTTGAATATGTGCTGTGCCGCAAAAGCACTACAGGTATCCGGACGGGCCCCCCACCATGGAATGCCCCGTACACCGACGATGCCGAACCGGAAACCAGGAAATCGACTATGCGGCCCATCGATCGCTTAGTCAACTCGTTTTCGTTTCCGTCGGATACAACGCATATTGACCGAAGGCGCCGATCATTTACTCAGGGTTTTATGCGCATACTGGCTTGCCTGCCGAGCCGGGCATTCCCCGGCACCGGCGATCGCCAGCATTAATGCGACGCATCGGCCACAAAGTTGATAAAATCAACTAAATGCGCGAGGGTTTCTACGAAGGAAAACCGTCGATCGGACCATAATCCTATCGTTTTCCCTCACAAGGTAAATACTAGGTTTTGAACTCACGATTCGGCACGCGGCGCGCGCACGAATTACAAAACCTTGTCCCCATAATTACATCGCCGCGCATGGCACGCATGTACCGGCGGCAGGCCTGCCGCCGTTTGCGCCCGAATGCGGAGCCGGCACGCCGCGGCGTGCCGGTTTTCCGGCGATTATGCAGACGCGTCAGGTCCCTTTTTCCAGCTTGTCGATATATCGCTTGGCGACTTTCTCGGCATAGCGGTGCGCCTCGAACTCCGTGCCGAAGACCTGGTCTTCGCCCAGGTGCATATCGGCGGGCACCGGATCGTATTGCGCTCCGGGATCCAGCGAAACAGTCGCCGCTCCTTCATAAAGCGCCGTCATGCCTTCCTTGGGATGGTTCACGGGCTTGGCCATGGTACGGATGTAGTAGCCCTTGTAGAGATCTCCTGCGCCTGCTGACATACGCATCTCCTGCTGAACGGTACAACCATGAGGCAAGTATCCGGCCCGGAAAGTTCACACTGCGCCGGACGGCGGCTTACGCAAGCCTACCCGCATGCGCCGCGGCCTGCCCTCAGGGGAAATACGGCCCGCCGTACCGGCGGCCGGCCGCGCCGCGGTCTCCTGCAGGATGTCGAGCAAGATGCGGGTCGCGGGCGACAGATAGGTATCGCGCAGCCAGCAGACGCCGAAGTCCCGTTTGAACACCGTATCTTTCAGCGGCACTTCGGCCAGTTGGGTGCCGATGGTCGTCGCTTCCAGGCTGCGCCGCGACACCACGGTCAGCAGGTCGGTGGCCGCGATCAGCAGCGGCTGGATCTGGATGAGGCTGGCCTTGATCACCACGCGGGGCGGCGGCAGCCCGTGCCGATGCAGCAGTTCGTACAGCCACTCCCGCGGCGGGATCGAATGTTCGGGCAGGGCCCAGCCCGCGTCGCCCAGGTCGGCGACCGTCACGCCGCGGCGTACCAGCGCATGGCCGCGCCGTGCCGCGATCACGGACTCTTCCTGCCACAGGAAGCGGTACTCCAGCGAACCGTCGAGCACCGTGGGCGCGGGCCCGATCCGCACGTCGATGTCGCCCTGCCGCAGCGCCGTGTCGAGCATGTCGCTGGTGCCGATGGACAGCTCCAGCGTGGCTCCCGGCGTCTGCCGCAGCAGTTGCGCGGTGACGCCGGGCAGAAGATGTTCGAGCGCCGGCGCGCCGATGCCGATGCGCACCGCCCCCACGTGGCCGGAAGCGAGATCGGCGATCTGCTGCTTGGCCTGGGCCGATGCCAGGCGCATGCGCTTGGCACTGGCAAGCAGGACCTGCCCGCTCTCCGTGAGCCTGAGCAGCCGGCCGCTACGCTGCAGCAAGGGCGCGCCGAACTCGGCCTCGAGCCGGTCCACGCACTTGGTCAACGCGGGCTGGGTGCGCCCTACGGTGCGCGCGGCGAGGCTCAGCGTGCCCAGCTCGGCGATCCGCTCGAACATGTAGAGATCGGCGAGATTCATCAATACATTCCTGTCAGGAATGCAATTATAAATTCTTTCGAATTGTTTTTATGAATCGCCGTTGCGATGATGCCGGGGGAGGAGACGACACAAAACATGGCAGACATCACCCGGCATCTCATCGACACCCGCTTCGGCCAGGTCCATTGCCGCACCATGGGCCGCAGCGACGCCCCCGCCCTGGCCATCGCCCACATCAACCAGCAATCGTCCGCGCTGCAGATCGAGTTGATGCAGGCGCTGGGAGCAGGCGTGCGCAGCGTCGCAATCGACTACCCGAGCCATGGCATGTCGGATCCGATCGATTTCCAGCCCGGCATCCAGGACTACGCCGACTGCGTCCAGGACGTCATGAACGGATTGGGCATCGCGCGCTACAGCACGCTGGGCGAAGCCACGGGCGCCGCCGTGGCGCTCGAAACCGGCATCCGCCACACCGCGCACGTGGAGCGCGTCGTGCTGCTGAACTGTCCGATCTACCGCGACCGCAAGCAGGCGCACGACGTGCATGCGCCGCTCAAGTCGGGCCTGCGCCCGGCCGACGCCTCGGGCTTCCCGGTCACGCGCACGCTGGAGTTCATGCTCGAACACGACCCATCCCACTCGCCGTTCGCGCCGACCCAATCGTGGATGGACCGCGTCAATCGCGCGCAGATCGAGGTCGGGCGCAACCGCTGGCAGGCGCTGGACGCGCTGAACGCCTACGACGTAGGGAGCGGCCTCGAGCGGCTCGACAAGGACACGCTGCTGCTCATGGGCGAACACTTCCACTACACGTCCCGGCTCGAGGAATACCGCGCCCGCCTGCGCAGGCTCGAATCGGCGCGGATCATCGCCGGCGCGCGCTTCGGCATGGCGTGGGAAAAGGCCGACGAGGTCGCCGACGCAGTCCGGGCATTCCTGCGCGCGTGACGGCGCAGCGCCGTCCACTTATCGATTCCAAAGGAGGCACGATGAAAAAGACACGGTGGTTCTCCGCATGGCTCGCGCTGGCCGCGGCCTGTACCTTCGCCGGCCCGCCTGCCGCATACGCGCAGGAAAAGTGGCCGTCGCGGTCGATCAAGCTCGTGGTGCCCTACCCGCCCGGCGGCGGCGCGGACCTGGTGGCGCGCAGCCTGGGCGAGGCGCTGTACAAACGCATGGGCCAGCCCATCGTCATCGACAACCGGGCGGGCGGCACGGGCACCATCGGCGCCGCCGCCGTGGCGAAATCGGCGGCCGACGGCTACACGCTCCTGCTCAATCAGCCCGGCCCGGGCGTCACCGCGCTCTACACGCTCAAGTCGCTTTCATACAATCCGCTGCGCGACCTCGCGCCCGTGATCCTGATGGGCAAGGCGCCCATCGTGGTCCTGGTTCCGGCCAACTCGCCGTACCGGACCATGGACGATCTCGTCAAATACGCCAAGGCCCATCCGTCCGAGCTCAACTACGGCAGCCCGGGCATCGGCACCGCCGGCCACATCGCCGGCGAAATGCTGCAGCAGCTCGCAGGCATCAAGCTCAACCACATCCCGTACAAGGGGTCCGCCTCTACCGCGAACGGGCTGATGGGCGGCCAGATCGCGCTGGGCTTCGACACGATTCCGCCCAACCTGTCGCTCGTCCAGAGCGGACGCCTGCATGCCCTGGCGGTCGCCAGCGACGTGCGCTCGCCCAACCTGCCCGAGGTCCCGCATGGCGCCGAGGTCAGCCTGCCGGGATTCGAGGTCTATACCTGGTACGCCATCTCCGGCCCCGCCGGCCTGCCCGGCGCCGTCGTCGACACGCTCAACCACGCGACCAACGAGTGGATCGCCTCCGACGAGGGCCGCAAGCGCCTGGACGAACTGGGCATCCTGCCGCAACGCGGCGGCACGCCCGAGGCGTTCGCATCCTTCCTGCAAACCGAGGCCCGCAAGACCGAGACCGTCGTGCGCGCAGCCCACATCGTTTCCGAATGAACCGGAGTTCCTCATGACCCGACTTCGATCCACCCCCACCGTAGAGAAAAGCGGCTCGCCCATCGGCGCCCGCCTCAAGGGCATAGACGTGAGCGGCGACCTGGACGACACCGAGGTCCTGCTGATCGAGCAATTGCTCTATCACAACAGCGTGCTGGCCATCGACGCCCAGCACCTCGACGTCGCCGGCATGCGCCGCTTCTGCATGCGGCTCGGGCCGCTGCACCGCAACGTCACCACCCGCGCGGCGACCCTCGAGTTCCCCGAGATCATGATCCTGACGAACCGGCGCGCGCCCGATGGAACGCCGCTCGGCAACATCGATGCGGGCCAGGACTGGCACACCGACATGTCGTACAACGCCGTTCCGGGCAAGTTCACCGCACTGCACGGCGTCGAGGTGCCGATGCGCGACGGCAAGGCCCTGGGCGCCACCCGCTTCGCCGACATGTATTCGGCGTACGAGGCCCTGCCCGACGACGTGCAGGCCAGGATCGAAGGCGCGGTGGCGCTGCACGATTTTCACAAGTACTACGACGAGGCCCGCCGGCGCGGTTCGAGCCGGCCCGAGCTGACGCCCGAGCAGCGCGCCAAGCGCCCGCCCGTGCCGCATCCGCTGGTGGGACGCCACCCCGTCACCGGCCGCCGCTTCCTGTATGCGGATCCGGGCTACACGGTCGAGATCCTCGACATGGACCCGGAGGAAAGCCGGCAATTGCTCGACTACCTGTTCGCATTCCAATTGCAGGACCGTTTCGTCTACGACCACCAATGGCGCGTGGGCGACGTGCTGATCTGGGACAACTGGTCGACGGTCCATCGCGCCACGGCCGACTACGGGCCGGACGAATACCGCTACATGCTGCGCTCGCAGATCAATGGCTGGCCCGGCCTGGAGACGTTCGACCCCGCCGCTGCGGCGACGGCCGCGGCATGATGCTGTGCCTGGAGGACTACCGGCGCGCCGCCTCGCGCCGGCTGCCGCGCGCGATCTACGGCTTCATCGACGGCGGCTCGGAAGAAGAGGCGACCTTGCGCGCGAACCGCGCCGCCTTCGAGGCGGTGCGGTTGGTGCCGCGCGTGCTGGTCGACACCTCCGAGCGCAGTTCCGCGGTGCGCACGCTGGGCCATGAATGGGCCGCGCCCTTCGGCATCGCGCCCATGGGCGCAGTAGGGGTCGCCGCCTTCCAGGGCGACCTCGCGCTCGCCGGCGCCGCCGCGGCGGCCAACGTGCCGTTCGTGCTCAGCAGCGCATCGCTGGTGACGATGGACCGCATCCTGAAAGCGAACCCCCGCACCTGGTTCCAGGCCTACCCCTCGGCCGACGCCGAGCGCAACCGGCGCCTGCTCGGCCGCGTTGCCGACGCAGGCTTCGAGACGCTGGTCGTCACGGTCGACGTGCCGGTCAGCGGCAACCGCGAAGAGAACATACGGCGCGGCTATGCCTCCCCGCTCAAGCCCAACGCGCGCCTGGTCGCCGATGCGCTGTGCCATCCACGCTGGCTGTGCGGCAGCTTCCTGCGGAGCGTCGCGCGCGAAGGCATGCCGCACTTCGAGAACATGGCGGAAGAACGCGCCCCGATGTTCTCGTGGACGGCCACCAGGCGCGCGCACCGGCGCGACAACCTCGACTGGGAAGATCTCCAGCGCATGCGCGACCAATGGCGCGGCCGGCTCGTGGTCAAGGGCGTGCTCTCGCCCGGCGACGCTGCGCTTGCGCAGGAAGCCGGCGCCGACGCGGTGATCGTCTCCAACCATGGCGGCCGCCAGCTCGACGGCGCGGTCGCGCCGCTCGAGGCCTTGCCCGGCATCGTGGCGGCCGCCGATCTGCCCGTCTTCATCGACGGCGGCATCCGCCGCGGCACCGACGTCGTCAAGGCGCTCGCGCTGGGCGCCTCGCACGTGTTCCTCGGCAGGCCCTTTCTCTATGCCGCCGCGGTGGGCGGCAAGGCCGGCGTGCAGCGCGCGATCGAACTGCTGCGCGCCGAAATCCATCGCAACATGGCGCTGCTCGGGACCCGGCGCATCGCCGACATCGGCGCGGCCATGGCGCGCGCGCCGCATTCATGACTACTCAGGAGAATCGCATGGAAATGACGGTACCCATGGCCGTGGCCGTCGCCTCGCTGCGCGGGCGCTGTTCCGACGCCGAATGGCAGAGCCGGGTCGATCTGGCCGCTTGCTACCGGCTTACCGAGCTGTACGGCTTGACGGACCTGGCCGCCAACCACATCTCGGTGCGCGTGCCGGGCGAGCCGGACGCCTTCCTCATCAATCCCCACGGCGTGCTGTACGACGAGATCTGCGCGTCGTCGCTGATCAAGATCGACCACCAGGGCAACATCCTGACGATGCCCGACTTCCACGGCGCGACCTACAACGTGAACCGCGCGGGCTTTCTCATCCACGGCGCGATCCACGAGGCGCGGCCCGAGGTCGCGTGCGTCATGCATACGCACACCTGGACCGGCATGGCGGTGTCCGCCCTCGAATGCGGCCTGCTGCCGATCACGCAGACGGCGATGCGCTTCGCCGACATCGGCTACCACGAGTTCGAGGGCGTGGTGCTGGACGAGGCCGAAAAGGCAAGCCTGGCGCGCGACCTGGGCCAGGCCAGCACGCTGATCCTGCGCAACCACGGCCTGCTGGCCGTGGGCGGCACGGTGGCCGAGACCTTCAACACCATGGTGCGCCTGGAGCTCGCCTGCAAATCGCAGCTCGCCGCCATGGCCTGCGGCACGCCGCTGCATCCGGTCAACGACGAGGTGGTCGAAGCGACGCGGGTGGAATTCCTGCCTACGACCCGTCGGCCGTTCGGCTTGATGGAATGGCCCGCCATGCTGCGCAAGCTCGACCGCATCGACCCCAGCTATCGCCTGTGACGCGCATGCCGACCGACAAGCCCGCCCTGCTCCTGTTGATCGACGACCTGCCCGCATCCAGCATGGCCAGGCTGCGCGAGCGCTTCGAGCTATACACCGCCTCGCCCGGCCCCGGGTGGGGCGCGGCGCTGGATGCGGCCGCGCCCCACGTCCGCGCGATCCTGGTCAAGGGCGGCATCGTCGCCGTCACGGACGATGACATGGCCCGGCTGCCGCACCTCGGCCTGGTCAGTTGCCTGGGCGCCGGCTTCGAACGCGTCGACCTCGCCGCCGCCAAGTCCCGCGGCATCGCCGTCACCAACGGCTCCGGCGGCAACAGCGAATGCGTGGCCGACCATGCGATGGGCCTGGTGATCGCGGTGATGCGCGAGTTCCGCGCGGGAGACCTGGCAGCCCGCGAGGGCCGCTGGCAGGACGGTTTTCCATCGCCGCCCCGCGTCTCGGGCAAGACCCTGGGCATCGCCGGCCTGGGCCGCATCGGCACGGCGCTGGCGCGGCGCGCCGAGGCTTTCCGCATGCCGGTGCTGTACTGCAACCGCAGTCCGCGCGACGGCGTGCCGTGGGAGTACGTGCCCGACCTCGAGACCCTGGCGCACCGCGCCGACGTGCTGGTGTCGGTCCTCCCCGGCGGGGAGGCGACGCGCCGCCTGATCGATCGCCGCGTATTGGAAGCGCTGGGTCCGTCGGGTTATTTCGTCAACGTCGGCCGCGGCAATGCCGTGGACACGGACGAACTCGTACGCGCGCTCGCCTCGCGCGCCATCGCCGGCGCGGGGCTCGACGTGCTCGACACCGAACCCGCGGTTCCCGCCGAGTTGGCGGCACTGCCGAACGTACTGCTGACGCCTCACGTCGGCGGCCGCTCGCCCGAGTCCGCCGATGCGACGCTGGAATTGGCCATTGGCAACCTGCTGGCTTTCCATGCCGGCGAGCCGCTGCAGAACCGGGTCGCGTAGACCCGCGCGCTGCGGCTCGGGACGCAAGCATGGGCGGCTTGAATTCTCGCTCGGGGAAGATGCTGTGGCGCGGCGGACAGGAGTCGAACCCGTGACCTACGGTTTAGAAGACCGTTGCTCTATCCAACTGAGCTACCGCCGCTCCGCAAGGGCGGCAGTTTACCACCCGCGCACGGCGCCGGACGAGGCTTTAGCCGCGCCGGTTCAGCAGCACCAGCCCCGCCACCACCAGCCCTACCGCCAGCGCGAACAAGGGCGAGATCGGCTCGCCCAGGACGAGCGCCGCGAACGCCACGCCGAACAG
Organism: Pigmentiphaga humi; assembly: GCF_900606115.1. Classification (GTDB taxonomy): domain Bacteria; phylum Pseudomonadota; class Gammaproteobacteria; order Burkholderiales; family Burkholderiaceae_B; genus Pigmentiphaga; species Pigmentiphaga humi. The sequence goes on from NZ_UWPJ01000026.1 coordinate 106,069, forward strand.
CGGCGACATCGAGGTGGCGGCCTGCAGCGTGCTGGCCGGATAGTTGGCCAGGAGCCGCAGCCACAGCAGGAAGGTCACGCCGGCGATCCAGATGGTCTGGTACGACAATGCCGCCGCCTGGCCCCACGTCGCCGCGCCGACGGATTCGCCCATCAGCGCAGCCACCAGCAGCCCGGCCACGCCCGAGACGCCAAGCTGGTAGAGCAGCACTTTCTCGGGCGGCGAGCCGGCCAGCCGCGTGGTTTTGATCACCAGCGTGGTCGCGGCCCATAGCGCGCCGGCGGCGATGATCATCAGGTCGCCCAGCAGGGCGTAGCGCGAAGCGGCCGCGTGCGGCACGCCCAGCACGATGGCGGTGCCGCAGAACGACAGCCCCAGACCCAGCCATTGCGCCCAGCGCAGGCGCTCGGCGGGCAGCAGCCAGGTCGCGCCCACGGCGACGAAGAAAGGCGCGGTGTAGAGGAACAGCGCCGTGCGGCTCGCATCGGTCCACTGCAGCCCCACGTAGAGCAACACGAATTCGCCGGTAAAGCATGCCGCCGACCACAGCAGCAGCCCCAGGTCGCCGCCGCGCCGGAACAGGCGTCCGCGCCCCGTGGCCAGGCAATAGGCCAGCACGAGCAGGCCCGCGCCCAGCGAGCGCAGGCCCATCTGCAGGAAAGGCGGAAACGCAGGCAGGGCGATCTTGACGGCGACCTGCTGGCCGCCCCAGCTCGCGCACAGCAGCACGAGCATGGCGACGGCCCCGGTATCCAGGGGGCGCTTGGGCATGGACACCCTAGCGCGCGGCGCCGCTCTCGGTATGCGCGACCAGCCGGATCGCGGAGAGATCGGCGCCGGTGAGCACGCCTCCGCGTCCCAGCAGGCGGCCATGTTCCCAGTTGGACAGGCCCAGTTCGGGCTTGCCCAGCGCGTACTGACCGTCCACCCAGCGCGTAAAGCCGTCGCAGACGAACGGCGCATCCACGCGCGATTCGAACATGCGGCGCACGGCGGCATCGCGCGAGACCAGGCTCGCGACGAAATGCGGGCTGTAGCGGTTGAACAGCGCCACCGCCTGCTCCACCGAGTCCACCACCGCCAGCGTCAGTTCCGGGGTGTCTTCCCATTCCCATTCGCGGCCCAGCTGCGCCTCGGCCAGGGAGGTGGCGTACGGTTCGCTCACCTCCCCTTCGGCGCGCCGCACCGTGACCTGCCTGGCATACAGTTCGTCGGGCACATAGGCCTGCGCGGACGGCAGCACGTGCAGGCGCGGACTGCCGCCGCGCGCCGCGCCGGCCGCATCGATCGCCGCGAGAAAGCGCGGCACGAGTTCCTGCGCCCGTTCGCGCACGATGCAGCATACGTTCAAGGTGTTGCACACCTTGCGGTCCAGCGAACGCGTGACCGAACGCGCGAAATGGTCCGCGTCGCCGGTCGCGTCGACCACCATCCACGCGCCGCCCGTGCCATGCGCGCTCACCGGCACGCCGGCCTGGCGCGCCACGCTGCTCAACTGCATGACGGCCTCGCCCGAGCCGCGCGCCACGGCCAGCGCCAGCCGCGTATCGCTGAACAAGGCCCAGCCGCCCGCCCGGTCCTCCAGGTCGATCAGCGACACGCAGCCATCGGGCAGGCCGGCGGCCTGCAGGGCCGGCGCCAGCGCGCGCCCGACCAGCGCCCGCGCCGTTCCCAGCGCGTCGCTGCCTATGCGCAGCACGGCGGCATTGCCCGTCGCCAGCACGCCGCAGGCGTCCACCAGCACGTTCGGACGGCCTTCGAACACAAAGCCCACCACGCCCAAGGGCACGCGCTCGATCGCCACGCGCCAGTCGGCATGCGCCACCTCGCCGGCCAGCCGGTGGTCGGGACCGACCACGCCGGGCCAGGCCCGCAGCCCGGCGATCATCGCCGCGCGCATCGCATCGGAAACCTTCAGCCGCGTGGTCGAACGGCCCTTGGCCGCCGCGCGCGCGACGTCCTCCTGGTTGGCCGCGACGATGTCGGCCCATACCGCATCGTCCGACAGCGCCTGTGCGAACCGCTCGTAGAATTGGTCCACGCGTTCGCGCGGACAATCGGCCAGGGCCGCAAAGGCCGCCTGCGCCCGCGCCACGCTGGCGCGCGCCGCCGCATCCACCGCGGCCGGAACGTGCAGCAGCGCGCCGCTCTCCTGCACCACCAGCAAACGGTCGCCCGGCGCGAACGCGCGCGCCAGCGCCTCGTCCACCCGCGTATACCGGTTGCCGCCAAAAGGAATCGGCATGCCCGCCTCGAGACGCTCGAGGGTGCCCTGCTCGCTCATCGCCTGCTCCTGCTTGATAAATTGTCCCTATCATATAGCGGCGGCCCGCCAGGCCGGACCGCTAGCAGCTCCAGCTGCCCAGCATGCGATGGACAGGCACGCGGGCAATCTGTCCCGACTGCCACGCAACGACGGGAAGCGGCCCGCCGCCGCCGGCGCTGGTCACGATGGCGGCCATCCAGTCCGGCTCGAGCAGGAAAACGGCCGCATGCCATTTCCCCGCCGGGGCTCTCAGGCGCTGTTCCCCGGCCTCTTCCCGCAACCCCACGTCGCGCATGGCGCCGGGAAACTCAAGGCCGGCCGCCTTGACGAAGGCTTCCTTCAAGGTCCACAGCAAATAGAAATAAGTCAGTTGCAGCGCAGCGGCTTGTCCGTGCAAGATCTCGCATTCCGCGGGATCGCATACCCACTGCGCCAGGCGCAGGACGTCCCGCGGCTTGATCCGCTCCAGATCGACGCCGAGCTTGCCGCCGGCCGCGCGGGCGCACAGCGCGTGGCCGCCACTGTGACTCAGCGACCACACCCCGGCGCTGGCGACGTCGAGCTCCGCCATCAATGCGCGGCTGACGCGCCAATCGAGCTCGGCCTTGCCGCGGCGGGCTCCGCCTGCGCGCATGCGATCGGCCTCGGACAGGCACGCTTCCGAATAGGCCTGCGCCGCGGCGGGACCCGCCCAGCCCACGTGCAAGACTGTGCTTGCCGCCACATCGGTCGTCTTCATGGTGCGCACAATATAGGGTAAATTCGTGACTATTCGTAAAATCACGCAGCATGGTTACTTTTTCGATAGCGGACTGGCAAGCTTGGGCGCCGCACATCCACGACACGCCCGCTTGGCAGACGTGGGCTCGGGCGCCCTATTGTCCGGCCGGCGACGATGCCCCGCCCCGCTTGGATTTCCTGCCTGCCATGCAGCGCCGCCGGCTCGGCGCCCTCGCGCGCATGGTGTTCGCATGCGCCTGGCCGCTCGCCGAGGGGCGTGCGAACCTGCCCGTGGTCTATGGCTCGCAGCACGGGGAAACCACGCGCGACATCGAACTGCTCCTCGACCTGGCTCGCGGCGAACCGCTGTCGCCCACGTCCTTCGGCCTCTCCGTGCATAACGCCGTGGCCGGGCAATGGACCATCGCCCGCGGCGAAACCGCGGAAACCGTGGCGCTGTCGGCGGCGCATTGCGGCGCCGAGCACGCCTTCCTCGAAGCCTGCGCCCTGCTGCGGCAAGGCTATGAAGCCGCGCTCGTCGTCCTCGCCGAAGAACTCCCGCCCGCACCGTATCGGCCCTGGATCGCCGATGTGCCGTTTTCCTACGCGGCGGCGTTCCGCATCGAGCCCGGCCAGGACTGGCGGCTTGCGCCGTCCGATCCGCCGGCGTGCTCGCCGGCCCCTGCCTGGCCCAGTCCGCTGAACCTCGTGCGCAACCTGGCGCTCGGCTCGCCCGGCTGGCATCACATCGAAAACGGACACGCATGGCAATGGACGCACCTCGATCGCTAGCGCCGCAGCGCCAGGACGCCTGGCTCTGGCGCCTGGTCGCAACGGGCGCGTCTTTCGTCCTGTTCGGACTCGGCGGCCTGGCCCTGCGCCTGTTCGTCTTCCCGCCGCAGGGCCTGCTGCCCGGCAGCCGGCGCGTGCGCCAGCGCCGGGCGCGCCGCGCCATCGGCGGCAGCTTCCGCTGGTTCATCCGCTTCATGGTCCGGGCCGGCATCCTGACCGTCGATTTCCGCGGCGCCGAGCGGCTCGGACGCCCCGGCCAGCTCATCGTGGCCAACCACCCGTCGCTGCTGGACGTGGTCTTCCTGATCGGCCACGTCGACGGCCATGCCAATTGCGTCGTCAAGCACGGGTTGGTCACCAACCCTTTCACGCGCGGCCCCATACTCAGCGCGGGCTATATTACGAATGACCAAAGCCTGGAAATGCTGGATCGCTCGGCCGAGGTATTGAAGCAAGGCGAGGCCCTCATCATTTTCCCCGAGGGTACCCGCACGCCGGTCGGCAGCTTGCCGAAACTCCACCGGGGAGCCTGCGCCATTGCCCTGCGAGGCGCGCAGGTGGTCACGCCGGTCGTCATCCGCATGACGCCGCGCAGCCTGACCAAGGGCGAGCCCTGGTACCGCATCCCCTACAGGCGCATGCGATACAGCATCCACGTCGGCCCGGACATCGACCCGGCCCGGTGGCGCGACAGGCACTCCCCTCCCATCGCCGGCCGTTTGATGAACGATTTTCTCCATGACTATTTCGCGTCGGAACTGAACCACCATGCAGGCACTGGAAACTGAACTCAAGAACCTCATCATCGAATCGCTGGGCCTGGAGGACGTGACGCCGGAAGACATCGATACGCACGACGCGCTGTTCGGCGACGGCCTGGGGCTGGACTCCGTGGACGCGCTGGAGCTCGGGCTCAGCCTGCAGAAGAAATACGGCATCGCCATCGACCCCGACACCAAGGACCTGCGGCAGCATTTTTCCAGCGTCGCCCACCTTGCCGCCTTCGTCACCTCGAACCGCCGAAACTGACCGCCGATCCGCCATGCAAACTCGAGAAGAGATCTACGCCGTACTGAGCAATGCCCTCGTCGAGCTGTTCGAGATAGAGCCCGAACGCGTGACGCCTTCGGCCAACCTGTATACCGACCTCGAAATCGACAGCATCGACGCCATCGACCTGATCGACCACATCCGCCGCGCGACGGGCCGCAAGCTCGACGCCGCGGACTTCCGCTCGGTCCGGACGGTCGAAGACGTCATCGAGGCCGTCTACCAGAAACAGCAGAACGCCGGCTGAGCATGCGATCCGCCCTGGTCCCGGTCTCTCTCGCCGCCGGCATGGCCTATCCCTTCTGGGTCTATGCCGTGCAAGGCCGGGTCGAGCCGGCCTGGATCATGCTTCCGCTCTCGGCGCTGTGGCTGCTGCGCACCCTGCTGGCGCGGCCGGAAGAACCCGGGGGCCGGCTGCTGCCCGCGGCCGCCCTGGCCGGCTGCATCGCGCTGTCCTGCTCGGATGCCCAACTCTCGTTGCGCGCCTATCCTGTACTGGTCAGCCTGTTCATGCTGGCCATTTTCGGCGGCAGCCTGCGCTATGGGCCGCCCGTCATCGAGCGCCTGGCGCGCCTGCGCGAACCGGAGCTGCCCGAGCAAGGCGTGCGGTACACGCGCCGGGTCACGCAGGTCTGGTGCGTGTTCTTCCTGCTCAATGCCGGCGTCGCCGCCGCCCTGGCGCTGTGGGCCCCGTGGAGCTGGTGGACGCTCTACACCGGCGGCATCAGCTATGCGCTCATCGGCGCGCTGCTGGTGGGCGAGCGCGCGCTGCGCCCCTTCCTGCTGCGAGCGGCCTGATGTCCGGGCATTGGGTAGCGCTGGCCGAGCTCCTCTCGGCGCCGGATCCTTCACGGCTGGCCGCGCACGGCCCCGCCATGACCCAGGCGGACCTGGCCGCCCGCAGCCTGGCGCTGGCCGGCGCGCTGGCGGCCGCGCAAGTCCGGACCGCGGGACTCTGGTTCGACGATGCCGCCGAACTGGCTTGCGCGCTGCTCGCATGCTGGCGAACGGGAACCCGGGCGATCCTGCCGAGCGACGTCCAGCCCGCCACCTGCGCGGAACTGGACGGCGAGATCGACCTCTGGCTCAGCGACGCGGCCTTGCCGGGCACCGCCGGCCGGACCGCGTCCCCGGCCGGCCTGATCGCGCAGACCGGCGCGGCGGCGCTGTCCGCCTGCCGCCTGGATCCGGCATCCGCCGGCATCGTGCTGCTGACTTCCGGATCCAGCGGCAGTCCGAAGCGCATCCTCAAGACCTGGGATCAATTGGCCAGCGAGGTGGAAGCGCTCCAGCGCCAGTGGCCGGCCCATGCCGGTGCGACCGCCGCCACTGTGATGGGCAGCGTCAGTCCGCACCATATGTACGGCCTGATCTTCAGGGTGCTGTGGCCCTTGTGCTCGGGCCGCCCCATCCTGCGCCCCCAACTGGTCTATCCCGAAGAGCTCCAGCGCGCCGCCGCGCGCCATGCGCCGGCGATCTGGATCAGCAGCCCCGCCTTGCTGCGGCGTTGCGGTCCGGCCCTGGACTGGACCGCCCTCGGCTCCCGGGTCGAACGGATTTTCTCCGCGGGCGGGCCGCTGCCCGAAGAAACCGCCGGACAATTCGCCGCCAGGCTGGACCTGCTGCCGACCGAGATCTACGGCAGTTCGGAAACCGGCATCATTGCCTGGCGCCAAGGCGCCGGTCATTGGCGGGCCTTCGCCGGCGCCCGCATCGGCGCCGACGAACGGCAGGCACTGTGGGTGGAGTCCCCCTGGACCGCCCTGGCGCGCGAGCAGACCGCGGATACCGTCCGCCTCTGCGATGCCGGCTTCGAGCTGCAGGGACGCCTGGACCGCATCGTCAAGATCGAGGAAAAACGCATCGCGCTGCCGGCGGTGGAACGTCTCCTCGCCAGGCATCCCTACGTGCACGAAGCGTACGTCGGCAAGCGCAAGGAAAATACCCGGCTCACCGCGCTCGCGGCCCTGACCCCGGCCGGCGTGCACGCCCTGCGCAATCAAGGCAGGCGCGCGCTGGTCGCGGCCTTGCAGGCGCATCTGCGGGAGCACCTCGCCTCCCTGGCGATCCCGCGCAGCTGGCGCTTCATGCAGCGCCTGCCCCGCAATGCGCAAGACAAGCTCGCGCTTCCCCTGTTCGAATCCTTGGCTGGCCCGCGGCCGACCGCTCCGCACCTGCTTGCGCTGCCTGCCACGGAAGCAGGCGAGCGGCGCTACGAAGTCGGCATTCCGCTGGATCTGGCATTTTTCTCCGGCCATTTTCCCGCGACGCCGGTCGTCCCCGGCGTGGCGCAAATAGGCTGGGCCTACGATACGGCCCGGCGCGACGTGTTTCCCGGCCTGGATTTCGGCGGCGTCGAAGTGCTCAAGTTCCAGAAACTGCTGCGCCCGGGCGACGTCGCCGAACTCACCCTGCGGTGGAACGAAGCGAACGCCAAACTCTATTTCGCATTCAGGCTGGACGGCGAACCTTGCTCCTCCGGCCGCATCCTGCACAGGCCCCGACATGCCGACGCATAGACTCTGCGCCATCGTGCCCGTCTACAACCACGGCGCGACGGTGGCCGGCGTAGTTCGCAGCCTGCGCGCCCAAGGCCTGGACACCCTGCTCGTGGACGACGGCTCCGCCCCCGACTGCGCCACGGTGCTCGACGGCCTCGTCCGCACCATCCCCGGCACCTGGCTCTTGCGCCGCCGCGACAACGGCGGCAAGGGCGCGGCCGTCCTGGACGGATTGCGCGCCGCCGCCGGCCGCGGCTACAGCCACGCGCTGCAAATCGACGCCGACGGCCAGCATGCGCTGGCGGACGTCGCGCAATTCGCCGCGCTGTCGAGGGCGCACCCCCAGGCCCTGGTGTGCGGCGCACCGATCTACGGCGACGATGCGCCCCGTGCCCGCCTCTACGGACGCTGGATCACGCGCGTCTGGGTCTGGATCAACACGCTCGCCCTGGACATCCCCGATGCCATGTGCGGCTTCCGCATCTATCCCCTCGCCGCGACGCTGCCGGTCATCGACAACGCCAGCATCGGGCGGCGAATGGATTTCGACATTTCCATCATCGTCCGCCTGCACTGGCGCAACGTGCCCATGGTGTGGCTGCCGACGCGGGTCATGTATCCGGGTGACGGCATCTCGCATTTCCACGCGCTGCGCGACAACCTGCTGATCAGCAAAGAGCACGCGCGCCTGTTCTTCGGCATGCTGGGCCGCCTCCCCCTGCTGCTTGCCCGCCGCGCGCTGCGCAGGACCGGCGCATGAGGCCGGCATCCTCTCCCACGCACTGGGCGCGGCGCCCGGAGCGAGGCGCGAGCCTGCCGATGCGGGCAACGGCCTGGGCCGCGCGCACGCTGGGCCGGCGCGCCGTCGCCCCCGTGGTCTGGCTGGTCGTGCTGTACTTCTACGCCACGGGCGGGGAAGCGCGGCGCGCCATCGCGGAATACCAGCGGCGCCTGGCGGCCCATGGCGGGGGGCCGGCGCTCTTTCCGGCGCGATTCCCCGTCTACCGCCAATACCTGGCGTTCGCGTGCGCCTTGCTCGACAAGCTCGATACCTGGCAAGGCAGGATAGCCACCGGCGACGTGGACATCGAGGATCCGGACCGGCTCCGGGCCCAGATGGGCAGCGGTCCGGGGCAGATCCTGCTTTGCTCCCACCTGGGCAACGCCGAACTCTGCCGGGCCATCGCCAGCCACGAGCCGAACCTGCGGCTCAACGTGCTGGTCCACAGCCACAACGCGGTGCGCTTCAACGCCTTGCTGTCGCAGGCGGGCGCCAGCCAGTTGAACCTGATCCAGGTCAGCGAGCTGGACGCGGCGACCATGCTGCACCTGAGCGAAAGACTCAAGCGCGGCGAATGGCTGGCCATCGCCGGCGACCGCACGCCGCTCCAGGGCAAGCGCGTCGTCCCGGTGACATTCCTCGGCGCCGATGCGCTGCTGCCGCAAGGTCCATGGCTGCTGGCCGGCCTGCTGCGCTGCCCCGTCAATACCGTGTTCTGCACACGCCGGCGGGGACGCTACCGCATTGCCCTGCAGCGCCTGTCAGACGGACTGGCCTGGACGCGAGCCACCCGCGAGGCCGAAGTCTCGCGCGGCGCGCAGCGCTATGCCGACGTGCTCGCCGCGGCCTGCCGCGACGCCCCGCTGCAATGGTTCAACTTCTATCCCTTCTGGCAGAAACATGCGTAAACGCGGCCTGCTCGGCATCGACATCCCCATCAAAGTGCCGTTCTACGACATCGATTCGCTGAACGTCGTCTGGCATGGCCACTACGTCAAGTATTTCGAAGAAGTCCGGTGCGAACTGCTCGACGACATCGGCTACAACTACGACGACATGCTGCGCGACGGCTACGTCTGGCCCGTGGTCGACCTGCAACTGCGCTACGTCAAGCCCGCGACCTTCCGCCAGGCCCTCGATGTGCGCGCGGAACTCGTCGAATGGGAGAACCGGCTGCGCATCAACTACCTGGTCAGCTGCGCAGCGTCGGGGGCACGCCTGACCCGCGGCACGACCACCCAGATCGCGGTCAGCGTCGCCACCCGGGAAATGCTCTACACCTCGCCGCCCTCGCTGGTCCAGGCCGTCGAGGCGGCGCTTACCCGCCGGGGGTTTCGATGAATTCCCTTCCACGCGCTGCCATGGGAACGGCAATGAACAGACGGACGCTGCTGAAGGCGATCATGGCCGCCGGCATCGCGGCCTGCGGCCCGGCCCATGCCTTCGGCCTGGGCGAACTGGAAACGCAGCTGCGCGCCTCGCCCGTCGTGCACGGGCGCTTCGTCCAGGAAAAATTCCTGCGCTCGCTGCCCCAGCCGTTGACCAGCCGGGGCGAGTTCACGCTCGCGACCGGCAAAGGCCTGCTGTGGCTGCTGCGCAAGCCCATCGAGCAGGAACTGCGCATCACCGCCGACGGCATCGCGCGGCGGGACGAGCGCGGACAATGGACCGCGCTGCCGCGGCAATCGGGCGCCGGCCGCGCACACGGCCTGATGCTGTCCGTCCTGGCCGGCGACACCCGAGAGCTGCAAGAGAACTTCGACCTGGCTCTCGACGGCAGTCCGGACGCCTGGCGCATGACGATGACGCCGAACTCACCGCTGCTGCGGCAGATATTCGAGCGGATCGACATCGAAGGCGGCAGGACCATACGCCGGATCGAACTGCGCGAGGCCGCCGGCGACCGCACCGTCCTGAAGATGGAACAGGTACGGACCGCGCCCGCGCTGACTCCCGAGGAAGCCCGTGCCTATGCGGAATGAGCGCTGGCTGCCGCGCCTGTTCCTGCTGTGCATGGCGGCGCTGCTGTGCACAGCGCTGTGGCAAGCCCGGCAGGGCTGGCCGGTGTCGTCCGGCCTGCTCGATCTCCTGCCCCAGGTCGCGAGCGATCCGGTTCTGCGCCAGGCGCAGGAGCGCGTCCAGGCGCCGTTGACGCATCAGCTCGTCGCGCTGCTCGGCGCCCCCGACAAACGCGAGGCGATCCGGCAGGCGCGCGACCTGAGCCAGCGCTGGCGGCAAAGCGGCCTGTTCGAACGCGTCCAGGTCGAATTCGAACCCGACCTGGAACAGCTCCGCGCCCGCCTCCTGGCCGGCCGCATCGCCATGCTGCCGCCGCAGGCGCGCGCCCAGCTCGAACAGCGTCCCCAGGCCTATGCCGAACAGCGGGCGCGGGAGATCGGCGATCCCTTCTCGTCCGCTTCGCTCATTCCCCTGGACCAGGATTGGCTGGGCCTGGCGCGCCAGGCCGAACGCGCCCTCCAGCCTGACACCAGCCTGCAGCTGGATCCCGGCAGCGGCATGCTGCTCACCCGGCACGACGGCCTGACGTGGGCGCTGGTCCGCACCGAGACGCGCGGACGCGCCTTCGACCAGGACTCCCCGCCGCGGCTGGCGGACTACATCGGCCAGGAACAGCAACGGCTGCGGGCGGACGGCGCGCGCCTGCTCGCCACCGGCGGCATCCTGTACGCGGAGTCCGGCCGCAGCCTGGCCATGCGGGAAGGCGGCTGGATCAGCGCCTGCTCCATCGCCGGCATCGTCCTGATTCTGCTGCTCGCCTTGCGCAGCGCGCGGGCGCTGCTCAGCTTCATCGTCGTGGGCTGCGCGCTGCTCACCGGCTTCGTCGCCTGCGTCGCGGCGTTCGGCACCATCCACGTGATGACCCTGGTCGTGGGCGCGAGCCTCATCGGCATCGTGATCGATTTCCCGCTGCACTGGCTGAGCAAGAGCCAGGACATGCCGGTGTGGCAGCCCTGGCGCGCCCTGGACCGGATCCGGTCCAGCCTCCGCATCAGCCTGGCCGCCAACCTGCTGGGCTACCTGGCGCTCGCCTTCACGCCGTTTCCCGCGCTCACCCAGATCGCGGTGTTCTCCTCCGCCGGCCTGCTCGGCGCCTATGCCTGCACCACCTGCCTCTTGCCGGCCCTGTTCCGGAACTGGCGTCCCGCCGTGCGGCCCCGCCGGTGGCTCTCGTACCTGCTCGGGCAGCGCGACCGGCTTGCGAGCCGACGCGGATTGCAGCTCGCAGGCGCCGTGCTTCTGGCCGGCTTCTGCGCGATCGGACTGGCCCGCCTCGACATGCGCGACGACCTGCGGCAATGGATCAGCCTGCCGGCCGCCATGCAGGACGAAGCGCGGCAGATCGGCGCCATTACCGGCTTCATGCCGACCAGCCAGTTCTTTCTGGTGCGGGCCCCGGACGACGACGAGCTGCTGCGCCGCCAGGCGCGCGTCGCCGCCGCGCTGGATACGCTCAAGGCCGAGGGCGGCGTGGGCTCGTACCTCGCGCTCAGCCAGCTGCTCTCCCCCTCGGACGTTCAGGTCCGCACCCGCGCGCGGCTGGCGGAACTGTCCGCCCAGGCGGCGCCATGGCAGCCATTCGACACGATAGGCGTACCGGCCGCGGCCATCCGGAACGAGTTGCTGCGCCTGGCGGATACGCCCGTGCTCGATATCCCGGCAGCCCTGGACGCTCCGTGGGCCGAACCTTGGCGCGACCTCTGGCTGGGCCGGCAAGCGGGCGCATCGGTGGGCCTCGTCACCCTGCAAGGCCTGCGCACCGTGGCGGCGCTGGACGCCATTGCACGCGCGGTGCCCGGCGTCGTTCTGGTCGACCAGAACGGCGAGCTGAACCGCCAGTTCGCGGCCACGCGCACCAAGGCCGCCGAACTCAAGGCCGCATCGTATGTGCTGGCCGCCGTGCTTCTGCTGGTCGTCCTCGGGCGCTCGGCCACCTGGCGCATCCTGTCCGTCCCCCTGCTATCGACCGCATGCACCGTGGCCATGCTCGGCATCGTGGGCCAGCCCTTGACCTTGTTCAGCATGTTCGGCCTGCTGCTGGCCTCGGCCGTCGCGGTCGATTACGCCGTGTTCATGCAGTCCGGCGCATCCAGCCCGCCGGTGCTGGCCTTCGGCGTGGCGCTGTCGGCCGCGACCACGCTGCTTTCGTTCGGTCTGCTGGGCCTGAGTTCCACGCCCGCGGTCTCGAACTTCGGACTGACCATCGCGCTGGGCGCCGTGTTCAGCCTGATGGCGACCTTCCTGATCGTCTCGCCTCGCACCGGTGCAGGCACCCCCGCGGCCGTCCCGCAAGAGGCCGGAGAATGAAGATGCCCGCCCTGCTCCGTCGCATCGCGCTCTGCGTCATGCTGGCCTGGCTGTCGGCATGCTCGACCACGCCGCCGCTGCCGGCCCGCGAACACGACTACGGCCTCCCGCGCTGGCTGCACGTCGTCCGCCAACACCCCGGGCAAGCGGATCAAGACAGCATGCTCGCCGTCCAGCGCGAGCAGGGCGCGACCCGCTGGTCCTGGTTCGACCCGCTCGGCGTGCCGCTCGCGCGCCAATTGCTCGACCAGGGAAACTGGCGCAGCGACGGCCTCGCCCCGCCCAATAGCGAAGCCAGGGAATTGTTCGCCGCGCTGCTGTTCGCCTGGACGCCGCACGACGCGCTGGACGCGGCCTACGGCGCGGGCTCGTGGCGGGAAGAACCGATGCGGGACGGCTGGCGCCGCACCCTGATCCGGGCCAACGCGCCATACTTCGCCATACGGGCTATCCATGCCGGACCGGCAGGCGTCCTGGTGATCGAGGATTCGCACGGAACACATTGGCGGGTCGCCCCGCTGGATACACGACCATGAAGACTTGGCTGGGACCTCCGGGCCTGGTATGCGCCCTGGGCAGCGGCATCGCCGAAGTGCGCGCCCGCCTCCATGCCGGCGACACGTCCGGCATGCGCCCGCGTGCCGGGTGGATAGCCGGCCGCACGCCCGTGCTGGGCGCCTATGAAGGCGTGCTGCCCGAATGGCCCGGGCACATCCCCGCGCACCATCGCACCCGCAACAACCGGCTGCTGCTGGCCGCCGCCCGGCAGATCGAGCCCGCCTTGCGCAATGCCCTGGCCCGCCATGGCGCCCATCGGGTCGCTGTCGTGCTGGGCACCAGCACATCCGGGGTCGACGACAACGTCGATGCCTTCCGTTCGCTGGCCGCCGACAACGCGTGGCCGGCCGCCTACGACTACCGCAGGCAGGCCCTGTCCTCGCCCTCCGCCTTCCTGTCGGACTGGCTGGGCGCCACAGGACCGGCCTACACCCTCTCCACGGCCTGCACCTCCAGTGCGCGCGCCCTGATCACCGCCCGCCACCTGCTGGCCATGGGCGTATGCGATGCCGTCGTCTGCGGCGGCGCCGACTCGCTGTGCCGGCTCACCATCAATGGCTTCGCCGCGCTGGGCGCCGTCGCGGACACCCTCTGCCGGCCGTTCTCGGCGCATCGCGCAGGCATCAACATCGGCGAAGCCGGCGTCGTCTTCCTGATGGAGCGCGATCCGGCGGCGCCCGGCTCGGTCGCGCTGCTGGGAGGCGGAGGCAGTTCGGACGCCTGGCACATGTCGGCCCCCGACCCCAGCGGCGCGGGCGCCGCCAAGGCCATGCGGGCGGCGCTGCAGGACGCCTGCGTGGAGCCCGAAGCGGTCGGCTGGATCAATCTCCACGGCACCGCGACCGAGCACAACGACGCCATGGAAAGCCTGGCCGTGCAGGCCATATTTCCGGACCTGGACGTGCCGTGCGCATCGACCAAGGCGCTCACCGGCCACACGCTGGGCGCGGCCGGCGCGCTCGAGGCCGCCCTGGCCTGGCTGACCCTGGACCCCGCCAACCGCGACGGCGCCCTGCCGCCGCACGTCTGGGACGCGCAGCCCGACCCGGCGCTGCCCCGGCTGTCCTTCAGCACCGCCGGCCACCGCTATCCCCCAGGCTGTGCGCGCGTCGCCATGAGCAACTCGTTCGCTTTCGGCGGCAACAACACCACCCTCATCCTGGGGAGCGCCGCATGAACCCGCCTCTTCTGCGCGAGCTGCTGCCGCATGCCGGCGACATGGTGTTGCTCGACGAGCTGCTGTCCTGCGATGCGGAAAGCCTCAGCGCGCGGGCCGTCGTCAGGCCCTGCCCCTTCAGCCTGCCCGACGGCAGCCTGCCGCCCTGGCTCGGCCTGGAGATGCTGGCCCAAGGCGTGGGCGCCTGGGCCGGCTGGCATGCCCGGCAGGCGGGAACCCCCGTCAAGCTGGGCTTCCTGCTCGGCACGCGGCACTACGCCTGCCATGCCGCAGGCTTCCCCGCCGGCGCCGTGCTCACGATCGCCATACGCCGCGCCATGCAGGACGCCACGGGCATGGGCGTCTTCGAATGCGAATTGCGCCAGGACGAGACCGTGCTGGCGCAAGCCCGCCTCAACGTCTATCAGCCGGCCGATGCCGCCCACTACACGCAGGAACCCGCCCCCCATGAATAATCAGACCGTCCTCGTCACCGGCTCCAGCCGGGGCATCGGCCGCGCCATCGCGCTGGCCCTGACCGACGCGGGCTACGACATCGTCGTGCATTGCCGCGCGGGCCTGGAACAGGCGCATGCCGTGCAGGCGGAAATCCTCGCCCGCGGCCGCCAGTCGCGCGTGCTCGCCTTCGACACGGCCGACCGCGCCCAATGCGCCCGGGTGCTGGAAGCCGACATCCAGGCGCACGGCGCCTACTACGGCGTCGTGCTCAACGCGGGCATCAGCCGCGACGGCGCCTTCCCGGCACTGACCGACAGCGACTGGGACCAAGTCCTGCGCACCAACCTCGACGGCTTCTACAATGTCCTGTCGCCGCTCAGCATGCCCATGATCCGCCGGCGCGCGCCGGGCCGCATCATCTGCATGGCCTCGGTATCCGGCCTGGTCGGCAACCGCGGCCAGGTCAACTACAGCGCCTCCAAGGCCGGGCTCATCGGCGCCGCCAAGGCGCTCGCCGTGGAACTGGCCAAACGCCGGATCACCGTCAACTGCGTGGCGCCCGGCCTCATCGACACCGACATGATCGACGAAGACGTACCCGTGGAAGAAATCCTCAAAGCCGTGCCGGCGCAGCGCATGGGCACACCCGAAGAAGTCGCCGCGGCCGTCGTGTTCCTGATGTCGCCCGGGGCGGCGTACATCACCCGGCAGGTGCTGGCCGTCAACGGAGGGCTGTGCTGATGCATCGCGTCGTCGTAACGGGCATGGGCGGAACCAGCGCGCTGGGAGATGACTGGCGCACCATCGACGCGGCGTTCCGCGCCGGGCGGAACGCGGTCCGCAGCATGCCCGACTGGGACAGGTATCCCGACCTGAACACCCGCCTGGCCGCCCCCATCGCGGGCTTCGCGCCGCCGTCCCACTGGACCCGCAAGCAGCTGCGCAGCATGGGGCGGGTCTCTCAATTGGCCGTCTATGCCGCCGAGCGGGCGCTCGACGATGCCGGCCTGCTCGGCGATCCATCGATCACCGACGGACGCATGGGCGTCGCCTGCGGCTCGTCCACCGGCAGCACCGCCGAGGTCAAGGCCTTCGGCAACATGCTGCTCAATGGCGTCACCGACGCCCTCAGCGCCAACTCCTACGTGCGCATGATGCCGCACACGACCGCCGCCAACATCGGCATCTTCTTCTCCGCCAAGGGCCGCATCATCCCCACCTCCAGCGCCTGCACCTCGGGCAGCCAGGGCATAGGCTATGCGTTCGAGGCCATACGGTACGGACGCCAGGCCATGATGCTGGCGGGCGGAGCCGAGGAACTCTGTCCCAGCGAGGCCATCGTCTTCGACGCCCTCTACGCCACCAGCCAGAAGAACCAGACGCCGGAACTGACGCCGCGCCCCTACGACAGCCAGCGCGACGGCCTGGTCATCGGCGAAGGCGCCGGCATGCTGGTGCTCGAATCGCTCGACCATGCGCAGGCGCGCGGCGCCCGCATCCACGCGGAGATCGTCGGCTTCGGCAGCAACTCCGACGGCAGCCACATCACGCGGCCGGAATCGGCCACCATGCAGAAAGCCATGGAACTCGCCCTGGACGACGCCGGCCTGGCTCCCGAAGCCATCGGCTACGTCAACGGCCACGGCACCGCCACCGAGCAGGGCGACATCGCGGAAACCCAGGCCACGGCGGCCGTGTTCGGCCCGCGCATCAGCCTCAGCTCCCAGAAGAGCTACCTCGGGCACACACTGGGCGCATGCGGCGCGCTGGAGTCGTGGTTCAGCATAGAAATGCTCAAGAACGACAGCTACGTCGGCACCCTGAACCTGGACCGCGTCGATCCGCTCTGCGCCGAACTCGACTACATCACCGGACAGCCCCGGCAGGCCAGCCACGAATTCGTCATGAACAACAACTTCGCGTTCGGCGGCATCAACACCTCCCTGATCTTCCGCCGCTGGCCGTAGACCTCAGCCCTCAAGCTCATCCGGAGACCCCATGAAACCCGTCACCCGCCTCCTCGCCGCCATCATGATCGCCCTGGCCATGGGCAACGCCGCCTATGCCGCGCGCGCCGGCAAGCCCATGCAGCTCCACCTGGACAACCCGATACGCACCCTCAACACCGCCACGCCCGGCAAGACGGAAATCGAGAACGCGATCATCCGCGCCGGCATGCAGCGCAACTGGATCATCACGCGCAACGGCGACGGCACGCTCAACGCCCACCTGGCGATACGCCAGCACACGCTGGACGTGACCATCGTCCTGAAAGACACCACCTACGACATCGTCTACAAGAACAGCACCAACCTGCAATACGCGCCCAACCCCGACGATCCGGCCCGCCCCATCATCCATCCCTCCTACGACAAATGGGTAGACAACCTGATCGGCGACATCCGGGTCCAGCTGGCGCAGCTTTGACGGGATAGCCGCCTTCACCGGCGCGTTGAGCGCCCACGGTCGATCCGGTGAGCGAATCGAAGTCAGTTGCCCCCCGCCGCGCCGCAAGCATGGCAATAGTGCGCGAACGTGCTGCGCCGCGCATGGCATGCCGGGCACGGCTGGAACAATCCGATGCCGCAATGCGGGCAGAAATCCGTCTTGCCGTCCTTCAGGTCCACGCTACGCTCGCACCCCGGACACACCTGCTTGGCGAGCCTGGCCTGCGCAAGGTCGTAATCCAGCGTCCGCCGCCGTTCGGCATCGGATAGCTGCTCGGCCTGCTGCTGGCGCTGCAGATAGCGATTCAGCGCCACAATGGCCTGCCGCCCAAGCAGCACGGTCAATACAATTCCGACCGTATAGCGCACGTAGCCGCCATAGCTCGGCAGATAAGGCACGAGCTCGACGAAGAAGGCGAACAGCGCAAAGAAAATAAAGCCCCAGGCGAATGGCCAATAAGTGCTGTTGCGCTTACGGACGAACAGCCAGCCGGCGATCACCAGCAAAGGGAGCGTCAAGGCGAGCCGGTACAAAAAGACCCGCAACTCCATCTTGCGCATAGCCGATTCCAGCTTGCCGCCGGCATCGCGCTCCAGCAGGCTCAGCTCGGTCCGGTTCAACTTCAACACCTGGTTGAGGTCCAGGAGCTGCTTCTCCAAACCCAACACCTGGCCGTCGCGGCGCTTCTCCTCTTCCATCAGCGCATCGAGCTGGCGCGAACGCTCGATTAATGCAGCATCCTGATCCGGCTGGCTCGTCGCGCGGCGCGTCGCGACCCAGTTCGCGAAAGTCTCGCGCGCGGACAGCGACGCCTGCCGCGCCGCCTGCTGCTGCAGGCGGGCCTGCTTCAACTCGTCCTGCAGCGCATTGCGCTGCCGCTCGCCCGCCTCGATTTGCATGCGCAAAGGACCGGCGGCCTGCTTGTCGAGAAAATCCTCCTGCGTCAGCCGATGCTCGACGTTCGGCAGATCGCCCACCACGGCGCCCCCGAGTCCGATCAGGAACCAGGCGAACGCGAAAGCCACCAGCCAGAGGCCACGGCGGAACCACTTTTCCGACCAACGCAGGGATTTGCTCATGGGAGGGTCCTGAATGCGGGGAATGCAGGGGATTGTAATGAAGGTGCATGGGCGGGCCTGCCGGCGAGAATGCCTATGCAGGCCTGCAGCATCGCTCTGCTTCGATCCTGCCAGTAAGGTACAATCCTGCTCGTTCGGGGCGTAGCGCAGCCTGGTAGCGCATCTGCTTTGGGAGCAGAGGGTCGCGAGTTCGAATCCCGCCGCCCCGACCATATATATCAAAGGGTTAGCCGTTTTCTTCGGCTAGCCCTTTTTCGTTTCCGGGCTCAATGGGGCAACCGGCGGGCGGACGGCCGTGTATTGGTGCGGATCTCGGCGGACGGTTGGATGAAATTCGCCTTGAATGGCTGGCCTAAAGGTCGGTCGGAATGGTGTCCCGGACAGGGCCCAACGAGCAGTCTTGGTCGAATGGACAGGTGGCCGATGCGCCATCCGCGTGCGGACCCAGCGTGCGTATGCGCGAAGTAATACAGCGCCCACGCAAATACCTATCTTCCCTATCATGATCGGCTTGTGCGCCGTGCGCCGTGCGCTGTGCCGGGTCTTGCGAGGACGCCGCAGCGGCTATCCCGCAGATGCCGTGTGTCCATCATGAGCCAAGAGTCCTACGATCAACTTCCTGTTCGATCTTTGCCGTTGCTGCTGCGCCAGTTGCCGCGTCTTGACGGCGATGCGCGCGGCATAGACTTCGCGGGCAGCGATGCGGAGGCGATGGTTGCCGTGGCCGAAGCTGCGGAGGGTGTGGTCTTGCGCGCGCATGCGGAACTGGAAAGCCTTGGCACGTTGCTGGCATTTGTAGAAGGCGATGCTACCCGGCTCAGTGCATCCGCCGCACTGGCGGGCATCGGCGATCTGATTGCGGAGTTGAGCGCGTTTGCGACGGCATGCGTGGAGCTTGCGGCTGACTGCCGATACGAAACCGCCGACTATTGCCCACTGCCGCCGTAGACGGGCGACAACGACGCGTAGGCCTTGTTCCCGCCGCGTGCATGACGTTGGGCCTTGCGTGGCGGAAATGTGCCCAAAACGGCGCCTTTAGCGTCGGCTAGGCGGAAAAAGCGTGCGCTGGCACAAAGTAATGACGCCAACCAAACGCGCCGCCGATTGGCTATGATTTTGAGGTAGTGCCATCACATGCTGACGATCTACTGCAAGCACGAGCAATTGAAGGGGCAATGGC
Organism: Pigmentiphaga humi; assembly: GCF_900606115.1. GTDB lineage: Bacteria > Pseudomonadota > Gammaproteobacteria > Burkholderiales > Burkholderiaceae_B > Pigmentiphaga > Pigmentiphaga humi. The sequence goes on from NZ_UWPJ01000026.1 coordinate 125,385, forward strand.
AAGAGATCGGACCGCTGAAGAGCCAGGTGCTTGCGTTGGCGGATAAGACGATCCGAGTGGAGATCAAGCTGTACCGCGCTGGTCTGTTGGCGCGAAGGCTGGGCTCGCTTCGCGCTTGGGGCGGGCTGGATGTGGACGCGGTGTTCTTTCAACTTCTGGACAAATACAGGCTGACCGGTACTGTCCAGAAGCAGGTGCTGCTCTCCTGGGTCGAACAGACGCTCAGCAAGCCGCAGTTGCGTGTCTACACGGCCTGGCTGGCAGGAAAAGGCCTGGTATCGCTTTATTCGAAGGCCACGGTCTACGCCCATCGCAAGGGAATTCTTGAGGCGATTGGCGTCGATATTTCTTTGAGGTACTGCCCTGAGGCGGACGGCATGATTGACTTGGCGAACGTCTTCACGCCCGAGAACATCATGGGGTTGCCGCATGGCAGGCTGCGCGAGGATCGGTACTTTCTGCCCCGCGAAGGAAGCTAGAGTGGCATAAGCGTAGGACATCCCGTGATGCCGTTGCCCATCATGGAATGCGACTTTGGGGGTGGACTAGGACGGGTGCTGACTATCGATAACGTGTAATTATCAATAGCGATTGTCTGCGTTCGGCCAGCAACAGTCGTCCGGCGCTAGGCCGCCAACGGCAAATCCAGGCTGGGTTGCAGCCCTTCGAGTGGTGATGCGGGACCGTCTGCAAAGCGACGAGGTGCTGACCCCACAATGGGGCTCTTTGTTTGCTTGGTCGCGCAGGCGATTCGCTTTGGTGGTCACCACTTTACTGCGTCGAGGGACATCTTCCAGGTTCCCCCCTCCATGATGGCGGTCCCCGAGAGGCTGATTTACAATATGTAACTGCAACGACTGGGGGCATTATGATTCTTGTATCGGCGAAAGTGGGCCCGTTCCGTTCGATGAACAGCGAACAAACGGTTGAGATAGACCCAACCGTCACGGTCTTCGTGGGTATGAATGAAGCGGGGAAGACGGTTCTCTTAAAGGCGCTTCACAAGTCGTTCGACGCAGTTGGTGAGGATGAGTTTGATCCAGTCGACGACTACCCGCGAAAGGATCTCTCATCGTACTTGAAGCAGCACAAGACGGAACCCGCCACTGCAACAGTTCTGACATACGAACTGGAGGAGTCAGAGGTTGGCGCTGCAAATGAGGCGCTCAAGACCAAACTTCCCTCTGGATTTCGGATCGCCGTCACCCACAAGTACGACAACACGATCCAGCTGTCATTGCTAGTTGACGAGACACCGGTGATACAAGCGTTCGCCAAGACGCTGAGCTCCGACGCACAGACTGCTATGAAGGAAGCGAAAACCCTCCGGGCAATTCCTGATCTGCTCAAAGAGGCCAGCCTGACAGCCGAGGACAACGCTGCGCTTGCAAGCCTGAATACGCGCCTTCAGGCGACGAAGTGGTCGAATGTTTCTCAGTGGGAAGTTTGGTCCCATGTGCGGGCGAACGTACCCAAGTTCCTCTACTTTAGTGACTACGACACACTGCCCGGCAAAATGAACTTAGCCGACCTCGCACAGCGTGCCGAGGCGGCGAAGAACGATCCCAAGCAGCTGACCGCGGCACACCGCTCGGTACTGGCCTTGCTGAGAATGGCCGACATTTCGATGGAAGACCTCGTAAGCCCAGGCAGCTATGAGGAGTTGAAGGCGAAGATCGAAGGCGTCTCGATCAGCCTTACAGATCAGGTCATGGAGTTCTGGAAGCAGAACGAGGACTTGGAAGTGGAAGTCGACCTCAAGGCCGATCCAACTGATGCTGTGCCATTCAACAACGGCGCCAACCTCTACCTGCGTATCAAGAATCGCAGGCATCGCGGAGTTAGCACGCCATTCGATCAGCGCAGCCGCGGATTCATCTGGTTCTTTAGCTTTTTGGTCTGGTTCGACAGTGTCCAGCATCAACTCGACCCATCGGGAAAGAGTGCAGGCAAAAAATTGATTCTGTTGCTGGATGAGCCTGGGTTGGCTCTTCATGCGCTCGCTCAGGCTGATTTTCTTCGGTACATCGATCGCCTCGCACAAGACCATCAAGTTCTCTACACGACGCATTCACCTTTCATGATCCACTCAGACCGACTCCACCAGGTACGGCTGGTGGAGGACCAACTCAAAGTAGGCACGGTCATCTCCTCGAACCTTAACGGATCTGATCCACGAACCATATTCCCACTGCAGGCCGCCTTGGGATGGACGATCGCTCAGAACCTGTTCATATCTGAACGCAATCTCTTGGTCGAAGGGCCATCTGAACTGATCTATCTGCAGGTGGCGTCTAGCCTATTCGACGCAAAAGGCACGCCGGGACTTCGCGCCGACCTTACGATCGTACCGACGGGCGGATTGGACAACGTCGCGACGTTTGTATCTCTGCTTGGTGCAAGTGGGTTGAAGCTTGCGGTGCTCCACGACTACAAGGGGTCTCCGGAGCAAAAGTTGACTGTACTTGTTCGCGACAAGCTTCTCAACGCCAAGTCGCTTTTCAACGTTTCGCAGTTTCGCGATGAGAAGAAGTTTGGGCAGAGCACAACCCCGACCGACATCGAAGATCTCTTCACCCCGAGCCTTTACTTGAAGTACTTCAACACGACGTTTGCTAAGCAGCTTGCCGGGAAAGAAGTGAACGAAGCTGATTTGCCAGCAGGCGATCGGATCGTGTGCCGCTTGGAAAAGTACGTTGAAGCCAATGGGATCTCGCTTAGGCCGTCGGGCGGATTCAACCATTATGCCGTTGCGTCTCAGTTCGCGTCATCACCTCCCAAGTCACTGGACGTCGCGACCTCCGCAAGATTCGCCGCACTGTTTGGGGCAATCAACGACGTGTTCGACGCGAGCTGAGAGACGAGTATGCCAATCCTGGTGAGCGCTAAAGCCCACTTCGACACCGATCTAGCCCGAGCTCGAGCGTTGATGGTCAACGCAGCTCAAGTAGCAATCTGCGCTGACCTTACCGTTGCGTGCGTAGTTGTTCAGCGCGAAAGTCGGCAACGCGCCGGTGAGCCGAACTGAACGGTGCGTGACTCGATGTCTGCTTACCGCTGCGGAGCGGCCATTGGCCTTAACCTGTTGAACTTCCGCTTCGGGTCGGAAGCGGGCGTCCGTTCAGGTCTGCTGTCGGTCAATAGCAGACAGTCCGGACGTTGTAATAATTGCTTTGAAATCGAGAGCGTACCTAGCGCGGGTAAAGCTTCGTAGCTGCTTCGGCCAGCAACTTAGAGCGAGCCGAAATGGATTCCTCGTCCCATATTTCTCGGGCTATCAAGTCACCATTGATGCTCAACACAGTATTGGCGATCAGCAGACGTTTCTTGATCGGGAACGACTTGTTCTGCGCTTCACGATTGACCGACAGGTTGAGCAAGGTGAGATTACCCAACGTAGGGACTATCTTGGCACGCTGACGGATAGCTAGGTACTGGCTCGATAGGGTACCGCCCATTAGTTCATGTTGCTCAGCCGCCCGACTCTCGGCAAGTGTCGCCTTGGAGCCATCAGGCAATGTCCAATGCTCATACCAGGATCGCGGCAGGATATGGTCGATGTCGAGGTCGGACAAGTCGGGAATGGCGGGCTCTTCTGTGCGCTTGCTCATGCGCAGCCAGCCTTCTAGCTCTGTGAGCAACATGCGGCAACGACCACTATCAAGGTTCCCGTGGTAAATAGGTGCCGTCTGGAGGGCGTGTAAGAACTCGTCGTCGTCTGGCCAACGAGCAGCAGGACTGTTGGGCGAAGAGGCTAGCAGATCCTTCAACGTGGCATGTGTCATCGGCCCCTTGATCCATTGGCGCAGCACCGATGTGAACCAGTTGTTGTAGTTCTTGGAAGTAAGTCCGCATACTGCACGGCGAACGACGTACGAGACGATATCGCCAAACATCGCCGTCTTCTCGCTTTCCGATACGTCGGCCGTTGAAATACGCAAAGCGAGCGGATGGGTAGTCGTGGTATCGAATGGCTGGAGACGTCGGCCGAACCTGGCGACAGGCAAGGTACCCTTCCCTTCGATCAATTGAAGATAATGCTTAGCATAGGTGCCCAGCATGTCCAATTGCTGGGTGGTGGTTCGACCCTGGGCGTCGTTCTTAAAATCCACGTACAGTCGGGCCAGGTCGCCCTCCTGACCAGTTTGCGCACGAATAGCAGAGAAGATCAGCCACTCTAGCCGCGGTTTAGTGATGCGGCCTCGTCGCTCTCGGACCTTCCAAATATCTTCTTCAAACTGCTTCCACTTTTCTTCGTATAACGCCGCCGGATCTTCCATGGCGCTGTCCACACTCATGAACAAGTAGTTACGGATCAAGTCAGTAGCATGGAGTTCTGCTCCCCGCCCGTTCAAGGTTTCAAAAATAACCTGGGCATCGTCGTCTTTCTCTAATTGGATCAGCACCACCTTCAGGTCGTTCAGTACCGCCATAATCAAAGCCTCGACGGCATCGGTACCACCATTGGCCACGATCCATTCCTTGGCCCACTCGGCGAAATTCCAGATGGCGTCCAACGCCGCAGGATGGATGATCCCAATCCGTCGAAATGTCCCGGCTTGGGTGAAGTGTGCCGGAAACCGCGATTGCAGCGTGGGCAACTTGTCGGCGGTCATGGCCTCAACAAATGCCTTCTGATCCGAGAACGTCGGCCAGACTTTGAAGATCTCCACGTCCGCGTTGCCCATGGTGCTGCGGTTTGGGTTATCCAACACTGCTGCTAAATAGGAATCGTAGTCCACGATCCCCAACTCGCGGGTGGCCAAACGGATACCGGCCAAGATATACTGTAGGGTGGTCAACCGCTGTTGACCATCGATGATGTGGAGAGTGTCGACACCTCGCAGGCCGGATTTGTCCTGAGGTTCCACCACGATGGCTCCGAGGAAGTGAGGTGCGGGAGTTGCTCCAGTTAGCCGTTCGTCAGCCTTGTCCTTGATATCGGCCCACAGAAGCTGCCACTGCTTCTCCAAGGTCCACACGTAGGCTCGCTGATAAAACGGTACTTTGTACTGCTTACGATCCTGGAAAACCTGCTGGATCGTCCATGTCTCCGACTTCATTCCCCACTCCGGTTACCTTTGACAACCGGATTATGCCAGTCTATCGCTCAATGAGCCGGAATTCTGGAAGGGTATTATCCCTCAACATAGGCCTCATGCTTGACGGATATGGACGCCCGCTTCGGGTCGCACTCATCCTTTTTGTTAGTAAAAATGGGATTCCTTTCATCGAAGGAGAACCTCATGAAACCGGATCTCAATGAAGCAAAACCGTTCTTTCCTTGGAACAAGGGGAGACTTGTTGGCCAAAAGACTCCTTTGAAGCTAAAAGAAGTCTGGGCGATCCGTATACGGCTCCAGCTAGCTGAAAAGGTGCGGGATCTGGCGCTATTCAACCTAGCCATCGACAGCAAATTACGTGGTTGCGATTTGGTCAGCTTGCGCGTTTGCGACACTTCACAAGGGAAGAGCATCTACCCGCGTGCTATCGTCATGCAGCGCAAGATGCATCGGCCGGTAACCAAGTCGCCGCACCTTTCTACGCGCCAGTACGCACGCATCATTGCGGGTTGGGTCGTGTCGATCGGTTTGGACCCTGCGACGTATGGCACGCACACCATGCGCCGAACAAAGGCGACGCTGATCTACCGGCGAACGAAGAACCTTCGGGCAGTCCAACTCCTTCTCGGACATACCAAGTTAGAAAGCACGGTGCGATACCTTGGCATCGAAGTCGACGACGCGCTGGAAATGGCAGAGCAGACAGAAACGTGAGGTTTGCTTACAATCGGACAGCGCATCTATCTGGATTGTCGCTGTCCGGCCAAAAGTGGACAGATCCTCCATCCGTAGGTTTTTAGGTTTGTCTAAACTAAATCAAAAGACTTTGCTTCAATGAGTTGGACTAGGTTGCATCTGTTTAGGCGATCAATCGTCTCCAGCGGCTTGTCGCCTATTTGTAGTTAGCTATCATGGAGGCGCTATTGGAATCTATTGCGAAACTGATTACCGCTCTTGCAACACTTGCGTGGCCAATCGTCTTTGCCGTTCTACTGGTTAAATTCTATGCACCGATTAAAGCGCTTATCGAAACAGCTCTCGCACGCAAATTCACTATCAAGGTTGCGGGTAACGAATTGACAATGGAGGAGGTGTCAAAACAACAGATTGACGCGCTCTCAGACCTTCAATCTAAGGTCGCCGAGCTTGAGAAGCGACTGGGTGGAGCGACGCAAGAAGCGTTAGGGACAGCACCAGCTTCTGGTAAGCGCATTCTTTGGGTAGATGACGATCCAAAAAACAATAGTTTTTTGGTCGCGTCGTTAGAGAACCGTGGAGCGCGCGTGGACACCGCGCTAGCGACGGATGAAGGCGTTGCAATGTTCAGGCGGTCGCATTATGACGTAGTGATCTCAGACATGGGCAGGCCCGAAGGGGAGAAGGCGGGCATTGATCTAGCTCGAGCAATTAAGCAACTTTCACCTAGCACACCTATCTACATTTTTTGCGGGCGATGGGCTGCTACGAACTTGAGAGATGAAGCATTGGCGGCAGGCGTCACACAAATTACAGCATCGGGAACGACTCTGGCCCGTTTCTTACTGACATGAAAGCCAACAAGGCTCTTTAGCGGACGGCTGCGAAAAAGTTGCATAAGGCGCAGGTAGGGAGTTTTTCAAGACAGCAGGCCGAACTCCGACATAACTAGAGATAATTACACGTTATCGCTAGTAAGCCGCTGCCTGCTTCCGGCCAGTTGCGGTCGTATAGCTTTTCCATCCGGATGTCTGATATGTTGAATCTGAGATTCACGTGTCGTGGACAAAAGGAGCAGACATAGCCTGCTTTCCAATGCGAACGTCGAGGCGTGCAGGCCTCAAACTGCCAAACATTAGATCCACACCCGACAACGTGTTTCGTTTGCCCTAGCGCTTCGCTTCCTCGGCGTCAAAAGCTCGTAAGCGCTGTTCGAGTGCATTCGCCGACGGCTGGTCCTCAGACCGATCTGGTAGGATTTTAAGACCTTGCCATCGTAGTCTTTGTACTCAGAGTGCCAAAGCACCTTCGAGATTCTGACGCGATAGTGGCTAGTCCTGTTGTGTTCTTGGCGCCCATTCTGAAGCAGCATGAATGGCTATTCCACGCCGGATAAGGTAAAAGCCCTGCCAACACCCCACCCGCTCATGGAACCATCACGTCGAATTTCGAACCCTCCGAATTGAACAGCTCCCGCTCTGAGCCGCAGAAAGAGTCCTACGAGCCGCCACGCCTGGTGCTCCTGGGAAGCCTCCAGAAGCAGACTCGAGCCGGCGTTGTCGGCTATTTTGACCTCTCGACCTTCGATTCCTGACGCTTGCACTGCCGCATTCCGCTCATGATCCTTGGTTGCGCCCGGCCGCGATAAGAGCCGCGATTACGCCGCCCGGAACAATGAAATCAAGGCCTGGGACGCTTCTACGTCCCAGGCCTTTGCGTTTTCTGCCCTATGGGTGCAACCGGCTTGCGGTCAGCGCGCCCCTCAAGGGTTGGCATTTTTCTAACCTCACTTCCCATCCAGGCCTAGGCTATCCAGGAATGCCAGCAGCCGCCGCTCGGCCGCGCACAATCCCCGCGGGGCGACGGGAGTCGAGCCCGCGGGCAGCTCTCCACGCAGATAGGCCTCGATGATGGCCGGATGGATGTAGCAAGTCCGGCAAACGGCAGGCGTGTTGGCCAACCTTCGGGCCACCGCCTTGACCACCTCGGCGACCGCCCGGCGCGCGGCCTGGCCTTGCGCGCAGGGCATTTTGCGCAGGCATTCCAGGGCCATCACCGATCCGGCCCACGTCCGGTAGTGTTTGGCGGTGAAATCCCCCTGCCCCGCTTCGCGCAGGTAGGCGTTGACGGCGGCCGAGTCGACGCCGTGCGGCTGGCCCGCCTCGTCCAGGTAGTGGAACAGCGTCTGGCCGGGAATTTCCATGCATCGCCGCACGACTCGCGCCACGCGCCGGTCGGCGATGGCGACGTCATGCTCGACGCCGCTCTTGCCGCGAAAGCGCAGCCGGAGGCGGACGCCCGACAATGAGGCGTGGCGCCGGCGCAAAGTCGTCAGGCCGAACGACCGGTTCTCCCTGGCGTAGGCGCGGTTGCCGACCCGCACCAAGGTCGTCTCGAGGAGGCGCACCAGGGTGCCCAGCACCTTTTCTTCGCCCAGGCCCGGCGCGTCGAGCGCGCGCTGCACGCGGCGCCGGATGCGCGGCAGGGCGCGGCCGAACTCGGCCAACTGGGCATATTTATCAGCGTCGCGTTCGGCCTGCCAATGCGGGTGGTAGCGATATTGTTTACGGCCGCGCGCATCGCGTCCGGTCGCCTGGATATGTCCGGCCGGGTCGGGGCATATCCAGACCTCGGCGTAGGCGGGCGGGATCGCCAGTGCGTCGATGCGGGCAATCTCCTTCGGGTCGCGGATGCGCTTGCCGTACAGGTCGACATAGACGAATCGTCCACGGACCAGCCGGCGGCCGTACCCCGGACCGGCATCGTCCACGTAGACCAGGGACGGAGCGCCGCCGGCCGCGGCATCGGCCGGCGCGGGAACCAACACAGCGGCGTTGCAGTTGAAGTCCATGGCCGCACCGAGCAGGGTTCGTGCCAGGCCGCGGTACCTCACCGTTCCACGCTCAGGCGCTCCCGGAATGAAGAATCTACCCACGCCGGGCGAAAAAGCTGCCGGCCGGGCGCCGCAACCGATATGGCTGACCGTGAGACTCCTCTGGCTGCCTCAGGGCGCGCCCCCGATCGACTAAGCCCATGAGCCAACGAAAGGGCTGAAAAGTATCGCTTCTCGTCTCAAACGGTGTTACAAAATGCTTCCGATATAACCATGAAAAGGATCGCCGCATGCCCGCTCCTCCTCTTCGCGCCTTCCGCATTTTTGCCGCCCGCCTGCGGGCCATATTCGCCATCGCCACGCTGGCCATGCTCGTCGTCAGTTGCGGCGGGTCCGGCAGTACGCCGGCCGCGCAGGCGGACGTCACCCTGCTCGTCTACATGATGGGCACCAATCTCGAGAGCGATGACGGCTCGGCCACGCTCAACATCGACGAAATGCGAAGCATCGCGCCCAGCGACCGGGTCAACGTCGTGCTGACCACCGGCGCCGCCAAGAAAGACGGCTGGCGCACCGTCCAGCGCAAGCGCGTGCTGGGCCAGCGGGTCGAGCTGCTCGACGACCTGGGCGCCGTGGACATGGGCAGCGCCAAGACCCTGCAGGATTTCGTCTCCTGGGGCATGAAAACCTACCCGGCCGAGCGGACCATGCTCGTCCTGTGGGACCACGGCGGCGGCCCCAACCACGGCATAGGCTCCGACCCGTTCACCGGGCACGCCCTGTCGCTGGACGCCCTGCGCAGCGCGCTCGCTCCGGTCACGCAGGCATCCGGACGCAAGCTCGCGTTGATCGGCTTCGACGCCTGTCTGATGGCATCGGTCGAAGTCGGCCAGGCCCTGGCCCCCTACGCCGACTACATGGTCGCTTCGCAGGAGCTCGAGCCCGGCACCGGCCAGGACTGGGCGGCGCTGCTGACGCACCTGACCCGCTCTGCCACCGACAGCACCGAAGCCTTCGGCCGCACCATGGTCGACGCCTTCGTCGCCAAGCAATTGAAGGAAAACCCCGTCGCCCAGGCCACGCTGTCATTGGTCGACCTGAGCCGCATCGACGGCGTGACCGCCGCGCTCGCCGACATCAGCGCCACGCTGAACGGACAACTGGCCACCGAGCCGGTGCAGACCTGGCTCGACATCGCCCAAGCCCGCTCCAGGGCGTTCATTTTCGGCTCCAATCTGCTGAGCCCCGGGCCAATGGAGCTGGTCGACCTGCGCATGTTCGAGTGGAACAGCCTGCGGCTGACCGACGCGCAGCGGGAAAGGCTGACGCAGGCGCTGGAGCAGGCAGTGGTCCACCAGAAGCACACCGAGGCCTTCTCCAACCTTGCCGGCCTCACGTTCTATCTGCCGCAGCGCGTCGCCGAGACCTCCGACGACACGAATACCTATACCGCGCTGGCTTTCCTGCCCGACTCGCAGCGCAGCTTCATCCGGCAGCACTCCGACATCGGCACCGACAATACCAAGCTGCCGCTGCCCACCATCGGCGTGGTCGACTGGAACGACGGAACCCCGAACGCCCCGACCTCGGTCCAGGCCGACCTGAACGCGGTGGATCGCGGCCTCGTGGAACAGGACTTCGCCGCGGTTCAGGACGCCTCCGGCTGGCTGACCGCCATCAAACCGCTGACGGACAGCACCGTCGACCAGCTCGTCGACCCGTCGTTCATGCAGGGCTGGTTCCACCTGGACGACGCCGGCACGCCTGTCTACTTCTCGGCGCTTCCGGACGGCATGCGCTTTGCGGTCGACTCCCCCGAGAACTTCATGATTCCGGTCTCCGTGCGCGGCCTGCCCGACGATGACGATGATGACGACGACGATTCGCTGCCGGGCATGCTGATCGTATCGGACGCGGCCGAGCCGGGGGTCCTGCGCATCACCGGGTTCCTGAGTTCCGTCGGAGACAACTTCTCCGCTGGCGTGCCGCGCCCGCAGAGCCTGCCTGCAGACGCCACCGTGCAGCCGCTGTGGCTGGTCCAGGACGAGAACGATCTGGGCCACTGGATAGCGCCGCCCGCCTCCGCCGCGGTACCGTTCGTTCCGGTGGCCCCGAACCAGCAGATTCTTCGCGGAACGCGCGATCAGTTGCCGTCGGGCTCCATTGCCCGCCTGGGGATCGTCGACGTGCGGGGCTGGATCAGCCTGGACACGCGGGCCTATTGATATCGGCCGATGCCGTGGCAAGGAACCGGTCCGTCGCGCCCAGCGCGGCCGGTTCGCCCAGGTTGCAGCAGGATCGGCCGGGGATGCCCGGCCGGAGGGACGTCAGCCGAAGCGGCCGGTGATGTAGTCTTCCGTGGCCTTTTTCGCCGGCTTGATGAAGATCTGGTCCGTCACCCCGAACTCCACCAGTTCGCCCAGGTACATGTACGCGGTGTAGTCGGAACAGCGCGCCGCCTGCTGCATGTTGTGGGTCACGATGACCACGGTGTAATCGTTCTTCAGTTCGGCGATGAGCTCTTCGATCTTGGCGGTGGAGATCGGGTCCAGCGCCGAACACGGTTCGTCGAGCAGCAGCACTTCGGGCTTGATGGCGATGCCCCGGGCGATGCACAGGCGCTGCTGCTGGCCGCCCGACAGGCTATGGCCGCTCTGGTGCAGCTTGGTCTTGACCTCTTCCCACAGCGCGGCTTTGGTGAGCGCCCATTCGACGCGCTCGTCCATTTCGCCTTTGCTGAGATTCTCGAACAGGCGCACGCCGAAGGCGATGTTGTCGTAGATGCTCATCGGAAACGGCGTGGGTTTCTGGAACACCATGCCGACCTTGGCGCGGATCAGCGAGATGTCCATTTTCGACGTGAGCAGGTTTTCGCCGTCCATGTTGATCTGGCCTTCGGCGCGCTGTTCGGGGTAGAGCTCGAACATGCGGTTGAAGGTGCGCAGCAGCGTGGATTTGCCGCAGCCCGATGGCCCGATGAAGGCGGTAACCTTTTTTTCGGGAATCCGCATGTTGACGTTGCGCAGCGCGTGGAACTTGCCGTAGTAGAAGTTCAGGTCCTTGACTTCCAGCTTGGGGTTCACTATCTCGGCGATGGTAGACATGGTGTATCCGGGTATGAGTCGCGTCGGTATGGGTGGGCTCAGGCGCCTTGCTTGCGGAACATGACGCGGGCAATGATGTTGATGACCAGGACGAGCAGCGTGATCAGGGTCGCGCCGGCCCAGGCCAGGCGCTGCCAGTCGGCGAAGGGGCTCATGGCGAACTGGAAGATCGTGACCGGCAGGTTGGCCATGGGCGCATTCATGTTCAGCGACAGGAACTGGTTGTTCAGGGCGGTGAACAGCAGCGGTGCGGTTTCGCCGGCGATGCGGGCCACTGCCAGCAGGATGCCGGTGATGATGCCGGAGCGCGCTGCGCGATAGCACACCATGGTGATCATTTTCCAGTGCGGGCAGCCGAGCGCGATGCAGGCCTCGCGCAGGCTGTTGGGCACGAGCTTGAGCATGTCGTCGGTGGTGCGCACGACGACGGGAATGACGATGACGGCAAGCGCCAGGGTGCCGGCCCAGCCCGAGAAGTGCTGTATGCGCGCCACGAACACGGTGTAGATGAACAGGCCGATGACGATAGAGGGCGCCGACAGCAGCACGTCGTTGATAAAGCGCGTGGCGGGCGCCAGCCAGCCGCGCTGGCCGTATTCGGCCAGGTAGGTGCCGGCGAGAATGCCGATGGGGGTACCGATCGCGGTGCCCAGGCCGGCCATCAGCACGCTGCCCAGCAAGGCATTGAGCAGGCCGCCGTTCTGGCCGGGAGGCGGCGTGATCTCGGTGAACAGCGACAGCGACAAAGCCGCGGCGCCCTTGGACAGCAGGGTCAGGATGATCCAGAACAGCCAGAACAGCCCGAACAGCAGCGCCCCCGCCGACAAGGTCAGCATGACCTGGTTGGTCAGCCGCCGGCGACGGTAGACGCCGTTCTGCATGGTAATGACAGACATCAGAATTCCTTTCGCAGTTACTGTGCCGGCTCTTCCCAGGGCGCCGCGGATCCGGCTTTGCCGGTCCGCCAGCGCCGCCCCCTTGAGGGGGCCCGCGTCAGCGGGTAGGGGGTGGGTTCATCCCTTCCTGCCTTCGCCTTGCGCCAGCCGCAACAGCAGCAGCTTGGAACATGCCAGCACGATGGTGGTAATGAGGAAGAGGATCAGGCCCAGTTCGATCAGCGCCGACAAGTGGACGTCGTCGGAGGCTTCGGCGAATTCGTTGGCCAGGGCCGAGGCGATCGAGTTGCCGGGCGCGAACAGCGAGCCGGAAAGCCGGTAGGCGTTGCCGATGACGAAGGTGACGGCCATGGTTTCGCCCAGGGCGCGGCCCAGCCCCAGCATGATGCCGCCGACCACACCGACCTTGGTGAAGGGCAGCACCACGCGCGAGACCACTTCCCAGGTGGTCGCGCCCAGGCCGTAGGCCGACTCCTTAAGCATCGCCGGCACGAGTTCGAACACGTCGCGCATCACGGCGGTGATGAAGGGGATGATCATGACGGCCAGGATGATGCCTGCGGTGAACACGCCGATGCCGAAGGCCGGCCCCTGGAACAGCACGCCGGCGCCGGGGATGCTGCCCAGCGTGGCGATCAGCAGCGGCTGCACGTATTCCTTGAACAGCGGGGCGAAAACGAACAGGCCCCACATGCCGTAGATGATGGAGGGGATGGCGGCCAGCATTTCGATGGCCGTGCCCAGCGGGCGGCGCAGCCAGGCGGGCGCCAGCTCGGTCAGGAACAGCGCGATGCCGAACGACACGGGCACGGCGATCAGCAGCGCGATGGCCGAGGTGATGAGCGTGCCCACGATAGGCACGAGCGCGCCGTATTCGTTGTTGACCGGATCCCATTCGGACGACCACAGGAACGACAGGCCGTATTTGTCGAGGGTTTCCTGGCTGCCGATGATCAGCGAGACCAGGATCGCCGCCAGCAGGCACAAAACGGCGAAGGCGAAGAACCGCGTCAGGTTCTTGAACAATGCGTCCATGGCCGCATTACGGTTTTTCTTCATCGGGGGCGGATTCCCGGTAGTTGCACGGTCGGAGGAAGGATTTCCTCTCATCACGCCCGAAATGTTATCAAGTACCGCGCTCATGGGGGGTCCGGGGAATTGGGACAGAAGAAAAGCGACGCATGACAATGCGCCGCCAGATCCAGGGCACGGCGGATCTGGCCTTGCCAGTCCGCCGGTAGAGCCCCCTGGGCCCGGCGCCGGGCCGCCCCAAGGCGGGCCCAGGCCCCCTCGGGGGGCTGCCGCGCAGCGGCTGGGGGCTCACCATGCTGGGCGCGCGTAAGCGCTTAGGGGGACTAATCAGTACAGCGACTTGCCGCCGGCATCCTTGATGTCGGACTTCCACAACGTGCGGATCTGGGTGGTCACGGCATCGGGCAGCGCGACGTAGTCCAGATCGGAAGCGGACTTCTTGCCGTTCTTGAAGGCCCAGTCGAAGAACTTCAGGACTTCGGCGCCCTGGGTGGGCTTGTCCTGCGACTTGTGCATCAGGATGAAGGTGGCGCTGGTGATGGGCCAGCTCTTCTCGCCCGGCTCGTCGTTCAGGATCACGCCCATGCCGGGCGCGCTCTTCCAGTCGGCGTTCGCGGCGGCGGCGGCGAAGGCGGCTTCTTCCGGCTGGACGAACTTGCCGTCCTTGTTCTGCACCTGGCCGTGGGACAGCTTGTTCTGCTTGGCGTAGGCGTATTCGACGTAGCCGATGGCGCCGGCGAACTGCTTGACGTAGTTGGCCACGCCTTCGTTGCCCTTGCCGCCCTGGCCGGCGGGCCACTTCACGGCCTTGCCTTCACCCACGGTGGACTTCCAGTCGGCGGAAACCTTGGAAAGGTAGTTGGTCCAGCCGAAGGTCGTGCCCGAACCGTCCGAACGGTGGACGACGATGATGTCGGCGGCCGGCAGCGACACGCCGGGGTTCAGCTTGGCGATGGCCTCGTCATTCCACTTCTTGACCTTGCCCAGGTAGATGTCGGCCAGCAGCGAACCCGTGAACTTCAGTTGGCCGGGCTGGATGCCCTGCAGGTTGACCACGGGCACGATGCCGCCGATCACAGCCGGGAACTGGACCAGGCCGTTCTTGGCCAGGTCTTCGCCGCTCATCGGATCGTCCGAAGCGCCGAAATCGACGGTCTTGGCGATGATCTGCTTCTGGCCGCCGCCCGAACCGATCGACTGGTAGTTCACGGTGTTGCCGGTGGCGGCCTTGTAGTCGGACGCCCACTTGGCGTAGATGGGATAGGGGAACGACGCGCCGGCCCCGGTGATGTCGGCGGCGTGCGCGGAAATCGCAGCAACGCCCAGCGCGACGGCAACCGTAACCTTGTTGAAAGCGAACTTGAACATGTGCAGTCCTCTGCTTGGGGGGAGTGGAAACCTCACTACGACCGAGAGATTACGTAGCGAATATGACATGACCGTGACAGGAAACCTCCGCCGGCCGGCCAGGCCGGCAATGGCGCGTCGTTGCCGCCACATGTAGAATGAATAACGATTCTCATTCAATATATGCAGATGACCGCCCCGGTGCCCGAGCAATGGCATGTCCCCGCCGTGACCGCTTCGCTGTCCATCAGCGGCGGCATATTGCGCGCGGATCGCGACCAGGCCATTACCGAGCACAACGAAGCCGGGTTGAAGCTGGTCCTGCTGCTGGGCGGGGAATTGCGGTACTCGATGCAAAGACATCGGTCGATGGGCATCAAGGGGCCCGCCGTCCATCTCAGCCTGAGCCGCAGCCCGTTCACGGTCAGCCATTCCTTCCATGCTGCGACGCCGCTGCAATACGTCGCCGTGCGCATGCCCGAGGAAGTGCTGCAGGAAGGGCTGGACGTCGACATCGGCCTGCATGCCCGGCAGCGGGGACGCGGCGCCGACACGCCCTTCTTCCTCGACCGGCAGGCGAACAGGATATTGCAGGCGCTGGGCCGGCAACTGCTGGCCTGCCCGCTGCGGGGAAACCTGCGCGACCTCTACCTGGCCGGCAAGGCGCTGGAGCTGACCTCCAGCGTGCTCGCCGGTCTGGAACTTGCCACCGCCGG
The DNA here is from genome assembly GCF_900606115.1 of Pigmentiphaga humi. Lineage (GTDB taxonomy): Bacteria > Pseudomonadota > Gammaproteobacteria > Burkholderiales > Burkholderiaceae_B > Pigmentiphaga > Pigmentiphaga humi. The sequence continues at coordinate 141,072 of NZ_UWPJ01000026.1, forward strand.
CACCGCGCAAGGCGATGCGCTCACGCTGTCGCCGCGCCAGCTGGAAGCGCTGCACGAGGCCCGCGCGCTGCTGCTGGAGCAACTTTCCGAGCCGCCCGGTCTCGCGGCGCTCGGGCGGCAGGTGGGGCTGAACGTCACGACGCTCACGCGAGGATTCCGCACCTTGTTCGGCTGCAGCGTCTACCAGTTCGTGCGCGACCAGCGCCTCGAACTCGCCTACCGCATGCTGGCGGCCGGCCGCTGCAGCGTGGCCCACGCCGCGTCCGCCGCGGGCTATAGCGACTCGCACTTCTCCAAGGCCTTCCAGAAGCGTTTCGGCATCGCCCCGCGCGGTTTGCGACGCTAGTTCCCCTCCGTTCCGCCGAATACTCCCGATCGCCAGATTGATACCGGCAATCGCCAATCGGCACTCCGCTCCCTTCCTAGAATTCATGAGATTGATTCTCAATTCCAACACAAGGAAGAGGACCCTCGTGGATACGCGCAAGCCATTTCATGTCCGCACCGCCCTGGCCTCGGCCATCATGCTGCTGGGCGCGGGCGCCCATGCTCAGACAGCGCCCGAGCCGCAGGCCAGCACGCTGCCCGAAGTCAAGGTCACGGGAAGCGCCGATGCGCCCGCGTCGCTGCTCAAGACTTCGCAGTCCCTCAAGGAAACGCCGCAATCGGTCACGGTCATCGACCGCGAACGCATGCAGCAGCAGAACCTGCAGACGCTGGAAGAGGTACTGCAGCAGGCGCCCGGCATCACCGTCCAGCCCTATCAACAGCTCACCACGGGCTACTACGCGCGGGGTTTCAAGATCGACTCGTTCCAGCAGGACGGCGTACCCGTGCTCATGGGCCAGACGGCCGGCGCGCCGGAAGACATGGGCATGTACGAACGGGTGGAGATCCTGCGCGGCGCGAACGGCCTGCTCCAGGGCACGGGCAACCCGGCCGCGACCGTCAATCTCGTGCCCAAGCGGGCGCCGCGGCAGTTCGGCGCGCGCGGCGCGCTGACCGCCGGCAGCTGGAACCGCTACCGCGCCGAAGCGGACGTGGGCGGCCCGGTGAACGAAAGCGGCAGCCTGCGCGCGAGAATGGTGGTCAGTCACGAGGACCGCGACTTCTTCTACGACGTGGCCGACCAGAAGTCCACCAACCTGTACGGCACGGCCGAGCTGGACCTCGGCCCCGGCACCGTGCTGTCCGTGGGCGTGCACCACCAGCGCATCCGCTCCATCACCAACATGGCCGGCGTGCCCTTCTACAGCGATGGCCGCGACATCGGCCTGCCCCGCTCCACCTACCTGGACGTCGCGTGGGACCGCTTCAACTGGGACAATACGCGCGTGTTCGCCGGCCTGGAGCACGCGTTCGACAACGGCTGGACGGCCAAGCTCAACGTCAACCGCCTGAGCGGCAACGCCGACATGAAGTATGCCGGCGCCAACGGCGCGGTCGATCCCGCCACCGGCGCCGGTCCGCGCCTGACGGGCGCCGCCTATGAATTCGAGAACCGCCAGACCAGCGCGGACGGCTACCTGAACGGCCCGTTCACGCTGTTCGGCCGCAGGCACGAGGCGCTGGTGGGCGTCAATCACCTGCGCACCAGCACCGAGCAGTTCTCCGCCAACTTCCTGACGCCGATAGGCGTGCCGGTGGACGTCTGGAACTGGGACCCGCACAGCGTGCCCGAACCCGCAGTGGGCCCGTACACATCCCGCGGGCCGACGCGCATGGTCCAATCGGGCGCCTACGCAATGGGCCGGTTCTCGCTGGCCGATCCCCTCAAGCTGATCCTGGGCGGCCGGCTGAGCCGGTGGAAGCAGAGCACCTCGTCCGCCAGCTCCCGCATCAACAGCGAGTTCACGCCCTATGGCGGCCTGGTGCTGGACATCGCGCCGCAGTGGGCGCTCTACGCCAGCTACGCGCAGGTTTTCCAGCCGCAGACGCAGGCCACGTGGGAAGGCGACATGCTCGATCCGGTCCAGGGAAGCAACCGGGAAGTCGGCATCAAGGGCGGACTGCTGGACGGGCGGCTGGACGCCAGCCTGGCCCTCTTCAACATCCGGCAGCGCAACCGCGCGCAATCGGACCCCGCGCATCCTTGCGCGGGCGCGATCTGCTACTACATCGCGAGCGGAGAGGTCGAGAGCCGCGGGATCGAGGCCGAATTGAACGGACGCGTCCTGCCGGGCCTGGACCTGTCGCTGGGATATACCTACAACGCCACCGAATACCTGAAGGACGCCCAGTCGCAGGGTCAGCCCTTCGCCCGCTTCACGCCCAAGCACATCTTCAGGCTGTGGGCCAATACCGTCCTGCCCGGAAACGACGGCCGGCTCAGCGCGGGCCTGGGCATCCAGGCGCAAAGCGCCTATACCGTGCAGTCCGGCGGCGTCACCCTGCGCCAGGGCGGCTATGCCCTGGCCAGCCTGCGGCTCGGCTACCGCATCAGCAAACACATGAGCGCGGCGCTGCACGTCAACAACCTGTTCGACACGCGCTACTACCAGAGCCTGTCCGGCACCAGCTGGAACAACCGCTATGGCGAACCGCGCAGCGTTGCCCTGACGCTGCGCATGGAGTATTAGGGTGCCGGCTCCCCGCTGGCCCGCGCGCGCGGGTCTGGCCGTCCTGGCCGCGCCGGCGGCCGCCATCGGGCTGGCGATCGCCATCGCGCGCTGGGCGCCGCTGGACGACGCGCTGGACCGGCTGTACGCCGGCATGTTCGTCGGCGTGCTGGCGCAACTGCTGATGCTGGGCGCCTGCCTGTTCCTGGGCGTGCGCGCGGCCGTGCCCATGCGCCGGGCCGTGTCCGTCACTCACGCCTGGGCGGGGATGACCGTGGGCCTCGTGTTGTTCGTGATCTGCCTGACCGGCGTGTTCGCCGTGCTCAAGCAGGAGGTCCGCTACTGGGAGATGCCGTCCGAGCGCCAGGCCCCGGACCCGAGGCTCGACCTGGACGCCCTGCTGCGTGCGGGCCAGGCCCGGTTCGGCGACAGCGCCTCGTTGACGATCCAGTTGCCGGACGGCCTGCGTCGCCATGCGATCGTGGCCCCCGCCGGCGGCCGGCCGGCAGCCGGCCAGGCCGCGCTGGCCCTGCGCGCCGGCGACGCCAGCCCCGTGCCCGCCGTCCATGGCGGCGCGGCGGAGCTGCTGGTCACGCTGCACAACACCTTGCACGCGGGGTTTCCGGGCCGTGTGCTCGTGAGCCTGTTCGGCTTCGCGCTGGCCTTCCTGGTCGTGGGCGGGGTGGCCAACCACCCCCGCCGGGCCTCCGGACTGCTGCGCCTGCGCGTCGGCGCGGACGCGCGGACACTGGCGCTCGACGCCCACAAGCTGCTGGGGCTCTGGCTCTCGCCGCTCCTGTTGCTCATCGCAGTGACAGGCATTTTTTCTGGCCTGGGCGCGCTGGCCACCGTCAACCTGGCGCCCCATGCCTTCCCCGAAAGCCCTCGCCGGGCCATGCAGGCGCTGATGGACAACGCCTCCTTCCCCGCCGTGGGGCAGCCAGCCGCCATGCCCAGCCTGAACGCCCTGGCCGAACGCCATCGGCAGGCCCATCCCGGGTTCCAGGTGGAGAGCATCGCCATCCAGCACTGGGGCGATGCGCAGGCCTATGCCACCTTGCGCGGACACGGCGCCGGCCAATTGAGCACCGGCGTGTTCGAACGCTTCCATTACCGGCTGAGCGACGGCGCGCTGCTGCGCCACGACAGCGCGGCGCAGCGCGGTCCCTGGACCCGGGCGTTCATCGCCATCCAGCCTCTGCACTTCGCGCAATACGGCGGCACGGCCAGCCGCTGGCTGCACGCGGCGGGGGGCCTGGCCGCCGCGCTGCTGGCCGCCTCCGGCACCTGGCTCTGGCTGCGGCGGCGGACGACCCCGGAGCATCCGCAGGCCTGGCCGCGGCGGGCGGCGCAAGGTGTCTGCCTGGGATTGAGCTTCTCATGCTGCGTCCTGCTGGCGGTCACCAGCCTGACGCCGGACACGCTGCCGGCCCGTCCGGCGCTGCAGGCCTGGGCCTTCTGGGGTGCCTGGCTTGGAGCGGCCGCCTGCTTCGCGTGGCCCGCGAGCGGCCGCAAACGCGCCGCGGCCTCGCTGCGTATCGCCGGTGCCCTGCTCTGGATGGCGGCCATCGCCAGCCTCGCGCATCAGTCCGGCCACCCGCTTGCCGCCGAGTGGCCGGCGCTGGCCTTCAACTTCCTGCTGATCCTGGCGGGCGCCCTGTTGTGGCGGCTCGCCCGTTTTTCCCTTCGACCATCATGACCCGACACAAACTCCCCGACTCCGGCAGCGACGCCTCTCGCCTGCCCCGGCTATTCGCGCTGTCCTCCTCGCTGGCCGTCCTCCAGGCCGACGCGACCGTGCGCCTCATGCCGTTCCAGCGGCACGGCCTGCCGGAGGCCGGCTGGATCATGGGCATCAAGCCCATCTCCGACACCGCCTCGGTCCACGGCAACCACTGGGAACGGCATCCGCGCGGCGACGAGATCCTGACGCTGCTGGAAGGGTCGCTGCGCGTCGTCCTGGCCGCGGACGAGGGCGACGAACGCGAACTGGAAGTCGCCGCGGGTGAGTCCCTAGTCGTTCCCCAGGGATGGTGGCACAGGCTGGAAGTGCATCGGCCGGGCCGCCTGATGTTCGTCACCCCCGCCACCGACAGCGAGCACCGCCCGCGCCGCCCCCGCGACCAGGAAAACTGACATGCCAACCCTTTCCCCCGCTTCGAAGGCACGGCGCGACGCGCCCCTGCTGCAATGGCCCATGATCGCGTTTCTGTACGCTTCCCAGGGCATCCCCTTCGGACTCGCGATGGAAGCGCTGCCGGCCATACTGCGGGAGCAGGGAGCCAACCTCGGGGCGCTCGCCTATCTTCCCTTGGTGGGTCTGCCCTGGGTCCTGAAATGCGGCTGGGCGCCGATCGTGGACAACCACTGGTCGCCGCGCCTGGGTCGCCGGCGCAGCTGGATCCTGCCCATGCAGGGGCTGGTGCTGGCCCTGTTGCTGGGCATCATGGCGATCGGCGTCGCGCAGGCCGCCCTGCCCTATCTGCTGGCGCTCTCGGTGGCCGCGTCGCTGGCCAGCGCCACGCAGGACATCGCCACCGACGGCCTGGTCGCCGAACGGTTCGATACGCGCACGCTGGGCGCGGCCAACGCGGTCCAGGTCGGCGGCACCATGATCGGCTTTTTCTACGGTGGCCCGGTGTTCCTGATGGCCTATGCCCGGCTCGGCCAGACGGGCGCGCTGCTGCTCCTGTCCCTGCCCATCGCGCTCAGCCTGGCGCTGGTCGCGGCATGGCGCGAACCCGCGCCGCCCTCCGATCGATGGACGCGCCCGCAGCAGGCCAGCCTGCGGCGCTTCCTGAGTTCGGGTCCGCAAGCATGGGCGTTGATCGCCGCGGCCTTTCTGTCCGCCGTGACCGTGGTCGCCTGCCATGGATTGTCCAAGCTGCTGCTGGTCGATGCCGGCTGGGCACTCGAAAAGATCGGCCAGGTGGGCATGGCCGGCGGCGCCGTCACCATCGTCCTGGGCTGCGGAGGGGGCGCCTGGCTGGTGTCGCGGCTGGGCGCCTGGCCGGTGTTCTTCGTCGGCATCGCCTCGGCGGGCGCGGCGGCCGCCGTCTGGACGGTCCTGGCCTGGAGTTCGCCCGCTCTGCCTGCCTATGTCGTCTGGCTGGCGACGCTGCTGGCCAGTTTCGGCGCGGGGAGCGCATCCGTCGCGATGATGACCGCCGCGATGCGCTTCGCCCATGCGCGCGACCAGGCGGGCACCGACATGACCGCCGTGCAGAGCATGCGCGACCTGGGTGAAATGGCCGCGTCCTCGTCGTTGATCGCCCTGGCCGCGCTGGCGGGCTACGGCGGGGGCTTTATGGTCGGCGTCGGGCTGGCGCTGGCCACGCTGGTGCTCACGCCCATGCTGCTGTGGTCGCGCCGGACGGCTCAGAACACGGAACGGTAACCGAAAAGCGCGGCGGACCCGCCGGTATGGACGAATACCACCTTCTGGCCCTTGCGGTACCGGCCTTCCCGGATCTGGCCGATCAGCCCGGCCATGCCTTTGCCGGAATAAACCGGGTCCAGCAGTATGCCTTCGCGTTGCGCCAGCATGGTGACGGCTTCGATCATCGAAGGCGTGGGCTGGCCATAGCCCGGCCCCACGTAGCGGTCGTCCACCTGCACCGCCGATTCGGCGATGCGGGTCGAAAGCCCCAGCAGTTCGGCAGTGGCGTTGGCCAGCTTCAGCACGTTGGCCACTTGCGGCGCCTGCGGCGCCCGCACGCTGATGCCGATCACGGGAATGCCGCTTTGCGTACCCTCGAAAGCGGCTATCAGACCGGCCTGCGTGCCTGTGCTGCCCGTCCCGTGGAACACCGCCGCGACGTCCAGGCCGAGCTCGTAGGCCTGCTGCATGATTTCCAGCCCGCAGGCGACGTAGCCCAGCGCGCCGACCGGATTGCTGCCGCCGCCCGGGATGATGTAGGGTTTGGCGCCCTGGCTGCGCAGTTCCGCCGCCAGGGTTTCCATCGCCGCGTTCATGTCGGTGCCGGCCGGCACGCGGCTGGCGATCTCGCCGCCCAGCAGCCGGTCCAGGAAAACGTTGCCCGATTCGGCGTATTCCTGGTCCAGGTTGGTCACCCGGCTCTCCAGGATGGCCTTGCTCTTCAAGCCTACGATATTCGCCGCCGCGATCGTCTGGCGCACGTGGTTCGACTGCGTCGCTCCCTGCGTGATGACGGTGTCCGCCCCCTGCCGCAGCGCATCGGCGATGAGAAACTCGAGCTTGCGGGTCTTGTTGCCGCCCGTGGCCAGCCCGGTGCAATCGTCGCGCTTGATGTAGATATCGGGGCCGCCCAGATGTTCACTCAGGTTTTTCAGATGCTCGAGCGGCGTCGGGAAATGACCGAAGCGGTGACGGGGGAATTTTGCGAGATTCATTTTTGTCTCCTGAACGAAGGTGGAAAACCGGGTTGAAAACTAGGCGGGACCGGCCCTCGCGGCGGCAATGGCGGCCTGCGCCAGCGCGGTGGTGGAATCGACGAAGCCATCGTCCAGCGACATGCCGGCCGCCTTGAGCGCAAGCGGCAATTCCGTGCAGCCCAGGACAATGTGCTCGACACCTCGGGCGCGCATGCTCGCCACGCACTGCGTCAGCAATCCGCCCGCTTCCTGGACGCGGCCTTCCTTGACCAGAGCGATGCATGGGAGCAGCAGGTCGCGCAGTTCGGACTCTTCCGGCGCAACGAATTGCACCCCGTCGCGTTCGGCATAGACGCCCGCGGCCAGGGTCGCGCGGGTGGCCAGCAACCCGACCCGGCTGCCCGGCTCCAGGCCGTGGCCGGCCAACACGTCAATCACCGCATCGACGATATTCAGGAACGGCAGGTCGGTAGCGGCGGCCAGCTCGGGATACCAGTAGTGCGCGGTATTGCACGGCATCACGATCAGATCGGCCCCCGCGCGCTCCAAGCGCCGCAGCGACTCGGTCAATTGCGGCAGCGGGCTCTCGGTCGCGCTGAGAATGGCGCCGACGCGATCGGGTATCTGGGGGATCTGGGCCACTACCGCGGGGATGTGCTGCTGGTCGGTGCCGGCGCCGGCAAGGTCGATCAGGCGCTGCATGAAATCCACCGTGGCCAGGGGCCCCATGCCGCCCAGTACGCCTACCAGCCTGGGCGGCGACGCCCTCCCCGCGCCATGCGCAAGCACACCGTTGTCCGGCTTCATCGTCATGCTCCGGTGCGCGCGTCAGGCCCGGGCCGGCGAACGGCCCGAGGCTTCCAGGCGGGTACGCAGGCGCGGATAGACGCGCAGGGCATTCCCGCCCATGACCTTGGCGCGTGCCTCGGGCCGCAGCCAGGCGATGCCGTCGATGTAGCGCTTGGTGTCGTCATAGTTGAAGCCCGTGCGCGGATCCACGCCCTTGACCGCGCCGACGATCTCGGATGCGAACAACACGTTGTCCTCCGGCACGATCTGCAGCAGCAGCTCCATGCCCGGCTGGTGGTAGACGCAGGTATCGAAAAAGACGTTCTCCATCATGCTCTCCAGCGGCGGCCTGCCCATGTCCTGGGCCAGGCCGCGATAACGGCCCCAGTGGTAGGGCACCGCGCCGCCGCCATGGGGAATGATGAACTTCAGGCCGGGAAAGTCCCTGAACAGGTCGGCTTCGATGAACTGCATGAAAGCCGTGGTGTCGCCGTTGATGTAATGCGCCCCCGTGAAATGGAAATTGGGATTGCACGAACAACTGGTATGGACCATGGCCGGCACGTCCAGCTCGACCAGCTTCTCGTAAAGCGGATACCAGTGGCGGTCGGTCAGCGGAGGATCCTTCCAGTAGCCATCGGTGGGATCGGGATTGATATTGCAGCCGACGAAGCCCAGCTCCTCCACGCAGCGCACCAGTTCGGGAATGCACAGGGCAGGGCTGACGCCCGGCGACTGCGGCAATTGGCAGACGCCGGCAAAACGGTCCGGGTACAGCGACACCGCCCGATGGATCAGGTCGTTGCAATGCCGCGTCCAGGCTTCGCTGGTGCGGGCATCGCCCACGTGGTGCGCCATGCCGCCCGCACGGGGCGAAAACAGCGTCATATCGACGCCGCGCTCGCGCTGGATGCGCAATTGGTTGAGCTCGAGCGACTCGCGGATCTCGTCGTCGCTCACCGCCATGCCCGGGTCGGGCGTGCGCCGTTCGGGATGCAGCAGCATGTCCAGCTGCCAGGCGCGAAAAGCCGCGAGCGCCTTGGGAGCCGTCGTGTAATGGCCATGGCAATCGATGATCATGGTCTATCCGGATACATTGCAGGGGCGGGCGCGGCGCCTTGCGGTCCGCGTCCGGCGGTTCATTCGGCAGTCACGCCGGCCTTTTTGACCACGTCGGCCCACTTGGCGACCTGCTCGTGGAAGAAGGCGTCGAACTGCCGGGTGCTGCCTCCTCCCACCGTGACCGCCATCTGCTTGAGCTTGTCCTGGACCTGCTTGTCCTTGAGCGCGGCGTTGATGCGCGCGTTCAACGCCTCGACCACGTCGTCGGGCGTCCGCTTGGGCACCGCGAACCCCCACCAGACCTTGGCCTCCAATTCGGAATGGCCGAGCTCCCGCGCCGTCGGGACGTCGGGAAGCTGCGGCAGGCGCTCGTCGCTGTCGACCATCAGCGCACGCAGCTTTTTCGCCTGGACCTGGGGAACGGCCTCCAGCGGATTGAGCAGCATGAACGACACCCGGCCCGTCACCAGATCGAGCTTGGCGGCCGAGCCGCCCTTGTAGGGAACGTGGACCATCTGGGTATTGGTCGTCAGCCTCAGCAGTTCCGACGCCAGGTGCGGCGCGCTGCCGCTGCCCGAGGTGGCATAGGTGATCGTACCGGGCTTGGCCTTGGCCGCCTTGATCAGGTCGTCCAGAGTCTTGTAGGGGGAATCCTGCGCCACCACCAGGATGAGCGGCGCATAGCCGATATAGGCCACGGGCCGAAGATCGTTCACCTCATTGAACGTCCGCTTGGGATAGATCGTGGGGTTGGTGGCCAGCCCGTTGGCCGCGATCAGCAGCGTGTAGCCGTCCGGCGCCGACTTCACGACGGCTTCCGTGCCGATGTTGCCGTTGGCGCCGCCCTTGTTCTCCACGATCACGGGCTGCCCGGTCTGCGCGCTGATGCTCTCGGCGAACAGGCGTCCCAGGGTGTCGACCGCGCCGCCGGGCGGGAAAGGAACGACCAGGGTGATGGGTTTGTCGGGATAGGCCGCCAGGGCCGGCGCCGCCAGGGCCAGGGCAAGCGCGGCTCCTCCTGCCATGCCCGCGAACATGCAACCGAAACGCTGCGTCATCGTCGTGTCTCCTGTTTTATCGGTATGCCGTCGCGGCGCATGCACCGCCGCGCGACACCGAAAGCTTAGTGCTGGAGAAACGCTATGAATATCGGCATCCCTGCCTAGCTGTTATTCCTCGAAAACATATCCGGGCCGCTGGCCTGCGCGCACACGGTTCAAGCCTGGGGCGCCGCCAACTGCTCCAGCAGCAGCTCTTTCGTGCGATGCACCAGCGTGGTCAGGGGCCGCTCGGACGACGTAGCCAGCGCCAGCACGCTGCTCATGCGCGGCCCGATGATGCGGCGCAACTGCAGGCTCTCCTTGAAGGCGCTGATGGCAACGGCGTGGCGGGTCACGACGGCATAGCCTTCGCCCTGGGCGACCAGGTTGACGATGGTCGCCACCGCGTCGATTTCAAGCGCCACCTGCGGCTTGAGTCCCATGTTGGCCAGCCGGGTCTCCACCATCATGCGCAGCGGATGCGGCCTGCAGGGGATGATCAGCGGCAGCTCCGCCACGCGCCGCAGGGGAATATCGGCCACCACCGCGGCCTCGCTGTGCTTCTTGTAGCCCAGCAGCAGCAAGTCGTCTTCGCGTATGGGCTGGATGTCCAGGCTGGGGGACGGCACCGGATCGTGCAGCAGCGCGATGTCGATGCGGCCGGCCAGCAGCCACTCTTGCAGGTGGATGGTCAGCCCCTCCGTGATGCACAGGTTGGCCCGGGGATAGCGGTGCCGGAACGCCTTGACGAAGGCGGTGCTGGACATCCGTCCGACCGCATAGGGAAAACCGATGATCACCCGGCCCAGCGGCGTGCCGCGCGCATCCTCGACGTCATGGCGTGCATGTTCGACCTGCAGCTGTATGGTCCGGCCATGCGCCAGCAGGCGCTTGCCCGCCTCCGTCAGGCGCACGCCGCGGCCGTTGCGGTAGAACAGCGTCTGCCGCAGCGCTACTTCCAGCTTGCGCACCTGCCGGCTCAAGGCGGGCTGGCCGACTCCGAGCACGGCCGCGGCCTGGGTGAAGCTGCCCAGTTCGGCCACATAGATGAAGTATTCCAACTGCCGCAGATCCATCGCGCCTCCCCTTGGCTCGTGGCCAGATTGTAGGGGCGCGGGCGGCGACCGTAGCGGGCGCGGGCCTGGCCGTACGCGCGAACGAGGCGGCCTGCGCTACTGCACCGTTTCGTCGAAGCCGACCAGCGTCTTCATCAGATGGGCATGCAGGCTGAACGGCTGGCGGCGCGAGCGGACCCGGACGTAGTCGCCGGACGGCTGCTGCTGCCATGCCAGTTGGTTGTCGCGCAGCGCGAAGGTGAAGGCCTCGTCGATGACCCGCTTCTTCAGGGCCTTGTCGGTGACGGGATAGGCCACTTCGATGCGCCGGAAGAAGTTGCGGTCCATCCAGTCCGCCGAGGACAGGTACACCGATTCCAGGCCGCCGTTCAGGAAATAGAACACCCGCGAATGCTCGAGGAAGCGGCCGACGATGGAGCGCACGGTGATGTTTTCGGACAGGCCCGGCACGCCGGCGCGCAGCGTGCAGACGCCCCGCACGACGAGGTCCACGCGCACGCCGGCGCGGCTGGCCTTGTAGAGTTCTTCGATGATGGAGGGCTCGAGCAGCGAGTTCATCTTGGCCATGATGCGGGCCGGCTTGCCCGCGCGGGCGTGGCGGGCTTCGCGCCGGATCATCGCCACCATGGTTTCATGCAGCGAAAACGGCGCCTGCAGCAGGCACTTGAGCTGGCGGCGCGCGCCCAGGCCGGTGAGCTGGGAGAAAATCTGCTCCATGTCCAGGCACATGCGCGGATCGGCCGTGAACAGGCCGAAGTCGGTATACAGCCGGGCCGTGCTGGGATGGTAATTGCCGGTGCCCAGGTGGCCGTAGCGGCGGATGCGGCCGCGCTCGCGGCGCAGCACCAGCGCCATCTTGGCGTGCGTCTTGTGGCCTACCACGCCGTACACCACGTGCGCCCCCACCTCTTCCAGACGCGCCGCCCAGTTGATGTTGGTCTGCTCGTCGAAGCGCGCCATCAGTTCCACCACCACGGTCACCTCCTTGCCCGACCGAGCCGCCGCCAGCAATAGCCGCATCAGTTCGGAATCCTCGCCGGTGCGGTAGATGGTCTGCTTGATCGCCACGACGTTCGGATCGGCCGCCGCCGCGGTCAGGAAATCGATGACGGGCTGGAACGACTGGTAGGGATGGTGCAGCAGGCGGTCCTGCTCGGCGATGGCCTTGAACAAGGCCTCCGGCGCCAGGCTGCGCTGGTCGAACGGCGCGGGCACCGCCGCGCGGAACGGGGGGAATTTCAGATCGGGCCGGTTGATGCCGTTGACCAGCTGCATGAGGCGTGCCAGGTTCACCGGACCATTCACGCGATAGGCGTCGGCGGGCGAGAGCGAAAACTCCTTGAGCAGGAAACGCTCGAGTTCGGGCGGGCTGGAATCGGCCAGTTCGAGCCGCACGCCGTCGCCGAAGTGGCGCTGCGTCAGTTCGCCCTGCAGCGCCTGGCGCAGATTGGTGATTTCCTCGTCGTCGACGAACAGGTCGCTATTGCGCGTCAGGCGCCACTGGTAGCACCCTTCCACCGTCATGCCGGGAAACAGATCGCCCACGAAAGCCTGCATGAACGAGGTCAGCATGACGTAGCCGTGGGGATGGCCGGACAGCCTGGGAGGCATTTGCATCAGGCGCGGCAGCGCGCGCGGCGCCTGCACGATGGCGATGGCGGCGTTGCGGCCGAAGGCGTCGCGGCCCGACAGCTGGACTGCGAAGTTCAGGCTCTTGTTGAACACCCGCGGAAAAGGATGCGCCGGATCCAGCCCGATGGGAGTGAGCAGCGGCATCACGTCCAGCCGGAATACCTCGTGGGCCCAGGCCCGCTGCGCCGGCGTCCAGCTCTGCGCCATGTGCAGCACGATGCCCTCGGCCTGCATGCGCGGCAACACCTCCTGGTTGAGCAGCGCGTACTGGCGCCGCACCAGTTCATGGGCGGCTTGCGACACGCGCTCGGCCACCTCGGCCGGCGTGCGGTCGTCCAGACCCCGGACCGAAGGGTTCTGGCGCACCTGTTCGTGCAGGCTGGCCACGCGTATCTCGAAGAATTCGTCCAGGTTGGAGGCCACGATACAGAGGAAGCGCAGGCGCTCGAGCAGCGGGGTGCGCTCGTCCTCGGCCTGGGCCAGCACCCGTTCGTTGAACTTCAGCAAGGCAAGCTCGCGGTTCAGGAACCGGTCTTTGGCAGGCAATCGGGCAACCATGGAATATCCGCAGCGTCGTTATCGAATCTCGAAGCGCTATTCTTGCGTCAAAATGATGACTACCTTATGACAGTGCAACCATTCTGTCATCGAAGCGCCCTATTCTTTCGTGGTTACGCGTCCACTATCCCGCACCCATGACCCAGTTGCTTGCCGCCGTCGACCTCGGCTCCAATAGTTTCCGGCTGGTGATCGGCCGCATCGTCGAATCCGGCGACGCGGTGCAGATCTACCCGGTGGACCGCCTCAAAGAAACCGTGCGGCTGGCCGCAGGCCTGCGCGCCGACAAAACCCTGGACGCGCCGACCGCCGCCTTCGCGCTGGAAGTGCTGCGACGCTTCGGCGAGCGCCTGCGCAGCTTCCACCCCGAACGGGTGCGCGCCGTCGCCACCAACACCTTCCGCGTCGCCCGCAACGTCGCGGAATTCCTGCCCCAGGCGGAAGAAGCCCTGGGTTTTCCCATCGAAGTCATCGCCGGCCGCGAAGAAGCCCGGCTGATCTTCGCCGGCGTGGCGCACTCGCTGCCGCCGTCGGTCGACAAGCGCCTGGTGGTGGACATCGGCGGCGGCTCGACCGAATTCATCATCGGCCGCCGCTTCGAGCCGGAATTGATGGAATCGCTGTACATGGGCTGCGTCAGTTTCAGCCGCGCCCACTTTCCCGCCGGCATCGTCGACGCCCACACCATGAAACAGGCCGAGATGGCGGCGCGCCGCGAGATCGAAGTCATCGCCAAGCAATACCGAAAGGCGGGCTGGCAGGAAGCCTACGGCTCGTCCGGCACGGCCAAGGCGCTGGGCGCGATCCTCACCGAGTCGGGCTTCTCCGACCAGGGCATCACGCGGCGCGGCCTGGACAAGCTCAAGGACAGGCTGATCAAGGCCGGCACGGTCGAGCGCGCCCAGCTGGCCGGCATCAAACCCGACCGCATTTCGGTGCTGCCCGGCGGCCTGGCCATCATGAGCGCGATCTTCGACGAACTGGGCATCGAGTCGATGCGCACCGCGGACGGTGCGCTGCGGGTAGGCGTGCTGTACGACCTGGCCGGACGCGACTCGGCGTTCGACAAGCGCGACGATACCGTGCGCCAGTTCATGAGCCGCTACAAGACCGACAAGGCCCAGGCCGCGCGCGTGCGCCAGACGGCCCTGGAGCTGTTCAGGCAGCTGGTGCCTTCGCCCGCCCCCGACCAGGGCGAACTGACGCGCATCCTGGGCTGGGCGGCCGATCTGCACGAGATCGGCCTCTCGATCGCGCACAATACCTATCACAAGCACACGGCCTACATCCTGGAACATGCCGACATGCCGGGGTTCTCCCGCCAGGACCAATCCCTGCTGGCGCTGCTGGCGCTGAGCCACCAGGGCAAGCTGGCCAAGCTGGAAGAACTCGTCGCCCACGAGGAGCAATGGATCGCCATCCTGTGCCTGCGGCTCGCCGCCATCCTCTATCGCCGGCGCGAAGACGTCGGCCCGCTGCCCATCGCGGTTTCGCTCAAGGGCCATTCCCTCATCGTCAAGGCCGCCGCGGCCTGGATGCGCGCGCATCCGCTCACCGACTTCACGCTGCGCGCCGAAGAATCAGAATGGCGCAAGGTAGGATTCACGTTCGAGCTGCTTGAGCTCTGAGCGCACCCGCCGGGTCAGCCGGCTCAGCACCCGCACGCCCAGGCGGCGTACGCGCCGCCGCAGCTTCGCACGCCGGCGCGTGCTGGCCAGGCGCCGGCCGCCCGCTGCGGCGGGCACGAGCGATGCCGGGCGCATCATGATTGCCTGGAGGTGTGGGTATCCAAACCGAAGTGGCGGCGATAGCGGTCGTCCAGGGCATCCATGGACAACAGCATCGGAAAATCCGCCGTGTTGAAATCGGCGTCCCAGGCCGGCTCGCCGCAGACGCGCGCGCCCGTCTTCAGGTAGCCTTTGATCAGCGGCGGCACGCGCACGGGCAGGCGGCAATCGAGCCGCTCCATGGGCAGGCCGTGCAGCGGCGTCACGCGCAGCTCGCGCGCCGACTCGATGTGCGAGGCCACCGAGCGGTACACGCCGGCGGCCGTGGCGCCGTCGTCGCGCAGGCTCACGCTGGCGCAGCCGAACACGTAGCGGTGTCCGGAACGGCGCAGGAACTCGGCCAGGCCGGACCACAGCAGCATGATCACCGAGCCGCTGCGATAGTCGCGATGCGTGCACGAACGGCCGAACTCGACCAGTTCGCTGCGGATGGGCGCCAGCCCGGATAGGTCGAACTCCGATTCGGAATAGTATCCACCCGCCAGGCGGGCTTGCTCGGGAGCGAGAATGCGGTAAGTGCCGACCACGCGGTCGGTGTCCAGTTCGCGCACGATCAGGTGTTCGCACCAGGCGTCGAACCGGTCTTCGTCAATGCCGCCCACCGCGCCGGGGAACACGGCCCCCATGTCTTCGGTGAAAACTTCGTAGCGCAGGCGTTGCGCCTGCCTGACCTCTTCCCAGGACCGAGCCAGCCCGACTGCCAGGACGGGACCGTCATCCAGGCCGCTGGCCGGGCTTCGAGGCGCTTCGATGCGGGTGAATTCGAGCATATGCACACTCCTTGACAAGTAAGGCGAGTGTCGGTGCTGCGCGTTTCACGTCTTTGACAGCATGATGACCGTACCATGACACCGGTTCCGGGCACCAGCTTGCTTGCAAAATCAGGGCGGGCCGGGGAAGACGAGCCAAGGGCACCGCTTCTTCCGGCCGCAATGCCCTATGCCGGAGCTAGATGAACTCCGGATTGACCACGGCCCGCAGGACGGTCTGGAAATCCTCGTCGCGCTGGCGCCGCGCCAGCCACCAGAGCCCGCCCTTCTTGAGCGTCCAGGGCAGATCCTGTCCCGCCAGCAAGGTGCTGGCGACCCGCCCCAGGGTGGGCTGGTGGCCGACCACCAGCACCGGCCGGGGCGACAGCGGCCAGCCGACGGCAGCCAGCACGTGCGCCGGCTCGGCTTCCGGAGCGAGGTCCGGCACGACCTGGTACTCGCGGTCCAGCGCGTCGGCGGTCTGCCGCGTGCGCACGGCCGGGCTGACCATCACCAGCAGACCGGACGGCGCATGCGCATGCAACCAGGCCGACATGGCGGAGGCCTGCTTGCGGCCGCGCCGAGTCAGCTCGCGCGCCATGTCGTCCTGGCCGTCCTCGGCCTCGGCATGGCGCCAGAGAAGAAGATTCATGGAAGGAGCCTGCAAGATCATCGTAGATCCCCGAATTGTGCTCGCCGCAAATGACCACCGCTTGACAGCTCAGCGCGCTGCCCCCAACGACGCGACTGGCTCGGCGCGTAAGGGGACTATCTCAAACTCGCGGAGAGCTTCTCCAGGCACGCATCGACCTGCCGTTCGTCGGAGGCCTCCACCATGAGCCGCAGCTTGGGCTCGGTACCCGAGGCCCGGATCAGCACCCGGCCACGGCCTTGCAATTCCCGTTCCACGTCCTCCCGCGCGCGCGCCAAACCGGCGTGGTCATGCCAGTCTACGCCGGGTGTCAGCGGCACGTTCACCAGTTTCTGGGGATACAGCGTCAAGCCATCCATCAGCTCCGCCAGCGGACGCCCTTCGCGCTGCACCGCCGCCAGGATCTGCAATGCCGCGACGATGCCGTCCCCTGTGGTGTGGCGGTCCAGGCAGAGCAGGTGGCCGGAGCTTTCGCCGCCATAGAGCCAGCCCTTCTTCTGCAGCATGGCCAGGACGTAGCGGTCGCCCACCGCGGCGCGCCCAAAGGGGATCTTCATTTCCGCCAGGCGGTGCTCGAGCGCCAGGTTGGTCATCTGGGTGCCGGCCACGCCGGCCACCGGCCCGTGGCGCAGGCGGTCCGCCACGATGACGTAGAGCAGCTCGTCGCCGTTGTAGCGATGGCCCGAGCGGTCCACCATCAGCAAACGGTCGGCGTCGCCGTCCAGCGCGATGCCGACGTCGGCGCCCTGCTCCGAAACGGCCTGCGCCAAGGCATCCATGTGCGTGGCGCCCACGCCTTCATTGATGTTCAGCCCGTTCGGCGTGCAGCCTATGCAACTGACCACCGCACCCAGTTCCCTGAACACATCGGGGGCGATGTGATATCCCGCGCCATGCGCCGCATCGACCACGACCTTGAGCCCGGACAGATCCAGGTCGTTGGGGAACCCGCTCTTGCAGAACTCGATGTAGCGGCCGGCGGCATCGTTCAGGCGGCGGGCCCGGCCGAGTTTCTCGGACGCCACGCATCCCACCGGCTCGTCCAGCGCCGCCTCGATGGCCAGTTCGACCTCGTCGGGCAGCTTCATGCCGGCGGAGGAGAAGAACTTGATGCCGTTGTCGTAATACGGGTTGTGCGAGGCACTGATCACGATGCCCGCCGACAGGCGCAGCGCGCGGGTCAGGTAGGCGATGCCCGGCGTGGGAATGGGGCCGGCCAGCAGCACGTCGATGCCGGCGGCAGACAGGCCTGCTTCCAGCGCGGACTCCAGCATGTAGCCGGAAATACGGGTGTCCTTGCCGATCAGCACGACCGGACGGCTGCCTTCGTGATGGGTGTCCGTCAGCACCTTGCCAGCGGCGTAGCCCAGCCTGAGCGCGAATTCCGCGTTGATGACCCTGGCCCCCACTTTGCCTCGAATACCGTCGGTGCCGAAATACTTGCGTTTTCCAACCATTGCCGGTTGCCCTCTTTGTTGTTGTTTCTTTTTCGGCCGTCTTGCCGCGTTCCCCGCGCTCCGGGCGGCGTCAATCGCTCCAGGACTCGACGGCGCGCCAGACCTTGAGCGCGTCCACCGTGGCGGCCACGTCATGGACCCTGACGATGGCCGCGCCCCGCGCGACCGCGGCCAGTGCCCCTGCGATACTGCCGCTGACGCGGTCGTCCACCGGCTTGCCGGTGACGGCGCCTATCATGGTTTTGCGCGACACGCCGACCAGCAGCGGGTAGCCCAGCGCCCCCACCTCGGGCAGGCGGCGCATCAATTCGTAGTTGTGAGGCGCGGTCTTGCCGAAACCGAAGCCCGGGTCCAGGCAGATGCGTTCGCGCGCGATGCCGGCCGCCAGCAGCCGCTGCGCCTGCGCATCCAGGAAGGCCGACACTTCGCCCGCGACGTCTCGGTAGACCGGCGCCTGCTGCATGGTGCGCGGCTCGCCCTGCATGTGCATCAGGCACAGGCCGCTGGTTCCCCGCGCCACCGCCTCGATCGCGCCCGGCTGCCTGAAGCCGTAGATGTCGTTGATCATGTCGGCGCCGGCGTCCAGCACCGCGCGCATCACGGCAGGCTTGAAGGTATCGATGGACAGCGGCACCCCGCAGCCGCGCAGCGCCTCGATCAGCGGCAGCAGCCGCGCGAGCTCTTCGTCCAGCGGCACCGGCGCAGCCCCCGGCCGCGTCGATTCGCCGCCGATGTCCAGCATGTCGGCGCCCTCGTCGATCAATTGGCGGGCGTGCGCAACCGCGGCGTCGAACGCAAGATTCCTGCCGCCATCGGAAAAGGAATCGGGCGTGACGTTGAGGATGCCCATGACCAAGGGCCGAGACAAATCCAGATTAAAACGACCGCAACGCAATTCGGACATGCAGAACTCGGTGGAGCGCTGGAAAAAACACAGCCTATTGGCGGAAGATTTCCGTCAATAGGCTGGCATGGTCAATCGCTGAGCGAACTCAGGCTGGAGCAGTGGCGTTGGGAGCGACGCCGCCGGTGCTCGGCGGGTTGTTCGGCGGCGCATCGGCCGAGTCGGACACTTTGGGCGGACGCGGCGGGCGGCCGTCGACGATGTCGTTGATCTGGTCGACGTCGATGGTTTCCCACTCGAGCAGCGCCTTGGTCATGGTCTCGACCTTGTCGCGGTTGTCTTCCAGGATCTTGCGCGCCACGGTGTATTGCTCGTCGATGATGCGCCGGATCTCGGCGTCCACCTTCTGCATGGTGGCTTCCGACACCTGGGTGGTCTTGGTGATGCTGCGGCCCAGGAAGACCTCGCCCTCGTTCTCGGCGTAGACCATGGGGCCGAGGGTATCGGTCATGCCGTAGCGGGTGACCATGTCGCGCGCGATCTGGGTGGCGCGCTCGAAGTCGTTGGAGGCGCCGGTGGTCATCTGGTTCATGAAGATTTCCTCGGCGATCCGGCCGCCGAACAGCACCGCGATCGTGTTCAGCATGCGGTCCTTGTCCATGCTGTAGCGGTCGCCCTCGGGCAGCTGCATGGTCACGCCCAGCGCACGGCCGCGCGGGATGATGGTGACCTTGTGCACCGGGTCGGTCTTGGGCAACAGCTTGGCGACGATGGCGTGGCCGGACTCGTGGTAGGCGGTATTGCGGCGCTCTTCCTCGGGCATCACGATGGAGCGGCGCTCCGCGCCCATGATGATCTTGTCCTTGGCCTTCTCGAAATCGAGCATGTCCACGGTACGGCCGTTGCGGCGCGCGGCGAACAGCGCGGCCTCGTTGACCAGGTTGGCCAGGTCGGCGCCCGAGAAGCCGGGCGTGCCGCGCGCGAGAATGGTGGCATCGACGTCGGTGGCGACCGGCACCTTGCGCATGTGGACCTTCAGGATCTGCTCGCGGCCGCGGATGTCGGGCAGGGGCACGACCACCTGGCGGTCGAAGCGGCCCGGGCGCAGCAGCGCCGGGTCGAGCACGTCGGGACGGTTGGTGGCGGCGATCACGATGATGCCCTGGCCGGTTTCGAAACCGTCCATTTCCACCAGCATCTGGTTCAGCGTCTGTTCGCGCTCGTCGTTGCCGCCGCCCAGGCCGGCGCCGCGCTGGCGGCCGACCGCGTCGATTTCATCGATGAAGATGATGCACGGAGCATGCTTCTTGGCATTCTCGAACATGTCGCGCACGCGCGCCGCGCCCACGCCGACGAACATTTCGACGAAGTCGGAACCGGAAATGCTGAAGAACGGCACCTTGGCCTCGCCGGCGATGGCGCGCGCCAGCAGCGTCTTGCCGGTGCCGGGCGAGCCGACCATCAGCACGCCGCGCGGAATGCGGCCGCCCAGTTTCTGGAACTTGGACGGATCGCGCAGGAAATCGACCAGTTCCTGGACGTCTTCCTTGGCTTCGTCGCAGCCGGCGACATCGGCGAAGGTCACGGTATTGGAGTTCTCGTCCAGCATGCGGGCGCGCGACTTGCCGAAGTTGAACGCGCCGCCGCGGCCGCCGCCCTGCATCTGCCGCATGAAGAACACCCACACGCCGATCAGCAGCAGCATCGGGAACCAGGACACGAAGATGCTCATGAAGAGCGACTGCTCTTCCTTGGCCTTGCCCGAGACCTGGACGCCGTACTTCATCAGGTCGCTCACCAGCCAGAGATCGCCGGGGGACGTAATGGTGTAGGGACGACCGTCCGCAGGCGTGACGCCCAGCACGTCGCCCTGGATGTCGACCTTCTGGATGCGCCCTGCCTTGGCCTCTTCCATGAACTGGGAATAGGACACGGCGTCCTGGGGACGGGTGCGGCCCTCGAATTGCTTGAAGACCGTAAACAGGACAAAAGCGATCACCATCCAGATCGCAACTTTGGAGAACATATTGTTCAAGGCCGATCTCCTACTTGATTGCCGATCGGTCGACCTGCCGGAAAAATCCGGCCCGATCGGACACTATGTCCGATTCTACTATTGTCCGCCGCCGGGATTCTTCAGCCCGACGCCTACCAGGAAGGTTTCCGAAGATTTATCCCGGGAGGCCTTGGGCTTGCGCTCCACCACCCGGCGAAACGTCTGCTTGAAACTCTGTACGATCTGGGAAAACCCGCTGCCGTGGAAAGCCTTCACGATCAGCGCCCCGTCCGGCTTCAGATGGGCCTGCGAAAACTCCCGCGCCAGGTCGCATACGTGCTGGATCCGGGCGGAATCTGCACTCCCGACGCCGGATAGATTGGGGGCCATATCGGAAATCACAAGGTCTACCGGCTGATTTCCCAGCAAGGACTCCAGTTGCAGCAGCACTTCCTCTTCGCGGAAGTCGCCCTGGATGAATTCCACCCCGGCGACGGGCTCCATGGGCAGCAGGTCGAGGGCGATGATGCGGCCTCGTATCACGCCCTGCGCGCCCGCCAGCCGCTCGCGCGCCACCTGCGACCAGCTGCCGGGCGCAGACCCGAGGTCGATCACCACGTCGCCCGGCTTGAGCAGCTTTTCGGTCTCCAGGATCTCGGTCAGCTTGAAAGCGGCCCGGGCCCGGTAGCCCTTTTGTTGCGCGAGCTTCACATAGGGGTCGTTGATGTGCTGGTGCAACCAGTTCTTCGAAAACTTGTTCTTGGCCATATTTTCCCGGGTTTTCCCGAGGTCATTCCATGAATAAACAATAAAAAATGCCACCGGCCGCCCCGGGGCACTGCGCCGCCCCCTCGGGGGGATTGCCGCGTGGCGGCTGGGACCCGCCATACTGGACGCGCGAAGCGCGCGGGGGGCGGAACGCCCTCGCGTCCGGCCTCGGGCTCCCGTACAATCGCGACATGCCAGTCCTTGACATCAATACCCAACTGCGCAGCGCCCTTCGGGCCGCTGCCCACCCGCTCAAGCCCGTCGTCCTCATCGGCGACAAAGGCCTCAGTGACGCGGTGCTGCAGGAAATCGACCGCAACCTTTCCGCCCACGGCCTGATCAAGGTCCGTGCCGGCGGCGAAGACCGCGCCGCGCGCGACGAACTGCTCTACCAGATCTGCGACGCCGTGGGCTGCGCGCCCGTCCACCACCTGGGCAAGATCTTCATCCTGTTCCGCCCCACCGAACGCGATCCGGACGCCACGGCAGTGCTCGGTGGCCGCAAGATCAAATCCGACGTCGCCACGCTCGGCACCGGCGCCCGCAAATCCGGCGAGGCCCACCTGCCCAAGAAGCTGGCCGTGGTCGGCAAGCCCGCCTCGGAAGCGCGCGCCCCGCGCGGCGAGCGTCCGGCCCGCCCCGAGCGCGAAACCGGCCTGACCGCCCGCGAACGCTATCTCGGCACCGACAAGCGCCAGCGCCCGTCCACGCACGAAGAAACCGGATCGCGCCGAGGCGCCGCCCGCACCACCCCGCCGCGCCGTCCCAGCGGCCTGAGCTCCACGCTCGGCGCCGCCAAGAAGACCTCCGCCCGCCGCACCGGCAGCTCCCTTTCCTTGCGCGCCGGCGCAAGGAAGAAGTAACCCCCTACGCGCTTACGCGCGCCCCCCAGGGGGCGGAACTGGCGGACCGGCGGAGCCGGATCCGCTGTTCCCGTTGTCAACATTCGCCTGCGTGAGGCCAGGTTTACCTGACCCAAGACGACCTTCCCAGACCCAGGAGGCGGTGGATCCGGCTTTGCCGGTCCGCTCGCCTCGCCCGCTCGGGGGGCGCGCGTAAGGGCGTAGGGGGTCTAAATGTACTTCACATCCAGGACTTCGTATTCGCGGATGCCGGAGGGGGCTTGCACTTCGGCGACGTCGCCGGCGGATTTGCCGATCAGGGCGCGGGCGATGGGGCTGGAGACGGAGATCATGTTGGCGCGGATGTCCGCTTCGTCGTCGCCTACCACCTGGTAGGTGACTTTTTCGCTGGATTCTAGGTCTTCCAGGTCGACGGTGGCGCCGAAGACGATGCGGCCGCCGGCGTCGAGTTCGGCCGGGTTGATGATCTGGGCATTGGACAGCTTGGCCTCCAGTTCCTGGATGCGGCCTTCGATGAAACCCTGTTTTTCCTTGGCGGCGTCGTATTCGGCGTTTTCGGACAGGTCGCCCTGGGCGCGCGCGTCGGCGATCGCGGTGATCACGGCGGGACGCTCTACCGTTTTCAGGCGATGCAGTTCCTGTTTCAGGCGCTCGGCACCGCGCGAGGTCAGCGGAATGGCAGCCATGTGTACTTCCTTTCTACGTCTGTTGGGATCCGCCTCCGAAGGAGGGAGCCGGCACGGCCGGCCCCAGGCGCGGCAAGGCGCAGGATGGCGGAAGAAAAATAAAACCCCGGCTCGATCAGGAACCGGGGCGATCAGGTTAGATTGTCCGCAAACTTCGGGGTACGTGCAAGCGTCCAGCGGCAACTTTACGGTTGAAAACACTGAGGGTTACCCCTAGGAAGCGGCACCCCGCCCAGATGAGAGGCGGCATTTGGATATGTCGAAAATGCCGTTGGGATACCGCGGACGCTTACCTAGAATCGATCGCACCGCAAGCCAAGGAGATCCCATGAGCGCCGTTCCCGCCCTCCGTCCGTCCACCATCGACGTCCTGCCCCAGTCGGCCCACATCGGCGCTGAAATACGCGGCGCGGACCTGAGCCGGCCGCTCGCGCCGGAACAGGTCGCGGACATACGCAGCGCGCTGCTGCAATGGAAAGTACTGTTCTTCCGCGACCAGCCTCTGTCTCACGCCCAGCACGTCGCGCTGGCCAGGCAATTCGGCGAGCCCACCATCGGCCATCCCGTGTTCGGCTTCGAGGCCGACTACCCCGAGATCTATCCCGTCTCGCGGAACCGCAAGAAAGCGCGCTACCAGGGCACGGAACTGGTCCGCCCCTGGTCGGGCTGGCACACGGACGTGACCGCGGCCATCAACCCGCCCTTCGCTTCCATCCTGCGCGGCGTGGTGATTCCGCCCTACAGCGGCGACACCCAGTGGACCAACCTGGCGGCGGCCTACCAGGCGCTGTCCGAACCGCTGCGCCGTTTCGTCGATGGACTGCGCGGCCTGCATCGCTACACGGCGCCGCAAGGGTCCGTCGCCACGGACGACTTCGTCAACAAAATCCAGCGGCGGCCACTGCTGACCGAGCACCCGCTGGTGCGCGTCCACCCGGAAACGGGTGAAAAATCCCTGCTGATCAGCCCGACCTTCCTGCAGAGCATCGCGGGGCTCGCGCCGCGCGAGAGCCAGGTCTTGCTGGAACTACTGTTCGAGCATGCCATCCGGCCGGAATTCACGGTGCGCTTCAAATGGGAACCCGGCAGCATCGCATTCTGGGACAACCGCTCGACCGCCCACCTCGCGCCGCAGGACATCTTCGCGACCGACTTCGACCGGCAGTTGTTCCGCATTACGCTGGGCGGAGAGGTCCCGGTCGGGCCGGACGGCCGCGCCTCCGTCTCGCTGGAGGGCGACCCGATCACGGCGGCCCGCGCCTTGCAGGAATGACCCGCCGGGCGGCTGCCCGGCTGCAGCGGGGAACGGGAGCTCGAGCCGCCGCTCCCCGGCGCGTCATTCGCCTTGGCCCTCGCCCGGCGGGGGCGTGCGGCGCCGGCTGGCCAGGCAGTCCGCGACCCATTTCTGCAACAGCTGGTGCGCCGTCTCGCGGCCGCCCAGGCCGAAGGCCAGCGCGCACGCCACCGCGGCGGAGCCGAGGATGAGCCCGAAGGCGAGATTGACGATCTCGTTGGCCAGCCCCATGAAGCGCAGGCCGATGGCCACCGCCAGCGCGATCACCGCGTACTTCAGGATGGACGGCAGGCCGCTCTCGCCGACGGAATCGCCCACCACGCGGGCGACGATGCGGCCCATGATCACGCCCACCAGGATGATGACGCTGCCGAACACCACGTGGCCGCCCAGCTCGGTTACCTGCGTGAGCATGACCGCCACCGAGTCGAAGGCCAGCAGGCTGGCGGCTTCGACCGCCGCGAACAGCATGATCGCGATCAGCGCGATCATCGCCGCCACCGCCGAGGGCCGGGTGGTCGCGCTCAGCCCGCCCAGGCTGCCCAGCGCCTGGTCGAAGCCCAGCGAAGCCAGCGTATTGGCGATCAGCTGGCGCACCCACTGCGCAATGACGAAGGCGATCGCCAGCAGCAAGGCCGCGGCAATGACGCGGGGGATGGCCTCCAGCACGGTCTGCAGCACGGCGACCGAAGGCGTGACGATGGACGAGATGCCCAGCGTCTGCAGGGCCGCGATCGAGACGGGAATGATGATCAGCGTGAAAACCACGGCGCCGCACACCCGCACCAGCGACATGCACGACGCCGGCGCGGCGGGATCCGAGAGGATGACCGGCTCGGCGGGGGGCGTGCACAGGCCCAGGCGGCCCAGCAGGCGTTCGACGCGGATGGCCCCCAGCGCGGCTTCGACGATGTTGCGCACGATCCGCGCGAAGATCAGGCCGACGAAGAAGATCAGCGCCGCGCCGATCACCTGGGGCGCATAGGCGAACACCTGGTGGGTCAGCGCGTTGATCGGCTCCATGGCCTGGGTCAGGCCCAGGGGCTGCATCGCGGCCAGCAGGCCGACCAGCCAGATGAGCCAGTAGACCAGCGCGCCCAGCGATGACGTCAGCGCTTCGCCCGAGCGCCCGGCACCGCGCGCGAAAAAGGGAATCGCCCCGACGATCCGCACCACGCCCCACCTCAGTGCGCGCGCAATGAAGTACGTGGCGACCAGGATGACAATGGCCAGCAATATCCTGGGCCCCCAACCGACCAGTTGGTCACGCATGTAAGCCATCTGCGGCGTGGTCTCGAACATCGGCTTCCCCTCGAAAGATTGGCAATGGGATCCTGCGTCTTCAAGGGTAAAACAGCGAACGGCGCCATGACAACCTTCGTCATGGCGCCGCCCGGGGCAACAACCAGTGGAAAAACGTCCCTGCGTTTGGCGCTCAGGCCACCGACTGGTGCAGCTCCTGCAGCGAATAGACCTGCAGGCCCGCGCCTTGGCGCATGTACTGCATGCCCTCCACCGCCGCCCAGGCGCCGGCCGCCGTCGTGTAGTAGGTCACGCGCGAGGCCAGGGCCGCGACGCGGATCGCGCGCGAATCGGCAATCGCGTTGCGGCGCTCCTCTACCGTATTGATCACCAGCGACACCTCGCCGTTCTTGACCATGTCGACGATGTTGGGGCGGCCCTCGGTCACCTTGTTGACGACCTTGACGGGGATGCCGGCGGCCTCGATGGCCGCGGCCGTGCCGCGCGTGGCGACCAGCGCGAAGCCCAGCGAGTGCAGGCCGCGCGCCACGGCGATGACGCGGCCCTTGTCCTCGTTCTTGACGCTGATGAAGGCCGTGCCGCTCTCGGGCAGGCGCACGCTGGCAGCCAGCTGCGATTTGACGAAGGCTTCGCCGAAGCTGTAGCCCACGCCCATGACTTCGCCGGTGGACTTCATCTCGGGGCCCAGGATGGTATCCACGCCCGGGAACTTCACGAACGGGAACACGGCTTCCTTGACCGAGAAGTACTTGGGCGCGATCTCCTGGCCGATGCCCTGCTCGTCCAGCGACTTGCCCGCCATGGCGCGCGCGCCGATCTTGGCCAGCGGCAGCGACGTCGCCTTGGACACGAAGGGCGCGGTGCGCGAGGCGCGCGGGTTCACTTCCAGCACGTAGACCGTGCCGGCCTGGATCGCGAACTGCACGTTCATCAGGCCGACCACGTTCAGTGCGCGCGCCATCAGGCCGGTCTGGCGCTTGATTTCCTCGATCAGGTCGGCCGAGAGCGAATACGGCGGCAGGCAGCAGGCGGAGTCGCCCGAGTGCACGCCGGCCTGCTCGATGTGCTCCATCACGCCGCCGATGAACACGCGCTTGCCGTCGGACAGGCAATCGACGTCCACTTCGATGGCGTCGTTCAGGAAACGGTCGAGCAGCACGGGGGAGTCATTGCTCACCTTGACGGCCTCGCGCATGTAGCGCTCGAGGTCCTTCTGCTCGTGCACGATTTCCATCGCGCGGCCGCCCAGCACGTAGCTGGGGCGCACCACCAGCGGATAGCCGATCTCCTGCGCATGCGCCAGGGCCTCGGCCTCGGTGCGCGCGGTGCGGTTGGGCGGCTGGCGCAGGCCGAGCTTGTGCAGCAGCTTCTGGAAGCGCTCGCGGTCTTCGGCGATGTCGATGGATTCGGGGCTGGTGCCGATGATGGGCACGCCGTTGGCCTCCAGCGCCTTGGCCAGCTTCAGCGGCGTCTGGCCGCCGTACTGGACGATCATGCCGACGGGTTTTTCCTTGTCGACGATCTCCAGCACGTCCTCCAGCGTCAGCGGCTCGAAGTACAGGCGGTCGGAGGTGTCGTAGTCGGTCGAGACCGTCTCGGGGTTGCAGTTGACCATGATGGTCTCGAACCCGTCCTCGCGCAGCGCCATGGCGGCATGCACGCAGCAGTAGTCGAACTCGATGCCCTGACCGATGCGGTTGGGACCGCCGCCCAGCACGACGATCTTCTTCTTGTCGGTCGGGTTGGCCTCGCACTCTTCCTCGTAGGTCGAGTACATATAGGCGGTGTGCGTGGCGAACTCGGCGGCGCAGGTATCGACGCGCTTGTACACCGGCCGCACGTCGAACTGGTGGCGCAGCTTGCGCACTTCCGTCTCGGTCGTGTCCAGCAGGTAGGCCAGGCGGCGGTCGGAAAAGCCCTTGCGCTTGAGCTGCCAGATGGTGTTGCGGTCCAGGTCGGACAGCGTCTTTTTCTCGAGCGCCAGCTCGATGTCGACGATTTCCTTGATCTGCGCCAGGAACCACGGGTCGATGTGGGTCAGCTGGTGCACTTCCTCCAGCGAGAAACCCTGGGCGAAGGCATCGCCCACGTACCAGATGCGCTCGGGGCCGGGCTCGCCCAGCTCGACCTCGATGCGCTCGCGGTCGGTGGTCTTCTGGTTCAATCCGTCCACGCCCACTTCCAGGCCGCGCAGCGCCTTCTGGAAGGATTCCTGGAACGTGCGGCCGATGGCCATCACCTCGCCCACCGACTTCATCTGGGTGGTCAGGTGGGAATCGGTCTGCGGGAATTTCTCGAAAGCGAAACGCGGCACCTTGGTGACCACGTAGTCGATGGTCGGCTCGAACGAGGCCGGGGTCGCGCCGCCGGTGATGTCGTTGCGCAGCTCGTCGAGCGTGTAGCCCACGGCCAGCTTGGCCGCGACCTTGGCAATCGGGAAACCGGTGGCCTTGGACGCCAGCGCCGACGAACGCGACACGCGCGGGTTCATCTCGATCACGATCATGCGGCCGTTGGCCGGGTTGACCGAGAACTGCACGTTGGAGCCGCCGGTATCGACGCCGATCTCGCGCAGCACCGCGATCGAGGCGTTGCGCATCAGCTGGTATTCCTTGTCGGTCAGCGTCTGCGCGGGCGCCACGGTGATCGAGTCGCCGGTATGGATGCCCATGGGGTCAAGGTTCTCGATCGAACACACGATGATGCAGTTGTCGGCCTTGTCGCGCACGACCTCCATCTCGAACTCTTTCCAGCCGACCAGCGACTCCTCGATCAGCAGTTCGCTGGTGGGCGAAGCCTCCAGGCCGCGCCGGCAGATGGTCTCGAACTCCTCGGCGTTGTAGGCGATGCCGCCGCCGGTGCCGCCCAGCGTGAAGCTGGGGCGGATCACCACGGGGAAGCCGCTGGTGCCCGTCTGCTCGGCGATGCGGCGCTGCATGACCCAGGCCTCGTCCATGGAATGGGCGACGCCGGACTTGGCCGACTCCAGCCCGATGCTGGTCATCGCTTCCTTGAATTTCTGGCGGTCTTCGGCCTTCTCGATGGCGTGGGCGTTGGCGCCGATCAGCTCGACGCCGTACTTGGCCAGCACGCCGTGCTTGTCCAGGTCGAGCGCGCAGTTCAGCGCGGTCTGGCCGCCCATGGTGGGCAGCAGCGCGTCGGGGCGCTCTTTCTCGATGATCTTCTCGACCACCTGCCAGGTAATGGGCTCGATGTAGGTGACGTCGGCCGTTTCCGGGTCCGTCATGATGGTGGCCGGGTTGCTGTTGACCAGGATCACCTTGTAACCCTCGGCCTTGAGCGCCTTGCACGCCTGCGCGCCGGAGTAGTCGAACTCGCACGCCTGGCCGATGACGATCGGGCCGGCGCCGATGATGAGAATGCTTTGAATATCTGTACGCTTGGGCATGACGCGGCTTAACCTTGCTGCTTATTGTTTTGCATCAACTGCACGAACCTGTCGAACAACACGACGATGTCGTGGGGCCCCGGGCTGGCTTCCGGATGGCCCTGGAAGCAGAACGCGGGCCGGTCGGTCAGCTCGAAGCCCTGCAGCGAACCGTCGAACAGCGACACGTGGGTGACGCGCGCGGTAGTCGGCAGGGTCTCCGGATCGACGGCGAAGCCGTGGTTCTGGCTGGTGATGAACACCCGGCCGGTGGTCACGTCCTTCACCGGATGGTTGGCGCCGTGATGCCCCAGCTTCATCTTCAGCGTCTTGGCGTTGAGCGCCAGGCCCATCAACTGGTGTCCCAGGCAGATGCCGAACACCGGGATCTTGCGCTGCAGGAACACGCGCGTCGCCTCAATGGCGTAGTCGCAAGGCTCGGGATCGCCGGGGCCGTTGGACAGGAACACGCCGTCGGGATTCAGGGCCAGCACGTCGGCGGCCGAGGTCTGGGCCGGCACCACGGTCACGCGGCAGCCGCGGTCCACCAGCAGGCGCAGGATGTTCCACTTCACGCCGAAATCGTAGGCGACGACATGGAAACGGCCGTCGCCCTCGGGCGCGTGGCCTTCGCCCAGGCGCCAGATGCCCTCGGTCCAGTCGGAACGCTGCTCGACCGACACCACCTTGGCCAGGTCCAGCCCGGACATGCCGGGGAGTTCGCGCGCCAGGCGCAGCGCCTCCCGCTCGTCGGTGCCGACGTAGATGCAGCCGTTCTGCGCGCCCTTGTCGCGCAGGATGCGGGTCAGCTTGCGCGTATCGATGCCGGCGATGCCCACCACGCCCTGATCGACGAGGTAATCGGACAGCGAACGCTGCGAACGGAAATTGGACACGATCAGCGAGTAATCGCGCACCACCAGCCCGGCGGCGAAGACCTTGGCGGCCTCGCTGTCTTCGTCGTTGATGCCGACATTGCCGATGTGCGGATAGGTGAGCGTGACGATCTGGCCGCTGTAGCTGGGATCGGTAACGATCTCCTGGTACCCTGTGATCGCAGTATTGAAGACGACTTCGCCGACCGTATGGCCGGGCGCGCCGATAGAGATGCCGCGAAACACCGTACCGTCGGCAAGAGCCAGTATCGCGGGGGTAGTCTCGGGAAAGAGAGACGGCAACAAGAGAGAATCTCCGAGTCGAGTCCTCCCCCGGATACGCCAACGGGTGCCACACGGTGCCGGCCGATGCGGCCGGGCTCGTGCATCCTCGCGCAGAGCGTCCCGCGGCGCCGCAGCGGCGCATGGGAAGACGGAACGAAGGGCGAGGAACCGGCCGGAAAAGCTGCGCTTGCAGCAAGACCGCCGCTTGCGGATCGAAAGTAGCGAACGGGGTACGCGCTAGGGAAGGACGTGAAATGTGAACGCCAAACCTTACAATTATAGCTTATAGAACCCGGATTACGGAGGAATCGTGTCCAACCAGCTTGAAGCCCTGCGCCAGCACTCAGCCGTCGTCGCCGACACGGGCGATTTCGAGTCCATGCGGGCCTTCCGTCCCACCGATGCGACGACCAATCCGTCGCTGATCCTGAAGGCGGTGCAGAAGCCCGAATACCGGCCGTTGCTCGAGCGCGTGGTGCGCGACCATGCCGGCGCCAGCACCGCCGAACGCATGGACCGGCTGCTGATCGCTTTCGGCGCGCAGATACTGGAAATCGTGCCCGGCCGCGTCTCGACCGAGGTCGACGCGCGGCTCTCCTTCGATACCCGCGCCACGGTCGAGCGCGCGCGGGCCATCATGGCGCTCTACGCCGCCGCCGGCGTCGTCCGCGAACGCGTGCTGATCAAGATCGCCTCGACCTGGGAAGGCATACAGGCCGCCCGCGTCCTGCAAAGCGAAGGCATACGTTGCAACATGACGCTGCTGTTCTCGCTCGAACAGGCCATCGCCTGCGCCGATGCCGGCGCACAACTGATCTCCCCCTTCGTCGGCCGCATCTACGACTGGTACAAAAAACAACAGGGCGCCGCCTGGGACGAAGCCGCGAACGCCGGCCCGGCCGACCCCGGCGTGCAATCGGTACGGCGCATCTACGAGCACTACAAGCGCCACGGCATCGACACCGAAATCATGGGCGCGAGCTTCCGCAACGTCGGCCAGGTCCTGGCGCTGGCCGGATGCGACCTGCTGACGATCAGTCCGGAACTGCTCGGGCAGTTGCAGGCGGCCGAGGGCGACGCGCCGCGCCATCTACAGAAACCGGACGACACCGCCCCCCGGCAGGCACCGCTCGCCGAAGCCGAGTTCCGCTTCCAGCTCAACGAAAACGCCATGGCGACCGAGAAGCTGGCCGAGGGGATCCGGGCGTTCGTGGCGGATGCGCGCAAGCTGGATGGGTTGCTGGAGGCGCGCGCGCATCATTGACCTAGTGCCGGGAGTTCGGATCCCACGCCGTATTCACCAGCACAAACGCGGGCGGGGGCGCCGAAGCGGCGGCGCGCCACGGCAAGGCGTCGACAGACACCTCCGCCAGTGCCCACTGCGCCCCCGGATGGGCCAGCAGAGCTCCCAGCCAAGCCGCGCCGGGCTCTCTTGGCACGACATAATGCGCGGGCCACCCCGCCGCCGCCAGGCTGTTCGACCAGGCGCCCGCCTCGTCCGCATTGCCGACCATTGATGGCGGCACATGCGCGAAGATGTCGACCCCCTGCCCCCGCAGCGCCGCGCACGGCGCGGGGAACACTTCTCCGGCTCCGGGGGCAAGCGCCAGCATCACGGAAAGCGGATGCGGCGCGCCCTCGCCCCCGCCGGGCTGGGCATCCGCCCGCGCGCTCAGCCACTCGCCCAGCCTCGTGCATAAGGCCTCGGACGGCAAGGCGCCTGCATCCAGCCATACCGGAAGACGGTGGGACGACGCCATGCCGGCCAGCGCGTTCAACGCCCAACCGGACGCATCTTTGTTCCGGGGCGCCAGGTCGAGCGACGTCCCGTCCATCACCAGCCGGGCAGCCAGGCAATCCGCGACGTTGGCGCCCCGCGTGGCCTTCGCCCAGGTATTAGCTTCGCCATAGCACAACGCGGACGCCTGCCCCCCGCCCGACCTCGATCGGCTATTGAGCCAGAGGTTCGTCGCCGGGTCGGTCAGATCTCGCGCATCGGGCCGTTGCTCCCGCCCAAGCCCGTGCGCACGCACATAGACCATTCCATCAACTAGTTTCCGGACCACGATGGGAACCAGCGATTCTTCCGGGTCCAGCCCCATTCCGCGGTAATCGTGCAGGCTGCCTTGCACACGGTATCCCAGCAGGGTGAATATCGTCGCGGGCACCTGCGCCAAGGTTGACGCCCGCCCCGACGCCTCCCGAAACGCCGAGTACAGTGCGGGGTCGGCCTGTTGCGCGGCATCGTTGAAATACATGAGGAACGGGACCCGCGTCATCTCGTGCTGGAACCGCGAGGAGTCGTGGCCCAGGCCCGTTTCGGGGGATTCCCCGTGATCCGAGAAATACAGAACCACGGTCGGGGCCTCGTCGCTAGCGGCCTGGCGAAACAGCCGCGCGAGATTCCCGTCGATATACCGCATCGCGTCGTCATACTCCGCGATGACGTGCCGTGGCTTGGCCGCGCCTCCCTTGACCCCGTCCAGCAAGGTCTTGATGCGCGCCTGCATGCCGTCCGCCATGCCAGCCTCCCCGGCCGCCTGCGCCAGGCCTTCTCCATAGATCAACGACGGGCTGACTTCGTCCAGAAACGTATCGCCCGTCCGTCTTGCTTCAGGCGGAATATGATCGGCATACACTCCGTGCCCGGCGTACGAGTGCAAGAAGGCCACCGCTCTCCCCTGGGGATGAAACGCCTTGAATCGTTGCAGCGCATCGCTGAAGAAAACATCGTCCCAGACACGGCTTTCCTCGCCCTGCGCGGCGCTTTGCCCCAACGCCGAGGTGGCACTGGCATAGGTTTTCGAGTCGACCGCAGAAAAAATGATGGAGCTGGCCAGATTCCATACGCCGCTATTTCCCTGGGTACTCATCAGGAAGGTCGGAATATGGAGCTGCTTCAATACCTCGACCAGCGACACGCGCGGCCTCTCGGTGATCGGCACGTAGTCCGAACCGCCGGGCAGCCCGATGCTCAAGGCCTCGAGCAGGCTCTGCGACGTCAGGGTCTGCGTCGACACCACATGCTCGAATTTGAGGAGGCCGCGGTGCTCCCGGGAGAACGCCCGCAACTGCGGGGTCGTGCTCAAGGGATAGCCATATAAATCCCAATGCGCACTGGTGGTCGATTCGCCGATATACACGACCACGCGCATGCCCGGGACGCCCTTCCCGGTCAAGGTGATGCGTTGCGTTTCATTGGAGAAATTCTTTCTGGCGCTCGCATAGATGTCTGAATTCGAGCGGAACTGCGGCGCGACCTCCGCCACCTCGCGCCCGAGCGGAATCGCAATGCACAGTACGCCCAGCCATGCCAGACCCCGCGCCGCCCAACGCGCGGAGATCCGCAAACCGGCCCGGGCGGCCAGCCAGGGCAGTCCCCACGCCACCGCCGCGGTCGCCGCCGCAGCCACAGCCACCAGCACCAGGACGCGATCCCAGTGCATCGGCACAAGCGTCGCGCTCAAGGTTTTCAGAAAGAACCAGGCTTCCGATAGCGCGAATCTTTGCGCCTCGGCCAGCGAGTCCTCCCCCAAGGTCTGCAACCAGTCGCTGACGGGCTGGAAGTACCGGGCAAGCCAGATGCCGAATACCCCCCACAAGACTGCCCTGATCCGGTGGCGGCGACGGAATGCGAGCCAGGCAAACAACAGGAAACCGGTCAGAAAGAGAACGCGCAACACCATCAACCTCCGGATACCGATACGTAACACCGAGGACGACAGACGGTCCGGGGGCAGGCCGCGTTGGGAGACCGCCCGCCAGACTCGCATGAGCAACAACATGGGAAACAGAAAGGCGACGCGCGGCGCTTTCCGGGGCATTCCCGGCGAAAACGCGGAGACCGAGTTTAGTATATTTACGGTGTGCTCATGCGGCCGGCGCCCGCCCGTCAGGCGGACTCCGCCGGCAGCGCGGCGAACGTGTGTCAGCAACCGGAAACAGGGGCCGCATGCAAGGGAAGCAACGATCGGCGGCAGCGATCCGAGCCGGAATCACACTAGGCGGCATTCTCTCCCATGAAGAACGATTCGACGATGGCTGGCTCAAGCACACACCCTCCCCCTCCTCCTTCCGGCGCCGTGGACGACATTTCGGTCTGCATCGCCACATACCGCCGGCCGACCTTGCTGGACGCCCTGCTCCACGACTTGCGCCGGCAACGGCATCTGCCGCGCCAGATCGTCGTCGTCGACAACGACGCCGACGCCAGCGCACGCGCCATCGTCGAACAGCATCGCCAGACCCTGCACGGCGTCGACGTGATCTACGATATCCAGCAGGAAAAAAACATCTCGCTGACCCGCAACCGCTGCGTGGCGCATGCGCAAGCGGCATGGCTGGCCTTCGTGGACGACGATGAACGCGTCGGCGAGTCGTGGCTGGCGGACCTGCTGGCGACGGCGCAGGCCCATGGCGCGGACGGCGTGCTGGGCCCCGTCATTTCCCGCGTCCCGAATGACGCGCCGGCCTGGATCCGCCAAGGACGATTTTTCGACCGGCGCCGCATGGCCACGGGACAGGCGGTTCCGAAGAGCGACATGCGCATTGGCAACGCCTTGCTGGCCGCGCGCTGGCTGCCGCAGGACCCGTTCGATCCAGCCTATGGGCAGACGGGGGGCGAAGACGGCGACCTGCTGCTGCGCCTGGCGCTGCGCGGAGCGCGCATCGTCTGGTGCGACGAGGCGCAAGCTGTCGAGGACGTCCCTCCTTCGCGTCTTTGCACCAGATGGATACTCGCCCGCGCGCTCAGGGGCGGCCAGAACCATGCGCGCCACGTCCTGGGCGGCAAAATGGGAAAAGTGGGCCTCGCGCGCAAAGTTGTTTTCTTTCTGCGCGCCTGCCTGCAAACCGCCGCGGCGGCCGTGCTGGCTCTCCTCAGCCTTCCTTTTGGCAGGCATGCGGCGATGCGCTGGGTCGCGCGCGCGTGCGCGAATGTGGGGAAACTCTCCGTATTCCTGGGTTGGCATTACCGTGAATACGCGTAACGCCCGGGGACATGCCGAATTCAGGCAATTTTCCTTCGCAACACCTTACCGAGAAAGCCAAGCATCATGAAAATCACCCTATTCGGAACCGGTTACGTGGGTCTGGTCACCGGTGCCTGCCTGGCCGAAGCTGGCCACCAGGTACTGTGCGTGGACACCGACGCGGCCAAGATCGCGGCGCTGCGCCAAGGCGTCATTCCCATCTATGAACCAGGACTCGAAGCGCTGGTGCGCGACAACCATGCCAGCGGCCACCTGCAATTCACCACCTCGGCGCAGGAAGGCGTGGATTTCGGCGAATGCCTGTTCATCGCGGTGGGCACGCCTCCCGACGAAGACGGATCGGCCGACCTCACCCACGTACTCGCAGTGGCGGACAGCATCGGCGCGTACATCACCGGGCCGCGCATCGTCGTCGACAAGTCGACCGTACCCGTTGGCACGGCGGACAAGGTCAAGATGGCGATTGCCGCCGCGCAGCAGCGTCGGGACACGAATCACCCGGTCGACATCGTGTCCAATCCCGAGTTCCTGAAGGAGGGCTCGGCGATTCGAGACTTCATGAAACCCGACCGCATCGTCATCGGCACCGACAATCCGGAAATTATCGGGGTCATGCAGGAAATCTACGCCCCGTTCAACCGCAATCACGACCGGATGATCACGATGGATGTCCGCTCGGCCGAACTCACAAAGTACGCGGCCAATGCGATGCTTGCCACCAAGATCAGCTTCATGAACGAACTGGCTAACATCGCCGACCGGATCGGCGCGGACATCGAGCAAGTGCGTATCGGCATCGGCTCGGATCCGCGCATCGGCTACCAGTTCATCTATGCGGGATGCGGATATGGCGGTTCGTGCTTTCCCAAAGATGTCCGGGCCTTGTCCCATACGGCGCAGGACATGGGCTATGACGCCACCTTGCTGCAGGCGATCGAGCGCGTCAATACGCGCCAGAAGCAACGGCTGTTCGAATTGATCGCCCGCCACTTCGGCGGCGCGGCCAATCTGCAAGGCAGGACATTCGCGCTGTGGGGCCTGGCCTTCAAGCCCAATACCGACGACATGCGCGAAGCGCCCAGTCGCGTGGTCATGGAAGCATTGTGGAACGCCGGCGCGACGGTTCGGGCCTTCGACCCTGAAGCGGCCGAAGAAACACGCCGCATCTACGGCGAACGCGCCGACCTGGTGCTGACGAATACCAAGGAGGAGGCGGCACGGGGCAGCGACGCCCTCATCATCTGTACCGAGTGGAAAGGCTTCATGGCGCCGGATTTCAATTTCCTGGCCGAGGCGCTGGGCGAGAAAGTCATTTTTGATGGCCGCAACCTCTACGATCCCGGCCGCCTGGCCAGCCGCGGCTGGGTGTACTACGGCATCGGCCGCAGTACCGAGTCATGGCAATCCAGCAACGCGCGGGGTGCAACGGCTTTTCAATCGTGAGCGGCCTGTCGAGGCGGCGGCGGAGCGTTGCTAGGGCCGGTTCCTGAACTTGCGCAGACCGGTCCATACGCGCCGCACGAACGCGGACGAGCGAGCAGCCTGCTTCAGCCGCAGATATCCCAGAAAAACGCGTCCGCGAAGCGTCATGGCGCGCCGCCAGCCATGCAGGCGCAGTACGCTCGTGGCCCAGTCCTTTTTGTAGGCTTCGTCGCCGACGGTCAGGTCGAACACCCGGAGTTTCTGTCCGATCGCCCATTCAATCATGTGTTGCAACAGGATTCGGCCGCAAGAATATTTTCCCCATTCTCCGGCCAGATACGTGGGCAGTATCCAATAGTAGCGGCCGCGGAAAATCATGCCCCATTGCGTCGCGGTAATGACTTCTCCCACCCACAGGTTGCACAGGGATACTTGCGCAGTATCTCCAAAGGTTTTGCCCAGTTCCTTGTAGAACTGCAAATATCCCGGCTCGGCAAACAGATCGCGGCTGTCGGTCTCCTGCCAACGCCGCGACTTCTGCTCAACCATTGCGGCGAACGCCGCATTCCAGTCGGCCGCGCTTTGCTGCTGCGGAGTAATGGCCACCTGCCCGAGTTCGGCCAGGCGGCGGGCCTGGCGCCGGGTATCCGCCATCAATTTAGATGGCCTTCCCGCGAAATACGCGGCAGGCGTCTCAGGCAAATCGACGGCGTAGGCATTCTCCGTATGCGCAGCATCGCGCAAGGCGGCCATGGGATTGGCGATGCCGTCGATGTCCACGGGCATTCTCGTCAGGTCGACCAGGTCGACGCCGCGGATCCTGCCGAGGCAGGAGGCCCACAGCGCCTCGAAACTCCCGGCGCTGACGTTATGCGGGAATGTCGCGCCGAACACCGGGGCGCGGTAATCGGAGACCACATCACCCAAAAAGGCCAAGACCCGCAATCCGCACCGGCGATAAATGCCCAGCGGCCACAAGGCCATCAACGTGCCGTCTGCGTCGGTCAATTCGACGACGCGCGGCAGAACCCCCTGACGCTCGCCGATCGTCCGCATCCACGCGTCGTTCCACTCCCAGGTCTGGAACACATGGCCCCTGCCGTCCGCCAGCAGCGCTCGCCAGCGTTGGCCCAGCCCCTCCTGCAGCGACTCGCGCACCGTGATCCTGCAACCGATAAAAGGCTCCTGCCCCGGCCCGCCTGGCGATTTGGTCACACCCATTCCCCGCTTTGTTCGAAGCCGCGCTCATGCGCGCACATAAATGCCCCACGTCATGAGCAGGCTCAGAAACTCCACCACAATCAGGGCGAGCAGCGCTCCCACGACGCCGTACAACGGCATCGCCATGGCCAGCGCCACCACCATGACGGCGAAACTGATGACCGATTCCACCAGCATGAAACCGTAGCGATCCCGCCCCATCAGGGCAACGGTGCCCACCCACCGGGCGGCGTTGATCGCGAAATACAGGCTCCAGATCGGCACCAAGGCGCCCGCATGATCGTACTTTTCGCCCAGCAGATGCGCCTGCAGCCATGGCAGCCCCAGCCACAGCACCGCGACATACACGGCGGTCAACAGCAAGAGGGCCAGCAGGGAGAAGCGCAGCAAACGGCGCAGTTCCACCGTAGCGTCACGGGCGATCATGTTGCCCATGGCAGGCCTGGCCACCCTGGACCACGCGACGACGAGCAGGGAAATGGGCACGAGCAGAATGCGCGATGCGTTCAATTCGGCGGTAGCCTGGGCCCCCAGCCAGAACGCGGCCAGATAGAGATAGCTGTAGTTGACGATCCACGCCAGCACGGCGCCGGGCAAGCCGAGCCGCCCCCGCTTCCAGGCTTCCCGGACGATTTGCACGTAGTGCGCGGGGTCGATGGCCAGATCGCGCGGGCGGCGCGGACCGAACGCCAGGGCGGCCAGGTTGGCTAGCGCCAGGCAAGCGAACACACCCTCGATCGGAAACCCGCCCCCGGGCCCCAGGCTGCCCGCCACGGCGAGTAGCGCCAGGCCTCCTCCCGCGCACAGCCCATATGCCAGGTCCATCTTCAGCACCCGGGCGGGTTGTCCGGCCACGAAGCTTACGCTGCGCGCATACTCCCGCAGGGCATTGCCCTTCAGAAACAGAGTGAAGACGACGCCGAGCGCCACCGGCGAGCCATGCCCGGTAGAATAGGCCACCGCGCTGCACGCGATTCCCATCACGATCGCCAGAACCGTGCTCAACTTCCCCTGGTGCCGGCGCAGGATTTCAATCACCGGTGCTGCGGCTTGGCCTTGCCGGCCCGCCAGGACGTTCACCATGGGATTCACGATGACGGCTTCGATCACGCTGGTCACGAATAAACCGATCACGTACAGCTGAGAATACATGCCATAGGCGTCTTTCGACGCCATGCGAATCAGCACCAGACCGAGCACGAGATTCAGCATGCTGAGCCAGGCCTGGTCGAATATCGACAAGGCGGCCTGGCCTTGGAGACTGCGGGCGAATTTGCGGTTCATGCTCAAGATGTTTGGAGTCCCGCCGCGCAGGCGGCGATATCCGGGAAAAGATATCCGTTCCACCGGACGCCGGCACGAACGATGCTAACCGAGGAACGCCGGCCAGGCCGCCTCGCGCGGCAACGGCGTTTCATCACCCTGCTGCGCTAGAATGAAGCGCGCTCTGTTCTCCTTCGACAGCATAAACTATAAGGTCCGTCTTTCATGGTCCATTCACCAGATTCCGGGTTCCTCTCGCTGAGCCAACTGCAGGCGATGCTGGGCGCCCGCAAATGGTTGATCGCCCAGGCGATGGCCGTGACCTTCGTTTTCACGCTGGCCGCGGTCTTGTTCATCCCCCGCATCTGGACCGCGACCACGGACGTCTACATCGACTACAAAGAAAACGACCCCATCGGCGGGCGCTCGTTCTCGGCCCTTCTGGACGAAAGCTATCTGCAGACCCAGGTCGATCTCATCCAGAGCACGACCGTCGCTGAGCGCATGATCGCCGACCTGGCCATCCTGCCGCGCTCCCGGCGCGCGGAGGGCGACCCGGAGCGGGATCGCCTGATTACCGAAATCAGCAAGAGCGTCCAAGTCTCCAGCCAGCGCAGCAGCCGCGTGCTGCGGGTGTCCTATGCTGCCGACACCCCCGAAAAGGCCCGGGACTACGCCAACGCGATCGTCAAAGCGTATATCTCGGTGAGCCAGGAGATGGCGTCGGCGTCGGCGCGCACGCGCAACGAGGAATACAACGCGCAGTTGGAGCACCTGCGCCGCGAAATCGGCACCATCCAGGAAAAGCTGACGCAATACCAACAAGAGACAGGCATTGTCGACGGCCAGCAGGCCGGCGACCTCGAAACACGCCAACTCAACGACATGACCTCGGCGCTGTTGTCGATAGACAGCCAGGTCGATGAAGCGCGGGCGCGGAACCAGACCATTGACAGGCTGCTTGCCGGCGGCATGCGCTCTCAGGACTTGCCGCAGATCAGCCAGTTGACCACGATCAGCCAGATGCGGGATAACCAGACGCTGCTGGATCGCCAACTGAGCGAACTGAGCAGTTCGCTCGGCGCCAATCATCCCAGGGTGCTCGGCCTGCGTGCCGAGCGCGAACAGCTGCAGTCGCGCATCGCCGCCCAGGCCAAGGCCGCGCTCGACAGCCAGCGCAGCGATCTCGCGCGCCTGGAGGGGCAGCGTGCCGCCCTGCAGCGCGCGCTCGAACAACAGCGCAAGAAGGTGCTGCAGCAGATGGTGCAACGCGACCAGGTGGCCAGCTACCAGCGCCAGCTGGCGGGCGTCGAACAGGTCTACAACACCGCGCTGCAAAAGTACGATAGCATCCTGATGGCAAGCAACATCTCGCTTCCCAACCTGGCCGTGTTACGCGCCGCTGAATCTCCCAGCAAGCCGACTCGGCCGAGAATCCGTCTCAGCCTTGCGCTGAGCCTGGTCATCGGCTTCCTGGCCGGTGCCGCATTGGCGCTGCTGCTCGAACTGTACCGCCGGCGCCTGCGATGCGAAGACGACCTGAGCCGCACATGCGGCCTGAACGTCATCGGCAGGATCGGCCATCCCACCTCGGATCTTCCGGCACCCGCACTATGACAGCCTCCTCCCACGCTCTCGCTGGCGATCGTCCGTCGCCTAACCGACCATCGTGGTTCATCCCCGACCAGCCCGCCGACGAGCGCATGGGCGAGCGTTTCGTCCGTGCGGGTTTGCTGACGGAAGAACAGGTGCAAATGGTGCTTGCCCACCAGGCGAACACGCGCCTTCGTTTTGGCCAGGCGGCGGTACAGCTGGGCCTGGCCTCCGAAGATGCCGTCCGCGCGGTGCTGGCGGAGCAGTACCACTACGCACCGGCGGCGCCGGGCCTGAATCCCGATATCACCTTGCCCATTGCGACCGAGCCGTTCGGAGCGGAAGCCGAGGCCATCCGCCAACTCTGCGCCGAAGTGTCGGCCAGCATGGACGCATTGCGGCGGATCGCCATTGTCGGGCCGGGAGACGGCGTCGGCCGCAGCTATCTGGCGGCGAGCCTGGCCGTTGCGTTCTCGCAGACGGGCCGCCAGACGTTATTGGTCAACGCCAATCTCCGACCGGGTGGACAGGGCGATCTGCTGGGCGCCGCAGGCGCCTATGGCCTTTCCAGCATTTTGGCTGGACGGGTGGAGATAGGCGAATACCGCGCCGTCGATGGCTATCCCTCGCTGGCCGTGCTCGATGCCGGCCCCCTCCCCCCCAATCCGACGGAATTGCTGCGCCAGCCCGCGCTGCGCAACATCCTGGATGTCTACGCCGAGCGCTTCGAAATATTCATCATCGACACGGCGGAGTCCAATGAAACGGCGGACGCGTTGAGCGTGGCGCGCCAGGCGGATGCGTGCCTGCTGGTTGCGCGCAAGGACATCACGAGGCTCTCCGCCCTGGAGCGGACAGCCCGCCAGTTGCAGGCTTCAGGCCTGCGCGTGCTGGGCACCGTCTACAACACCGCCTCCCCGCCCTCCAAGCGGCGTCAACGTAAACGCGCACTGATGGCGGGCTCGCCCGGCTGACGCGATGATGCCAGTCTCCGCATCTCACTTGACCGGCCTAACCTCCGACCGACCGGTCTGGATAGTCTGGCTACTTGTCGGGTTGACGCTCGCATTTTCGCTGACGCCGTTCTTAACCGTTGGCAGCGCCGGACTGGAAGCCAGTCACATCAATGAAGGATCGGCACTTCGGCAATTGCAGTACGGCGCCCTGTTTGCACTGGCCTTCTGGCTGGTCTGGCGGCGTCCTGCAGCAACACTGATGCAATTACGTGCGATCAATCCGTTTCTGATCGTGGTGCTGTGTTATTGCGTGCTCAGTATGCTGTGGTCGGTCGCGCCGATGACAACATTCAAGCGCGTGGTCCTGCAGGCAGGATTGCTGCTGACCGCGATGGCGATCGCCCCCCCCGTAGTGCACCCCCGTCACATGTTGCGAACGGTCAAAGGAACTCTGACCGTCCTTCTAGCGGTATCCTGCGTCGTAGCGCTGATTTTCCCGAAGATTGGCGTGACGTACGAACTCGGCGGCGCATGGCGGGGCATCATGTGGCAGAAAAACGATATGGGCAGCGTAGCCGGTTTTGCCTCCATGCTCTGGCTGCGCGATTGGCTGACCACACGCGAAGGCAGCTGGCGCGCCCTGCTTGCGCTGGTGTTTTGCCTATTCATGCTGGTCATGGCCAAGAGCGCGACGTCGCTACTTGTCACGATCATCGGCATGACGCTTTATTTGCTGCTGCGGCGCCGCTTACTCGCCGGGCGGCACGCGGGCGCATTGGTGTTCCTCGCTCTTGCTCTGCCGTTGCTCTATGCCTTCCTCGGCTTTTTCCTGATGACCGGCCGCCTCCCGCAGTGGTCGGACCTCACCTATGCCGTGACGGCATGGTTCGACAAGAGCCCGGATCTCACAGGACGCGGCGATATCTGGGACCTGATAATGCTTTCCATCGCCCAACATCCTTTACTCGGCGCCGGATACGCCGCATTCTGGCTGGACGGCGGCGGACCGGCGGAATACATCGGCCGAACGCTGGGCTGGATGCCCACGCACGCACACAATGGCTTCGTCGATATCCTTAACGAACTGGGCGGCCTAGGCTTGGTCATCGTCCTGGCCATGCTCGCCTGGCACATGGTCAGCATCGCGAGGCTCGCCCTGATCGATCGAGACAGTGCAGCCATGCACGCGTCCATCTTCGCCGTCATCGTGATCAGTAATTTCTCGGAAAGCAGCCTGCTCCGCCACGTTGCCTTTCCGAATATCCTGTTCATGCTGTCCTCTCTGGCAATCACCTCGCAGCTTGCCTGTGCGCAGCGCGCGGCGCCCCGGATGCCAGCGCAGTCATCCTCCGCCCGCCCGGCATGACCGCCAAATCCGCCCATTCGTGGCAATGCGCGGCGCTCGCCGTCGCCGGCCTGGCGGCTACTACTCTCTGGAACCATGCGGCCTGGGCCCTGACCGATCAGGCAAGCCGGCCGTATCCATTCACAATTGATGAGCGCCAACTGCAAGGCCCACCCGATCGCTCTGCGCTGAATCATCCGCTGGGGCTGGCCGACCGGGTATTCGTCCACAACGAGCACTTCTACCGAGTAGGGCCGGACGGCCGGCGGGGAACCGGCGACGACACGCGCGTTCGCCTGTTCGGCATCAATCTGAGCTTTGGCACGAACTTTCCCGCCCCCGAGGAAGCATCACGCCTGGCACGTCAGATCCGCAAGGCGGGATTCAATGCGGTCCGCCTGCATCACATGGATTTTCATCTGACCGACGACAGCAGACAGCCTTCCGGCGTGCTATCGACCGGCCCCTACCCGAGTTTCAATCCCACCGCCGTGGCACGCCTGCGCCGGTTCATCGGCGCGCTGTCGCAAGAGGGCATTTATGTCAATCTCAACATCTTCGTGAGCTACCAGTTTCGGCCGGAAGTGGACGGCGTGCCAGATTTCGGCAACCTCTCCAACCGCTTGCCGATAGGGTCGTCCGTACACGTTTACCATCCCCGCATGGTCGAACGGCAGGAAGCCTACGCGCGCGGCCTGATCGACGCCCTCGCGCTGAAAGGCAATCCTGCGCTGGCGATGGTCGAGATCAGCAACGAAGCCTCCCTGTTGGCCGCCTGGACGCGCAAGGAATGGGCGACCCATGCCGTTCCTCCCCGCTACGAGCCGGTGTTGCGCTCACAATGGAACGAATGGCTCGTCAAGCGTTACGGCAGCACAGGCGCCGCGTGCAAGGCCTGGACCACCTGCTCCCCCGGACGCACGGAAGCGCTGGACCTTCCAAGCCGCACTGCCGCAGCGCCGAAGGCGTCGACGAACTTCGACGAACTGCTGCGGCGCGTGCGCGCCAAATGGCAAACCCTGCTGC
Source organism: Pigmentiphaga humi (assembly GCF_900606115.1). Taxonomy (GTDB): domain Bacteria; phylum Pseudomonadota; class Gammaproteobacteria; order Burkholderiales; family Burkholderiaceae_B; genus Pigmentiphaga; species Pigmentiphaga humi. Next base: position 184,867 of record NZ_UWPJ01000026.1, read on the forward strand.
CGATCCGAACGGACGAACCGCAGGGGGAGGCCTTGCGGCTGCGCGACTTCCTGACGTTTCTTGCCGATACCGATCGAACCTACCTGAATCGCATGCGGACTGTGGTGCACGAGGCGACGGACGACATGGTGCCCGTGACCGGCACGCAGATGAACTATGGCGGGGTGATGAATTTCGATTCGCACGCTGCGATGGATTACATCGACAACCATGGCTATATCGATCATCCAAACTCCCCTGAGGGAGCCGGCGAGCAGTCCAACTGGAGCATTCGCAACGCCGCGCTCACCGGCGAGGCATTGAATGTGATGCTCGCGCAGGGATTCCGCCGCGACCGCCGCAAGCCCTTCGTGCTGAGCGAGTTCAATATGCCGTTCCCTAATCAACAGGCGGCAGGCATTCTCCCAGCTGTGGCGGCCATCGCCGCGTTGCAAGACTGGGATGGCGTCTTTTTCTTCGACTACCTGGATATCGACACCCCATCGACGGCGCCCTCGGCGTTCAGGCTCAGCGGCGACTGGGGGAAATATGCGCTGGTGGGCCAGAGCGCGCAGTTGTTCCGCCGCAGCTGGGTCGAGCCCTTGCCTGCGCGCCTGGACGTAGCGCTGCCGTTATCCGCGCGCCAGGCTATCACGGCATCCGACCAATACGAAGGCCTGGAAAGCCTCTTCTCCCAGATGGGCGTCAAACCCACCGACGCATGGCACTACCGAATCGCCGCCGACCTGCAGGCCGACTCGCTGAGGGAACCCGCCAGGCCCGCATCCACGGCCCTCGCCGACCAAGCCAGGCACGACCCAGCCGCGCACATTCTCGAGCTCGACGCGCCCAAGGTGCGCGGCGTGTTCGCGGATCTGGACGAGCGCTGGCGCGGCCCCCCCGGGCTGCAGGCGCGAATGCTTGCGCGCTCGGATACGACGGTGCAAATTATGCTGACCCCCTTGGACGACGCGCCGCTGGCGTCGTCGCGCCACATGCTGCTGACGCTGGGCAGCCCGACCGTCGGAACGCAGCCGGGCTCGCACCCCCCCCGCCCGAAGGTCCTGCAACCCTACAAGGGCCAGGCAGGCCGCTGGACGCTCGAGCCCGACCCCGATAGGCGCGATATGCCGTCCGGTCCCCGCCAGGGTACGGCCCCGGCCTGGCTGTTCCATCCAGCCGTGTGCGTGCGCTGGAGCGGCATCGCCCCACCCGAGGCCATCTATCCGCTGGATGGGCAGGGCAAACGTTTGCCGGCATTGGCTGCCGCCCATGTCCGGCGCGGGGCACAGGCGACGGCTGTCGATCTCGCGAACCTGCCCGACACGGCGCTCAGCCCCTGGTATGAGATCGTGCTGGATCCATCGGACAAAGCCGCGAACAACGCGGCGCCGCCCGATTGCACCGCGAGCAGCGAATAGCGGGCGGCGGCTTCCCGCCCCTCCCCCACGATCAGGCC
>NZ_UWPJ01000027.1 GCF_900606115.1 Pigmentiphaga humi
GAGCCGGGCAGCGACGCCGGTCCCGCTGCGCGGGACTTCCCGTCGCCGGAACGCCGGCCGGGGCGGGCGCAGAACTCGCGCGGGGACAGTCCCCCGGACTGTCCCTAATGCCGCGCTCGAACAGCTGCGCCCTTGCTTCCCCGTCCGGCGCCCCGGCGACGGCGGCCCCGGATGCCCGGCTCCCGCGCGCCGCCGCGAAGACGGCCTCCGGTGATGTCATGCATCGGGCAGAAGAGCAGGCGACTCAAACCGAGGGCGTCTGCAGGGTGTTGGGATACCTGCGGGGCTACCTTTTCGCCTCTAGCCGGATCATCTCTTTCTGTACCGCTTCGTCGACCATGCGGGCGAGTTCGGCATGCAGGCTGTCGGCGATGTCGTCGAGGGCGCGGGCGGCGGCGGTTTCCAGGGCGGCGCGCATGCGGGTCTTGAGGAGCGGTTCGACGCGGTCGAGCAGGTCTTTCAGGACCTCGGCGCGCACGGATTCGAACTGGGCTTCGAGGTCGATGGCGGCTGCGGCCTGGGCGGGAGCTGCGGACGCGGTCGGCGCGGCTGGCGTGGCCGGTGCGGCGGGCCGCAGGGGCGGGGGCGTGAGGTCGAGGACCTCGGTCAGCAGGGGGACGCCGGGGTCGTCGCGCAGGGAGTGGGGGGCTGGCATGCTTTAGGGTAGCTGTTGGCGCGACACGTCGTGGCGCACGATGGTGTGGCCGCATTCCTGGTAGAAGCGCCAGCGGTCGCGGGCGGCTTCGCGGTCGGCCACGTCGTTGGAGACGACTTCGATCACGCGCCGGAAGCGGGTGTAGATGGGCGGCCAGGCGTCGTCCAGGTTCACCAGCCAGTCGTGGTGCGGCGTGGCGGCGTCGGAGGCGGTCAGGATGACGGGAGTCTGCGCCGCGAGCGGATCGCTGACGCGCACGTGCGGGATGAAGGAGATGTCGTCCAGCGCCCAGAGCATTTGATCGAATGCGTTCAGCCGCCCGCCGTCGCGGCAGAACACCACCAGCTTGTGGCCCGCCTGGTGATGGCGGGCGACGATCTGGCAGGCGGTGCGCAGGCGGTCGGGGGCGCTGAACGCGAAGTCGATCTCGGTCACGGGCTCAGACCAGCGACAGCAGGTATTGCGTGAGCAGCGGGACGGGACGGCCGGTGGCGCCCTTGTCCTTGCCGCTGCGCCATGCGGTGCCGGCGATGTCCAGGTGCGCCCAGCGGTACTTCTTGGCGAAGCGCGACAGGAAGCACGCGGCCGTGACGGCGCCGGCGGGCGGGCCGCCGATGTTGGCCATGTCGGCGAAGTTGGACTTGAGCTGCTCCTGGTATTCCTCGTCCAGCGGCATGCGCCAGACCGGGTCGAGCGCCTGGCGCGACAGCGTGATCAGAGCATCGGCGAGCGCGTCGTCGTGGGTGAACAGGCCCGAGTTCAGGTGGCCCAGCGCGGTGACGCAGGCGCCGGTGAGCGTGGCGATGTCGATGACGGCGGCGGGCTTGAAGCGTTCGACGTAGGTCAGCGCGTCGCACAGGATGAGGCGGCCTTCGGCGTCGGTGTTGAGGATCTCGACGGTCTGGCCGGACATGGTGGTGACGACGTCGCCGGGCTTGTTGGCGCGGCCGCTGGGCAGGTTCTCGCACGTGGGCACGACGCCGATCACGTCCAGCGGCAGATCCAGTTCGGCCACTGCGCGCAGGGTGCCGAACACGCTGGCCGCGCCGCACATGTCGTATTTCATCTCGTCCATGCCGGCGGCGGGCTTGATCGAGATGCCGCCGGCGTCGAAGGTGATGCCTTTGCCGACCAGCACGATGGGGCCGGGGCCGGCGGCCTTGCCGCGGCCGGTGGCCTTCTGCCTGGCGCCTTCGTGGCGCAGCACGATGAATTTGGGCGGCTCGTCGGAGCCGCGGGCCACGGAGAGGAAGGAGCCCATGTTGAGCGCCTCGATCTGCTTGCGGTCCAGCACCTCGACCTTGAGCTTGTGGCTGCGGCCCAGCTTGCGGGCGGTGTCGCCCAGATAGGTGGGGGTGCAGACGTTGCCGGGCAGGTTGCCGAGATCGCGCGCCAGCGTCATGCCGTTGGCGATCGCGCCGCCTTCGAGCAGGCCGGCGTCGGCCTGCTTGGCGTCGCCGCGCGCGACCGCCAGGGCCAGGCGGGCCAGTTTCGGGCGGTTGGACGCGTTGCGGCTGCTGAAGGTGGCATCGAAACGATAGGTAACATCGCCCGCGGCGATGGCGGACAGGCGCGCGCGGGTGCGCATGTCGGCCGCCTGCATGGGCACGGCGGCCAGGGCCGATACGGCCTCGGCCACGCCCAGGCCCGCTGCGACCGCCAGCGCGGCGCGGCTGGCCGCGGCCAGCGCTTTGGGAGAATAGGCATCGGGCGCGCCCAGGCCCGCCAGGATGACGCGCTGGGCCGCGACGCCGGACAGGCTCCTGAGCACCAGCGTCTCGCCCGTCTTGCCCTTGAAGTCGGTCTTCGCCGCCGCGCGCACGGCCCCTTGAGCAGCCTGGTCCAGGGCGTCGGCAGCAGGCGTGAGCATCCCGTCGGCGAACACGCCGACCACCAGCGCGGCGGTCTTGATCTTCTCGGGGGCGGAGGTCTGTGTGCTAAAGTCCATGCGCGATTCTTCCTGTATGTAGTCGCGAGATCGTCAATTATCCCGCAGATGCGGGTCCCTCGCACAGGCCAGCACCGTGTCCCTGTTTCAACGCTCCGTCAAAGACGAGCTGTCCAGCCATGCCAGCGTCGTATTCTCCACGCTGGTGGTCGTGTGGGGCAGCGTGCTCATGGTGCGCCTGCTGGGCGAAGCGGCGGCGGGCAGGATAGGCGCGGACGTGGTCATGGGCATCGCCGCCTTCTCGTCCATCAATGCCTTGCCCACCATCATCGGTGTCTCGGTGTTCATCGCGGTGCTGACCACGGTCACCCGCAACTACCGCGAATCGGAAATGGTCGTCTGGTTCGCCAGCGGCCTGAGCCTGCTGGACTGGATCCGGCCCATCCTGCGTTTCGCCATTCCCTCCGCGGCCCTGGTGGCCGTGCTGACGCTGGCGGCGTCGCCCTGGGCGCAGCGGCAGATCGCCGATTACCGGCTGCGCTACGAGCAGCGCTCCGATGTGTCCAAGGTCACGCCGGGGCAGTTCCTGGAGTCGAGCGGCATCGACCGCGTGTTCTACGTGGAGTCGGCCAGCAACCCGGTGGACCGCGTCAACAACATCTTCGCCCGTTGGCTGGAGAACGGCAGGCTCAATATCCTGGTCTCGGGAACGGGCCAGATCGACGAGCATTCCAATGGCGATCGCTTCATGGTGCTGGGGTCGGGCCATCGCTACGAGTTCGTGCCGGGCACCCCGGAGTTCCGCCTGACGAGCTTCGAGAAGTACGGTGTGCGGATGGAAAGCAAGGCCGGGCCCCTGGGCGACGACTTGTCCACCAAGGCGCGGCCGACCATGCAATTGCTGCGCGACGGCGGGCCGGGCGCCGCCGGCGAGCTGCTGTGGCGGATAAGCATGCCGCTGCTGGCGATCAACCTCGCCTTGCTGGCGATTCCGCTGGGCGCGGTCAATCCGCGCCTGGGGCGGTCGGGCGACGTGGTCATCGCCTTGCTGGTGGCGCTGTTCTATCTCAACATGGTCAACCTGGCCAAGGCCTGGGTGAACAACGGCAAGCTGGATTTCTTCGTGGCGATGATCGGCCTGCACGGCTCGGTCGCGCTGTTGACCGCCGTGCTGCTGCATTTCCGGCTTCGGGTAAAGAAGCCCAAGGCGGCGTGAGACGCCCGGCTTCCGACCGCCGGCATGCGGGCGAGGCCAGGCCCCGCATGCGATATGCTAATTACTAAATATAATAAGTAGATTGGTGCATATTACATTATGATCTAATGCTGCCGGCTTCCGTTCGTCGGAGCCGGCGGCCATCATAGTGAAACGCACCATGAACCTGCAGCAATTCAAATTCGTCCGTGAAACCGTGCGCCGGGACTTCAACCTGACCGAAGCCGCGCGCATGCTCTATACCTCGCAGCCCGGGGTGTCCAAGGCCATCATCGAGCTGGAGGACGAACTGGGCGTCAAGATCTTCGAACGCCACGGCAAGCGCATCAAGGGGCTGACCAAGCCCGGCCAGGCCGTTTCGCAGATCGTCGATCGCATCATGCACGAGGTCGACAACCTCAAGAAGGTCAGCGACGAATATGCGCGCCGCGACGAAGGCGGCCTGACCATAGCCTGCACCCACACCCAGGCCCGCTATGCCTTGCCGCAGGTCATTCCGGCATTCCGCCAGCTCTTTCCCAAGGTCCACCTGACCCTGATCCAGGGCAGCCCCGGCCAATTGGCCGACATGGTGCTCAACGAGCAGGCCGACCTGGCGGTGGCCACCGAGGCGCTCGCCCTGACGCCGGGCATGGTCACGCTGCCCTGCTATACCTGGGAACACGTGGTCGTGGTGACGCAGGAACATCCACTGGCGCAACTGACTTCCTCGCAGGCTAAAAAGCTCACCCTGGCACAGTTGGCGCAATACCCCATCATCACCTACGACCGCGCCTTCGCCGGCCGCGGGGCGATCGACCAGGCCTTCAGCGCCGAAGACATCCATCCCGACTTCGTGCTGGAGGCCATCGACGCGGACGTCATCAAGACCTACGTGGAGCTGGGGCTGGGGATAGGGATTATTGCGGGGGTGGCCTACGATCCGCGGCGCGACAGCAGGCTCGTAGGCCTGCCGGTGGGGCGGCTGTTCGGCGTGCACACCAGCCGCCTCGGCATGAAATCTGGCACCTTCCTGCGCGACTACGTCTATACCTTTGTGGAATTGCTGGCGCCCAGCCTGACCCGCGACGTGGTGCAGGAGGCCATCAAGCCCGCCGAGAAGGGCTGACGGAGCGCGGGCCGCCTGCCGGTGCAACGGGAGATTTGTCTTTTTCCTATCCGACCGGAGGTATCGATCATTTTATTCAAATGATAATCCGTATCATTCTTATTGACTCTATAACGAGAATGATTATCATTTGTTCATTCGTTCGATATCACGGAGAACACCATGGCTGTCAGCGCAGTCGTCGTCGGAGCGGACCGGCTCGGCAATATTCCGGACCTGCTGAAAGGGCACAACATCGCCATCACCCATCACATCAGCGGCCGGGATCCCGCGCACCAGAAAAAGACGCTGCAACTGCCCTCGGGAACGGAACTGCTGATCCTGCTCACCGATTTCCTGGGGCACAACGTGATGAAGGCCTTTCGTCAGGCCGCGCAGCGTTCGGGGATACAGGTCGTCGCCTGCCGGCGCTCGGTGTGTTCGATGCAGCAGGCCCTGGAGAACTGTGGCCTGTGCGGCGCGCAGCCGGGCGAAGCCTGCGCCCGCGGCGCCCGCCAGCAAGAGGTCAGCGTGAGGCTTATTCGGCAGAAGCCAGGCGCCGTGCGCCATTGAAGCGCTTCTTCCAGTAGGCCAGGTCCATGCTTTCGATCCGGACGACTCCCCCCGTCGAGGGGGAGTGGACGAAGCGGCCGTCGCCCAGATAGATGCCTACGTGCGAGAACTTGCGGCGCAGCGTGTTGTAGAACACGAGGTCGCCGGGCTGCAGGTCGCCCAGCGCGATGGGCGAGCCGACCCGGCTTATTTCCTCGGCCCTGCGGGGCAGCTTCAAGCCGAGGACTTCGCGGCTGACGTAATTGACCAGGCCGCTGCAATCGAAGCCCGCGTCGGGCGACGAGCCGCCGGAGCGGTAGGGGATCCCGAGGTAATTCAGCGCGTAGGCCGCCAGTTCCGCCTGGCTGGCCGCTGCCGTATCGTCGGGCGTCTCTTCCTGCCATTGTCCTGACAGGATCTTTGCCGGGTCGGCTTCGAACCGGTTGGGCAGGGCAGGAACGGGAGAGAAGTCTTTCCAGGACGGAACCGGATGGGAGGGAAGGCTGTAGCGTGCCGTGCGGCTGGCCGGTGCAGCCTGATCGGCCTTGGCCGCCTGATCGACCGTGGCGGGCTGCGTGGCGCACCCCGCCAGCGCCGCCAAGCCCAGCACCGCCATGGCATGCTTGCCCGCTTTGGCGAGGCCTACGTATTGGATGAAGGGCTTTTTTTCCATGCGTGGCGACGGCATCTGACGCGTATTGATGCAAAAGTGGCGCTAAGATACATGTTTAGGGGTGTTTCGGTCAATGCACTTGTGCACGCGCGGGCATGAATCCGGCGCGCCGCCGTCCTACAATCCGGGGTTTCCTCCCCAACTAGGATTCTCTTCATGAAGACCAAGCATGTGCTGACCGCCGAAGACGTCAAGAAGCTTCTGGCCGCCGCGGAAGCGGAAGCCGTGGCGAACAACTGGGCCGTATCCATCGCGGTAGTGGACGACGGCGGCCATCTGCTGGGTATGCTGCGCCTGGACGGCGCCCCGCCGATCTCCGCGCACATCGCGCCGGCCAAGGCCAATACCGCCGCGCTCGGCCGCCGCGAGTCCAAGGTCTATGAAGAAATCGTCAACGGCGGCCGCGCGGCCTTCCTGTCCGCACCCGTCCTCCAGGGCATGCTGGAAGGCGGCGTGCCGGTCACCGTCGAAGGCCAGGTCATCGCGGCCGTCGGCGTCTCGGGCGTCAAGTCGAACGAGGATGTCCAGATCGCCCGCGCCGGCATCGCCGCGCTCGGCATCTGAGCCGGAACGGGTCCGCACAGGGCGCCGGGATGCCGGTCCGCTTCATGCGCGGCGCGCTCAACGAGGGCGTGCGGCCGCGCGAGGTTCTGGCCTGGGCGCTCTATGACTTCGCCAACTCGGGGTACACGACGGTCGTCCTGACGGCCGTCTTCAATGCCTATTTCGTCAGCGTGGTCGCCCGCAATGCCGAGTGGGGCACGCTGGCCTGGACGGCGGCGCTGTCGTTGTCCTATCTCATCGTCATGCTGGCCATGCCGGGCCTGGGAGCCTGGGCCGACGCGCGCGCCGGCAAGAAGCGCCTGCTGGCGGCCAGCACCATAGGCTGCGTCGCCGCCACCGCCGCGCTGGCGCTGGCCGGACCGGGCAGCCTCTGGATCGCGGTGGCCGCCATCGTGGTCTCCAATGTCTGCTACAGCATAGGCGAATCGGTCATCGCCGCCTTCCTGCCGGAATTGGCGCGCCCGCAGGCCCTCGGCAGGGTATCGGGCTGGGGATGGAGCTTCGGCTACGTGGGCGGCATGCTCACGCTGGGCCTGTCGCTGGCGATCGTGCTCGCAGCCCAGGCGGCGGGTCGTCCAGCCACCGACTTCGTGCCCTGGACCATGCTGGTCACGGCGGCGGTGTTCGCCGCGGCGGCGGTGCCGGTGTTCATGTTCCTGCGCGAACGGGCACAGCCGCAGGACGCGGTGCGGGCGGTGCCCGGCCCGGGCGCCGTCCTGCGCCAGCTGGCGGCCTCGTGGCGCGGCGCGCGCGCGTTCCCCGATTTCCGGATGCTGCTGGTCTGCGGCGTCTTCTACCAGGCCGGGATAGCGGTGGTCATCACGCTGGCCGCGGTCTATGCCGAACAGGTCATGCAGTTCGCCCAGGCGCAGATCATGATGCTGGTATTCCTGGTCAACATCGCGGCGGCGGCCGGAGCGTTCAGCTTCGGCTTCGTCGAAGACCGCATCGGCCACAAGCCCGCGCTGGCCGTGACGCTGGCTGGCTGGATCGCCATGGTGCTGGTGGCTTTCTTCGCCACCAGCCCGGCGGGCTTCTGGGTGGCCGCCACGATCGCCGGCCTGTGCATGGGATCGAGCCAGAGCGCCGGCCGCGCCATGACGGGAGCCCTGGCGCCCGTCGCCCGCCTGGGCGAGTTCTTCGCCCTCTGGACTTTCGCCACGCGCCTGGCTTCCATCATCGGTCCTTTGACCTACGGCATCGTCACCTGGGCCACGGCCGGCAACCACCGCCTGGGCATACTCTCGACCGGCGTGTTCTTCGTGATCGGGCTGGCGGTACTGGGCCGCGTCGACATGGCGCGCGGCGTGGCGCGAGGGCGCGCCGCCGGGGCGGTCAGCCCTTCAGGTAGTTGAGCAGGCCCAGCACCAGGGCCGTGGCAGGCACCGCCGAGGCGGCATACCATTTCACGTAGCCGATCTCGCGGGCAACCGAGTCGATCTTGGTGTCGAGACGGTTTTCCATCGTCAGCGCGCTGAACAGTTCGATATGCACGATGGCATCCTGCGGAAATAGTAGAGCAGGACGCCATCGTGGACAATTCGGCCCGGCGCGGCATTCCTCCCTGGGACGGCCGTGTCCTGTCCGACCGGGCCGGTTACGCTTCCACGACGGGGATGTTGGCCAGTTCCGAGATCTTGGCCTGCCAGACCTTGGGGCCGGTCTGGTGGACCGACGTGCCGGTCGAATCCACCGCCACCGTCACCGGCATGTCCTGCACGTCGAATTCGTAGATGGCTTCCATGCCCAGGTCGGCGAAGCCGACCACCTTGGCGCCGCGGATGGCCTTGGACACCAGGTAGGCCGAGCCGCCCACGGCCATGAGGTAGGCCGACTTGTGCTTGCGGATGGCCTCGATGGCGGCGGGGCCGCGCTCGGCCTTGCCGATCATGGAGATCAGGCCGGTCTTCTCGAGCATCATGTCGGTGAACTTGTCCATCCGGGTGGCGGTGGTGGGGCCGGCGGGGCCGACCACCTCGTCGCGCACCGGATCGACCGGGCCTACGTAGTAGATGACGCGGTTGGTGAAGTCCACCGGCAGCTGCTCGCCGCGCGCCAGCATGTCCTGGATGCGCTTGTGGGCGGCGTCGCGGCCGGTCAGCATCTTGCCCGACAGCAGCAGGGTCTGGCCGGGCTGCCACGAGGCGACTTCCTCCTTGGTCAGGGTGTCGAGATCCACGCGCTTGGACTTGTTGTAGTCCGGCGCCCAGTGCACGTCGGGCCACTCGTCCAGCGACGGCGGGGTGAGGATGGCCACGCCCGAGCCGTCCAGCACGAAGTGCGCGTGGCGGGTGGCGGCGCAGTTCGGGATCATGGCCACCGGCTTGGAGGCCGCGTGGGTCGGGAACATGTTGATCTTGACGTCGAGCACCGTGGTCAGGCCGCCCAGGCCCTGCGCGCCGATGCCCAGCGCATTGACCTTCTCGTAGAGCTCGATGCGCAGTTCTTCCAGCTTGTTGGCCGGGCCGCGCTGCAGCAGCTCGTACATGTCGATGTCGTCCATCAGCGACTGCTTGGCCATCAGCATGGCCTTCTCGGCCGTGCCGCCTATGCCTATGCCCAGCATGCCCGGCGGGCACCAGCCGGCGCCCATGGTCGGCACGGTCTTGAGCACCCAGTCCACCAGCGAGTCGCTGGGGTTGAGCATGACGAACTTGGTCTTGTTCTCGGAGCCGCCGCCCTTGGCCGCGACCTGCACGTCGACGGTGTTGCCGGGCACCAGTTCGACGCTCAGCACACAGGGGGTGTTGTCGCGGGTGTTCTTGCGCTCGAACTGCGGATCGGCCAGCACCGAGGCGCGCAGCATGTTGTCCGGATTCAGGTAGCCGCGGCGCACGCCTTCGTCGCACAGCTCCTGCAAGGTCCTACAGGTGTCGAAGCGCACGTCCATGCCGATCTTCATGAACACGTTGACGATGCCGGTGTCCTGGCAGATCGGGCGCTTGCCTTCGGCGCACATGCGCGAATTGGTCAGGATCTGCGCGATGGCGTCCTTGGCGGCCGGGTTCTGCTCGCGCTCGTAGGCGCGCGCCAGGTGGCGGATGTAGTCGACGGGGTGGTAATAGCTGATGAACTGGATCGCGTCGGCGATCGACTGGATCAGGTCTTCTTCCTTGATGACGGTGGACATGAGCACTCCGAAAAAAGTGGAAGGCGCGGGCATGGCTGCCGCGCCGCGTGGTCGGCCGGGCGGTTCAGTGCCCCGGATGGTCCTGCGAGAGCATGGGGGCCATCAGGCGATCGCAATAGGCGATCGCCATTGCGGACAGCAGGAAGGCCAGGTGGATGCCGGTCTGCGCCAGGATGGTCTTGGCGTCGTAGTGGGCGGCGTTGATGAAAGTCTTGAGCAGGTGGATGGACGAGATGCCGATGATGGCCGTGCCCAGCTTCACCTTGAGCACCGATGCATTGACGTGCGAAAGCCACTCGGGCTGGTCGGGGTGGCCTTCCAGGTGCAGCCGCGAGACGAAGGTCTCGTAGCCGCCGACGATCACCATGATGAGCAGGTTGGAGATCATTACCACGTCGATCAGGCCCAGGACCACCAGCATGATGGTGGTCTCGGTGAGCTTGGTCGGCACCGCGGCCGGCGCGGCGCCCGGAACCACGGGCATGACCGCCTCGGCCAGCATGGCGATGGCGTGTTCGTTGCCGAAGGCGGCTTCGATCAGGTGTACGAGCTCGACCCAGAAGTGATAGACGTAGACTGCCTGGGCCACGATCAGCCCGAGATAGAGCGGCAGTTGCAGCCAGCGGCTCATGAAGATGAGCTTGGGCAGCGGCCGCAGGGGTTCCGTCCGGGGCAGGCCGGCGTGCGAGGGAGGGAAGGACATGTTCTGCTGAGAGCGCGACGTGCGATATATCGGGACGGCACGAATTGTAAGCCAAGGCCGGGCAGCGCCATTTCTGCTGCATTGCAGCGCGAACTCCACGCCAAGTTTCGGTAACCTACTCGTCTCAGCCACCACTTAACCCACCCACCCCCTCTCGCGCCGATCCAGGGCGCCGCGGATCCGGCTCCACCGGTCCGCCAGCGCCGCCCCCTTTAGGGGGCCCGCGAAGCGGGTAGGGGGTGGGCTTCCCCTATAGGACGCAAGGCGATGTCTACCATCGATTCTGTTCTGACCGAAACGCGTGTTTTCCAACCTTCCGCGGCGTTCGTCCAACAAGCGAACATCTCGGGGCCTGCCGCCTACCAGGCCTTGTGCGAGGAGGCCGAACGCGATTTCGATGGGTTCTGGGGTCGCCTGGCGCGCGAGCACCTGCAGTGGAGCAAGCCTTTCACCAAGGTGCTCGATGAAAGCGATGCGCCGTTCTACAAATGGTTCGGCGATGGCGAGCTGAACGTCTCGTACAACTGCCTCGACGTCAACCTGGCCAACGGCAACGCCGACAAGGTCGCCATCATTTTCGAAAGCGACGACGGCACGGTCACCAAGGCCACCTACCGCGACCTGCATGCGCGCGTGTGCCGCTTCGCCAATGGCATCAAGGCGCTGGGCTACAAGAAGGGCGACCGCTCCATCATCTACATGCCCATGTCCATCGAGGCCGTGGTCGCCATGCAGGCCTGCGCGCGGCTGGGCATCACGCACTCGGTGGTGTTCGGCGGTTTCTCGGCCAAGAGCCTGCAGGAACGCATCGTCGACGTCGGCGCCACGCTGATCATCACCGCCGACGAGCAGGTGCGCGGCGGCAAGACCATCCCGCTCAAGCCCGCGATCGAAGAGGCGTTCGCCATGGGCGGCTGCGACGCCGTGAGCAAGGTGATCGTCTATCGCCGCACCGGCGGCGCCGTGGCCTGGAACGATGGACGCGATCTCTGGATGCACGACGTCGAGCAGGGCCAGCCGGACACGTGCGAGCCCGTGCAGGTCAACGCCGAGCATCCGCTGTTCGTGCTCTACACCTCGGGCTCGACCGGCAAACCCAAGGGCGTGCAGCATTCGTCGGGGGGGTATCTGCTGTGGGCGGCGCTCACCATGAAATGGACTTTCGACCTCAAGCCCAAGGATGTCTATTGGTGCACGGCCGACGTGGGCTGGGTCACCGGCCACACCTACATCGCCTACGGCCCGCTGGCGGCCGGGGCGACGCAGATCGTGTTCGAAGGCGTGCCGACCTACCCGAACGCCGGCCGCTTCTGGGAAATGATCCAGAAACACCGCGCCACCATCTTCTATACCGCGCCTACGGCGATCCGCTCGCTGATCAAGGCGTCCGAGGCCAATCCCGACCAACATCCCCGGAAGTACGACCTGTCCAGCCTGCGGCTGATCGGCTCGGTGGGCGAGCCCATCAATCCGGAAGCCTGGATGTGGTACTACACCAATGTCGGCGCAGAGCGCTGCCCGATCGTCGACACCTGGTGGCAGACGGAGACGGGCGGGCACATGATCAATCCGCTGCCGGGCGTGACCGGCTTGAAACCCGGTTCATGCACCAAGCCGCTGCCCGGCATCTTCGCGGCCATCGTCGATGAAACCGGCGGCGACGTGGAGCTCGGCAAGGGCGGCTTCCTGGTGATCAAGCGCCCCTGGCCGGCGATGATCCGCACCATCTGGGGCGATCCGGAGCGCTTCAAGAAGAGCTATTACCCCGAGGAGCTCGGCGGCTATTACCTGGCCGGCGACGGCGCCAACCGCGATGCCGACGGTTATTTCTGGATCATGGGCCGTATCGACGACGTGTTGAACGTCTCCGGCCACCGCCTCGGAACGATGGAAGTCGAATCGGCGCTGGTCGCGAACCCGCTGGTTGCCGAAGCCGCGGTGGTCGGCCGTCCCGACGACCTGACCGGCGAGGCCGTGGTCGCCTTCGTCGTCCTGAAGGGCGCGCGGCCGGACGACGCGAAGGCGGCGGAAATCGCCAAGGAATTGCGTAACTGGGTGACCAAGGAAATCGGCCCCATCGCCAAGCCCAAGGAAATCCGCTTCGGCGACAACCTGCCCAAGACGCGTTCCGGCAAGATCATGCGCCGCCTGCTGCGGGTGGTGGCCAAAGGCGAAACGGTTACGCAGGACGTCTCCACGCTGGAGAATCCCGCCATTCTCGAACAGTTGGGCAAAGCGCTGTGAGCCGGTAAGATGCACGCTATTGGTGCTTTCGTGGCAGGCTTTTAAAGGCTGTTTGCACCATCTAGGGGTGAATACCTAGTGTCACATGAGTAATAGCGGTGCAGAATATCGTCATGCAGTGGAGGAGACAAAACCCCTGCAGTCTTTAGAAAAACAAAACGCCCGAGCGGCCGATGCCAAAGTAGCATCGGCCGCTCGCGGCTATAGAAATACTCCCGAATTCCGGTTCTTCTCCGCTGTACTTCTTCCTTTTGCAGTCTGCTCTGCAATTCTCCATCCATTGCCCCGCTGAGCCTTTCCAAGCCGCCGCGCCTGGTCCGGTTCGTTTCCGCCCGTTTCGCCGCGCTGTCCGGCTCGTCGAATGCCGGGGCGAACGGCGCGTCCGCTGCCCCGGGAACGTTCACGAAGCTACCAGTCGAAGCGGATCGCAGCCATCTTGGTGCGCGTATAAAAGCGCAGGCCCTCCACTCCCTGCTCCTTGAAAGGCGAGCCCGATTCCTTAAAGCCGCCGAAAGGCTGGTGCACGTCCCAGCCGGACGTGGGCAGGTTGATCCCGACCTGGCCCGTGTCGGCGGCGTCCAGGAAGCGCTGGGCATGGCGCAGGCTGGAGGTGAACAGCGCTGCCGACAGTCCGTAGTCCGAATCGTTGACCGCCGCCACGGCCTCGTCGAACGACGCGACGCGCCGTATCGCCAGCACCGGGCCGAAGACTTCCTCGCGCCAGAGCGGCATGTCGGCGGTGACGCCGGTGACGATGGTGGGCTGGACGAAGCAGCCGTGCGCATAGGCCTCGCCGTCGGGCTGGCCGCCGCCGAGTTCGATACGGCCGCCATGGGCGCGGGCCTTGTCGATATGGGCCAGCACCTCCGCCTGCTGGCGGCGGCTGACGACCGGGCCGAGCTGGGTGCCGGGATCCAGGCTGGCGCCCAGCCTGAGCGCGCCGGCGGCGGCGCGCAGGCGCTCCAGCAACGCGTCGTGTACGGTTTCCTCGACGATGACGCGGCTGGTGGCCGTGCAGCGCTGGCCGGCCTGGCCGAACGCCGCGGCCGCCAGCGTGGAGGCGGCCAGGTCCAGGTCCGCATCGGCCAGCACGACCGTGGCGTTCTTGCCGCCCATCTCGGTTTGCAGCCGTACGGTGCGGCCGGCCAGCTTGCGTGACAGGCCCAGGCCGACGGCGGTCGAGCCGGTGAAGGTGACGCCCGCCAGGCGCGGATGGGCGATCACCGCTGCGTCGAACGTGGCGTGATCGGCGATGACGGTGTTCAACACGCCGGCGGGCAGCCCGGCCTCGACCAGCGCGCGCACCAGCAGGTCCGCCGCCAGCGGCGTCTCGCGCGCCGGCTTGAGCACGACGGTGCAGCCCGAGACCAATGCCGGGCCGAGCTTGCGCGCGGGCGTCAGCATGGGGTCGTTCCACGGCGTGATCATCGCGATGACGCCTACCGGCTCCGTCATGGCCAGGCCCCGTGTGCCCGGGCGGGCGTCGGCGATCAATCCGCCGCTGGGCATGCGCGCGGTAGCGGCGTAGAAATCGAGGAAGTCGGCGCTTTTCTCGACTTCGACGGTGGCTTCGGCTAGGGTCTTGCCGTTTTCCCGGGCCACCACGCGCGCATGTTCGTCACGCCGCTGCCGCAGCAGCGCGGCAGCCTTGGACAGGACGGCGGCGCGCGCCACGGGCGAGGCGGCTTTCCAGCCCGGGAAGGCCTCGATCGCCGCGTCCATGGCGCGATCGACCTGGCTGCGGCTCATCAGCCGATAGCGCGCCAGCACCTCGCGCACGTCCGACGGGCTGGTGTCTTCGGCCCAGTCGCCGTGCTCGCCGGGGGCCCACTCGGCCCCGATTCGATATTGCAGTTCCATTGGTCTTTCCAGTCGGGTGCGGTCTCGGGTCAGGCGGAGATATTCGCGAAGAAGCGGCGGACGATGCCGGCGCATTCGTCAGGATGCGTCGCGGCGACGTGATAGGAATCGCCGGGCAGGACTTCGAGCACGGAGCCGGGTATGGTCTCTTGCCAGGCGCGGACCGTATCCACGCTGCCCAGTCCCGAGCCGGTGGTGGTGATCACCACCGTCGGGCATGCGATGCGGGGGACGTCGGCCGTGGCATCGACGGTCGGCACCATCTGCAGGAAGGCTTCCAGCGTCGAGGCCGGGGTGCGCGACATGAGTTCGACCCACCAGTCTATGGCGGCGGGCGGCAGCGAGCTGCCGAGCCGGCCGGCAGTCGTGTCGCGGACCCACCATTCCACGCCGCGCTCGCGGATCTGGCTGCGCCAGGTCGGCGCCCGTTCCGCGAACGAGGTCAGCGAGATCGGCGCGCCCACCGCGGCCACCGCGGCGACGCGCTCGGGGTAGCGCGCCGCCAGGTGCAGCGCCAGCGTCCCGCCTATCTTGCCGCCCACCAGGAAGACGCGCTCCAGATCGAGCCGGTCCAGCAGGCTGATGATGTCCCGGCCCAGTCCGTCGAAGCGGTACGGATAGTCGCCCGCCATCGGCGTGGAACCGCCATAGCCGCGCAGGTCCGGGCGGATCAGCACGTGGCGGTCGGCCAGGTGGGGCACCCACTGCCGGAATGCCTCGCCGCTCTCCGCCAGGCCGTGCAGCATCACCACCGGCTCGGACGGCCCCCAGGGGCGGACGTAATCGTCCACGCGGACGGCCAGCTCGCAGTCGTCGCCGATGCGCACGCGAGCGGGTTGATTGCTTGTCAGATGCACCGTGTGCCTCCTCCGTCGATGTTGATGCAGGTTCCCGTGATGAACGAGGCCCGTTCCGAGCACAGGAAGGCGACCATGCCTGCCACCTCTTCTGGCTGGCCCACGCGGCCCAGGGCGACCGAGGCAATGGCGGCGTCGTTGGCCGAATCGGAGTCCTGGCCGCTCAGCGCCGCGCTTTGCGACACCAGGGTGTTCCAGCGCGAAGTCTGGACAGGGCCGGGATTGACGCCGGTGACCAGAACGTTGTCGGGCGCGCATTCTTCGGCCAGCGCCAGCGTGAAGTTCAGCAGCGCGGCGTTGACCGCGCCGCCCGTCAGGTAGGCGGCGCGCGGCTGGTGTCCGCTGCGGCCGATGATGTTGACGATGCGGCCCCACCGCCGCTCGCGCATGGCGGGCAGCACGTTGCGGGCCGAACGCACATAGCCCAGCAGCTTCAGGTTGAGGCACTTTTCCCAGATGGCGTCGGGGGTCGCCGACAACGTGCCCATCGGCGACGAGCCGGCATTGTTCACCAGGATGTCGATGGGCCCCAGGGCGTCGCGTGCCGCATCCATGACGCGGTCGATGGAGGCCGGGTCCATCATGTCTCCCGCGCACGCGAGCACGCGTCCGCCCGTCTGGCCGACCAGCTCCTGCGCCGCGGCCTCGGTGCGCCGGGCGTCGCGCGCAACGATCATGACGTGCGCGCCTTCGGCCGCCAGCTCGGCGGCCACGGCCCGGCCTATGCCCAGGCTGCCGCCGGTGACTACGGCGACTTTGCCGTTCAAACTCAGATCCATGGATGTGTTCCTCATGCGCGCGGCCCGGCCGGGCCGCGCGGTTGCCTGCGCAGGGGTCAGTCGGCGCGCGCGCCCGACACTTTGATGATCTCCACCCACTTCGTCGTTTCGTCGGCGATGAAGCGGCGGAAGGCGTCTCCCGAAAGCGTGCCGGGCTCGGCGCCCAGGTTCTCGAAACGCTTCTTCACGTCCGGCGCCTGCAGCACTGCCTCCACGTCGGCCTGCAGCTTGGCCAGCACCGCCGGGGGCGTCTTGGCGGGCGCGACCAGCCCGAACCACGCGCTCGCCTCGAAGCCGGCGAGCCCGGATTCGGCGATGGTCGGCACGTCCGGCAGGGCCTTGGCGCGCTGGGCTCCGGCCACGGCAACGGCATTGATCGATTTGGCGCGGATGTGCGGCAGCAGCGCGGGCAGGTTGTCGAACATCATCGGGATGTGCCCGGCCAGCAGATCGTTCAGCGCCGGCGCGGCGCCCTTGTAGGGCACGTGCACGATGTCGACGCCGGCCTTGCGTTTGAGCAGTTCGCCCGCCAGGTGGTTGGTCGAGCCGTTGCCCGACGAGCCGAAGTTGAACTTGCCCGGTTCCGCCTTGGCCTTGGCGATCAGGTCCGCCAGGCTCTTGGCGCCGGTAGAGGGATGGGTCACCAGGACGATGGGGACCGCCGCCACCAGTGCGACCGGCGCGAAGGCGGTGGCGGGGTCGAACGGCATGCTCGGGTACAGCGCGACGTTCGAGGTCAGCGGCGGCGAGGCGGTCAGCAGCAGGGTATAGCCGTCGGGGTCGGCCTTGGCGACCGCATCGGAGCCGACGTTGCCGCCGGCGCCGCCGCGGTTCTCGACCACGAATGCGTGGCCGGACCGTTCTCCGAGCTTCTGCGCCAGCACGCGGGCGATCACGTCATTCGATCCGCCGGGCGGGAAGGGCACGACGATGCGGACGGGCTTGGAGGGATAGGACGCGGTCTGCGCGATGGCGGCCGGGGCGGCGGCCGCCAGGAGGGCTGCGGCCAGGAGGGCGGCGCCGCGGCGCGGTTGCTGGATCATGAATGTTGTCTCCGATCGGATTGGTGGGTCGGTGCAGGGAAGGGTCAGGACTGGACCACGCAGACGCTGTGGTCGACGTGGGGCGCATCGACGAAGCAATGCCCGACCAGTTGCCGCCATTGCTGGAAACCTTCCGATTTGCGGAAACCCTCGGTGTGGTCTTCCAGCGTTTTCCATCGCAGCAGCACGCGGTAGCGCGCCGGGTTCTCTATGCCCCGCTGCAGCGACAGATCGATGAAGCCGGGCGCCTTGCGGAAGATGGGGAGCGAAGCCTGCACGGCCTGCTCGAACTCCTGTTCCAGGCCGGGCTTGATTTCCATGTCGGCAATTTCCAGAACCACGTTGTCACTCCTGTTCAAATCAATGGACGTCCGCACTGGGACGGAAAACGGAAAGGCTCAGTCCTTAGCCATCATGTCCTTGGCGGACAGATGCTCGACTTCTTCGTCGCTGCCCTCGAAGGTGCGCGTGACCTTCATCGAGGCGTAGATCCAGAGAATCTTCATCGGGACGTCGCCCTTGTTGCGGAAGGCATGGACCCTGTTGCCGGGGATGTAGGTGCTGTCGTATTGCTTGAGCGGCGTGATCTCGCCGTCGATCTCGACTTCGCCCACCCCTTCGAGCAAGGTGACCTGCTCATCACAGTTGTGCACGTGCAGCGGCGCGCCCTTGCCGACCGGATACACGCTGATGCCGGTGGTGAACTTGGCTTCGGGGGCGCTGAAGTGCGTGGCCAGCGGCGTGGTGACCACGCCGCCGCCGCGCTGGATCGGCTTGATGTCGTCGATGAGGAAAATATGGGCTTGGCTCATGGCGGTGTCCTGTGGGAGGAATATCGTGGGTGGGGCGTGAGGTGCGTGGCGCCGCTCTGGTCAATGTGCGCCGGCGGCCGCTTCGGCAGCCGGAGGTGGAACGGCCTCCCGGGCCAGCAGGCCGTCGAGGATGTGGCGGCCGATGGGAATCGCCGACGTCGCGGCGGGCGACGGGGCGTTGCAGACGTGGGTCATGCGGTCGGTCTTCTTGATCAGGAAGTCGTGGATCAGCTCGCCCCGGCGCGAGACCGCCTGGGCGCGTATGCCGGCGGGGTAGGGCTGCAGGTCGGCCACGGTCAGTTCCGGGCAGTACTTGCGGCATTCCTCCAGGTAGCCGGCGCGCGACATCGAATTCGAGAACTCGTGCAGGGCATTGCGCCATTGCCCGGGCAGCAGCTTCCACAGGCCGGGGAAGGTGGCGAGCTCCCAGAGATCCTTCAGGTCGACGCTGAACCTGGGATAGCCTTCCCGCGCGAAACCGAGCACCGCGTTGGGACCCACGGTGACGCTGCCGTCGATCATGCGCGTCAGGTGTATGCCCAGGAAGGGCAGCTCCGGGTCGGGAATGGGGTAGATCAGCGCCCGCGTCACGTCGTTCAAGGCGGGAGGCAGGCGGTAATACTCGCCGCGGAACGGCACGATGGCGAAATCCACGTCCAGCCCGGCCAGGCGGGCCATCCGGTCGGCCTGCGTGCCTGCGCACACGATCAACTGACGTGCACGCAGCGGTCCTGTGCTGGTCCGGACGTCGACGTGGCCGGCGCGCTCGGCGATGGCCGTCACGCGCGAGCCCAGCGTCACCTTGCCGCCTTGCGCGGTGAACAGCTCGGCCATCTTGGCGGTGACCTGGCGATAATTGACGATGCCGGTCGAGCGCACGAAGATCGCGCCCTGGCCGCTGATGCGCGGCTCCCTGCGGCGCAGCTCGGCCTCGGACACCAGCTCGCAGTCGAGGCCGGCCTGCAGGCCCCGCGCATACAGCGCCTGCATGCGTTCCATCTCGCGCTCGTTGGTGGCCACCAGCAGTTTGCCGCAGCGTTCGTAGGCAATGCCGTGCTCATCGCAGAAGGCGTACGTGGCGGCGCTGCCTTCCTTGCACAGGCGCGCTTTCAGGCTGCCTGGCGCGTAATAGATGCCGGCGTGGATCACGCCGCTGTTGTGCCCGGTCTGGTGCGCGGCGAACGACTGTTCCTTTTCCACCAGCATGACGGTGGCGCCGGGTTCCGATTGCAGGATCTGCCAGGCTACCGAGCAGCCGACGATCCCTCCTCCTACCACCACGAAATCGTACGTTGGCATTGGCTTGGATTAATCAATTTAGTTATTAATAATTAAATGGATAGTTTTGATAATATCATGGTCGAGTTGCTGACGCTATATTTCCGACTTCGCCGCCTGCTGCCTTGCGCATCCGCCGGCGGCCCTTCTCCAGAACGATCACCGCCATGTCCATCCGCTACGAACTTCTCCTCCGGGGCAACAACCTGAGCTTCACCGGCGGCTTCTTCGGCTTCTGCAACGTCGTGCTGGTCTGGGCCGACGACCGCACGCCGCTGCTGTTCGACACCGGACACTTCTGCGTGCGGCCCGGGCTCCTCAAGGGCCTGGCCGCGCGCGGCCTGGAGCCGGCGGCGATTCCGCACGTGTTCATGTCCCACCTGCACTTCGACCACAGCCACAACCTGGACCTGTTTCCCAACGCCAAGATATGGGTGAGCCGCGAGGAAATGGACTACGCCGCCCGGCCTGCTCCCAACGACACCAGCATTCCGTGGAAAATCCACGAACTGCTGGCCGAGCGCGACGTCCAGGCCATCAGCGGCGACGGCGCCGTGCTGCCGGGCATCGAACATTTCGCCGTGCCGGGGCATACTCCGGGCTCGCAGGCGCTGCGCTTTACCGATCCTGAAGGCCGCCGGGTGGTACTGGCAGGGGACGCGATCAAGTACCCTAAAGAGGTGATCGCCGAAGGAAGCGATCTGGTCTTCGACACGGCGGCCAACGCCACCGCGTCGATACGCAACATATGTGGACAGGCGGACGTGATCGTGCCCGGGCACTTCTCGCAGCTGTTCCGGCGCAACGGCCGGTGGCTGTGGGACGAAGCCGCGCCGCTCGAACTGCTGGTCCGCTAGGGCTTCTACCGCATGCAACCGAACGAACAACAACTGGCCGCCGTCGTGGATATCCTCGAAGAGGACATCGTGCTGGGGCGGCTGCGTCCCCACCAGGAGCTCGTCGAAGACGTGCTGATGCAGCGCTTCGACATCAAGCGCCACCTGGCGCGCGCCGCCATCCTCGACCTCACCGCCAAGGGGTTGGTGGTCAAGCCGCGCAACAAGTCGGCGCGGGTCAAGGATTACTCCCCCGAAGAGGTCCACTGGATCTACGACGTGCGCATCACGCTGTGCCGCCGCGCCGTCGAAACCATGCCGCTGCCGGGCACGCCGGAACTGCTGCGCGAACTGCGCGACGTGCATGCGGCGCACGGCGCCGCCGTCGCCGAGCGCCGCCTGCGCGACGTGCGCCTGCACAACGACAGCTTCCACGACCTCGTCTTCGGCGCCTGCGGCAATCCCTACCTGATCGCCGACATCGAACGCTACAACCGGCTCTCCGACCCGATCCGCTCCACCGGCATCTCGCGGCCCGAATGGCTGGCCCGCGCGGTGGCCGAGCATGCCGCCATGGTCGACGCCATCGAGCGCGGCGACCGCGCCGAGCTGTCGCGGCTGGTGGTGGAGCACATGCTGCCGGTGCGCGACGCGTGGCTGGCTGCGCGGCAGTTGCTGGTGCCGGAGGCTTTCCAGTTCGGCCGGGGCGTCGAAGAAGCGGAGCTGCCGGGCTGAGGCGCCGGCGCGGCGCCAGCCGCCGACCGCCGGTTCCCGCCGTCAGACGTTCTGAAGAAGTTTCGAGACGTTCATTTCCCGGATCAGCTGGAGCGTTTCGGTCGTCAGCCGGGTGTCGGATTTGGCGCGCGACGTGGCCAGGACCAGGTGATTGCGCATCGTGGGGGACTCGATCCGCGATGCGCCGAGGGTGCCTTCGCGTATCTGCCGGCTGACGGCGCTGATGGGCAGGATGCCGAAGCTATGGCCCTGTTCGACGACGGCCACCAGGGTGTGCACGGCGTTCACCTCCGCCACGATGTCCAGTTGCACGTCCCGGCTGCGGCAGGTGGTGTCCACGATGACCCGGATCGTGTTGGGCATGCACGGCAGGACCACGGGAAACGCCTGCAGCTGGGACAGTTTCACGCGCGCGGGAAGCGTGGTGCCGACGCCCGGCGACTTGCCCACCAGGACCAGCTCTTCGCGGAAGATGCTCTCGTAGTCCAATTTCGCATTGGGAGCGGGGTCGTAGAACAGGGCGACGTCGATCTGCCCGTCCAGCAGCCATTCGCGCATTTTTACGCTCGGGCCTTCCGACACGGTGATGGAGGCGCCCGGCAATTGCCGCCGGAACGATTCGACCAGGACGGGCGTCAGCAAGTGCGCCAGCCTCGGCGGAAGCCCCACCGATATGCGGCCCCGGGGCATGCGTTTCAGGTTGTCGATGTCCTGCTTGGCGCGCGATGCCAGCTTGAGCATGGCGCTGCCGTATTCGAACAGCAGGCGGCCCGCCTCGGTCGGCTCGGCCCCCCGGCCCGTCCGGTAGAGCAGGTGTTCGTGCAGCTCGAGCTCGAGCAGCCTGACCTGCCGGCTCAATGAAGGCTGGGTGACGCCCAGGGCCTGGGCGGCCCGGGTGAAGCCGCCCAGTTCGACCACTCGCACGAAATACTCGAGTTGCTTGAGATCCACCTGATCCTCTCCGCGATATGCCTGCTGTCCCATAGCAAAGTTCTATATCTGCTATTGCTGACAGAATATTCTGCAAATAGTTAACACCAGGCAATATTACGGCCATAGCGATGGATTTTCTCCATTTTCAACATACGAGTTGCTTCTCCGGGAGGAGGTTTCATGTCGACGAAAAAGTCATCGGTGGCGATCATCGGTGCCGGCATCGGCGGGCTGGCGGTGGCCGCCGCCTTGCGCCAGAAAGGCATCCAGGCCGATGTGTACGAGCAGGCGCAGCGCTTCGCCCGTATCGGCGCGGGCATACAGATGAGCCCGAACGCGATGAAAGTGCTGCGAGGGCTGGGATTGGAGCAGAAGCTGCGCGACATCGCCTTCGCCCCCGCTTCATCGCTCAATAGGGAATGGGATACCGGCGCAGTCAGCAACGAGTTTCCCCTGGCCGATTTCGCCAGGACCCGGTACGGCACGCCGTTCCTTGCCATGCACCGGGGCGACCTGCATGCCTCGCTGGCCACGCTGGTGCCGGACGAGTGCATCCATCGCGGGCAGGAGCTCGTCGAGTTCGACCAGGATGGCTCGGGCGTAACGCTGGGCTTTGCCGGCGGCCTGCGGGTCGAGGCCGACTTCGTCATCGCCGCCGACGGCGTCCATTCGCTGGTGCGCGAGAAACTGCTGGGCGCGGAGAACCCGCGGTTCACCGGCCGCGTGGCCTACCGGACCACGTTTCCGGCGAGCCAGCTCAAGGACGTCGACGTCGGTTCGTCCAGGACCAAATGGTGGGGGCCCGACCGCCACATCGTCATCTACTTCATCACGCGCGCCCGGGACGAGGTGTACTTCGTGACCAGCCAGCCCGAGGACGCCGGGTGGGTGACCCCGGAATCCTGGTCGGCAAAAGGGGACGTGGAGCTGCTGCGGGCCGCCTACGCAGGGTTCCACAAGGATGTCCGCAATGTCCTGGCCTCGTGCAACGAGGTCCACAAATGGGCGATTTTCGAGCGCGACCCGCTGCCCAGGTGGAGCGAAGGCCGCGTCGTGCTGATGGGCGACGCCTGCCACCCCATGACGCCGTACATGGCGCAAGGCGCAGCGATGGCCCTGGAGGACTCCATCGTCCTGGCGCGCTGTATCGAGGGCGCGGATCGCAGCGACATCGAATCGGCATTCAAGTTGTTCGAGTCGATGCGCAAGCCTCGCACCAGCCAGGTCCAGGCAGGGTCGAAAGCCAATACCTGGATGCAGCGCAAGACCGACCCGGACTGGGTCTATGGATACGATGCCTGGTCCGTGCCCCTGGAAGCCGCGGCCGTGCCGGCTGCGCAAGAGAGCTGAAGCCGGCATGCCCAATCTGAATTGCCCGCTTAGAGGCATCAATCCGGAAGGAGACCCAACGTAATGAGATCCAGTCTGAAAGTACTGCTGGCGGCGACCGTGCTTGCCTCGACCTCGGCCGCCCACGCCGCCGACTATCCCACGCGGCCGGTCAGGCTCGTCGTGCCCCACGGAGCCGGCGGCACCGCCGATGTAGTGTCGCGGATCTTCGCCGACTACCTGGGCCGCGAGCTCGGTCAGTCGGTCATCGTCGAGAACAAGCCGGGCGCAAGCACCATGCTCGGGGCCGAACTGGTGGCCAATGCGCCTCCCGACGGCTACACATTGCTGATGGCTTCGGTGACCACGCTGGCCATCAATCCGAGCCTGTACAAGAATATTTCGTACGACCCGCAGCGGGATTTCAAGCCCGTCTCCATGGTCGCCTCGCTGCCGTTCTACCTCATCGCCAGCCCCCAGCTCAAGATCAAGTCGGTCCAGGAACTGATCGCATTGGCCCGGGCCAAGCCCGGCCAGCTGAACTACTACTCCCCGGGCGAAGGCACCTCGCCGCATCTCGTGGGGGCCTTGTTCGCCAGCATGGTGGGCCTCGACGTCGTCCACGTGCCGTACAAGACCACGGCCGCTGCCGAGGTCGACCTGAACGCCGGCAGGGTGCATTACGGATTCACCGGCTCGGCCATGCCCGCCATCAAGAGCGGCCGGGCGACGGGCATCGCCGTGACGGGCGCCCAGCGCACGCGCGTGTTCCCGGATATTCCCACCCTGGCGGAACAAGGCGTCGCGATCGACGCTGCCGTGTGGAACGGCGTCGTCGTGCCCGCCGGTACGCCCCAGCCCATCGTCGACAGGCTGGCCGCCGCGCTGGGCAAGATCGCCCGCATGCCGGAAGTGATCGAGAAGGTCGGCAGCTATTCGGGCGTTTCCGTGGGAAATACCCCCGCCGAGTTCTCCGAATTGATCAAGACCGAATCGGCGATATGGGCCAAGGTGATCCGGGAAACGGGCGCGAAGGGCGAGTAGGCCATATGATGAATCCGTCTGCCGCCGACTCCCGACGCCCCAGCGCGGGCTATCTCCTGGAAGCGCTGAACGAGGTCGGGATCGAATACCTGTTCTGCAACATGGGCACGGACCATGCGCCCATCATCGAGGAGCTCGCGGCGCGCCGCAAGCGGGGCGAGCGGTGCCCCCAGATCGTGCTGTGCCCCCACGAGAACACCGCCATCCACATGGCCGGCGGGTATGCCGCGGTCACCGGGAAGGGCCAGGGGGTCCTGGTGCACGTGGACGTGGGGACGGCCAACGCGGCCAACGGCATGCACAATCTGCTCCGGTCACGGCTGCCCGCCTTGCTGATGGCGGGCAAGGCTCCCTACACCACCGCCGGCGAAATGCTGGGCACGCGGGACACCTACGTGCATTTCGTCCAAGAGCCCTTCGACCAAGGCAGCCTCGTCCGCCCTTACGTCAAATGGGAGTGGACCCTGCCTTCCGGAATCGTCGCCAAGGAGGCGGTGCGCCGCGCGCATGCCGTCATGCACAGCGAGCCCCGCGGTCCCGCCTATCTCATGCTGCCCCGGGAAACCTTGACGGAACCGCTGCCGCCGGACCGCGTGAAAAGCTACGGCGCGAAGCAGTTCGGCGCGGCCGAGGCCAGCGGCGCGGATCCGGAACTGGTGGACCGTTTGGCCCGGCGGCTGCTTGCCGCCGAACACCCGATCCTGATCACGGCGTTCGGCGGCCGCAACGCGCGGACGTCCGAGCTGATCGAGGCGCTGGCGCAGTGCGCCGGCATACGCGTGTTCGAGTCCAACAGCGTCAACAACATTTCGCACGAGGGCGCGCATTTCTGCGGATTCCAGGTCGACCAGCACTTGCCGCGCGCCGACGTCGGCATGCTGGTGGACGTGGACGTTCCATGGTTTCCCCGCGACGTGGCATTTTCGCCGGACACGTTCTGGGCCCAGATCGACGTCGACGTGCTCAAAAGCAATTCGCCGATGTGGACTTTTCCCGCCGATCTGCGCATACAAGGCAGCAGCGACAGGGTGCTGGAGCAGTTGCTGGACCGGCTGCGCGCGCTCGGCGCTTCCGGCGCCGACCCCAAGACCGAGGCGCGGTCATTGCAGATAGCCGGCGAGCGCCGGGCATGGCGCGAACAGGTGGCGCGCCGCGCCGAAGATCCCGGCCGTCCCGACGACATCAATCCGCATTATCTGTTCGACCAACTGGGCAAGCGCCTGCAGCCCAGCGATCTCGTCTTCAACGAGGCGGTCCGCAACGCCGGCGCGCTGTCCGCGCAACTGCCCAGGCCCCGGCCCGGGACGCTGATGCGCGTCGGCGGAGGCGGCCTGGGCGCATCGGGCGGAATGGCGCTGGGCGCCAAGCTGGCCGCGCCCGAACGCATGGTCGTGCAGGTCGTGGGCGACGGCAGCTTCTATTTCGGCAACATGGATTCGGTCATGGCCGTATCCGCCCAATACCGGTTGCCGCTGCTGGTCATCGTGCTGGACAACGGCGGCTGGTCGGCCGTGAAGGAGTCGACCCTGCGGGTCTACCCGGAAGGCGACGCCCGCGAGCAGGATGAGTTCGCGGCCAACTTCACCGCGAACGCGGATTTCTCGAAGGCTGCCGAAGTGCACGGCGCCCACGGTGAAATCCTGTCCGACCCGGGCAAGGTCTGCGAGGTGCTGGATCGCTGCATCGGCATCGTCGAGAGCGGCCGCACTGCCTTGGTACACGTGAAGCTCGGCCGTATTTGAACCGCCTCCCGCCCATGCTCCAGGAGAATGTGTTGGACTATCCCGAACTCTGCATGTACATAGACGGCGAATGGATAGGCCGGGAGGGGCGCGACACGCAGCCGGTCGTCGATCCCGCGACGGGCGGCGTTCTCGCGCATCTTCCGCTGGCCCGCGCCGAAGACCTGGACCGGGCGCTGGCCGCCGCCGAGCGCGCCTTCGAGTCATGGGCAGCAACGCCGGCCTTCGAACGCGGCAGGATTCTGCGCCGCGCGGCAGGGCTGATCCGCGAGCGTGCGGAAGATATCGCGCGCACGATGACGCGCGAGCAGGGCAAGCCGCTCAAGGAATCGCGCATCGAAGCGGTGTTCGCCGCGGATCTGATCGACTGGATGGCCGAGGAGTGCCGGCGCGCCTACGGCCGGGTCATCCCGGCGCGGCAGCCAGGGTGGCGGTGGACCGCCCAGCTCGAGCCGGTCGGCGTGGTCGCCGCGTTCTCGCCCTGGAATTTTCCCGGCACCTCGCCGGCGCGCAAGATGGCCGGGCCATTGGCCGCCGGGTGCGCCTGCATCCTCAAGGCGGCCGAAGAGACGCCGGGCACCGCGATTGCGTTGACGCGGGCCTTGCATGATGCGGGGCTGCCCCCCGGCGTGTTCAACCTGGTGTTCGGAGTGCCGGACCAGGTATCGCGCCACCTGATACAGTCGCCCATCGTCAAGAAGGTGACCTTCACCGGCTCGACCTCGGTGGGCAAGCTGCTCGCGGCCCAGGCCGCCGCCCACGGCAAGCCCAGCACGATGGAACTGGGCGGCCATGCGCCGGTGCTGGTTTTCGACGATGCCGATGTCCAGCAGGCCGCGAACCTGACCGCCGCGGCCAAGTTCCGCAACGCCGGCCAGGTGTGCGTCTCGCCCAGCCGGATATTCGTGCAGCGGCCGGTGTACCGCAAGTTCCTGGCCTGCATGATCGATCTGGCCGACTCCCAGCGTGTCGGGAACGGACTGGACGAAGGCACGACCATGGGGCCGCTGGCCAATCCCCGGCGCCTCGCGGCGATGCATGAATTGCTGGATGATGCCCGGGCCCGAGGCGCGTCGGTGCATTGCGGCGGCCCTGGCGAGGGGCCCGGGCTGTTCTGGCGCCCGACCGTCGTCAGCGACCTGCCCGAGCACGCGCGCCTGCTGAGCGAAGAGCCGTTCGGCCCCATCGCCTCCATCATCCCCTTCGATACCGAAGACGAAGCGGTGCGCCGGGCCAACATGCTCAACTACGGACTGGCGGCCTATCTGCTGACGGCCGATGGCGACAGAATCGTCCGGGTGTCGAACCGCTTGCGGGCCGGCCTGGTCGGGGTCAACACCTTTGCGCTGAACGGACCGGAGACCCCCTGGGGCGGGGTGGGAGACAGCGGCTACGGAAGAGAGGGCGGCGTCGAGGGATTGCAGGGCTACCTGACGACCAAGTTCATTTCCCAGGCGCCGCTGGCGGCCGGCTGAACGCTCAGGACGGGCCGGGCACGAAAATGGCTACAGTCGGACGAGTATTCATCCTAGGCTTTGCCCATGACTCCCAAGACCCGCCGCTGGCTCACGTTTTTCATCCTCGCCGCCTTGCTCGCTCTGGCGCTGTCCTTCGTGCCCTGGTGGGGCATGGGCGCAGCGGCGGCAGGCGCATAGCCCGGCTCCAGGAATTCTGGTAATATGGCGGGCTCATCGCATCCGGTGCCTTTTGTTCGGGCCCGAGCAAGGCGATAAGGACAGGTGGCCGAGCGGTTGAAGGCGCACGCCTGGAACGCGTGTATATGTGAAAACGTATCGTGGGTTCGAATCCCACCCTGTCCGCCAAGGACACTCCCGGCAACGCCGAACGTTGCCCAGAAAACCGCGATTTCCCTAGGGGATCGCGGTTTTTTTATTGCCCAGCGTCTACGGTCAATCCGGTTGGCGGGCAAGCGGCGGTCTGATCACCGTTCGGCCGAGGCTCGCGCCTGTCCTCGTATCTCGGTTCTTTACAATACGAGAGGAGAAATAAACGGAGCCTCTCATGACCGGACGGGAACCAGCCGCCAACACCCGAAGGGTGATGCACAAGGCGACTGGCGTATTGCCGGCGCATGCAGCCAAGTTAAAGGTCCGGCATTTTCTGCTGCTCGAGCGACTGATCGAACATGGGTCGCTCCGCGGAGCAGCGCGCAGTCTGGGCCTGGCGCAGACTGCGGCTGGCGCGCTATTGCGCGAACTGGAGCACGCGCTGGGCGACACGCTCTTTATTCGGTCCCGAACGGGTGTGATACCAACGAAAAGTGCCATGACATTGGCCGCGCGATCTGGCGTGGCGATGGAGGTGCTGCGTGTCGGTCTGGCCGAAGCCGCGCGAGGTGCCTTGCCCACGCTGCGCATCGGGATCGTCCATCACGCGATGATGTTGCACGGCACTGCATGGCTGGCAGCAATGCGCCGCGAGGCTCCGGACTTGCAGTTGCATGTACATGTGGCGCCGGCGCCCGAGCTTTTGCGAGGTATATCCAGCGGCGACCTCGACTGTGCCATTGCTCGCTTTCCTCCCGCGAACATGACGGCGGCAATTCATGAACAATGTCGGGTATGGCCTCTCCAGCCAGACCGCTGGAGCGTGGTGGCGAGGCCTGGGCACGAGATCTTCAAGGCGCGGCGTTCGCTTCCTGCAGCGTCCTTGCTGCAATACGACTGGGTGTTGCCTCACCGCGATAGCCAGACCTCGCAAGTGTTTCGTAGCGCATGTATGGCGGCAGGTATCTCACCCCCACAACCTGCGTTGGTCGTGGATGGAGTTCAGTACTGTGTGTCGATTGCCGCAGCGACCGACTTGCTGACCATCTGTCCAGATTCCATGCTGGGGCGGCCGCTAAGCGTGAAACTCAAGCCCATCCGAACCGATCTTGCCATTGATGCGTCACCGCTGGCAGTTATCTGCCGGATCGAGTCGCAGAGATTGCAGTCGGTGCGGATGTTGCTGGAGCTGGTCTTGTCAGGGCCCGCTGCCGCCACTGGCGAGGTGAGCTGAAAATCAGTTCACGTGAAGCCTAATTGCCATCTTTTGGCTTGCTGCCAAGTGGGCTAGATTGCGTCCAAGGCATTTCAAGGCGCAATCCTGATGGCACCCAACATCATTTTCATCACCTCCGATCAACACCGCGCTGACGCGATGGGGTTTCTGAAGCCGGAGGTTCACACTCCGCATCTCGACCGGTTGAGCGCCGACGGCACCCATTTCGGTACCTGCATTACGCCAAGCTACGTGTGCCAGCCGGCGCGCGCCTCCATATTGACCGGGCTGCTGCCGCTCACCCACGGCGTACGCGACAACGGCATCGACCTGCCGCCCGACACCGGCGCGCGCGGCTTCGCCGGTCAACTTGGCAGCCGTGGCTATGAAACGGCATTCTTCGGAAAGGCGCACTTTTCGACGAAAGCCACGTTTGCCGCGACGGGGACCCCCGAGGATCAATACAACGGCGCGCTTTACGAGCGAGGTTGGGAAGGTCCCTACATGGGTTTCCAACACGTAAACCTCTCCGTAGTCGGTCATTTTCACAAGGATCGTCCCCCCAAACGCCCGCTCGTCGGCCATTGGGAGCGCTGGTTTCTCGAGCGCGGCCACGATGAGGAAGCGTTGAGGGTCTGGGCAGAGGAGGTCGAGGCAGGGCAGGGCGCCGCGCAGACATGGGCCTCGGCGCTTCCCGTCGCCTGGCATTCGTCCACCTGGATTGCCGACCGGACCATCGAGTGGCTCAGCAGGCGTGATCGCCGGAAGCCGTTTTGCATATGGACGTCATTCCCGGACCCTCACCATCCGTTCGATTGCCCGCTGCCGTGGAGCAGGTTGCACCGTCCCGCCGAGATATCGCTTCCGGCCAACCGAGTCATGGACCTGGATCGCCGTCCGTGGTGGCATCGAGCCTCGCTCGAAGGCAAGCCTGAATTGGACGATCCTGTATTGCGCAGATTTCGGGAGAAGGGGTCTCGCATGCCTGTACAGAGCGATGGACAGCTTGCGGAAATGACGGCCAATTATTACGGAATGATTTCACTTGTCGATCACTCCGTGGGTCGCATATTGGAGGCGCTGTCGCATCTGCAGTTGGCGGACGAGACCTATGTGGTGTACGCAAGCGATCACGGAGACATGCTCGGCAATCACGGGCTGTACTTGAAGGGCCCTACGCCGTACGAAGATTTGCTGCGAGTACCGTTGCTGGTCCGCGGCCCGGGTGTCGAGGCTGGCGCGACGGTCAACGAGCCGGTGTCCACCCTCGATCTGGCTCCCACCTTTATGGAGTGGAGCGGTGCGCAGCCCGGCGCCAACCTGCATGGAAGCAGTCTGGCCGGACTCTGCCGCGGAGAAGACGCGCCGCGCGAGGCCGCGTACTGCGAATGGCATGTCGAGCCTTCCCGTTGCGGCGTGGCGCTTCGTCTCCATACCGTCCGTACCCGAACGGCAAAGCTTACCGTCGAAGCGAACTCAGGTGCCGGAGAGATGTACGACCTGGCGGCCGATCCTGACGAGATGGACAACCTATTCGACAAACCCGAGGCTCTCGCATTGCGCCAGGAGTTGGAGGGGCTGCTGGCCAAGGCGCCTTCCCGTTCCGCAGAGGCGGCGCCTTTGCCCATCGTGGGTATGACCTAGAGAAGACCGTGCACGGAGGAGACAAAAAATGCCAACACGTCGAGAAGTCATCCAGTACAGCTTGCTGCAAAGTGCGGGGGCGCTCGTAACGTTCCCCAGGCTTTCAAAAGCGGCCTCGTGGCCGGAACGCCCAGTGCGCATTGTCGTGCCCAACCCTCCGGGAGGCACGGCGGACATCACTGCGCGCATCGTGTTCGAGCGGGTGGGAGCGGCAACCAAACAGTCCTTCGTCGTTGAGAACCGGGCGGGAGCGGGTGGGACGATTGCGATGACTTCGGTCGCTCGCGCCGAGCCCGATGGGTACACGTTCGTGGTTGCCGGGGACTCGGCAACCTACATTCCGCTGATTCAAGACAAGCCCCAATTCACGATGGAACGAAATTTTGTTCCGGTGTCATTGTTGATTGCGCAGCCGGTGGTGTTAGTGGCATACCCCGGCACCGGCATCAAGTCCGTGGCCGATCTCATCGAACGTGCAAAGGCTGCTCCAGGAAAGCTTTCATATGGTGTGTCGGGCGTAGGCTCCACGCACCACATTGCCGCCGAGATGTTTTGCGAGTCGGCGGGCATCCAGATGACCTCCATTCCTTACAAGGGAGGTGGCCAGGCTATCGCCGATCTGCTGTCGGGCCAAATTCCGGTGGCATGTCTCGGTGCGGGAGCTGTCGCTGCCCACGGTCGGACGGGACGGGTCAGGATGCTTGCCGTCACCTCGAATGAACGCTCCGCCAGCCTTCCCGATGTGCCGACGCTGCGGGAGCTGGGTATCAGCGGCGTCGATATCACGCAGTGGTTCGCTTTGTATGCCCCCCACGACACGCCGTCTCATATTGTGTCTGCGATGCAGGAGCGTGCCTCCGAAGCGCTCAAGCTGTCCTCTGTGAGAAGCAAGCTCGCCGAGAACGCCATTGACGCTGTCGGCAGCGATGGCGCGGCGCTACAGGCACGGCAGCGCCGCGACGGCGAGGCGTGGTTGTCAGCAATGCAGCGGCTTGGCATAAAGCCGGCAGGTACCTGAGGCGCAACGGCGTCCGGTCTCGCCGGACCGATCGCTCGGCACGACGTCCCACATCGGCTCTTCTTGTTCACGAGGTTGGAGCAATTGATCAACGACTTCCCACCTGTCAGGATTGCACGCATCGATGTGCATATCCTGCGCCATCCCATTGCCAAGCCGGTCCAAACATCTTTTGGCCTGATGCATGAACGCCCCGCCTTGTTCGTTCGAGTGGAAGACGCCGATGGCGCATACGGGTGGGGCGAAATCTGGTGCAATTATCCCGCGTGCGGCGCGGAGCATCGGGCAAATCTCACGCAGACAGTGCTTTGGCCGCTGCTGGCTGGGCGCGAGTTCGCCTCTCCACAGGCTTTGTACCGTGCCCTCACCGCAGCGACGGCGGTACTCGCCATTCAATCTGGAGAGCCTGGACCGATTGCGCAAGCGATTGCGGGGGTAGACCTGGCAGTCTGGGACTTGTGCGCTCGGCGCGCCGGAGAGCCGTTATGGCGCGTTCTCGGCGGCGCAAGCGGAACGATCGGCGTATACGCCAGTGGTCTGAATCCGGACATGCCCGAAGAAGTGGTCGCACGCCGATCCGAAGAGGGATATCGCGCCTTCAAACTCAAGGTCGGTTTTGAGCCTGGACGTGACCTTGAGAACTTGCGCAAAATTGTCGATATCGCAGGCTCTGGCGCCTCAATCATGGTCGATGCAAACCAGGCCTGGGACCTGGAGACGGCTCAGAAACGGGTGCGCGAGCTAGCTGAATTCGAACTGGAATGGATTGAGGAGCCGTTGAGGGCGGATCGGCCATGGAAGGAGTGGCGAGAGCTTGCGGTAGCCGCCCCCGCTCCGCTGGCCGCAGGGGAAAACGTTGCCGGCGAATTGGCTTTTCGAGCGCTGTTCGAGTCTGCTGCCGTGAAAGTCGTGCAACCGGACGTAGCGAAGTGGGGTGGCATATCGGGAGTTCTTCCGGTAATTCAAGAAATAAAAGCGCATGGCCTTCGATATTGCCCGCACTATCTTGGCGGCGGAATCGGTTTGCTGCACTCCGCACATCTGCTCGCGGCGGTCGGCGGTGAAGGCTGGTTGGAAATCGATGCCAACGAGAATCCACTGCGCACTCAGTTCTGCGGACCGCTTGATAAAATTATGGAGGGGCGAGCGCAGCTCGCTGACTCTGCGGGCATCGGCGTGGATCCCGACTTGTAGGTTGAGAGCGAGCATCGATGATAAGAGATGAGCGATGCGGCAAACGAGCAGCCGATCATCACTGATCGAACAAGATCGACTGCGATGGAACCGCGTGCTAGCCGTCCGCGCGCCTTCAGCGTACCGACAAACTAAGCTCCCGCCCGAGGCTGGCCAGCGCGGCAGCGATGGTATCGATCTTGGTGGCGTGACCAAGATCCATGATGCGGGTGACTTCCTGCTTGCGAGTTCCCAGCCGGCGCGCCAGCTCTACAGGCGCTACGTCCTGGCGGACCATTTCGTTGAGCAGCAAGACCTTCGCCCATAGGCTGGCGGGCAACTCGACCAGGACCTCGCCGGCCTTGGCCTCGGACGGCAGGGGTACGGCCCGCCGGTCCTCGAAGTAAAAGTCCATGGCCGTGCGCAATGCATCGGCTGCCGCGATCTCCGCTTCCTCGCGCGTATCCGCAGCGGTCAGGGCTTCGGGGATGTCGCGGAACGACACCATGAAAACATTGTCATCCGGTTCGATTCGAGCGGCGTAGCGCATATGAAACCTCTCTCTGTGATCGGTTGATGGGTGAAATGCCGCTGGGTAGCTCCTTTCGGGGCTACCCCGCTCTTCTGATTTGGGAAAACGGTAAACAAAAAGATTACCTGATCAACAAAAAAGTTGACCTTGCCTAGCTTCTGAGAGGATTTCCGGTCTATTTTCGGAATACACCCTGCCGCCAGGGATATTTCCGGCAACGCCCAGCGTTGCCCAAAAAAACGCGATTCCCCTAGGGATCGCGTTTTTTTATTGCCCAGCGCTCACCCTCCCCGCGGCCGGCGCATCTGCGCCGACGTGCTGCGCGCGGAGAAGTCGCAGCAGCGCCGGGCAAGCTGGGCCACGGCGTCATAGAAGCGGGTCGGGCCGTCGTTCCTGTACGCCGCGACGTAGCGTATCTTGGGCAGGCGCGGGGTCGAGCGCACGACCGCCAGCAGGCCGGTGTCCACCAGGTCGTGGAAGTAGTGCAAGGGCAGGTAGGCGAGTCCGAGCCCTGAAACCGCCAGGCCGCAAAGCGCGACGTTGCTGTTGCTGGACATGCAGTCCCCGGGAGCCACGTTGTGCGCCTCGAACCAGCGGATGACCGCGCTGCTGGTGAAGGACATCGGGCCCAGGGTCAGCAGTGGGTAGCGCGCGATTTCGGCAAGCGGCACGAGGCGGCTGGTGTCGAGCAGGTCGGGGTGGCACATCCACGCGTTCATGACCTGCTGCAAAGGCACTTTGGCAATGGCCGCATCCTGCGGGAAATCCGGCGTGACGATCAACTCGATGCTGCTATCGGATAGCCGTCCCAGCAGATTGACGCTGGTGTCGACGGTGGGCGCAAGCGTCACATTCGGGTAGCGGGCGCGCATGGCCTGCACGAATGCCGGCAGCCAGGTCTGGGCCGTCAGTTCGGTAATGCCGAAGTGCAGCCGCCTGGCTTCGCGCTCCTGGCCATTCAGGCAGTCCACGATGCGATTCCGCGCATCCAGGAGATCGCGCCCCAGGCGGACGACTTCCTCTCCTTTGGCGGTCAGCCGCGCCGTGCGCCGTGAACGGTCGAATATCGGGACGCCGAATCCGGTTTCCAGTTCCTGGATGCGCTTGGAGATGGCGGTCTGAGAAGTGTGCAGCTTGCGCGCGGCGGCCTCGAAACTTCCCAGCGTGGCTATCCAGTAAGCGGCCTCGATCTGTTTGACCGTCAGCATTCACGTCTCCTCGATACATGCATTTTATGCATGTTTATCACGAAAATATATCGCTTTTCTGGCGGGAATCGATTGCCTAGCATGCAGGCAGTCATTGATTCCTGCACGTACGCCCATGCTCCCAACATCGATCGTCATCCATGAGGAAGGCCCCAGGGAGGGCTTTCAGTTCGAGCGGCAGTTCATCGCCACTGCCCGCAAGCTGGAACTGATCGAGGCGCTCGCGCAGACCGGGCTGGCGCAGATACAGGTCGTGTCGTTCGTGAACCCCAAGCGGGTTCCCAATATGGCGGATGCCGACGAAGTCGTGGCGGCGCTTCGTCCCCGCGACGGTGTGCGCTACACCGGCTTGTGGCTGAACGAACAGGGGCTGGAACGGGCGCTGCGCGCGCCGTCCCTGACCGTGGCCGGACGGATCGGGCTTTGCGCGTCGGCGCCGTTTCTCGCCCGCAACCAGAATGCGACCCCCGAGAGTGCCCGGGCCGCGCAGCGCCGCATGGCCGGCACGTTCCTGGCCCACGGCATCGCGGTGGACCAGGGCGTCATCCAGGCCGCCTTCGGCTGCAATTACGCGGGCGACGTGCCCTTGCCGGTTTTGCTGCAGACGATTGCCGACCTGCTGGACATCGCGGCGGAACGCGGCGAGCGGATTCGCATGCTGACCCTGGCGGACACGATGGCCTGGGCGACGCCGCGGTCCATACGCGAGATCGTGGGCGCGGTGCGCGACAAGCATCCTGACCTGGATCTGGTCCTGCATCTGCACGATACCCGCGGCATGGGCATTGCGAATGCCTACGCCGGCATGTCGATGGGCGTGCGCCGATTCGACGCCGCGGTGGGCGGCCTGGGCGGATGTCCATTCGCCGGGCACAAGGGCGCCGCCGGCAACGTGTGCACGGAAGATCTCGTTTTCATGTGCGACGAGATGGGAATCGAAACCGGCATCGACCTGCAATGCCTGATCGAGGCCGCGCGTCTGGCCCAGGACATCGTCGGACACGAGCTGCCGGGCGCCGTCATGAAGGGAGGCGCATTGTCGGCGATGCGCCGTTCCCTGTTATCCGCGCAATGAGCGCCGCTTTTTCCACGAGGATTTCTCCAATGCCCAAGCAAGTACCGCCGCCCGATCCGAATCCGCGCAAGCCGAACCTGCGTCTTCCCGCCGGGGCCGTCGACTCGCACATTCATCTGTTCGGCCCCTCCAGCCAGTACGCGTTCCATCCGGACAGCCGGTATGTCTCCGAGGATGCATTGCCGGAAACCTACATCGCCATGCAGGAAGTCCTGGGGCTGACGCGCGCGGTGGTCGTCAGCGGCGGCGGCTACGGACCCGACTTCAGGCATCTGAGCGCCGTGCTGGAGCGCTTTCCCGAGCGCTTCCGCGGCGTTGCGCTGCTGCCCGAAACCGCCTCGGCCGCCGAGATCCGCAATCTGGACCGGCTGGGCGTGCGAGGTGCCCGCTTCCACAGCCCCAAGCATGGAGGCAGCATTCCCGAGCTGTCGAAACAGACCGCGTCGAAGATTGCCGACCAGGGATGGCATGTGCAGTTCTATCCCTATCGGGGCGACCTGGTCGAGTATGCGGATCAGTTGATGGACCTGCCCAACGTGATCGTGCTGGATCACTTTGCCAGCGTGCCCGCCGAGGAGGGGGTCGATCATCCGTCGTTCCAGACTTTGCTGCGCATGCTGGACAGCGGCCGCGTATGGGTCAAGCTGTCCGGGCCCATGCGCTGCTTCCAGGGCGATCCGCCGTACGCCTGCGTGACCCCGATGGCGCAGGCGCTGGTGCGGCATGCGCCGGAGCGGCTGGTATGGGGCACGGACTGGCCCCACGTCAACATGACCGGCCGGGTCATGCCCAACGATGGCGATCTGGTCGATCTGCTGGCCGAATGGGTGCCGGATCCCGAGACGCGCCATCGCATCCTCGTGGCCAACCCCTGCGAGCTGTACGGCTTCGAACCTCCCGCCGCAGCCGGCCAGGGCTGACGGGGAGCTTTCCTGATGACATCGGAGACATTGGACTTGCCCCAGTTCATTGAGCCCAGGGACCGGGACACGGCCGAGGCGGCCATCCGGGCGCTGATGGAGCCGGCCTCGATCGCGTTCGTCGGCGCCAGCACTTCTTACGAGAAAATGTCGGGCCAGCCGGTCCGCAACGTCGGCGCGGTCGGGTATGGCGGCCGCATCGTCGCGGTCAATGCCCGGGGCGACGCCATCGCCGGCGTCGAAACCGTGCGTTCGGTGACGGAGCTGCCGCAGGGAATGGATATCGCCGTGGTCACGGTGCCCGCCGCGGCCTGCCCGCAAGCGGTGCGCAACCTGGGCGCCAGGGGCGCGAAGGCCGCCATCATCGCGGTAGCCGGATTCGCGGAGCTGGGCACGGAAGAAGGGCGCCGGCTCAGCGCGGAGCTGCTGCGCGCGAGCCGCGAAAGCGGCGTGCGCCTCATCGGCCCGGTGTGCAACGGCATCTACAGCACGCCCACCGGACTTTCGCTGGGCTACAACGAGATCCACACCCGGCCGATCCGGCGCGGCCGCATCGGCCTGGCCTCCCACAGCGGCGCGCTGGTCGCGCCATTCGTCACGCTGATCGAGCAATGCGGCGCGGGGCTCAGCCGCTACATTTCGGCGGGAAGCGAGATCGACCTGGGCATGTCGGATTTCATCCGCTATCTGGCGGACGATCCGGAGACCTCGGTCATTGCCCTGATCCTCGACCACGTCGGCGACGGCGGCGAGTTCCGCCGCGCGATCCGCCTAGCACGCGACAACGGCAAGTCCGTCCTCGTGCTGAAACTGGGGAACTCGGCGCTCGGCAGCGCGGCCACGCTGGCCCACTCGTCCAATCTGGCGGGGACCAAGCATGTCTATGACGCCGTGTTCGCCGCGGAAGGAATCCGCAGCGTTCCTACGCTGGAGTCCATGGCCTATGCGAGCGCGCTACTGTCGCAAGGCAAGCGGGTGGACCAGGGCGGGGTGGTCGCCTGCAGCACTTCCGGCGGGGGCGCGATCATCCTGGCCGATCAGTTGTCGGCGCACCGGCCCCCCATCCCGGTGCCGAGCCTGGATGCCTCGACCGTCGAGGAGGTAGCGCGCCATCTGCTGTTCGACGCCGCGACCATACTCAATCCCTTCGACCTGGGGCTGGGGGGCCGGCATCACTATGCCGCCAACATCATGGCGCTGGCGCGGGATCCCCAGACGGCGGTGCTGCTCGTGTTCGGCACGCCGATGGCCACACCCGCCAAGCGCGAACAACTCGCGGGCGCCGTCGCGGCGGCCGCCGCCGCCAAGCCCGCGCTGCCGATTCTCTATTTGTCTCCCGCGGCCTTGTTCGATGACGAGCGGTCGATCCTGCAGAACGCAGGGATTCCTGTCTGCGGCTCGACCCTGGAGGCCATCGCCGTGGCGGCGGCCCTTGCGCCCAGGCCGGTCCACGTCCCGGCTCCCGCGGCGTGCACGGCGCCCGTCCCGAGTCCGGTCCAACCGGGCGGACCGCTGTCGGAGCACCGGAGCAAGGAACTGCTGCGGCGCCATGGCATCGATTTCGCCGAGGAAGCGCTGGTCGACACGGTGGAAGCGGCGGTGAACGCCGCGCAGGCCATGGGCTATCCCGTGGTGCTCAAGGCCTCGGGCCAGGGCATCTGGCACAAGAGCGAAATGGGCCTGGTGGCGGTGGGCCTCGCATCGGCCGACGCGCTGCGCGACGCCTGGCACGGCATGCAGGCGAGCCTGCGCCGGCAGTCGCTCGATGCCACGGACGGGTTCCTCGTGTGCCGGCAGGTGCGGGAGGGCGTCGAGGTGCTGCTGGGCATCACGCGCGATCCGGAATTCGGCCCGGTGGCCGTGCTCGGCCCGGGCGGCGTGATGGCGGAGCTGTTCGGCGCCGAGGCGATGCGCCATCTGGTCTTGCCCACCAGCCGCCCGGCCGTCGAGCAGGCGATCGACGATGGTCCGCTGGCGGCACTGCTGGCCGGCTTTCGCGGCGCGCCGGCCTGCGATCGGGACGCATTCGTCGATCTCGTCTTGCGGGTGTGCGCGGCCGCCGGCGAGCTGGGGGACGGATTGCAGGAAATCGACCTGAACCCCGTCAAGCTCGCGCCCGGCTCGGGTGGGGCGTGGCCGCTCGACGCCTTGGTGGTTTTCGATGACGAGACGGCAGACCGGTGATCTCCAGGAGATATTCATGAATGCATCGCTTTCTTCAGAGTCGCAGTCCCAAGAGGTGCTCTACCGGGTAGAGGAGCATGTGGCATACGTCACGATCAACCGCCCGGACCAGCGCAACGCCATCAATCGTTCGGTGCGGCGCACGCTGATCGACCTGTTCAGCAATGCGTCGGTGGATCCGGACATCTGGGCGGTCGTGCTCACGGGGGCGGGCGACAAAGCGTTCTGCGCCGGAGGCGACCTGAAAGAGTTCGACCAGGCGGCGCGGGACGCGAATCGTTTTCCCGTGCCGATGACCGGCCCGGACCGCAATCTCCACGAAACCGTGCTGGAGACCTACAAGCCCACCATTGCGGTGCTGAACGGCGGCGCGTATGGCGGGGGATGCGAGCTGGCCATCGCATGCGACCTGCGCATCGCCGCCAGTCACGCCACGCTGCAATTGCCCGAGGCCAGGCGCGGCATGGGGGCGAACTTCGCCTCGGTGCTGCTGCCGCGCATGTTGCCGCGCGCGGTGGCGATGCGGATGCTGTACACGGGCGACCCGATGACGGCGGAAGAGGCCCGTCACTGGGGGCTCGTCAACGAGGTCGTGCCGGCGGAGGCATTGGACGAGGCGGCACGGGCGCTGGCCCGCAAGGTGGCGACGAATGCGCCCTTGACGCTGCGCCGCTACAAGCACGTGGCGGTGAAGGGATGGGACATGCCGGTCGCCGCCGCCTTGCGCATGGACGTCGGACCCAACCCGTATGTCAGCGAAGACCGGCAGGAGGGGGTTCGGGCGTTCGTCGAAAAGCGGGCGCCGAGATGGCGCGGGCGCTGAGCCTTTGGGCGCGGCAATGGATGGCTGCGGCGGCCTGCCGCCGGCATCGTCGATCAATCGAGGAGACAGTATGAAAACGAAGAAATGGGCTCGCTTGCCGGCCTGGCTGACGGCGGTCTGCGCCGTGCTGTCGGGCCCGGCGGCGCATGCCGCGTCCGCGGCCGGCTATCCGTCCCGCCCCATTACGCTGATCGTGCCGACGGCGCCGGGGGGCGGCGCGGACTTCATGGCCAGGGTCCTGGCGCAAACCATGACCAGGATGCTGGGCGAGACGGTGGTGGTCGAGAATCGCGGGGGCGCGGGGGGCACCATCGGCTCCAGCCACGTCGCCAAGGCCGCGCCGGACGGCTACACCCTGCTGCTGGGCTATATCGGCACGCACGGCACCAATCCGGCGCTCGGCAAGCTGCCCTACGATGCCGTGGCCGATTTTGCTCCGATTTCGCTGATCGCCGATGCCCAGACCGCGATTCTGGTCCACCCCAGCGTAAAGGCCGGGAATCTTGCCGAATTGATCGCGCTGGCGAAGGCGAATCCCGGACAGCTCAACTTCGCCTCGTCGGGCAAAGGCAGCATGCCGCACGTGGCCGGCATCATGTTCGGCCAACTTACCGGCACGAGCATCGTCCCCATCCATTATCGCGGGTCGGGGCCGGCCCTGAGCGATACCGTCGCGAATCGCACGCAACTGATGTTCGGAACGCTGGTGAGCGCTTCGCAGTACATCCGCGACGGCCGGCTCAAGGCGCTGGCGGTGACCGGCACGAGCCGGTCCGCGCTGTTCCCCGACGTGCCTACCGTGATCGAATCCGGGCTGAAAGGGTTCGAGGTGCCCCAGTGGTACGGCGTGCTGGCGCCGGCGAATACGCCTCCTGACATCGTCCGGAAACTGAATGCCACCGTGCATGGGGCATTGGCGGACCCGGACACCGCGAAACGCTTCGCCGATCAGGGCTCGGATATCCGCACCAGCACGCCCGAGGCGTTCAAGGCCTTCATCGGAACCGAGATCACCCGATGGACCGAGGTGACCCGGTCCGCCAACATCACCGCAGACTGAGCTGCCCCGGCGCGGCCGGCCGCGCCGCCATCCTGGATTCGCCATGACTACACCCATTCTTCCCGGCGTCTATTCTCCCGTCATGACGCCCTTCACCCGGGACGCCGAGCCTGCCGTGCCCCAGTTCGTCAGCTTGTGCCGATGGCTGCGCCGGTGCGGCGTCGGCCTGGCCGTGTTCGGCACGAACTCCGAGGCCAACTCCCTGACCGTGTCCGAGCGGCTGGATCTGCTCGACGCATTGATCGGCGCCGGCATCGAACCCGCCAGCCTCATGCCCGGAACCGGCAGCTGCGCCGTCGGCGATGCCGTGCAGCTGACGCGCCACGCGACGAGGCACGGCTGCGGCGGCGTGCTGATGCTGCCGCCTTTCTACTACAAGGGCGTCGGCGACGAGGGGCTGTTCCGCTACTACGCGCGCGTCATCGAAGCGGTCGCCGACGATCGCCTGCGGATATTCCTCTACCACATCCCGCCGGTATCGCAGGTGCCGATCAGCCTGCCGCTCATCGAGCGCCTGCTTCGGGAGTTCCCGGGAACCGTCGCGGGCGTGAAAGACAGTTCGGGGGACTGGGCCAATACCGCGGCCATGATCGAGCGTTTCGGTCCGCAGGGTTTCCTGGTCTACGCCGGCAGCGAGACCTTCCTGCAGCGCACCTTGGAGGCTGGAGGGGCCGGCTGCATCACGGCCACCGGCAATGTGAACCCCGCAGCCATCGTCGATGCCTGCCGGCGTTGGCGCGAGCCCGGCGCCCAGGCACGGCAGGCATCGCTGGACGCGACCCGGGCGATATTCCAGAAGTATTCGATGATCCCGGCCATGAAGGCGGCAATGGCCTGGAAGTCGGGCGACGGCACCTGGCGTTCGGTGCGGCCGCCGCTCGTCGAGCTGGATGGCGGCCAATGCCGGCTGCTGGAAGACGAACTCGCCGCTGCCGGCTTTGAACTGCCGGACGTCGATGCGTTGCGCGCGTGAGCTGATCACAACCAGAAACCAGAGAAGAGAACAGGAGACTTGCATGAAATCGCTTTTGGCATTGTTCGGATTCGCCGTCGCGGTAGGGACGGTATCCAGCGCGGCGGGCGCGGAGTTTCCCGTGCGCCCCATCAAGTTCGTCATTCCTTTTACGCCCGGAGGCTCGGCCGACGTCACCGCCCGGATACTGGCGCCGCGGCTGATGGCCGTGCTGGGCCAGCCGGTCGTCGTCGAGAACCGCGCCGGCGGGAGCGGAATCGTGGCAACGCAGGCCGTGCACGGCGCCGCGGCGGACGGCTATACCTTGCTGATGCTGACGCCGTCGCATACGGCCAACCCCGTCATCCAGAGCAAACTGCCCTACGACACGCTCGAAGATTTCGTGCCGGTGGCCATGCTGGTCGATGTGCCGGGCCTGCTGGTCATCAACAGCAGCCTGCCCGTCTCGACCTTGCCGGAACTGCTCGACTACGCCAAGACCCACCGTGTCTCGTACAGTTCGGCCGGTGTCGGCACTTTCCCCCATCTCGGCGTGGAGGACCTGGCCAGCCGGGCCGGCGTGCCCATGCTGCACGTCGCCTACAAAGGCGCAGCCCCCGCCCTGAACGACCTGATCGCGGGCCACGTGGACATGAAGCTCGATGGGTACACCACTTCCATTGAGCATATCAAGGCAGGAAAGCTGCGAGCCATCGCCGCGACCAGTACCGAGCGGCTGGCGGAACTGCCGGACACGCCCACTGTTGCGGAGCTCGGATTCCCCGGCTTCGAAACATCGTTCTGGATGGGGGTCGCCGCGCCGGCCGGCACGCCGCCCGCCGTGGTCGCCAAGCTGCAGCAAGCATTCATTGCCGCGTTCGATACGGCAACGCGCGAGCGCCTGGCCAATCTCGGCGTGCGCGTCATCGCCAAGCCCGGCGACGAGCTCGACGCCCTGGTCAGGCGCGAAATCCAGCAGTGGAGCGAGCTCGCCAAGCGCCAGGGTTTCGTCAAACAGTAGCGCCGGCGTCCCTTCCCGGGCCGGCGGCGGGCCGGCTGCCGTCAGGGCGTGCGCTGGCCCGGGAAGGATGGAAAGCCCGGTTCAGACCCCGAGGAATTTGAAAGGCGCTGCCTGCTTGAATCCGCCGTTGGCCATGCCCGAATAGATGTTCGCCTGGTTCGGCCCGAGGTCGAGTTTCATCACCTTTCCGGTCTCGCGCGAGAAGTCCAGCTTCGTCAGGTCGACCCAGAAGACGTTCGGCGTCAACGCCGACTCGAAGAAGTAGCGCTTGTGCTTATGGTCGGCAACGGTGCGCCAGCGGGTCGAGGAAATGTTGGGCTGGTCCGGCGTGGTGATGCCCAGCGGAACCGACACGTTGCGGATGACGCTGAAGACGCTGGCGATCGTCTCGACCGGATCGCTCGTCTTGGGAATCGCGCTTACATAGAAAGCCGCGCGGGCGAAACGGTCGGCCGAGCGGTTGGTGCCGGGCAGCATGACGGTGCCGCCGATCTGCTTCCAGTACTCCTCCATCGCAAGCTGCTGGTCGAAGGTCGGCGAGTTGGTCATGACCTGGTAGCTGCGGCCGTGGTGGATGACCTGCCTGCCGTCGAGGTACTCGATGATGGCGCTGTCGCCGCCGGCGTCCGAGAGCGAGAGGTGCAGGGTTGCAAGACGCGCTTCGCCGGGGACGTTGTCGGTGACGACCGTGTAAGGTTCTTTCGCCAGCGTATCGACCGCTTCCTGCACGGTGGCGAAATTGTCGAGCGCATATTGCGCCCAGGCCGCCAGCGTCAGGCCGGGCGTCTTGCCGTCGTACGCCGGATAGGACGATTCGACCAGCCACAGGACATTGGCAACCAGTCCCGCTTCGTTCATGCCGTCCGTGGTCGAGATGTCATAGCCCGAGGCGATGACGCTGCCGTATTTCGAGGTCCACTGGACCGAGTTCGGCCCGGCTTCGCCGGACCGCTTCATGC
The DNA here is from genome assembly GCF_900606115.1 of Pigmentiphaga humi. Classification (GTDB taxonomy): domain Bacteria; phylum Pseudomonadota; class Gammaproteobacteria; order Burkholderiales; family Burkholderiaceae_B; genus Pigmentiphaga; species Pigmentiphaga humi. The sequence continues at coordinate 43,533 of NZ_UWPJ01000027.1, forward strand.
CACGCGGGAACACCCAGAGATTGGTGCCGACATCCACCTTCCAGTCCATCGAGCGCGCCGTGACGACCTGGTCGTCGGCGCCGAAATAGACGAAGCGCGTGCAGGCTTGCGCGGTCGAGGCTGCCAGCATGCTCGCGCAGGCCAGCAGGGCGGCGCAGGCGGATGCGCGGGGGTGCGTTCTTCCGTTCATCGAGCTCTCCATTCGAAGCGGTCGGTCCTACTGCGGCCAAATGATGGAAGGCCGCCAGTGCCAGCGACGATTACGCTGGTGCGACAGCGTGACGACTTTACCGCATCCATCAGCAGAGGACCAACCATCCGACGAGGGCCGGAATCGAGCGAGCGAAGGCGGCTGGCCTATTGCGGCTCGATCCCCGCGTCTTTCACGATCCTGGTCCACTCCGGAATGTCGGATTGGATCAGCCTGGCGAAATCGGCTTGCGAGCCCGGCATCATTTCTATGCCCACGGGAGCGAATTTCTCGTGCGTGGAGGGCAGTTTCAGCATGGCTTGCACGGAAGCGTTCAGCTTGTCCGCAATCGGCTGCGGCACGCCGATCGGCGCGACCAGGCCTATCCAGACCGTCATCGAGAACCCCGGGATGATTTCGTTCAAGGCCGGCAGGTCGGGCATGGCCTCGGACCGCTTTTCGCCGGTGGACGCCAGCGCCCGCAGCCGGCCGGCCTGCACATAGGGCAGGGTGGAAGTCCCGCCTTCGAACATCATGTCGATCTGGCCGCCCAGCAAGTCGTTCATGGCCGGAGCGCTGCCCTTGTAGGGGACGTGCAGGATATTCGTGCCGGTTCGGCGCGTGAGCATTTCGCCCGCCAGGTGGTGGGTGCCGCCGCGCCCCAGGGAGCCGTAGGTCAGTTTGCCGGGCTTGGACTTGGCCAGCGCCACCAGATCCTGCACCGTCTTGACCGGAAGGGAGCTGTTGACCACCAGATAGAAGGGCGTGGAGAACATGGTGGCGATAGGCATGAGGTCCTTCGCCGGATCGACCAGAAGCCCCTTGGTCGTCAGCGGGTTCAGGATCATCCCGGTCTGCGAACTGACGAACAGCGTATAGCCGTCGGGCGCCGCCCGGGCGGCGGCCTGGGCTCCGATGGCCTGGTTGGCGCCGGGGCGGTTCTCGACCACGACGGGCTGCCCCAGCCGGCCGGCCATGTCTTCGGCCAGGGTGCGGGTAAACGTGTCAACCAGGCCGCCGGGCGTATAGGGCACGATGATCTTGATCATGCGGTCGGGATAGCGGCCGGCCTGGTCCTGGGCGGGCGCCGCCGCCGGCGCCAGCACCGCGGCGGCTAGGGCCAGCCAGGCCACTGCTTTTTCTCCAAGGCGTATCTTCATTCCGTCTCCTCCTGTGGTCGAAGCGGGCGCTGTCGATGAGCGCCGCGGTTGCGCCGCCATCTATGGATGGTCGTGGCGTTTCTCTGTTGTCGAGATTAATATAAAGATATCTTATATAAACAATCATTACAAACTTTCCATGAAGACAAGGAGGAAAAACATGGACCGGCACCCTTCTCGCTCGCACAGCGGTCCCGACCTGCAACGATTCGGCCTGCGCGCCTTCCTCGCGTCCTTGCCCGGCGATGAACTGGAACGGGAGGCCGCTCCGGTCGCGCTTGCCGATGTCGCGGCCCGCCTGGACGGCAATCCGCGCGCGGTATGGTTCGAAGGCCTCGAAGGAAGCAGTTTCTCTTTATGCGGCAATGTCGCGGGCAGCCGAGCCCGCCTGGCGGCCGCTTTCGGGACCACGGCGGATCGGGTGCTGCCCGAGATCCTTTCGCGCTTGCGCAAGCCGGGCGAACTGGTGGAAGTCCCTCGCGCGCATGCGCCGGTCCAGGAAGTCGTGCTGACCGGCGACGAATGCGACCTGACCGCCTTGCCGGTACATCTCCAGCATGAGTTCGACGGCGCGCCCTATATATCGGCCTCGGTCGACTTCGTCCACGATCCCTCCGCGGGGCATACGAACGTAGGCATGCGCCGTCTCATGCTGCGCGGCCGCCGCGTGGCAGGCGTAGACCTGGTCGCGCCGTCCGACCTGCGCGCCATCTATCTCGCGCGTGCCGAACGAGGCGAGCGCACGCCGGTTGCGTTCGCCATCGGCAGCCATCCCGTCGACCAGCTCGCCGCCACGCTGCGTTTTCCCGGCGACGAACTGGCGCTCGTCGCGGCGTTGCGAGCCCAACCGCTGGGCGTGGTCAAGTGCGTGACGAACGACCTCCTGGTGCCCGCCGACGCCCAGATGATTCTCGAAGGCTATTTCGACGAACGCGGGCATGTGGAGCCCGAAGGCCCTTTCGGCGAGTTCCTGGGCTACTACGGAGCGGTAAAGCGCAATCCGCTATTCCATCTGACTGCCATCACCCATCGCCGGGACGCGATTTTCCAGACCTCGTCCATCGGGGGGCCGAGCATGCACTGCACGGATACGGCGCAGCTGTGCTCGCTGCGGACGGAGATCCTCGTATGGAAGGCGCTGGAGGCCGCCGTGCGCGATGTGCGGGCGGTCTACGCGCCTGCCGCCGCGGGCGGATCCTTCAACGTGCGGATCGCATTGCAGCAACGCGTCCCGGGCGAGGCGCGCAATGCCATCGCGGCTGCTTTCGGCTGCCTGGGCAACGTCAAGAACGTGTTCGTCGTCGATCCGGACATCGATATCTATTCCGACGCCCAGATGGAATGGGCGCTGGCGACGCGTTTCCAGCCGGGCAGGGACCTGGTGGTCCAAAGCGGCCTGCGGACCGTTCCATTGGACCCTTCCCTGGACGGCTCGCGGATTACCGACAAGGCCGGATTCGATTTGACGCTGCCGTTGCTGGCGCCCGGGGCCAGGCGCCCGATCGAACACGAAGTCCCGCATCCCCCAAGCTTCGGCTCTCCCCGCCATGTTTCCCTGGATGCCGCATTGGAGAGCGGGCCCAAGTTCTTCGCGGAGCTCATGGCGGCCATCGGAACGCGCGACGGCCGCGAGGTCGTCCGGTGGCTGGAAGATACTGCGCCACGCCGTCCCGTCGTGCGCGACAGCGAGGGCCGTTATTGCTTCGGTTGATTCCGCCCCGCGCGCTTTCGCCAGTCCATGATCTTTCCGCTCGCAGGCGGTCGCCGGGCAGGGAAGAGGCGGCTCAGCTTGCCGGCCCGTTGCCTTCGTCCAGCAGGTGCCGCTTGTCGCGGACCAGGGCCCATGCGTCGGCATCCGGCAGCGAGCCCTTGCCGCGCGAGATCACGCGCCAGCGCTTGGCCAGCCGTGCGTTGAGGGCGAGGAAATCGCGCTGGTCGGGCGGGGTCAGGTCGTCGAGGAAGATCGCGTCAACCGGACATTCCGGCACGCACAGCGCGCAGTCGATGCAGTCGTCGGGATCGATGGCCAGCATGTTGGGGCCTTCCCGGAACGCATCGACGGGACAGACGACGACGCAGTCGGTGTACTTGCATCGGATGCAGGCTTCCGTGACGACGTGGGTCATCGTGTGTCCCCGTGCTTCTGCTATTTGGCGATGGCCAGCGTGCCCTTCATGATGCCCGAATGCCCGGGGAAGGAGCAGAAGAAGGCGTAGTTCTCGCCAGCCTTGAGCTTGGAGGTGTCGAACGTGACCGAGTCGCTTTCGCCGCCGCCCAGCATTTTGGTGTGGGCGATGACGCGCGCATCGTTCGGTTTGAGGTAGTCCTTGGCCAGGCCGGCCGGAATGCCTTCGGCGGCAATGCCTTGCAGGTCCGCGGCCTTGCTCAGCACCCAGTTGTGGCCCATCGAGGCCTTGGGCATTTTGCCCGTGTGCTTGAGCTTGACCGTGAACTGTTTGCAGCTCTCCGGCACGGCGATGCTGGTCTTGTTGAATTTCATGGCGTCGTTGGCCTCCACGTCCACGTCGCAGGTGGCGGCCATGGCAGGGCTTGCGAACACGGCTGCCAGCAGCAATGGCGGGAGGGTATGCAGGACTTTCATCAGTGCTCCTTCAGGAAAGCGGGTGGAAATTCGATGCCGTCTTGCGTGGCACGGGGACACGCGCGGCGGCCTGGTCGATGCGCGGCCGGATCAGCATCGGGAAAAAACGCCAGAGATAGAGCCCGAACGCGAGTATCCATGCCGCCGTCGAAGCGTGCAGGGCGCCGATGGCGAAGGCCGTGGGCAATAGCGCCAGCAGGCGCAGCGCCGCCGCCAGGATGACGAGCGCATAGGCCGCCACCATGCTGCGGTCGGTGCGCAGCGGACGTCCGAGGTGGCCCAGCGCCGTGCGCGTGACCATGCCGATGATCAGTACGGAAAAACCTCCCACGCCGATGACGTGCGCCGGCCAGGCCAGGCGCAGCACCCAGCCTGCCGCGTGCGCGGCGGCCACCAGCAGGCCCGCGCCCAGGGCGGCGTAGCCGGCGTACAGGATCCACAGCAGCGGCACGCGCCGTACCGCCCAGGGACGCCACGCCAGTACTTGCCAGCAGGTCAGCGCGCCGGTGGCCGCCAGGGCGATGCCCGCCGCCGGCAGCCAGCCTGCCAGCAGGAAGGCGATCGCGAGCAGGCCGGCGCCGAGCTGCCACTGGCCGCTGCGGGTGTGCATGGGAATCTCCAGGCCCGCGACGGCGCGTGTCGCGAAGAACGGGATCACCCGCCGCGCCACCAGCAGCGCGATGACGGCCATGCACAGCAGGCCGATGTCGAAACGCATCAGCAGCACGGCGTAGTCGCCTTGCCGGGCGGAGAGGAGATAGAGCGCGTTCGCTGCGCCCAGTCCCAGCACGAGCAGCGGTATGCCGTAATTGCGCCGGCTGCGCGCCGAGTAGATGGCCCGCCCCAGGGCCGCGGCCGCCCAGCCGAAGAACAGGGTCTCGCTGGCGGCGCCGAGCCAGAATCCCGCGCCGGCGGGAATCAGGTAGCCGGCGCGCGCCAGTACCCACAGGAGCGCCAGCGCGCCCAGGCGCTTGCCATGCAGCGGGTTGATGCCGGTCCAGTTGGCGCCGGCGGTGAGCAGGAAACCGACCGCGATGGTGGCGATGAAGCCCCACAGCATCTCGTGGGCGTGCCAGGCCACGCCGCCGAGCGGGCCCGTGAGCGCCTGGGGCGCGAACACCCAGAGCGCGAGCGAAACGGCGGCCCACAGAGTGCCCGCAAGATACAGGGGCCGGAAACCCAGTTCCAGGAAAGCGCGCCACTGCGGCGGCGCAAGCGCGCCGCGCACCGGCTCTTCGATTTCCAGCAGCTTGGCCATGGACGGGCTCCGTAGGCGTATTGGGCGATGGTCCTTAAGATGTATTTTAAATGAATCTTATGGGGAAAAAGCAAATATCGTTCTTGGCGGCGAGGATTTCACTTGGGCCCGAAGCCGGCCGGCGCGGCGGACCGGTTCGGCAGGGCGGTGGTGGGGGGCGCCCACGTCTGGTGATGCCATTCCGACGGCAGCAGGCCGAAGCGCATCTTGAACAATTTGCTGAAGCCCGATTGATCCGCGAAGCCGCAGCGCCACGACAGCGAACCGATGTGCAGCCTGGGGCTGCGTTCGATCAGTTCCTTGGCGCGCTGCAACCGGATCTCGCGCAGTGTCCCCATCACGGTTTCTCCCCGTGACGCGAACGCCGCATACAGGCGCGTGCGCGAGCAGCCTGCGCCGCGGGCGATGGCCGTGGCGTCCAGGTCGTGGCGATGGGCCTCGCGGTCCATGAAGCGCAGCGCCGCGGCGTGGCGGCCGGCGTTCAGGTCTTCTTCCATATCGGACTGCCCTGTACGCGAGTCCTGGCGTCCGAGATTGCGCAGCATCAGCAGCGCGAGTTCGCGCGTTCCCTCCAGCAAGCCCGCATATTCCACGCCGTCGAGCTTTTGCGGCTGGCGCGCCAGCAGGGCCAGATGGTTCAACTGGCTGGCCAGCGCGGGAGCCAGCACGCAGCGTTCCAACGGGATCGGCACGTTGCCGGGTTCGCGTCCCAGCGCCGCCCGCACGTCGTCGCGCTGCAAAGCCAGGAATACCTCCCGCGAGCCCTGGCTCCAGCGGTAGTTCCCCATGCGCCTCGGGTCGTACAGGCCCAGCGTGCCCGGGCCGACGCGCTGCAGCTCGCCCGGGGCGGCATCGCGCAGCAATTCGCCGGACTGGATCAGGGTGACCACCACCATGTCGGGCGCATTCGCCAGGCGGCGTGATGCCGCGCGCATCTCGTAGGCCGATGAGCGCATGGTGCCGAAGATGCAGGTCTGGCTGCGCAGAATGAGCAATTCCGCATCCAGTTCGGCGCCTGGCGGCAAAGGCTGCAGCTCTACCCATTGGTGCGCGCGCTCCCGCCAGGAGTCGAAGCGCAGCGCGGGTTCGACGTCGTGGGAGGACAGATGCTCCGGCACGCAAGGTGGTTTGGAGGAGGGCATGACACAAAATGATACACCTCGCGGGCGCGGTGCTGCATCCGGGACGCGTCCGCCGGTAATCAGCGATGTGCCGGGTCCGGTATCGGATTCAGCCGTCGAGGCCGACGATGACGCTGGATGCCTTAAACATGGCCGCCGCGGGCTTGCCCGGGGCGAGGCCCAGGCGCTCGGCGCTGGTGTTGGTGATGATGGCGGCGACTTCCAGTCCGTTGCCGCCGGTGATCGTGACGTCGGTATTGACGGCTCCCTTGGTCAGGGCGCTTACCTTGCCCGATATCACGTTCCGGGCGGAAACCTTGCCGGCGTCGACGTCCACCATGACGATGACCGAGCTCGCCTTGACGAGCGCCGCGACCGCGACGCCGGGCTTCAGGCCGAGGCGGTCGGCGCTTTCGCGCGTGACCGTCGCGACGATTTCCTGGCCCGCCGCGGTACGGATGATGATTTCGTCATTGACGGCGCCGGCGGTAGTCTGGGCCACGGTGCCGGAAAAATGATTGCGTGCGCTGGTTAGCATGGTGGGTATTCTCCTGGTGCGAGTCGTCGAGTGTACAAGCCGGCCGTTCGCCGGGCGTCCCGCGGATCCGGCTCCGCCGGTCCGCCAGCGCCGCCCCTGGGGTGCGCGCGAAGCGCGTAGGGAGGTCCTACCCCAGCGGCGGCAGCATGTTCATCAGCAGCACCATGCCCAGCCCCACCAGGGCGACGATGGACTGCACCACCGAGATGGTCTTGGTGGCCTCGCCCATGGTCATGCCGAAGGATTCTTTCACCATCCAGTAGCCGGCGTGGTTGGCGTAGTTGAAGAACAGCGAGCCGCAGCCGATCGACAGCGCCAGCAACGGCACGTTCAGCCCCGGCTCCACGCCGGCCAGCGGCGCCAGCAGGCCGGAGGCGCCGACAATGCCGACCGTGGCGGAGCCGGTCGATACCGACAGCAGCATCGAGATGATCCAGCCCAATACCAGCGGCGGCAGCGCGAAGGCCTGGGTCAGGTGGACGATGGCGTCGCCGACCCTGGCGTCGGTCAGCACCTGCTGGAAGGCCCCTCCACCGGCGATGATCAGCAGGATGCCGGCGATGGGCTTCAGGCTGGCGCCCAGCGATTCGCGCAGTTTCTCGGCATCGCCCCGGCGGGCGTAGACCAGCAGGATGGCGGCGAACAGCACGCCGATCAGCATGGCGATGACGGGATTGCCGAGGAAGGCGGCGAGCTTGAAGGCGAAGCCGGTCTTGGGCAGCAGGATTTCCGCCACGGCGTGCACCAGCATCAGGATGGCCGGCAGCAGCGCCACCAGTACGCCCAGGCCCATGCCTACCGGAGCGCTGCCGTGCGCCTGGCCGGTGGAGAATTGATCGATGAGCGCCTGGTCGGGGCGCACCGCCAGGCGCGGGGCGATGAAGCGGGCATAGACCGGACCGCCCAGCACGATGGCGGGGATCGCCGCAATGAAGCCGTAGATCATGGTGGCGCCGACGCTGGTCTTGAGCGTGGCGATGGCGGTCAGGGGGCCGGGGTGGGGCGGCACCATGCCGTGCATGGCGGCCAGGGCGGCGATGACCGGCACGCCGACGTACACATAGGCCGAGCCCTTGAGCGCCTGCTGCTGCTCGAGCTTGCGCGCCACGCTGAAGATCAGCGGCAGCAGCACGACCAGGCCCACTTCGAAGAACATCGGGATGCCGACGATGAAGGCGACCAGCGACATGGCCCACGGAATGCTCCTGGCCGAGGCGCGTTCCAGGATGACGCCGGCCAATCCATCGGTCACGCCGGTATCGGCCAGGATCTTGCCGAGCATGGCGCCCAGTGCGATGACCACTCCCACGGCGCCCAGCGTCTTGCCCGCGCCGTTGGTGATCGCCTGGGCCAGCGCGTCGGGCGCCATGCCGGTGACAAAGCCCACGCCTACGCAAACCACCAGCAGCGCCAGCAGCGGGTGCATGCGGATCCGCGAGACGATGAGCCCGACCAGCACCAGTACGCTGATCAGGGCGGCGACAAGAAGGTGGACGTCATTTGCTGTCATGGTATCCCCGGTTGTGCGGCCGACGGCGGTTCGTCCAGTCTATACGAATCCCCTTGGAAAATTGCTGAACGGCCCGCCGTTCCGGCGGCCGGCGGGAGGGGGAGAACTGCGATAATGGCCGGGTTCATTCCCAGTTCCTATGGATACGTAGCGCCATGCAATTCCACCTGAACGGTTTCAAGGCCGGCGACCCCGACATCTCCGAACCGGCCGCGCACGCGGCGAGCGGGCATGACGGCGTACTGCCCGGCAAGGTCGACGTGCTGATCGTGGGCAGCGGCCCGACCGGCCTGACGCTGGCCACGCAGTTGTCCGCCTTTCCCGATATCCGTACCTGCATCGTCGAACAGAAAGAGGGCCCGCTGCGGCTCGGGCAGGCCGACGGCATCGCCTGTCGGACGGTGGAAATGTTCCATGCCTTCGGCTTCAGCGAACGCGTGCTGCGCGAAGCCTATTGGGTCAACGAGACCTCGTTCTGGAAGCCCGACGACGCGCAGCGCGACCGCATCGTGCGCAGCGGCAGGATCCAGGATACGGAAGACGGCCTGTCGGAATTTCCGCACGTGATCCTGAACCAGGCCCGCGTGCACGATTTCTACCTGGACGTGATGCGCGACTCGCCGTCGCGGCTCGAGCCCGCCTATTCGCGCCGGCTGCTGGAGCTGACGGTGGCGGGGCCGGAAACCGGCACCAGCCATCCCGTCACCGCGCGTTTCGAGCGGCTCGACGCCGGGCACGAGGGCGAAGTCGAGACGGTGCAGGCGCGCTTCGCGGTCGGCTGCGACGGCGCGCACAGCACGGTGCGCAAGTCGATCGGGCGGTCGCTTCACGGCGAATCGGCCAACCAGGCCTGGGGCGTGATGGACGTGCTGGCCGTGACCGATTTCCCGGACATCCGCATGAAGTCGGCGATCCATTCCGCCAGCGAAGGCAGCGTGCTGATCATCCCGCGCGAGGGCGGCTACCTCGTGCGCCTGTACATCGAGCTGGACAAGCTCAACGAGAACGAGCGCGTCGCCAGCCGCCAGATCACCTCCGACCGGCTGGTCGCCGCGGCGCAGCGCATCCTGCACCCGTATGCGCTGGACGTGAAGGAGGTCGCGTGGTGGTCGGTCTACGAGATCGGCCAGCGCCTGTGCGACAAGTTCGACGACGTGCCGGAGCAGCAGGAGCACGAGCAGCTGCCGCGCGTCTTCATCGCCGGCGACGCCTGCCACACGCACAGCCCCAAGGCGGGGCAGGGCATGAACGTCTCGATGCAGGACGGCTTCAACCTCGGCTGGAAACTGGCGGCCGTGCTGCGCGGCCGGAGTTCGCCGCAGATCCTGCACACCTATTCCAGCGAGCGCCAGACCGTCGCCAAGGAACTGATCGATTTCGACCGCGAGTTCGCCAAGATGTTCAGCGCGGCCCCCAAGGATCCTTCCAGGACGGACAGCACGGGCATCGACCCGGCCGAGTTCCAGCGCTATTTCGTCAAGCAGGGACGCTTTACCGCCGGCACCGAGACCTGCTACTACCCGTCGCTGGTCTCGGCCGAGCCCACGCACCAGGAGCTCGCCGCCGGGCTGCCCATAGGCATGCGCTTCCATTCGGCGCCGGTGGTGCGGCTGGCCGACGCCAAGCCCATGCACCTGGGGCATGCGGGCGGCGCCGACGGCCGCTGGCGGCTGTATGTCTTCGCCGATGCCCAGGATCCTGCCAGCCCGGACGGCAGGCTCGCGGCGCTGTGCGATTTCCTGGCCGTATCGGAGCGGTCGCCGGTGCGGCGCTATACGCCCGCGGGGGCCGACGTCGACGCCGTGATCGACGTGCGCGCGGTCTTCCAGCAAGGGCACCGCGCGCTCGCCCTGGATGCGATGCCTGCCTTCCTGCTGCCCCGCAAAGGCCGCCACGGGCTGGTCGACTACGAGAAAATGTTCTGTGCCGATTCGAAGAGCGGCCAGGACGTCTTCGACATGCGCGGCATCGACCGCGAGCGCGGCTGCGTGGTGGTGGTGCGGCCCGACCAGTACGTCGCGCACGTGCTGCCGCTGGATGCGCATGCCGAACTGGCGGGGTTCTTCGACGGGTTCATGGTGGCGGAGAGCTGAGCCGCCCGAACAGCCCGCGTCCGGCCGGGCCAGGGGCAGACGGCGCTCTTCTATAATCAGGGCCCGCCCCCCGGCCCCATCCGACAAGCCTCCCCCACGTATGTCTACGATCCCCGCGAAAATCCAGGCCCTGATTTCCGAGCGCATCATCAGCGGCGACTTTCCGCCGGGGACGCGCCTGGACGAGCGGGCGCTGGCAGAGGAATACAAGGTGTCTCGCACGCCCATACGCGAGGCGCTGCGCCAGCTCGCGGCGCGCGGGCTGGCCGAGATCGTGCCGATGCGGGGGGTGGTGGTCAAGCAGATCGGAGTCAAGGAACTGGCCGAGATCCTGCATGCGGAATGCGAGCTGGAGGCGCTGTGCGCGCGGCTCGCGGCCGAGTCCATGACGGCGCTGGAGCGCAGCGAGCTGGAATACATCCACCAGCGCTCCAAGGAACATGTGGACAACGGCGACGTGGACGGCTACCTGGAGACCAACAAGGAACTGCACCGCCTGATTCTCGAAGGCGCGCACAACCAGGCGCTGGGCGACATGGTCGGCGACATCCGCGAGCGCCTGAGCCCCTATCGCCAGTACCACCCCGCCGAAAGCGACCGGCTGGCCTCCTCGCACGCCTCCCACGAGAAGATCGTGCGCGCCATCCTCGACGGCAAGGGCGAGGAAGCCTTCCTCGCCATGCGTTCGCACAATGCGCACCTGGGCAACGCCGCGCTGCGCGCGATCCGCCAGGCCTACGAAGAAGCGGGCAAGTCGGCCGAGACCGGCGCGCCTGCGCCGGCCAAACGCAAGCCCGCCGTCCGCCGGCGCGCCGCCCCGGCGGCGTCCTGAGCCGCCGGGGCCGGCGCCGCGTTCAGAACCGGTGCAGCAGGCCCATCGACAACTGCTTCTGTTCCTTGCGGATCGCAACCGCGCCGCTGCTCGAGTCGCCGGTGTTGAAGTAGGCGTACAGGGTCGTGCGCTTGGACATGGCGTGGCTGTAGCCCACCGCGATGTTGTCGACCTTGCTGCCCGTGGCGCGCTGGTAGCCGGCCAGCACCTGCCCGCTGCCGACCGGAACGTTCACGCCTATCGAATAGGCATGGTCGTTCCGGACGCCGTAGAGCGCGCCGTTGGAGTTGTGCAGCCGCCCATAGGCCGCATGCACGGTGAGCGGGCCGAAGTCGTACGCGGCGGCCAGGGTCAGGTTCTGCGGGTTGCGCTGTCCCGATACGGTCTTGACGTACTGCCAGGTCGCCACGGCGCGCAGGCCGGCGCGGGTATAGCGGGCGCCCGCTTCCATCATGCGGTTGTTGTTGCCCGCGCCGGGCACCTCCGCGTCGGCCTGGGCGAAGGAATAGCCCAGGCTTCCCTGCAGGCCGGCCATGACCGGGGTCGTGTAGTAGATGGCGTTGTTGGTGAAGCCGTTGCCGAATTCCGGGTCGTTGTAGGCGAACGCCGTGCCCAGCGTGGAGCGTCCGTAGCCCAGGCCGAACGGATTGCCGGTCATGCCGGCCCAGGTGAATGCGGTACCCATGAAGCGGCCGAGCTTCACTTCCCCGGCGGTCTTGCTGTTCAGCCCGACGTACGAGCCGCCCTGGAACAGGCGATTGCCGAACCACGATCCGGTGTCCGTGGTGAAGCGGTTCTCCAGCACGAACAGGGCTTGCAGGCCGTTGCCCAGGTCTTCCGTGCCGCGCAGGCCGAAGCGCGATTGGGTGTGATTGCCGCTCTGTATGCCGTGGATGGCGGATTGGCCCTCGGTCTTGTCGTACATGTAGCCGGCATCGACGATGCCGTAGAGCGTGACCTGGGTCTGGGCCTGGACGATGCCGGCCGTGCCGGCCAGCAGGATGCCGGCGATGGCGTGTTTCATTCTTTCTCCTCCGTGTGCGCGATGGAATGGCGGGAGCCCGGCCGCGCCTGCCCGACTCCCGTGGGCGCGAGCCGTCCCGCGCCGGCCCGGGTGGGCCGGCGGGAAAGACGCGTGCCGGTGGAACGGGAAAGCGCGTGTCAGGCCGTGGCGGCCGGCGCCTCGAGCAGGCCCGCCTCGCGGTAGTAGCGCGCCGCGCCCGGGTGAAGCGGGATGGGCGGGCGCGCCATGCGGCGGGGGTCGATGGGGTAGGTCACCGGGCTGCGCTTGGGCGGGATGTGCCGGTACTGGCGTTCCAGCGATTCGCGGGTTTCGGCCAGGCACCAGGTCAGCAGATGGGCGACTTCGTCGGGCATGTCGTCGCGCACCATGACCAGGAAATCCGAGAAGTCCAGCGCGGGCAGGTCGTTGCGCAGCTTGTCCCAGTAGCCGGCCGGCAATACGCCCGACGGAAGTCCGTGTTCGGCCGCGAGCTTGTCCAGCGCCGCCCGCTCGGCGGGCAGCGGGACGGCCTTGCCGCTGTCGATCAGCTGCGACCACCAGGGCGTCATGACGGCTTCCTGCAGGACGGCGTCCACGGTGCCGGCCTGCATGCGTTCCAGGCAGTCCCGGGGATGGGTGTCTTCGACGTAGCAGCCGCCCCAGCTGCGCAGGGTGTCTTCGTCTATGCCGTGGGCCGCCATCAGCAGGCGTCCGACGTAGCCGATGAGGTTGGTGCCGTCGTTGCTGGAGGCCGCGATGCGCAGCGGCGGACGCCGGCGCCGCAGTTCCTCGAAGGACGAGATGCCGAGGTCCGGCGCCAGGGCCAGCAGCATCCTGTCGTCCTGCGGCAGCACCGCCAAGGCCCGCAGGTTCGGCGTGGGGCGCGGCTGGAACAGCCCGCGGCCTTCGAGCGCCAGCGGCAGCAGTGCGGCGGGCGTCATGACGCACAAGTCGGCCTGGCCGTCCTGGACCTCGTGGATGGCTTCGATGCCGCCGCCGCGTATGCTCCAGATGGCGACGCGGCTCGCTGGGCCGGCGCGGTTGCAGAACTCGTTGCACAGCCATCCGCAGATGCGATGGATATTGGCCAGCCCCCAGTCGCCGACGAAATTCAGCGTATGGGAGCGGGACAGCCGGGGCTCGTCGTGCCGGGCGGGCAGGCTCATGCTTGCTCCTTGAGGTGGCGGTCGAGAAACGCCAGCGCGCGCTGGTCGGCCAGTTCGGCGGCCTGCGCCAGGCGCGTCTTGCCGCCGCGGCGGGCGAACGCATGGCCGGCGTTTTCGTAGAGATGGAGGCTCACGGCGTCCCGGCCGCCCAGGGCCGCGGCGACCGATTCGCGCACGGCGGCGGGGATGAGAGGGTCGTTGGTGCCCACGTGCATCTGCAGGGGCGTGGCTTGCGCGCCCGTCCGGCCGACCAGTTGGTCCAGGCCCACGCCGTAGTAGCTGACGACCGCATCGACGTCCAGCTGCAGCCAGGCCAGGAAGGCCATGCGGCCGCCAAGGCAATAGCCCACCACGCCGACCGTGCCGTGGCGTTGTTTGAGCATCTCCACGAGTGCGGCCAGGTCGGCCATCGCGGCGTCCGGCTGCTTGCCGTAGGCCTGGGCGGCCTCCATGGCGGCGGCGTGGCCGGCTTCGTCGTCGGGATCGAGTTCGATCCCGGGCCGCTGGCGCCAGAACAGGTCGGGCGCGACGGCGCGGTAGCCGTGCGCGGCATAGTGCGCCACGGTCTGGCGGATGGCGGCGTTGACGCCGAAGATTTCCTGCAGGACGACCAGGGCCGGCGCGCCGGCGTCGTCGGGGCCGGCGGCATGGAGGCCCATGCTGCCGTCGGGAAGGGTAAGGGTGGCGTTGAACGTCATGGACGGACGAGCTCCATAGGAGGAAAAAAAGGGAGAGACGGTCGGAGGCCGGCCGCGTTGGAACGGGCCAGGCCGCTTCAGCGGCCCAGCGCTTCGCGCAGGGGCACGGCGGGATCGGCCAGCCTGGCCGGATCGGGCCGCGCGCGGTTCTGCAGGGCGCGCCGCGCCAGGCTCATCTCGCGCGGGCTGTTGAGCGTGATCGCGCCCACCAGCCGGCCCTGCCACAGTTGGAAGATCGCCATGGCGTCCTTGCCCAGTTCGCGGCAGACCTCGGTGTCGGCCAGGCCGCCGTGCCCGGCGACCTGCAGATTCCAGGCGAATTGGTCGGACCACATCCAGGGCGGACGGAGCGGCGCGGCGGGGCGTCCCAGCATCGCCTGGGCGGTGGCCAGGGCCTGGTCGAGCGCGGGTTCCCAGGCTTCCAGCCGGGCGGAGAAGCCGGGATAGGAGTCCAGTTCCTGGGGGCGTTGCGCCACGTCGCCCGCGGCGTAGATGTGCGGGTCGCTGGTGCGGCCCTGCGCATCGGTCACGATGCCGTTTTCCACCTGCAGCCCGGCAGCTTGCGCGAGCTCGGTGTTCGGGACCGCGCCGATGCCGACCACGACGACGTCGGCGGGCAGCGAGGCGCCGTCCGCCAGGACGACCGCATGGACCGCGTCCGCTCCTTCCAGCGCCTGCACGGCGGCGCCGAGCCGCACCGATACGCCCTCGTGGGTGAACTTGTCGCAAAACCGCCGGGCCAGGGTATCGGGCAGGGCGCGCCCCATCAGGCGCGGTCCGGCTTCCAGCACCGTGACCGTGCACCCCAGGCGGCAGGCCGTGGCGGCGACTTCCAGCCCGATGAAGCCGCCGCCGATCACGACGACGCGCGCACCCGCCGTCAGGCGCGTTGCCAGCCGGCAAGCGTCGCCGTGTGTGCGCAGGTAATGGAGATTGGACTGCCCGCGGTCCATCGGCAGGATGCGCGCGCGCGTGCCGGTGGCCAGCAGCAGCTTGCCGTAGCTCAGCGGCCGCCCGTCGTCCAGCGTGACGGTGCGCGCCTGGGGCGCGATGCCGGCGACGCGGGTGCCCAGCAGGAGATGGATGCCGGCGGCCTGCCAGGCTTCGCGCTCGCCCAGCATGGCGCGCGGCGGCGCGTCGCCGCCGCCGGCCAGCTGCGCCAGGCAATCCTTGGAGAGCGGAGGACGTTCGTACGGGGGATGAGGCTCGTCGCCGACCAGGGCGATCGAGCCTTCCGGGCAGTGGCGCGCCAGCTCGCGCGCGGCGGCGCCGCCGGCGGGGCCGCCGCCGGCGACCAGGTAATCGAAATCGGGCATGGCGGGATCTCGTGCCGTCTCGGCGGCGCCGGTCAGCACGGCTGCGCCAGCGAGGCCTGGGGCAGCCAGGTTTCCAGCCACTCGGCCGCGGCGTCCTCGGGATAGCGGCCGCTGCGGGTGTCGTGTTCCAGGCGCGTGCCGATGCGCTGGGCGCCGAGCGCGGCCAGCAGTTCGTCGAAGTGCCTGCCGCCGAAGCAGAAAGTCTGGGGGTAGAGGCTGTCGCCCAGGCTGATCACGCCGTAGCGCACGCCGTCCAGGTCGGGCCGGGACGCCTGGAGCGCGTCGTACAGGGCCTGGCCGTTGGCCGGGATTTCCCCCACGCCATAGGTGGAGGAGCAGACCAGGTAGAGGCCCGGAGCGATGTCCGCGGCCTGGATCTCGTCCATCCGCCGGACCCGGGCGGTCAGGCCGGCGCCGGCCAGTTTGTCGGCGAGGTCGTCGGCCAGCATTTCCGCGGTGCCGCTCATGGTCGCCACGAGGATCGTAATGGTGTCGTGCATGGGTTCTCCTGTGTTTGCCGCAAGCGGTCCGAGGGGCGGCGGCCGGCTGTCTGTCCGTGAAATGACTGATTTTTTCAATTAGACAAATATTTACTTTTTGGAGATTTTTGTCAATAGGGATATGCTGCAGCGTTACGGCGGCAATGAGCCATGGCAAATTTCGGCCGTCGCCCGCCGGGACGGGAATGAACAACCACGAATCGAGAAACAGCAACATGACGATCAAGCCAGACGCGGACGGGGCATTGCGCATGCCCGAACCCAGGCCGGACAAAGCGCCGGTCAAGACCAATGCCTATCGCTACGCCAGGCAGGCCAACACGCAGCTCCTGCCCATGTTCCCGTACGACGGGCCGGGCGACATCGTGTCCGCCTGCACGTCGATCCGTGCCGGCGGCCAGTCCGGCAAGCGCGGCTATTTCCTGCACACCAACGCGGTGGACGAGGTCATGGTGTCTTTCGGCGCCAACGGCCGGGTGCGCACGGGCGACGTCGTGGTCGGACCCAAGACGCACGGTGTGGGCGGTTCGGGCGCGGCGGAGTTCTTCGCTTTGAACGTGGTCACTCAGCGGCAGCTGGAAGAGGGCGAACAGCTCGAAGCCGTGGCCTTCGCCTGCGAGGCGTGCAGCCAGGAGATCTTCAAGCTGTCGTTTTCCGCTTTCACGACCGCCGACCACGACGGCTTCTTTCCGCCGCTGCCTTCCAATGCCGGCGCCGCCGAGGCCGCCGCCCGGTTCAACGCGTCCGAGGCGAACCGAACGTGCAAGGCCTGCGGCCACGTCAGCGATCCGTTCCCCATCGCCATGTGGGGCTGGGACAAGTACCTGCGCGCCACCTCCGTGTCGGAGGACGCGCGCCGCGCGCTCGAGGAGGCGATCCGCAAATGACCGCCATCGACATCCGCAGGAAGAACATGCTCAACCTGTTCCGCGAAGCGTCCAAGCTGGGCGCTTTCGACGAGTTTCCGGTTCTGCGCCCCGAGGTCGATCCGCAATTGCACGTCAGCCGCAACGACGTCGACCAGCCGTTCCACCTGATCTGCGCCAAGGATTCCGTGATCGCGCTGGTCAGCGGCCGCGCCCAGGTGTCGTTCACCGCCGGTGCGGTGCGCTACTTTGACATGGAGCCCGGCGATTTCGTCTACGTGCCGGCGGGCATCCCCCACAGGCTGGAAGTGCGCGAGCCGGGCATACAGCTGCGCTACAAGGCGCGCGAGCCTGGCCTGGAAGCGGTGGCCTGGCTGTGCCGGGGATGCGGCGAGGAAATCCATCGCCACGTCTGGGATACGGCCGACGTCCTGCCGCAGGAAGGCTATCTGCAGGCTTGCCGGCGGTTCAACGAAGACGAGGCGCTGCGCCGCTGCCCGAACTGCGGCGAGGTGCATCCCCCGGTCGCGCTGGAGCCGTTCCGCTGGGCCGACGTGGCCGAGACGCTGCGC
The DNA here is from genome assembly GCF_900606115.1 of Pigmentiphaga humi. Taxonomy (GTDB): domain Bacteria; phylum Pseudomonadota; class Gammaproteobacteria; order Burkholderiales; family Burkholderiaceae_B; genus Pigmentiphaga; species Pigmentiphaga humi. The sequence goes on from NZ_UWPJ01000027.1 coordinate 60,958, forward strand.
GGCCAGGCCGCCGCGGCCTGAACCCATTCCGACATGGCCGCCGGGGTACGACGCCACGGCGGCACGAACTGCAACCAACAGGAGACATCATGAAGACAAGGATGAAACAGGCGGGCGGGGCGCGCCGCAGCATGGCCGCGGGCATCGCCGCGGCGTGTTGCGGGCTGGTTTTCGCCGCCGGCGCGCAGGCCCAGGATTTTCCGAAGGGAACGGTGAAGCTGGTGGTGCCGGGCCCGGCCGGCAGTTCCATCGACAACGTGGCGCGCGCGCTCGCCGAACACCTGGGCGAGGCCTGGCGCGGCACGCCCGTGATCATAGAGAACCGCCCCGGCGCGAGCACCACCATCGGCGCTGCCTGGGTGGCCAAGGCGCCGGCGGATGGCCACACCTTGCTGCTGACGCCCACGCCGTTCGCCCAGACTCCCTTCCTGTACCGCAACCTGCCCTACGATCCGGTCAAGAGCTTCGCGCCGGTGGCCCAGATCGCCGATTCGCAGCTCTGGCTGGCGATCGGCAGCGACATACCGGCCAGGACGGTAGGCGAATTCGTGGCGCTGGCCAAGGGCGCGCCCGGCAAATATTCGTATGCCTCGGCCGGCGCCGGCACGACCCTGCACCTGTATGGCTACGAGCTGGCCAAGCGCGGACGCGTCGACCTCATGCACATTCCCTACAAGGGCGTGCCGCCGGCGGTGATCGACGTGGCGGGCGGCCGGGTATCGGCGATCTTTGCCGCGCTGTCCGACCTGGAGCCCCAGGTGCAGGCCCACAAGCTGCGCATCCTGGCCAGCACGGGCGCCCAGCGGTCGTCGCTGACGCCGGACATGCCCACGCTCAAGGAACTCGGATTCGACGGTTTCGAGACGGCGGGCTTCCTCGGCTTGTTCGCCCCCGCCGGAACGCCCGCGCCGGTGGTCGAGCAGATCGCCCGGGCCGTCAGCGAGGCCATCGCCACGCCCAGGGTGGGCAGGGCCCTAGCCTCGTACGGCTACGAGCCGGTGCGCAGCTCGCCGCAGGCTTTCGCCGCGCTGCTGAAGACGCAGCTGGAGGTATGGCGGCGCGCGATCGGCGAAGCCGGGGTACAGATGGAGTAGCGGAGGAGGGGCGGCGGGGCAGGATGGATCGAATATCATGCTGGCATCGACCACTGAATGCTACGCTTCTGCCCATGCCGACCCCGAAAGGCAAGAAAGCGCCTGCGCGTACCGCCGCAGGCGAATTGCTGACCGATCTCGTCCTGCAGGTCTTCAAGGCCAACACCACGCTGGAGACGGCCGCGCCGGCCGTCATCCAGGACGATCGCATCAACTCGCCCAAGTGGCAGATCCTGGGGGCGATCCGCCACGAAGGCAAGACCGCGGCGCAGCTGGGCCGCGAACTGGGCATGTCGCGCCAGATCACGCTCTGGAATGCGCGCTCGCTGGCCGGCGACGGCCTGATCGCCTTCGAGGCCAATCCGAATCACCAGCGCGCCCAACTGGCCACGCTCACCGACGAGGGCAGGGAAGTGCTGGAGAAACTTACCGCCAACCAGGTGGCATGGATCAACGAACTGTCCGGCGGGTTCGACCAGGAACAACTGAGCGTGGCCTTGCGGACGCTGCAGGCCTTGTGCGAGCGCCTGCGCTGATCGAACGCGGGGGAGCCGGCTGCCGCTAGACCTTGCGGCGCAGGACCACCGGCTTGCCGCCGAAGGCCTGCTTGCTCATCCAGGCGGCGAGCGCGGCGTCGAGGTAATCGGCGTGCCCGGGGAACCACTGGAACAGGTGCATGGCGAAATCGTGGACCAGATCCGCGCCCGCCTGGCCGGTGCGCACCAGCTCCCGCACTTCCTGCGTGGATTTCATCACCGCGGCGTGCTCGTCGATATGGCAGTCGGAGGGCGGAAAGCCGGTCGTGCGCATCCACTCTTCTTCCTGGCCGAAGTGCGACTTCAGGTGTTCCTCGAAGGCTTCCAGCGCCTGGGGCGCGGACTCCTGCGTACAGGTCAGCAGGCGGAATGCGACCTCGTAGAACTCCTGGTGCGAGTCGTCCATGGGCGTGAACCCGAGCAGCCGGGCATCGGACCACATGAGACTGGTATCGCTTTCGGGGCGGGGCGCGTTGTCGTCGCGCAGGGTAGGCTCTTGCTTCATGGTGCGTCTATCGGATAAGGCGAGCAGAGGAACATGGTACTCGCTTTGCGGGGAGAACTGCAGCACGGGTGTCCGCGGGCAGCGAGCCGCGCCTGGCAAGCGGTGTTCCCCCCGCCTGCCTCGCTAGTGCGCGCTGCGGAAAACCGCCTTTCCCGATTTGTGCGCGATACGCCAGCCGTCGCTGGTCAGGGCCAGGGTGTCGCGCACCAGCTGGACCGCCCGGATCGGCGGCGTCGGCACCGGCGCGCCGGCCGCCGCGCCGCCTTCGTGGCGCAGCACGACGACGTACATCGAGGCGGCGGCGGTCCGCTCATCCTGGCGGTCGACCACCAGGTTCTGCACCAGGTGGGTGGTGATCACGCCTTCCCCGCGCTGGCTCAGCGCTTCCAGCAGCGCCGTCCGGCCCTTCAGAACCTTGCCCTGGCGCTCCCAGACGCCGTCGGGCAGCATTTGCGCGGCCAGCGTTTCATAGTCGCCGGCATCGAGCGAACGGTAGAAGCGGTGGATGACATCCATGCACGCCATGGCCAGGCTGCCTTGCGCCTCGGTGCTCATTGTTCGTCCTCCACGGTGTTGGCCAGGATGCCGATGCCGGCAATATCGACTTCGATTCGATCCCCCTGTTTCATCCACACTTGCGGATCCCGCCGGTGGCCGACGCCGGCCGGCGTGCCGGTGGCGATGACGTCCCCGGGAACGAGCGTGGTGATTTCGGACAGGTAGGAAAGAATCAAGGGCACCGAATAGATCAGCAGGTCGGTGCCGGAGCGTTGCATTTCCCGGCCGTTCAGGCGTGTGGCCAGCGTCAGCCGGGTGGGGTCCGGGATTTCGTCCGCGGTGACGATCCAGGGGCCGTAAGCGCCGCTGCGGTCGAAGTTCTTGCCGGCGGTGACCGAGAACTTCTGGTAGTCGCGGATGCTGCCGTCCATGAAGCAGCTGTAGCCGGCGACGTACTGCAAGGCATCCTGTTCGGATACGAGGTGCGCGGGGCGGCCGATGACGGCTGCCAGTTCGCCTTCGAAATCGAAGCGGGTGGATGCCTTTGGCCGGATGATGGGCATCCCGTGGGGCACGATGCTTTCGTGGACGCGGATGAAGACCGAGGGGCGCGGCGAAACGTCCCGGCCGGTTTCTTCCGCATGCGATTTGTAGTTCACGCCCACGCAGAATATGCGGTTGGCCGGTTCGATGGGGGCCAGGAGCGTGACGTCCGCGAGCGCGTGATCGGCGCTTGCGCCGCGTGCCAGCCGCGCCACCTCGTCCGGCGCCGCCGCCATCGCGCCGATGGTGGAGAGATGCGGCGCACGGCGGCCGACGTCGACGACGCCCGACCCGGCGACGATGCCCGTGCTGGTCCGGCCATCGGCCTGGAATTTGATCAGTTTCATGGTGTTTGCTTCCGTGTGATTGGATGAGGCAGGCGGCTGCCCGGGGGAGATGCCGCGCGCCGGCCGGGGCCCGTCAATCGGCCTTCGCGCCGGATGCCTTGACCACCGTGCTCCATTTCGCCACTTGTTCGTCGAGATAGCGCTGGGCCTGTGGAGGGGTGTTGCCGACCGCGACTGCGCCCAGTTCGTCCAGGCGCTTCTGCACGGCCGGATCGTGCATGGCCTCGCGTACTTTCTCCGACAGCTTGCCGATGACCTCCGGCGAGGTGCCTTTGGGCGCGACCAGGGCAAAGAACGAAGTCGATTCCGCAGCCGGGAATCCCTCTTCGGCCAGCGTCGGCACGTCGGGGAGCTGCGGGATGCGTTCGCGCGACGTCGCGGCGAGCGCCCGCAGCTTGCCGGCCCGTATCTGGGGAATGACGTTGGGCGTGTTGTCGAACATCACCTGTATCTGACCGCCCATCAGGTCGGTCATGGCCGGGGCATTGCCGCGATAGGGGACGTGCAGCATGGTCGTGCCGGCCTGGCTGTTGAACAGTTCGCCGGACAGGTGGAAGGGCGAGCCGCTGCCGGGCGAACCGTAGGCCACGCCTTTCGGGTTGGCCTTGGCGTAGGCGATGAATTCCTTGAGCGTCCTGGCCGGCACCGCCGGATTGACCACCATGACGCTGGGGGATTCGGCCAGGATGGAGGCCGGCACGAAATCCTTTACCGGATCGTAGTCGAGCTTGGAGAACAGGCTGGGGTGGATGGCCAGCGTGCTGGTGTTGCCGAGCAGCAGCGTATAGCCGTCCGGCGCCGCCCGCGCCACGTGGGCGGCGCCTATCGTGCCATTGCCGCCGGTCCGGTTTTCCACCACGAATGTCTGCCTGGTGAGTTCGGTCAGTTTCTGCGCAAGCGCCCGGGCGACGATATCGTTGGTGGCGCCGGCGGCCAGCGTCACGACTATCGTGACGGGGCGGGACGGGTAGCTGGATTGGGCCTGCGCGATGCTCGACCCGAGCAGCGCGCATGCAGCCATGGAAAGAATCAGTGGGCGTCTCATCCTGGATCTCCTCTTGTGAATGGGAATTTCGTCGCCGGTTTACCTGGAAGCCAGGGCGGTGCGCTCCCAGCCCAGCATGCGCATGAGCGGCGCGTCGGATACGCGCAGCAGCGTGGCGTCGCTCGATGCATGGACGTGATGGTCATGCCAGCTCGGGATGGCGATCATGTCGCCCGGGTTCCAGTCGAAGGCGTGTTCGCCGGACGTGGCGGTGCCGCTTCCCTTGACCACGACGTAGATCTGGTTGACGGTCGTGCGCGGGCGGTTCCACCGCGTGCCCGCGGCCATCTGCACGATCACGCGATCGAAGGTGGCGAGGCGGGGCGGCCCCAGTTCCAGGCATTTGACGCCGGGCGACGTATCCTGGAGCGCGGCCACGCGCACGCTGTATTCGCTGTGCGCGAAGCGCATGGGCGACAGCGGTGCGGCTTCGCTGCTTTGCTCGAGGGTATCGGGATGGATTTCGAAGAATATCGGACCCAGGTACTCGGCCAGCGGCACGTCCAGGAAGTCGATCCAGTAGGCGTCCCGGCCGCTCTGGTTGTCGTGTCCGTGGTAGCTCCAGTTCGGCGTCAGCAGGACGTCTCCGGCCAGCATGGGGATGCGCTTGCCGTCGACGATGGTGTAGGCGTCCGGCGCTCCTTCGAGGATGAGGCGCATGGCGTTCGGCGTATGGCGGTGGCTGCGCGCGTACTCGCCCGACTTGACCATCTGGTAGGCGCCGACGATCGTCCGGGTGGTCCCGTAGTCGTTGCCGGGAACCGGGTTCGCCATGATGAGGTTGCGGCGCTCCGCGCGGTCGGTGCCGACCAGGCGGCCGGCTGCGTGCAGCGCCGCGCGCGCGTCGGCATAGCGCCAATGCGCCGGGATGAACGGGCGCTTGGGCTCGGGATAGAGCGAAGGCGTGGGCTTGGCCCAGCCGTTCTTCATCCGGACGCCGTCCAGCATCGCATGCAGTTCGTCCAGGTCCTGCGCGCTGTCGAAGGCAAGTGCGGGTTTCAAGGCTTCTGTCATGATGTGCTACCCCTGTCTACCTGACCTCGAGGGTCATTTCGCCGATATGGTCGATGGCGATGCGTACGCGGTCGCCGCGCTGGACCGGCCCGACGCCTTCGGGCGTGCCGGTGGCGATGATGTCCCCCGGATGGAGCGTCGCGACCCGGGATGCGATTTCGATCATTTCGGGAATGTCGACGATCAGGTCCCGTGTATTGGCATCCTGGCGCAGTTCGCCGTTGACCCACAGCCGCGCCTGCAGATTGGCCGGGTCCGGAATCTCGTCCGCCGTGACGATCCACGGGCCGAAGGGGCAGAAGGTGTCGTAGGACTTGCGCATGACGCGTTCTTCGTTGCCGCGCACCACCATGTCGATCAGGCAGGCATAGCCGAACACGTGCGCATAGGCATCCGCGCGGGAAATGTTCCGGCCGCCCTTGCCGATCACGATGCCTACCTCGCACTCGTGGTGGATCTCGCGTCCCGGCAGCTCAGGCAGGACGATGGGGTCGTTCGGGCCGGACAGCGAGGAGTTGGCCTTCAGGAAGAAGCCGTTGCGGTCGGCCCGGTTCTTCGAATTCATCTCCAGTCCGTGCTTGACGTAGTTCACCGGATACGCGAGCAGCTTGTTCGGCCATTCGATGGGGACTTCCAGCCGTACTTGCGAGAGATCGATGCGGCGCGTCCCGGCATGGGTCTCGATGCCCCGCATGCGCGCGTCGAAATCGGCGATCAGCTGCACCATCTGCACGGGCGGCCACATCGCCGTGTCGATGCCGAGCGCATCGGTGATGTCGTAGGCGTCGCCGCCCTGGGCGATGCCTATCCGGCCGCCGTTGAATCGGAAGAGCTTCATCGGTTCAGTCTCCTTGGTGTCCTGTTACCGTGGCGAGGAGGCGCTGCGCATCCTCGGGAATGGCGTCGCCCCGCCAGGCGACGTGGCCGTCGGGCCGTACCAGCACGAACCGCTTTTCATAGCGCGAGGCGATCTCGGGCTGGGCCAGGCGGACGTGCTCGACCGGTACGCCGGCCGCGCGCGCGGCGGCCGTGAATGCGTGGCTGGCGGCGTCAGGCCCGCCGAAATCGAGCAGCACGAAATGCCTGCCGAACAGGTCCAGGGTCGAGCGCCCGTCCTGCAGCCATGCATGCGGCGCGCGGCAGCCCGGACGGGAGGTCGGCCGGTAGTGGATGGCATCGTCGAATTCGGCCTGGATGGCCTGCGGGTCTTCGGGTTCGGAATAGACGATGACGGGCGAGCCGGTGTAGCGGTTGCCCAGATGGATGTTCATGGAGAACCATTCCTGCCTCAGCCCCTCGGCCAGCGCGCGGCCGGCCCGGGCCCGGGCCTCGGCGCCTTCGGGACCGTCGTCGAACAGCTTCTCGCTGGTGGGAACCTGTTTCATCGTCCGCAGGTTCTCGGTGGAAAAAGCCGTGATCCGCTTGGCGATGGGGCGGCGTTCGATGCCATAGGCCTCGAGCAGGCCTGGCCCGCCCCAGCCTTCCAGATGCGCGGCGAGTTTCCAGGACAGGGTGACGGCGTCGCCGATGCCCGTATTCATGCCCAGCCCGCCGGTCGGCGACGTCAGGTGGCAGGCATCGCCGCAGATGAATACGCGGCCTTCGTGATAACGGTCGGCGACCAGTTCCATGCGAGCCCAGCGCAGGACCGAAAGAATCTCCAGGTCGAAGGGCCGGCCCAGCGCGCGATGGGCGAACGCCTCGATCTCCTCGTTGGTGTATTCCGGCCGCTCCCGCGCATTGCCGATGATGGACATGCGCCATTGGTCGTTGCCGTTGATGGCGACGATGGTGGCCCATATGCCGTCGGGACCGACGAACATGTAGCGGTAGCCGGGCTTCTTGTCGTGCAGCCGGTTGAACTCGGGGCAGCGGAAGATGACGTTGGTGGTGTTCGTCAACAGGCCGCGTCCCTGCATGTCGATGCCGAGCTGGGTGCGAACGGCGCTGCGGGCGCCATCGCAACCTACCAGGAAGCGGGCGCGTATCGTCTTCTCGGCGCCTGTCGCGAGATCGGCGATTTTCGCGGTGACGCCATCGCCGTCCTGCTCGAAGGAGAGGAACTCGTGCCGGTACAGCAGCTCGACCGACGGTTGCGAGCGGGCGAACCGGCACAGAATGGGGTCGAACATGTTTTGCGGGCAGCGTTCCCGATGCTGCGGGCTTTCCGGCGGCGCCGGCTCGTCGCGCATGGACGGCATGGGCTGGCGTTCGAGCTCATAGCCGTTCAGGGAGGTCAGGTATACGTTGTCCTGCGGATAGTCGCGGTCGTAGGGGCTGGCCTCGACTTCGCCCACCAGTCCCCAGCGGCGGCAATACTCCATCGTGCGTAGGCCGACCAGGTCCATGCGCGGCTGGCCGATGACCCCATCGCCGCGTTCGACGACCAGGCATTGCCTGCCCCGCCATCCGAGGTCGCCGGCGAGGGCGAGCCCGACCGGTCCGGCACCGATTACGAGGACTTCTGTTTGCAAATGCATGTGCTGTCGTTCTTCCATAGGGGTTGAGGCATGGGGCGGCTTGCCGGCGCATTCCGTTGAATCGTCATGGCCGGCCGGCGGGATGCAGGATCTCCCAGACCACGGCCGGCGTGGCGGGCATGGGTATTTCGTCGTCCGTCACGCCGCGCAGCGCGTCGGCCAGCGCGTTGAAGATGACCGCGGTTGCCGGCGTGATGCCGCTTTCCCCGCCGCCCTTGACGCCGAGCGGATTGCCGTGCGTGGGGTCCTCGGTCATCGCTATCCGCAAGGCGGGCACGGCGCCGGCGCGCGGCACGCCGTAGTCCATGTACGAACCGGAGAGCACCTGGCCGCTCGCCTGGTCGACGTAGTAGGCTTCGGAGAGCGCCTGCCCGATCCCCTGCGCCAGCCCTCCGTGGACCTGCCCCTCGACCACGAGCGGATTGATCGGGCGGCCCACGTCGTCCACCGACGTATAGTCCAGCAGCTCGACCGTGCCCGTGTCCGGGTCGATCTCCAGTTCGCATACGGCGGCGCCGGTCGGATAGGCGGGAAGGCGGCCGGTGAAGTCCCCCACCGCGGACAGGACACGGATGGAACGGTCCGAAGGGAGCCCGTCGCGGGCTATGCGGGCGGCGAGCTCGAACAGCGTGGCGCGCCGGGCGCCGTCCGCCGTCACGAAGCACCCTTCTTCGAAGCGCACCGCATCCGCCGACAGCATGTCGAGGGCGGCCTCGGTGCCGGTTTCGATCAGTTGCGCGGCAGCCTGGACGAGCAAGGTGCCGACCAGGCGCATCGACCGGTCCGAATGCGTTCCGCCGCCGGCGGATACGAATGCGGTGTCTCCCGTGCGCAGCCGGATCGAAGCCAGCGGTACGCCCAGCTGCGAGGCCAGCACCTGCGCGAAGGTGGTGGCGTGGCCCTGTCCCTGGCTTTGCGTGCCGGCGACCAGGTCGACGGTGCCGTCCGGCAGCACCGTGAGCTCGATGCGCTCGCGCGCGGCGCCTACCGGCGATTCGATGTAGTTGGCCACGCCTATGCCGCGCAGCCGGCCGCGCGCCAGGGATGCGCGCCGCCGCTCCTCGAAGCCGTGCCAGTCCGCCAGCGCTATCGCCTGGTCCAGGTTGCCGGCGAAGTCGCCGCTGTCATAGGTGAGGCCCATGGGGTTGCGGTAGGGCAGCTGCTCGCGCCGGATCAGGTTGCGGCGCCGGATCTCGACCCGGTCGATTCGAAGCTCACGGGCGGCGATGTCGAGCAGGCGCTCGATGACGTGCATCGCTTCCGGCCGTCCGGCGCCGCGGTAGGGCGAGGTGGGCACGGTATTCGTGAGCACGGCCGTCACCAGTACCGACGAGGCCGGAATGTCGTAGACGGAGGAGATCACCCGCGAACCGTTTCCCATCGATACGAAAGCGACGGTGTGCGCGCCGAGATTGCCGAACCAGTCATAGTCGATGGCGAGGATGCGGCCGTCCCGCGAAAGCCCCATCGACGCGCGGATCAGCTGGTCGCGTCCCTGGTAGTCGGAGACGAAGGCTTCGCTGCGGTCGCCGGTCCATTTCACGGGGCGGCCGACGCGGCGCGCGGCCCAGACCACGGCGACCTGCTCGGCATAGATGGCGGTGCGCGGGCCGAAGCCGCCGCCCACGTCGGGGCAGACCACGCGCACCTGGGCCGGCGGCATGTCCAGCGCGTCGGCCAGGCTGATCCGCAGCCGCACCACGCCCTGGCTGCCGGAGACCAGCGTGCAGCTGCCGCGCGCGCCATCGTACAGGCCGATGGCCGAACGCGGTTCCATCTGGCAGTTCACCACGCGGCTGATGCGGAACTCGCGGCTGATCCGGTGATCGGCGCGGGCCAGGATGGCGCGCGCGGCCGCCCGGTCCCCGCATTGCTCGCGGAACGCGACGTTGCCCGGCGCACCGTCCCACAGCCGGGGCGCGCCGTCCCGGAGGGCGTCGTCGGCCCGGACCACGGCATCGAGGGGGTCGTAATCGACCTGGACCAGTTCGGCGGCATCGCGGGCCTGCGCCGGGCTTTCCGCTATCACCATGGCGACTGCCTCGCCTACGTGGCGCACCTTGCCGTGCGCGAGCGGCATATGCCCGCCCTGGAACAGGAAGCCGTCCACGGTATTGCGGAACCAGGGCTGGGACACGTCGTTGGCGTCGGGCGGGTTCGCGGCATGCCGGATGGGCTTGCAGCCGTCCGCCAGGTAGTCGGACGCGGTCAGGACCGCCAGCACCCCCGGCGCCGTCCTGGCCGCTTCGGTATCGATGGCCGCGATGCACGCATGCGCGTGCGGCGAGCGCAGGAACGCGGCATAAGCCTGGCCCGGCTCGTTGATGTCGTCGGTATAGCGGCCTTGGCCGAGTACCAGCCTGCGGTCTTCCAGGCGCGGGATGGCTTGGCCGATCATGGGTGCGCCTGCTTCGAGGCCGCGCATCCGCCCCATGCCGCGGGGTACAGGGCGGCGGCGGCATGGCGAACCGCGGCAATGATGTTCACATAGCCGGTGCAGCGGCAGATGTTGCCTTCCAGCGCCTGGTGGATCGCCTCGTCGTCCAGCGACTCGGGGCAGCTGGAGAGGAAGTATTCGACCGCCATCATCATGCCCGGCGTGCAAAAGCCGCACTGCAGGCCGTGGCATTGCACGAAGGCTTCCTGCACCGGATGCAGCCGTCCGTCGCGTGCCAGTCCTTCCACGGTGACGACCGTGCCGCCCGAGGCCTGGCACGCCAGGACCGTGCACGACTTGACGGCCAGCCCGTCGAGCCTGACCGTACAGGCGCCGCATTGGGTCGTGTCGCAGCCCACGTGCGTGCCGGTCAGCCCGCAGTGCTGGCGCAGGAATTCGGCCAGCAGCGTGCGGTCCTCGGCCTCGTGGCAGACGGGTTGTCCGTTTACCTGCAATCGGATGTTCACGCGGCGTCTCCGCCGATGGCCGCATCCGTGCCGTCGACTGGTTGCGTGGCGCGCGCTGAGACGTTCGCATTGAAGCGCTTGAAGAAATCGGCGGCGATCTTGTTCGCCGCCGATTGGATCAGGCGCGCGCCGATCTGCGCGAGCTTGCCGCCCACCTCGGCCTTGGCCTCATAGGTCAGCAGCGTGCCGTCCTGCGCATCGGCCAGGCGTACGTCCGCGATCATCCGGCCGAAGCCCGCGACGCCGCCCGTTCCCTGGCCCGCCAGCCGGAAACCGGTCCCCGCCACTTTGTCCGACAGCGTCAGGCTTCCGGTGAAGCGGGCCTTGACCGGACCGATGGCGGCAACGACGGTCGCGTCGTAGGCGTCGTCGCCGGACGGCACGAGGGACTCGCATCCCGGCACGCTGGCCTGCAGCATGGCGGGGTCGTTCAGGCACTGCCATACGAGATCGCGCGGAGCCGCGATCGTCTGGGATCCAGAAAACTCCATCTATTCGTCCTTTGAATGGTCCGGCTTGTTGCGAAGCTCAACGGGAGCGGAAGTCATCTGCGCGACCAGGCGGCGGGTCTGGACCTCGACCAGGTTCGCCCGGTAGCGCGGCGGGGCATGGGGATCGCCCAGGAGTTCGGCGGGATCCAGGCGCAGGCCGTCGAGCGCGCCGACGCTGAAATCGCCGCTCAGCCTGTCCTCGGCTTCTTCCCAGCGGAAAACGCAGGGTCCGGCGCCGGTGATGGCCACGCGCACGCCGTTGTCGGCAAGCGCGATGAACACGCCGGCGACCGCGTAACCGGAGGCCGGATGGCGGTATTTGAGGTAGCCGGCCTGGCGCACGATGGGGAATTCGACGGCCACGATCAGTTCGCCCGGCTCCAGCGCGGTCTCGAACATGCCGAGGAAATAGTCGTCGGCGGCAATCGCCCGCCGGGTGGTGAGCACCGTGGCGGCCAGGCCCAGTACCGCGGAGGGGTAGTCGGCAGCGGGATCATTGTTCGCGAGCGACCCGCCCAGCGTCCCGCGGTTGCGCACTTGCGGATCCGCGATCTGGCCGGCCAGGCAGGACAGTGCCGGGACCGCGCGCGCGACCTGCGGCGAACGCGCGACCTCGGCGTGCCGGGTGGCCGCTCCTATCCTGATCGTGCCGTTGCCGGCCGCGATTCCGCGCAGTTCATCGAGCCTGCTCAGATCCACCAGATGCGAGGGAGCGGCCAGGCGCTGCTTGAGCGTCGGGATGAGTGTCATGCCGCCGGACAAGGGGCGGGCCTCGGGATGATCCTTCAGCAGCGCGATCGCTTCGTCCAGCGTATTTGGGCGTGCATAGTGGGTGGCGTACACGGTAATGTCTCGAACTCGTTGGCAGCCACAGGAGGGGCAGCGCTTTATCAATCCATGCTAAGATTAATTCGCATAACGAATTAACTATCTGCTTTGCGAAAAATTTAGCTTAGCCAGGGCACGGCTGTCAATGTTTTTGGCCGTCCCCGGGCTGATGCCGATTTCCTTTTGCGAGGAAGGAACCCTGCTACATGAAAAGAATGTCTGCCCAATCCGAAAGCGATGAACAGCCGGAACAGGAAGAAAAAGGCAAAGACCGGCAGTTCGTGACTGCCCTGTCGCGCGGCTTGCAGATACTGCGGTGCTTCACGCGGGCCCGGCCCGCGCTGCGCGTGTCCGAATTGGCGCGCATGACCGGCCTGCCGCAGCCGACGGTATGGCGTCTCTGCTACACCTTGATCCAGGAGGGATATCTGGTCCACGTCGACAGCGGAGAGAAACTGCGGCCGAACTACCCCGTGCTGGCGCTGGGCTACGCGGCGATCGCGGGCGCCCCCGTGGCCGAGCTGGCGCGTCCGGAGATGGAAGAGCTGGCCGACCGCTACCAGGGGGCGGTGTCGCTCGGCGTGCGGGACGGCATGCACATCATCTATCTCGCGCGCAGCCAGCGGTCCGACATCCTGATACGCGACGCCGACGTGGGCTCGAGGGTGCCGCTCATTTCCGCTCCCATCGCATGGGGATATATCGCCGGGCTCGGCGCCGCGGGCCGCAAGGCGGTGTTCGATGAATTGGCGCGGTCGCACGATGAGCGCTGGCCCGGACTGCGGCCCAGGCTCGAGCAGGCGCTGGCCGATTACGAGCAGGCCGGCTACGTGCTCAGCAAGGGCATCATGCATGAGCAGATCAACGCGGTGGCGGTTCCCGTGTTCGCCGAGGACGGCACGGTGGCCATGTCGCTCAGTTACGGCGGACTGGCGCCGCTGTTTCCCGACGAGAGGCTGGCGGCGATAGGCGAAGACCTGAAGGCGCTGGCCGGACGCCTGCGTTCGGCGATCAAATCCGTGCATTGATCACATCGATGCATCCCGGCCGTCCGGCATGCCGCCGTGCGGCAATCACCTCTGGAGGAGGACCATGAGCAACGAACTATTGGTGCGGCAGGACGGAGCCGTCTTGCACGTGACCATCAACCGCCCGGAACACGGCAACGGCATGAGCGACGCGATGGCGCGCGAATTGATCCAGTTGCTGGACCGGGCCCATGAATCTTCCGACCTGGTGCTGCTGCGCGGCGCCGGCGCGGATTTCTGCATCGGCCGCGCCCGCGACCCGAACCGGCCGGCGCCGTCCCCGGACGCCTATGAGCGCCGCGAGGAATACGACGTGATCTTCGATTGCTACCGTGCGATCCGGCGCTGCCAGGTGCCCGTGATCGGCGTGGTGCAGGGCAGGGCGATGGGCTTCGGCACGGCTGTGGTGGCCTTGTGCGACGTATCGTTCGCGAGCGATGCCGCGACGTTCAACATTCCCGAGATGGGGCACGGCATCATGCCCACCATGGTGATGTCGGCCCTGTTCGATCGGATGAACCGCAATGCGATTCTCTGGATGACGTATTCGCGCGAATTCATCGATGCCCAGCGCGCGCTGCAATACGGCCTGGTCAGCACGGTGGTGCCGGCCGACCGGCTCGACCAGGAAGTGCAGGATTTCTGCGCCAAGCTGGCGGCCAGCCCGCGGCCGGCCATCCGGGGCCTGAAGGAATACCTGCGCTCGGCTCCGGACATGAGCGAGCAGGGCGCCGTCGATTACGCGCGCAGCCTGCATGCAATGGTCAACACCGCCGGCGCGATGAAAAATAGCCCCCAACGCTAGCCGCTTCGCAGCGGCGCTGGCCCCCGAGGAGGTGTTTTTCATCTTGGGGCGGCCCGGCGATGAAAAGCCCGCCGCGTAGTTCCCGCTCCTTCCTGCCTCGGTGTCCGCCCGGTTCGCGGGCGGACGCCTTCCCCCTTTCTTCCCCTCCTCATGTTTTCCCCAGGATGCAGCTGCGCCTGTTGACTGCGCGTGCCGCCAACTGGTACTTTAAATTCGCAATGCAATAATTTAATTCGCAATGCGAATTTTAACGGTAAAAACAAGGCATATCCAGAACAGAGGAGACATGGAAATGGCGGAAAACAGGAGGTTGTGGGGCGTTGCACTGCTTGCGGCAGCCGCGTGTGCGGCGGCCGTTCCGGCGCTGGCGCAGGACAAGTACCCGAGCCGTCCGGTGAAGATCGTCGTCGCGATCGGGCCGGGGTCGGCGACCGATTCGTTCGCGCGCCTGCTGGCCGAAGGGCTGCGCACCGAATTGAAGGGCGATTTCATCGTCGAGAACAAGGCGGGAGCCGGCGGCGTGATCGGCGGCAATTTCATTGCCCGCGCCGCGCCGGACGGCTACACCCTGGGCGTGCTGCATTCTTCAGTGGTCACGACCTCCCCGGTGGTCCAGACCTCGGTCCAATACGATCCCCGCAAGGATTTCACCTATCTCGGCAATACCGTGTCGAACCCGGTCGTGCTGCTCGTGCCCGGCGCATCGCCGTTCAAGAAACTGGAAGACCTGGTGGATGCGGCGCGAAAAGCGCCGGGCAAATACAACACCGGGATCATCGGCATGGGGTCGCACAGCCACTTCAACCTGGAGCTGTTGAAAGAGTCTTCCGGCGCGGGCTTGACCCGGGTTCCCTACAGCGGCGGCACCAGCCAGATCCTGGCGGACCTGGTCGGGAACCAGGTCGATAGCGCGTCCTTGATCTGGGCCGGTCTGGGCGAGTTCGTCAAGGACGGCAGGGTGCGCGCCTTGGCCGCTACGAGCCAGCTGAAGGATTTCCCCAACGTGCCGACCTTCGAGAGCAAGGGCTATCCCAAAGTCCACCTCGAAGTGTTCCTCGCGGTCGTCGCGCCGGCGGGGCTGCCGAAAGAGATCAGCGACAAGCTGGTGCCGGCGATCGAGCGGATCGTCAAGAAGCCGGAGAACGAGGAAACAATGAGCCGCCTGGGATACCGGGTCAACTACGAACCGCCGGCCAAGGCGGCGCAAACGGTCAAGGAAGAACTGGACTTCGTGGCGCCGCTCGCCAGGCAGCTCGGCCTTGCCGCGAAGGAATGATCCGTGTCCATGCCGTTTATTGAAGCCGTTGCGCCGCGTGCGTGCCAGAAGAGTGTGCCCAGATGAAAAAAGATATGCCTGACCTGAATCGTTTCCGCCTGAAGAGTTTCCTGGACAGCCTGCGCGAACTGCCGAACGCCGCGGACGAAATCGACGTGCGTGCGGAACCGGTCCGGCTCGCCGACGTGGCGGCGATTCTCCACGACAATCCCAAGGCCGTGCTGTTCGAACAGGCCGGGGCCGCCGGGCATGCCTTGATCGGCAACGCGCTGGCCAGCCGCACGCGCATGGCGCACGCGTTCGGCGTGTCGCCGCGGGAACTGCTGCCCGAGATCCTGAAGCGCCTGCGCGGAAGGCCCGAGATCGTCGAGATCGAACGCGAGCATGCGCCTGTGCAGGAAGTGGTGGCGATGGGCGACGACGTCGACCTCACCCGGCTGCCCATCAACCTGCAGCATGGCCTGGACGGCGGCCCGTACATTTCGGCCGCGGTGGATTTCGCGCACGACCAGGCATCCGGCTGGACCAACATCGGCCTGCGCCGGCTCATGGTCCGGGGCCGCAGGGAAACCGGCATCGACCTGGTGGCGCCGTCCGACCTGCGCGTGATCCTGCTCGCCAGCCTGGCCGAGAAAAAGCACCTGCCCCTGTCCATCGTGGTGGGCAGCCATCCCATCGACTACTTTGCCGCCACGATGCGCCTGCCGGTCGACGAGCTGGGATTGATGGCCCAGTTGCGCGGCGCGCCGCTGCCCGTGGTGAAATGCCTCACCAACGACCTGAGGGTGCCGGCGGATGCGGAGTGGGTCATCGAGGGATATCTCGACGCCGCCGGCTATACCGAGCCGGAAGGCCCGTATGGCGAATTCCTCGGCTACTACGGCGGCGTCAAGATCAATCCGGTCTTCCGCGTGACGGCGATCACGCGGCGCAAGGATGCCGTTTTCCAGACCTTGACCATAGGCGGCAGCGCGATGAGCAGCACCGACACCGCCCAGTTGTGCGCGCTGCGGACCGAGGTGCTGGCGTGGCGGGCCCTGGAGTCGGCGGTGCGCGACGTGCGGGGCATCTACGCGCCGCCCGCCGCGGGGGGCGTCTACAACTTGCGCGTGGCGCTGCAGCAGCGCGTGCCGGGAGAGGCGCGCAATGCGATCGCCGCCGTATTCGCTTCCGTGGCGAACGTGAAGAACGTGTTCGTGGTCGATCCGGATATCGACATCTTTTCCGACGAGCAGATCGAATGGGCGCTGGGCACGCGCTTCCAGCCGGAACGCGACCTGGTGGTGCAAGGCGGATTCCGCACGTTGCCGCTGGACCCGTCGCTGGACGACGATGCGACGACGGGATCCAAGGCCGGTTTCGACCTCACCTGGACGTTCGGCGCCAGCAGCAGGATGGAAGCGACCACGCCGGTGCCGCCGCGGTATGAAGGAAGGCGTTTCGAGTCGGTGCGCGATGCGCTCGCCGATGGGCCGAAATTCTTCGAGGACTTGATGGCCGCGGTGGACAGCGGCGACGGCGGCGATGTGGTGCGCGCGCTCGAGGACTTGCGCAGCGAGGGAACCCTGACCCGGGATACCGAACGCGGGCGGTATGCGCTGCGCGGGCCGGCGGGCGAGTAGCGCAGGCCCGCCCGGCCGGTGAATCTCCGGGGGACGCCGGGCAGGCGCCCCCCGGACCGGACGCTTACAGTCCCCGTGCCTTCAACTGCGCATCCAGGCGCGGATAGACGCGGCGGGCGTTCAGTTCGAACACTTTGCGCTTGTCTTCGGCCGAGATGTCCAGCGCATCGATGTAGCGCTTGGTGTCGTCGAAGTACTGGCCCGTGGTCGGATCGATGCCGCGCACCGCGCCGACCATTTCCGAACCGAACAGGATGTTGTCGACGTCGATCACCTCGAACAGCAGGTTGATGCCGGGCTGGTGGTAGACGCAGGTGTCGAAATAGACGTTCTTCATCACGTGCTCGGCCAGCGGCGGGCGCTTGAGCATGTCGGCCAGGCCGCGGTAGCGGCCCCAGTGGTAGGGCACCGCGCCGCCGCCGTGCGGGATGATGAGCTTGAGCGTCGGGAAGTCCTTGAACAGGTCGCCTTCGATGAATTGCATGAAGGCGATCGTGTCGGCGGCCAGGTAGTAGGCGCCGGTGGCGTGCATGGCGCAATTGCACGAGCCCGAGACGTGGATCATGGCCGGCACGTCCAGTTCGACCATCTTCTCGAAGAAGGGATACCACGAGCGGTCGGTCAGCGGCGGGGCGCTGAAGCTGCCGCCCGAAGGATCGGGGTTGAGGTTGCAGCCGACGAAGCCCAGTTCGTTCACACAGCGCTCCAGCTCGGCGATGGAGCCGGCGATCGATGCGCCGGGAGATTGCGGCAACTGGCAGACGCCGATGAAGGTCTCGGGGTAGAGGTCGATGACGCGCTTGATCAGGTCGTTGGAGCGGCGTGCCCAGACCTGGCTGAGGGCTTCGTTGCCGACGTGCGGCTCCATCGCCGAGGCACGCGGCGAGAAGATGGTCATGTCGGCGCCGCGCTCGCGCAGCAGGCGAAGCTGGTTGGCTTCGATCGTTTCGCGGATCTCGTCGTCGGAAATATCGGGGTAGGCCGGATCGATATCGCCGCTGGCCTTGAAGCCGGCCTTCTGGGCGTCGCGCCACTTGTTGTGGGCGGCCGGCGAAGTGGTGTAGTGACCGTGACAATCGATGATCATGCTAGGCAATTCCTGTTCTGCGGGATGGCCCTGGCCTGGGGCCTGGAAGCCATCGGATTGAAAAACCGAGCGCGCCGGCCTGCCGCGGTGGGCGGTGCCGGCGACGGTGCCCCTCAGGCCGCGGCGGGTTGCCGCCTTGGCCGGCGCGATTGTAGCCGCTCGGACTGCGCCGGTGCGGGGGCCGCGAGCGAAACGCAAGGCCCGATGGGCAAAGCGCAAAGCAAAACGCGCACTCAGGCAACCAGCGCCTGGCGCATACGCTCCCGTTCTTGCGCATCGGCGTCTACCAGATAGCGTATCTCGCCGCCGGCGGTGCAGGCAACGGGCAGGCCGTCGCGATAGAGCAGCCGGTTGCCGGCTACGGCGGGAAGGCGCTCGCAGGAAAGCAGCGTGCCGGTCAGGTTCATCGGATCGCAGGCCGAGACTCGGACCAGTTCGCCCTGGCCGGCTTGCCGGCGAATGGCGCGCAGCACGGGGAGGGCCTCGGGCAGCGCGAACTGCTCGCCCGCCAGCCCGGCGACGAAGCGGCCGCCGCGTATTTCGCCGCGCGCTTCCAGGCGGTGCAGCGTGGGCAGCAGGTCGCGCCACGGCGGCAGCCAGCCGGCCTCGCGCTCGAGCAGGCGCCAGCAGACGACGCCGTAGCGCCGCAGCAGCACCTGGACCAGGTGTTCCAGTACCTCGGCAGGCGGGCGTTTGCCGGGGGACGGCGCCGGTTCGGGGCCCGCATCGGGCCGCCGCAGCAAGGCCCAGCGGCCGGCCTCGTCCATATGGTGGAGCTGCGAAGCGCTGCGCCCGCGCCGGCGGCCGGCGGTGCGCCGCGACGGCGGGGTCAGCAGGGCGCGCAGTCCGCCGAAGCTGTCGGCATTGGCCGCGCCCGCGGCCACCAGTTCGCCCAGCGCGGACTCGAGTTCGCCGGAGAGCAGCCGGGTGTCGGCCAGCAGTTCGTCGAAGAACATGGCGCCGTGGCGGACCAGCGCCGCATGCACGTGCTGGGCGCGCGGCGTGAGGCCGTGCACCGGCGCGGCGGCTACGAGCGCCTGCCAGCGGCCGAGGCTGCGGCGCTGCAGCAGCACCAGCGGCGTGGCCCGCACCGGTCCGCCGGCGGCTTTCGCCTGGCCGCCCAGGCGCATCCATACGGTCTTGCCGGCGCGTCCGAGCTGGTCCAGCCAGTCCGGATCGTAGCCGGCGATGCGCGCGGGCAGCAGGTCGGATTCCCAGGAGCTGGCGGCTGCTTCATAGCCTTCGAGCTGTTCGATCACGCCCGCCAGCGTATCGGGGCCCTGCTGCCTATGCTCGGCGTCCAGGTGCTGCCAGGCCAGCAGGAAGCGCATGAAATCCTGCCGTTCCACCGGTTCGATCTCGCGCCGCAGGCGCTTGAGCGTATAGCGATGGATGCGCGCCAGCAGATGGCGTTCGCACCATTCTTCTTCGCTCGCGCCGGGCGTGAAGCGGCCGCGCATCACATAGCCCTCGCCCTCGAGCGCGGCCAGCGCCGCGGCGAGGGCGGGCATGGGCAGGGCGAGGTCGGCGGCGATGGCGCGCACGGTGCGCGGACCGAAGCCGGTCAGCCGCGCGCGCACGAGTTCGGTCAGCGCGGCGCCGGCTTCCCAGGGCTGGTCGTGGCCGGCGGGCACGGCGAGCGGCGGCTCGGCCACGGCCTCCGGATAGACGGCCCGAAGGCAGGCATGCCGTTCCAGCGGCACCCACAGCACGGTGTGCGCATCGACCCGCAGGCGCGTGGCATGGCCGCTGTCCGCCAGCGATCGGAGCAAGGCCGGCCACTCCGGCACGGCACCGGCCTCGGGCCCGGTCAGGGCGGCCAGGCCCATCAGCGCCTCGTGCATCTCGTCACGGTTGCGCGCCTGCGGCCAGGCTTCGGCCGCGACGGCCGCGATGGCGTCCGGGTCGAGCGCGCCGAGGTCGTCGGCCGACTCCGGATCGGTCCAGCGCCGCGCCAGCACGGCATGGGTGCGCCGTTCTTCGATCGGCGCATCGTCCAGGAAAGCATAGGGACGGGCGCTGAGGATTTCCATGGCCAGCGGCGACGGCGCGGGCAGGTCGCGCGCGACCAGGCCGACCGCGCCGCGTTCGATGCGCCCGAGCAGCGCCAGCCAGGCGTCGGCGTCCATGGCTTCGTGCAGGCAGTCGTCCAGGGTCTGGGCGACCAGGGGATGGTCGGGAACCTCGCGTTCGCCCGCGATGTTCTCCAGGCAGGCAGCCTGGTCGGGGAACACGGTGGCGAGCAGGTCGTCGCTGCGCATGCGCTGGATCTGCGGCGCCAGCTTGCGCCCGCCGGCGTAGCGCGGCAGGGCGAGCGCGGTGGTGGCGGTCCAGCGCCAGCGCGTGCCGAACAGCGGCGCGTCCAGCAGCGCCTGGACCAGCACGTGCTCGGCCGTGCCGGCGCGCAGGTAGCGCCAGACTTCCTCCAGCGGGAAGCTGTGGCTGGTGGACAGCGACAGCACGATGGCGTCTTCGGTGGCGGCGGCCTGCAGCTCGAAATTGAAGCTGCGGCAAAAGCGCTTGCGCAGCGCCAGCCCCCAGGCGCGGTTGAGCCGGCTGCCGAAAGGCGAATGGATGACGAGCTGCATGCCGCCGGCTTCGTCGAAGAAGCGCTCCATGACCAGCGTGTCCTGGGTCGGCAACTGTCCCAGCGCGGCGCGCGAGCGCGCCAGGTATTCGACGATCTGGCGGGCGGCGGCCTCGTCCAGGCCGATGCCGTCGATCAGCGCGCGGAGGGCGCGGCCGACGTCGTTGCCGCTGCCCAATTCGTGCTCGACCTCGGCGCGCAGCCGCGCCACCCCGGCCGAGAGTTCGTCGCTGCGGCCGGGGGCTTCGCCGAGCCAGAACGGAATATTGGGCGCCGCGCCGTGCGCATCCTCGACCCGCACGCGGCCGGTTTCAACGCGCAGGATGCGGTAGGAAACATTGCCGAGCTGGAATACGTCGCCGGCCAGGCTTTCCACCGCGAAATCCTCGTTGACCGTGCCTACCATCAGGCCGCCGGGTTCGAGCAGCACGGTGTAGTCGGCATTGTCCGGGATCGTGCCGCCGGAGGTGACCGCGGTCAGGCGGGCGCCGCGGCGCCCGCGCAGCGTGCCCGTGACGGCATCGCGGTGCAGGTAGGCGGCCCGCACGCCCTGGCGTCCGCTGTATCCCTGCGCCAGCATGCGCAGGACGGCATCGAAGTCGGCGCGCGCCAGGTTCGCATAAGGATGGGCGCGCCGCACCAGGGCATAGAGCGCGTCTTCGTGCCATTCCTGGCTGGCGGCTTCGGCCACGATCTGCTGGGCCAGCACGTCCAGCGGCGCGACGGGCAGGCGCAAGGTGTCGAGTTCGCCGCGCCGGATGCAGTCGAGCAGGGCGGCGCATTCGACCAGGTCGTCGCGCGAGGTCGGGAACAGCCGGCCCTTGGAGACGCCGCCGACCTGATGGCCGGCCCGCCCCACGCGTTGAAGAAAGGCCGAGATGCCGCGCGGCGAGCCCACCTGGCAGACCAGCTCCACGTCGCCGATGTCTATGCCCAGTTCGAGCGAGGCCGTGGCCACCAGCACGCGCAGCGCGCCGCGCTTGAGCCGCTGCTCGGCATCGAGCCGGTGCTCTTTGGACAGGCTGCCATGGTGCGCCGCCACCGCCTCTTCGCCCAGGCGCTCGGCCAGGTGGCGGGCGGCGCGCTCGGCGGTGCGGCGGGTGTTGACGAAGACCAGCGTGGTGCGGTGCTGGGCGGCCAGTTCCGCCATGCGGTCGTAGACGCGGTCCCAGACGTCGATCGCCATGACCGCCTCCAGCGGCACGGGCGGCACTTCGATCGCCAGGTCGCGGGCGCGCGCATGGCCGATGTCGACGATGCGGCACTCGGCGGCGCGCGCGGGACCGACCAGGAAGCGCGCGACCTCGTCCAGCGGCTTCTGGGTGGCCGACAGGCCGATGCGCACGGGCGGCCGGCCGCACAGGGCGTCCAGCCGCTCCAGGCTCAGCGCCAGGTGGCTGCCGCGTTTGCCCGCCGCCATGGTGTGGATCTCGTCGACGATGACGCTGCGGGTGTCCGCCAGCATGCGCCGCCCGCTTTCCGATCCCAGCAGGATGTAGAGCGATTCCGGCGTGGTCACCAGGATGTGCGGCGCCTGCCTGCGCATGGCCTGGCGCGCCTGGGCGTCGGTGTCGCCGGTGCGCACCGCCACGCGTACGCCGGGGTCGGGCAGGCCCATGCCGGCCAGTTCCGCCGCGATGCCCTCGAGCGGCGCCTGCAGGTTGACGCGGATGTCGTTGGAGAGCGCCTTCAGCGGCGAGACGTAGACCACCGAGGTCGTGTCGGGCAGGCCGCCGTCGCGTTCCGCGGCGCGGACCAAGGCGTCGATCGCCGCCAGGAAGGCCGTCAGCGTCTTGCCGGAGCCGGTCGGGGCCGCCACCAGCGTGGGACTGCCCTGGAGAATATGCGGCCAAGCCTGGCGCTGCGCGTCGGTCGGCGCGCCGAAGGCGCGGCGGAACCAGGCGGCCACGGCGGGGTGGAAACCTTGCAGCGGGTCGAGTCGGGGGGAAGGGCGGGCGGCCATGTCCGACTATATGGGGATGCTTGCGCAAGGGACAACGGCGCACGGTCCGGGCAGCGGCGCCACTTGATACGCGATCTTCCGTCCCCATTTCCTCGATAACGCTGTGACGACTCCGCCGGCCGCGCTTCGGCGCGTGGGGCGCAGTTCCCGTTCCCTATTGCCAGATGCGGGTCGCCGCCTTACCGTGGTGGTGTCCGCCGGTGTTCCGTCCCCGGGCCGCCCGCGCTGCCCATCCTGGCGACAACAGAATGGAAATCCCGCTTCGCCGCGCATGGCGGCGGAGCGATTGCCGTCCGAGGACAAGACCATGATCTATCGCAAGCCGCCTTCCAGTTCCACATGGATCGACGCGCTCAGGCTGCTGGAGGAGGCGGATAGCCTGCACCGGCAATTTTTCCGGCTGGGACAGGGCAGGCCGCAGGGGCCGACCTGGGAACCCCCCATCGATATTTTCGAGAGCGGCCGCGTGCTGTCGGTGCTGGTGGCGCTGCCCGGCGTATCCGCCGAGCACGTGCAAGTGCTGGTAGAAGGCGCGACCCTGGTCGTCGTCGGCGAACGGGTCCTGCCCGCGCCTGCCGAAGCGCACATCCGCCGGATCGAGATTCCCTACGGCCGCTTCGAGCGGCGCATCGCGCTGCCGCCGGGCAGCTTCGAGATCCGCGAGTCGAGGATGGTGGATGGCTGCCTCCGTCTGACCCTGATCATGGGCTGATGCCCGCAGCGCCTGGATAACCGGAATCAGGACCGAACATGCAAAACGAATTCAGAGATCCGCAACAAGGACCGGAGCGCCCGTCGGTGCAAGCCGAGGCCCCGTCTTCCCCGTCGCAGGCCGCGCCGCTGGCCCTGCCCAGCGATGCGATCGCGCTCATACCGGTGCGCAACCTGGTGTTGTTCCCGGGCCTGGTCGCGCCCATTTCCGTCGGGCGCGAGAGCTCCGTGCGCGCGGCGCAGGACGCGGCGCGCGCCAACCGCCAGGTCGGCATCATCCTGCAGCGCGATCCGGAAACGGAAGACCTGCAGCGCGGCGACCTGCACGAGGTGGGCACGGTGGCGAACATCGTGCGCTACATGACCGGCTCCGAAGGCTCGCACCACGTCATCTGCCAGGGCGTGCAGCGCTTCCGCATCATCGAACTGCTGACCGGCTATCCGTTCATGGTCGCCCGGGTGCAGCGCTTCGAGGATCCGGCCGTTGCGACCTCGGAGATCGAGGCGCGGCTGCTCCAGCTCAAGACGCGCGCGCAGGAGATCCTGCAGCTGTTGCCGCAGGTGCCCGCCGAACTGGGCGCGACCCTGCAGAACATGAACTCGGCGCCGGCGCTGGCCGACTTCATCGCCGGGCTGATGGAGCTCAAGCCCGACGAGAAGCAGGGCGTGCTGGACACGCTGGACGTGATCGCGCGCGCCGACAAGGTCCTCTCGTTCATGTCGCACCAGATCGAAGTGCTGCGCATCAGCCGCGACGTCGACCAGCAGACCAAGGCGCGTTTCGAAGACCGCCAGCGCGAGGTCATGCTGCGCGAGCAGTTGAAGACCATCCAGCAGCAACTGGGCGAAGGCGAGGGCAGCGGCGCGGAGCTGGCCGAACTGGCCGAGCGCATCGCCCGGGCCGGCATGTCCGAAGAGGCCGAGAAGCAGGCGCGCAAAGAGCTCAAGCGCCTGGAAAGCATTCCGGAGGCGTCGTCCGAGTATTCGATGGTGCGCACCTACCTGGATTGGCTGATCGAACTGCCGTGGTCGGCGGCGACCGAGGACAGGATCGACATCGCCGAGGCCCGCCGCATCCTGGACGAAGACCATTACGGCCTGGACAAGATCAAGCGCCGCATCCTGGAATACCTCGCCGTGCGCAAGCTCAATCCGTCCGGCAAGAGCCCGGTGCTGTGCTTTGCCGGGCCGCCCGGGGTGGGCAAGACCTCGCTGGGGCAGAGCATCGCCAAGGCCACGGGCCGCAAGTTCGTGCGGCTGAGCATGGGCGGCGTCCATGACGAGGCGGAAATCCGCGGGCACCGCCGCACCTATGTGGGCGCGCTGCCGGGCAACGTCATCCAGGCCATCCACAAGGCCGGCTCGAACAACTGCGTGATGATGCTGGACGAGGTCGACAAGCTCGGCGCCAGCGCCCACGGCGATCCCGCCGCGGCGCTGCTGGAGGTGCTCGACCCCGAGCAGCACGATACCTTCCGCGACAACTACCTGGGCGTGCCCTTCGATTTGTCCAAGGTGCTGTTCATCGCCACGGCCAACGTGCTCGATTCCATACCCGGGCCGCTGCGCGACCGCATGGAGGTCATTTCGCTGCCGGGCTACACCGAAGAGGAAAAGGCCCAGATCGCGCGCCGCTATCTGGTGCCGCGCCAGCTCGAGGCCAACGGCTTGAGCGCGGAACAGTGCGAGATCAGCGATGCGGCCATCCACGAGGTGATCGCGGGCTACACGCGCGAGGCGGGCGTGCGCAACCTGGAGCGCGAAATCGGCAGTGTGTTCCGGCACGCGGCGATGAGCGTGGCCGAGGGCACGGCGCAGCATGTGAGCGTCGATGCCGCCGACCTGGAAGCCATCCTGGGCGGCCGCCGCTTCGAGAGCGAGATCGCGATGCGCGCCGGCCTGCCGGGCGTGGCCACGGGGCTGGCCTGGACGCCGGTGGGCGGCGACATCCTGTTCATCGAGGCGAGCAGGACGCCGGGCAGTGGACGCTTGATCCTGACGGGGCAGCTGGGCGAAGTGATGCGCGAGAGCGTGCAGGCCGCGCTGACCCTGCTCAAGGGCCGGGCCGAATCGCTGGGCATCGATCCCGCGCAGTTCGAGCGCCACGACATCCACGTCCACGTGCCGGCCGGCGCGATACCCAAGGACGGGCCGAGCGCGGGCGTGGCGATGTTCGTCGCGCTGGCCTCGCTGATGACCGGCAAGCCGGTGCCCGCGAGCCTGGCGATGACCGGCGAGATCAGCCTGCGCGGGCTGGTCCTGCCCGTGGGCGGCATCAAGGAGAAAGTGCTGGCCGCCTTGCGCGCCGGCATCAAGACGGTGATGCTGCCCGCCCGCAATCGCAAGGACATCGACGACATTCCCGAGGCTTCGCGCAAGCAGCTGGAGTTCGTGCTGCTCGAACAGATCGAGGATGCGCTGCGGGTGGCCTTGCCGGACGCGCAAGCGGTCCGGGCAGGGCAGGCGCCGTGAACAAGGACGAAGCGCCC
Source organism: Pigmentiphaga humi (assembly GCF_900606115.1). GTDB lineage: Bacteria > Pseudomonadota > Gammaproteobacteria > Burkholderiales > Burkholderiaceae_B > Pigmentiphaga > Pigmentiphaga humi. Next base: position 86,811 of record NZ_UWPJ01000027.1, read on the forward strand.
GCCGCGGCGCCGGTCGAAGCCGCCGTCGATGTGCGCACCCGGCTCGCCGGCATCGACTTCCACGCGAACTCGGCCGAGGTCGCTCGCCTGCTGATCGGCGTGACCTTGCTGGTGGACGGCGTGGGCGGGCGCATCGTCGAGGTCGAGGCCTACGACAGGGAGGACCCGGCCTCGCACAGTTTCTCGGGGCCGACGGCGCGCAATGCATCGATGTTCGGCGCGCCGGGGCGGGCCTACGTCTATCGTTCCTATGGCATCCATTGGTGTCTGAATCTCGTCTGCCGCGAGGCCGGCCACGGCGCCGGGGTGTTGATACGCGCGCTGGAGCCCACGCATGGCCTGGACGCCATGCGCGCGCGGCGCGGCATGGAAGATGCCCGGCTATTGTGTTCGGGACCGGGACGGGTCGGCCAGGCGCTGGGCATAGACCGCCGTTTCGACGGACTGCACCTGGACCGGCCGCCGTTCGAGCTGCTGGCGCGGGAAAGCGTGGACGACGTCGCCACCGGGCCGCGCATCGGCATATCGAAGGCGCGCGACGTGCCATGGCGTTTCGGCGTGGCCGGATCGTGCTTCCTGAGCAAGCCGTTTCCGCGGACCTGACCGGCGTTCAGGTTGCCCGCATGGGCAACCGCAACTTTTCCATCAAGGCCTTGGCGTTGCGCGGCGCTTCCACCTTGGCGTCGTTGTCGAAATAGCAGAATACCTGGCGTCCGCCGGCACGGCGCGCCGCCTGGCCGCCGATGCGGCGGGCCCCGCGCGGCTCGCCGCCGCGCGCCCAGGCTTTGATGCGCCTCGCCCAGTTGTCCAGCGCCTCGTCGGTGTAGCCGCTGACGTAGAGTTCCTGGTCACCATGCAGGCGGATGTAGACGAAGTCGGCGGTGACGTCTTCGCGATAGGGCCACTTGCCGGCCGTGTCGGCCATCACCAGGGCGATGCCGTAGTGCCGCAGCATGTCGGTGAAGGCCGGATCGATGAAACTGTCGTGCCGGATCTCGACTGCGTGGCACAGGGGCAGGCCCGGCTGGGCCGCCAGGCTGGCGCGGCCCGCGATGCGCGCCTCGTGCCGGGCCGCCAGTGCGCGGGCGTGGTCGGTATCGTGCGGCAGGGCCTTGAAGAATGCCTCGAACAGCGCCGGGTCGAAACGCAGGCTGGGCGGGAACTGCCACAGGATGGGCCCCAGCTTGTCCTTGAGTTCGAAGATGCCGGAAGCGAGGAAGTTGGCCAGCGGCCGTTCGATTTCCCTGAGCCGGAGAATGTGGGTCATGTAGCGCGGCCCCTTCACGCTGAACAGGAAGCCGCGCGGCGTGTCGGCATGCCAACGCGCGTAGCGCTCGGGCGTCTGCAGGGAATAGAACGAGCCGTTGAGTTCGATGGTAGAGAATTCGCGCGAGGCGTAGGCCAGTTCGAGGCGCTGCTGCAGGCCGGCGGGGTAGAACACGCCCCGCCACGGCGCATAGCGCCAGCCCGAGATCCCGACGCGTATGTCGCTCATGGCCCGGGCAGGCTGCGGTCGCCCTGGCCCAGGGGCAGCTGCATGATGACGGTATCGACCCATCGGCCGTGCTTGAAGCCTACGCTGCGCATGACGCCCACGTGCGCGAAGCCCGCCTTGCGATGCAGCGAGATGGAACCGGCGTTGTCGCTGTCGCCGATCACGGCGATCATCTGCCGCCACGGGCCGGCGTGGCAGCGCGCCAGGAGCGCCTGCAGCAAGGCCATGCCGATGCCGCGTCCGCCCGCGCCGTCGCGGACGTAGACCGAATTTTCTATGGTGTGCCGGTATGCCGGGCGCGCCCGGTAGGGGCCGGCGTAGCTGTAGCCGAGGATGCTGCCCGCCTGCTCCGCCACCAGATAAGGCAGGCCCAGGGCGAGAACGGCCTGCCGGCGGGCGCGCATGTCTTCGGCCGAAGGCGGCGCTTCTTCGAAGCTGGCGATGCCGTGCAGGACGTGGAAGGCGTAGATGGACTGGACCGCTTCCATGTCCGCATCGGTGGCGTCACGGACGGTGAGGGCGGAAAGAGAGAGGGCGGCGACGGCGATGCTGGACATGGCATTCATGGGATATCCGGCCTGGCCAGGCGCCGGCCCGGGGTGCTGCAGCCACAATACCACGCCGGCGCCCGCCCGGGCGGGCGCCGGCGCCGCGTCAGTTCTTGGTGGCGTACAGGTAGATCTCGGTACGGCGGTTGGCGGCGCGGCCTTCGACCGTATCGTTGCTGGCGATGGGATCGTTGATGCCGCGCCCTTCGGTCGTCAGGCGGTTGATCGCGACACCCTTGCGGGATAGGTAGTTGGCGACAGCCTGCGCCCGCTGTTCCGACAGGGTCTGGTTAAGCGAGACCTGGCCGGTGTTGTCGGTATGGCCGACCGCCTTGGCGCGTAGTTCGGGGTTCTGGTTCAGGGTCTGGGCCACGCTGTCCAGCACCGGGAACAGCGCCGGCTTGACGGCATAGCTGCCGGTGTCGAAGGACACGCTGCTCGGCACGTTGACCTTCAGCGAACCGTCCGGCTGCTCGGTCATGTCGATGCCCAGGTCCTTGGAGCCGGATTGCTCCACGTTCTGCCGGACTTTGTTCCAGTTGTAGCCGGCCACGCCGCCCGCCACGGCGCCCAGGCCGGCGCCGATCGCGGCGCCGCGCGAGTTGCCCAGCAGCGCGCCGAGCCCCGCTCCGAGGGCGGCGCCGCCGCCGGCTCCGACGGCCGTATTGGTTTGCTGCTGGTTGGCGCAACCGGCGGCGAAGACGCTCAGGGCGGCGACCAGGGCGATCTTGGAGAGTGTATTGGTCTTCATGTTTGACGCTCCTTTGTTGACAAGACGCAGGCACAGGAAACGGTGCGCTGGCTACATGGGGATCTTAGCTGTGGAGTGTGGCCGGAAAGGGCAACATTTTGTACCGGCTTAGGATGGTTTGCAGTTCGCGCGCCTGCAACATAACCGTGACCGGTTACCGTTTGCCTTTCTTGTTTTGACGCACATGCGGCAGAATCAGGAAGCTTGCCGCGGCGGCGTTCCGTCCGCCTGCCGTCGAGCCCACTCAAGGAGAGAGAGCATGAACCGTCGTCATTTGCTAAGCGCCAGCGTGATGGCAGGGATACTTGCCCTGGCCGGATGCACCACGACCAATCCCGATACCAGCGGCATCTCGCCGGCCGATAAGCGCGCCCGGATCAACACCGGTGCGGAAGAGGCTTTGAACCGGCTGTATGCCGCCGTGCCGGGCTCGCGCGAAATGGCCTCCAAGGCGCGCGGCATCCTGGTGTTCCCCAACGTAGTCGCGGCGGGCTTCGTCATCGGCGGCGAATACGGCGAGGGCGCGCTGCGCGAAGGCGGCCGTACCACCGGCTACTACAGCACGGCCAGCGGTTCATTCGGCTTCCAGGCCGGCGCCCAGTCCAAGGCGCTCATTTTCATGTTCATGAACCAGGCTGAACTGGACCGCTTCAAGAACAGCAACGGCTGGAAGGCCGGCGTGGATGGCTCGGTTGCCGTGGTCAAGGCCGGCGTCAACGCCGGCATCGACACCAACACCGCCCGCTCGCCGGTCGTGGCCTTCGCCCTGACCAACGCCGGCCTCATGGCCAACCTGACGGTGGAAGGCACCAAGGTTTCCAAGCTGGACCTCTGATTCGGCGGCGCAAGCCCATCCACGCATGACCCGGCCCGAGCGGCCGGGTTTTTTTCGCCGGTGCGGGACGGATTTGTCCGTGTCGGGTTCCTCGCATTGCCGGTGTTTCGAGCCACCGTGAAACTGGCGGGACGCTTCGCAGAAGCCGGGCAATGCCGCCCGGCGAGCGGGGCGGGAGCCTCGCCATGCCGGTACCATCGAGCTTGTCCCGTCTTCTCCGCCCTCGCCGCGAACGCGGCCAGTCCATGGTCGAATACGTCGTCATCGTGGCATTGGTCGCGGTGGCCGCGATCGCCGTCTACCAATTGTTCGGCCAGGTCGTGCGCTCCCAGACCGCCGCCATGGCGCGCGAACTCGCCGGGGAAGACGGATCGGCCGAATCGCGCGCCGCCCAGACCGCCGCCAAGAGCGCGAGATCGCAGGCGTCGGCGCGTTCGCTCAAGTCGTTCACCGGCAATGCCGCCCTGGGCGGCGACAACTGAGCATCGCCATGCGCACGGTGCAATCGGGACAGGCGCTGGCCCTGGCAGTGGCATTGCTCGCCCTGGGCGCCGCGGGCCTGCTGCTGCTTTTCAACGGCGGCCAGTTGCTGCGCGAGAAAACCCGGCTGGCGCATGCGGCCGATGCCGCGGCATACAGCGGCGCCCTGGTGCAGGCGCGCAGCCTCAATTTCCTGGCTTATTCCAACCGGGCGCTGGTGGCCCACCAGGTTGCGATGGCGCATGCCGTCACGCTGGCGTCCTGGGCGCGTTTCGGCGATACCGAAGCGCGGCGGCTGGCGGGCATGAATCCGCCCGCCAGCCTGATCGGAGGCTTCTTCGGTCCGGCGCATGGCGCCGCCTACATGAGCGCGGCGGGGGCAGCGGGAATGGCCGGCCGCACCGCCTGGTCGGGCGGTGAACTGGCGCGGGCCTTTGCCGAACACGATCGCACCGTCCACGACATCCTGGCCCGTGCCCAGACGGCGGTGCGGGACGCGATGGCCGATGTCCGCCTGCAAGCCATGCGCGGCGTGCTGGCTGCGCATTACGACGACGACGGCGCCAGCCTGGATGCCGGCCTGCTCGCGGATACGCTGCCGGGCTTCGTCGGCCGCTATGGCGGCGCGGCGCGCCAGCGGCTCAAGTCCATGGTGCAGGACGCCGTCGGTCACTATGGTTTCCTCGCTCCGCGCAACTACGATGCCAGCAGCCTTCTGCCGCCGGAATGGCGTTGCCCGTGGCTGCGCCATGCGCTGCGGCGCCGCGGCTCCACCGCGCTGGTCGACCTGGATGCCTGGCGCGCCATCGATACGCAGTCTTTCCATGCGCTGCGTTCCAACAAGTGGATAGGCTGCTACTACCGCTAGTATTTGTCAATGATCTATCTTATTGATTCAATTGAAGTTTTTTTGGCTAAGTGATCTATAGGGTCAGATTTAGGGACATGTTTGCGACGACTATTCGTCAGCGAACTTTAGTTTTGTCGTTTGTCGCAACACTCCGATTTTTGTCGACCGCCTCGGCTAGACTTGGTGCTTCACATCAACAGTATTGGCCCCTCTTCGACCATAGGTTTCGCACCATGACCGCACCGTTAGAAACAGAGTTGTTTAGTGCTTGTAAGGCTGTTGCCCGCCAAGTTCTATGGCGCAATGGGACTGCCTCCAATGATGTCGTGGAAACGTTAGCTGGAAAATACTTAGTCGTTGCAGAGGAGCACCAGGACTTCGTTAGGAAACAGCGTGAGACTGATATGGTCATTGCTCACGCAGTGCGCTACATCGCGCATGTCCATGCGATACCTCTTGTAGGCACGGAGATCGACTGGTTTCGGGGCACCTTAGCCGTTTTGATGGAGTTGGCTGTTCGTAATACTGTGCTTGATGAAGAGGCCGCCCAATTCTTAGTCGATGTTCAGGAAGGTATCCGTGAAGCAGTAGCCGATGTTCCTGTGCCACGTAGTGCGACCCGGATAGAAGATGAAGATGCCAACGACATTCGCCGTATGCAAGACGCAGGTATCGAGCATGGCGTAGCATCTGACCTGCTTGACTTGGTGGAAAAGCTCTTTTATGGCGACCCATTGACGCAGGAGGATCGGCGTTTCTTTCGCATCGCCGCTGTTGCGGCGCCTATGACTCGTCAAACAAGAGTAACCAATGGCATAGACAAGTCTTAAACTGCAAACAGCATGGAAGCCCGCGCATGGTCCTTTTGTGCTTAGCGTCGCTATGACGGCTACCTAGCGCCGTGCACAGAAATAATAGCTGCCTGCCTCATCTATGGCCTGACCCTGATTCGCCGTCCATTCCTATTGCGGGTAACGATCAACGAACGCTTTCGCGTACAGCGCCTCCCATGAAATACCGACACTGGAAAAAAAATCACGACAGGGTTCCGAAACGGGTATAGATCCAAGTTTTCCTGTAAGCCAAGCGACGGCAAGCTCACCTAAGACGATCCCACGTTGTGCATCTTGCGAATTTAACGCGGTGGCTGCAAGAAAGGCCTTAAGCGCCGGATCTAATTCCTTGCCCTTCAAAGACCTGAGAAGCGCCAGCCATATCAGTCGCTCGGTGTAATTAGTTTCAAAGACACGTCTGGCTATATATCTCGGTGTAGGAAACAGATCAGCATTTAGAGCATTTTCAGGAGCATTTCGTAGTTGCTGAGTAGCGCTTGCGCAGGCGAATAAAACTTGCATGGCGCTAGAACCCGGCGCGAGCGCTACCGACTGTGCGCCAAGCAGCGGGATAGCAGCGCCACTATCTACGAATGGAGCCGAAACTATCCCCTGATCCGTTGCTGACAACGACGCAAGTCGATCAGCGATCTTTCCGTCGAATTCCACCGCAGATTGAGCTAAACCAGATAGAACATTCCTCTCCATACACCATGGGCAATCGCCGGTGCGATGCCAGTCGGGTAAAGGAATTTCTTGCAGATGCGACACAGTTGAGGACCAGCCATGATTTTGCGTTATCCCTCTCACGACACGCTCATAATTGGCTGAAGATGAAGGCGTCGCCAACACGGTCCAGTAGTGAATGGTTGCTAGGCTGGGACACCTTTCGGCATATCGTTCCCGCAGGAATCGATTTATGCTTTCGAGCCTTGAGCCTGTAATGAAGATGTCATCAATAATCAAAGCACACTGCGCTAATCGAAGGTTCTCGTCAATCGGACCTTCTCCTCTCGCAATAAGTTTTTCGTCGAGGACTACTAGCGGCTTTGCAAGAAATCCATGCAGGATATCGCCAAGCTTGCGAGCTGTCGGGTGATCGGGAATGACAATCACCTCTGGTTCGGGGTCGAAGCGGCCAATGGCCGCGATAAGCTCCCCCTGAAATCCGGGGGCATCCAGTAAGGAACTTACATCAATGTAGAAAGCGTGATGCCGGCCAGTTGCTTCGTTTGGATCGTCGTAATGGACGCGAAGTACCCCTGGAACTTCCCCCCACCGCTGCAAAAAATCCCGCTGACTATGAAAGTGTCTCGGTATGAGAGGAACTGCTTCACCTGGTTGGAGGCCGACGAGATAGCTCGACGTATGGATCTGTACAGCGGAGCTATGTGCGGCGCATAGTTCACAGCCATCCTCATTGCTAAAGTGCCTGTAGCCCTTTAAGTCAAGCCTGCAGAGCACGGATGTGGCCTGAAGCTCTTGCAGTGCATAGAGGACGATGACGCTTAACGCATGGGGATATTCTGTTTCAGCCCATCGCTGAATAAAGTTAGCTAAGCGCCCAGTTGATGCAACTCCTATTACGACGAGCACAGATGCACAATCAGCTGCTTGTTTTCGCAGCATTTCAAACGAGGCGTTTCGTGATTGGATATCCGACGGATAGGTGGGAAATGCCACTATGTTTATAGGTACGTCTACCAATCGCTGGATTCGTGCCGCCAGAACGAGCATGCTGGGATGATCAACAAATATGGTATGACGCCCGTTCCGCTCAAGAATCTCAGGCTTCGACTGGATTTCCATCGCAACCCAGTATGCAATCCGATCTATGACGTCAATGCTGGCAAACGCATCGCCAAGCCGAACAAACTGAGTAGAATGCGCGCCAGACGGTAATGCAAAATGATGGTTTTCACTTGCACAGATAACGCAACGCCCTTGAAAAGACTCGAATAGTTCTCTTAACTCGGCAATGCGGATATCGTTTCGGCATTCGGCATTGACCATTGCCAATGATATCGCCCCGCTCGCACCGTCAATAAGTCGGATAGGCGGCTGTGCCCCTGATCCGACAACCCAGTGCTCAGCGAGGCTATGTGCATCGGGAAGTAAATAAATATCCAATCCAGGTGCTCGGCGCCCGACAGCATCCAGATCTGGTTTAAGCAATTCGACGTTGAAATCATTTTTCTTAATGCGACGCCATAACGACGCATGAGCTCGGAGCACGATACCTTCCGCCTGGCGCAAGTTTGTACTTTCAATTTGCGCTACGGCATGATCAAAGTCTGCGGACGTCTCGGCGATGATGTCGCTGAAAGCGAGAATCATGATTTTTTATGTCATCAACGGGGAAAGAGACTATGCTGATCCAGATCAAAAGCGAATTCCGGTATAAAAATCGATATACATGTACCGCGCGGTGCCATATCGGGAAGTTGGCGGATCGAGTCGAGTTTAAGTTGGGGATACTTATCCTCGCCGTACGAGAAGTCCTGCGACGCGACGAGATCCCCCGAACTGATGCGTAGCAACGCCTGAAGACTATGCGCTGCTGAAATAATATTCGCCAACCCGAGCCCGCGCTTGACTACGCCAGCCGGTTTACGGCTCTCCCCGGGAACAAAGGCCCTCGCCAAACGCTCGGCACGGGTCTCATTCGGGTAATCAGTTTTGGCTGGAAGTGTTGCCTGAATGCCATCCCCTTGATCCGCGACCGAAAAGCATATAACACCGAGCCCAAGATCGTCATGGTTTGCTTCGACAATGCGGGCTAAATAATCCTTGAGCTCAGGTGATAGCTGCCGTGACGCTAGGTCTGTTTTTTGCAAAACGATCTTTTCAATGATTAACGCCCGTGTACTGCGGGCGCGCCGTGGCGGATCTAGCGAAATACCGTGCTCCCAACTGTTGCGAAGTGACTCATAAACAAACGAGATAACATCCGACTCACCCGTCGAGGCTAGCATGTGGCGAAATCCCATCTTTTCCACTTCGGCATTAATGAGACTCGAAAACGCCGACGGCGTTGGGAAGGTAGTGGTGGGAGTCCCTTGCAGCGCGAGACAAGGAGGGATGGGAAAGACTGGATCAGCACACACAATTGTCTTGCTACGGCCTGATCCCAGAATCCCGCGTCTGTCCTTGTAGAGTTCACCCAGTAGTCGCTTGAATTCACGCGAAGCCGGAACCTTCTGAAATTGAAGGTTGGATATTAAACGAGGTAACGCAAAGCCAACGGCGTTCCCAAAAAAAGTCGACTCGAGATCGTCAAGAGTTTTAGGTTCATCAAAATCGCATTCAAGACAGGGCGCGTTTCGGCCTGGCCGCATCGACGCGAGCGCGGCTAAAGCCAATCCTTGCGCACCCGGTTCGAAGCCGCTTCTTCTGCCTACAGAGATCACGGTGCACTGAGCTACTCGCCAAGCAAGGACTTCGTCGATAGACGTTCTCTCCTGAATCCGAATGGAAGTCATATGCGTCCCTTCAGAGGCTGAACTCCAGCGGCCATTCTGCTAGCTCGCCTCTTCATCACCATTATGCGCATTACTATTGCCTATCTCTTAAAAATCGCGTCGAACGCCAAAGCGCGGGCGTTGGTGTGGACTGGGCAACCTATGATTGCCATTATCGCTTACAAGTAGGCAACATTTGGTTTGCCCTTAAACGTTCCCGTTCGGCAAAGAGTTAGCTGATGCCGAATCTTACGCCGGTGTCTTCCCCGCGGGCATGGCGAAACCTGGGGCTGGCATGTTACTTGTCTGGCGGGTCCGTGTATGGACTATCATAATCACCTTGATCGTGTTACGAACACTTCTTTTCATGAACCGATACGGGAATCATCAAACGGATCGGGAATCAGTCGCCGAGCGACGAAGTTGCCGATGATCTGAGTGCCGGGATAGGCGTCGGTCAGTTTGCGGGCTGCTGCCACATAGTGCGCGCCCGTGGTCAGCATGTCGTCGAACAGGAAAACCACAGTGGGGGGCTGCACTCGCCGTCCTGCGGCCTCGTCGAAGCTAAGGTCGGCTTGGAGTTCATCGGGTGATGGACGTTCGGCGGTTTCGTGGCTCGCAGCATTTGCCCCGCTGAAGCTCAAGCAGTCGCGAATGTCGAGCGGTAGATCTACCAGTTGGGCGAGCTGATTGAGCATGTCCACCATGCGGGTGTCATATAGCGGGTTGTGGCGTGGCTTCGAAGGGGGAATGGGTATCAGGGCCAGGCGATGATTCTGGTGTGTGTCGGCCCACTTCCAGAACCGGGAAAACGCCGTGGCAACCTGACAGATCGCTTGCTGCTTGTAGTGCCAGTCGGGCCGGTCGCGCCGGTCCACGCCTTTCTTGAAGTTGGCGATGAGCTGGTTGGTGGCCGAGAAATTCCACCGCTTGCCCTGAGTGTGTTCGTAGGGCGTGTACTCGCCCCAGAAGAAGCACTGGGCATCAGCGGGGAGATACCAGTGGTCCGGCCGCTCCTGCTCGCCCACCACCGTCAGGCGGGGCGGCATGTTCATGCGTGGGCGTGCGGCACGTCCTCGAATTCGCGCAGGATGTCTTCGACCTCCCGCACTCGGATGGCGCCTTGCTTTTCGAACTTCGCCGGCCAGCTGATTGCGGGATTCCGGAAGTTGCTTTCCAGGATGAATAGCTTGCGGCCCTGGGCGAGCGCGGCGCGCGCCTGCGTCAGCGTGCCCGATGTTTCGCCGGCCTCGATGATGATGGTGGCCTCGGAGAGCGCCGACATCGTCTTGTTGCGCTCAGGGAAGAAGAAGCGATTCACGTTCGCGCCTTGAGCCTTGTAGCGCAGCACGGGCACTTGGCTGACCAGCAGGTAGCCGCTGGCGATGCGCCGCTGCAGCTCGGCGTTTTCCTTCGGGTAGACCTCGGAGATGGGGGTGCCGATGACGGCGATGGTGCGTCCGCCGCAGTCAATGGCAGTCTGATGGGCGATCGTATCGACGCCTTGTGCCAGACCCGACACGATGGTGAAGTCGTGTTCGACCAGGGCGCGCACAAGCTTGCGCGTGCGTGCCGCGCCTTCGCTGCTGACTTGGCGGGTGCCGACCACGGCCACACGTCGCGGTGACTCGGCCAGTTCCCAGGAACCGAGGAAGTACAGCATTTCCACCGGCTCGGTGGCGTCGCGCAGCCGGGCCGGGTAGTCGTGCATGCCGTTGATGCGCACGCCGAAACGTTTGATGCCCCGCTTGGCGAGGTGCCCGACGACTTCCTCGGCGGCCCGCTGGGCAGCGTCCTCGTCCACCAGGTCGGACGGCAGGCTGCCGGGGTGGAACTCGAACAGTTCGGCCAGCCGCTTTGTGTTGGAGTTGGGCTGCTGCCACAGATACTCGTAGGCACCCATTTCGATACGAGTATCGACGGGTTTGTTCGCTAGGAACTCGGGCCACGGGTTCATGACAATCTCCCTTTCCGCCGCCAGTTTATCCCCTTGTGGCGGAAAGACGGTTATTGATCAAATACTGGTTAAATATACAGTATAAGTCGTGTTTTGTCAGCCAACTAGGGTTCTGGCAGCGCGGGCGGCTCGGTGGCTACGTAGCCTGCCGGATCGGCAATCCACGCCTGGATCGATTCCGCGGGCCAGCCGCTGGCTCGCCCGCCGAGTTTGACGGGCGCCGGAAATCGGCGCGCCGCAATACGGCGGTACAAGGTTGGGCGGCTCAGCGACGTGATGCGTATGATGTCGCGCATGCGGTAGAAGGCCGGCTGAAAGCTGGTTGCGGCACTGTCCTGTCTCGTTACCACCATGTCCGTCTCCATGCGTATCGGCATGGCTTTGATGGTGCGCAGCTCGGGTCAGGCGCTCAACCGGACAGGGCGCGTTGGATCTTAGTGCGGCGTAGGAACCGCTGTGTACTAGACGGATTTCCAGAGAAATACGCCGATTGCCAGCAGCAAGACGATGGCCAGCAGCGCGACAAAGAGCTTCCAGACAACTTCGGCCAGCTTGAAAAAGAGCGTGGCGCAGACTCCGGCTCCCACCAGCACGCCGACGAATCGCGTCCACTTCGGCCAATCGGCCGCGCCGATGTACTGCAGCCCCAGGTAGGCCAGCCAGCCGCCGATCACCAGGCCGACAAAGCCGAAGAAACCAGCCCGCGCTTCTCGGCCCTCTTGTCGTTTAGCCGCCTGCAGCGAGGCATCGCTGTCGTGATATTCATAGGTGCCGTCGCGTCGACGGCGGCCGTAGCGTGTGGCCATCGATTGATTGTCCTTTTATTCGACGCCGCAGCAGCGTCTTCTCTGACGGTCTGGGCATGGGGAGGATTGTAGCCAGGGTGTCTCCCGGCCAGGCCGGGCCGCGGTTCTCCAGGTTCGCTATCCGCTCATCCCTGACGGGACGGGCCATGCCCGCCTTGCGCATCGCTGACACGGGCGCGTTGGCGTGCCGACCCCGGGGTCATCTGCTGTTGGAGAGTAAGCGGCCTTGCTGTTTTCCCATCGTGCCACGGCGTGCTCGCGCGTCAAGGGCTGCACGCGCCTTGCGCGCTTGCGGCCTGGCGGCCGTCTTCTCCCCCTGACTGCTGCGCTGCGCCGTGCGTCTTCGGTCTCGGGCAATTCCGCCCAAGCAACCGGAGAAGGTCATGAACGACAAGTCCCATGTTTCGCTGGAACAGCGTGTATGCCTGGTATGCGGCACCACGTTCGATACGGGCAACCTGCTGCTCGACAAGCGCCTGCGCGCGAGCATGAAGCGCTATACGACGACAGGTTGGGACCTGTGCCCCGAACACCAGCGGTTGTTCAACGACGGTTTCGTCGCCGTGGTCGAATGCGATCCGCAGCGTAGCGGTTCGCCGTCTGCATCCGGGAACCTGAAACCCGAACAGGCCTATCGGACGGGACGGCTGGCTCACCTGAAGCGCGAAGCGTTTGGCAAGGTGTTCAACGTTCCCATTGCGGCCGATCAGCCTTGCGTCTTCGTCGAGCCGGGTGTGCTTGACCAGTTGCAAGCGATGATCGAACCGGCTTCGGACTGAGCTGACCGATGCATTCAGCGCCGCTCGCAATCGCGCTCGGCGCTTTTGTTGTGCTTTGGATGAAACTTGTGGATGCCGGCCCATGATAAACGGCCCTTGAATGTCCGTGCCGGAACGCGAACTAGCCAGTCGACTCACTACATTTTCGTCTCTCTATGCTCGAGTGCAAAGCTCATCGAAGCCAGTCAGTAACTTGGCATCTCCTGAGTTGAAACCCTGGCCGTACTGCCCCATTTGTTCCACAAAAACCTTAAGCCTCTCTACGTCGTCGACACCAAGTATTGGCGCGAGCTTCGCAAAAAAAGCCCGCGACGAGGAACGCGCAAAGACCTCAAAGGCTCGGTGTATTCCACCTGCAAATACGTGTGTAGCCGGATGCCAATGACGCTGCCCGGTTAGGCGGGAGCGAAGATGTAAAACGAAGTCTGCCTGTAGAACGTCATCTCGGGTGACAAAAGAGCCATTTGCCCTATTTAGTAGCATGTCAGCAATTAGATTTGCTCGATCAGAGGACAGACGACGCCTCCTGTGGTCCATCGACTCTACTTCCCTCGCCATCACCCCAAACGAATACATGGTCTGCCTTCCGTCTGCGACCGTGATGTAGTAGTCCTGCTCGAGTAGCGTATGCACAACATCTAGGCGTTGAAGCTTGAGCGCAAGCGAGTTCGTCAGCAGGAATAGTTCGCGACACACAAGTCGAAAGTTGTCAAAGTCGGTAGATCGGTAGGACCCTATGTAGTCGTACGGCCGTTCGTTGTAGTTGTAAATCTGCTCAAAAAAGCGATGAAGAACCCTACCCATTTCGAGATCCTGCGAATGCGTCATAACGACCCTTAACACCTCCAAGAACTCGTCTCGAAATGGCTTGAACGACACAAAGGACTCGACCACCTGTTCGTCGAACTCTTTGCCAGACTCTCTAGTGATACGCAGTCGTTCAAGGTGCCGCGCCAGCACGTCTAAGTACTCGATGAATGAGCCTAAGGCTTGTGGCTTACCAGAGCGCATCGCCTCCATAGCTCGTCGGGCGTACATCGCCGTGCCCAGGTCCGTCGCCGAATTCTCCTGAAGGAAAGAAGGAGTTGCGCCGAAGGCAGGCCTCACCTCCGCCGGCTTGTCGTATATCCACCGCAATAGCTTTTCGAATTCTTCGGCGTAGCGGCCCTCATCGCTCAGATCGATGTAGATTTTGGACTTGTAGTACGTTGGTAAATACGGCCTTCCCTTTTCATCTCGCTCGCAGACAACAAGAACAAACTTTCCTGCGTCCGTTTGGCTGTACAGCTCAGGCGAGATGATCTGCGTTTCCGTGCCAACGCCACCTTCACGGTCATTTGCTTTGGCGACATACTTTTCATCGGCAAGAATCAAGACTTTTTGGACACTCGGATCGTTAACCATGCGCTCCATGAAGTGGATAGAGTCAGCGCCAGGCTGCAGGTCCCAGATATCCAAGAGCGCATGCACGTTCGCCTCAGTCAAACGCTTGGCTACGTCAAGCACCCACCGCTGGTGGTCGAGACTGGTCCACGAATAGGAAATGAAAACCTTGGGGCGAAAATCTTCGGCAGTTTGCGACACGATGCCTCCTCCAAGAATGCGAGATGCCACATTGTGCACTAGGGTTAACCTAGCAAAACATAGGTGGACTTCGGACTCACGCGCCAGTGGCACCAGTCATCAACTGATTGGCGTGTCCTTACAATCTTGATTTCTTTGGAGGGATGTGCTTAGATAATTAGCAAGGCACCCCGGAGCCTGTCAGTCGCGTAGCCGCCACGGCGGTACGGCAAATCCGGCGTAGGCCACCCGGCCATAGCATGACCAACCCCGTGTTTGCCCACATCAGGCGATCCGGTAACGCGCGGCACCATCAACCAGCCTGACGTGAGCTTAACCATCGGAGTTGGCCACTATGGCACGTCCATTCTCTTCATCCGCGGAGTCCTCCGCAACCATCCTCGTTCGTTACCTTGCCGATCGGGTCGTCACGCTTGATCTCGGAACGGCTGCGCGCATTCTCGACGCCGCTGATTTGCAGCGCACGACCAACATGAAGCGCCGAGCCCGGAGCCTCAAGGACGCCTTGGCGACCGCCCATATCGAACTGAAGCACACGCATGTCTTGGAGCTGGTGGCTAAGCTCGAAGGCTATGCCAGTTGGATGCGCGCTAAAGTCGCCTCCATCCAGCACACTGATTGTGTCTATCTTCTCCAGACTACGATTGAAGGTGTGGTCCAGGGCGGTGAGTTGCTGGACTCCGTTGCCGATGCCGCTTCGGCGATGCTTCGCAAGGCCATCGATCTCATCCCAACGCGCGCGGAACCCGCGTTCTGCGCACTCAAGCGCACTCCTCAATCCGTTCTTCTGGAAGTCAGCCAGGCCAATGGACCTTGGTTCTCCATAGCCATCGTGGCGATGACCAAGCACCACGCCGGAACGCCAGGATGGATCGTCGCCACGTCATTCGACGAAACCCAACTGCGGCGGGCCTTGGCGCGGATTGTGGACAACATCGAGCAGGCGCGACCGGGGACGCTGGTCATACACGGTGCCCTATCGGAACGACTTGGCCCTTGCAACTATGCGGTGTGGAAATTGACGAGTTTGACGGGGTCGCTGCAGCGCATCATTACCGATGAACGCGAGTTGTTCCTGATGCTCGATTCGATTGCCTGCACCTCTGTCGAACAGGTACATGGCGCGCCGCGGTTTGTGGGTGCTAATGACAGCTTCGATGTGGAGCGGGTATGGATAGACAGCGCCGGTGCGGATAGCCAGGCGGACGTTTATACGCTGGAAGAGGCAAGGCAGGAGTTGCGACGCTTCTTGCGTTGGCGCCATGCCTTGCCAGGTTCCGTCACCAGTGCTTTTCAGTCGATCGCCCAAGGCAGCGATGCCAAGGACTGGGTGGTGAAGGTCGATTACGAAAAACTAAACACGCAGCTACAGCAACGCGAGATGTCGATAGCGGAACTGGCGCGCACCGTTGGCGTGTCGTACCGCGACATCTTCCGTCTGCGGGACTACGAAATGGCGGATGCGGAACTAGTGTTGAAGATGGCTGCTGCTCTGGCCTTGACGCCGGCGGGCTTATTGAAGGAAACGCAAGAGACGCTGGCTTTCGAGGTGGAAAACGGAGAGCGGCTGCTGCGCATGGCGACGGGGGCGCAGAGCTACGGTTCGGTGATAGGCGACTCTGTGTCACCGGCACTGCTCCCAGACGTTCGGGTTCAATTGCAGAACTGCATCGACCTTCTGGAAATCCTGGCCATGCGTGCCGACATGGAAGGGGGAAACACGGGCCGCTCGGAGATCGCATTGGTGCAATCGCTCGATGACATCCTGAACGATATGCGACAAGCAGGCCTATTCCTGATCGCCGGGCGCGACATCCGTTTTGTCAATCTCTCCCACGACGCCGAGGGTAAGCAGCAATTTGTCCCCTTGAATACCTTGATACTGAGTGTGGATCATCGGGATGCGACGACGCTGGCGCTGTGGCAACCCGCAGGTTCAGGCGGGAAACCTGCGGCTGCGCATTCGTAATAGCAGACTTGCGGTAGCCCGTGTGGGCTACCGCAGCATGGAGGCGCTGCGACGGCTCGAAGGTTAGCCGCCGTGTATGGCGCAGTAGCCCTTAGCATCATGCAAGGCTTTCCACGCAGGGGGCTCCAGCCACGTTCCTCCACTGACCGGGTTGCGGCATTGTTTCCCGACCTTCGTGCGGGCGCAGCAATAAACACTACCGTTGCTGGACTGCCACTCGATGTAGTCGGGCTTACTCAGGCCCACCAGTTCCCCATAGACCGCGTCTTTGTCTTCCAGCAGGCGCAATGCCTGCTCAGCGGTGGCGACACATGTACGCACCCCGCCCAACGCAGGGACTTGCACCGCAAGTTCGAGTCTGGCCTTGACGAGCGCTTGGAGCAATCTCGCCTGTTCCAAGCCGCGTCCCTCTCGCATGAACGCATTTCCAGGGGAAGTGCGTGTTTGATCCAGTTTGGCGGCCAGCGTGTGTTCGTTTTCGCCTAGCACGGTGGCGAGCACGCGGGTCGCTTCGGCGTGACGCAGTTCTACGCCATAGGAGCGAAACGCTTCAGCGAGCTTGCGCGCCATCGCGGTGCGCGACGGGATTGTCAGGGTAAGTGTATCCATCCGAATTTCTCCAATTCGGGCTGCATCGTGGATAAGTGCCTCCGTTCTTATCGGCAGCCCAGGAAAAATCGGGGGTCGAGAGGTAATGGCAGGTCTTCCATGCCCAGGATGGGCGGAGGCGGAAAAGGCTAGCTGCCGGCGCGTACCTATTGTCGCGTCATCGTGTGGCCTAGTGCAACTGCCACCTAGATCCTGTTGACGATGCTGCTTCGCGCTATTTCCTACTGATGTGTGCTCGCGTCTCCCGGCCAAAGCGGGGACGCGGTTCTCCAGGTTCGCTATCCGCTCATCCCTTGCGGGACATGCTGCGCCGCCTTGCGCATCGCTGACGCCTGCGCGCTGCGCTGGCTTAACAACCGCTGTCATCTGCTTTTGAAGAGTTGGAGGCCTTGCTATCCGGTTAGTGTGTCACGCCGTTCTCGCCGTCAAGGGCGGCGCGCCAAGGCGCTTGCGGCCTGGCGGCCGTCTGCGACCCCTGACCGCTTGCGCTGCGCCGTGCCCCTTCGGTTCCGGGCAATTCCGCCCGATTCCGAATCGGAGGCCGTCATGCAATATTCCCTCTTCATCGATAGCGACCCCAATCTGGCCGGCGCACTGCTGGTACGCGAACCCGGCGGCGCGGTGCGGCCCGCGCAGCGCACGGAGATCCTGGCCGTGGCGCGCGAACTGGTCACCGTCGACAAACTGCGCGGCAAGAATCTGAGCAAGCCGGACATGGTCAGGAACTTCCTGCAACTGCGTCTGGCTGGCTTGGAGCACGAAGTGTGCGGGCTGATTCTGCTCGATACCCGCATGCACCTGATCACTTACCTGGAACCGTTCCGTGGCACGCTCAATCAGGCACAGGCCTATCCACGCGAAGTGCTCAAGCTGGTGCTTCGATACAACGCCGCGGCCGTGATGCTGGTCCACAACCATCCGTCAGGTGTGGAAGAGGCGAGCACGGCGGACATACGGTTCACACAGCTCATCAGGAACGCGCTTGCGCTGATCGATGTGCGTCTGGTGGACCATCTCATCGTCGCGGGCGCCAGGGTCATCTCGATGGCTGAAGCCGGGCTGATCTGACCGGCGCAGGCGAGCCTGGCTCGCCTGTTCATCTGTTCGCTGCGCCGGTTGCGAAGACGATCCGGCGTAGCGGCTTTTCCTTCGTCAGCTTGCCGACGGTGGGCAAACCAGCAGCTAGCCGGCTACGCCGGAAGACAACGGCAGGTCGTGGCACTCCGGCGTCCAAGGACGAATCCCCCTGGTGGACGCCTGCGCGCGCCTGGCGGCGCTTGCCTGGCATGTCCGGGGCGCTTCTTCCGTCAAGGGCCGCGGCCGGCCCCCGTGTCCTCGCCTGCGGCTGCGGGCCGCGCCAGGGCGGGCCGCTTCCTCCCTTGACGGCGCACCCCTGCCATGCCGCGTGGTGGGCATGGGCACGAAGGGCCACCCCGGCCCTTCGTGCCCATGTGGGGATTCACCCGCTGGGCATCCTCTCAAGGAGTCCCATCATGAACACCACAACCGTTGTAGAAACCCAGGCCGTGCAGGTGGCCGAACAGACCCAGGCCGTGATCGACAAGGCGCAGGTTGCGGCCCAGGAGGCGGCGGGCACCAGCCCGGCCGCGCAGGACACGCCGGCCGCCGAACTGCGCTTCATCGCACTGTCCCGGCTGCGCCTGTCCCGGCGCGATGTGCGCAAGACCGCCGTCCCGGTCGATGCCCTGGCCGAAAGCATCGCCCGCGTCGGGCTGCTGCAAAACCTGATAGTCGTGCCGGTGCTGGGGCAGGACGACCTGTTCGAAGTCGTCGCAGGCGGACGGCGCTGGGCCGCACTGCGGCTGCTGGCCAAGCACAAGCGCATCGCCCGCGACCAGACCATTCCATGCCTCGTCGTGCCCGACGACAGCGCCGTCACCGTGAGCCTGACCGAGAACGTGCAGCGCCAGGACATGCACCCGGCCGATCAGTTCGAAGCGTTCCTGGCCCTGGTCAACGAGGGGCGGCCGGTTGAAGACATTGCGGCCGATTTCGGCGTGACGCCGCTGGTCGTGCAGCGCCGCCTGCGGCTGGCGCGCGTGTCGCCGCGCCTGCTGGCCGACTACCGCCAGGGCGGCGTGACGCTGGAACAGCTAATGGCACTCACGCTCACCGACGACCATGCAGCCCAGGAAGCCGCGTTCTACGATGCGCCCGCCCACGAGCGCGAGCCCTATGCGCTGCGCCGCCGCCTCACGCAGCGCGACGTGGATGCGACCCGCAGTCCGCTGGCCCGCTTCGTCGGCGTGGACGCCTACACCGCCGCCGGGGGCGGCATCCGCCGCGACCTGTTCGCCCAGGACGAAGGGGTCTACCTGACCGACGCCGACCTGCTGGCCCGCTTGTCAACGGGCAAGCTGGCGGTCATGGCCGCCGGTGTGCGCGCCGAGGGGTGGAAGTGGGTCGAGGCGGCACCCGTCTTCGGCTACGCCGAACTGGCCGGGTTTCGCCGTGCCCCACAGGTGCAGCGCGAACCGACCGCTCGGCAGGCCAAGCAGATCGCCAGGCTGCGCGCCCGGCAGGCCGAGATCGAGGAAGCCCTGCACGCTGCCGAGGAAGCCGAGGACGAGGACGCCGCCGCGCCGCTCTACGAGGAAGGTGAGCGCGTTTGCGAAGCCCTGGACACGCTCTATACCGGCCTGCTGGCCTACGCGCCTGAGACGCTGGCGGTTGCCGGCGCGGTCGTCACGCTCGACCGCGAAGGGGCGGTCGTCGTGCATCGCGGGCTGATGCGTCCCGAGGACGCGAAGGACGCCACCCAGGCAGCGCAGCCGGGGGACGGTACGAACGCCACCGACGGGGACGGCGCGAACAGCCCGGATGCGCCGCCGCAGGCCACGCCCGCCAAGACCCTTTCGGACCGGCTGGTCCGCAACCTGAGCGCGCACCGCACGGCCGCTCTGCAGGCCGAGGTGGCAGGCAAGCCTGACGTGGCCCTGGCCGTGCTGGTGCATCGGCTGGCGCTGGACGTGTTCTACGGCGGCAGCGACAGCCTGATGCAAATCCACGTTCATCCCCAGGACGGCCTGCGCCAGTACGCGCATGAACTGGCCGCAAGCAAGGCAACGGCCGAGTTCGATGCGCTGCGCACGGCATGGCGCGAACGGCTGCCCGTCGATGACGCAGAACTGTTCGACGCCTTGCGCCAGATGAAGCGGGCCGACTTGCTGGCGCTGCTGGCCGTGTGCGTGGCCGGCACGGTGGATGCCGTGACGCGCGACGAGCACGATACCCGCGCCGATGCGCTGGCGCGGGCCGTCAAGCTGGACATGAGCGCCTATTGGCAGCCCACGGCCGAGGCGTATTTCAACCACGTCCCGAAAGCCCACATCCTGGCCGCGTTCAAGGCGTTCAAGCCGGGGGAAATCAGCCGGGTAGCAGGCTATCAGAAGGCGGTCATGGCAGCGGAAGCCGGCCAGCACGCCACGGCTGCCAAGTGGCTGCCCGCCATGCTGTGCGCCGCATGATCGGCCGATGACCCGGGCGGCGGGCTCGCCCGCTGCCTGGGGCGCTGCTGCGCCCGCCGTTCCTGCCGATGCTGGCAGGAACGGCGGGCGTTTTGCGTGCCCATCGAGGGCCGTGCAAAACGGGTCGCCGCGTCCCGGTTGTGCCCGGGACGCGGCGGCCAACGTCCACGCCAGGCCGCCGTCCTGGTGGCCCATCGAGCGCCGCAGGCGGCGGGTCACGCCGCACCGCTGCGGGCCGCCGGGGTGCCGGCAGATTGGCGCCCGTCCAGCAGGCCGGGCGGATACGCATCTACGCCTGGATGCGACCGGGCCGGTTGTGCCCGATGCCGCCATCGCCCACCCTGGCGAGGTGAGCGTGCCGGTTGCGGCACGCCGCGCCCGAACCGGGCGGCGGGCGGACCGTTCACCACGCCGCGCCGATCCTGCCCACCTGGAGGCACCGGGGCTTTGTCGCCTTCCCGCCCGGCCGGAATCTTCGACATGTCCACGTCAGCGAACCGCATCACCCGCCATGTCACCACGGTGCAGGGTCTTGCCAGGATGCTTCCCGGGCAACGTCCTCACCCGATCGCACGGCCTTGTTTATGTGAATCCTGGCTGCGGCACGGCGGCCCGGGGGGCCACCTCGGGCTTCATCGGCGCAACCGTCCGGCGCAACGATTTTCCCCTGCGCGTGCCGCGCATTCCTCGCGGGACAAAATCGCCGCGTCTCCCGGTCGTCCACTGCGTTTCCGCCCCTGCGGGGTGCGCCGCGCCCGGTCCTCGCCTGACCGGATCACACAAGGACGCGCAATCGGGCGCGGACTTGAACCCTCAAGGAGAATCATCATGGCCAACATCGGCACCTTCACCGCGCAAGACAACGGCTACAGCGGCACGGTCCGCACCCTGACGCTGAACGTCAAGGTCAAGATCGTTCCGTCCGACCGGGAAGGCGACAAGGCCCCGGACTTCCGCATCCTGGCGGGCAACTTCGAAATCGGCGCGGCGTGGAAGAAGGTCTCCAACAACGACCGACCCTATCTGTCGGTCACGCTCGACGATCCGAGTTTCCCGGCCACGATCTACGCCAGGCTGATCGAGAACGAATCGGGCAGCCACGACCTGATCTGGTCGCGTCCCACCAAGGCGCGCTGATGCTCACCCGCCCGGCCCGCCGGGCGGACGCCGGCCCCGGCTTCGCCGTGGCCGGCATCTTCATGCGGACAGCGTGCCGCGTGCAGGCCAACGCCCGGCCTTCGCTTGGTCCGATTCGTCCGGCGTGCGTAGTTCCACGTCTGTCCTCACGCCGGCAGGGCCGGGACAATGGCGAACCTGACTTCCACCCGTGAGAAGGCATGATGGACGAGCTGCGCGTGGCCTTGTTGAAGAACTGGCGTGCCCTGGGGTTTCGCTATCCGGTCTATGGTGTGCTCGATGCCGAGGAGCTTGCCCTGGACGCGCGGGCGACGCTGGTGCTCGATAGCGGTCATCATTGCATCGTGCAGGTCGAGGACGTGCTGCTATTACCTGGGATCGACGTTCACGACCTGGTTCCTGCCAGGTTCGATAGCTGATCCGGGCGTCCCCCGGCGCTGGCCGGGTCGCGCTGGCGTGCTGCGCATCGAGCCGGCGGCGGCGTCTCGACCTGCCGGCTTTCATCGCTGACGCGAATCCAATCCCTTTGCCATCTGCCGAAGCCATGTCAGCGGGCCGTGGATTTACGTATCGACGTGTCCGCACATTTACGTGTCTACGACTTTACGGTTCGACGCCATGCCGCTTCGGCGGAACTACGGCTTCGCACAGAAACGACTTTGCGGCGTTTAGGCTTTCAGGTTCCGCGCAGATACGGATCTACGCATAGGGGCATGTACGGCTTTGCGGGTTCGCTTCTGGCTTTCATTCCGGCCAGTATCGGGTCGCCAGCACCACGACGCCAACGACGATCAGTAGGCCAAGCACGGCGATCAGTTCCGCCTCCATGTAGTCCAGGTCACGCTTCATTTTGCGTACGCTCGGATAATGCCCCAGCGTCAGGAGGTTGAGCACCAGCCAGCCGGGCCAGAAGAACACGGCCACGAATGCCAATTGCCGCAACACGAAGCCGAGGAATCCCAGGACGTGTTCCACGTTCCGCTCGCTACCGCGCTGCGGGAGTTATCCCCGCATCGGCCAGGATGGCCGGAATGTCGTCGGGAAAAACGGCCTCGCCGGTGCTGCGCAGTTCATCCAGCGTCCACCAGCGATGCTCGGTCATGACGTCGCGCTCCAGCTCGGTCCAGCCGTCTTTGGATAGGGGCTGTTCCTCGACCCGCATCAGAAAGAACCGTTCGTCGGCACGCACGTAAGAGCCATCCGGCATCTGCATCTCGAACGCGCGCTGCGCGATCGGTGCGCCGATGTCGTCGACCGTGAAGCCGGTTTCTTCGCGCAGTTCCCGCCGCGCGGCGGCCTCGAAGTCTTCGCCTTCATCGACCGCGCCGCCGGGCGTAGCCCAGAAATCGCGGCCGGCCAGCGGCCCGCGCCGATGCACGAACCGGAACAGCAGCACGCGGTGGGCGGCATCGACGATGAGCAGGCGGGAGGACGGGCGGGTACGCATGGACAGAATCCTTGGGGGCATTCTAGCCGCCTGGCATTTCGACACCTGCCTGGACCGTCAGAGGTCGACCTTGGACAGAATGGTCTCCAGCTCCCGGCGCACCTGCGCCAGAACATGATCGGCCTGGCGCGCATTGCCGGCATAGGCCAGCGTCAGCAGCGTGACGGGGTGGACCTGCATGACCTCGCACAGCTCGGCCAGCTTGTCGAGCGTGGGATTCTTCAGCCCGCGCTCCAGGCTGCTCAGGTACGTGCGGCTCGACACGTCCGAGAAATCCTCCTGGCTCAGTCCGCGCGCCTTGCGCGCCTTCCGGAGCGCGCCCGCCAAGTTGTGTTCGGTCGCCATCCCGTCTGCCCAAAAAACAGGATGACAGCCGATTGCACCCTATAGGACTACAATCTATAGGGCTCATTTTAGGCCCGGACCGTCAATCCGGCTCCACGGATCGACGTTCTTACGCTGAGACCGGCCACGGCCGGCCCGTGCCGGCGGAGACTGCTGCCTCCTGGCTTGGCCTTGGAAGGCCGGTGTACACCCGCTATCATCGGCCGCGTGGCAACCGCTTCCGGCCGCGTTCAGGAGATCGCCATGCCGCTCATCACCGCCGCGCAGCATGCCCGCCTGCTGGATCAGGGCCGGCAGCGCGCCCGCGATCCCGGCTTCGATCCGGTGCCGGTCGCCAAGGTCTACACGCCGGATGCCGGCGTGGTGTGGCTGCTGGCCTATGCCTACCCCGATGACCCGAGGCGGTTGCATGGCTTGTGCGATGCCAATACGGGCTTCCCGCAGCTTGCGGACATTCGCCTGGATGACCTCGAAGCCATCCGCGGCCCGCGGGGCGTGCCACTGGCTGCGGACCCCCGTTTTACGCCGACGCGCACGCTGTCGGACTACGCCGCGCGGGCAATCGCCCACGGCGCATACGTCGAGGACTAGCGCCGCTGTGCGGCGGCGCTGGCCCGGCGTCCTCTCGAACATCCCCAGCCAGCGGCTCGCTGCCACCCACCGCTGACTGCCTGGCCCGCTCCGGCCTACCGGCCGGGGTCGGGGGTGTCTTGCTTGCACGAGAGGAACCGATGCGTGCGTCTGACGATGATGCCGCGCCCTGGGAGGCGACGGCGGCCTACCTGTATCTGCTTCAACTGGACCCCCCCGCGCTGGCGTGGGAATACCTGCGCCGCGATCCGGCCTACCGCGCCTGCTGGCGCCGGTTCGGCCGGCGGGCCGGTGCCGAGGCGGCCCGGCCCTGGGGCCTGGCCTGGCTCGCGGACCCGAACCGGGACGCGCGCGATGCGCATCCGGTCTGGGATGACTGCCTGCCTTCGCTGCTGCACCTGCGTGCAACCGGCGGCCAGACGGGCGCAGGCCTCGACCTCTGGCACATTCCCGGCCCCAAGCGCCTCATCGCGCTGCCCGACGGGTTCGCGCTGGAGGCGGGCGACGGCGCGCACGTGCTGCGCGCCCGGCTGGGCTCGGGCGTGCTCGAAGGTCAGCCGGTGTTCTGTACGGTGCCGCTCGATGCGCGCCTGCATGCGCAGGCGGCGCTGCTGGCCGCGCATGCGGCCCACCTGGCGCCACGCCGCGCGTGTCCACGGGCGCGGTATGCAGCGAGCCATCTCGTGCCGCTGGCCGCGCGGCATCATCTTCACGCCCTGCAGGCGCTCGATGGCGCGCGGGCCGGCGCTTCGCAGCGCCACATCGCGGAAGTCATCTACGGCCGCGACCGGGTGCATGCCTACTGGCACACCGACAGCGCGCTGCGTGCGCAACTGCGCCATAGCCTCGCGCGCGGCTTCGCTCTGATGCGCGGTGGCTATCGGGACTTGGCCGGGCTGCGTCCGGCCTGTACCCGCAGATAGACCCGCCGACAGGGAGAAAAACAAGCCCCCCTTGAATCTCTCCCTTCCGCCTTCGATACCCTCTGCCAAGACTGTCTCCAGCCGGCGGGAATTGGCCCGCCAGCGCATCGCACTGCTGGAGGCATCATGGCCACGTCCCCCGTTTCCCTGTCCGCCCCATCCGCGCCCGCGCACGCTGTCGTCGCGGCGTCCGCCCGCGCGCCGCGCTACCTGACCAATGACGAGGCCGCCGACTATCTGCGATTGTCTCCGCGCACGCTGGAAAAACAGCGCGTTCAGGGGGGCGGGCCGCAGTTCAGAAAGTTCGGCCGGCGCGTGCGCTACGCCATCTCGGATCTCGACGCTTGGGCCGACGAGCATAGTTATTCCATGACCTCCGACCCCGAATACCTGGACCGCCGCGCCGGCCGCTGACGGCCTGGCGCATCCGGGGAACGGTCATGGCCAAGCGGCGAACCTCCGCCGGCGAGCGCGAACAGCTTGCGCTGTTCCAGGCGCTGCCCGGCGACATGCGACCGCGCGACGCGCGCGATCTCATGTCGTATCCCTTTTTCTCGCTGGCCAAGCAGAAGCGCATCGCCCCCATCGACTTCGAGGCCGGGCCGGTGCGCATCCGGGTCGAGGGCGTGCCCGAGCACGGCATCGCCACCATTTGGGACGCCGACCTCATGATCTGGGCCGCCAGCCAGCTTGTCGCTGCCCGTGACCGTGGGCTGGCGACCTCGCGGTTGATGGCCGCCACGCCGCACGAAATCCTGACCTACACCGGCCGCGGCACCGCTCAGGATGACTACCGCCGCCTGCGCGCCGCGCTGGACCGTCTGCAATCGACGACCGTGGCGACCTCGCTGCGCCAAGCCCATAGCCAGCGATTGCATCGGTTTTCGTGGGTCAACGAGTGGAAGGAAATCGTGCGGCCCGGCGGCCGCTCGGCCGGCCTCGAATTGATCCTGCCCGATTGGTTCTACAGCGGCGTGATGTCCGATGCCTTGGTGCTGGGCATCGACCCGCGCTATTTCGCCCTCACGGGCGGCATCGAACGATGGCTCTACCGGCTGGTTCGCCGCCACGGCGGCACGCAGCGGATGGGTTGGGGATTCGAGCTGCGTCACCTGTACGCCAAGTCCGGTAGCCAAGCCCGTTATTCGGACTTCGCGCTGGACGTGCGGCGGCTCGCGCAGCGCCAGGCGCTGCTTGGCTATCGCCTGCGCGTGGCCCATGCCGGTGGCGTCGAACAGCTGTTTTTCTACCGCCAGTCGCATCGGCCATCTGACACGCCTGCGCCCTGATGGCGCACACAGAGAGAGGGGTAAACCCAATGTGGATAACTTGTGGACAACCTTGTGAATATCTTGCGGATGCGTTCGGGGTTTTGGGCGCACGCGATTCGGGGTTTCAGGCGCAGAAAGTTCGGGGTTTTAGGCGCAGCGATGGCTGGAAAGCCGCGCCAGCATTGGCGATCCGGGGCGCTCCTAACTCTCTAACTAAAAGACTAACTAAGATTGATAGTGGGAGATCGTCTGCTCAAACCTTGAGCATCGACCCACGCGAGGCCGTACAAAGCGGTCGGCAATCTGAACCGTGGCCGGTCATGGCCGGCGCGCTTGACGCCAGCCTCGACCCGCCGCGTTGCGGCCAGGTCATCGCGCTGGCAACCCAGAAAGGCGGCGCGGGCAAGACCACGTTGGCCACGCACCTGGCCGGAGAACTCGCCTTTGCAGGCTTTCGGGTCGTGCTGATCGACGCGGACCCGCAGGGCTCGGCCTCGGACTGGGCCGAACGCCGCGCGCAGAACGCCCGTCAGCGCCTGTACGGCGTGATCGGGCTGGCCCGCGAGTCCTTGCATGTCGAAGTCCCGCAAATCGCCCAGGGAGCCGATTTCGTGGTGATCGACGGGCCTCCCCGGGCCGAGGCCATCACGCGCTCGGCGCTGCTGGCGGCCGACCTGGTGCTGGTGCCCGTACAGCCGTCGGCGTATGACGTATGGGCCAGCAGCGACATGGTGCGCTTGGTCCAGGAAGCGCGAATCTACCGGCGCGAACTGCGGGCGGCCTTCGTCATCAATCGCAAGGTCGTGCGCACCGTCGTCGGACGCGAGGTGCGCGAAGCACTCGCCGATCAGCCGCTGCCGGCGCTCGCGGCCGACGTGTCGCAGCGCATCGTGTTTGCCGACAGCGTGGCGGCGGGCCTGCTGGCCCGCGAACGCGACGAACACGGCGCGGCGGCGCGCGAGGTTGCACGGCTGACGGCGCACGTGCGCGAGGCGTTGCAATGAGCGGGTCGCGTGTCCGCGCCGCCATCGGCCAGCGCCCGGCTTCGACCGCCGCGACGGCCTGGGTGCAGCGCGGCGATGCGCGGCTGCCCACGCCGGCCTACACGGCGCGGCTCACCATTGATGTCACGCCCGCGCTGCGCGGGCGCATCAAGGTGACCGCCTTTCGGCGCGGCGTCACCGCCGCCGTCATGCTGCGCGAACTGCTGGAACGCGAGTTTCCGGGAGAGGCATCGTGAACGCACCGCCGTCTCGCCCGGACGTGTCCGGCATGCGCGTGGCGCTGGCGACCGTGGCCCAGCGCGTGCACATCTGGCTGCGGTTTGGCGCGCCGCAACGCATCGTGCGTCTGGACGACTGGCGGCGCCTGGCCGTGTTCCTGCCGGGCGCGGTCTGCTGCCGCGTGAGTTGGGTGGCCAACGACTACGGCACGATCGCATGGCGGCTGATGGTGATGCAGGCGGCCACACCCGTCGACGGCATCCAGCGCGTGGCCGGCGTGACGCCCGGCGCACGCATCCTGTTGCGCGCAGACGGCGAGCGCAACGTCAAGACGATGTTCGGCCTGATCGCCACCATCGAGGCTGCGGACATCGCGCCGGTGCAAGTCAGTCCCGCCTATTGGCGGACCGTGCACAACCGGCTGGCGGCGCGGCTCGTGCCGCCGGCTTATACCGCCGAACGGCACGCGGCATATCTCGCACGGTGCGTGCTGGTGGACGATCGTCATGCTTAGCGCCTCGCGTCATCACCGCGCTCCCACCTGGCGCACTCGCGCTGCGGTGCTAGTCGGGATGGCCGCAGGGCTGGCGGCGCTGTTTGCGCCCGGCCTGCTGCGCGCCGTGTCGCCGCAGCCCGCGGCCGTACCGCGTCTGGTCTACAACGCCACCGACAGCGTGCCGCGCGGCTTCTACGTGATCGCCGCGCAGCCGCCGGGCGTCGGGGATCTCATCCTGACGCGCCTGCCGGCTTCTGCGGCGCGGCTGGCCGCGGAGCGCGGCTACCTGCCGGCCGGCGTGCCGCTGATCAAGCCGATTGCCGCCAGTTATGGGGATCACGTGTGCGTGCGCGACGGCAAGGTGCGCATCAATGGCCATGTCGTCGCCCGTACGCTTGCTGCCGACAGCAAGGACCGGCCGCTTGCGGCCTGGTCCGGCTGCCGGTTGCTCGCCGAGGGCGAATGGTTCCTGCTCAGTACCGACAATCCGGCGTCGTTCGACAGCCGCTACTTCGGTCCCATTCCGCGCATAGCGGCCTACGGCCTGGCCGTGCCGCTCTGGGTGTGGGGTGCGCAATGAACGGTACGTGCTCGGCCTGTCGCCTTGCGCGCCGGCTGTACCGCGCCCTGCGGCGTGCGTGGACAGCGCGGCGCATCCGCGATGCCGTCGGCCTAGCCTTCGACCCGCGCCCACTCGTGCAGACGGCTTGCCCGCGTCCCGGCTCGCCGGTCACGCCATGCCCGCCCGGCCTTCGGCCATCGCATGGGCACGGCGCGCCCGGCATCGGCCGGGCCTGCAGATGGTCCCCGCCGCCAGGGCGCCGGGGATGGGCGGACGGTAACGGCGAGGGCAAGATAAAAGGGCCAGCACGGAGCTGGCCGGAAAGCCTTGTCTGCACGTGTTGGGGGACGGCACGGCGCCGAGGGGCGCATGTGCCGTTGGATGGCGCGCTGGCGCATCGGTACAGGCTGCGCCAGGTGCCGTCTGCGCTCATCTGCGCCCGCCTTACCGGGAGCGCGGCAGATGGCTAGGTCCGACGAGGACCGTTTCCGGCCACGTCCCGCGCCGCCCCGACAGCGCGGTGCTGACGGCGAGCGCTTCGTGTCGCTCGTGCGCCGCCAAGCTGCCAAAGCGGGCCAGGCGGCCGGTCGCTCGGCACGCGGCAGCCAGTTCGGCCGGGGCCGGGCGGCGACGCGATTGCGAACCGGGTCGGCGTCGCTGCGCAGCCGGCGCGTGGTCATCAAGTCGCGGTTTGTGTTGGTCCGCCCCGGTTCCGACGCCATCGCGGCGCACCTGCGCTACATCGAACGCGACGGCGTGACCCGCGAGGGCGAGCGCGGCCAGGCCTACGGCACTGAGACCGACGAAGCGGACACGCAGGCCTTCGTGGCGCGCAGCCAGGACGACCGGCACCAGTTCCGCTTCATCGTCTCCAGCGAAGATGCAGGCGAGTTGGGCGACCTGCGCGCCTTCACCCGCACGCTGATGCGGCGCATGGAGGTTGACCTGCAAACCCGGCTGGACTGGATCGCGGTGGACCACTACGACACGGACAACCCACACACGCACATCGTGCTGCGCGGGCGCGCCGATAATGGGCAGGATCTGGTCATTGCGCCGGAGTATATGAGCCACGGCATGCGCGAGCGCGGGGCCGAGCTGGCGACCGAATGGCTGGGGCCGCGCACGGAGCGCGAGATCGCCGATACCTTGCAACGGGAAACCCAGCAGGAGCGGTTCACGACGCTGGACCGGACACTGCTGCGCATGGCGGGCGATACCGGCCTGGTGGATACGTCGGGATTGCGAGGCGACGTGCCTTACCAATGCGCGCTGGCCGCCCGCTTGCAGCACTTGGCCGGCATGGACCTGGCTCATCCTTCAGAGGCGGGCCAGTGGCGGCTGGACGACCAGATGGAAGCCACCTTGCGCCGCCTAGGTGAGCACGGCGACATCCTGCGCGCGCTGCACCGGGCCATGCGCGACCAGGCGCGGGAGTTCGTCATCGAAACGGGGCCGGAAGTACGCGAGCCGATCATTGGCCGCATCGCCGGCAAAGGACTGGTCAACGAGCTGAGCGATCGCAGCTACATCGTGATCGATGGGGCCGACGGCCGGGCGCATTACCTCGCGCTGCCACCCGGCATGGTGCTGGCGGATTTCCCCAGCGGCGGCGTCGTGGAAGTGCGGCCCATCCCCAAGAGTGCAGCCGACAAGAACATCGACCGGCTGGCGCCAGACGGCATCTATCGGACGGCCGACCATCTGGCCGAACTGCAACGCAGCCAGGCCAACGACAGCCGCGCCAAAGGGCGGGGCCAGGAACGCCGCCCGAGTCCAGAGTCTGTCGTGCGCTCGCACGTCATGCGGCTCGAAAGCATGCGCCGCGCCGGCATCGTCGAACGCATCGAGGATGGCGTCTGGAAAGTGCCGGGCGACCTGTGCGAGCGCGGGCGGGAACATGACCTGAAGCTGCGCCACGGCATCCACGTTGCCGTGCCGTCCCACCTGCCGCTGGCACGCCAGATCAATGCGCTGGGCGCGACTTGGCTGGACCGCAAACTGATCGACGGCGGCAAAGAGCTGACTGGGGCAGGCTTCGGCGGAGAGGTCCGAGAGGCCATGCAGGCGCGAGCAGCCTACCTGGAGCGTGAAGGACTGGCCAAGCGCCAGGGTGAGCAAGTCATCGTCGCGCGCCGGCTGCTGCACGCCTTGCGCGACCGGGAAGTGGCCGCAACCGCCCAGACGATCGCGGCCGAGACAGGTCTGACCTATAAGCCGCTCGGCGAGGACGGCCAAGCCAGCGGCGTCTATCGGCGCTCCGTCACGCTGGCCAGCGGCCGCTATGCGATGCTCGACGACGGGCTCGGTTTTACGCTGGTGCCGTGGCGACCGATTCTCGCGCAGCGTCTGGGAGAATCCATGTCCGTGTCAATTGAGAATGGCCGGGCGACATGGAGTTTCGGGAGGTCAAAATCCCTAACGCTATGAACTTGGGTAGGTTCTCGGGTTCAGGCAGAGGAGCGAGAACTGGACGGCCGATTAATGAATGCCACCGCAGCTATCGTCTTACGACATCGGCTACACACTCAGCCCGTGGCCGACTCAGCATTCGTCGCCACCTTACATAAATGTAATCAGCATGTCGGGGGCTGGTTATCAGGAGCTCTTTAACATGAAGCCGTGCTAAAGCATGTGGGGGGCTGCCCCTCACCAATACTCAAGGAGCATGACCAATGAAACTGAAGATCGCAATCGCGGCGCTGTTCGCTGCTACGGCTACCCTTTCCCTTCCGGCGTTCGCGGATCACAAGGCCCGTGAAGCGTCGCGCGATGTCATCTCGCTTGCAGACGGCGGAACGCTGTACATATTCCAGGACGGCAAAATGGCAAAGGCAAATCAGTTTGGACGGGCAGTTTATCTGAAGAACGGTGAAGTTCTCCCAACAACTGACGGTAAGCGTGTGCAGGCTTCCTCAAACGAGATAGCCAAGCTGACCACGCTTCTCATGGAAGACTATCCGGGCGACTAAGCGCAATTTCCAGGGGCCTCTGCAGAAGTATGGCGAACTATTGCGTCTGCAGCTATCAACCAATATCCGAGGGCTTGGATGCGAGCCCTCTGTATGTATTGGTGCTACGCCGAATCGCATCAGCCACCGAGAGTTGTTGTCTCCAATCATGCCTCAGCGGGGGTCATGCCTGAGTGGGATGGTCGCGTCGCGGCCTAGATGTTACCGAGGCGTATGCGGCCGCCGACGCCTGTGACGAATTCGGTCATTTGCATGAGTTGACGTATGTCCTATTCTCTGCGTTGGTCAGTTATTGGTCACGTGATCCCCGAACCCACGGCGATGGAAGCACTCAGCGCAGCAGAACGTAGTTCTTTCCGTATCTATAGCAATAGCTAGCAACGGCAAAACGCGAACTGCAAGGGGGCTGGAGGTCGACCGACCCCGGCTCGTCGGAGTCGGTCCTTTTACTCACAGAATGTTGGTTATGACGACGAAACTCCGACTGGATATCCCGATACTCCTGCCGAACGTGCCCGATGCTACGGATACGTGCGTCGAACGGCTGGTCGCGGATTTGCAGGCACGCCCCGGCGTCGAAGGAGTCCACGTCCGGCCAGCGGAAGGTGATTCGCCGGCCCAGCTATGCATCCACTACAGTACAGAATTTCTGACGTTATCCCGGATACGCGATATTACGCAGGCCGCAGGCGCGAGGATTACCAGCCGTTTTGGCCATGGGCAATGGCAGACCGTAGGCATCGGCCACCAACGACGGGCAGAAACACTGTCAGAGCAATTGCGTCTTATGCCAGGTGTATTAGAAGCCGCCGCGAGCGCAACGGGGCGCGTTCACGTCGAGTTCGATCGCCAGCGCACGTCGGAGGCCGAGATTTTCGCCGCGATGACTCAGATGGGCCTGCGACTGAGTGATGCGCACGAGGTGCCCTCCAACGATCAACATGGTCATGGTGCACATCCGCACGCGGAACATGGGCACGGCAAGTCTCAACCACCTGCCACCCGACACGCTCATAGTGGCGAGCAACACGACCATGCTCATGCGCATGGAGGCGTGTTTGGCGCGAACACTGAAATGGCCTTTGCGCTCATATGTGGCGCCCTGCTGGGCATTGGCTTTGCCATCGAGAAGCTGGCGCAGGGGCTGCCGGAATGGCTACCGCTCGCATGCTACGTTGTAGCGTATTTTTTCGGTGGCTTCTATACAGTGCGTGAAGCGATCGATAACCTGAAGCTCAAACGCTTCGAAATCGACACGCTTATGCTAGTTGCGGCGGCAGGTGCTGCAGCGCTTGGCTCCTGGCCCGAAGGCGCTTTGTTGTTGTTTCTCTTCAGCATGGGACATGCCCTGGAGCATTATGCTATGGGCCGTGCCAAGCGAGCGATCGAGGCATTGGCTGCGCTTGCCCCGGACACGGCGACGGTCCGGCGCAACGGGCAGATCGTGAACGTTCCTGTCGGGGAACTGATCGTTGGCGATATTGTCCTTGTCAGACCCAACGAGCGCTTATCCGCAGACGGTTTTCTCGTAGCGGGCACGTCCAGCATTAATCAGGCTCCGGTCACCGGCGAGAGCATTCCCGTCGACAAGAGTCCGGTCGTGGACCCAGCGGTCGCCCGCGCGCGGCCGGACGCGATCGACGCGGCAGCACGCGTCTTCGCAGGCACCATCAACGGCGCAGGATCGATCGAAATCGAAGTCACGCGCCGCTCCGCCGACTCGGCGCTGGCGCGCGTTGTCAAGATGGTAAGCGAAGCCGAAACGCGCAAATCCCCAACGCAGCGCTTCACCGACAGGTTCGAACGCATTTTTGTCCCCGTGGTGCTTGCGATCGCCGTTGCATTGCTGTTTGCATGGGTTGTTATCGACGAGCCATTTCGCGACAGCTTTTACCGCGCCATGGCCGTCCTCGTGGCGGCGAGCCCATGTGCCCTCGCCATTGCTACACCCAGTGCAGTCTTGTCAGGAATTGCGCGTGCTGCGCGTGGCGGGGTCTTAATTAAGGGAGGCGCCCCTCTGGAGGATCTCGGCTCGTTGAACGCAATGGCGTTTGATAAGACTGGTACGCTCACTGAAGGCCGGCCCCGGATCACCGACGTGGTGCCAGCTGAAGGCGTGACGGAAGAAGACCTGTTAGCGGTAGCCGTTGCGGTCGAGTCGCTGAGCGATCACCCGTTGGCTGGTGCGATTGCTCGTGATGGACGCGAGCGCTTGGGAACCCGAACGCCTTCTTCCGCCAGTGGCCTTGAGAACCTGATTGGTCGGGGCGTGAGAGCGACAGTCGACTCGCAAACCGTTTGGATCGGCAAAGCCGAAATGTTTGGAACTGACGGCGTGGCTCCGTTGAGTGCATCGGTCGCTGCCTCCATTGAGCGGCTGAGGGAGGCTGGTCGCACAACCATGATCGTACGACAAGGTGACAAGGATCTAGGCGCGATCGGCCTTCTGGATACGCCGCGGGCCAACGCGCGCGCCGCACTTCAGCAGCTCCGCGAGCTTGGAATAACCCGCATGATCATGATTTCTGGGGATCATAAGAAGGTTGCCGAGGCCGTAGCAGCCGAGGTCGGGCTCGACGAAGCTTGGGGCGATCTGATGCCCGAAGACAAGGTCAAGGCTATTCACGACCTGCGTGCGCAAACGAAGGTCGCCATGGTTGGCGACGGCGTTAACGATGCGCCCGCGATGGCCAATGCTACGGTGGGCATAGCCATGGGCGCTGCTGGCTCCGACGTAGCCTTGGAGACTGCTGACGTCGCATTGATGGCTGATGACCTACGCCACCTGCCGTTTGCCGTCGGACTCAGCCGGCATACCCGCTCCATTATTCGGCAAAATGTCTTTGTCAGCTTGGGAGTCGTGGCAGTGCTCGTTCCTGCGACGATCTTCGGTCTAGGCATCGGAGCGGCCGTCGCGGTACATGAAGGCTCGACTCTATTCGTGGTCGTGAACGCGTTGCGGCTGCTGGCCTACCGTGCTACGACCGCCACCTGAAGTCATGTAGTGGCCAATACATAGCCGCCGCTATCATAGGAACGAGAACGCGCCGGAGCATGAAGATCCTGGTCATCGAAGATGAAAAAAAGCTTGCAGCCTATCTCGCCGAGGGTCTGCGGCAAGAAGGCTATCAAGCCGACGTTGCACATACTGGGATGGACGGCTTGCATCTCGCGATCGAAGGACCTTATGACCTCGTCTTGCTCGACTGCATGCTACCCGGACTCGATGGAATCGCCGTGTTGAGCGCGTTGCGCCAGTCCAAGCAGGTTCCGGTGCTGATGCTGACTGCAAAAGGCGAGGTTGAGGATCGCGTACGTGGGCTACGCGCAGGCGCCGACGACTATTTGGCTAAACCTTTTGCATTTTCGGAATTGATTGCACGGATTGAGGCCCTGCTCCGGCGTGGCATCCCTCATAAACTTGCTCGAACTGACCGGTTAAAACTCGCCGATCTGGAAGTCGACCTTATCAAGCATCGCGCATTGCGCGGCGGAAGAGTCTTGGATCTCACGCCGAAGGAGTTCGCGTTGTTGACACTACTGATGGAAAATGCCGGCCGCGTATTGACACGTACACAAATCGCGGAGACGGTCTGGCATATCAATTTCGACACAGAAACAAACGTCGTCGAAGTCGCGATTCGCAGGCTGCGGGTAAAACTCGACGTCCCGTTTGAGCAGTCGCTACTGCACACGGTGCGTGGCGTTGGATACATATTGGAGAGCCGCAATGACGGGCAGCCCTCCTAGATGGTCTCTGGGCGGACGCCTTTCTCGGTGGTTTGCGCTCACCACTTTTGTTGGGCTCGCTGCAGTTTGCGCAGCGGTTTATCTAGAGGCGGAGGCGCACTTACGTGACAGACAATCCGATCTGCTAAACCAGTATCAGCAGACGTTGCGCTACCTAGCGTCCGAGAGCGGCGAAAATTGGGATATGTTTATCCACAAGCTCGACGACCTCGTCAGGGGAAGAACAGATGTATCGCTCGAACTTCTGTCGTCCGATGGAAATCAACTGTACCACGTTGGAACGACAAGCGTGTTCACGCTAAACCGACGATTCCGGCTTGAAAATGTCGGGCCGTCTATACGTTATGTGGAGGCGATGATATCCCTTGACGTTGCTCCCGATCAACTGCTGCTCGACCACTTAATCGTTGTGTTGACGCTAGGTGCACTGGTTGGCACGGCGTCTATTTCTGCGATTGGCTACGCATTGGTCAAGAAAGGGTTGGCACCGGTCGGGGGCCTCGGTCGGCAGATCAGCCAATTGACTGCTAGTAAGTTGGACGACGGCATGGACGGGTCCAACCAACCAACAGAGCTACAGCCACTTGTTGAGCAGTTCAATGAACTACTGCTAAGGCTTCGCGCAGCATACGAACAGTTGAAGGGATTCAATGCCGACGTCGCGCACGAACTACGCACGCCTCTCACGCTAATGGCGGCGAACAGCCAATTAATACTGCGCGGCGCGCATAGCACAGAAGAATTTAGAGATGCGATTGAATCCAATCTTGAAGACTTGAACCGACTGTCTTCCATCATTGGTGACATGCTGTTTCTTGCCCAAGCCGATCGGGGCGTGCGAGCCAGGCGAATCTGGGTCGAAAGCCTGCACGGGCTTTGCCAAACCGTCGCCGACTATCATGTTGAAGCATACGAAAACGAAAGGCGCAGGATCTACGTCACCGGTGACGCCGCCGGGCACTATGATGCATCGCTGCTTAAGCGAGCGCTTTCGAATCTAGTCGAAAATGCCTTGCGATATAGCAAGCCCAACAGCCCGATTGAAATCTCCATAAGCCGCCAAGCCGCCGGGGTTGACGTCTGTGTGCAAAGTCTGGGTGAAACTTTGACGCAAGACGTACTGACTCATATGTTTGAGCGCTTCTATCGTGCTAGCGACGATGTGGGAGCGAACAGGCATCATGGTTTGGGATTATCAATCGTCGCTGCTATCGCAGCGATGCACTCAGGTAAAACTATCGCGACTTCCGAGCACTGTATTACGCGGATAGGATTCTTTATCCAAGATGCGCGTCCGGATGGCATTTCATGAACACAAAAGTCTTCATAAGGAATATTGGTGCTGCTAGCGATTACGGCCTGGAACTATAGTCTCAGTGACGTCAACCAGGACCGAAGAAAAGTCCAGGCACTTGTGCGCTGCTAGCAGCACTGGAACGTACGGGACCGCTTAGTGCTTCCATCCTCGCAAGAGTCTCAACACAATGAGCGTGAAAACTGTCGCCACTATTGCAGTCATCGCATGGCCCATGCCTACCGTAACGCCTATGGCCGCAGCGATCCAAATACTGGCTGCGGTCGTAAGCCCCTTAACGTTCATCGCATTGTCTGATTTCAAGATGGCACCGGCGCATAAAAAGCCGATGCCGGATATTAGTCCCTGGAGAACGCGGCTAAGGTCTGTCATAGCCATTCCGGACTGGAGAGGAACAACCACAAATACGCAGGCGCCTAAAGCGACAAGCATATGTGTCCGGACGCCCGCTACCTTCCCCGCGAGTTCGCGTTCGTAGCCAAGAAGTCCTCCAAGGACCATGGAAACGAGCAGCCTGACAATAGCGCGGATGGCTTCAGCTGCGTCTGAAAGATCCGAAAACTCAGATAGAAAAACCTGAAACACAGAATCAGTGTCAATAGGATTCATGGCTTGATGACGTTGAAGGTTTAGAAGCGAGAGGTCTGGTGTAAACCATCATTCGATTATATACATCGAATAACCGGCTGGATATCGCGATAAAGATAAATGCTCAATTGCCTATTTCATCGAGAGGTTATAAGGCCTGCATGGATGCATCACTGCCGCCACTCGAAGCACGGCCCAACCCCAACGGCGGCGCTGCCTGGAAGATTAAATGCGTACACAGCTATGAGAAGCCACCATGAGCACTGAAAATGCGCGCGAATACGTTGCTGGTAATGAACGCTCCATGAAAATCGCATTTGCGTTAACGGCCACTTTTCTTGTCGTCGAGATAATAGGTGGTGTGCTAACCAAGAGCTTGGCGTTGATTTCGGATGCGGCGCATATGCTGACCGACACCACGGCACTCGGCATTGCGCTGGTTGCGATTTCGATCGCGAAGCGCCCGGCGGATAAAAAACGAACTTTTGGCTATTACAGATTCGAGATCCTGGCCGCCTCTTTTAATGCATTACTCTTGTTTGGCGTAGCTGCCTACATCATATACGAGGCTTACTTTCGGCTAAAAGCACCCCCTCAAATCGAATCTACGGGTATGCTTTTTGTAGCAGCCTGCGGACTGGTCATCAATTTGATCAGCATGCGGCTACTCTCGGCCAGGCAAGGCACGAGTCTGAACGTGCGAGGCGCATATCTCGAAGTCTGGAGCGATCTGATCGGCTCTATTGGTGTAATCGCGGGAGCTATTCTTATTCGATTCACGGAGTGGGCCTGGATCGATTCAGCCATCGCCGTTTTGATCGGGTTATGGGTACTGCCGCGGACGTGGATATTGTTGAAATCAAGCCTGAATATCTTGCTGGAGGGGGTGCCGGACGATGTCGACCTAGACAAAGTAGGAGCGAGCATCGTGCAAGTGCCTGGCGTTTTGAGCTTTCACGATTTACATGTTTGGGCGCTAACCTCAGGAAAAGTAAGCCTGAGCATGCATGTAGTCTACGACCCTAAAATAAACACTTCAGCAGAAATTTTACCAATCCTGCAGACCGTGCTCTCGAAAGAATTTGGCATATCTCACATGACGATTCAATTCGAACTCGTGCCATGCTCGCCATCTGCCGAAATGAATTTTATATAAAGACACGCGTCCAACGCAGTAATTGAAAAGTCCAATACATTGTGAACAAATATCTTATATCAAACCTCCGAGTAGCGAACGTTCGCTGCATTGGTGATTTGCGGTAGTAATATAACTCTATGCGCCGCCTAGTCATAATCCTGCTTTTGTTCGTTGTGCCTTTCCAGGGGGCCTGGGCGGGCGCGGCTCGCTATTGCCTGGAAGGGGATGGTGGCGGGCAACCCCATTTCGGGCATCATTTACACATTGATGTGGGCGACGACGAAAGCGCATTTCCGAAATCTCCCGTGCATGGCGATTGTGTTGCCTGCCACCTGGTTTCAATGCATGCGGTGTTTGCGTCCGGCCTATCGCTCATTGGCGCTATGCCGCTATCGACTATTAAATTTCCGCCAATTTGGCGGCCATTCGAGTCACGACCTGCCGCGGTTCCAGAGCGCCCCAAATGGCATCGACTCGCCAACCAGTGAGGCCTTTAGTTCTTATCAACTAATCGCTTCCCGGATTCACCTGTTAACTTAAAGGTGCAATTCAATGCGAGGCCACTCGACGGGATCGTCTCGAGTCCCCTGTGAATCATTGGTTGTTCTTGGACAACCGATGCCTTCACAACGACAACCAGCACCCAGCAAGAGTCGACGTCCACTAGGGCATGGGCTTTCGAGGGAACAGGTATCTCGGTCTGGGGCCCATCGCACAACTGGTCAGTGTAGTTTGAACCGGCCTGCTCCCAGAGAGCGCAGTTGGCAATATCCGACTGTGTGGACTAGACGCATACATGACATGGCATCTCGATAGCCGGCGCTAGTCCGCTTTGGTTCTACTACTGCTGCGTAAATACGCCAAGCGATAGCAACGTTCTGAACGCGCGTGTCACCACGTGATCGGCGTTGCTCAGGGGAAGGATATGAGTAACAAGGTAGACACCAACATTAACCAGCACAATGCTGGATGGTCATTCGAGAATATAAGCGAAGATTTCGACTCGCACATTAGCAAGTCTATTCCTCTCTATGAGAGCGGGCATCAGTTGGTATGTCATTACAGCGATTTCTTTTTGAAAGAAGACAGCCTCGTTTACGACGTTGGCTCCTCGACTGGTTCGCTGTTAATAAGGATTGCTGCACAGCATTCTCACAAGCGGCGATTAAAACTAGTAGGCGTTGATACTGTAGGTGATATGGTGCTCAAGGCACGCGACAACGCTGAGCATGATTCGCGTCTTACTTTCATATGCGCCAATGTATTGGATCTCGACTTTGAGCCTTGCGACATGATCGTCGCAAACTACACCATCCAGTTTTTGCCGCCACGAATACGCCAAGCGGTGATAGATAAGATATACCAAGCACTCAATTGGGGCGGTGCGTTTTGCATGTTCGAGAAGGTTCGCGCACCAGATGGCCGGTTCCAAGATTATGCAAACCAAGTCTACGTCGAATTCAAACTTGAAAGTGGTTTCAATGAGGCCGAGATTGTCAATAAAACACGCAGCATCAAGGGAGTAATGGAGCCATTCTCCACCCAGGGCAACTTGGATCTCTTACGCCGGGCTGGCTTTATCGACGTCATGACGATTCAAAAGTACGTGTGCTTTGAAGGGTTTCTGGCGATCAAATGAACAAAGCAGCTATCAGAGTCGGAAATTTCTTATTCCGCTACCGCAACGTCATCGGGCCAGCCGGCTTTCTTCTTGCCGCTCTGCTTACCAAGCCTTCATATCCTTTCGGAAACATGAGTTGGGACTGGGCGTTCGACACAATGGGCATAATCATCGCAATCTTAGGACTTATGGTGAGGATAGTTACCATCGGTTATGAATATATCGAACGCGGAGGGCGCAAGCGACAAGTGTATGCTTCCAAGTTAATTCAAAGAGGCATTTTTGGGCAATGCCGAAACCCTATGTACGTAGGCAATGCGTTAATCTGCCTTGGAGTCGTCCTATTGGCGCATTCCTACACGTTCTATTTCATCGTTCTACCATTTGTGTTATTGGCGTATATGTGCATTGTTGCAGCAGAGGAGGATTTCTTGCGCACGAAATTCGGCGTCGAATATGAGGAGTATTGTCTGCGTGTTAATCGCTGGCTGCCCTCTTTGAGTGGCTGGCACCAGTCGCTTGCGGACATGCAATTCAATTGGCGACGTGTCGTCGTGAAAGAATACAACACCATCTTTATTCTCGGCGTAGCACTGGCTTTGCTAAAGCTTTGGACGGACTATAGGCTTGCGGGCCCACACTCCCTGCCTGACGCGACGTACTTGGCAACGGGTTTGACGGCATGGGTAGCCTTATATATTGCTGCGCGTGTAGCAAAGAAGGCGGGACTGGTGCGCGTGTGATGCAAACAAGATTGAACTTCGCCTGAACTATATGCCTGGGTGCGTTGACGCGTTGATGAAAGCACAGGCGCACACAGGCAGGGGATGAAAAAATGGGAATTTTTGACAAACTGTTTGGCGGTCACAAGAGCCGCGATCAGCGCGGTAGCGGGCATCACAGCGGCGGTAGCCATGGATTTCGGCATGGTGTTCAAAGTGGAGGCACCGCGTCTTCTGCGATTGGCATAGCCTGCCCAGGGTGCAAGGCGATGAATGATGGATACTCAAAATTTTGCCGGCAGTGTGGCACGTCGCTTGGTCCTACGGTCTGCAAGCGTTGCGGCAGCTCAGTGCACCCAACCGCGAGCTTTTGTAGTCAATGTGGAGCATCTATTGACTAACGCACGTCTGTAAAGGGCTCGGACTCGCGGCAGAATTACAATTTTGTTATCTGGCGATCTTGTCAAGCCGAAATGCTGAAAGTTGCGCTAGACTGTCGCCAGTTCATAGTTTCGTGACGCCGTGCGTAGACTGTTCATCATTTTCTTGCTATTGGTGGTGCCTTTCCAGGGAGCCTGGGCAGGCGCTGCACGCTATTGCGTGGATGGCGATGAAGTTGGGCGGACACACTTCGGCCATCACATTCACATCGATGTAGGTGATGACGAAGGAACGCCTTCGAAAAAGGCGGTGCATGGCGATTGTCTTGCCTGCCACTTGGTCTCGATGCATGCGGTCTTTCCCGATGTAATGATGCCTACTGCTGAAATTGCAGTACGGGTAGTGGCTTTCGTTCCGATACGGGACGATTTCAAGTCGTGCCCCGCTAGCACTCCAGAACGCCCTAAATGGGCTTGCCTCGCTTAACCAGCGAGGCGCCTCGGTTTTTTTCTTTTCTTCCGCCCTCGCTGGATTCACCGTTCTTATTTCAGGTGTAATTCCATGCGATGCTGTTTGCTAGGGCTTGCTTTAGCCCTGGGTATACCTGCGGTTGCTCTGGCGCAACCTCCGGCACCCGATCCTCATCCCTATTTCGAACAACAAACGCTTGCTGGCGGGCCACTTACGCTCGAATCGGCGTTATCGCTCACCGCCAGTCATAATGCTTCGCTCGCCGCAGCGAGGAAAGAAGTTGAAGCACTGCAGGGCGCTATAACCCAGGCAGGCTTGTTGCCGAATCCCGACGTGTCTATACGGATGGAAGATACCCGGAGAGACGCTCGTACAACCATTGCAGAATTTGGCATCCCTATCGAGCTGGGCGGCAAGCGTTCTGCCCGGATCGACGCGGCCGAGCGCGCTCGTGGCGTGGCCATCGCCGACCTTACGTTGGCTCGCGCCAACATTCGAGCAGCGACCGTTTCAGCCTTTTTCAATGTTCTGATGGCTCAGGAAGATGTCCGTCTGACGCAAGGCGCCGTGGAAGTTGCAGCGCGTGCTGAAGATGTTGCCACACGACGAGTGGCCTCAGGCAAAGTCGCGCCGCTTGAGGAGACACGGGCACGAGTCGAACGTGCCAATGCCGATCTTGCCCTTGGGCAGTCGAAAGCCGTACTCGAAAGCGCTCGCGTGTCGTTGAGCGCCCTCTGGGGAGCATCAGCACCGCAGTTTTCCGAGGCGGTAGGCGACTTGGAATCATTGCCCGAGCGCTCGCCTATTTCGACGTTGCTTGCCCAACTCGACAACTCTCCAGAGCTGATCGTCGGCCGCATGGAAATTGAGCGGCGCCAAGCCACGGTACAACTCGAACGCAGTCGGCAGTATCCGGACATCCGCATCACGGCTGGCGCGCAGCGCGACTATGCGTTGGGCCGCAATCAGGCCATCGTGGGCTTGTCGATTCCTCTCCCGATCTTCAACCGTAACCAAGGCAATCTCTATGAGGCTACGGTTCGCGCCGACCAAGCAGAAGATCAGTTGCAGGCGACGCGTATCAGGTTAGGCCAGGAACTCCAGCAAGCGGCGTCGCGTCTGGTCTTCGCTAAGGCCGCCGCTTCCACCCTACGCTTGTCCGTCCTGCCTGGAGCACAACAGGCCTACGAGGTGGCGACGCTCGGATTCGAAGCTGGCAAGTTCAGCTTTCTAGACGTGCTTGATGCGCAGCGCACCCTATTCCAGGCCCGGCTACGGTACCTGTCCAACCTTGCCGACACCTACCAGGCTGCTATTGCGATCGATCGCATACTCGGCCGCTAAGGAAGTTCAAATCATGATGACCAGGAAGCAGACAGCAATTGCCGCGGCAATAGTCGTCGTAGGCATGCTCGCCATCTTCGGAGTGCTGCGCGGCACTGCCAACCAAGGCGGAGGAGATGCCTCCATCAAGGGTGAAAGTTCGTCCTCCAAAGATGGCACGGAACACGAGCTGGAGGGCCTTGTAAGGCTGAGCGATACGCAAGTTCGTGAAAGCAATATTGCAGTCACGCAGGCCGGTCCCGGCACCATACGAGTATTCAGGGAGTTCCCTGGAGAGATTCGGTTCAACGCTGACAGATTGGCACACGTCGTGCCTCGGTTGGCTGGCGTAGTTGAAAGTGTGTCTGCGGATCTTGGACAGCGTGTGCGCAAAGGGCAGACCCTTGCAGTCATTGCCAGTACCGGGCTTTCAGACCTACGAAGCGAACTGATGGCCGCTCAACGACGGGCTGCCCTGGCCAATCGGACCTATGAGCGCGAGAAGCAGCTCTGGGAACAGCGCGTCTCGGCCGAGCAAGAATACCTTCAGGCTGGTGCCGCACGAGAAGAGGCGATGATCGCAGTCCAGAATGCAAGGCAAAAATTGAACGCGATCGGCGTACCGACAAAGGCATCAGCGTTGAACCGATACGCCATGCTGGCGCCGTTCGAGGGAGTGATTACTGAGAAGCACATGACCTTGGGAGAGGCGGTCACCGAAGCTGACCCATCGTTCACGATTGCAGACCTAAGCACGGTTTGGGCCGAGTTCATCGTTGCGCCGCAGGATCTGGGCGCTGTGCGCGTCGGGGAGAGGGTCACGATCACATCGAGCGCCATGAGCGAGAGCACCGAAGGAACCGTTTCCTATGTCGGTCCGTTGATTGGTGACCAGACTCGGACAGCAACGGCTCGTGTCACGCTGGTGAACCCGGGCGGTGCGTGGCGTCCAGGGCTGTTCATCACTGTGCGGGTACGCCAGGAAGACCAACAGGTTCCCGTCGTCGTGAAAGCCGATGCACTACAGATGCTTGACGATAAGCCAACGCTTTTCAAAGCAGTGTCTGGAGGGTTCAAAGCACAGGCGGTCGTGCAAGGCCGTAGCGACGGCACGCTGGTCGAGATCAAGGAAGGACTTGAGCCAGGGGAGCGGTACGCCAGCTCCAACACGTTCACGCTCAAGGCGGAACTGGGAAAAAGCGAGGCCGAGCATGCCCACTGACATGAAGCTTGGCGTGCGGACAACGGGCTCTACGCTCGGCGACCTGCTGCGGCTCGGCGCGTTAGACATGCTTCGAGTGCAATGCATCCTCGGGGAAGAACACAATGTTTGAACGAATCCTTCGATTCGCTATTGGCCACCGCTGGCTGATCATGCTCGCTGTCGTCGGGATGGCAGGGCTTGGCATCTACAACTACACCCGTCTGTCAATTGACGCCGTACCCGACATCACCAATGTGCAAGTCCAGATCAACACCGCGGCGCCTGGCTACTCGCCGCTGGAGGCCGAGCAGCGGATCACTTATCCCATCGAGACAACAATGGCCGGTCTGCCCGGCCTTGCACAAACCCGCTCAATCTCGCGTTATGGCCTGTCGCAGGTCACCGTCATCTTCAACGATGGGACCGACGTCTATTTCGCGCGTCAGTTGGTTAACCAGCGCATTCAGGAGGCGAGAGATGCTCTTCCTCAGGGCGTCACGCCGACAATGGGCCCCATTTCCACAGGGTTGGGCGAGATCTACATGTGGACCGTCGAGGCAGAGACGAACGCGAAGAAAGCCGATGGCTCGCCTTACACATTGACCGACTTGCGTGAGATTCAGGATTGGATCATCCGGCCTCAATTGCGAACTGTGCCTGGAGTGACCGAGATCAACGCGATTGGCGGCTTTGTCAAAGAATATCTCGTCGCACCGAATTTGGAGCGGCTCTCGGCCTACGGACTGACGCTGGCTGACCTCGTGGCTGCACTCGAACGTAACAACGTCAATGTAGGCGCGGGATATATCGAGCGGGGCGGTGAGCAATACTTGGTTCGTGCTCCTGGCCAAGTGCAGTCCATCGAGGACATCGGCAGCATCATCGTCAGCCAAGCGCAGGGCCTGCCCATCCGTATACGGGACTTGGGA
Source organism: Pigmentiphaga humi (assembly GCF_900606115.1). Taxonomy (GTDB): domain Bacteria; phylum Pseudomonadota; class Gammaproteobacteria; order Burkholderiales; family Burkholderiaceae_B; genus Pigmentiphaga; species Pigmentiphaga humi. Next base: position 131,665 of record NZ_UWPJ01000027.1, read on the forward strand.
AGTGTTTCGGTCGGCAAAGAGCTGCGCACGGGCGCTGCGACCGAAAATGGACGCGAAGTTGTTCTCGGCACAGTCTTCATGCTTGTCAACGAGAACAGCCGAACGGTTTCCCAGGCTGTCGACGCGAGGTTGGCAAGCATCAACAGCACACTGCCGCCTGGGGTAAAGGCCGTCACGGTCTACAACCGCACGACACTGGTCGACAAGGCGGTCGCCACGGTGAAGAAGAACCTCTTGGAAGGCGCCGTGCTCGTGATCGTCGTCCTTTTCCTGTTCCTGGGCAACATCCGAGCGGCGCTGATCACCGCCATGGTGATCCCGCTTTCCATGCTGTTCACGTTCTCAGGCATGGTGAGCTACAAGGTCAGCGCGAATCTGATGAGCTTGGGTGCTCTGGACTTTGGGATCATTGTCGACGGCGCCGTGGTCATAGTCGAGAACTGCATTCGTCATCTTGCGCACGTTCAAGCCGAAAGGGGTCGCTTGCTAACCCGGTCGGAGCGCTTCAAGGAGGTCTTCGCCGCAGCCAGCGAGGCCCGACGCCCGCTGATATTCGGTCAACTGATCATCATGATCGTGTATCTGCCGATCTTTGCGCTGGCGGGCGTTGAAGGCAAGATGTTTCATCCCATGGCCACCACCGTCGTGTTGGCACTATTGGGAGCGATGATCCTATCAATCACGTTCGTCCCGGCAGCGGTCGCGCTGTTGCTCAACAAGAAGGTCGAAGAGAAAGAGAACTGGCTTATGGGGCACGCGCGCCGTGCCTATGAACCATTGTTGTCGCGTGCATTGGCGAATGTTCCTGTGGTGGTCGTATTTGCCGCTATGTCGATCCTGTTCACGTTCGCCGTGGCCAGCCGTCTCGGGGCCGAATTCATCCCAAACCTGGACGAGGGCGATATCGCGCTGCAGGTTCTTCGAATTCCCGGGACCAGCTTGACGCAATCCGTCGAAATGCAGGCCATCCTTGAACGGAAAATTGTGCAGATTCCCGAAGTCGAGCGTGTGTTTGCAAGGATCGGAACAGCCGAAGTAGCGTCCGATCCCATGCCTCCGAACGCTGCAGACACGTACATCATCATGAAGCCACAAGATCAGTGGCCCAAGCCTCGACGCTCGCATGAACAGGTCATTGCTTCGCTGCAGGAGTTGGTCGACCAAGTCCCTGGAAATAATTACGAGTTCACGCAGCCGATCCAAATGCGCTTCAACGAACTCATCTCCGGTGTTCGCAGCGACGTGGCCGTAAAGATATTCGGTGACGACATGTCTCAGCTTGAAAAGAGCGCGGGGGAAATCGTCGGCGTGTTGTCCAAGATTCCCGGTGCCGAGTCAGTCAAGGCTGAACAGACCACGGGCTTGCCGATGCTCACCATCTCCGTTGATAGAGACAGATCATCTCGCTACGGCGTCAGCCTGTCCGAGGTGCAGGATGCCATCGCAACAGCGGTGGGAGGAAAGGAAGCTGGCACCTTCTTCCAAGGTGACCGTCGCTTCGACATCTTGGTCAGGCTGCCCGACGACGTCCGCAGCAATATCGACGCGTTGAAGAGGCTTCCCGTTGCGCTTCCTAGAACTGCCGACGGACGCGCCGCATTCGTTCCGCTCTCCGAGCTCGCTGGCTTCGACTTGGCGCCGGGGCCAAACCAGATTAGCCGAGAGAACGGCAAACGGCGCATCGTCGTGAGTGCGAATGTCCGGGGTCGCGACTTGGGGTCCTTCGTGGCCGAAGCACAGCGCCAGATCGAAGCGTCCGTCAAGATTCCGTCGGGCTATTGGATGTCATGGGGCGGAACATTCGAACAACTACAGTCGGCGACGACGCGCCTGCAGATCGTGGTACCGGTTGCGCTTGCCCTCGTGTTCGTTCTCCTTTTCACCATGTTCGGCAATGTACGTGATGGGTTGATCGTGTTCACTGGGATTCCCTTCGCGTTGACAGGCGGAATCATGGCGCTGTGGTTGCGCGGCATCCCGCTATCGATTTCAGCCGCGGTGGGTTTCATCGCACTGAGTGGGGTTGCAGTGCTGAACGGGCTTGTGATGTTGTCCTTCATTCGGGCACTTCGGGCTGAAGGTAAGTCATTGGATGAAGCCGTCCATCTCGGTGCAGTTACTCGACTTAGGCCGGTGCTCATGACCGCATTGGTCGCTTCGCTTGGATTCATTCCAATGGCGCTTGCTACAGGAACAGGAGCGGAGGTGCAGAGGCCGCTAGCAACGGTCGTGATCGGCGGGATCATTTCATCGACCGCATTGACGCTGCTTGTACTACCTGTCCTGTACCAATTGGTGCACCGTAAAACGGCACATCGGCCATTCGTTGAGCATGACTCGACGCTGACTCTCGACTAGCGCCATGGATATGACCAATACGAGGAAGAGGCTGCGGCGCAGGGATATCACAGGCAGCACGCGGCGTCGGCAAGCCGCTCTTAGTGGGGCGGCTCGGGGACGAGCGCTGCATGCTGCCGTGCTGCTGCTTTCTTGCGCCTCTTCTGTTTATCGTTAGGCGCCGCCATGACTGTCGCGTCATCGTTCAGCACCGCTTGCGCCGCCGTACATGTTGGTGAGAGCGCTCGAATGCCACGCGCCAGTGCACCGTGCTACCTAAGCAGACGACGTCGCTTTGGCACGATCGCGATGCTGCTCATAGTTGTCTTTCTGGCCCGCTGCCTCGTGGGACCAGAAATCGGCTACTGTGGACATGGAGGGCGAAACGAAAGCCCCCACTTTGGCCATCATGTCGATGTCCATGTCGCAACCGCCACCACGCCAAAGGGTGACCATCATTCCTGCGAAGTGTGTCATGCATTTCATCTCGTAGCGATACTCGCTGACGTCTACGTGCAAGTGTCGCCGCAGATTTCACGCCCCGTTCTTCACCTTCCTCCTCAGCCATACGACTCTGCCATCAGCCCGGGCCCTGACCGGCCCCGATGGCCATCCAATTTCGCATAAGTCACGACCTGTCGAGACGCTTCAAAGCGCTCGATGTCGCCAGGTTCGTCGACGCGGAATCCGATCCGGGCAAGACATGCGCCGCATGACGGCAACAGCTGCTCTTGCCCTATAGATGATCGCATTCATTGCATATCGGAGTCGGTATGCACACCTATTGGCTCTCCGGGATGCTGGGTCTATTCACGAGCACTCGGGACAGAGAATTGAGGCTGAAGTGTTCCCATTACTGTCGGGCGGAGTTGAGCGAAGCGCCAAGCCGCGCATTCGCTTGCCAGCGATCCCTATCGAAGTTCTTTTATTAGCAGTAAGTATTTGGTTCGCCTTGACGGCGAACTCTAGTCTGTGGCGAACGCTCGCTGAATATGGAGGGGACACCCTTTCAGAGCGTGTGTGGGTGGTGGCAAGCGTGACGACCATCGTGGTTTCGTCGCACTGGGTATTCCTGCTATTTGTTGTCCCCCGCTGTTTGGCTCGGGTGCTCTTGCCACTATTAATGGTCGCAACTGCAGCGGCCGCCTATTTAATGGATGCCTACGGCGTCTATCTTGACAAAGGGATGCTACGAAATGTCTTTGAGACTAATGTCTCCGAGGTGGGCGAGCTTGTCTCCAACCACCGATTTCTGTGGCATGTCTTGATTTTCGGCATAGCCCCTAGCGTATTAGTTGTCCTTGTACCTTTGAAGCGCTATCGAGTTGGCCGAGCTCTGTTGCGGCGGGCTGTATTCATTCTGATTGCAACGATCATGACGATCGGTGCGCTGTGGCAAGCCGCACGCGTCTTAGTTCCTATCGTTCGTGAGAAAAAGGAAATACGTTACTTGGTCACGCCGGCAAACTATCTCGTCGCTGCATCGCGAGTTCTTGCTGACCGCAATCATCGAGACATTTCAAGTCGAACCATAGCGGCGCCGGATGCGTTCCGAGACCCTCCGCGGGCATCCTACAAACCTAAAGCGTTCATCGTGATAGTAGGCGAGACGGTTCGAGCTGAAAATTGGGGCCTTAATGGATATCGGCGACAGACTACGCCCCAACTCTTGCGCCGCCAAGTCGTTAACTTCGGGAACGTCCAGAGTTGCGGAACCAGCACCGCAGTGTCACTGCCATGCATGTTCTCGTTCTACGGCCGCAAGAACTACGACGAAGAAAAGATCAGATCGAGCGAATCAGTTCTGCACGTCTTGCAGCGGGTCGGTGTGGCTACGCTATGGCGTGATAACCAGGGAGGATGTAAAGGGGTATGTGATGCATTGCCGTTTGAGTCCATCAGCCAGACAGTGGCTGAATGCCGGACGGGGCAATGTTTCGATGAGCGCCTACTTGATGGCCTCGCCGAGAAAATTCAAAAGAGCAGCGGCGATACGCTGATTGTGCTCCATATGATGGGAAATCATGGGCCGGCGTATTCACTGAGGTACCCCATTCGGTTCACTCGATGGGCACCAGTGTGTACCGATGTAAATCTCGCTCGATGCTCGAATTCCTCGCTCATCAATGCTTATGACAACGGCATCGTCTATACAGACCACGTCATCTCAATGGCGATTGATCTGCTGCAAACGATCAACAGTCATGAGACCGGGCTCCTCTTTGTTTCTGACCACGGCGAGTCGCTAGGTGAACGCAATGTTTACCTACACGGCATGCCTTACGTTCTTGCTCCGGATTCGCAGAAGCAAGTGCCCATGGTGATGTGGCTCTCCCAGCCCATGGAGCGAGCACTGGGGGTCGACGCGTCGTGCTTGCGTCGTACTGCGAAGGCGCCGCGGTCCCATGACGATATCCCGTCAACCTTACTCAGCATATTCCAGGTCAAGACGGCGGCGTATGAGCCGAACTTCGACCTGTTATCCGGATGTCGCTAGTACGCACCTTTCGCTCTCTATAGCCGGCCGCCATTGGTGTTGACGCAAAGGTAGCTTCCCACAAGTTTCAGCGCTCTGCTAAAGACAAGTACGGCCTGTTTTTACGGGTTCAGTTGGCGTGGTGTAACCACCAGAGCGCGTCATCGAGCGTAATTGACGTAATGGAAATTCGGCATCTCCGGTATTTCTTGGCTCTGGCTGAGGAACTGCATTTTGGAAGAGCTGCAGCGCGCGCTCATATCGAACAGTCCCCATTGTCACGCAGCATCACGCAATTGGAACAGGAACTGGGGGTACCACTATTCATTCGATCCCGGCAAGGTACGAGCCTGACGCCAGCTGGCGAAGCATTGCGTGACCATGCCCGCGACATACTGACCGGCGTCGAACGAGCTCGACGCGCCGTCGCACGCATTGGCGGTCAGCCCAATGCGTTGCGTATCGGCTTATCAGAGGGGCTTGCCCAACCGCGCCTGTCAGAGCTTTTTCAATGCTGGCATAGAAAGTATCCCGACATGCAATTGCGGATCAGCGAGCTACCATCCCTTCAGCAGCAAGAGGCATTACTGACCGAGCGCATTGACATGGGCCTTTCGTTTGGGGCGGCTCAGGAGGAAGGTCTGATCGTAGAGCCGCTTTGGGCCGATCGCATCATGGCTGCGATTCCTCGCGCACATCCGCTGGCACAGACTAAATCGTTGACACTGGCATCGGCAGCAGCATCCTGCTCTCTGGTTTTTTGCCACACGCGTTTGAAGCCGGGTCTACGGATGCAGATCGAAGCGCTATTGCGAGCCAGAGGAATTTCGCCGATATTGGCCGAGCCAGTCGACACCTTGGCCGGAATGATAGTGAAAGTGGGCGCTGGCTGCGGCATCGCCTTCCTGGATGCCAACCACGCAAGGACGCTGCAGCGCCCGGATGTCGCAATCGTACCGCTAGTCGATTCGGATGCGTGGCTAACCATCTTCGCGATCACTAAGGATGGGCGGCAGGACGATCTGTCGGCAGCGATGGCGCGGTTTGTGATGCTGGGCCGTAATATGGTCTAGGCCGCTCCGGCACCGTATGACCTTCGATACAACATCGTCTGTCTCAATTTGACTTGACGCTGTGGCGGCGTCTGCCGATTCTTGTAGCAGAACCATCACACGGCACACCGGCCTGCGACTAATTTCGCTCCAAGCTGTGCTTCCGCTCACACACCGTCCTGCTTGGTGCTCGTGTGCGATCCGCTGTGCGTCGAGATTAAGTCCCGCCAATGCCGGCGAGTTACGCCACGCTACGCCTGGCTCGGTTTACATGATGCGCCTTCGCTTCCAGACTGGCGGCACCTCTTCTCGTGCCTGCCCCGACACGCTTGCGTGCCGCGAAGGCAGACGCGGGACGGACCGACCTGGAAGGAGGACCGTATGCCGACCGGCGTGCTGTTTGGACAGATTTTCGCCGTGCTCACTACGTCGCTGGCGTGCCTGTGGGGTGCTACCCAGTGGACGGCCTCGGCGTTGGGCTATCAAGGCCAGCTTGGCCTGCCGTGGTTCACGCTGGGCAGCATGCCGGTCTACCACCCGTGGGAGCTCTTTCTTTGGTGGTACGCCTTTGATGCCTACGCTCCGGAGACTTTCATGCGCGGCGGCATGTTTGCCGCGCTGGGTGGCATTATGCCAATCGGCATGGCCATCGCACTGTCGGTCTGGCGAGCACGCCAAGCCCGGCGCGTAACCACATACGGATCGGCACGCTGGGCCACGGCCGAGGATATCGAGCAGGCAGGCCTGCTGCGCCCGGCCGGCGTCTTCCTCGGCGGGCTTGGCGGCAAGGCGCCGGTCTATCTGCGCCATGACGGCCCCGAACACGTGATGGCGATCGCGCCCACTCGCAGCGGCAAAGGCGTGGGACTGGTCGTGCCGACGCTCCTGTCGTGGCCCGCGTCGTGCGTCGTGCATGACATCAAGGGTGAGAACTGGCAACTCACGGCCGGCTGGCGTTCGCGCTTCTCGCATTGTCTGCTGTTCAACCCCACGGACCCACACTCAGCGGCGAACAATCCTCTTCTGGAAGTGCGACAGGGCGTGCACGAAGTGCGCGATGCTCAGAACATAGCCGACATCCTGGTGGACCCGGAAGGCGCGTTGGAGCGTAGAAACCACTGGGAGAAGACGAGTCATGCGCTACTCGTCGGGGCCATCCTGCATGTGCTCTACGCCGAGGACGACAAGACGCTGCGCGGCGTGGCGGCATTTCTGTCCAATCCATCATGGCCCTTCGAGACATCGCTGCGCCTCATGATGGATACCCGCCATCTTGACCACGGCCCGCATCCCGTTGTTGCCTCGGCGGCGCGCGAGGTCCTGAACAAGTCCGAAAACGAGCGTTCGGGGGTCTTGTCCACAGCCATGTCCTATCTTGGCTTGTACCGCGATCCCACCGTCGCCGCGGTCACGTCGCGCTGCGACTGGCGCATTGCCGACCTGATCGATGCCGAGCATCCCGTCTCGCTCTATCTGGTCGTGCCGCCTTCGGACATCAACCGAACCAAGCCCCTGGTGCGGCTGCTGCTCAACCAGATCGGCCGCAGATTGACGGAATCGCTGGACGGCTCGGACGGCATCACCCGCCGGCACAAGCTGCTGCTGATGCTGGACGAATTCGCGGCCCTGGGCAGACTCGATTTCTTCGAGTCCGCGCTGGCCTTCATCGCCGGGTATGGGCTGCGGGCGTACCTGATCGCGCAATCATTGAACCAGGTCGAGCGGGCCTACGGACAGAACAACTCGATTCTGGACAATTGCCACGTTCGGGTCGTCTTCTCGTCGAACGACGAACGCACCGCCAAGCGCATCTCGGATTCTTTGGGAACGGCTACCGAACAGCGCAGCCAGCGCAACTATGCGGGTCACCGGCTGGCGCCGTGGCTCGGCCATTTGATGGTGTCACGCCAGGAAACAGCCAGGGCATTGCGTACGCCAGGCGAGATCATGCAATTGCCGAACGACGACGAGATCGTCATGGTGTCGGGGCAGCCGCCGATCCAGGCCAAAAAACTGCGCTACTACCAGGACCGCAACTTCACGCGGCGCATTCTGCCGCCGCCCGTGCTCGCCACAGAAGGGTACGCCGACCGACCGGCGGCCAGGCCGGATGACTGGACGGGGCTGCCCATGCCGCCTCTTCGAGACAGCTTGGCCGGGGGTGCGTCGAACGATGCCGACGGCGGCGGCCTGTACATTCGGCCGGAACTGGACGTTGACGTGGCGACGGCGCACCCGGCGCCGGATGTCAGCGTGGGTCTTCTCGACGATGAGGACGACCAGGCCCTGCCTGTGGAACCCGACCGGCGCCTGCAGCGTGCCGCGCGCCTGGCCGCGCTCGATCCTGCCGACGGGATACCGCTATGAGCCGCGCCCGCCTGAACCTCTTCATCGAGCCGGATCACGCCCGGCGGCTGGACGACCTGGCCGCGCATCGCGGCGTCTCGAAGTCCTCGATCGTCGCGGCTGCCTTATCGGCGTTCCTGTCGCCCGATGCGGCCGACCAGCGTGAAGCCGCGCTGGCGCGGCGTCTGGACCGGCTCTCCCGGCAGTTCGACAAATTGGACCGGGACCAGAACATTCTGATCGAGACTCTCGCGCTGTACGTGCGCTATTTCCTGACCGTGTCGCCGCCGGTCGCAGAGGCACATCAGGAGGCCGCGCGCGCCCAGGGAAAAGCGCGCTACGCCCAGTTCGTCGACCAGCTCGCCCGTCACTTGCAGCGTGGCCGCAGTCTGGTCCGGGACGTTCACGAAGAACTATTCCCCGATCCCTACGTTTCGGGGTCGATAGGTAGCGCGCAGGTGCCGCCCGCCACCACCGAGGAGACCACACATGAGCGCCAAGCCTGACGCCGACGATGAATCGCGTTCCCGCAGCCTGCAGATGCTGCGCACGGCGATGGGACCCACTATAGCCGAGGCGCTGGACGACCCCGACGTGGTGGAGATCATGCTGAACCCAGATGGCCGGCTCTGGCTGGATCGGCATCGCGGCGGACGCGCGCCGACCGGCGTGTTGATGTCGGCAGCCGACGCGGAGCGGATCATTCGCCTGGTGGCGGCTTGCGTGCGTGCCGAGGTCCACCGCGCACGGCCGCTGCTGTCGGCGCGGCTGCCGCTGAGCGGCGAGCGCTTCGAGGGGGTGCTGCCGCCGGTGGTGTATTCGCCCAGCTTCAGCATCCGCAAGCATTCCAGCGTGATGTTCACGCTGGAGGACTATGTGCGCGACGGCATCTTGACGACCGGCCACGCCGAATTCCTGCGCGCGGCCGTGCGCGATCGGCTGAATATTGTCGTGGCGGGCGGCACCAGCTCGGGCAAGACGACGTTCGCCAACGCGCTGCTCGACGAGATCGCCGCCGGCGGCGACCGCATCCTGATTCTGGAAGACACGCCCGAACTGCAATGCCGCAATGAGGACCGCGTGCAGCTTTGCACGTCGCCCGGCGCAGCCGCGATGGCGGACCTGGTGCGCTCGACGCTGCGCCAGCGTCCCGACCGCATCATCGTGGGCGAAGTCCGCGGCGGCGAAGCCTTGGACCTGCTCAAAGCGTGGGGAACCGGGCACCCGGGCGGCATCGCCACGCTGCATGCCAATTCTGCCTATGGCGCGCTGCTGCGCCTGGAACAGCTCACGCTGGAAGCAGCCAGCGCCGTACCGCGTTCGCTGATTGCCGAGACCGTCCACGTCATCGTGTTTCTTGCCGGACGGGGCGAGGCCCGGCGTGTCAAGGAGATTGTTCGCGTCGCCGGCCTGGCCGGCGATCAATACCGCCTCGAACCCGTTTCCGCCAACCCAGGAGCCGCATCATGATGACCTCTCATGCCTTGCCAACGCTGCGCAGCCAGGCCGCGGCATTCCTGCATCGCCATAGCTGGCTGGTGCTGCTTGCGGTCATGCTGCTGATGCGTGTGCAGGCCGCTGGCTCCAGCATGCCGTGGGAAGCGCCGCTCGAATCCATTGCGGAGTCGATTCAAGGGCCCGTCGCACGCATCATCGCCGTCATTATTATCATCGTGACGGGTCTGACGCTTGCTTTTGGAGATACCTCGGGTGGGTTTCGCCGGCTGGTGCAGATTGTCTTTGGTCTGAGCATTGCCTTCGCGGCGTCGTCGTTTTTCCTGAGCTTCTTCAGCTTCTCGGGCGGGGCGCTGGTATGACGCGGCCTGCATCGCTTCCCGAAGGCTTCGAGGCGCCGCTGCATCGCGCGCTCACCGAACCCATTCTGCTCGGCGGCGCGCCGCGTACCGTGGCGATCGCCAACGGCACGCTGGCTGCCGCCATCGGCCTGGGGCTGCAACTCTGGGTGCCCGGATTGGCCTGCTGGTTCATCGGCCACATGCTGGCCGTATGGGGCGCCGGGCTGGATGTGCAGTTCGCGCAGGTCTTCGGGCGGCACGTGAAGCATCCGGCGCTGCTGGACGTTTGAAGCCGCCATGCTGAACCTGGCCGAATACCGCAAACGCCCCGCACAGTTGGCCGATTGGCTGCCGTGGGCGGGGCTGGTCGTTGAAGGCGTCGTGCTGACCAAAGACGGTGCGTTCCAGCGTACGGCACGCTATCGCGGCCCGGATCTGGACAGCGCCGGCGAGTCCGAACTGGTGGCGGTTGCGGCGCGGCTGAACAATGCCTTGAAACGGCTTGGATCGGGCTGGGCGCTCTTCATGGAAGGCGAGCGGTTCGAGGCCGGTGCCTACCCACGGTCCACGTTTCCGGAAGCCGCCTCCTGGCTGGTCGATGAGGAGCGGCGGGCGGCCTTCGAAGAGGCGGGTTCGCACTTCGAGAGCCGCTACTACCTGACCGGGCTGTGGCTGCCGCCCGAGGACGCGAAAGCGCGCGCCGGCCGGCTGCTCTATGAGAACCCGGCCCGCCAGGGCGTGGACTGGCGCGAACGGCTGGCCGGGTTCCAAGCGGAAACCGACCGCTTCTACGGACTGCTCAAGGGAACCATGCCGGAGATCCGCTGGCTCGACAGTCCCGAAACGCTGACCTACCTGCATGGCACGATTTCGACCCGCCAGCATCCGGTCAACGTGCCGGAGGTGCCGTTCCATCTGGACCATCTGCTGGCCGACTGCCCGCTGTCCGGTGGCGTAGCGCCGATGCTGGGCGATGAGCATCTTCGGGTGCTGACGGTACGCGGGTTTCCGGCTCCCACCTGGCCGGGGCTGCTTGACGATCTGAACCGGCTTGGGTTCGCGTATCGATGGATGACGCGCTTCATCTGCCTGGACAAGAGCGAAGCCGAGGCGGAACTGAGGCGGATACGCCGGCAGTGGTTCGCCAAGAGAAAGAGTGTGCTGACCCTGCTGCGCGAGACGCTTTCTCAGCAGGAAAGTCCGCTGGTCGACACCGACGCGGACAACAAGTCCGCCGATGCCGACGCAGCGCTGCAAGCGCTGGGCGCCGACAACGTGGCCTACGGCTACCTCACCGCCACGGTGGTGGTGCGCGATCGGGATGCCGCCGCGGCCGACGAGAAGCTGCGCCTGGCGGCCCGGGTCATCGAGGGACGCGGTTTCATCGCGGTGCCGGAAACGCTCAATGCCGTGGAAAGCTGGCTGTCGTCGCTGCCGGGCCATGTTTACGCCAATGTCCGGCAGTACCTGGTGTCCACGCTGAACCTGGCCCACATGATGCCCGTGTCGGCGGTCTGGGCCGGGCAGGAGCGTAACCATCACCTGGATGGCCCGCCTCTGATCGTCACGCGCACCGATGGGTCGACGCCATTCCGTCTGGTCACCCACATCGGCGACGTGGGTCATACCGCGATAGTCGGCCCCACGGGCGCCGGCAAGTCGACCCTGCTGGCGCTGCTCGCCATGCAATTTCGTCGTTATCCCAAGTCGGCCGTCTACGTGTTCGAGATGGGCCGGTCCCTGCGGGCCACGATCCTGGGTCTCGGCGGTCGTTATCACGACCTCAGCCTGGACGGCGACATGGCCTTCCAGCCGCTTGCCCGTGTCGATGAGCCGGGCTACCGGAGCTGGGCCGCGGAGTGGACCGAAGCGCGGCTGACGATGGAAGGCCTCACGGTCGATCCGGACGACAAGGCGGCGATCTGGTCGGCACTGGGAAGCCTGGCCACTGCGCCGGTAGAGCAGCGGACGATGACAGGGCTGTCGGCCTTGCTGCAATCCAACCGGCTGCGCCAGGCGCTGGCCCCTTATGTCCTGGGCGGGGCCTACGGACGGCTGCTGGATGCGGACCGGGAACATCTGGCCAACGGGACCATCCAGGGCTTCGACATGACGGCCCTGCGGCCGCACAAAGCCGCCGCGAATGCCGTGCTGCGCTATCTGTTTGAGTGGCTGGCGACGCGGTTCGACGGCCGGCCAACGGTCCTGGTGCTCGACGAAGCCTGGATCGCGCTGGACGATCCGCTGTTCATGGCGCAGTTACGCGAATGGCTGAAGCTGCTGCGCAAGCTGGGCGTCTCGGTCATCTTCGCTACCCAGTCGCTGGCCGACATCCGCGATTCCAGCATCGCCGCGGCCATCATCGAAGGATGCCCCAATCGCATCTTCCTGCCCAATCCGCAGGCGGCCGAGCCGCTGATTCGAGACATCTATACGGGCTTCGGCCTGAGCGCCCGGCAGATCCAACTCATTGCGCATGCGCAGCCTGCGCGCGACTACTACTACCAGTCGCGGCTGGGCAACCGCGTTTTCGACTTGGATTTGGGGCCGGTGGCATTGGCGTTCGCTGGCGCCTCCACGCCGGCCGATCAGCGCGCCATCGATGCCGTATTGGCCAAGCACGGCCCCGAAGGCTTTGCCGCCGGATGGCTGCGCCATCAGAACCTGCACTGGGCGGCCGACATGATCGACCAGTTCATTCCTTCGCCTGATTCTCAACCCGAGGAGGTCTTGCCATGAAACGCCTGCTGTTCGCCGCCGCTGTGCTGGCGGCCCTGGCCGCGCCGCCCGCCGGCGCGCTGACGGTCTTCGACCCGTCGAACTATTCCCAGAACGTGATGACCGCGGCCCGCACGCTGGAGCAGATCAACAATCAGATCCTGCAACTGCAGAACGAGGCCCGGATGCTCACCAATCAGGCGCTGAACCTGACCGGACTGAACTTCAATGCCATCGGCCGGCTGCGCACGGCCCTGGCCTCGACCAACCGGCTGCTGGATCAGGCGCGCGGCCTGTCCTTCGACGTGTCGCGCGCCGATGCCGATTTCGCGCGGTTGTACCCGGAGCAGTATGCCGCGACGGTCACCAGCGACATGATGGCGCAGGACGCTCGCCAGCGATGGATGCAATCGCAGCAGGCGCTGCGCACGACCGCCGACATGCAGGCGCGTGCGGTGCAGAACCTGGCCGACGACCAGGGGGTGTTGTCCGACATCGTGGCGCAAAGCCAGTCGGCCGTGGGGTCGCTGCAGGCGACCCAGGCGACCAATCAACTCTTGGCGTTACAAGCCAAGCAGGCGATCCAGCAACAGCAGCTCCAGATCGCCCAGGACAGGGCGATGGCGCTGGACCGTGCGCAGGAGGCCGCGGAGATGGCGCGCGCCGAAGCCGTGCGCCAGCAGTTCTCGGGCGCGCCGTCGCGCTACACCCCGCAAACCGTGCAGTTCTATCGCTAAGGAGCATGCCATGACCCGATGCTGGATTGTGAGTGCCCTCCTGATGGCGGCCATTGCCGGCTGCGGCAAGGAAGAACCGCCCGCGGCACCGCCGGCCGATACGCCTGCCTTGCCTTCGGCCGCCGACGAGGCCAAGGCAAAGCAGGAAGCCGATCAGCGCCGCAAGCAGTTCTACGGCGATGGCAAGTCGCGCTACACCCCGCAGGACGTGCAGGGGTTCTGATCGTGGACGATCTCGCCATCATTGACCGTTTCACGGACACGTTCTCGCGCTACATCGACAGCGGCTTCGGTCTGGTGCATGGCGAGATCGCCTTTCTTACGGCAACGCTCGTGGCCATCGACATGACGCTGGCCGGGCTCGCCTGGGCAATGGGCCACGGCGGTCAGGACGAAATACTGGGCCGGCTCGTCAAGAAGACGCTGTACGTCGGCGCTTTCGCATACCTCATCGGGAACTTCAATGCCTTGGCCGGCATTTTGTTCCGGTCGTTCGCCGGCCTCGGGCTGATGGCCTCCGGCTCGACCATCTCGCAAGCACAGCTTCTGCAGCCGGGCCGGCTCGCGCAGGTCGGCGTCGATACGGCTGCGCCGCTGCTCGAACAGGTGGGCCGGCTCTCGGGCTTCACGACCATTTTTGCCAACTTCGAGACCATCGTGGTGCTGCTGCTGGCCTGGGTCGTGGTCATCATCAGTTTCTTCGTGCTGTCGATTCAGCTTTTCGTGACGCTGCTCGAATTCAAGCTGACCACCCTGGCCGGATTCGTGCTGGTGCCGTTCGCGCTGTGGGGCAAGACCGCATTCCTGGCCGAAAAGGTGCTGGGCAACGTCATTTCCTCCGGCATCAAGGTATTGGTGTTGGCGGTCATCGTGGGCATCAGCACGTTGGTCTTCAATGACTTTCGGACCGGCATCAGCGCCGCGCCGACGCTCAACGAAGCCACCGCTGTGATGCTGGCTTCGCTGGCGATGCTGGGCCTGGGGATTTTCGGGCCGGGCATCGCCACCGGCCTGGTGTCCGGCGCGCCGCAGCTCGGCGCGGGTGCAGCGGTGGGGACGGCTGTGGGCGCGGCTGGTATTGCGGCTGCGGGCGTGGCGGTCGGAGCGTCGGCCGCGGGCAGCGCGGCGCGCCTGTCCGGCGGCGGCGTGCGGGCCGCCGCCTCGATGGCCGCCGGCGCTCGCAAGGCGTATGTCGAGGGCAGCAGCTTTTCGGGACAGACGGGGCTGAAGGCGGCCGCCGCCGGCTTCAAGGACGTGGCCCGCGCCGGGGCGTCGGCGGTCGGCAGCCGGATGAAGGCGAGCCTGCGGGGTGGCAGCAGCGCCGCGCCCGCTTCGGCCGCAGCGCCGTCCGAGCCGCCCGCCTGGGCCAAGCGAGCCCAGGCGCGCCAGCATGCCGCGCACGGCGCGATGCTCGCCGCTCACACCGTGCGATCGGGCGATGCCGGCGGCAGCGGCACCGGGCCCAGCCTGCGCGACGACTCGAACGGATAGGAGAACACGATGCGCTTTCGGCGACCTTCCGTACATTATGGCAAGTCCCCCGAGCCGGTCACGCCGTACCAACGGGCGGCACAGGCCTGGGACGAACGGCTGGGCAGTGCCCGCGTGCAGGCGCGCAACTGGCGAGCGATGGCCTTTGGCTGCCTGCTGCTCGCCGGCCTGTCTACGGGTGACAGCATGTGGTGGCGGCTGCATCGCGCCGTGGTGGTTCCCTACGTGGTCGAGGTCGAACGCGCCGGCCAGGTGCGCGCGGTCGGCGAAGCCGCCACGCCGTACCGTCCCAGCGACGTGCAGATCTCCTTTCACCTGGCGCGTTTCATCGAGAACGTGCGCGCGGTGTCCATCGATCCCATCGTCGTGCGCAAGCAGTGGCTCGACGCCTACGCCTATACCACCGATCGGGGTGCGACCTTCTTGAACGAGTACGCGCGCCGGAGTGACCCATTTGCGCAGATCGGTAAGCGGTCGGTGACCGTGGAAGTGCCCAGCATCGTGCGGGCCAGCGATCGTTCCTTCCAGGTCCAGTGGGAGGAAAAGGCTTATGTCAACGGAACGGCGGCCGGCACCGAACGTTGGACCGCGATCTTGACTCTCGTGCTGCAGCCGCCGAACACGGAAGCCAAGCTGCGTGCCAATCCCCTGGGGATCTATGTGGACGGCATCAGCTGGAGCCGCCAGTTGTCCACGAACGCTTCGTCTGGAGGCACATCGCCATGAAAAGCTCCATTCCTACGCTTGTCGTGCTTGCCACGCTCGCCGGCTGCGCCTCGCGCGGCACGCCTCCCCCCGAAATCGCGCTGGACGTTCCGCCCGTTGCGCACAGCGAGCCGGTGGCGCTGCCCGAGCCGCCCAAGGCGGTCGAGATCGTGCCGATGCCGCAGCTGCTGCCTTTGCCGGGGCAGTTGAAGCCCGTGGCCCCGTCGCCGCCCGTGCCTGCGCCCACGCCCGAACCGGCCGATCCTGCTGCGCGTATCGCCCAGGCCAATCAGGAAGCGCGGATGGCGCCGAGCCGCGACGGCTTCATCAATGCCATCCAGACCTGGCCCTACAGCGAGGGTGCGCTGTACCAGGTCTACGCCAGTCCGGGGCGCGTGACGCTGATCCAGTTGCAGCCCGGCGAAAAGCTGATCGACGTATCTGCTGGCGACACGGTGCGCTGGATCGTCGGCGATTCTAGCAGCGGCAGCGGTGCCACCACGCGAGCCAACCTGCAGGTCAAGCCCATCCGGGCCGGGCTGAAAACCAATCTAATCGTGACGACCGACCGGCGAATTTACTTGTTGGAGCTGGCTTCCACCGAGTCGGCCTGGATGGCGTCGGTGTCCTGGGACTATCCTCAGGACCGGATGGCCGAACTGAAGAAGCGCAACGAAGAGGCCCAAACCTCCACGCCGTTGGACGCGGGCGTGACGGTGGAGCAATTGCGCTTTCGCTACGACATCACGGGCGACACGCCACCCTGGCGGCCGCTACGCGCCTTCGACGACGGGCAGAAGGTTTACATCCAGTTCCCGGCCGGCATCGCCCAGGGCGAGCTGCCGCCGCTGTTCCTGGTCGGCCCGAGCGGCGACTTGCAATTGGTGAATCACCAGTACCGGGCACCGTACTACGTGGTGGACCGGCTTTTCGGCGCGGTCGAACTGCGCCTGGGCGGCGACGATGCCAAGATCGTCCGCATCAGCCGCGACGATGTGGCCACGGCGCGGGGCGGATCATGAGCGAGGCGGTCGAAGCACCCGGCGCAGTGCCGCCCAAGCTGCCACCCGAATCGGTCGAGTTGCGGGCCGCGTCCCAGCCCGTGACCCGGCTGAACCGCCGCACGCTGGCCGTGGGAATCGGCGTCGTGTCCTTCGCGGTCCTGGGTGCCACCATCTGGTCGCTGCAGCCGCGCTCGCGCCAAGCAGGCGCGAGCGAGGAACTCTACAACGTCGACCGCATCTCGCAGGCCGAGGGGCTGCAGACGCTGCCGCGCGACTACAGCCAGGTGGCGCCTGCGCAGCCGGCGCCACCGCCCGTACTGGGCGAGCCGCTGCCAGGCGATCTCGGGCGGCCCATCCTGCGCGCCGAGCAGGAAGCCGGACTACGGCCGGCCGGCCCGACGGCGGCCGATGCCGAGCGCCAGGCGCGGGCGAAGGAAGCAACCGATGCGGCGCGAGCGCCGCTCTTCTACAAGTCCAGCAATCGCGGCGGTTCGCCGGCGAGCGCGGCTTCGACCGCGGACGCGGCGCCGGCAGGGCTCGCAGCTGCTGAGGGCGGTGCGGTCGATGGCGTGCAGACGCAGAACATGCAGGACAACAAGATCGCGTTCGCCGGCCAGGGTCGAACGGTCACGCAGAGCGCGCATGGCCTGGAAGCGCCTCGGAAACGCAACACGCTGATGGCAGGAACGGTCATCGCCGCCGCATTGATGACCGGCATCAAGTCCGACCTGCCGGGCGACATCATCGCCACCGTGACCGAACCCGTTTATGACAGCGCCACCCACAGTAACGTCCTCATCCCGCAGGGCGCGCGTCTGATGGGGCGGTACAACAGCCAGGTAGCCTATGGGCAAAGTCTGATGCAGGGCGTGTTGGACCGCATCGTCATGCCCGATACGTCATCTGTGGTGCTCGACAACCTGGCAGCCACCGACCCGGCAGGCTACGTCGGTCTGGAAGACGACGTGGACTGGCACTGGACCCGGATACTGGCCGGTGCGGCGCTGACGACGCTTCTGGGCGTGGGCGCCGAGCTGGCCGCCCCGCAGAACCAAGGCAGCGGCAACGGGCGCGTGGTCATCGCAACCCGCGACGGTGCGCAAGAAGCCGCGTCCCGACTCGGTCAGGAAATCACCCGGCGCAACATGAACATCCAGCCCACGTTGACGATCCGACCTGGAATGCCGTTGCGCGTGATCGTGAACCGGGACATCACGTTGCGGCCATACCGGCCGCTCTTCATCAACAGGTGAGACTATGCCTACGAAATTGCGGCTCGGGGCGCTGCCGAAGCAGGAAACCGTGAAGATGACGGTCAGCCTGCCAGCGGCGCTGAAGGCGGATCTGGAACGGTATGCCGCCATGCACAGCCAGCTTCATGGCGAAGAAGTCGACGCGGCGGCGCTCGCGCCGCATATGCTGGCTTGGTTCCTGAAGAACGACCGGGGATTCCGGCGACGGAACGGGTAGCGGCGCTAAATTGCAGCATATCCAAGAATACTGTATAAAAAATCAGTGTTCTATGGAAACAACCATGCAGTACGCCTACACCGTCATCTTGCATCATCCTTCGCTGCCGTGCGGCCTGTGCCAAGAGGCGGAAGTGCGGTATCGGCAGACGCTGGAATCCGCGCTGGGCGGCATCGATGGGGTGCTGAAGACGTGGCGGGCCTGGCAGGACGCCGAACATACGCTGGGTAGCCTGTCCGAAGAAACGTGGCGAGTGGCGCGGCAATGGCTGATTGCCGCCGAACGTGCGCGCCAGACTGCGCTCCAGGAGCTTGCCGGCGCCGCGGATGCGTACTTCGAGGTCCAGCGTGTGTAGCGACTCCCCTGTGGGACGATGTGTCATCTCCTTCCGAGGCGATGTATCATATTTTCACAATTTCCTTCCATGTCTGGCCAGCTCCTTACAAAAGTCTTTTCTGCGCTCTGCTGACGGACGGATACCACGCTCAAAAAGATAAAAAATGGCAAGCGTCTTCTTCTCATATAGCCACAAAGACGAGGAACTGCGTAATGAGTTGGAGACGCACCTTGCTTTGCTGAAGAATCAAGGATTGATTGATGCATGGCATGATCGCCGTATCGTGGCAGGCGACGAACTGGATGAATCCATTTTTGGGCAGCTCGAAACGGCAGATATCATCCTATTGCTCGTGAGCGCCGATTTCATCGCCTCGACGTATTGCTATTCAAAAGAGATGATGCGTGCGATGGAGCGCCACGCTGCCGGTGAAGCTCGGGTGATTCCGGTCATTCTCCGGCATTGCGAATGGGCTAGCGCGCCGTTCGGAAAATTATTGGCCGCGCCACGCGACGGCAGACCCGTGACCGCTTGGCCAGACCGCGATGAAGCATTTGCTGACGTTGCCAAGCAAGTGCGTCGTGCGATCGAAACGGGTCATTCGAGCGTGGCCAAGCCCACCAAACGGCCAGCCGCTCAAGGTGTGGCACCGATCACCGCGGCAGCCCCTGCGCCGTCGCCGCGTTCCAGCAATTTGCGATTGAAGCAGGTCTTCACGGAGAAGGACGCGGCCGACTTTGTGCGGTCCTCGTTCGAATTCGTATGCCGATTTTTTGAAGGCTCAATCAATGCTGTCCGCGAGCGGAACCCGGATGTCGATGGAACATTCGAGCGTATCGACTCGCGGCGTATGGCCGCGACCCTGTACCGGAACGGCAGCAGACTATCTGAGTGTTCGGTCCGGATAGATGGCTTCACCGGACGGGGCAGCAACTCTATTGCCTTTTCCTATGATGCATCAGCTAGTCAAGGGACGTTCAACGAAATGCTCACTGTAGAGGCAGGCGAGCAATCGTTGCATTTCAAGCCTATAGGTATGGCCTGGACCGGCGGGAGTCCTAAGAACCTATCCGAAGAAGGAGCCGCGGAGTTTCTATGGGAACTCTTCATTAAGCGGGCTCAGGGCTAGCCGCGGCGCTTCCGGAGTGTCCATATGAAAGCGTTGGATGACTACTTTTATGATGACGCCATCGAACGGGCGCTGGAACGCAAGCGCGTTAATCTCATCACTGACTACGATCTAACGACCAGACCTGCGCTCATCTGGCAGGGCAGGCCTGCTGAACCGCTCGGACTCGATGTTTCCCAAGAGGAACTTAAGAACACGCTCGGCGAAGGAGCCGAAGGCAAGTCGACAGACAACTGGTGGCAGGGGTTTTATTCAGGGCGGCGTGTCGCCGTGGTGTTTGATGGCTTAGCCTGCTCAACGTCGTTAGCCCAATATGACGCCGGATGGATAACCCAGTTGCATGAGGACGGTCAGTTGCTGGCCGGCCTGTGGACATTTCCGCAAGTGCAAGCGAGAAATTCCGACGCACCAACTCTTGTCCTCGCGGAGTTCCATCAGTCCGCATTTCACGATTTCGTGCGGCTAGCAGAGAAAATATATCGGGTCGCGGGCCACCGCGGCGCCGTCTTTGTGACGTGCACGATGCTGCAGGCTCACACCTTGCCTATGGCAAACAATAACGGCCGGACGCAGGTATCGCCGGTCAAGCGCCAGACGCTTCGGTGGCCAGTCCTGACAGTTGGCGATACCTTGTCGTTCGCCAAGGCCGGCGAAATGATGGCTGCCCGACTGATGAGGGCCTATGGCCTCACGCCAACCAATGCATGATGCCCGCGTAAAGTAAGTCAATTCTCTAGAAGTATTTCGTTCAGTCGCTGTTCTAGCTTCATCCGATCCGACGGTGACGAAGAGCGGTGCAGGCGAGTGATAAGCTGCTGCACGACGCGGGTGGCCAGGAAACTTTCCCGATTTGCCGCGAGATGGGGAGCGGTCATCCATTGCGTATGCGCGTGTGGAAGAAGGACGGTCGTGGGATCGGGGTCTACTGCATCCCGTTGCCAATCCTCCGGATGTCCAAGGAGCGCCATCAGATAGTCGCCCAGCAACTCGAATGCAGCCTGCCGGTCGTCCAGCCGTTGTTGTTTTTGATAGGTGTAGACCAAGGATTTGTCGCTGGTGCGGTGGTTCAAGCACATCTCGATCAATTCTTCCGGAACGCCAAGCTCCCCCATCAGCGTGGCGCCAGTGCGGCGCATGTCATGCATCACCCATTTGCCGTGAGGCATGATGAGCGTGCCGGCGTCTTCAATCGTGCTGTCCGGCTTTTGCCGCTGCGTGATCTGATGCGAGAACGAGGTGTTCTTTGCATGTGTGGCGCCCCGCGTTCCGGGAAACAGATATTCTGAGGTCCGATAGGGGGATTCTCTTAGCCGGCAAAGCCAGTAGAACGCGAAGTCCGATAGGTGGATCAGATGGGCACGCTTGGATTTGGTTTTGTCCGCTTCTAGGAACCACGTCCGTTGGTCCCAGTCGATGTCGTCTTCACGCAGTTGGGCAAGTTCGCCGGCTCGCGCGAGTGTGGACATCGATAGCCATATTCCCGCCTTGCACGCATTCGTCATGCGGATGGGATTGGCCAAGCGGTTGCGTAGCACGACGAGTTCGAAGGGGTACAGCACACGTTCCCGTACTACGTCGACTATTTCCAGATCTCGCTTGCGCAGGTTGCGAATCGGGTTTTGCGCGATCCAATGGCGACCCTCCGCATAGTTGAGCATTTGAACCAGGTCGATCAAGATGCAGCCAGCTTGGGCGGGGCGGCCAGCTTCCCGCAGGGTGTCAAGCAGGCTGATCAGTTTGTAGCGCGTCACCGTCGTTAGCAAATCGCCGCCGATAGAGGGAAGGATGTGCTTCTTCATCCGGCGTCCGCACGCATAGACGCCTCTGGCGTTGCGGCGCTTCGACAGCGACTCCCGTATCCATTGCTCGTAGGCTTGTTTAAAGGTCCTAGGAACGTTTTGCGGCTTGGAACGCGGGTCGATGCCATCTAGAAGCTGTCGTCGGCATTTCATCGCTTCGACCCGAGCTGCGGCTAGTGTCCTGGCCGGATAAGGGCCAAGCGATAGCTTGCCCTGTTTGCCGGATAGATCGGTGAAGCGGAACAGCCAGGTGCGCGTACCGCAGGCTTGAACCCGCAGGTACAAACCATTCCCGTCACTGAGCGTGTATTCCTTCTCGCGCGGCTTGGCGTTGGCGACTTGTCGATCGGTAAGGCGGTTCGTAGCCATTTTTACCCCGGTGAAAAGTTGACCCTATAGCTGTCCCCTAGGGTCAAGAATTGGGACGTTCACGCACGCGCTTTAGTGAGACTTCTTGAGTCAAAAATAGATTAACTAATTGATTTATAAGGAAAAGTCTATACGACAAACGAGCGCTTGTGATCCCTCGTGGAGTGGAAAATTGTGCTATTACCGCGAATACCCGATGGGGTGGGGAACGATTCGGACCGAAGGGGCGCCGCCCGCCGAAGATGCGCCGTACGTGGACGATCCGCCTGCGAATTTCGCCGACGAAGACTTCTGGCGCTGGGTCGCATCGCATACCGATTGGAGCCTGCTCGGCGGCTCTGCCAATCCTTTGGCCAACTCCTATGCGCAGGCCGATCCCATGGTGTGGCGCACGCGCGGACTGCCCGCGTACATGGAACTCGCCCAGGCGGGCCAGGGCGACGGCGGTCCGGCATTGCGGTTCGCCGTGCGCGCGCGCCGCGCAGCGTCGGCCTTGGCGACGACGGACGCGCGCGGCCCGCGCATCGGCACGGGCCGCCTGGCATTCGCCAGTCCGCTTCCAGGTGGGGAAATGGCCGCCGTGGCGGCGGCCGAGACCTACTATCGCCGTCCGGACGCGCGGGCCGATGGCCGCGTGGAACTGCCCAGCCTGTTCATGCCCTATTGGCAGGCGCGGCTGAGCCCGGTGGCTCCGGCGGAGCGCGGGCTTGCCTGGGCCCGGCAGGGAGCCGGGCAATGAGGCGCGCGATGGAACGCTTCCATGGACACGGCCAAGCCATGGCCGAGGCCTTGCTCGCCCTCGGGGTGCTGGGGTTGCTGCTGGTGTTCGGCGCGTCGGTGGGGCGCCTCCAGGATATCGCCCTGCAAACGGCCTACGCCGCCCGGCACGTGGCTTTCGCGGTGGCGCTCGACGCGCCGGAGCACGAGCGGCAGGAAGCGGCGGCGCGCTTTTTCTCCGGGCCTTTGCATGCGTGGCGCAACCACGATGGCAGCCCGCTGCTGGCCGGCCCGGAGCCGGTCCGCCTCGTCGTGTTCAGGCAAGCGGACGGCTTGCCGGCCGGCGCAGAGGTGGGCGGGACGGATGTCCATGCAAGCATGCTGCGGACCGAATTGCTGCCGGGATACCAGGGCCTTCGGGCAGGCCGGATCGACGTGGCGCCGCGTTTGTCCACGGCTGCCGCGGCAGCTTCGTGGCCGGCGATGGACCTGGTGCTGTCGAGCCGCTACGCCATCCTGGCGGGAGCCGGCGAGGCGGACAGCGATGCCGATGTCCAGGCGCGCCTGGGCGCCGCTCCCCGAGCCTGGCGCGATGCGGCCGAGGCCACCGGGAGGGCTGGCCGAGGGGTGTCGGCGCTCGGCAGGGTCGATGCAGGATGGGGGCGTCCGGCGCCGCAATTCGATTGGCTTTCGGCGTGGGCGGGGCTGGTTCCGGCGGATCGCCTGGGAGCGGGGCGATGAGCCGCGCCGTGTCCGTGCTCCGGCACATGGCGCACCGGCATTCGGTACAGGACGCACGGCATCGCCTGCTCCGGCGGCGCTGTTTGCGCAGCCTGGCTGCCGGCCCGCTGGCGCTGCTGGCCAGCCCGAGGGCGGCCAGGGCGATGCCGAAGCTGCCTTCAGGGGCCGCCGATCTGGGGTGGAACGGGCGCATGCGCATCAATGGCCGCGACATGGACGTACGGCTGTTTCGCGTATCGATGCCGCCTTTTGCGGCGGCCGCCGCGCTGTCCCAGGAAGGCGGGGAACGGCCGTGGCTGCTGCCGCTGCCGGACGGCGTCATGGTGATGGGCATGCAGCAGGGGCGCATGTGGCTGGTGCAGTTGCGCGCGGCGGGGCCGCAGGCCAGCCAGGGCATGGCCGCCGCCGAGATCGGAGGCAGGCCTGCGCCGCGGGCGGCCATGCCCGCATGGGTGCCCGCCGGCGCGGTGCTGCTGCTCGATGCGCAGACGGGAGAGGGCGGCAGCCGTGTCGTCCAGCAAATCTATGCGCACGCGTTCGCCGCGCCCGTCTTGTCGAGGTCGCTGGAGGCGCGGCTGCGGGGAGCCGGATGGCATCCGGACGAGGCTGCGGGCGCCGGACGCCAGTGGCGGCTGGGCGGGCGGCGTCTGTGGACCGTGGTCGTGGCGCGGTCGCCGGGCAGCGGGCTGCTGGCCGTCGAGGCCGCGGCCGGTCAACGTTGAAGGGGAAGCGATGCTTGCGAGAGCAACCTGGCCGCAGCGCGGCCAATCGGCGGTCGAATACCTGGTGGTCGTCGTGCTGATGCTGGGCATAGGCGGATGGATGGGGGGCGGGGGCGGCCTGCTGGAAACCGTGCTGCAAGCATTGCGCGGTTTTCATTTCCGATTCGCCGCGGTGCTGGCGCTGCCGCTATGAAGCGATTGCCGATACGCCTGCGGGTGGACCGGAAGTGGTGGGTGCTGGCCGTGGCGCTCGCCGCCGGCGGCGCTGCCGCCTGGCTCAGCCAGCGCCACATCCAGGCCCGCATCGACGCGATCGAGGCCGAAGGCCGCGCCTCGCGCACGCAGGTCGTGGTGGCGGCGCGCGATCTCGAGCCGGGGATGCGGGTCTCGGCCGAATCGGCCGCCGTGCGCGAACTCGCCCGCGATTGGCTGCCGGCCGATTTCATCGACCCGTCGCGCTTCCACGAAATCGAGGGCGCGGCGTTGGCGCAGCACGTGCGCGCCGGTGCGCCGCTTCTCCCCGCGCACCTGGAGAACGAGCGCCAGGCATTGGCGCAGCGGCTGGAACAGGGACGGCGGGCAGTCACGATCCCGGTCGATGAGATCAGCTCGGTATCCGGGCTGCTGGAGCCGGGCGACCTGATCGATCTCTACGTGTCGCTGGAACATCGCGGCAAACGCGTAACGGTGCCGTTGCTGCAGAAAATGCGGGTGCTGGCCACCGGGCACCGCACCGAGATCCCGGGGGGCGGCGCGGAAGCCATGCGCGGCGGCTTCTCCACTGTGACGCTGGACGCCACGCCGGAAGAAGCCGTCAAGCTCATTGCCGCGCGCGAAGGAGGGGTGGTCACCGCGATGCTGCGCCGCCCCGGCGACGGCAGCCCCGCGCCGGCGCAGGCCAGCGGCGACCTGCCCGCCATGCTGGGGCTCAAGGAGCCCGCTGCGCCGGCCATGCCGCGCAAGCCTTCGAGCGCCTCCGTCATTTACGGCGACCGCATGCCGCGGCGTATTCCCGGGCTGGGCGAGGAGGCGGCGGAAGAGGCGGGCATGGCCCTGGGCCAGGATGCGTGGATGGGGACGGCGCGCGATGCGTCGATGCGGCGATGGGAGCCGGCGCTGCCGCGGCATGCCGCGCCGCCGCCGGCACAGGGCGCGGGGCCGGAGGCGCAGCCATGACACGATGGCGAAAGCGCGCGGGGCCCATGGCGTGCTGGGCGCTGCTGGGCCTGCTGCCGGGCATGGCGTTGCCGCAGCAGCCCGAATGGCCGGCCTGGCTGGCGGACGAGGGCGATGCTGCCGCCCGGGCCGGCTTTGCCGCCGGCAGCGATTTGCCCGATGTCGAGATGGCGATTGGCGAAACCCAGGTGTTTCCCGCGCCGGAGGTCGGCCGCGTGGCCGTGGGCAACGGCCGGGTCATCAGCGCGGCAACCGCCGACGAACGCGAAGTCGTGGTATTCGCCAATGACGTGGGCAGTTCGTCGCTGGTGATCTGGGACCGCGCCGGCGCCATGCGGCGCATGCGCATCCAGGTCGTGGCGGCGCCGCCGGCCCGGGCCCAGCGCGAAATCTCGGCCTTTCTCGCAGGCATGCCGGCGGTGCGCAGCCGCGCCGTCGGCGACAAGATCATCATCGAGGGGGAAGACCTCGGCGAGGCCGACCAGGCGCGCGTGGCCCTGCTGGCCAAGCGCTATCCGCAGGTCGTGGATTTCACCAGCCAACTGGGCTGGGAGCGCATGGTCATGATGGACGTCAAGGTCGTCGAGATCCCGCGCTCGCGCCTGCGGGAGCTGGGCGTGAAATGGAATGGCGCGAGCACGGGCGGCCTGAACGCCGGGCTGGCCTGGGACGCGGCGGTCGGACGGCCCTTGCGCGCAGCAGCGGGAGACGCCTCGCAGCGCCCGGGGGAAAGCCCGGTGGCGCTGCCTTTTCCGTCGACGTCGCCGGCCGGCTACCTGGGCATCAATGCCTTGCTGTCGGCGCAGATCCAGGCCCTGGCGCAGCGCGGCGAGGCCGTGGTGCTGGCGCAGCCGCAGCTGTCCGCGCGCAGCGGCTCGACCGCGCGTTTCCTGGCGGGCGGCGAAGTGCCCTACGCCACGATCGACAAGAACGGCGCCACCAACACGACCTTCAAGCCCTATGGCGTCACCTTGCAGATCGCGCCGCGGGTGGACGCCAGCGGCACGGTGCGCTCGGTCATCGACGTCGAGGTCAGCGCGGTCGATCCATCGGTGGCGGCCACCGGCGGCCCGGCGCTCAAGGTACGGCGCACCTCCACCGAATTCAACGTGCGTTCGGGCGAGACCCTGGTCCTGAGCGGTTTCCTGTCGCGCGAACAATCCGAGGACCTGGACGGGCTGCCCGGCCTGTCCGCCCTGCCCATCCTGGGGCCCTTGTTCGGATCCCGGCGCTTCCAGCGGCGCGAAACCGAACTGGCCATCTTCGTGACGCCGACCGTGGTGACCCAGCGCAACCCGGCGCTGACGGAAAGGATAGAGCGGGGCGAGCGCGTGCTGCGCGAGACGTTCGGCCCGGAATGGCTGAACGTGCCGGTGCGGCCGGACGAGTTTTTCGAGGAGCGATGATGCTGGACGTGGATGTGCTGACGGGCGAGGAGGGCGCGGTGCCGCTGCGCGTGGCGGCGCCGGTCGTCATAGGGCGCGGCGAAGGCTGCGGGATCAGGCTGAAGCACTGGCGCGTGGCGCGGCGGCACGCCAGCCTGGCGCTGCGGCCGGAAGGCGTGTTCGTCGAGGACCTCGGGTCGCTGGCGGGCACGCAAGTCAACGGCAGGCGCATCGTGCAATATGGCCCGCTGCTGCCGGAGGACGAAATCTTCATCGGCATGTCCATGCTGCGGGTGAGGGTGGCCCGGGATGCGCCGCCGTGCCCCGACGACGGCGGCCAGGGAGGCGCGGGCGGCGCGGCGAGCATGCCGGCGCCCGGCGCGGCGCCGGCGCACGCCATGCCCGCGGCGGATGCGGCCCAGGCGGAGTGGCGCCGCAGGCTGCACGTGCGGCTGCTCGATGCGCTCGACCTGCGCCGGCGCGACGTCGAGGCCATGAGCGATGCGGCCCTGAGGGCGGAAGCCGACCGATTGCTGGAAGGGCTGATCCAGGAAGCCGACGGCGACATCCCCGCCAGCCTGGATCGCGAGGCGCTGCGCCGGCAAGTGGTGGACGAGGCGGTCGGGCTGGGGCCGCTCGAATCCCTGCTGGCCGATCCGGCCATATCGGAGATCATGGTCAACCGCTACGACGAACTCTATGTCGAGCGAAAAGGCGTGCTGGCCCGGCACCCGGCGGTATTCAGCAGCGACCAGTCCGTGCTGGGCGTGATCGAGCGCATCGTGTCGCCGCTGGGCCGGCGCATCGACGAAGCCTCGCCCATGGTCGATGCGCGTCTGCGCGACGGCTCGCGGGTTAACGCGGTCATCGCGCCGCTGGCGCTCAAGGGGCCGGCCCTGACCATACGCAAATTCCCGGCCCGCCGCATGCAGATCGGCGATCTCGTCGCGGGAGGATCGCTCGACCATGCGATGGCCGAGTTCCTGCAACTGTGCGTGGAACGGCGCAAGAACATCGTCGTGTCGGGCGGCACGGGCTCGGGCAAGACCACGCTGCTCAACATCCTGTCCAATTTCATTCCGGCGGCCGAGCGCGTCATTACGATCGAAGACGCGGCCGAATTGAAGCTGGCGCACGAGCACCTGGTCGCGCTGGAGGCGCGGCCGGCCAACCTGGAGGGCCGCGGCGCGGTGTCGATACGGGATCTGGTGCGCAATGCGCTGCGCATGCGTCCCGACCGGATCGTGGTGGGCGAATGCCGGGGCGCCGAGGCGATCGACATGCTGCAGGCCATGAACACCGGTCACGAAGGTTCGCTGACCACCCTGCATGCCAATACGCCGCGCGACGCGATGTCCCGGCTGGAGACCATGGTGTTGATGGCGGGCATGGACCTGCCGCTGCAAGCCATCCGCGAACAGATCGTGTCGGCCGTGGACATCGTGGTCCAGCAGAGCCGATCGGCCTCAGGGCACAGGCGGGTGACCGCCATCGTCGAGGTCTGCGGCCAAGAGAGCGGACGCATCCAGTTGCAGGAGCTGTTCCGCTTCGAGCGCCCGCGGCCGGCCGAGCCCGACGGGCCCGGATATTTCCAGGGGGGCGAGCTGATGCCCAGCTTTTTCGACGAATGGCGCGACAGCGGCGTGGACGTGCTGCCGCAATTGTTCTGCGGGCGCACGCCGGCTCCGCAGGCGCCGCTCCGCGCCATGGACAACTGATATGCATGCCATCGAGCGCTGGGGGATCGCGGCCGCCGTGGCCTTGTGCGCCGCGTTGCTGGCCGTGGGCATGCTGGGCTGGGCGTGGGAGAGTCTCGCGCGCTACCGCGCCACCTTTGCCGAGACCGCGCGCGTACGCATGGGCGAGTTCTTCTTTTTTGTCGATGTCGAGCAGTTGTGGCGGGCGCAGGTGCTGCTGGTCGGCGCGCTGGCGCTGGCGGGAGGCTGGCTGGGCCGGAGCTGGAGCCTCGCGGCAGTCGGCGCGGTTCTGGGTGTGTGGCTGCCGCGCCGGGCCGCCCGCATGCTTCGTGGGCGGCGCCTGCGCCGGTTCGATGCGCAACTGCCCGATGCCTTGTTGGCGCTGGCCTGCGCGCTGCGGGCGGGAGCCAGCTTGCCGGCCGCCCTGCGCCAATTGGTAGCAGAGGGCGAGCCGCCGCTGGCTCAGGAGTTCGCGCTGATGCTGCGCGAGCAGCGGCTGGGTACGGCGCTGGACCTGTCCCTGGCCAATCTGGGAGACCGCATGCCTACCGAGGCGGCGAGCCTGGTGGTGGCGGCGCTCAGGATCGCGGCCGAGACGGGCGGCAACCTGGCCGATACGCTGGAGCGGATCGCCGCCACCGTGCGGGCGCGGCTGCATATGGAAGGCCGGGTGCGCGCCTTGACGGCCCAGGGCCGGCTGCAGTCCCGCGTGGTGGGCGTGCTGCCCTGGCTGCTGATCGCCGCCCTGCACAGCCTCGAACCGGAGACCATGGGTTTGCTGTGGACGACGCGGGAAGGCTGGGCCGTCCTGTCCCTGGTCGCGGTGCTGGACCTGCTCGGGCTGTGGATGATCGCGCGCATCGTGCGCATAGACCTGTGAGCCGCAGCAAAGGCGGCGTGCAGCGCAAGGAACGAGGAACGCATGTCGGCAGCGACTTCCCTGTTGGTAGGCATGGCCGTGGCGGCTGCCGTCATGCTGGCGTATTTCCTGCTGGCCGATTCCCCTGCGGCGCGCGGCACGGTCGAGGCGCCGCCGGGGGCATTCCGGCTGGCCTGGGCGCTGGTGTGCGCGGCGGGGCATTACTGCCGGCCATGGCTGTCGTGGCAGCGCCGGCGCAGGCTGGAAAGCCTGCTGGTGCGCGCCGGCCTGCGCCATGGACTGGCGCCCATCCACATTCTTGGCGCGCAAGTGCTGTGCGCGGCGGCGGGCGGCGCCATTGGCGGGGCGGTTGCCGTACTGGCCGACGCAGGGCCGCTGCCCGGCCTGGCCAGCCTGGCGACGGGAGCCTCGGCCGGTGTGCTCTACCCCCGTTTGTGGCTGGCAGGGCGCGTGCGCCGGCGCAGGACGGCCGCGCTGCGGGCCTTGCCTTTCGTGCTGGATATGGCGACGTTGTGCGTCGAGGCCGGCTTGCACGTGGGCGCCGCGCTCCAGCACGCGGCGCAGAAGGGGCCGCCCGGGCCGCTGCGCGACGAATTGCGCCGCATGCTGGGCGACGTGCGCGCCGGCGTGCCCCGCGCCCAGGCCCTGCGCGACATGGCCGACCGCCTCGACGTCGTGGAAGTGCGCGCCTGGGTGGCCGCGCTGGCCCAGGCCGATACCCTGGGCATGAGCCTCGCGCCCATCCTTCGGGCCCAGTCCGACCAGCGCCGCAGCGAACGTTTCCTGCGCGCCGAACGCCTGGCGATGGAAGCGCCGGTAAAGATGCTGCTGCCGCTGGTGGCCTGCATCTTCCCGTGTTCCTTCGTCGTGATCGGTTTTCCCATCGTGGTCAAGCTGATGGAGCCCGGCTGGTGAAGGCGCCCGAGCCGGTACGCTGGCGGGTGGCGCGCACCCCCTGGCAGCGCCTGCGCGGCCTCCTGGGCCGCCCGCCGCCGGCCCAAGGGGAAGCATGGTGGATCACTCCCTGCCGAGCCGTGCACACCATTGGCATGTCCTATGCCATCGACGTGGTCTTCCTGGATGCACAAGGCCGGGTGCTGCGCCTCGTTCCGGCCATGCCCCCATGGCGGATGGCCTGGTGCCCGCGCGCCCACTCCGTAGCGGAACTGGCCGAAGGCGAAGCCCGCCGCCTCGGCTGGCAACCGGGGACGCTGGTTCGCTAGTGGACTGTCCCGTAGCAACTGTCCCGTCAAGTGAGCAAAGCAGTGCGCCTGGCTCGGCTCAGACCCAGGGCACCGCGGATCTGGCTCCGCCAGTCCGTAGGTAGAGCCCCCTGGGGGGCGCGCGTCAGCGCGTAGGGGGGGGGCTCAACACCCGTTGGGCTTCCTCGCGCACCCGCTCCGGCGCCGTGCCGCCCACGTGCGAGCGCGAGGCGACCGAACCCTCCAGCGTCAGGACGCCGTGCACGTCGTCGCCCACCGAAGGGTGGAAGGCGCGCAGCTCGTCCACCGACAGGTCGGCGAGGTCGCAGTTGCGTTCGACGCATTGGCGCACCGCCAGCGCGACGGCTTCGTGGGCGTCGCGGAAGGGCACGCCTTTCTTGACCAGGTAGTCGGCCAGATCGGTGGCGGTGGAGAAGCCCTGCAGCGCGGCGGCGCGCATGGCTTCGGGCTTGACCTGGATGCCGGCGGCCATGTCGATGAAGATGCGCAGCGTGTCGCGCACGGTGTCGGCGGTGTCGAACAGGCCTTCCTTGTCTTCCTGGTTGTCCTTGTTGTAGGCCAGCGGCTGGCCTTTCATCAGGGTCAGCAGCGCCACCAGGTGGCCGTTGACGCGGCCGGTCTTGCCGCGCGCCAGCTCGGGCACGTCGGGATTCTTCTTCTGCGGCATGATGGAGCTGCCGGTGCAGAAGCGGTCGGCCAGGTCGATGAAGCCCACGCGCGGGCTCATCCACAGCACGAGCTCCTCGGACAGGCGCGAGATGTGCGTCATGACCAGCGCGCCGGCGGCGCAGAACTCGATGGCGAAATCGCGGTCGGAAACGGCGTCGAGCGAATTGCGGCAGACGCCGTCGAAGCCCAGCGTGCGCGCCACGCGCTCGCGGTCGATCGGATAGGAGGTGCCGGCCAGCGCGGCGGCGCCCAGCGGCAGGCGGTTGACGCGCTTGCGGCAGTCGGCCAGCCGTTCGGCGTCGCGGCCGAACATCTCGGCGTAGGCCAGCAGATGGTGGCCGAAGGTGACGGGCTGGGCGACCTGCAGGTGCGTGAAGCCGGGCATGATGGTGCCGGCATGCTCGAGCGCCAGCGTGGCCAGCGCGCGGCGCAGCTGGCCCAGCAGGTCGAGCAGCGTGTCGATCTCGGCGCGCAGCCACAGGCGGATGTCGGTGGCGACCTGGTCGTTGCGCGAGCGGCCGGTATGCAGGCGCTTGCCGGCGTCGCCCACCAGCTCGGTCAGGCGGCGCTCGATGTTCAGGTGGACGTCTTCGAGGTCGAGCAACCATTCGAAGCGGCCGGCGTCGATCTCGGACTCGATCGCGGCCATGCCGCGGCGGATGTCGTCCAGGTCCTGGTGGGTCAGGATGCCGACGGATTGCAGCATCTCGGCATGCGCCAGCGAACCCTGGATGTCGAACTTGGCCAGGCGTTTGTCGAAGTCCACCGAAGCGGTGTACCGTTTGACGAGGTCGGAAACCGGTTCGGAGAACCGGGCTGACCAGGCTTCGGCCTTCTTGGCGAACTGGTCTTGGGGGCGGGGGTCGGTCGGTGTAGACATGGCGCGGATTATAAAGCGGGTTATGGCGGTTACTGAATTGGAAACTGGCGCGCCGGGCGTGCTGATCGTCGGGCGCGACGCGGCATTCTGCGCGCGGCTGTCGGCGCAGTTGCGAGGACTGTCGCGGCGCCTGCCTATCCGCCGCCTGGCGCCGGTGGCGGATGCCGCGCTGGCGCGCCAGTCCGCCGCGCAGTCCGCCGTCGTGCTGCTCGACCTGGGCCTGCCGGACGCCGCCGGCCACGCGCTGGCGCGGGAATGGGCGGACAGGCAGGACGGCCCCGCGGTCATCCTGCTGTTGCCGTCCATCGACAGCCAGGCGCTGGCCGATCTTCTGCCCGCCGTCGACAGCCTGCTGCCGCCGTTGCGCGCCGAGCGCCTGGAGCAGGCGCTGCAGCGCGCGCTCGGCCTGGAAGGCGGGCGGCGCCTCGGCCCGTCTGCCGAGGTCCTGCTGGCGCGAGGCCGCGACGGGGAGTTCCCGGTACCCGTGGCGCAGGTCGTTTACCTCAGGGCGAGCGGCAAGTCCGTGAGCATACGCACCGCCGCCGCCGAGTTCGTGACGGACCAGCCGCTGGCCGCGCTGCTGCGCGGTTTCCCCGGCCGTTTCGTGCAGGTGCACCGCAGTACGCTGGTGGCGCGCGCCGCGATAGCCGGGGCGAGCCTGGTCACGCCGGAAGCCTCCGGAGGCGACGCCGATCCTTATTGGGAATTGCGCCTGCATGGCGTGCCGGAGACCATCCCGGTAGCCAGGCGCCGCTGGCCGGACGTGCGTCCGTGGCTCCCCGGCGGCCTGGCGGCCGCGCGCGATGGCGCCACCCTGGAAGCAGTACCCCTGCGGCATTGCCTGCCTGTCCCGGAGGCGTCTTGAGCGACCTGACCGTCGAACTGGCCGACGACCTGCAAGCCATCGACCCGGCGCAATGGGACGCCTGGAGCGCCGGCAATCCTTTCGTCGCGCATGCGTTCCTGGACGCCCTGCACGCCACCGGCTGCGCGACGCGCCGCACCGGCTGGCAGCCCAGCTATCTGCTGCTGCGCCGCGGCGGCGAACTGGCGGGCGCGATGCCGCTCTACCTGAAGCGCCATTCGCGCGGCGAATACGTGTTCGACCAGGGCTGGGCGGAGGCCTTCGAGCGCCATGGGCTGGACTACTACCCCAAGCTGCTGTGCGCCGTTCCCTTTACGCCGGTAGGCGGGCCGCGCCTGCTGGCCGGCAGCCACGAGGATCGCGTCTTGCTGGCCAGGGCCGCGGTCCAGGTGGCCCGGCAGGCGGAAGTGTCGTCGCTGCACGTGCTGTTCCCGAGCGACGAGGACGCACGGGCGCTGCGCGAGGCCGGCTACATGATGCGCGAAGGCGTGCAGTTCCACTGGCGCAATCCCGGCTACGGAACATTCGACGACTTCCTGGCGGCGATGAATCACGACAAGCGCAAGAAACTGCGCCAGGACCGCAAGAAGGTGGCCCAGGCGGGCATCGTTTTCCGGCACCTGCGCGGCGCCGCGATCGGGCCGGACGACCTGGCCTTCTTTTATCGGTGCTATGCCTCGACCTATGCGGCCCACTGGTCGTCGCCCTACCTGAATCCGGCTTTCTTCGAACGGCTGCGTGCCGCCATGCCCGACGCGATGCTGCTGGTGCTGGCCGAGCGGGCGGGCGAGCCGGTGGCCTGCGCCCTCAACATCGCGGCCGGCGCCACGCTGTACGGCCGCTACTGGGGAAGTACGGAGTTCGTGCCCGGCCTGCATTTCGAGACCTGTTACCTGCAGGCCATCGAATATTGCATCGCCCATGGCTTCGAATCGTTCGAAGGCGGCGCGCAAGGCGTGCACAAAATGTCGCGCGGCCTGCTGCCCACGCCGACCTGGTCGGCCCACTGGGTCGCGGACGAGCGCTTCGCCGATGCGATCGCCGATTTCCTGCGGCGCGAGACCGAGGGGATGGATCGCTACCTCGACGAACTCGAATCGCATACGCCGTTCAAGGCGCCGGCCGGCGCGGACTGACGCGGCTGGCCGGCGCGTTGCCCGCGGCACGGTCCGGCAGGCGCGCGGCGCCGAGACGCCGGCCCGCCGTGGGCCTTATGATGTGGGTATAGCAGGCGCATGCCTTCCCGCAAGTTCGACACCCGCTCCCGCGCGGCCAGACAAGCACACACCATGACAGGCAATTTTTTCAACCTCTACTCGCACCGTTTCGCGCGGGTGGCCGTCGGCGTCCCGCGCTGCAAGGTGGCCGATCCGGCCTTCAACGCCGCGCAGACCATGGCGCTGGCGCGCGATGCGGTGGCGCAGGGCGCGGCCCTGGTGGCCTTTCCCGAGCTCGGGCTGTCGGCCTACACCTGCGACGACCTGTTCCACCAGGCCGCGCTGCTCGACGGCTGCGAGCGGGCGCTGGCCGTCATCGTGGAAGCGTCCCGCGACTTGCCCGCCGCCCTGGTGGTCGGGCTGCCGCTGCGCGTGAACCATGCCCTGTTCAACTGTGCCGTGGTGGTCGCGCAAGGCCGCATCCTGGGCGTGGTGCCCAAGACCTATCTGCCCAACTACGGCGAATTCTACGAGGCGCGCCAGTTCACCTCGGGCGACTGCACCGTGGCCCGCCACATCGACCTGGCGGGACAGCGGGCGCCGTTCGGCGCGTCCATGCTTTTCGACGTGTCCGACGTGCCGGGCCTGCGATTCCACGTCGAGATCTGCGAGGACGTATGGGTGCCGATCCCGCCGTCGTGCTTCGCGGCGCTGGCCGGCGCCACCGTGCTGGTGAACCTGTCGGCCTCGAACATCGTCGTGGGCAAGTCGGGCTATCGCCACCAACTGGTCGGCCAGCAGTCGGCGCGTTGTCTCGCCGCCTACCTGTACACCTCGGCCGGACGGGGGGAGTCGTCCACCGACCTGGCGTGGGACGGCCAGGCCATCATCTACGAGAACGGCGAACTGCTGGCCGAGTCCGAGCGCTTCCTGGACGATTCGCACCTGATCGTGGCCGACGTCGATCTCGAACGGCTGAGCCACGAGCGCATGCGGCAGACCACGTTCGGCCAGTCGGTGCTGCGCCACCAGGCCGAGACCGAGCGTTTCCAGGTCGTTTCCTTCGAACTGGGACTGGCCTTCGACCAGGCCTTGCCGCTGCAGCGCGAGGTCGAACGCTTCCCCTATGTGCCGGCCGACCGCCGCCGCCGCGACCAGCGCTGCAACGAGGTTTACAACATCCAGGTCCAGGCGCTGGTGCAGCGCCTGTCGGCCATAGACATGGACAAGGTCGTGATCGGCGTGTCCGGCGGGCTCGATTCGACTCATGCCCTGCTGGTCTGCGCCAAGGCGATGGACCGGCTGGGCCTGCCGCGCAGCCACATCATCGCCGCCACCATGCCGGGCTTCGCCACCAGCGGGCGCACGCTGCAGCAGGCGCGCGCGCTGATGCGGCTGATAGGCTGCACGACGCTGGAGATCGACATCCGGCCCAGCTGCGAGCAGATGCTCAAGGACATCGGCCATCCTTACGCCCAGGGCCAGGATGTCTACGACATCACCTTCGAGAACGTGCAGGCCGGCGAGCGCACCAGCCACCTGTTCAGGCTGGCCAATTTCCACAACGCCATCGTCATCGGCACGGGCGACCTGAGCGAACTGGCGCTGGGCTGGTGCACCTACGGCGTAGGCGACCACATGTCGCACTACAACGTCAACGCGAGCGTGCCCAAGACCCTGATCGCCCACCTGGTGCGCTGGGTGGCCGAGACGGGCACCGTCGAAGGCGACGGCAGCCAGGTGCTGCTGGACATCCTGGCGACCGAGATCAGCCCCGAACTGGTGCCCGGCAAGTCCGACGGCGGGGCGCCCGCGCAGCGCACCGAGCAGTTCATCGGGCCGTACGAACTGCAGGATTTCAACCTGTACTACATCCTGCGCTACGGCTTTGCGCCGGCCAAGGTCGCCTTCCTCGCCCTGGCCGCCTGGCAGGATCGCGAGAAGGGCGAGTGGCCCGAGGAAGCCCACGTGGCGCGCAACCAGTACGAACTGGCGGCGATCAAGCGCAACCTGGGCATTTTCGTCCATCGCTTCTTCAAGACCAGCCAGTTCAAGCGCTCGTGCGTGCCCAATGCGCCCAAGGTCGGCTCGGGCGGCTCGCTGTCGCCGCGCGGCGACTGGCGCGCCCCCAGCGACTCCGAGAAAGCCGTCTGGGAAGCCGACCTGGCCAACGTTCCGGAAACCGGCCCCGACGCCTGAGCGCCTCCGCCACTACAATCCCTAGCTTTGCCTCTCAGGCATTCCCCAGTATTTCCACAAAGGTCTCAGCCATGAAACAAGTCACCGCCATCATCAAGCCCTTCAAGCTCGACGAAGTCCGCGAAGCGCTGGCCCAGGTTGGCGTCAACGGCCTGACCGTGACCGAGGTCAAGGGCTTCGGGCGCCAGAAGGGCCACACCGAGCTCTACCGCGGCGCCGAATACGTGGTGGATTTCCTGCCCAAGATCCGCATCGAACTGGTGATCGCCGACGAACTGGTCGACCAGGCCGTCGAAGCCATCATCCGCGTGGCCCGCACCGGCAAGATCGGCGACGGCAAGATCTTCGTTACGCCGGTCGAGCAGGTCATCCGCATCCGTACCGGCGAAACCGGCGAATCTGCGGTCTGAATTCCGCATCCCGGGCGGCCAGCCGCCCGGGCAGCCGCGCCGCGGCCGCAACAGACACTAGCGCTTCAATTTGGCGTAGTGATAGTCCCAGGCCTTTTGCAGCAGGTGGGGCTTCCACAGGTTGGCGCGGATTTTTTCCCGCTGGGCGGCATCGAGCACCTGAGGCGTGCCCAACGGGACCGCGAGGTATTGCCGATGGGCGGTTTCCTCCAGGTAGTACGCCAGTACGAATACTTCCAGCACCCCTTCGGCCGCGACCACCGCGCCATGCGATCTCAGCATCGCCACGCGTGCATTCCCCAGGCAGTCCGCCAGTTCCTCGCCCAGTTCGCGCGTATTGATCGACGCCGTTTTCGGAAACTCGCTGATTTCGCCGAGCAGCGCGGCCTGCATGGTGACCGGCTCGACCTTGCGCCCCACGCTGCTGAACAGCGTGGACCAAAGCGGATGGGTATGGGCGACCGCGCCGACCTCGGGCCGCCGGCGGTAGATCGAGGCGTGGATATGGAACTCCATGGGCGGCCGCACGTCGCCTTCGAGCGGTTGGCCGTCCAGATCCACTTCAATGATGTCGGCGGCCGAGATGGCGCTGCGCACCGATGCTCCCGAGTTGATCAGGAAGCGGTCCGGCCCGGTGCGGGCGCTGAAGTGGCCGTTGAAGTCGATGATGTGCGCGGCTTCCATCATGGCCAGCGCGTCGGCGATGCGCTGGCGTGTGTCGGCCGTGTCGATGCGTGCTTGCATGGGTCCGGTTCCAGGGAAAAGGGGCTCAGTCCAGCGTGATCTTGCTGGCGCGTATCACCGATCCCCATTTCTCGGCCTCGTCGTGCATGAAGCGGCCGGCTTCGGCGGAGGTGGCGATGACCGGGTCTATGCCCATTTCCGCGAATTTCTGCCGCGTCGCGGGCGCGGCGAGCACGTCGTTGATGGCGCGCTCGTATTTCGCCGCGACCTCGCGGGGCGTTCCCGGCGGGGCCACCACCGCATACCAGGCGTTGGCCATCATGTTTTTCATCGAGGGCGGCCCGGCCTCGGCAAAGGTCGGGACGTCCGGCAGCAGCGGCGAGCGCTTGTCGTCGGCCACCGCCAGGATGCGCAGCCGGCCGTTCTTCTGGTACTTGCCGCTGGAACTCAGCGTGTCGAAGAACACCGTGACCTGTCCGCCCAGCAGGTCGACCAGGGCAGGGCCGGTGCCTTTGTAGGGGATGTGCAGCATGCTGGTGCCGGTGAGCTGCATGAACAGCTCGGCCGCCAGATGCGACGACGAGCCCGCGCCTTGCGAGGCGAAGGCCACCTTGCCGGGGTTGGCCCGCAGGTAGGCGATGAAGCCGGCCAGGTCGTGGACCGGCAGGCTGGGGTGGATGGCCAGCACGTTGGGAACGGTCGCCAGCATGGCGACCGGCACCCATTGCGCGGGATCGTAGCTGAGCTTGGGATACAGGTGCTGGTTGACCGCGATCGGGCCATAGGGCGCGAACATCAGCGTCGAACCGTCGGGCGGGCTTTTGTAGACGTTGTCCGCGCCGATGTTGCCGTTGGCGCCCGGACGGTTTTCGACGATGACCACGCCGAAGGTCTGCTGCAGCCCTTCGGCGACCTGCCGGGTAATGGTGTCCAGGTTGCCGCTGGGCGGGAAAGGGACGACCAGGCGGACTTGCTTGGGAGCGGCCTCGACGGCAGGCCAACAGGCGATCAGGACGGCTGCGCACGACAGGGTCGCGGTACGGCGCAGGAAGGAACGGAAATCCATGTTTTGTCTCCAGGTGGCGGCGCTTGCCGGCGCGCATGCGCCGGGTGCGGGGCCGTCCGGCGGCCCGCTGCCTTTACCCAGTGTAAAGATCGAATCTATACTCGATCAAGATTGATTATTTAATCCATGAAAAGATGGCAGTGAGCGAGCCCACGCCCCGTTCCGAGTACCTGACCGCCCGGGAAGCGGCCCGCCTGCTGGGCGTCAAGATTCCCTCCCTGTATTCCTACGTGAGCCGGGGGCTGATCCGTTCCGTCACCCAGCCCGGCACCCGCGCCCGGCTGTATTTCCGCGAGGACGTCGAACGCGCGGCCACCCGCATGGGCGGGCGGGCCGGCATTCCCGAAACGGTCGAATCGGCGGTGCGCTGGGGCCAGCCCGTGCTGACGACCTCGATCACCGATTTGTCCGACGCCGGGCCGCGCTACCGGGGCCGGCCCGCCATCGCGCTGGCCCAGTCCGGGCGCAGTTTCGAATCGGTGGCCGAGCTGCTGTGGACGGGGGTCGACGTGCCCGACCTGCTG
This sequence comes from Pigmentiphaga humi, assembly GCF_900606115.1. Lineage (GTDB taxonomy): Bacteria > Pseudomonadota > Gammaproteobacteria > Burkholderiales > Burkholderiaceae_B > Pigmentiphaga > Pigmentiphaga humi. The sequence continues at coordinate 170,426 of NZ_UWPJ01000027.1, forward strand.
GCCTGGGAGGTAGCGCCGCCCCCGCCGGGCGTGCTGGACAGCCTCGAACAGTCCGCACGGCACAGCGAGGCGCTGAACGGCGCGCGCCTGATGTCGCTGGCCACGTCCGTGCTGGCGATGTCCATGTCGGGCAAGCCCGATTTCGAACGCGGCACGACCGCCGCCGACGCCGCCCGGCTCATCAGCCTGTACGCGTGCGCGGCGGGGCTGCTGGGCCCGCGCAAGCGGGTGCTGCGGCCCGAGGGGGCGCTATCCATCGCCCAGATGCTGGCGCGCGGCCTGCTGGCCGGCACGGCCGCCGATGCCGGCGCGCCGGCCATCAACGCCGCGCTGGTCGTGTGCGCCGATCACGAGCTGTCGCCGGCCACCTTCGCGGCCCGTGTCGCCGCCTCGGCGGGCGCCGACCTGGGCGCCTGCCTGCAGGCCGCCATCGTCACCCATTCCGGCATCCGTTTCGGCAGCGGATGCGACCGCGCCGAAGATCTGCTGCGCGGCGTCCGGAGCCCGCAGGACATGCAGAACCTGATTTCTTCCTACGTATCCACCGGGCGCCAGGTCCCGGGTTTCAATCCCGTTTCCTATCCCAAGGGAGATCCGCGCGCACGCTACCTGATCGAATTGGCGTCGTCGCTGGCCGCCGGCGGGAAGGGCGCCGCGCTGCCCGACCTGCCCCGCGCCGCGGCCGGGGCTGCCGAGCTGCATCCGCGCATAGATGTGGGGCTGGTGGGCTTGTCGATGGCGCTGGGCCTGCCCAGGGGGGCGGCTTCCGCGATCTGGATGATAGGCCGCAGCGCCGGCTGGGCGGCGCACGCGATCGAGCAGCGGCTGGCGGGGTTCACGATGCGGCCGCGGGCCAAATATCTCAGTCCGGTCTAGCGGCGCCGCGAAGGTATTCCCCGGCAAGGCGGGGGCTGGTCGTTCTTTATTTCAATAAGAAATAAAGAAATGATTAATATATGGTTTGTCCTCATATGCGGATTTGTTACGTTTACGTCCTCGCATCCACAGCCCAATGTAAAGGACGCCGTTTCATGTTCAAGAAATTCATTGCCCTCGCGGCCACGTCGGTCGCGGTGCTCGCCACGGTGACGGGGACGGCGCAGGCGCAGGACAAGCCGCTGCTGAACGCCTCGTACGACGTCGCCCGCGAAGTGTTCGCCGCCGTCAATCCCAAATTCCAGGAGCACTGGAAGAACAAGACCGGCAAGGATCTGAAGATCGACCAGTCGTTTGCCGGCACCTCGCGCCAGGCGCAGGACATCATCCAGGGCAAGAAGGTCGACGTGGTGACCTTCAACCAGGTCCCGGACGTCGATATCCTGGCCCAGCGCGGGCTGCTGCGCAAGGATTGGCAAAAGGCCTTCCCGAACAACAGTTCGCCGTACTACAGCACCATCGCTTTCCTGGTGCGCAAGGGCAATCCGAAGAACATCAAGACCTGGGACGACCTGGTCCGCGACGATGTGAAGCTGGTGTTCCCGAATCCCAAGACCTCGGGCAACGCGCGCTACACCTATCTGGGCGCCTGGCTGTTCGCCAACGAGAAGTTCAAGGGCGACGACGCGCAGATCCGGCCGTTCGTCGGCAAGCTGCTGCACAACGTGGTGAACTTCCCGACCGGTGGCCGCGGCGCCACGGTGGCATTCGCCCAGAACAACCAGGGCGACGCGCTGCTGACCTTCGAATCGGAAGTGATCAACATCGCCAAGAGCGACGAATTCAAGGCCGGCGGCTACGAAGTGGTCGTGCCGCCCGTCTCGGTGCTGGCCGAGTTCCCCGTCGCCGTGGTGGACAAGGTCGTGGACGAGAAAGGCACCCGCGAGGTCGCCACCGAGTACCTGAACTACCAATACAGCCGTGAAATCCAGCTGCTGCTGACCACGTTCAACTACCGCGTCCACCATCCCGACGTCGCCAAGGTGATGGCCGACCGCTATCCCAAGATCCGCCTGATCGATCCGACCAAGGTGCTGGGTTCGTGGGACGACATCACCAAGACGCACTTCAACGCCAACGGCGTGCTGGATCAACTGCTCGCGAAGAGGTAACCCCCCCTACGCGCTTACGCGCGCCCCCCCAGGGGGGCGGCACTGGCGGACTGGCGGAGCCAGATCCGCTGTGCCCTGGGTTAAGGGAGGGGCCCTTTCAGGGGGGCGGTACTTCTGGCGGGGCCAGGTCGCTCCCTTGGTTGGCGTGCGGGTGCCGTACAATTCGTCTCCGATCAAGGCGCGGTCATTCCGGTGGGGTGATCGCGTTTCGCACAACAGGGCTTGATGCCGAGAACTTTCGCGGCTGGCGCCAGCCGGTCCGCTTTCCATGCCGTGAATTCACTCCGCTTCTTCCGCCGTCCGCCAGTCCTGCCCGGTTTCGTGCCCAGCTTCGGCTTTTCGGTGCTGTATCTCAGCCTGGTCATCCTGCTGCCGCTTTCGGCGCTGCTGCTGTACGTCAGCGACATGACCTGGGCGGAGTACTGGCAGGCCATTACCGATCCGCGCGTGGTGCAGAGCTACAAGGTCACCGTATCGGGAGCGGTCTATTCGACCGTGATCGTCACGGCCATCGGCTTTGTGCTGGCCTGGATCGTGTCGCGCTACGAATTTCCCGGCCGCCGGCTGATCGATGCGCTGGTGGACCTGCCTTTCGCGCTGCCCACCGCGGTCGCGGGCATCACGCTGTCGGCGCTGTTCGTGCCCACGGGCTGGCTGGGCCGCTGGTTCGAGCCGCTGGGCATCAAGATCTCCTACGCCTATCCCGGCCTGGTGGTGGCGATGATCTTCACCAGCCTGCCTTTCATCGTGCGTTCGCTGCAGCCGGTGCTGGAGGACCTCGAGCCTGAATTCGAGGAAGCCGCCTCCACGCTGGGCGCCACCCGCTGGCAGACCTTCTGGCGCGTGCTGCTGCCCAGCCTGGTGCCGGCGATGATCGCGGGTTCTTCGCAGGCGTTCATCCGCAGCCTGGGCGAGTTCGGCGCGGTGATCATGATCGCCGGCAACATCCCGTTCCAGACCGAGATCACCTCGCTGATGATCTTCGTCCGGCTGCAGGAGTTTAACTATCCGGCCGCGGCGGCGATCGCCTCCGTCGTGCTGATCGCTTCGCTATTGCTGCTTTTCCTGCTGCAGGTCGTCCAGGGACGCCTGCTGCGCCGTACTTGATCCCGGTTGCGCCATGGCTATCAAACGACCCACCCAAGCCCACCAGTGGCTGCTGATCGTCCTCGGCATCGTGTTTGCCGTACTGCTGCTGGTCGTGCCGCTGGCATTGATCTTCTCGCAGGCGCTCGCGGGAGGCTGGGGCCTGGTCGTGCAGAACCTGAACGAAGATTTCATGAAGCATGCGATCTGGCTGACCCTGATCACGACGCTGGCGACCGTACCCATCAACCTGGTGTTCGGCATCCTGCTGGCCTGGTGCGTGACGCGCTACGATTTCTTCGGGCGGCGCCTGCTGACCACGCTGGTCGACATCCCGTATGCGACTTCGCCCGTGGTGGCGGGCCTGTGCTATCTCGTGGTCTACGGCCTGGAGAGCACGCTCGGCAATTGGCTGTACGGGCACGACATCCAGCTCATGTTCGCCTGGCCAGGCATCCTCATGGTGACGGTGTTCGTGACCTCGCCCTACGTCGCCCGCATCCTGATCCCGCTCATGCAGGCCCAGGGCCAGGACGAGGAAATCGCCGCGCTCTCGCTCGGCGCGTCGGGCTGGCAGATCTTCTGGCGCGTGACGCTGCCCAATATCAAGTGGGCCCTGCTGTACGGCATCGTCATCACCAATGCCCGCGCGGTGGGCGAGTTCGGCGCAGTGTCGGTGGTGTCCGGCACCATCATGAACCAGACCCTGACGCTGCCGCTGCTGGTCGAGCAGCTCAACAACGACTACAAGACGGCCGCCGCCTTCACGGCCGCGGCGCTGCTGGCGTGCATGGCCATGCTGACGCTGGTGCTCAAGACGGTCATGGAATGGCGGCAGAAGCGGCGCACCGATACGCCCGCGCATTTCTCGCCCGAAGGGCCGGCCCGCCCCGCCTGAGTATGGGCTTCAGGCCGGCCGGGCGGCGTGATGCAGCAGCACCAGTACGACTCCGGCGCCGCCATCGGTAGGGCGGGCCTCGACGAAGGCGAGGACTTCCTCCTTCTGGACCAGCCAGCGGCGGACTTTCTCTTTCAGGATCGGGGTGCGGTTCTTGGAGCCCAGGCCCTTGCCGTGGATGATGCGCACGCAGCGCATTTCCTGCTTGACGCAGGCCCGCAGGAACTCGCCAAGCGCCTCGCGCGCTTCCTCTACCCGATAGCCGTGCAGGTCGAGCTGGGACTGGACCGTCCACTGGCCGCGCCGCAGTTTGCGCACGACGTCCTGCCCGAGCCCGGAGCGCCGGTAGGACAGCGTATCGTCGGTCTCGATCAGCCAGTCCGCGCCGTACTCGTCCGAGACCGACTCGCGCAGGACTTCCGAGTCGTCTTCCCAGCGCTTGTAGGGCAGGGGAGGCGGGGAGGCCGGCGCCGGATCGACGCGGCCATCGGGCTTGAGCTGCACGACTTCGCCCACCAGCGAACGAAATTCGGCCGCAGCCCGCCGCGCCTCGGCGGCGCGCCGCCTGGCTTCGCGCTCGGCGGCCTCTGCGGCCGCGCGGCGTTCCTGCAATTCGCGCTGCAGCGCCTTGAGGCCGGCCAGTCCGGTTCGCACGGGTTTGCCGCTCATCGCCGTTGCAACAAATAGGCGTTCAGACCATTTCGCCGTCCAGCCAGCGTTGGGCGTCGAGGGCGGCCATGCAGCCGGTGCCGGCGCTGGTGATCGCCTGGCGATAGACGTGGTCCTGCACGTCGCCGGCCGCGAACACGCCCGGCACGGACGTCATCGTCGCGAGGCCGTTCAAGCCGCTGCGGGTGATGATGTAGTCGTCCTTCATCTCCACCTGGCCCTTGAAAATTCCGGTGTTGGGCTGGTGGCCGATGGCGATGAACACGCCCGTCACGGCGATGTCCTCGGTCGCGCCGGTCTGGTTGTCGAGCAGGCGCGCGCCCACTACGCCGGAATCGTCGCCCAGGACTTCCTGCAGCTGGCTGAACAGTTTCAGGACGATGCGGCCTTCGGCGACTTTCTCGTGCAGCTTGTCGACCATGATGGGCTCGGCGCGGAACTTGTCGCGGCGGTGGATCAGCGTGACGGTGCGGCAGATGTTGGCCAGGTACAAGGCTTCCTCGACCGCGGTATTGCCGCCGCCGACCACGGCCACGTCCTGGTTCTTGTAGAAAAAGCCGTCGCAGGTGGCGCAGCCCGACACGCCGCGGCCCTTGAAGGCTTCTTCGGAGGGCAGACCCAGGTACTTGGCCGAGGCGCCCGTGGCGATGATCAGCGCATCGCAGGTATAGGTGCCCGAGTCGCCTTCCAGCTTGAAGGGACGCTGGCCCAGGTGCGCGGTGTGGATGTGATCGAACACGATGTCGGTATTGAAGCGCTCGGCGTGCTGCTGGAAGCGCTGCATCAGCTCCGGCCCCTGGACGCCGTTGGCGTCGGCGGGCCAGTTGTCCACCTCGGTGGTCGTCATGAGCTGGCCGCCCTGTTCCACGCCGGTGACCAGCATGGGCGACAGATTGGCGCGGGAGGCATAGACGGCGGCGGTATAGCCGGCCGGGCCCGATCCGAGGATCAGGACTTTCGCATGTTTGTCTTGGCTCATAGTTTCAACATATTCAGTGGCGCAAGCGCCGAAGCGTACCCCTCATCATAGGGGATCGCGCCGACGCCCATGTGAATCCGCGCCCGCTCAGGATAGGCCTCCCCCTCCGCGGCTGGCAGCTTCCCATTATAGGTTTCGCCTTGTTGCACTGTGCTTGAGTTTTTCTATCATCGCGATAGCGTGGGAATGCTTGGCGCGGGCGACGCCCACTTATAATCAGGACATGGCACGTACCGCTACTGCAGGAAATACCCGCAACTCCCCGAATGCCGGCAGCGCTTCTCCCGCCTTGCCCGGCCGTTTGTCGCGCCTGTTCCGCGAGGCCCGGTGGATTCTATTCGCCGCGCTGGCCGTCTACCTCACGCTGGTGCTGGCTACCTACCATTCCGGCGACCCGGGCTGGTCGCATGCCGTCCAGACCGACCACGTCTACAACAGCGGCGGCCGTTTCGGCGCCTGGCTGGCCGATTTGATCCTGTTCCTCATCGGCGCCTCGGCCTGGTGGCTGGTGATCCTGCTGCTGCAGCGCGTCTACGCGAGCTACCTGCGCCTGGCCAACCAGTTCCTGCGCGGCCATGCCGACACCGACGCCAACCAGCGCGTGCACTGGGAACAGGGCGTGGGTTTCGTCGCGCTGCTGATCGGCTCGGTCGGCCTGGAGGCCTTGCGCCTGCGCTCGCTGGGCGACGCCCTGCCGCACGGCAGCGGCGGGATGATAGGCGAGACCATCGCCCGCCACGCCGCGTCCAGCTTCGGCTATACCGGCGGCACGCTGCTGCTGCTGGTGCTGTTCTCGATCGGCGCGAGCCTGTTCTTCGGATTCTCCTGGCTGGTGGTGGCCGAGAAGGTCGGCTCCTGGCTGGAATGGAGCGTGCGCAGCGTGCGCAACGCCTGGCAGGCGCGCGAAGACCGCCGCGTGGGCGAAGTCGCGGTGCAGGCGCGCGCCGAGGTCGTGGTCGCCAAGCAGGAAAAACTGGTGCACGAGCAGCCCGTGCGCATCGAACCCGCCGTAACCGTCGTGCCCAAGTCCGAGCGCGTCGAGAAGGAAAAGCAGCAGACCTTGTTCGCCGAGATGGGCGACGGCCAGTTGCCGGCCCTGAGCCTGCTCGATCCCCCGCCGCCCGCGCAGGAAACCGTGTCCCCCGAGACCCTGGAATTCACTTCGCGCCTGATCGAGAAGAAGCTGGCGGATTTCGGCGTGCAGGTGTCGGTGGTGACGGCCCAGGCCGGTCCGGTCATCACCCGCTACGAAATCGAGCCGGCGGTGGGCGTCAAGGGCAGCCAGATCGTCAACCTGGCCAAGGATCTGGCCCGCGCGCTCAGCCTGGTCAGCATCCGCGTGGTCGAGACCATCCCGGGCAAGAACCTGATGGGGCTGGAACTGCCCAATACGCGCCGCCAGACCGTCAAGCTCTCCGAAATCCTCGGTTCGCAGACCTACCACGGCAGTTCGTCCGTGCTGACCATGGCGCTGGGCAAGGACATCGCCGGCAAGCCGGTGGTCGCCGACCTGGCCAAGATGCCCCATCTGCTGGTGGCCGGCACGACCGGCTCGGGCAAGTCGGTCGGGATCAACGCGATGATCCTGTCGCTGCTGTACAAGGCCGACGCCAGCCAGACCCGGCTGATCCTGATCGACCCCAAGATGCTCGAAATGAGCGTCTACGAAGGCATTCCCCATTTGCTCGCGCCGGTCGTCACCGACATGCGCCAGGCCGCCAACGCCCTCAACTGGTGCGTGGTGGAAATGGACAAGCGCTACCGTCTGATGAGCAAGCTGGGGGTGCGCAACCTGGCCGGCTACAACGCCAAGATCCACGACGCCATCAAGCGCGAGCAACCCATTCCCAATCCCTTCTCGCTGACGCCGGAGTCGCCCGAGCCGCTGCAGCCCCTGCCCATGCTGGTGGTGGTCATCGATGAGCTGGCCGACCTGATGATGGTGGTCGGCAAGAAGATCGAGGAACTGATCGCCCGCCTGGCGCAGAAGGCGCGGGCGGCCGGCATCCACCTGATCCTGGCGACCCAGCGGCCCAGCGTGGACGTGATCACCGGCCTGATCAAGGCCAACATCCCGACGCGGATTTCGTTCCAGGTGTCGTCCAAGGTCGATTCGCGCACCATCCTCGACCAGATGGGCGCCGAGGCGCTGCTGGGGCAGGGCGACATGCTCTACATGCCGCCGGGGTCGGGGCTGCCCACCCGGGTGCACGGCGCCTTCGTCACCGACGACGAAGTGCACCGCGTCGTCGAGCAGCTCAAGTCCCAGGGCGAACCCAATTACGAAGAGGGCATCCTCGACGGCGCCATCGAAGGCGAAACCGGCGACGGACTGAGCAGCGTCACCGGCATGGGCGACAGCGAATCCGACCCCATGTACGACCAGGCCTGCGAAGTCGTGCTCAAGCACCGCCGCGCCTCGATTTCGCTGGTGCAGCGCCACTTGCGCATCGGTTACAACCGTGCCGCCCGCTTACTCGAGCAGATGGAGCGTTCGGGTATGGTGTCCGCCATGCAGTCCAACGGCAACCGCGACATCCTGGTGCCCGCCAGCCAGGGCGAATAGGTTTGCGTCCCGCCGTACTGCGCTAGGGAGATATCCTCCATGACTTTCATTTCCAAGACCGCCGCGCTGCTGGCGCGGGCCGGCGCCGGCGCCGGCCTGGCCGCCGTGCTGGCATTGCCCCTGCCGGCGCTGGCCGGCGCCATCGACCAGTTGCACGCCTTCGTGAACGGCACGCAGGCAGCCAGCGGCAGTTTCTCGCAGGTCACCCGCGGTTCCGGCAGCCAGGCCGGGCAGGCGGCGCCGGTCCAGGCCGGAACGTTCTCGTTCCAGCGTCCCGGCCGGTTCCGCTGGGCCGTCGCTAAGCCCTACGAACAACTGATTGTCTCGGACGGCAAGCAACTGTTTCAGTACGATCCCGACCTGAGCCAGGTCACGGTGCGCGAAGTGGGCGAGGCCATCGGCGCCTCGCCGGCGCAGATCCTGTTCGGCTCGGGCTCGCTGGAGCAGTCCTTCGACGTGGCCGAGCAACCCGACCGCGACGGCCTGCAATGGCTGCGCGCCACGCCCAAGACGCCCGAGGCCGGGTTTTCGCGCGTGGACATCGCGTTCAAGGACGGCCTGCCGGCCCGCCTGGAATTGCTCGACGCCTTTGGCCAGACCACCGCGATCACCTTCAACGGCGTCGCCCGCAATCCGCAGCTGCCCGCCGACAGCTTCCGCTTCACCGCGCCGGCCGGCGTGGACGTGGTCCGCATGGGCGGCGCCAGCCCGGCGGCCAGGCCCTGACGCCGTTCTCGTTGCCGACTCGCCATGTCCGATCTTTTTCCCGACGAACCCGCTGCCGCCGCCAAGGCGCCCGATCCCGCCGCGCCGCTGGCCGAGCGGCTGCGGCCGCGCACGCTGGACGAGGTCGTCGGGCAGAGCCACCTGCTGGGCCCGGGCAAGCCGCTGCGCGTGGCGTTCCAGTCGGGCCGGCCGCATTCCATGATCTTCTGGGGGCCGCCGGGCGTGGGCAAGACCACGCTGGCGCGCCTGATGGCCAACTCCTTCGATGCCCAGTTCATCGCCATGTCGGCCGTGCTGGGCGGCGTCAAGGACATCCGCGACGCGGTCGTGGCGGCGCAGGCCGCCCAGCAGAAGGGCCGCCGCACCATCCTGTTCGTCGATGAGGTCCACCGCTTCAACAAGGCCCAGCAGGACGCCTTCCTCCCCTACGTGGAAAGCGGGCTGTTCACCTTCATCGGCGCCACTACCGAGAATCCCTCGTTCGAAGTCAACTCGGCGTTGCTGTCGCGCGCCCGCGTCTACGTATTGCAGTCGTTGAGCGCTGAAGAACTGCGGCAGTTGATCGCCAAGGCCATCGCCACGTTGGGCGACATCGAATTCGACGAGGCCTCGCAGGCGCAGCTCGCGGCCTGGGCCGACGGCGACGCGCGGCGCGTCATCAATGCGGTGGAAGTCGTGGCCGACTCCGCGCGCGGAGCAGGGCGCACCCAGGTCGACGCGGCCTGGCTCGAAACCGCGCTGTCGCAGAACCTGCGCCGCTTCGACAAAGGCGGCGACGCCTTCTACGACCAGATCAGCGCGCTGCACAAATCGGTGCGCGGCTCCGATCCCGATGCCTCGCTGTACTGGTTCTGCCGCATGCTCGACGGCGGCGCCGACCCGCGCTATCTCTCGCGCCGCATCATCCGGATGGCGGTCGAAGACATCGGCCTGGCCGACCCGCGCGCGCTCGACATCGCCACGGCCGGCGCCGACGTCTACGAGCGGCTGGGCTCGCCCGAAGGCGAACTGGCCCTGGCCCAGGCCGTGGTCTATCTGGCCTGCGCAGCCAAGTCCAATGCCGTCTACGCCGCCTACAACGCGGCGCGCCGCTTCGCCGCCGACAACGGCAGCGCGCCGGTGCCTATCCATCTGCGCAATGCGCCCACCAAGCTCATGAAGCAATTGGGGCATGGCAAGCAATATCGCTACGCCCATGACGAGCCGCATGCCTATGCGGCGGGCGTCGACTATTTTCCGGACGGGCTGCGGGCGAACTTCTACCGGCCTACTGACCGCGGCCTCGAGGCCAAGATCGCGCAGAAACTCGAATTCCTGCGGCAACTGGACCAGCAGGAACCGAAGAAATAACGCGCGGGGGCCGGCTGCGGCGCGCCTGGAGCGGCCGGCGCGGTTTCAAATGTTCGGAAGTTCCGACGCCCTGGGGTCTTCGGTAAAGAACAGGGCGCGTTTGACCGCGGGGCGATCGAGCATCCGGGCATACCAGGCGGACAACGCCGGATAGGCCGAGTGCTGCGCAAGCTCGGGAGCCAGGTTGAAGATGCGCTGCACGAACGGCACCAGCGACAGGTCCGCCAGCGAGTACTGCTCCGGCAACAGCCACTCGCCACCTTCGGCGGCCCATTCGTCCACCGTTTTCAGCGTGGTCCGCATGTCGTCCGCCGCCTTGTTGATCTGGGCGTCGGTAAATCCCTCGGTAGCCACGGTCGCCCAGCGCTCCCGGCGTTCGCCCGTGGGCACTTTGGCCAGCACCTCGGCGAGCGCCTCGCTCGACAGACGCCGCGCGGCCGGCGCGCTCAGGCGCATCCACGTCAGCATGTATACCGAATCGTAGGCGACCGTGTCGGCGAATCGCTTCATTACCCGCATGCGCGCGCGTGCCAGCGGGTCTTCGGGAGACAGGGGAAGCCCGGGAAATTGCTCGTCGATGAACTCGACGATGACACTGCTTTCGATCACGGGGTGGCCGTCGTAGACGAGGGCCGGGACGACGCCGCCCGGATGAATGGCGATGTAGCGGGGATCCAGGTGCTCGAAGGCTTGCAGATCCATCAGGCGGCTGGTGAAGTCCACGCCTTTTTCCATCAGTGCGATGCGGACCTTCTTGGAGCAGGTCGAGGCCAGTCCATGGTACAGAACGACGCCCGGAGCCTGGCTGAAATCGACGGGATTGCTGTTGGTCATGGTCTTCCCTTGATTAGGGGACAATGCGCACGGCCGCCAATGTACGGCCGCCTGTGCCTGGGTGGAATCCCCTGGTTGGATTGACGATGCAATACTAGGCAGATCGTCGGCTTCAGGCAAAGCGGATTCTCGAATATCGAGAATCATGGCTTGATGTGAAGGCCCGTGCGGGCGGCGGGGGAGAGTTCTTCCCTGCCGCGCGAGCGGCCGCCGTCGCCGTCGCCCGGGGGCGCTAAAATCATGGACATTCCCGGCGTCCGGCCGATGCGCCCTGGCCCGAAAGGGCAGCTGCGCCGGTCGTTCTTCGTTTCCTTTCTACGGTTTTCTCTCATGCTCGATATTGCTCTGCTGCGCAAAGACACTCAGGCGGTGGCCGCCCGGCTCAAGGAACGGGGCTACACGCTGGACCTCGACGGTTTCCATACGCTCGAGTCGCGGCGCAAATCGGTGCAGACCGAAACCGAGACCCTGCAGGCCCGCCGCAACGCGCTGGCCAAGCAGATCGGCATGCTCAAGTCCAAGGGCGAGGACGCCTCGACCGTGCTGGCCGAGTCGCAGGCCATCCCCGCACGCCTGAAGACCCTGGAAGAAGAACTGGCCGCCATCCAGCGCGACATGCAGGAAATGCTGCTGGCCGTTCCCAACCTGCCGCACGCCAGCGTGCCCACCGGGGCGTCCAGCGACGACAACGTCGAGGTCAGGCGCTGGAGCCCGACCGGCAGCGACCCCGCGCCGCTGCCCTTCGAAGCCAAGGACCACGTCGCCCTGGGCGAACCCCTCGGGCTGGACTTCGAAACCGCCGTCAAGCTCTCCGGCGCGCGCTTCACCATGATGCGCGGCCCCATCGCGCGCCTGCACCGCGCCCTGGCGCAATTCATGCTGGATCTCCAGACGGGCGAGCACGGCTACACCGAGTGCTACACCCCGTACATCGTCAACACCGCGACCTTGCTGGGCACTGGCCAGCTGCCCAAGTTCAAGGACGACATGTTCTGGGTCACCAAGGGCGGAGAATCGGTCGACGAAAACGGCAACGTCATTCCGCGCGAAGATCTCTATCTGATCTCCACCTCCGAGATCACCCTCACCAACACCGTGCGCGGCGAGATCGTCAGCGCCGATGCGCTGCCCATCAAGCTCACCGCCCACACGCCGTGCTTCCGCTCAGAAGCGGGAAGCGCCGGCCGCGACACCCGCGGCATGATCCGCCAGCACCAGTTCGACAAGGTCGAAATGGTGCAGATCGCCCATCCCGAGCGCTCGTACGATGCCCTGGAAGAAATGGCCGGCCATGCCGAAACCGTACTGCAGCGCCTCGGGCTGCCGTACCGCGTCATGTTGCTGTGCACCGGCGACATGGGCTTCGGCGCCGCCAAGACCTACGACCTCGAAGTGTGGCTGCCCGCGCAAAGCGCGTATCGCGAGATTTCTTCGGTGTCCAACTGTGAAGCCTTCCAGGCCCGCCGCCTGCAGGCGCGCTTCCGCAACGCCCAGGGCAAGCCCGAGCTGCTGCACACCCTGAACGGCTCCGGCCTGGCCGTGGGCCGTACCTTGGTGGCCGTGCTGGAGAACTACCAGCAGGCCGACGGCAGCATCATCGTGCCCGAGGCGCTGCGCCCCTACATGGGCGGGCTCGAACGCCTGGCGTAACAACCGGACATATAGGGCGCCTCCGGGGTGCGATACGGTAGAACTTCAAAGCATCCCGGAGGAGTCAGCCATGCTGAAATGGGCCCTGATTTTTTTCGTCATTTCCATCATCGCCGCGCTGTTCGGCTTCACCGGCATTGCAGCCGGCGCCGCCACGATTGCCAAGTTCCTGTTCTTCCTCTTCGTCATCCTGTTCGTGATCTTCCTGGTGCTCGGCCTGACCGTGTACAAAAAGATCTCGAATTAGGCAGGCGCCAGCGAATGAGGGAAATTTTCTGATATACTTTTGGGCTGTTGTGCGGTTTGAGCCACGAGCCGCACAAGCGCTGAAAGGCGTACGGAGAGGTGGCAGAGTGGTCGAATGTACCTGACTCGAAATCAGGCGTACGGTAACCCCGTACCGTGGGTTCGAATCCCACCCTCTCCGCCAGTTTTGAAAAACCCTTGTAATTCAATGAATTGCAAGGGTTTTTGCTTTTGGGTTATAGCCGCTTCTTCGACTCGCTCGCGCACGGCCCCGTGGGTTGAAAGCCGTGGGACCGAATCAATTGGCTTGCATCGCAAGCCTCTGCATGCGGGGCTGAACAAAGAAAGTCATCGTGATGCCGATGAGCAGCCCTAAAGGCAGGGCTTTCACGAAGGTAGTCGCCCACAACACCGTCCACCCGGATTCGACGCCGTGCTGGGCGAGAGTGACGGCGAACGCAATTACGCCTTCCATCATCGCTGCGACGCAAACCGCAACCACACTGCGCAGCAAAAGGGGAGAGCAGTCGCCGATTGCTGCACGCACACACTTGGCGATGAAAGGGATCAGCCGCAACGCGAGCGGAATAATAATGAACGCTACGATGAAGCCCTTCAGCCAGTTGTGAGCAAAGGATTCTTTGAAACCGTAGTTAATGGCCGTCATGACCAGGCTGAGAAGCAGTGCGATGGTGAATTGAATGCTCAACTTCGCCATCAGCAATTGTCTCTGGGCCGCTTTTTCCATTGCTCATCCTTTTGTCAAACCGCCATTCTAAGGTTTTTGGTTGATAAAGTCAACCTATTGGGCGTTTGGAGGATGAGAGGCTTCCTAGCCTGGGGGGCGAAGCCGCGTTGCCACTTTTTGGAGCGTGGCCTGCAATGCATGCTTGTCGTCATCGCCAAGGCCGCGCAGCGCCTCGGCGGCCAATTGCCCGCGCAGGGCGTTCAGGCGGATATGCATCTTCCGTCCTGCTGAGGTCAGGGTGAGACACTTGGAGCGTTTGTCGGATGCGTTCAGGCTCCGCGTTACGAATCCACCGGCCTCCAGCTCGTTGATCGCACGGGCAATCTGGCCCTTGTCCCGCTCGGTGAGCGATCCCAGCGTCAGTTGGGAAATGCCATCGTTGCGGCCAATGAGATTGATGAGGCGAGCCTGGAAAGCAGAGAGGCCGGAATCGCTGGTGACGATCTGTTCTTTCATGCGCATCTGGAAGCTGCTGGCAACAGCGCGAAGAAGATCGATGATTTCGTTGTCCATGCGAGCAAAAGTAGCATAAAGCGGAAATAGGTTGACGGCATCAACCAATGGGGCGGGATGTGCTGGGCAATGCCCTTTTGCAGAGGCGGCAGACACTCGGCAAGAGAATTCCGTGCGAACAGACCCGGCCTAGCGGCTTTCCGCCTGCCGGGCTTGTTCGAAATAGGGGACGATGGCTGCAGCGAAGTACTTCGACCCGGTGGCGGTCATGTGTCCCAGGTCCCAGTGGAATGGCTGCCCGTCGCGGGCAGCATGGCAAATGTGCCCGGAACAGGCGTAGCCATAGAGGTCGACGAAAGGCACGGCCTGGGCGTCCGCCACGGATTTGAGCAGCCGATTGAGCTTGGACCAGTCTTCGGCGGGAATGTCGAAATCGCCGGCGGAGGCCTGGGACGGCATCATCGCCATCGCGTATGGCACGGGCCGCGGATAAGTCGGCGACTGACCCACCAGCACGGTCTTCTTTCCCCGTTGCTTGATCCGCGCCAGCGTGTCGGATAGTTGCTGCGCCAGGGTTTCGCCCCCGACCCGCTTGTAATAGTTCCCCCAGTACGCGGAAACGACGACCAGGTCCGCATCGGTTGCGGGCAGGATTTTCTCGAAAAAACCGTCGTGCACGTCGTCGCAGCGGTGAAATCCGCTCTTGAGCGGCCTGCACGCCGTTGCGGTGTATTGCCTGATTTCCACCGTGTCCGGGCTCGCCGCGGTGAGTCCGGCGAAAAGATGGGCGGCATAGCTGTCGCCATAGATCAAGACCTTGGTCTTTGCGTTCCCGGTGAAGCGGGCGCAGTTCTTTTCGCTGTAATCGGCGGAGCCTTGCTTGTAGTTGAGGAAGCACCGGCCATAATCGTAGATCCTGGTGTGTTCTGGCGAGGCCGCTATTTCGGTGAAGCGTTGGGCTTCTTCGCTGAGCCTGCCGGGGAATCCCTTCGCATACGCCAGGACCGAGGCGATGCCGAGCGCCGCCGCCATGGCCGCGATACCGGCGCGTGCAACCGCATGCAAGGAACGAAGAAGCGCGGCCGATCGAAAGGGCTGTTCTATCCACCGCCAGGATACCCAGCCCGCAATGCCCGACAGGACGATCAGCGCAACCGTCAGGGCGAACGGAAGTTCGTTGCCGATCCGGTATTTGAAAAAGGCCAGGATGGGCCAATGCCACAGATAGAGCGAATACGACAGCAGCCCTATATATACCAGCGGCCTGCAGGCCAGCATCGCGGTGACGAACGATCCTTGTGCGCCGACGTGGATCAATGCGGCGGCTCCGAGGGTGGGCGCGAACGCCGCCCAGCCGGGAAAGGCCGTCGTGCGGCTGTAGGTGAACAAGGGAATCAGGATCGCCAGCATGGCGAGACCCGCGACGATGTTGCGGGACGACTGCCTGTGCAGCGCCGGTACCGCGCCTATGGCCAGCAGGGAACCCAGCAGGAGCTCCCAGGCGCGAAACGGAAGCAGGAAGAAGGCTGCGGTGGGCCGCAGGACGGTGATCCATATGCACAAGGCGCAACTCGCCAGGGCCGCCAGCGCGAGCACCAGAGCCAGCCGATTGCGGGCGTACTTGTATACGAGCGCCAGCGCGATGGGGAAAATGACGTAGAACTGTTCCTCCACGCCCAGCGACCAGGTGTGGAGAAGCGGATTCAGCTCCGAGGAAACGTCGAAGTACCCGGCTTCCCGCCAAAGCACGACGTTCGATACGGAAAGTGCGGCTCCGGCCAGGGTATGTCCGAATTTGACCAGGTCGGGAGGTAGAAGCCAGATGCATGCCGCGATCGACGACGCCACGAGCATGGCGAACAGGGCCGGGAAAATTCTCCGTATGCGGCGTTCATAAAAGCCGATGATGGAGACGCCGGACGTCCGGGCCTGGTCGTAGAGAATGCGCGTGATGAGGAATCCGGAGATGACGAAAAAAATGTCGACGCCGACGAAGCCGCCGGAGACCCAGGGCACGTCCGCATGGAACAGCACCATGGGAACTACGGCGACGGCTCGAAGCCCGTCAATGTCGGCACGGTATTTCATCGTCCTGCGCAAGGAAAGGCCCGCTGCGCTGTCGAGCCGGATTTTCGGAGCCTGTGAGGAGAATGCCTGTCGAGCTGGACAGCGTACATGCGGCTGCCGCCAGGATGTTACCTCTCTCCGGCGAACAGCAAGTCTTGGCCGCCGCCGACGGACAGGCGCAAGGCGCGACGCGAATGTGATCGAGATGTCGAAAGCGTTGCCCTGGGCGAGTGCCGCTGTTACGAGCCGTTGCAGAAGTAGGGCACGAAGCGTGATTCATAGTCAACCCTCAGGCTTTCTCCAGCCGGGCGGCTGTTCCGCTCACGTAGAATGTGCCGTCGGCTGCTGCTGCGGCGCCGAGGCCGTGGCAGGACGGTGCGCCGCATGTGATTCTTTGTCGGAGGCTTTTTTGGAACCCTTGCGTTTTGCCGCTGCCGGACAGCATTTGGTGGCCGGCCGCGCAGGACTCATGCAGGTGGTGGTGGATCTTCCCGCTTTGCCGCCGACGGGCTTGGCCGTGGTGACGCATCCCCAGCCGCTGCTGGGCGGCAGCGCCATGCACAAGCTGCCCCATTTCCTGGCGCGGGCGCTGTCGGGCGAGGGCTGGCTGGCGGCGCGGCCCAATTTCCGTGGCGTCGGGCAGAGTGCCGGTACGCACGATGAAGGACGCGGAGAGTCGGACGACACGCTGGCGCTGTGCCAGGCGTTGCGCGCGGGGTATCCAGGGCTGCCGCTGCTGCTGGTCGGGTTTTCATTCGGCGCCTATGTCCATGCGCTCGTGGCGCGGCGTCTGGCCGATCGGGGCGAACCCGCGTGGCGGACGTTTCTGGCGGGCATGCCCTATGGCCTGGTGCCTGCGGGCCGCAGCTATGGCACGCCGCGCGGCTTGCCCGATGCCTGGGTGGTGCATGGCGAACAGGACGAGGTGGTTCCGGTAGCGAACGTGTTCGACTGGGCCAGGCCCGATGCGCAGCCGGTAGTCGTGGTGCCGGGCGCGGATCACTTTTTTACCGGCAAACTCCCCTTGTTGCGGGACATGTTGCTGGCGCACGCGGGAATCAAGGTGCGTTGAGCATGGCGAGTTCGCATGTCGGGCGCCGGCCGCTGTTCGCGCGCATGAATACCTGTCCCTTGTGCAACGGCCCCAACGGGTGCGTGCCCGCGATCAAAGGACGTCTCGACGTCGATTGCTGGTGCCGCCGCGAGACGTTTCCTCCGAGGCTGCTGGAACGCGCCGCGGCTAATCCCTCGCATTTCGCTTGCGTCTGCATGCCATGCCTGCGCGCCGCGTTGGACCCCCGGGATCAGGGCGAATGATGCAGTTGGATACTTACTGTCTCAAAAATCACTATCCATTTGCCCTGTTGCGGTGACGTTAAAGCATTGAGCAGTGGGAAGAGCGTAACGCCGTCCCCTTTTCATTTTTTGCCGTGGGCGGCCGGCGCCCATGCTGGAACCCGCAACCGATGATGACCGTACTGGGGTGTGTAGTCGACCGCCACAACATCTGGCTGGTGGCCTTGGCCGTCCTGGTATGTACGACAGGTTCGTGGGTAACGGTGCGCCTGTTCATGAAATCTTCCGCCACCCGGGGGGTGCAGCGGCTGGGCTGGCACATGCTGACGGCCGTGGCGTCCGGGACGGCGATATGGTGCACTCACTTCGTCGCGATGCTCGGCTTTCGGCCCGGGGTTCCAGTCGCGCTCGACCCGGCCCCCACCATGCTTTCGCTGCTGTTGGCGGTGGCCGGCGCCACGCCGGGGTTCGTGCTGGCCGGCAGCAAGCGCCTGCGCTGGGCGCCCGCCTTGGGCGGGGCCATGGTGGGCCTAGCCATTTGCGCGATGCACTACGTCGGAATGATGGCGTACCGGGTGCAGGGCATCGTGACCTGGAACCGGACCTACCTGGTCGCATCGGTCGCGCTGGCCGTGGTGTTTTCCAGCCTGGCGCTGCACGCGGCGCTGCGCGTCCGGAACGGGACATGCCGTGTCGCGGCGACCGGGCTGCTGGTCATGGCGATCGCCTGCCTGCATTTCGTCGGAATGACGGCCTTCCAGGTCGAGCCTGTGCTGCTCCCGGGAAACTTCTCCAATCCCGAGGCCTGGCAGGCGCTGGGTCTGGCGGTCGGCGGCGTCGCTCTGGTGATCGTGGCGGCCGGCCTGGCCAGCTACCTGATCGACGACAGCCTCAGGACGGAGTCGCTGGAGAGGCTCCGACGCATGGCGATGACCGACAGCCTGACCGGCCTGCCCAACCGCGCCAGTTTCAGCGAACGCCTGGACCGTGAGCTGTACCTGGCCGATCAGGCCGGCGGACGGGTGGCCCTGGTCGGCATGGACCTGGACCGCTTCAAGGAAATCAATGACCTGCGCGGCCACGCCGCCGGCGACGAGGTCCTGCGCGAACTGGCGCGGCGCATGTCGGCCCTGCTGCAGGAAGGGGAGTTCGTCGCCCGCCAGGGCGGCGACGAGTTCATCGCCATCCATCGCTTGGGCGAGCAAAGCCGGTTGCTGGATTTCCTCGCTCGGCTGGAGTCGGCTTTTTTCACGCCCATCCGGCTGGAGGGATATGAAGTGATCCCGGGCGCCAGCCTGGGCGTCGCCGTATACCCCGACGATGCGCAGGAAAAGGAGGCCTTGATCGGCAATACCGACCTGGCGATGTACCGGGCCAAGTCGGATCTGGTGAACGTGGCCTGCTTCTACGAGCCTTCCATGGACGAGGTGGTCCGCGCGCGCCGCACGCTGGCGGGCGAGTTGCGCGCCGCGCTCGAGTTCGGCCAGATGGACATCCACTACCAGGTGCAGACGGCCGTTTCGACCGGCGACATCCGCGGCTATGAGGCCTTGCTGCGCTGGCGGCATCCCGAGCGCGGCTATATTCCCCCGTCCGAGTTCATTCCCCTGGCCGAGGAAAGCGGCCTGATCCTGCAACTGGGCGAATGGGTGCTGCGCACCGCATGCGCCAAGGCGGCTTCCTGGAATCCCCCGTACAAGGTGGCGGTCAACCTGTCGGCGGTCCAGTTCGTGCATGCCGACCTGGTCGAGCTGGTCAGGAGCATCCTCGACGAGACCGGCCTGCAGCCGGACCGGCTCGAACTGGAGCTGACCGAGTCGACCATCTTCATGGACAAAGAGCTTTCCCTGCGCATCCTCAGGCAGATCAAGCAGCTGGGGGTCGGCATCGCGCTCGACGATTTCGGCACGGGGTACTCCTCGCTCGACACGCTGCGGACCTTCCCGTTCGACAAGATCAAGCTAGATTGCACCTTCGTCAGCGAGCTCGAGTCCAGTCCGCAGGCCCGGGCCATCGTACGGGCCGTGCTGGCCCTGGGCAAGAGCCTGGATATTCCCGTGCTGGCCGAAGGCATCGAAACCCACGGCCAGCTCGCGTTGCTGAACGCCGAGGGCTGCGACGAGGGACAGGGCTATCTGCTGGGCCGCCCGATCCCGCTGCGGCAGATCGTCGATCAAGGCGATCTGGTCCTGTCGGCCGCGCACGAGGCGCGGATGCGGGTGTTTCCGCCAGAGGTTATGCTTGCCGGCAGGCGCGTGGATGGCAGCGATGCCATGTCCGCACATCCATAAAAAGACTGGGGACGGCCTTGACCGGGCATCGCATAGGCAATTGGTATTTCGGCTGGACCATCGTCGCGGCGGCGGCATTCCTGACCTTGCTGACCGTCGGGATGCGCATGGGTATCGGTCCATTCTTTCTGCCGATCGCCGACGACCTGGGATTCAGCCGCAGCATGCTGGCCGGCATGGTGGCGGTCGGCATGCTCTGCTATGGGCTGGCGATGCCGCTGGCGGGCTATCTGGTGGCGGCGCGCGGCACGCGCTTCGTCCTGCTGACGGGCATGACGATCGTCGTGGCGTCCACGATCGCGACGGTGCAGGCGACCGGCCCGCTGGCTTTTTTCCTCGCCTTCGGGGTCGGGCAATCCATCGGCCTGGGGCTGACCAGTCCCGTGGCGCTGACGCCCATCCTGGCGCGGTGGTTCGTCCGCCGGCGCGGCATGGCGCTGTTTTTCCTGTCCACGGGATCGATGGCGGGCATCGCCCTGATGACGCCGATCTTCACCGCGCTCATCTCGTGGCTGGGTTGGCGCAGCGCCATGCTGGTGTTCGCGGCGGCATTCGCGTTGTTCACGGTTCCCGCCGCCTTGCTGATCTTCCGGGACCAGGCGCCGCCCGAGGCGGACCTGGGCCCGGAAGAGGCCGCACGGCGCGCCCGCGTCACCCAGGCCGCGCCTGCCGGCGCGGACCTGCGCGTGCGCGATGCCCTCGTTTCCTGGCCGTTCTGGCAGATCGCGCTGGGCCTTTTCACCTGTGGCTTCAGCATGAATCTGCTGGGCTCGCATGGCGTGCCCATGCTGATGGACCATGGTTTCGACCCCATGACCAGTTCGCTGGGAATCGGGTTGATCGGCGCCGTTGCGGTGTTCAGCACGCTGGTGCTGGGCCGGTTGTCCGACGTGCTGCCCCGCCGGAACATCCTGGCGGCCATCTACCTGGTGCGCGGCCTCGGTTTTTTCGCGCTGGTGATGGTGGGCGTCCAGTGGGAGCTTTATACCGCCGCCGCCATCGGCGGGATCGTCTGGGCCGGCAGCATCGCGTTGTCCTCCGCCATCCTGGCCGACCTGTACGGCGTCAGGCTGGTCGGCGTTCTCTACGGCTGGGCGTACCTGGGGCACCAGTTCGGCGGCATGATCAGTTCGTGGCTGGGAGGGTGGGGCTATGAGACCTTCGGCACGCACTGGGTCTCGTTCGGGATGGCGGGCGCGTTGCTGGTCGGCGCCGCCGCAGTGTCGATGCGCCTGCCGCGCCGGCCCGTGGCGTTCGCCGCGCCGGCGCCGGGTTAAGCTGTCGCCTGTCACCCATGCGCGCCTGGCCGGGCCGGTCCCGCGGCGCGCTCCATGCAAAGGAACATCGTGTTTACCGGAATCATCCAGGGCACCGCCAGGATTGCCGCCATCGACGACCGCGACGGCCTGCGGACGTTCACCCTCGACTTCCCGGCGGGGTTCTGCCAGGACCTCGCCATAGGCGCCAGCGTGTCGGTCGATGGCGTATGCCTGACAGTGACCGGTATCGCATCGCCCACCGTCGCCACCTTCGACGTCATCCTGCAGAGCCTGAACGTCACGACGCTGTCGGAATACGGCGTGGATGCCCGCGTCAACGTCGAGCGGGCGGCCAAGGACGGCGCCGAGATCGGTGGCCATCCGCTGTCGGGCCACATCGACTTTTCCACCACGATTCTAAGCAGTCGCGCTTCCGACACGAATCGCGTGCTGCGCATCGCCATACCGCCGGATTTCCGCCGCTACGTATTCGCCAAGGGCTATATCGCCATCAACGGCGCCAGCCTGACGGTTTCCGAAGTCAATCGCGCCGAGGGCTGGTTCGAAGTCTGGCTGATTCCGGAAACCCGCCGCATGACCACCTTCGAGCAGAAGGGCGAGGGCGACCGCCTCAACATCGAGATCGAGCGCAGCACCCAGGTCGTGGTGGACACCGTGCGCGAGACCGTGCAGGAAAGCCTGGGCAAGCTGCAGCCGCTGCTGGAAGCCGTGCTGAAGGAGCGCGGCATGGTCCTGGAAGATCTTTTCCCTTCTCCCAAACCGTTGAAATAGCCGCAAGCCGGCTCATTCCGGAGGCCGCCATGGCACTGGACGCTGAAACCCTGGACCTGCTGATCGAGGCCACCCGTACTTTCGTGACCGAACGCCTGGTGCCGCTCGAGGCGGAGGTGGCGGAGACCGGCGTCATTCCTCCGCAGGTGCGGGAGGAAATGCAGGCGCTCGGCCTGTTCGGCCTGTCCATCTCTCCGGAATACGGCGGCCTGGGCCTGAACATGGAAGAGGAGGTGCGGATCGCGATGGAGCTGGGCCGCACCTCGCCGGCGTTCCGCTCGCTGGCCGGCACCAATATCGGCATCGGCTCCCAGGCCATCGTCCTGGCCGGGACGGACGAACAGCGCAATGCGTACCTGCCGCGCCTGGCCAGCGGCGAACTGATCGGTTCGTTCGCCCTGACCGAACCGGACGCCGGTTCCGATGCGCTGTCGCTGCGCACCTCGGCGCGCCGGGACGGCGACCACTACGTGCTCAACGGCACCAAACGCTTCATCACCAACGCGCCCATCGCCGGGCTGTTCTCGGTGATGGCGCGCACGGGCGAGGGCCGCAAGGCCGATGCGATTTCCTGCTTCCTGGTCGAGGCCGGCACGCCGGGTCTGAGCCTGGGCAAGCCCGACAGGAAAATGGGGCAGGCCGGCGCGCAGACCTGCGACGTCGTGTTCGACGCATGCCGCGTGCCGGCCAGCGCGCTGCTGGGCGGCCAGGAGGGCACCGGCTTTCGCACCGCGATGCGTGTGCTGGACAAGGGCCGCCTGCACATTTCCGCGGTCTGCGTCGGCATGGCCGAGCGGCTCATCGCCGAGTCGGTGCGCTACGCGACGCAGCGCAAGCAGTTCGGCCAGCCCATTTCGGAGTTCCAGCTGGTGCAGGCCATGATCGCCGACAGCCAGGCCGAGGCCTATGCGGCGCGCTGCATGGTGCTCGATGCGGCGCGCAAGCGCGACCGGGGCGAACCGACGACCATGGAAGCCTCGTGCTGCAAGCTTTTCGCCACCGAGATGGTCGGCCGGGTGGCCGATCGCGCGGTCCAGATCCACGGCGGATCGGGCTACGTTGCCGAATATGCCGTGGAGCGCTTTTACCGCGACGTTCGCCTGTTCCGGCTGTACGAGGGGACGTCGCAGATCCAGCAACTGGTCATCGCCCGCGAAGCCATCAAGGCCTACGCGGAGTGAGGCGACACGATATGAGCGTCACGCTCGGAGACAATCAATGAAAGCCATCGGTAGTGTGGGAATCGTCGGCGCGGGCGCCATGGGGCGCGGCATCGCCCAGATCGCCGCCCAGGCCGGCTTGCGGGTATACCTGTACGACACCGCGCCGGCCGCGCTGGCTTCGGCGCGCGACAGCCTCAGGCAGACCTGGGACAAACTCGTCGAGAAAGGCAAGCTCGACGCCGCCCGGGCCGGCCAGGCGCTGGAGGCTCTCGTCTTGTGCGAGCAATTGGGCCGGTTGAGCGTTTGCGACCTGGTCATCGAAGCCATCGTCGAGCGGCTGGACGCCAAGCAAGGACTATTCAAGCAACTGGAAGACATCGTCGCGCCGGACTGCATTCTCGCTTCCAATACCTCCTCGCTGTCCATCACGGCCATCGCCGCCGCCTGCCGCCTGCCGCAGCGCGTCGCGGGCTACCACTTCTTCAATCCCGTGCCGCTGATGAAGGTGGTCGAAGTCATCGACGGGCTGCGCAGCGACCGGGCCGTCGGCGATGCGCTCGCCGAACTGGCGAGCCGCATGGGCCATACGCCGGTGCGCGCCAAGGACATGCCGGGCTTCATCGTCAACCATGCCGGCCGCGGCCTCAACACGGAAGGGCTGCGCATTCTGCAGGAGGGCGTCGCCACCTGCGCCCAGGTCGACGCAGTGATGACCGGGCAGGCCGGTTTCCGCATGGGGCCGTTCGAACTGATGGACCTGACCGGCCTGGACGTCTCGCATCCCGTCATGGAGTCCATCTACCGGCAGTTCTTCGACGAGCCGCGCTATCGTCCGTCGGCGCTGACCAGCGTGCGGCTGGCCGGCGGGCTGCTGGGCCGCAAGACGGGGCAGGGTTTCTATACCTATGTGGACGGCAAGAAACAGGTCGAACCCGAGGCGCCGCCGCCCGCGGTGGCCGCGCTGCCCGAGGTCTGGGTGTCGCCGGCGCGGCCCGAGGCGGCGCGGATCGTATCCGAGCGCCTGCTTGCCCTGGGAGCCAAAGTGCAAAGCGGCGCTAAGCCCGGACCGGACGCCCTGATCGTCGTCACCCCTTGCGGCGAAGACGCCACCACGGCGGCCTGCGACCAGGGGCTCGACGCGGCCCGTACCGTGGCGGTCGACGTGCTGCACGGCCTGCCGGCAGGGCGCCGCCGCACCCTGATGGCGACTCCGCTGACCGCACCCGCCTGGCGCGATGCCGCCGTCGCGGTATTCGCCGCCGACGGCGCGCCGGTCACGTTGATCGAGGACTCTCCCGGCTTCATCGCCCAGCGCGTGGTCGCCACCATCGTCAACATCGCCAGCGAAATCGCCCAGCAAGGCATCGCCACGCCGCAGGACATCGACCGCGCCGTGACGCTGGGCCTGGGCTATCCGCAAGGCCCGCTCGCCATGGGCGATGCGCTGGGCGCGCCGCGCCTGGTCGAGATCTTGCGCAACCTGGTGCGGGTGACCGGCGACATGCGCTATCGCCCCAGCCTCTGGCTGCAGCGCCGCGCGCAGCTCGGCATGTCGCTGCTGCAGGGGTGAACGCGGCAGTCCCCGGCATTCTTCTTCTACAATGCGGCGCTGTTCGATGGAGAATGCAATGGGACTGTTCATGAATCCGCGTCGGCAGCCCGACGACACGCGCGGCAGCTACAACCGCCGCCGCGCGCCCTGGCTGGTGCTGGCTGCGATCGTATGCAGCGGCTATATCCTCACGAAGGGATATCCCAGCAACACCGCCTGGATCGCCATGTTCGTGCTGTGGCTCGCCGCCATCATGTCCGTGGCCTCCGCCGACTGGAGCGACCTGCGCCGGAAGTGACGGATCGAGCGCCTTGACCGCTATTGGACAACCTTTGATGGCAGAGCTGGTCGCGGTCCTGGTGGCCGCTACCGATGCCGAACCGCTGGTCCTGACCACGCACGACGGCAGCATGCTGCCGTCCGGCGCGTTCGAGTCGGGCCACCGCTCGCTGCAGGCCGGCCTGCGCGCCTGGGTGGAAGAGCAGACCCATCATCCGCTGGGCTACGTCGAGCAGCTCTATACATTCGCCGACCGCGACCGCACCGAGCAGGCTACCGAGCAGCGCGTCATCTCCATCAGCTATCTGGCCCTGACTCGCCAGGGGCCTGTATCGGGGGCGGACGCCGCGTGGCACGGCTGGTATCGCTATTTCCCCTGGGAGGACCGCCGCTCGCCCTCGGCCGAGCTGGATGCGCAGATCGCCGCGGCGCTGCAGGAGTGGTGCCGCCGCGCGCCCGAGCCGGAGGCGCGGCGCATGCGCGCGCAGCGCGCCGAGGTTTGCTTCGGCCTGGGCGGCCGCCCATGGAACGAGGAATTGGTCTTGCAGCGCTACGAACTGTTGTTCGAGGCCGGGCTCGCGCAGGAGGCGACCCGCCGTATCGGCCGACCGGGCAGCCCGCATTTCGGGCAGCCCATGCACTACGACCACCGCCGCATTCTGGCCACCGGCATTGCGCGCCTGCGGGCCAAGATCAAATATCGTCCGGTCGTCTTCGAACTCATGCCGCCCACGTTCACGCTGCTGCAACTGCAGCAGGCGGTCGAGGCGCTGGCCGGCCGTTCGCTGCACAAGCAGAATTTCCGCCGGCTCATCGAGCAGCAGCAGCTGGTCGAGGAAACCGGCGCCTTGGCTACGGAAACCGCCGGGCGGCCCGCCAAGCTGTTCCGGTTCCGCGGCGACGTCCTGCTGGAACGCGCGCTCAGCGGCAGCAAGCTGCCGCTGGCGCGAGGCAATTGAATTCTGCCGCTGCGCGCGGCGTCATGGCCGTGCAGGCCCGGGACGGTCTCTATTGACAAGTTCTTATGCTCATATTTAGCATAATGTGGACGGTGAACTTCGGCATTTTTTTTCAACGGAAAATACTCATAATGAGCATAAATACCTCGAGCATCCATGGCAGGGATCATGGAGAGACATGGGACGTCGCGGCGCTTCCGGACGTGATGATCGAGCCGCTGGTGCGCGCCACCTTGCTGGAAGATCTGGGGCGGGCAGGAGACTTGACGACCAATGCCATCGTGCCGGCGAGCCATCGCGGCAGGACCGCCTTGGTGGCGCGCCAGCCGGGCGTGGTGGCCGGCATGGATCTCGCCCGCGTGGCCTTCCACCTCATCGATCCCGCGATCAGGATGGAGGTGCGCAAGCCCGACGGCGCGCGGATCAAGCCCGGCGACGTGATCGCCATGGTCGAGGGGAATTCCCGCGCCACGCTCACGGCCGAACGCACCGCGCTGAATTTTCTGTGCCACATGAGCGGCATCGCCTCGTCCACGGCGTCTATCGTCGATGCGATCGGCGACGCTCGCGCGCGCATCGTCTGCACGCGCAAGACCATGCCCGGCATGCGCATCGTGCAGAAATATGCCGTGCGGGTAGGAGGCGGGTCCAATCATCGCTTCGGACTGGACGACGCCGTGCTGATCAAGGACAACCACGTCGCCATCGCGGGCGGCGTGGCCCAGGCCGTGCGCCGCGCGCGGGCCGGAGTGGGGCACCTGGTCAAGATCGAGCTGGAAGTCGATACCCTGCAACAATTGGATGAAGCGCTGGAGCTGCGCGTCGATGCCATCCTGCTCGACAACATGAGCGTCGAGACCATGGCCGAAGCCGTGCGCCGCGTCGACGGCCGCGCGATCACGGAGGCCTCTGGCCGCATTACTCCCCAGACCGCTCCGGACGTAGCGCGGACGGGCGTGGATCTGATCTCCATAGGCTGGCTGACCCACAGCGTGGGCGTGCTGGATATCGGGCTGGACCACGAGCCGTCGTGAACGGCATACGCAGCTTCTATATATAGATGGTGTCGAGAGCGGGGCAGGCGTCTGCCGCCGCGTCTCCGGACACGGATCGGGCCGGAAAGACATATGTTGCAGCCAGTTTGCATTGCCTGAAAAAACCGTGCTATAGTTTCGTTCTCGACGCAGCAAACGCAGCGCAGCGAGGCCGGAAGCGGTAACGCGGGGGTCTTGAGGTGATGCGGCGAAGAGTGAGATGAGCAGTCCGGCAGCAATTACGCAAGAGCGGGTGCGGCGGATGGCGAGTCAAAAAGAAGAAGCTGCTTCTTCCTGTG
>NZ_UWPJ01000028.1 GCF_900606115.1 Pigmentiphaga humi
GCCCGGTTCTCGACGATCACCGTCCTGCCCATCCCCTTGGTCATTTCCTGCGACATGGCGCGCGCCAGCACGTCCACGGTGCCGCCGGGAGCGAACGGAACGATGATGCGAATCGGCGCGTCCTGTCCCTGCGCCTGCGCAGGTCCGGTCCAATACAGCGCTGCGGCCAGCGCCGCGGCTTTCCAGTACCTTTTCATGCCTGTCTCCTCGACTTGTCTTGGTGGTTGCCCATACTTCCCTGCGCGGCTTGTTCATGCGCGTCAGGTGCTCCGCGGCGCCCGGATGCCGCCATGGGCGGTCCGGCCGTCGCAGGATTCGGTGGTGTGCCGCCGTGTCAGGGCAGGCGCGTGATCGGCACGGCGCGGTACCGCGCCCGGATGCGTTCCGAGGTGTCCCCGCGCGCGCGGGAAAGCGCTCTCAGAGCGCCCACAGGTTCGGCACCAGATGGCTCGAATAGCCGGACACGAAGGGCTTGCCCTCTCCCGACGCGGGATCGAAGACATGGCGCGCGATTCGGCCGATATTGCCGCCGTACAGATGGATGCTGATCGAGACGCGGTCGTCGTAGGCGTTGCGCACCTGGTGGATGTCGCCGGCGGCGGGCGACAGCGTCGCCACGTCGCTCGGCCCCAGGCGCCGCGCGGGCCCGTCCGGGGCCAGGCCGCTTTCCGCGCGGCGATAACGCTGATCGATTTCGGCGCCGCGCAGCATGCCGATGACGCCCCAGGTGCAGTGATCGTGCACCGGCGTGCGCTGGCCCGGCCCCCAGACGAAACTGACGAGCGAAAAGCGTTCGAGCGGATCGCCGTAGAGCAGGTACTGGCGGTAGAAATCCGGATGCGGGGCGGCCATTTCTTCGGGCAGCCAATCGTCCGCGGCCACCAGCCGGCCCATCAGCGCGGCGCTCTCGTCCAGTATGCGCTGCGGCTCGGCGGCATGGGCCTCGACCACCCGCGTCACCGCGGCAACGTGTTCCAGCAGGCGTTCGCTCATGATGCGGCCCCTTTGCGCGCGAAGTCCGCACGGACCTCATCGGTGTGCTGGCCGTGCTCCGGCGGGCCGCTGCGCACCGGAAAACCCGCGCCGTCGAAGCGCAGCGGCGACGCGAAGGTTTGCGTCACGCAGCCGTTCGGCAGGGCGAGTTCCTGCACCCAGCCCATGTGGACCGACTGCGGGTCGGCCAACGCGGCCGCATAGTCGTTGATGCGGGCATGCGGCACGCCCGCCCGGTTGAACACGCCGATCCAGTGATCGACGCCATGATGCAGGAAGACCGCTTCCAGGATTTCCTTGAGCGCCTCCTGGTTCCCGGCGCGGCTGGACGTATCCAGGAACCGCGGGTCTGCGGCCAGTTCGGGCCGGCCCACCGCCTGGCACACCGCCAGCCAGAGTTTCTGGTTCCCCGCGGCGATCGCGAACCAGCCATCGGCAGCCCGGTATGCCTGGTAAGGCGCGTTGCGCGGGTGCGCCGATCCCAGCTTCACCGGGCTTTTCCCCGTGCCGAAGAATTCGCTGGTCTGCAACGCGGCGATGCCCAGCGTGCAGCCGAACATCGGCACGTCCACGTGCGCGCCGCCCTCGCCGGCGCGCGCCCGGACCAGCGCGCAGGCAATGGCGAAGGCCGCATAAAGGCCGGAGGCGAAGTCGGAGATGGGCACGCCGCACTTGACCGGCTGGCCATCGCGCTCGCCGGTCACGCTCATCACTCCCGCCGCCGCCTGGATGGTCAGGTCGAAGCCGCCTTCGGAGGCGCGCGGGCCGGTTTGCCCGTAGGCCGAGATCGAGCAGAAAATGAGATCGGGGCGCTGCTCGGCGAAACTCGCCGCTCCCAGGCCCAGCCTGTCCATGACGCCGGGCCGGTTGTTCTCGACGACCACGTCGGCCTCCAGCATCAGCGCGCGCGCCAGGTCCCGGTCCTCGGGCCGTTTCAGGTCGAGCACCACCGAACGCTTGTTGCGGTTGAGCGAAGCGAAGTTCTCGCTGAAGCCGTCCGTGATGGGCGGCCACTGCCTGAGCGTGTCGCCGGAAGGCGGCTCGATCTTGAGGACGTCGGCGCCCATGTCGCCGAGCAGCATCCCGCAGAACGGCCCGGCCGCGACGGCGCACAGCTCGATGACCTTGACGCCGTGCAGGGGAAGCTTGCCTTCGGTGAGCTGATCCATGGATTCCCTTCGTTTCCGATGATGCGCGATTCACAGGCCAGGCGCCCGATGCCTGCGCCGCGACTCGCATGTGTTGATGCAAAGCATAGGCTCGTTCTAAAATTCAATCCAACAGTTCCATATTTGATAACTCATGGATTGCCTGGCCGGCACGCGCTGCACAGGCCGGTACGGGAGATCGCCATGAACAACACGCTCATCAAAGGGCTGCAGGTCGTCGAGCTGCTGGCCCATGCGGACCGCCCCCAGCCCCTCACCCACATCGCCAACCGGCTCGGCATGGCCAAAAGCAACGTGCACCGGCTGCTGCAGGCGCTCACCGAGCTGCGCTACGTGATCCGTGACGAAGCCACCGGCGGCTACAACGCCTCGATCAAGATGTGGGAACTCGGCTCGGCGGTGCTGCAGAAGCTCGACCTGCGCCGCATCGCCGAGCCCAGGATGAACACGCTGATGGAAGACAGCGGCGAAAGCGTGCATCTTTCCGTGCTCGACCACGACGAAGTGGTCTATGTCCACAAGATCGAAAGCCTCAACCCCGTGCGGGCTTACACCCAGATCGGCGGCCGTGTTCCGGTCTACTGCGTCGCGACCGGCAAAGCCATGCTCGCATTCCAGTCCGAACCCTTCATCGGGCGCGTGGCCGAGCGCCTGCAGCGCTACACCGACGCGACGATCACGGTGCCGCGGCGCCTGCAGTTGGAGATCGACAAGATCCGCCGCCAGGGCTATGCGGTCAATCGCGGCGAATGGCGCGACAGCGTCTACGGCGTGGCGGCGCCCATCGTCGACGGTTCCGGCCACGTGATCGCCGCCCTCGGCCTGTCCGGTCCGGCCAACCGTTTCAAGCCGGCGCGGATCAAGGTTTTCTCCGAGCAGGTCATCGCCGCCGCCAGCGAAATTTCCGCCGACCTGGGGGGCGGCAGCGGCACCCAGATGCTGGGCCAGATCACGCACTACATGATTGCGCGCAAGCGCTGAGACGGCGTCACGCCGTATCGCGGGCCGGAAGGATCGCATGGAACGCTGCGCGCTGCGCGTGGCGGTCGGCGTATGCGGCCAAGCCGGGATGGCGGCCGCGCCACGCGATCTGCGCAAAGCGGGTGTCGACGAAGACCAGCGCCGCCACGCAGGCGATGTCGGCCAGCGTCAGGCCATCGCCCACGCCGTACCGGCGCTGTCCGATCCCTTCGGCCATCGCGTCGATGGCGCGTTCCATCTTGCCCTGCTGCCGCTCGATCCACCATGGACTGCGCTCGGCCGGCGCGCGCCGGTCCAGTTCGTTGATCAGCAATACGCCGCTGTCGCAGATCCCGTCCGCCAGCGCCTCCCAGCGCCTGACCATGACGCGCGCCGGCCCGTCGTCGGGCAGCAGGGGCGTGGACGGCTTCAGCGCCTTCAGGAAATCCAGGATGACGCGAGAATCGAACAGCGTGCAGCCATCGTCCATGACCAGCACCGGCACCTTGCCGAGCGGGTTGAAGTCGGGCACCTGGGTATCGGGAAGGTTGGGACGATGCACGGCGAGCGGGCAGTCCACGCCCGCCTCGGCCAGGGCGATCCTGACTTTCCAGGTAAACGGGCTCAACGGCGTCCCGACCACGCACTGCGGGCGCAGCGACTCGAGTTCCTTCATGTACGTTCCCCCAGGCTGTCGCCAGCCGCAACCAAGCCTTCCGGTCCGTGCCGGCCCGGAACCGCGCCGATCCAGTCGGCCAGCACCTGCGGCCCGTCCGAACCGATCGCGCCCAGCGCCCGCGCCACTTGCACGAGCATGGTGTCGAAACGGATGGGCGACGCCAGCAAGGGCCAGGTCTCGCCGCTGCCGGTCCGCCCTTCGACCAACAGGCCGCGCGCCGTGCATCGCGGATCGGCCACGACTTCGGCCACCGACAGCACCGGCGCCGCCGCAATGCCGCGATTCACAAGAAACGCCGCCAGCAAGGCCCTCGGCAGCGCGCTGCGCCATTGTCCGCATTGGCGCGCGCATCCGCACGCCTGCAATGCCTCCGCCATGAGACGGGCGCCGGACTCGGCCAGCAGATAGCCGTCTTCGCACCCCACCACGGCATGCGCCGGATCCGGTTCGCCGGCGTCGTTCCAGGATGCGCGCGTCAGCCACGCCGTGGCGTCCTGCATGGAGATATCGACGTGCTGGCCGCAGCCGTGTACGTCCCGATAGGCGAGCGCCGCCATGACCGCGGCCAGTCCGAACAGGCCGCCGACGATGTCGGCGATGGAGATCCCGATCTTGTAGGGCCGGCCTTCGCTCCGGGCCAGATCCATGATGCCCGAGATGCCTTGCACGGTCGTATCCATCGCCGCCAGGCCGGCATAGGGAGAATCTCCGCCGAAGCCGGTAATGGCGCAGGAAACCAGCCGTGGATTGATCTCCAGCAGCGTGCCGGGATCGAAACCCATCTTCGCCAGCGACCCCGGCCGCAGGTTCTCGACCAGCACGTCGGCGCGCGCCAGCAGTGCGCGAAACAGCGCCTTGCCGTCATCGGTGCGCAGGTCGATCCGCAGCGAGCGCTTGTCGCTGTTGCTGATCGTGAAGAAATAGCCCTGGCCCTCGCGGGTAGGCGTCAGCGGCCGCGACAGGTCGCCCTGCGGCGGCTCGATCTTGACCACGTCGGCGCCCAGCGCGCCGAGTTGGCGGCCGCAGATCGGCGCCGTGGTGTAGCTGCCCAGTTCGAGCACCTTCAGGCCTGCGAGCGGCTTCGCGCCGCCGCCCCCGTCATCGTCCACGGCGGCCGCCGCGGCGCGGTCCGCCGGCCGCCGCGCCATCCATTCATCCAGCCAGCGCCTGCTGCCGTCCCGCTCCGGTATGGCGGCATTGGCCGCTCCCCGCGCGGCGCTGCCGCGGAACACCGAGCCGGGCAGGCGCAGGGAAGCGCCCGCGGCGTCCAGCCGATGCACCATGTCCCGATGACGCAAAGCTGCGTCATCGAATAGATCCGCCAACTGGTAGACCGGCCCGCACGGCAGCTTGGCGGCGTTGAAAGCGGCCACGCAGGCATCGACCGTATGCTCGCGGGTCCAGGCCTCGACGATGCGGTCGACCTCGTCATTGTTCCGTACGCGTCCTTCCGGCGACGCGTAGCGCGGATCGCGTCCAAGTTCCGGCCGGCCGATCAGCTCGCATACGCGCAGCCATTGTTCGTCCGAGCCCGTGCTCAGCAGGACCCAGCCATCGGACGCCTGGTAGCCGTTCCAGGGCGACATCGCCGGGTGCCGGTTGCCGATGCGCTGCGGCTGCCGGCCGGCGAAGTACTGCGGCAAAAAGCTCGCCAGCGCGCTGACGGCGCAATCGTAGAGTGCAATGTCCGCGCGCCCGCGCCGGCCATGTCCGCGCCGCGCACGCAGGCCCGCCAGCACAGCCGTGAGCGCATACAGCGCCGCCATGTCCTCGACGACGGGCGCCTCGCACAGCGTCGGCGCGCCGTCGCGCTCGCCCGTCGTATCGACGATGCCGCACAAGGCCTGCACCAGCGCGTCCGGCACGAAGCCCGACCCGGCAGCCGGCCGCCCCATCGCGGTGATGTCGCAGACCACCGCGCGGTCCGCCCGCGCGGCCGCGTCCGCCGCCCATGCCGGCTGGCAGTCGGACGACAGCAGGATCACGTCGGCCCGCGCGATCAGCGCCGACAGCCAGGCGTCCTCGGCGGACACAGGCGCGGCAACGCTGTGCTTGCCCGCCATCGCCAGCGCACGCCGGCGCCATTTCGTTCCCTCCCCCGCCGCGCCGTCCCGCGGCTCGACCGCCACGACTTCGGCGCCGAGCTCGGCCAATAGCGACCCGCACGCGCCGACCCCGGTCCGTTCTCCCAGCTCGACGACCAGCACATCGTCCAGAAACCTGGTGCCCATATGTCCGTCCGCTCCCGTCAAGACCTCCTCGCTCAATTCAGGGTCACGCCCGAGGTGTCGATGATGCGGGCCCAATGCGCGATATCGTTCTTGACGAACTCCCGGTATTCTTCGGGCGGCATGATCGGCAGTTCCATGCCCACGCTCGTATACCGTTCGCGCAGCTCAGGCTGCTCGAACATCTTGCGCACCTGCGCCTGCAGCTTGCGCACGATGTCGGCGGGCATGCCCTTGGGGCCCACGATCCCGTAGGTTTCGTAGGTCGATTGCCCTTTCAGCAACTCGTTCATCGCACCCACTTCGGGCAGCAGTTGCAGGCGCGACTCGCCGGTGGTCGCGAACACCTTCACCTTGCCGGCCTTGACCAGCGGCATCACCAGGCTGATGTCGGCGACGACCAGCGGCAACTGTCCGCCCTCGAGGTCCGACAGCGCCGTGCCGGTGCTCTTGTAGGGAATGTGCACGAAGCGCGAGCCCGTCTTCTCGTTGATCAGCTCCATCGTCAGGTGCGAGGCCGAGCCGATGCCGGACGTTCCGTACGAGGCGTACTTGTCGGGGTTGGTCTTGGCCAGCTCGATCAGCTCCTTGAGGTTGGAGGCGGGCACGTCGGGCTTGCCTATGATCACTTTGGGAATGCGCGCGACCAGCGTGATGAAGGTGAAATCGTTGAGCGCGTCGTAGGGCGGCAGCGGCTTCATGGAAGGCTGCACCGCGTGCGACGACGCGACCATGCCGATGTTGTAGCCGTCGGCCGGCGCCCGCGCGATCAGGTCTGTCCCGATCATGCCGCCCCCGCCCCCTTTGTTCTCGATCACGACCGCCTGCCCCCACGCCTGGGTCAATTGCTGGCCGATCACGCGGGCCAGCACATCCGTGGTTCCGCCGACCGCGAACGGCACGATGAAGCGGATCGGCTTGGAAGGATAGTCCTTGGCCTGGCTGCGCGCCGGCAGCGAGGTGGCGGTGCCGGCCAGCGCGATGGCCGCGCACGCTGCTTTGAGCACGCCGCGCCGGGTAGACGGCATATCGGGGTGCAGCTTTTCGAGATGAAGCTTTTTCGTGCCTGACATCGTTGTCTCCTGATGGGGGCGCGCTCGGTCGCGCGCTTCGGTGGTATGAACGGGTGGGTGCTACCTGGGCGGCAACTGCGCGTACAAACTGGTCTTGATCTCGACGAGCGCGGCCCCGTCGGCCCCCATGAGCCTGTCCAGTGCGGCCCCGACGTCCTCTTCGGCCGCGACGGTCTCGGCTCCCAGGCCGAAGGCCCGGGCCAGCATGGCGAAATCGGGCGTGCTCAGATCCGTGCCGATGTGGTCGAGCGGGCCGTACCAGTCCTCCTGGTGCAGGCGGATCACGCCGTAGGACTGGTTGTTGGCGACGATGAAACGGATGGGCAGGCGGCGCTCGTTGACCAGGGCCAGTTCGGCGCAACTCATCAGGAAACCGCCGTCCCCCGCGATCAGGATCACCTCGCGGCCCGGATAGCGCAGCGCGGCGGCGATCGCGGCCGAAATGCCGAAGCCCATCGAGCCCGTGATCGGCGCGAGCAGCCGCTGCGCGGGCGTCCATTCGATGTAGCGGTAGGCCTGCGCGGCCGCCATGCCGGCGTCCAGCACGACGATGGCGTCCTTGGCCAGGCGCGGGCCCAGCGCCGCGACGACGTTGCCGAACACGATGCCGTCGTCGGCGCGTTTCGGCTTCCACGCCGTTACGGCCGTGCGCAGCGCGCGCAGCCGCTGCGCCCAGGGGCGGTTGCGCGAGGCCGCGCCCGCGTCCGCGCGGACGGCCAGCTGGCCGAGGAACTGCGCGGCATCGCAGACCATGCCGATGTCCGGCACGAAATGCCGGCCGATGACTGCGGCGTCGCCATAGACGTGCACGAAGGGCTGGCGCGGCTTGGGATTATCGGGAAAGGTATAGCCCTGCGTAGACAGATCGCCCAGCCGCGTGCCCACGGCAATAATGAGGTCGCTTTCCTGGAAGGCGGCGATCTGTTCCTGTGTCGTCTGCAGGCCGAGGTCGCCGGCGAACAGCGGGTCGGCATTGGGGAACAGGTCGTGGCGGCGAAAGGTCACCGTGGCCGGGATGCCCCAGGCCTGCGCGCAATGCAGCAGCGCCGCGCGGCCCGCGTCGGTGGCCAGCTCGCCCCCGGCGATGAACAGCGGCCGTTCGGCCTTGGCCAGCATGGCGGCGATCTCGTCCAGCGCGCCGGCATCCGGCGCGCTATAGGGACGGCGATAGGCCGGCGGCATGGGCGACTGCCCCGCGTCATCGGCCTGCATGTCCTCCGGCAGCACTACGACGACCGGGCCCGGCGTGCCGCTGTACGCGACCTGGATGGCGCGCGCCAGCAACTCCCGCGTGCGCGACGGGTCGGATATCTCCACCACCCACTTGGCGATGTCGCCGAACACGTTCGCGTAGTCGATCTCCTGGAAGCCGTCGCGCCGCAGGAACTTGCGGCCCACCTGGCCGACGATCAGGCACATCGGCACCGCGTCGTCCTTGGCGGTGTGCAGCGCGATCGACGCATTGGTGGCGCCGGGTCCCCGGCTGACCATCAGGACGCCGAGATTGCCGGTCAGGCGCGCGTCCCCGACCGCCATGAAACCACCCGACCCCTCGTGGTGGACGGTCACCACGTCGATGCGGGATTCCTGCCGCAAAGCATCGAGCACGCCGAGGAAACTCTCTCCCGCCAGCGCATAGACCCGATCGACGCCATGTTTGACGAGCACTTCGGTGACCGCCTGTCCAGCCGTTGCCATGTCCTGATTCCTCTCGCTTGGGTTCTCTGCTGTTCCAAATAATGAAACGCTGTAACTGTATAAGAAACTGAGCTATGCTGCGCACAGATTTTTCGACGTAAGACAACGCTCGAATTGCCGTCGGGACATACTGTGCGCGCACCGACCAATTTGGTCCAGTGTTCCACATTTGATTCCAGCCGAACCGCCAATGGCAACAACGGCAGCGCTCGGCCCGACCCGTTCGCCTGCCTGCGCGCAGCGACGGCCAACCGCACAAGACAGGAGAGAAAGCCATGAAAATCGTCGTGCTGGACGACTACCAGGATGAGGTCCGGACGCTCGATTGCGCGAGCCTGCTCGCCGGCGACGAACTGACCGTCTACAACGACACGGTCCGCGACGCGGACGAACTGGTGCGGCGGCTGGCGGGGGCCGAAGCGGTAGTGCTGATCCGCGACCGCACCACGCTCGATCGCGCCTTGATCGAAAGACTGCCGGCCCTGCGCCTGGTCAGTTGCGTGTGCCGGCCGGGCAGCTACGTCGACATCGCCGCCTGCACCGAGCATGGCATCGCGGTGGCCGACGGCGGTCCCGGCTATTCCCCCGCCACCGTGGAGCAGACCTGGGCGCTGATCCTCTCCTCGATGCGCAAGCTGGGCCTGGAAGAGCGCCAGCTGCGGGCGGGCCGCTGGCAGACGTCGCTGGGCATAGGCTGCCTGGCCGGCAGGACCCTGGGCATATACGGCTACGGCAGGCTGGGAAAAATGGTGGCCGATATCGGGCCCGCGTTCGGCATGCGGGTACTGGTGTCCGGCACCGGCAACTCCATTGCCAAGGCCGCCGCCGACGGCTACGACACCGCGCCCGACAAGGCCGCCCTGTTCCGCGAGGCCGACGTACTCTCCATACACCTGCGCCTGAACGAGGCCACCCGGGGCATCGTCACGCTCGACGATCTCCTGTCCATGAAACGCGATGCGCTGTTCGTCAATCCCAGCCGCGCCGAGCTGGTGGCGCCGGGCGCGCTGGTGGAAGCGCTGAAGCAGGGACGGCCCGGATACGCCGCCGTCGACGTCTACGAAGAAGAGCCCGTCCTGGGAGCGTCCCACCCGCTGCTGGCTTTCGACAACGCGGTGTGCGCGCCGCACCTGGGATTTGCCGACCGCGACAGCTACGAGCGCTATTTCAGCATCACGTTCGGCAACATCAAGGCCTATGCCGCTGGCGACACCACCAACATCGTCAACCCGGAAGCATGCGGGCGCGCCCGATGAGCGGCCAAGCACGTCGACGCGATCCCGCCTGGAACACCCCCTGAGAAACCGAATCATGGACACACATCTCCCGCTCTCGGGCGTCAAAGTGGTCGAGTTCTGCCAAGTCGCCGCAGGACCGTTCTGCGGCATGCTGCTGGCGGACTTCGGCGCGGAAGTCGTCAAAGTGGAGCCCCCGGAAGGCGATACGCTGCGCCAATGGCCTCCGCTGACGGACGGCTACAGCGAGAATTTCGCTTCGTTGAACCGCGGCAAGCGGTCCGCCGCGCTGAACCTGAAGGACCCCGCCCATCTCGCGCTGGCGCGCGAACTCGTGCTGGCCGCCGACGTGCTCGTCGAGAACAACCGGCCCGGCGTCATGGACAGGCTGGGGCTGGGATGGCAGTGGTTCCGGGAGCGCAAGCCCAGCCTGGTCTATTGCTCCATCTCCGCCTACGGACAGTCCGGCCCGCGCGCCGCCGAAGGCGGATTCGACGTTTCCGTCCAGGCCGCGGCCGGCGTCATGAGCGTCACCGGCGAAGAGAACGGCGCGCCCGTCAAATGCGGCGTTCCCATCTCGGACTTCACCGCCGGCCTGTATGCGGCCTATTCCATCGCCGGCCTCGTGGCCCGCGTGCGCGCCGGCGGCCACGGCGGCCACATCGACGTGCCCATGTTCGCCACCACCCTGGCGGTCGGCGCACTGCAGACCAGCGAGTTCTTCGGCTCGGGCCGCAATCCTCGCCCGCTGGGCTCCGCCCATCCCCGCAACGCGCCCTACCAGGCGTTCCAGGCCAGCGACGGCTGGTTCGTCATCGCCGCGGGCAACAACCGCTTGTGGCAGAGCGTCTGCGAGATCATGGATCTGGCGACCCTCGTGGACGACGAACGCTTTCGCACGACGACGCTGCGGGCGGCCAACCAGACCGAACTGGCCGCGCTGCTGCAGCCGCGTTTCCTGCGCTCGACGGCGCGCAGTTGGCTGGACCGCTTCGCCGCCTCGGGCGTCCCTTGCGCCCCCATCAACGATTACGAGTCCGCGCTGGCTGACCCGCAGAGCGAGCATCTGGAACTGGTCCGGCCCATTGCCCTTCCGAACGGCCGCGCCACGCGCACGGTGGGCTGCCCGATCCGCCTGGACGGCGCCGCGGTGCCGGTGCGCACGGACCTGCCCGAACTGGGGCAGCACACGGACGAACTGCGCCACGCGCACAAGGTGACGGCATGAACACCGGCGCGCAAATCCATTGCGGCGTGGACGACGGCATCGCCACGCTCGAATTGCAGCAGCCCGCCAAGGGCAATGCCTTGTCCGCGCAAGCCGTCGAAGCGCTGATCGCTGCGGTGGACGAGGCCGTCTCGCGCAACGACGTCCACACGCTCGTGCTGGGCGGCGCGGGCCGGCACTTCTGCACCGGCTTCGACCTGTCGGACCTGGACGACGAATCCGACGCCTCGCTGCTGCACCGGTTCGTGCGCATCGAACTGCTGCTGCAGCGCCTGTGGACCGCGCCGGTACGGACCGTGGCGATCGCGCACGGCCGTACCTGGGGAGCGGGCGCCGACCTCATGACCGCCTGCGACCTGCGGCTCGGCCTGGACGATACCCAGGTACGCTTCCCGGGGGCCGGGTTCGGCCTGGTGCTGGGCACCGCGCGTCTGGCCGCGCGGGTGGGGGGCGATCGCGCATGGCGCATGGCCGTGGAAAGCACCAGCCTCGACGCTGCGGCGGCCCTCGACACGGGCTTGCTGAGCATGCGGCTCGACTCGCTCGACCGAGACGCGTGGCTGGCCTGCCTACCGCCTCCCGCGGTCGACCGGACCACCATGGCGGCGCTGCGCGCGGCGGTCGCCTCGGCCGGCGACGCGGAGCTCGCGACGCTCGTGCGGTCCGCCGCCCGGCCCGGACTGAAGGCGCGCATAGAGGCCTACCGGGCCAGGCAGCTGCAAGCGAGGGCCGCGCGGTGACCCACCCCCGGGGCGGCGGAGAAAGCCGCCCCAGGGGCCCTCTCTCAGTCCAGCGCCGCGACCATCTCGGGCAGCGCCGTGAACAGGTCGCCCACCAGGCCGTAATCGGCGACCGCGAAAATCGGCGCCTCCTCGTCCTTGTTGATCGCCACGATCACCTTGGAGTCCTTCATTCCGGCCAGGTGCTGGATGGCCCCGGAGATTCCCACCGCGACGTACAACTGCGGCGCCACGATTTTCCCCGTCTGGCCGACCTGCAGATCGTTGGGCGCATAGCCCGAATCCACCGCCGCGCGGCTCGCGCCGATCGCCGCGCCCAGCTTGTCGGCCAGCGGCGTCATCGTTTGCTGGAACTTCTCGGCGCTGCCCAGGCCCCGGCCGCCGGAAACGACGATGCGGGCCGCCGCCAGTTCGGGACGGTCGCTCCTGGTCAGCTCCCGACCCACCAGGCTGCTCTTGCCCGAATCGGCAACGGCGGGCACGGTTTCGACGGCGGCTTCGCCTCCTGTGGCGGCCGCAGCGTCGAACCCCGTTGTGCGCACGGTGATCACTTTCACGGCATCGCCCGACTGTACGGTGGCGATGGCATTGCCTGCGTAGATCGGGCGTTCGAAAGTGTCGGGGCCATCGACCCTGGTAATGTCGCTGATCTGCGCGACGTCCAGCCTGGCAGCCACGCGCGGCGCGACGTTCTTGCCGCCGGCCGTGGCGGGAAACAGGATATGGGCGTAGCCGCCGGCAAGCTGCAGCACTTGCGCGGCGAGATTCTCGGCCAGGCCGTCGCGCAGGCTCGCGCCGTCGGCGTGGATCACCTTGGCCACGCCGGCGATCCGCGCGGCGGCCGCGGCGGCCGCGGCGGCGTTGTCGCCGGCCACGAGCACGTGGACCTCGCCGCCGCAAGCCCGGGCGGCGGCGACCGTGTTCAGGGTGGCGGGCTTGATCGAAGCGTTGTCGTGTTCGGCAATGACGAGTGCGGTCATGGTTCGTGTTTCCTTCTTCAGATCGCCTTGGCTTCGTTCTTGAGCTTGTCCACCAGCGCGGCCACGTCGGCCACCTTGATTCCCGCGCAGCGCTTCGGGGGCTCGCTCACTTTCAGGGTCTTGAGCCGCGGCTCGACGTCCACGCCGAGGTCCTCGGGCTTGACCGTCTCCAACGGCTTCTTCTTGGCCTTCATGATGTTGGGCAGCGTCACGTAGCGCGGCTCGTTCAGGCGCAGGTCGGTCGTGACGATGGCCGGCAGCGCCAGCGACAGCGTCTCCAGCCCGCCGTCCACTTCACGCGTGACCGTCGCCTTGCCGTCGGCCACCTCGACCTTGCTGGCGAACGTGGCCTGCGGCCAGTCCAGCAGCGCCGCCAGCATCTGCCCGGTCTGGTTGGCATCGTCGTCGATCGCCTGCTTGCCCAGGATCACCAGTTGCGGCTGCTCCTTGTCGGCCAGGGCCTTGAGCAGCTTGGCCACGGCCAGCGGCTGCAGTTCGGCGTCGGTCTCGGCCAGGACGGCGCGATCCGCGCCGATGGCCAGCGCCGTGCGCAGCGTCTCCTGGCATGCCGCCACGCCGCACGACACCGCCACCACCTCGGAGGCCGCGCCTTTTTCCTTCAAACGCACCGCTTCTTCAACGGCGATTTCGTCGAACGGGTTCATGCTCATCTTGACGTTGGCCAGATCCACACCCGTGTTGTCCGACTTCACGCGGACCTTGACGTTGTAGTCGACCACGCGCTTAACGCATACCAGAATCTTCATTGAGAACTCGCTATCAGGTTCGGCGGCCGGCCGCGCGCCTGCCTGCGCCGCCGGCGGGCGCCGCCTGGAAGCACGGAGACGGCGCCTGGAAACGCCTAGGGAATCAGCAGGATCTTGCCCAGATGCCCGCGCGACTCCATCAAGGCATGGGCCGCGGCGGCCTCGGCCAGCGCAAAACTGTGCGAAGCCTGCGCCTGGATGGCACCCTGCGCGAACTTGGGCCAGACCTGCTCGCGCAGCTGGCGGGCGACCTCGGCCTTGTACTCGGGCGTCCGGGTGCGCAAGGTCGTGCCGGTATAGATCAGCCGCTTGAGCATTACGGGCATCAGGTCTATCTCGACCTTCGAACCCGCGCCGAAGGCCAATTGCACAATGCGCGCGGAATGCCTGGCGGCCTTGAAGTTCTTCTCGATATTCGGGCCGCCCACGATGTCCAGGATCATGTCGGCACCGCCGAGTTCGCGCATTTCGGCGACGAAATCGCCCGTCAGGTAGTCGACCACATGGTCCGCGCCGATGCTGCGGCAATAGTCG
This sequence comes from Pigmentiphaga humi, assembly GCF_900606115.1. Lineage (GTDB taxonomy): Bacteria > Pseudomonadota > Gammaproteobacteria > Burkholderiales > Burkholderiaceae_B > Pigmentiphaga > Pigmentiphaga humi. The sequence continues at coordinate 14,285 of NZ_UWPJ01000028.1, forward strand.
CAGCGCTCGGCCGGGCTGTCGGTGGCCACCACCTCCGCGCCGAAAGCCTTGGCCAGCCGGATGGCGGTGGATCCCACCGCCCCGGCGCCGCCGTGCACCAGCAAGGTCTGGCCCGCGCGCAGTCCGCCGTCGTAGAACAGGTTGCTCCAGACGGTGAAATACGCCTCGGGCAGACCCGCGGCGTCGGCCAGCGCCACTCCTTCGGGAATGGGCAGCGCATGGCGGGCGTCGACGGCGCAGTACTGCGCATAGCCGCCGCCGTTGGTCAACGCGGTTACCCGGTCGCCCACCCGCCAACCCTCGACCCGCGCCCCCACCTGCACGACTTCGCCGGAAACCTCCAGCCCGAGCAGTTCGCTGGCGCCCTTGGGCGCGGGATACAGCCCCCGGCGCTGCATCAGGTCGGGGCCGTTGACGCCGGCAGCGGCGACCTTGATCAGGATCTCGCCTGCCGCCGCGCCGGGAACCGGCCGCTCGACCGGCTCCAGCACGTCGGCGCCGCCGGGCTGCCTGAAATGCACGGCCTGCATGGTTTGAGGGATCGCTGGCATGGCGCTCGCCTTACCCGCGCATGCCGCGGTCCGACTTGCGGAACTGCTTGAAGTCGGGCTTGCGCTTCTCGACGAAGGAACGCGTACCTTCCAGGAATTCGGCCGTGCCGGTATGCATCGAGAACAGATCGGCTCCCGAGAAGAAGCTGGCCCAGAAAGACAGGTCCGACTCCTGGTTGAGCGCCAGCTTGAGCACGCGGATGCTCTGCGGGCTGCGTTCGTTGATCTCGTCGCACCATTGCTGCACGGTGGAATACAGGTCCGCCATCGGCACGACCAGATTGATCAGGCCCATCTCCAGCGCTTCCTGGGCCGTGTACTGGCGGCACATGAAAATGATCTCGCGCGCTTTTTTCTCGCCCACCATGCGATGCAGCATCTGCGTCGCGCCCCAGATCGGCATGCCGCCCATCTTCGGGCCCGATTGCCCGAACTTGGCATGCTCGGCGGCGATGGTCATGTCGCACATGATGTGCAGCTCGTGGCCGGCGCCCACGGCATAGCCGTTGACGGCGGCGATGATGGGCTTGCCGCAGGTGCGCATGGCGATGCTCAGGTGGCCCATGTTGCGCATGTGGATGCGCGCCGACTGGGGCGTGCGTTCGCTGAGCTTGCCCACGTGGCCGCCGGAGGAAAAGGACTTCTCGCCGGCGCCGGTGATGACGATGACGCCGATTTCCGGATCTTCCGCGGCGTCGGTCACGCAGTGGGTCATCTCCAGGATCGTGCCCTCCACCAGCGAGTTGTAGGTGTCGGGGCGGTTGATCGTGATCCAGGCGGAGCCGTTGCGCTTTTCGTAGATCAGGTCTTTGAGTTCCATGATGATTCGTCTCTGAGTAGTAGCAATGATGGAAAGGACTGAACGGGACCGCTCAGCGGCCGGTGAAATTCGGAGCGCGCTTTTCCAGGAAGGCGGCCATGCCTTCCCGCTTGTCGTCGCTCAGGAACAAGGTGCTGGTGATCTGGCGCTCGTAGTGCAGGGCCGATTCCAGGTCCATCTGCAGGCCGTTGTTGACCGCGAACTTGGAATAGGCAACGCTTAGCGGGGCGCGCCTGGCATAGGCTTCGATACGCTCGACCGCCCGTTCGACCACGCGCTCGGGCGCCACGACCTCGCTGACCAGCCGGATGCGCAACGCCGTCTGGGCGTCGATGAAGTCGCCGCTGAACAGCAGCTCCTTCGTCCACTCGGGCCCCACCAGGCGGGCCAGCCGCTGGGTCGCCCCCGCGCCGGCCACGGTGCCGATGCGCGAACTGGTCACACCGAACGTGGCGCCCTCGCCGCTGACGCGGATGTCGCAGCACAGCGCCAGTTCCAGTCCGCCTGTCAGGCAAAAGCCGTTGATGGCCGCGACCACCGGCTTGCCGATGGATTCGATCCGGCGGTTGGCGCGCCAGAACGCATCCAGCCAGGCGCGGATCTCCGGCAGCGTCTCGATGGCGAGCGCCTCCTTGAGATCCCCGCCGGTGGAGAAGACTTTGTCGTTGCCGGTCAGCACGATGCCGCGCACGTCTTCCTGGCGGTCCAGGTCTGCCAGCGTGGCGTCGATCGCATCGAGCACCGCGCCGCTCAGCGCGTTCTGCTTGGTTGGCCGGTTGAAGGTGACGATGGCCGCGCTGCCGCGCCGCTCGACTAGAAGAAGCTGTTCGGACATGGCTCGCTCCTCAGCCCGGCATGGCGAAGCCGCCGTTGACGCTGAGTATCTGCCCGGTCACGTGGCGCGCGCGGTCCGAGGCCAGGAACAGCACCGCGTTGGAGATGTCCTCGGCCTCGCCGATGCGGCGCAGCGCGTACATCCGCTTGACCTTCTCCTCGCGCTCGGCGACTTTCTCCGCGCCGATCTTGGCTTCCATCTCCTTGAGCATGGCCTGCCGGATCGGGGAGTTGGTCGCGCCCGGCGAAACGGCATTGACGTTGATGTTGTGGCGCCCCACTTCCTTGGCGAAGGACTTGGTGAAGGTGATCACCCCGCCTTTGGCGGCGGAGTAGTTGCACTGGCGCTCCTGGCCGACGCGGGCGGCGTCGGTGACAATGTTGACCACCTTGCCGTAGCCGCGCGCGATCATGCCCGGCACGATCGCGCGGCAGCAGTTCATGGTGCCGTAGAGCGCGACCTTGATCTCCTTGTCGCATTTGTCCGGATCGGTTTCCAGGAACATCTCGTGCGCGATCAGGACGGCCGCATTGTTGACCAGGATGTCGATGCTGCCGAACGCATCGACCGCTTCCTGCGCCGTACGCTTGATCTGGGCCAGGTCGGTGATGTCGCAAACGGCGAGCCGGGCGTCGCCGCCGGCTTGCGTAACCAGGTCGACCGTCTGCTGACCGGCCTGGGCATTGACGTCGTTGACGACGACGCGCGCGCCGTCCCGGGCGAACGCCAGGGCCATTTCACGCCCGATGCCGCTGCCGCTGCCCGTGATGAAAGCCACCCGGCCCTGAAAACTCGTGTCCATCTATATGCCCCTTGACGTTAGACCGGCTCATCCTACGCCTGGTCCCCAAATGAGCATAACGTTTACTTTTGAGAACACGCACCGGCAATGCAACGCCGGGAAAACCTGCCTGCTTCGACAGCCAGGCAGCCGATCGCGGCAACGCTCGCCCGATGGCCGTCTCACAAATAGGAACGCTGTACCATAAAATTCACGGCCAGCACTGTCTACCCGGTATATTCCCGCTCATGCCCGGCGGCAAAAAAGTGCCTGCGTCAAGCCTCCAGTGAAAATCGCTGGGGGCTCAAAAGCTTATACAGGACAGGGGTTTAGCTCTACTTCGGGCCGCTTTGCGGGGCTGCGGCTTTGTGGGCTAGGAGCCACATAAGAGCGTCGCGGTAGAAAACCGGAGCGTACTGCGTCGGGGGCGATTGCCAGCAGACGGCAGGCTTGCTCGGCCAGCATAGCCCAATCAGTCGCGGCGCTCCAGAACGAGAACGAAGAACGCGCACACGAAGAAGCTGATCGTGATGACTTTGACGGGGAACTGGTGGAATCCGTTGTTGCTACCCTTGAAGAATTAGACCGGCTTGATCTTAGACCTGGCCGGTAGCATGTTTAGCGACGCAGCAAAAAGGGGGCCGAAGCCCCCGAAGTCAGAGCAGACCGCGCTCTGCGAATGACGTAGCAGCGGCGCCTGCGACGATGACGTGATCCAGCATGCGAACGTCCACCAGCGCCAGCGCCTGCTTGAGCTGCTGGGTCAAAACCCGGTCGGCCGCGCTTGGCTCCGGGTTCCCGCTTGGATGGTTGTGACTGACGATGACCGCCGCCGCATTGAGCCGCAGCGCCTCCTTGACTACTTCGCGCGGATGAACCTCCGCGCTGTCGATCGTGCCGCGGAACATCTCGGCATAGTCGATCAGCCGATGGCGCGTATCGAGGAACAGCACCGCGAAGACTTCGTGCTCGAAGCCGGCCAGCTTGGCGCGCAAGTAATCCTTGACCGCCGCAGGTGAAGTGAACTCGTCACCGCGTTGCATCTTCTGGTCGATGACCTGGCGCGCGGCTTCGAGAATCTGGTCGGCCGATGCCTGACGGTAGCGCCCGCGCGAGTCACGCAGCATCAGAGGGGAATCGAAGGAAGGAATGGACAGTTGCGACATGATCGTGCTCCGGTTGCTCGGGCGGAATTGCCCGGAACCGGCACCAGCACGGCGCAGCGCAAGCCGTCACAGGGGCGAAGACGGCCACGGCCGCAAGCGTGCGAGCACGCGCAGCCCTTTACGGCGAGAACGCCGTGGTAGGGTGAAAGGGAACAGCAAGACCGTCTAACCCCGCCCACACATGCCCGCATTCGGCAAGCGGAGCGCGCAGGCCCGGATCAGCGAGCCGGGCCGGAGGCGTCAGCCGAGCAAGGCGAGGGAACGATGGAAGCCCGGATGGGGCGAGACTCGCGCAGCGAGGCTCGATGCGCAGCACGACAGCACGACAGCGCGACGGCGGGACGCCGGGACGCCGGGACGCCATGAGCCTTTGTGTGTTGCTCACTTGCACAACGATTCAATAAATGTTGTATTATCGAATCATGAATGAAGATCAAGCCGTTTCCGCCCTCGGTGCCTTGGCTCACACCCAGCGGCTGCGCGTATTCCGCGCCCTGGTGGTCGCCGGCCCCGAGGGACTGACGCCCAGCGTCCTTGCCGACCAGCTCGACGTGGCCCGTAACTCCCTGTCCTTTCACTTGAAGGAATTGGCCCATGCCGGCCTTGTCACCATCGAGCAGCAGGGCCGCAATCTGATCTACCGCGCCGACTTCGCCCGGATGAACGGTTTGCTCGGCTACATGACCGAGCACTGCTGCCAAGGCGGTGTCTGCGAGGTTTCCGACACAACCACCCGCTGCGACTGCTGACGCCATGACCACCTACAACGCCTTGTTCATCTGCACGGGCAACTCTGCCCGCTCCATCCTTGCCGAAGGCTTGCTCAACGAGCTAGGCCAAGGCCGCTTCCATGCCTATTCCGCCGGCAGTCACCCAAAAGGCGAGGTTCACCCGCTGGCGCTTGCCACGCTGGAGCGGCTGCGCCTGCCGACAACCGGCTACCGTAGCAAGAGCTGGGACGAGTTCGTGAAGCCCGACGCGCCGGTGTTCGATTTCATCTTCACCGTCTGCGATAACGCCGCCGGCGAGGCGTGTCCGCTGTGGCCGGGCAAGCCCGTGTCGGCCCATTGGGGCGTACCCGACCCGGTTGCGGTCGAAGGCACCGATGAACAGCAGCGCAAAGCGTTCCTCGATGCAGCGATAACGCTGCGTCGGCGCATCGAGCTGTTCCTGTCGCTGCCATTGCAGCGTCTCGATGCCATGTCGTTGCAGCGCGAGCTGCGCGACATTGGCCGCCAGTGAGGCCCCCCCCGATGACCGCAACCGATACCGCCGGCCCCGCGCCGGCCACCTCCGCAATGAGCGGCTTTGAGCGTTACCTGACGCTGTGGGTGGCGGTGTGCATCGTTGCCGGCATCGCGCTCGGCCAGTTCGTGCCGGGCGTGTTCCAGGCCATCGGCCGCATGGAAATCGCCCAGGTCAACCTGCCGGTCGGGCTGTTGATCTGGGTGATGATCGTGCCGATGCTACTGAAAGTGGACTTCGGCGCGCTCGGCCAAGTCAAGCAACACTGGCGCGGAATCGGCGTCACCCTGTTCGTCAACTGGGCGGTCAAGCCGTTCTCGATGGCGCTGCTGGCGTGGATCTTCATTCGTCAGGTCTTTGCCGACTGGCTGCCGGCTGACCAGCTCGACAGCTATATCGCCGGCCTGATCCTGCTGGCCGCTGCCCCATGTACCGCAATGGTGTTCGTCTGGAGCCGGCTGACCGGCGGAGATCCGGTGTTCACGCTCTCACAGGTGGCTTTGAACGACACCATCATGGTGTTTGCCTTCGCGCCGCTCGTCGGCCTGCTGCTGGGCCTGTCGGCCATTACGGTGCCGTGGGACACGCTGCTGGTGTCGGTGGTGCTCTACATCGTCATCCCGGTCATCCTCGCGCAGCTCTGGCGTCGTGCGCTGCTGCGCCGGGGCCAAGCCGCGTTCGACCGGACACTGGAACGCATCGGCCCGCTGTCGATCGCGGCACTGCTGCTGACGCTGGTGTTGCTGTTCGCCTTCCAAGGCGAAGCCATCCTGCGTCAACCGCTGGTGATTGCCATGCTGGCCGTGCCCATTCTGATCCAAGTGTTCTTTAACTCCGGGTTGGCGTACTGGCTCAACCGCAAGGTAGGCGAGAAGCACAGCATCGCCGGCCCCTCGGCGCTGATCGGCGCATCCAATTTCTTCGAGCTGGCCGTTGCCGCCGCGATCAGCCTATTCGGCTTCCATTCCGGCGCAGCACTCGCAACAGTGGTCGGCGTGCTCATCGAGGTGCCGGTGATGCTGCTGGTGGTGCGCGTGGTCAACCGCTCGCGTGGCTGGTACGAACGCCGCGCGACCGCTTCGTAATCTTCAAGGTCATCCCATGAGCACCATCACGATCTATCACAACCCCGCCTGCGGCACCTCGCGCAACGTGCTCGGACTGATCCGCAACAGCGGCGAAGAACCGGCCATCATCGAGTACCTGAAAACGCCGCCCGACCGCGACACGCTCCAGGCGCTGATCGTGGCGATGGGCGTGCCGGTGCGGGACGTGCTGCGCGAAAAAGGCACACCCTATGCCGAACTCGACCTGGGCAATCCGAAGTGGAGCGATGACGACCTGATCGGTTTCATGCTCCAGCATCCCATTCTCATCAACCGGCCGATCGTGGTCACGCCGCTGGGCACGAAACTGTGTCGGCCCTCGGAAGCCGTGCTCGATCTGCTGCCGCAGCCGCAGCGCGGCGCGTTCAACAAGGAAGACGGCGAGCCGGTGGTCGATCAGGACGGCCGCCGTGTCTGAATCCCGCCTCGACCTGCCGAACATCGACACGGCGCTGTTCCAGCAACCGGACACCGAACATCTGTTCGCGCCGGCACGGGCCACGCACGCGCTGCGCTTCCTGCTGCTCTATGGTTCGCTGCGCGAACGCTCGTTCAGCCGCCTCGCAGCCGAAGAAGCCGCACGCATCTTGCGGGCGCTGGGCGGCGAGACCCGATTGTTCAATCCGTCCGGGCTGCCTCTAGTGGACGATGCGCCGGCCGATCACCCGAAGGTCAAGGAACTGCACGAACTGGTGCAATGGGCCGAGGGCATGGTGTGGAGTTCGCCGGAGCGCCACGGCGCGATGACCGGCCTGATGAAGACCCAAATCGACTGGATTCCGCTGTCGGTCGGCGCGGTGCGCCCGACCCAGGGCAAGACACTGGCGGTGATGCAGGTATCGGGCGGCTCGCAGTCGTTCAACGCCGTCAACCAGATGCGCGTGCTGGGCCGCTGGATGCGGATGCTGACCATCCCGAACCAGTCCTCGGTCGCTAAGGCGTACCAGGAGTTCGACGAGGCCGGACGCATGAAGCCCTCGGCCTACTACGACCGCCTGGTGGACGTGATGGAAGAACTGATGAAGTTCACGCTGCTCACGCGCGACGTGGCGCCGTATCTGGTGGATCGTTACAGCGAGCGCAAGGAAACTGCCGAGGCGTTGAGCCGGCGCGTCAGCCAAGTCGCGATCTGAGCGCCAAGTCAGGCATTTCCGATGCCGTCGCGCTGTTCAATCTGCAAGCGCGCCCGCTCCGTCGCCTGCTGCAACCGTTCACCCAGCACCGCACGCGGCGGCAAGCTGGTCAGATACTCGGCAACGTGGATGCCCGACTTGTCCAGTTCCAGCAGTTCGATCTGTTCGCGCTTCTTGCCCGTGCAAAGAATGATCCCCAGCGGCGAGGCTTCTTCCGGCTCGCGTTCGTGCTTGTCTAGCCAGCGCAGGTAAAGCTCCATCTGTCCCTTGTACGCGGCCTTGAACTCGCCAATCTTCAACTCCACCGCCACCAGCCGGCGCAGCTTGCGGTTGTAGAACAGCAGGTCAAGGTGGAAATCCTCGTCGTCGATCGGGATGCGCTTCTGCCGCGCGACGAATGAGAAGCCCGCGCCCAGCTCCAGCAGGAACGACTCCATTTCGCGGATGATCGCCGCTTCCAAGTCGCCTTCCTGCCAGGTGTCGCGCAGGCCCAGGAAGTCGAGGATGTACGGGTCGCGCATGACCAGGGCCGGTGACATGCGCTGCGCATCGCGCAGAGTCGCCAGCTCCTGCGCGATGGTTTCTTCCGGCTTTTGGGACAGCGCTGTGCGCTCGTACAGCATCGAGTCGATGCGCTCGCGCAGCGTCCGCACGCTCCAGCGTTGGGTGCTGGCCATCTGCGCGTAGTAGTCCCGCTGGAGCGGGTCTTTCAGCGGCATCAGGGCGATGAAGTGCGTCCAGCTCAATTCTCGTATCAGTGATACGAGAATTCGCTCGTCGGGGAAGGTGGCGGCGAACTGCACCATCCGGCGCAGGTTCTGCTCGGCAAAGCTGCCGCCGTACTCCTTCACCAACTGCGCCGCCAGGTTCGGCAGGACTTCCTTGCCATAGGCTCCCCTGCGCCCGTCCAAGACCTGCGACCGGATGCGCTGGCCGATGCGCCAATAAAGCATCGTCAGCTCGCTATTCACCGTCGAGGCGGCGCGCTTGCGCGCCGCCTCGATCAGTGCCCGAATGTCACCCAGCAGCGCCGAAGGCGCTGCTGGCGAAGGAACGGATGCCTTGCGCCTGTTCATGCGATGGCCTCCTGGGGCTGCCGCGCACCCGTGATGGCCTGGCGCCGGCTCGCCACCAGTTCGGCCGCATCCCGCACCGGCTTGTCCTCGGTGTGGACGTAGTGCATGAACATCGCCACGGTCTTGTGCCCCGTCAGCTTCATGCCTACCTTGGTCGGCACGCCCGAATTGGCAATGTCGGTGGTCGAGCGATGGCGGATGCCGTGCGTGCCGACGTGCGGGACGCCGGCGGCCTTGAGCACGCGCTTCCAACCGCCGTAGTGCTCGCCAAAGGTCAGGTGCTTGGTCGGGTCGTTGGGCGACGGCAGGACATAGGGGCAGCCCTCCCGGCGCGGCGCCGTCGAAAACAGCCGGTAGGCTTCCGCGCTCATGGGCTTTGAAAGGCCGCCGGTCTTGCTATCGGGCCAGACCACGCGCCGATTCTCCAGATCGACCCAATCCCATTCGAGCGTGCAGATTTCGGAGCGACGGCCGGCGAACTCGAATTGCAGGCGGATCGCCAGCGGAATGACGTAGTTCTCCAGTCCTTCCGCCTCCAGCTTCTCCAGATGGCGGAAGATCAGCGCCAGCTCGTCGTCCACGATGAGCCGGGTTTCCTCGCCGGGCGGGTACATCGGGACGTGGCGGCACGGGTTCGTGCCGTCCGGGCGATAGCCCCACACTTCGGCCAAGTTGAACATCTTGCGCAGCACGCCGAAGGCGTTGTTCGCCTCGGCCGGCTTGTAGGCCAGCTTCTCCATCAGCCCGGCAATGTCGGGCTGCTTCACGTCCTGCACCTTCTTGCGGCCGATCAGCGGGACGATGCAGCGGTCGATGACGGCCTGATAGCCGCGCTGCGTGCTGGGCTTGTTGCGCTTCTTGGAGTAGTCCTCCATGAACTTCTTGCACAACGCTTCGACCGTGGGCGCCTTGCGCGCTTCGGCCTTGGCACCGCCGGGGTCGCCGCCCCGGCGAACCTCGGCCAGCCAGTCCTGCGCCATGACGCGGGCCTGCTCCACGGTCAGTTCCCCGAACAGGCCCAGCGAGGGCTTGCGGGGCTGCCCGGAGTTCGTGCGGTACTGGAGCATGAACACCCGGCGGCCCTTCGGGGTAATCTTGCACAGGAAGCCCGGCACCACGGTATCCCGTAGTTCGATGTCCTTGGCCTGGGGTTGCGCTGACTCTACGGCGGTCTTGGTGAGCTTGATCTTTGCCATGATGACTCCTTGGAACGACCCGAATTCCAAGAGCCAGATAGGAGCGGCGCGAGGGAAAACCGGGTCAAGTTTCAGAAAGCACCGGCATATGATGGACGCGCGTAAGTTATTGATAAACCTGCTGTATCGAGCTACGGCGCAGTCCAGCGAAGTACAGGGCTGGAGTCATCGTCAAACAAAAAATGCCCCCACGCTAGGCCCTGCGGGCCGTCGCTGCCCCCCGAGGGGGCGCTTTTTGCCTTGGGGCGGCCCGGCGGCAAAAAATGCCCCCACGCTAGGCCCTGCGGGCCGTCGCTGCCCCCCGAGGGGGCGCTTTTTGCCTTGGGGCGGCCCGGCGGCAAAAAAACAGGCCACCTGCCCGGAGGGCAAGGTGGCCTGTCGTCGCGGCCCGCGCCTCGCGGCGCGGGCCGTTCCGGGGCGTCTTCAGTTGGTGGCTGGCGCGGCGGGCTGCGCGGAGCGCGGGACCTGGCGATGCTTGTCGGCCTTGCGCTCCTGCCGTTCGAAGCGCTTCTTGACCGAATCCGCCACGATCTGCTTTTGCTTGCCGTCCAGCGAGTCATAGGCGGCCAGCCAGGCATCGCGCGAGGCGTCCAGCTTGGGCTTGATCGCGTTGCGGCTGGCATCGCGCTTGGCCGCCAGCGCACGCAGGTCGAGCGGGCCCGCCTCGGCCTGGGCACGCAGGGCCTTGACGTCTTCCCCGCGCTGGGCGCGCATGGCCTGGCCCGCTTCGCGGCTCAGGTCGCGGGCCTTGTCCCAGAGCTTCTGCTGCGACTCGTTCAGTCCCAGGCGCGACTTCAGGTGCCCCAGCATGAACATGGGCGACTCTGCCATGGGGCCGGCGAAGGCGCGATGGTGCATGGCGGCGCGGGGCGGATGCTTGAAGCGGTGGCCCTCGGCGCGCGGCGCAGGCGGGGCGACGGACTGGCCCGCCTGCGGAGCCGGCGGCGGCTCGGCCGGGGCCTGGGCATGCGCGGCCTGCAGAACGCCGGCGCCGCCGGTAGCCAATACCAGGGCCAGGGCCATGGTGCGCAGGGTGTTCTTGGTGGTTTTCATTGCATACTCCTTGTGGACACCGCAATGGACTGCGGCGGTGAGTGCATTCTGGTCGCAGGGCTGTTTCGGACCGGTTGCGCGGCCCACCCCATCTGTTTCAACCGATTTCACCCGGCTTGCCGCCGCAGGGCCGGCACGCGAACATTGCCCCATGGAAAAATCCGCCACCAAACTGCTGGTCGTCGATGACGACCCCGCCCTGCGCCAACTGCTGGCCGACTACCTGAACAAACAGGGCTACGACACCCTGCTGGCGCCGGACGCGACCGACCTGGAAGCGCGCATCACGCGCTATTCGCCCGCCCTGCTGGTGCTGGACCGCATGCTGCCCGGCGGCGACGGCGCCGAGGCCTGCCGGCGCCTGCGCGAGCGCGGCGAAGACCTCCCGGTGATCCTGCTGACCGCGCGCGACGAAACCGTGGACCGCATCATCGGCCTGGAGTCGGGCGCCGACGACTACCTCGGCAAGCCCTTCGATCCGCGCGAACTGCTGGCGCGCATCGAGGCCGTCCTGCGCCGCAAGAGCGGCCCCTCGGCCCTGGTCAAGGACGCGCCGGTCTCGTTCGGTCCCTTCACCTTCGATACCAAGGCCCGCACCCTGCACCGCGGCAGCGAGCCGGTGCGCCTGACCGGCGGCGAATTCAACCTGCTGGAGGCGCTGCTGCGCAACGCCGGCAAGCCCCTGTCGCGCGAGCGGCTGCTGGCGCTGGCGCGCGACGACGAAGCGGGCGAGCGCAACGACCGCGCCATCGACATCGCCATCCTGCGCCTGCGGCGCGCCATCGAGGACGACCCCAAGCAGCCCCGCTGGATCCAGACCGTCTGGGGCATAGGCTATCGCTTCGCGCCGCTGGCGGGCGACGACACGGCGCAGGATCCGCCTGCCCAGCCATGAGCACGGCACACGGCTGGGCCACCCGCCTGGTGCCGCGCTCGCTGCGCGGGCGCCTGATCCTGCTGGTGCTGGGCGCGGCGCTGTTCGCCCAGGGCGTCACCGTCCTGGCGATCCAGCACTACCGCCGCGACGTGCTGGAGAACGTCGCGCCGGACCTGATGGCCACCACCATCCGCACCTTGCGCGCCGCGCTGGCGCAGATCGACGAAGCCGACCGCGCCGCTTTCGTGGCGATCTCCTCGCATGGCGAATGGCGGCTCGTCAGCCGCCCCGTCCCCCCGCGCATGCGCCGCGGCGAGGGCCCGCCCCGCCCGCGCTTCGAGCCGCTGCCGGGGGGCCGCATGCCGCCCGACTACCGGCCCGGCGAATTCCGCTTCGGCCCCGAGCGGCGCGGCCCGCCGCGCGAAGCCCCGCGCTGGGCCGACGACGACCCGCGCCACGCCATGCGCGGCCTGATCGACCGGCTCAACCAGCAGCTCAACGACGGCACCCGCGTGGCCTTGTCGCGCGGCCCGGAGCCGGCGCTGTTCATCCCGCTCGACCCCGACCTCGGCAACGACGACGAGCCGGTGCTGCGCTCCTGGCTGGTCGTATCGCTCGAACGCATCAGCGCGCCGGTGCGCACGCCGCTCATTGTCATGTGGCTCGGCCTGCTGGGCGCGATCCTGATGCTCGCGGCCTGGTTCTCCTGGCACATCACGCGCCCCATCACCTCGCTGGCCCACGCCGCGGACCGGCTCGCGGCGGGCAAGCCCGAGCGGGTGCAGCCTGCCGGCCCCCACGAGACCCGGACCCTGGGCGAGCGCTTCAACGCCATGCTCGATGCGCTCCACGAATCCGAAACCGTGCGCCGCACCCTGCTGGCCGGCCTGCCGCACGACCTGAAGGGGCCGCTCTCCCGCATGCGCCTGCGCACCGAAATGCTCGACGACGCGGCGGTCAAGGACGGCCTGCGCCAGGACGCGCAGGACATGCTGCACATCGTCGACCAGTTCATCGGCTTCGTGCGCGGCACCGACCGCGCCACCTACCACTTCACCCCCATCGACCTCGGCGACTGGCTGCGCGAGCGGGTGCACGCCTGGCAAGGCACGGGCTGCCGGATCGGACTAGCGAGCGGCGACGAGGAAATCGTCGTGGCCGGCGACGCCGTGGCGCTCGGCAGGCTGGTGGATAACCTGATCCAGAATGCATTGCAGCATGGCGCACCGCCCATCGCCCTGGAACTCTCCACGCGGGACGGCCACGCCGTGCTCACCGTGGAAGACCATGGCAAAGGCATCCCGCCCGAGCACCGGGCCCAGGCCCTGCAGCCCTTCTCGCGGCTGGACGAGGCGCGCAGCCGCACCGGCAACGTCGGGCTGGGCCTTGCGCTGGTCGACGCCATCGCCCGCGCGCACGGGGGCCAGATCGAACTGGGGCAAGGCACGCAGGGCGGACTTCGGGTGGCGGTGATGCTGCCGCTGTCCCAGGCCTGAGCCGGCGCGGGGGCACGCTCCCCCGGGTTTCCCCTCGATTCATGGCAAAATCGGTATGAAGGACGCATTCGTCCAACCGCATACACAATGACTGCCTCGAACAAACCTGCCGCGGCTCCGGCCACCAATTTCCTGCGCAACATCGTCGAGGCCGACCTGGCCGCCGACCGCTACGCCGACAAGCACTGGGCCGGCCAACCCGGCCCGGCATCCGTGCAACAGGCGGGCCCGCTCGACCCCGCACGCATCCGCACGCGCTTCCCGCCCGAGCCCAACGGCTATCTGCACATCGGCCACGCCAAAAGCATCAGCCTGAACTTCGGCCTGGCGCGCGACTACGGCGGCGTCTGCCACCTGCGGCTGGACGACACCAACCCCGAAAAGGAAGAACAGCGCTACGTCGACGCCATCGTCGACGCAGTGCGGTGGCTGGGCTACGACTGGACCGCCTTCGGCACCGAGCACTACTACCACGCCAGCGACTACTTCGACTTCATGTACCAGGCCGCCGAGGCCCTGATCGCGTCCGGCGACGCCTACGTCGACGAACAGAATCCCGAGGAAATGCGCGCCATGCGCGGCACGCTGACCGAACCCGGCACCGACTCGCCGTGGCGCAGCCGCCCGGCCGAAGAATCGCTGGCGCGCCTGCGCGACATGCGCGACGGCAAGCATCCCGACGGCTCCATGGCGCTGCGCGCGCGCATCGACATGGCCTCGCCCAACATGAACCTGCGCGACCCGGTGCTCTACCGGATCCGCCATGCCGAACACCACCGCACCGGCGGCAAATGGTGCATCTACCCGATGTACACCTACGCCCATCCCATCGAGGATGCGCTCGAAGGCATCACCCACAGCATCTGCACGCTCGAATTCGAAGACCAGCGCCCCTTCTACGACTGGCTTCTGGGCCGCCTGCGCGACCTCGGCCTGCTCGCCGACCCGCTGCCGCACCAGCACGAATTCGCGCGCCTGAACCTGACCTACATCATCACCAGCAAGCGCAAGCTGCTGCAACTGGTCAACGACGGCCACGTCAGCGGCTGGGACGACCCGCGCCTGCCCACCATCCTGGGCCTGCGCCGGCGCGGCTACACCCCCGAAGCCATCCAGCTGCTGTGCGAGCGCACCGGCGCCTCCAAGTCCGACTCCTGGATCGACTACGCCCTGCTCGAACAGGCCCTGCGCGACGACCTCGACCCCAAGGCCCCGCGCTCGGTCGCCGTGCTGCGCCCCCTCAAACTGGTCATCACCAACTACCCCGAAGACCAGACCGAGGAATGCTCCGCCCCGCGCCACCCGCACCACCCCGAAATGGGCCGGCGCCTCTTCCCCTTCGGCCGCGAACTGTGGATCGAACAGGAAGACTTCGCCGAAACCCCGCCCAAGGGCTTCTTCCGCCTGTTCCCCGGCAACATGGTGCGCCTGAAATACGGCTATGTGATCAAGTGCACCGGCTGCACCAAGGACGCGACCGGCAACGTCGTCGAAGTCCAGGCCGAATACCTGCCCGACACCAAGAGCGGCACCCCCGGCGCCGACAGCGTCAAGGTCAAGGGCAACATCACCTGGCTGCACGCTCCCACCGCCGCCGCCGCCGAAGTCCGCCTGTACGACCGCCTCTTCACCGAGGCCAACCCCAGTTCGGGCGGCAAGGACTTCCTCGAGTACCTGAACCCCAACTCCATCGAAGTCGTCCAGGCCTACCTCGAACCCGGCACCGACGGCACCCCCGGCACCTCGTACCAGTTCGAACGCTTCGGCTACTTCGTGGCCGACCGCGAGGATTCGTCCACGCTCAAGCCGGTGTTCAACCGCACCACCACGCTGAGAGATTCCTGGGGCAAGTAAGCCCTTCGAAGATCGTCCGCCCTGAGGCCGTCTTTGCGGCGGGCCGCCGGCGGGGCGGGGGGCGGGGCATCCGGAGCCGCCGCCGAAGCGGGGTTGGACGGGGAAGCAAGGACGCAGCTGTTCGAGCGCGGCATTAGGGAC
>NZ_UWPJ01000042.1 GCF_900606115.1 Pigmentiphaga humi
GGACAAACGATAGCGTTCGCAGCAAACTGGCGACGGGGCATTGGGAAGGGGCTCCTGGGGAAGCGGCGGCGCCGGCGCTTCCCCGTACGTACGGGTCGGGTTGGGGGGGGCGGGGCGCGGCCGGATCAGTGCAGCGTGCGCGGCATGGCCAGCACGAACTCGGGAATGTCCACCTCGAAGGGCATGCCGTTCTCGCCCACACAGTGGTAGGTGCCGCGCATCGTGCCCACCGGTGTACCCAGCGGGCAGCCGCTGGTGTATTCGAAGCTTTCGCCGGGCTGCAGCAGCGGCTGCTGGCCGACGACGCCCAGGCCGCGCACTTCCTGCTGCTGCTGGTTGCCGTCGGTGATGATCCAGTGGCGGCTGATCAGCTGGGCAGGCTCCGAGCCGGTATTGGTGATCCGGATGGTGTAGGCGAAGACGTACTGCCGCTGCGCCGGATCGGACTGTTCGGAGAGGTAGCGCGGCTGTACCGTGACCGTCAATTCGTGAGATTTCATGCGTGCGCCATGGGTCGATGACATGCTTCTACAATGGAGGCCAACCGGCCGGACCGGGACAGCGGGCGCGGCGCGCCGGCAGGCCTGCCGGCGCATCGCCTCTGTAAACGGAATATCTTATGCCAGCCTTCGCCACTTCAGGGTCCGCCACGCGTATCGCCCCGAGCATTCTATCCGCCGATTTCGCCCGTCTGGGCGAAGAGGTGCGCAATGTCGTGGCCGCCGGCGCCGATTGGATACATTTCGACGTGATGGACAACCATTACGTTCCCAACCTGACGATCGGCCCCATGGTGTGCGAGGCCATCCGCCCGCACGTACAAGTGCCCATCGACGTGCACCTGATGGTCGAACCGGTGGATGCGCTGATCCCCATGTTCGCCAAGGCCGGCGCCGACGTCATCACTTTCCACCCCGAGGCGTCCCGCCACGTCGACCGCACGCTGGGCCTGATCCGCGAGCACGGCTGTCAGGCCGGCCTGGTGTTCAACCCGGCCACCCCGCTCGACTGGATGGACCACGTCATGGACAGGCTCGACCTGGTACTGCTGATGTCGGTGAACCCCGGCTTCGGCGGCCAGGGCTTCCTGCCCTCGGCCCTGGACAAGCTGCGCCAGGCGCGCGGCCGGCTGGACCGCCACCGCGCCGAGACCGGCCGCACCGTCCTGCTGGAGATCGACGGCGGCGTGAAGACCGACAACATTGCCGCGATCCGCGCCGCCGGGGCCGATACCTTCGTGGCCGGTTCGGCGATCTTCGGCAAGCCCGACTACGCCGCCGTGATCCAGGAACTGCGCCTGCAGATCGCCAAGGGCGAATCGTCCTACGCCTGAGCCCGCGCACGCAAGGAGCACCCATGACTTACCGCGCCGTACTCATCGACCTCGACGGGACGCTGGTCGATTCCGTTCCCGACCTCGCCCACGCCGCCAACGCGATGCGCGTGGCCTTCGGCCTGACGCCGCTGCGCGAGGACGTGATCGCGACCTTCGTCGGCAAGGGCATGGAGAACCTCGTGCACCGCACGCTGTCGGGCAGCCTCGAAGGCGAGGCCGAGCGGGCGCGTTTCCCCGACGCGTTGCAGGCGTTCCGCGATGCCTACCACGTCGTCAACGGCGAGAAGGCGCGGGTGTTCGAAGGGGTGGTCGAAGGCCTGCAGGACATGAAAGCGCAGGGACTGCGGGTGGCCGTCGTCACCAACAAGCCGGCCGAATTCACGTTGCCGCTGCTCGAACGGATCGGGCTGCGTGCGTATTTCGACGCGGTGGTCAGCGGCGACAGCGTGGCACGCAAGAAGCCCGACCCCATGCCCATGCTGCATGCCTGCGAACTGCTGGGGGTGCAGCCGGCCGAGGCCGTCGTGGTGGGGGATTCGATGAACGACGCCTCGGCGGCGCGCGCCGCCGGCTGCCGCGTGCTGCTGGTGCCTTACGGCTACAACGAAGGGCGCGATGTGCACGCCATCGAGTCCGATGGTATAGTGGCCACGCTTTTGGATGCCGCCCGGTGGGTGTCGCAATCCCAGGTCCTGTCCCGGACGCCGGTGCATCCCCAAGCCTGAATTCACTTCCAGGACCCTGTCCCCATCCTATGTCGACCACGACTCGGCCGTTCGCCCAACCCTGCGCCTGGTGGCGCTGGTGGCGTTCGTCTGCCGGGTGGTGGTGATTCTCCCTGGCCCTCAGCCTGCACGTTGAGCGGCCGCCGCAGTAAAAAGCAAAACCCCTAACGAATCCCCCCGCCCGCGTCCTTGCCGGACCGTCGGGCCATGCGTGCTTGTGCGTTCCGGTCAAGGCCTGCGGTCTGCAATGTCTTCCAGGAAAACGAGGTACGCATGACTGAAGTCGAATTCCAGGCCCTGGCTTCCCAGGGGTACAACCGGATCCCGCTGGTGTCCGAGACCTATGCCGATCTGGACACCCCGCTGGGCCTGTACCTGAAGCTGGCCCAGAGCGGCCCGCGCCGCGGCGCGATGAGCTGCCTGCTCGAATCGGTGGTCGGCGGCGAGCGCTTCGGCCGCTATTCCTTCATCGGCCTGCCGGCGCGCTCCTTCATCCGCGCGCGCGGCCGCAATGTGGAAGTCGTCACCGACGACCAGGTGGTCGAGCGCCACGAGGGCGATCCGCTCGCCTTCATCGCCGAATACCAGAAGCGCTTCAAGGTGGCGCTGCGCCCCGGCATGCCGCGCTTCGTGGGCGGGCTGGCGGGCTATTTCGGCCACGATATGGTGCGCCACATCGAACCCCGGCTGGGGCCGTGCACCAAGCCCGACCCCGCCGGCATGGGCGACCCGGTGCCCGACCTGCTGCTGTTGCTGATCGACGAACTGGCCATCATCGACAATCTGAGCGGGCGGCTCTACCTGATGGTCTACGCCGATCCCTCGCAGCGCGAGGCCTATGCGCGCGCCCGCACCCGGCTGCTCGAGCTGCGCGCGCAGCTGCGCCGTCCGGTCGAGATCCCGTACGGCCAGCCCAGCATGACGACCGAGGCTCGGCGCGACTTCCACAAGCCGGACTACCTGGCCGCCGTGCTCCGGGCCAAGGAATACATCGCCGCCGGCGACCTCATGCAGGTGCAGGTGGGCCAGGTCATCGCCAAGCCCTTCCGCGATTCCCCGCTTTCGCTGTACCGCGCGCTGCGCTCGCTCAACCCCTCGCCTTATATGTACTTCTGGAACTTCGGCGATTTCCACGTCGTCGGTTCCTCGCCCGAGATCCTGGTGCGCCAGGAAGCGGTGCAAGAGCAGGGTCAGACGCGCAGTCGCGTGACCATCCGGCCGCTGGCGGGCACCCGTCCGCGCGGCGGCACGCCAGAGGAAGACCTGGCCCTGGCCGAGGAGCTGCGCGCCGATCCCAAGGAAATCGCCGAACACGTCATGCTGATCGACCTGGCCCGCAACGACGTCGGCCGCATCGCCGAGATCGGCTCGGTGGAGGTGACCGACCAACTGGCGATCGAGCGCTACTCCCACGTCATGCACCTGGTGTCCAACGTTACCGGGCTGCTGCGCCAGGGCATGAGCTCCATGGACGTGCTGCGCGCCACCTTCCCCGCCGGCACGCTGTCGGGCGCGCCCAAGGTGCGGGCGCTGGAACTGATCGACGAGCTGGAGCCGGTGCGGCGCTGCGTCTACGGCGGGGCGGCGGGCTACCTGAGCTACGGCGGCGAAATGGATCTCGCCATCGCCATCCGCACCGGCGTGATCAAGAACGGCATGCTCTACGTGCAGGCCGCCGCCGGCGTGGTCGCCGATTCGGAGCCCGAAAAGGAATGGCTGGAGACCGAAGCCAAGGCGCGGGCGGTGCTGCGCGCCGCCGAGCAGGTCCAGCTGGGGCTGGACGATCCGGTTTGAACGCCACGATTCAATGCATGCAAGGAATGGCTATGTCGCTTTTGATGATCGACAACTACGATTCGTTTACTTACAACCTCGTGCAGTACTTCGGTGAGCTGGGCGCCGACGTGCGCGTCGTGCGCAATGACCAGATCACGCTGGAGGAAATCGCGGTCCTGGCGCCCGAGCGCATCTGCATTTCCCCCGGGCCGTGCTCGCCCGCCGAGGCCGGCATTTCGGTGCCGCTCATCCAGGCCTATGCCGGCAAGGTGCCCATCCTGGGCGTCTGCCTGGGGCACCAGTCCATCGGCGCCGCATTTGGTGGCAAAATCGTCCGCGCGCGGCAGATCATGCACGGCAAGACCTCGGCCATCACGCATACGGGCAGCGACGTGTTTCAGGGTTTGCCGTCGCCGTACACGGTGATCCGCTACCACTCGCTGGCGATCGAGCGCGAAAGCCTGCCCGATTGCCTGGAGGTGACGGCGCAGACCGACGACGGTGAAATCATGGGCGTGCGCCATCGCACCCTCCCCGTCTACGGAGTGCAATTCCATCCGGAGTCCGTCCTGAGCGAGCACGGCCACGCCTTGCTGCGCAATTTCCTGAAGTTGAACGCATGAACCAGCGGCAACGATTTCCCGAGGAGTCTCTTGTGCCCATTACCCCGACCGAAGCGCTGGTGCGTTGCATCGAACACCGCGAGATCTTCCATGACGAGATGCTGTCGCTGATGCGCATGCTGATGCGCGGCGAGATGTCGCCCGCCACCGCGGCGGCGCTCATCATGGGCCTGCGCGTCAAGAAGGAAACCATAGGCGAGATCACCGCCGCCGCGCAGGTGATGCGCGAGTTCGCAGACGGCGTGCAAGTGGCCGATACCGGCAGCCTGGTCGACCTGGCAGGTACCGGCGGCGACGGCGCGCATACCTTCAATATCTCCACCGCGGCCATGTTCGTGGCGGCGGCCGGTGGCGCCAAGGTCGCCAAGCACGGCAACCGCGGCGTGTCGTCCTCGTCGGGCAGCGCCGACGTGCTGGAGGCGCTCGGCGCCCACGTCATGCTGCCTTCCGAAGCCGTGGCCGAATGCATAGACGCCACCGGCATCGGCTTCATGTTCGCGCCGCTGCACCACTCGGCCATGAAGAACATCGCGCCCATCCGCAAGGAACTGGCGGTGCGCACCATCTTCAACCTGCTCGGGCCGTTGACCAATCCGGCCGGCGCGGCCAACCAGTTGATGGGCGTGTTCCACCCCGACCTGGTCGGCATCCAGGTGCGGGTGCTGCAGCGCCTGGGTTCCAAGCACGTCCTGGTGGTATACGGCAAGGACGGCATGGACGAGGCCTCGCTGGGCGCGGCCACCATGGTCGGCGAGCTGCGCGACGGGGAGGTGTCCGAGTACGAGATCCATCCCGAGGACTTCGGGCTGCAAATGGTTTCCAACCGTAGCCTGAAAGTCGCCAACCGCGACGAATCCCGGGAACTGGTGCTCGAGGCCTTGTCCAACAAGCCTGGGCCGGCGCGCGACATCGTCGCGCTCAACGGCGGCCTGGCCATGTATTCCGGCAATGTCGTATCGTCCGTTGCCGATGGCATCAGGACAGCCTTCGAACTGATCGCCAGCGGCGCGGCGCGCGCCAAGCTGGACGAGTTCGTCGCCTTCACCCGGAACGCCGCAAGCAAGGCTGCCTGACGGCGCGGCTTCAATACCGATTGGAACGTTCATGAGCGATATTCTTCAACGCATCCTGGCCGTCAAGGCCGACGAAGTGGCCACCGCCAGGCTGCTGCGCAGCGAATCCGACCTGCGCCGCGAAGCCGAGGCCAGGCAAGACATCCGGGGCTTTGCCCGGGCCATCGAGGCGCGCATCGAGGCCGGCGCCGCCGGCGTCATCGCCGAGGTCAAGAAGGCCTCGCCGTCCAAGGGCCTGCTGCGCGAGAAGTTCCAGCCCGACGAGATCGCCGTTTCCTACGCCGCCCATGGCGCGGCCTGCCTGTCGGTGCTGACCGACCTGCAGTTCTTCCAGGGTTCGCTGGACACCATGCGCCGCGCGCGCGCGGCCTGCGCGCTGCCGGTGCTGCGCAAGGACTTCATCGTCGACAGCTACCAGGTGGTGGAAGCGCGCGCGATGGGCGCCGACTGCATCCTGCTGATCGTCGCGGCGCTTGCCCCTTCGCAACTACGCGAGCTGGAGGCGCTGGCGATGGATCTGGGCATGGACGTGCTGGTCGAGGTCCATGACGAAGCCGAGCTCGACGTCGCATTGGGCCTGCGCACCGGACTGCTGGGCATCAACAACCGCAACCTGCGCACCTTCGAGGTGTCGCTCGACACGACCATCGGCCTCTTGCCGCGCATTCCCGCCGGCAAGCGCGTGGTGACCGAGAGCGGCATCGTCGGCCAGGACGACGTGCGCCGCATGCGCGAGCATGGCGTGGATGCCTTCCTGGTCGGCGAGGCTTTCATGCGGGCGCCGGACCCGGGCGCCGAGCTGGCCCGCCTCTTTCCGGCATGAAAGATCTCTTCGACGCCACGCCCGCCAATGCCCTGCGCGAGCCCTTGTCCACGCACGTCGCGCAACTGCCGGCGGCATGGCGCGAGCGACTCGCCGGCGTTCTGGCCAGCCCCGGCTTTGCGCGCTTGCAGGCATACGTTGACGAGCGCCTGGCCGGCGGGGCGACGATCTATCCCGAGCGGCCCTTCCGTGCGCTGGATCTGGCCGAACCTGCCTCCACCCGCGTGGTCATCCTCGGGCAGGATCCCTACCACGGGCCCGGACAGGCGCAAGGCCTGGCGTTTTCCGTGCCCGACGGGATGAAGCGTCCGCCCAGCCTGCGCAACATCTTCAACGAAGTGGCGACGGATTGCTGCGGAGATCCCGCCCGCTTCGGCAATGACCTCACACGCTGGGCCCGCCAGGGCGTGCTGCTGTTGAACACCTCCCTCACGGTCGAGGACGGCGCGCCCGCCTCGCACGCCAAGCAGGGATGGGAAGCCTTCACCGACGCGGTGATTGAGGCGGTGGCCGAGGAGCCGGCGCCCAAGGTGTTCATGCTGTGGGGCAGCCATGCGCAGGCCAAGGCGGCGCTGCTGCCGCCCGGCAGGCACCTCGTGCTGACGGCCAATCATCCCTCGCCGCTGTCGGCCCGGCGGCCGCCCCAGCCTTTCATCGGCTGCGGCCATTTCGCCAAGGCCAATGCCTGGCTGGCCGACCAGGGGCGAGCGCCCGTGGATTGGACCGCATAAGGCCTGTGCCGGGCTTTTTCAGCGTTGACAGGCCCGGCTCAGATCCCCGCGCCGCCCGCCACGCGCTCGATCTTGCACTCGGCGCCGGCGTCCGGCGGATCCAGCCGCAGCGTATACGCGTGCAGTTCGTCGCGCCGAAAGGCGTGCACGGTGAGCACCGCTCCCGGCGCATGGCGGGCGAGCAGCTTGTCCAGCGTGCCCGCCTGCACCCGCAGCCCGTCGATGGCGATCAGCACGTCCTGCGCCGATAGCCCGGCCCGGTGTGCCGGGCCTTTCTCGTACACCGTTTGCAGCCGCACCTCTTCGCCGACGCGCTGGATTTTTGCGCCTAGCGAAGGCATGGCGCCGGCCTGCCACGACAGCCGGTATCCCTGTTCGCCCAGCAATTGCTCTACCGGCACGTCCTCGCGGCCGCGCACGTAGCGGCGCAGGAAGTCGCCGGCATCGACGCCCGTGGCCTCCTTGATCAGCTCGCCCACGGCGTCTTCGGCGATGCCCTGCGCGGCGCCCTGGTAGAACGCGCGGCCGTAGCGCTGCCACAGCAGGCGCATCAGATCGTCCAGGCTGCGCGCGCCCCGGGATTCGCGGCGGATCAGCATGTCCAGCCCCAGCGCCACCAGCGAGCCCTTGGTGTAGTAGCTGACGATGGCGTTGGGGGAGTTCTCGTCCTGCCGGTAGTAGCGGGTCCAGGCGTCGAACGAGCTTTCCTCCACCGATTGCTTGTGCCGGCCGGGCCCGGCCTGGACGGAAGCGATGGTGCGGCCCAGCATGCGCAGGTAATCGTCCTCGCCCACCAGGCCGGCACGCAGCAGGAACAGGTCGTCGTAGTAAGAGGTGAAGCCTTCGAACAGCCAGAGCAGGCGGGTGGGGTTCTCGCGCTCCAGGTCGTAGGGGGCGAAGGCCGCGGGCTTGATGCGCTTGACGTTCCAGGTGTGGAAATACTCGTGGCTGACCAGCCCGAGGAAATTGCGGTAGCCGTCGCTCTGCTCGGGCCGCCCGCGCACGGGCAGGTCGGCGCGCGAGGCCATCAGCGCGGTGGAGGCACGGTGCTCCAGCCCGCCGTAGCCGTCGCCCGTCGCCATGGTCATGAATACATAGCGGTCCGAACTGTCCAGGAACGGCGCGCGGCGCGTGCGCGGCTCGAAAAAGGCGATCTGCTTCTCGCAGATCCTGCGGATGTCGTCCGAAAGACGCTCCAGATCGAGATTGGGAATCTGTCCGGTGAACACCAGCTCGTGCTGTGCGCCGCAAGCCTCGAAACTCGCGACCTGCGGCGTGCCCATTTCTATGGGATGGTCGATCAGGGCATCGTAGTCGGGCGCGGCGTACATGCCGAAGCCGTGCCGGCGCGCGCGCTGCGGATGGCCGGCGGCTTCCGGCAGGCTGGTGTAGACCTTCCATTGCCGTCCGGGCGGCGGCGCCAGTTCCAGCAGGCAGGGCAGGTGCTCCTGGCCGGCCACGCGCAGGAACACGCTGGTGCCGTTGAAGAAACCGTGGCTTTCGTCCAGGTGAGCCGCGCGGACCGAGAGGTCCCAGGCATAGATCACGCAGGTGATCTGCAGCGGCCCGCGGCATGGGGCGGCCTGCCAGGTCTGCTTGTCGAGCTTGGCGAGTTCGACCTTGCGGCCCCAGGCGCGCGCCTCGATGCTTTCGATCTGCCGGGCGAAGTCGCGGATCATGTAGCTGCCCGGAATCCAGGCCGGCAGGCTGACGCATTGGCCGCCGGGATCGGGGGTGGGGATGGTCAGCGTGACGGTGCAGCGGTGGCCGGCCAGGTCGGTGGGCTCCAGGCGATAGGTGATGCCCCCCGGGGTGATGCCCCCCCCTACGCGCTGACGCGCGCCCCCCGGGGGGCGGCGCTGGCGGACCGGCGGAGCCGGATCCGCGGCGCCCTGGGGTTGGGGAGGGTGACTTGGGTTGTGGCTGTGCATGCTTCTGGCTTACCTGAAATGTTAGGCGATGGCTCGTTTATATACGCATATGGCGATGGGGCGTCTCGCCGTTGTGGGCTCAGGCGAGCTGGGTGGGGCCGGCGTCCAGGTCTTGCGGCGTGTCGACGTCGCGCAGGCAGCCGGGGTCGGAAACCTCGATGGGCGTGACGTGGCCGGCGATGAGGCGGCGTGCGCCTTCGTCGCCGCGCAGTTGCGTCAGGCCGTCGGTCCAGTCCGGGCCCAGCAGGACCGGGTTGCCGCGCATGCCGCGATAAACGGGCGCGAGGACGGCGCGGCCGCGCCGGGAGGGGGGCAGGGCGAGCCAGGCGTCGCGCAGGGCGGCGATGGTGTCCGGATGCACCCATGGCATGTCGGCGGGCATCACGCACCAGGCGGGAAGAGGATCGCCGGCGCCGGCATATTGCCTGCTCAGGCTGGCGACCGCCTGGGCCAGCGTGGCGCCCATGCCCTCGGATGCCCGGTCGCAGGCGACGACCTCGCAGCCTGCCTGGGCCAGGACGCCGGCCGCGGCCGACGACGATGCGGGGACGGCCGCGGCCACGCGCGGCAACGCCG
Source organism: Pigmentiphaga humi (assembly GCF_900606115.1). GTDB lineage: Bacteria > Pseudomonadota > Gammaproteobacteria > Burkholderiales > Burkholderiaceae_B > Pigmentiphaga > Pigmentiphaga humi. The sequence continues at coordinate 9,595 of NZ_UWPJ01000042.1, forward strand.
CTTGCAGGGACGCTGCGGCGGCCACGCATACAGGCCTGCCGGCCAGCACGGCCATCAATTTGTTGGCGCTGCCATCGGCGGAAAAACGGCTGCCGCGCCCGGCCGCCAGCAACAGGCCGATCAAGGTGGTTCCGCTGCTTGCTCCTGCGGTCATGCCCGGGCTTCCTCTTCTCTATATATAGGACAAGGGCAAATGGTGCGCGCCCGTGCCGGGAAACTCAAGGCGGCCCCGCGTGCGCGGTATGCTTGGCGGAGTGTTCCATGGGCGGCTGGCGCCAGCCGTTCCGCATCCATCTATACAGCAGAGGAGTCCGGCCGTGAGCGAAGCGCTGGTGTTGATCGAACGTCGAGGCCGCGTCGGCCTGCTGACGCTGAACCGTCCCAAGGCGCTCAATGCCTTGAACGATGCGCTCATGGATGAGCTGGGCGCCGCGCTGCTGGCCTTCGAGGCGGATCCCGATGTGGGCGCCATGGTCATCACCGGGAGCGAGAAAGCCTTTGCTGCCGGCGCCGACATCGGTGCGATGAAGGACTGGTCCTATGCGGACGTCTATGGCTCGGATTTCATCACCCGCAACTGGGAAACCCTGCGCCGCATCCGCAAACCCGTGATCGCCGCGGTGGCGGGCTATGCGCTGGGCGGCGGCTGCGAACTGGCGATGATGTGCGACATCCTGGTGGCAGGGGACAACGCCCGCTTCGGGCAACCCGAAATCAAGCTCGGCATCATCCCCGGCGCGGGCGGCACGCAGCGGCTGCCGCGCGCGGTGGGCAAGGCCAAGGCGATGGACCTGGTGCTGACCGGCCGCCTGATGGACGCCGCCGAAGCCGAGCGGTCCGGGCTGGTGTCGCGCGTGGTTTCCGCCGACAAGGTGCTGGACGAGGCGATCGAGCTGGCGACCGTAATCGCCTCGATGTCGCTGCCCTCCGTCATGATGGCCAAGGAAGCCGTCAACCGCGCCTATGAATCGCCGCTGTCCGAAGGCCTGCTGTTCGAGCGCCGCCAGTTCCATGCCCTGTTCGCCACCGAAGACCAGAAAGAAGGCATGGAAGCGTTCATGACCAAGCGGACGCCGCAATTCAAGCACCGTTGAGCGGGGATCCTCCCGCGGCCTGACCTTTAAGACGGAAAGGTGCGGGTTTTCCCCGGGGAAGGAAAAAATTTTTGCGGAGGAGAAAACGGCGATGTATCGCCGTTTTCGACGTGCGAAATGCCCTAAAGAGGTGCGTTTCCCTTCACGAAACTGACAAAAAGGCGTGGATCGGTTTGCAAAGCCTTTTCCGCCTTGCTATAGTTTCGTTCTCGACGCAGCAAACGCAGCGCAGCGAGGCCGGAAGCGGTAACGCGGGGGTCTTGATGTGATGCGGCGAAGAGTGAGATGAGCAGTCCGGCAGCAATTACGCAAGAGCGGGTGCGGCGGATGGCGAGTCAAAAAGAAGAAGCTGCTTCTTCCTGTG
>NZ_UWPJ01000035.1 GCF_900606115.1 Pigmentiphaga humi
GGGGCGGCACGGGCTTGGGCGGCTCGGGTTCCGGCTGCGGCTCCGGCCGTGGCGTGGGCTCCGGTTCGTTGGGCGAAGGCAGCGCGGTCCACAGTTCGGCCTGTACCGGACCCGGGCTGTGCCGGTTCCAGTTCAGGCTGAAGACCAGCGCCAGGACCAGCAGCACGTGCATCAGCAGCGCCAGGCCGAAGGACTTCCACTTGCCGGGTTCGGGCGGCTGTCGCGGTGGCTGGCGGGTTCGATCGTTGGGCGCCATGGGCAATCAGGAGCCTTGTTGCTTGACCAGCAGGCCGACCCGCGTCACGCCCTGCCGCTGCAGGTCGTCCATGACCTTCAGCACGGATTCGTACTGGGCCTTGCGGTCGGCGGAAATGACCACCGGCTGGTTGGGATGTTCGGACTGGCGGTCGCGGGCGAGGCGCGCCAGGTCGTTGCGGGGCACCGGCCGCGGCGTGCTCTCGCCGCGCTCGCGGTCGCGGATCGTGACGCTGCCGTCGGCGGCCAGGATGATCTCCAGCGGCTTGACGGGCACCTGCGAGGCCTTGCCCACGGTGGGCAGGTCGATGACGCCGGGCGACATCATCGGCGCGGTGACCATGAAGATCACCAGCAGCACCAGCATGACGTCGATATAGGGAACGACGTTGATCTCGTTCATGGAGCGGCGTCCGCCGCGTCCTCCGCGGTTGCCGGAGCGGATCGAGGGCATCAGCGCACCTGTCGTTGCAGGATGTTCAGGAACTCGTCGATGAAGCTGTCGAAGCGGATCGAGAGCCGGTCGATGTCGTGCGAGAAGCGGTTGTAGGCGACCACGGCGGGGATGGCGGCGAACAGGCCGATGGCGGTGGCGACCAGCGCTTCGGCGATGCCGGGCGCGACGCTGGACAGCGTGGCCTGTTCGACGTTGGCCAGGCCGCGGAAGGCGTGCATGATGCCCCAGACGGTCCCGAACAAGCCGACGTAGGGGCTGACCGAGCCGGTCGAGGCCAGGAAGGCGAGATGGGATTCGAGCGAATCCATTTCGCGTTGGTAGGCGGCGCGCATGGCGCGGCGCGGGCCGTCCAGCAGCGTGTTGACGTCATGCAGCTTGCCCTGGCGGCCTTTGGCGAATTCGGCCATGCCGGCTTCGAAGATGCGGGCCAGCGCGCCCTGTTCGCCGCGCCGGGTCGACACTGCGTGGTGCAGCATGTTGAGGTCGCCGCCGGACCAGAAGTCGGCCTCGAAGCGGTCGGTCTGCTGCTTGGCGCGCTTGATTGCGAAATGCTTGCGGAAGATGTAGGTCCAGGACATCAGCGAGACGATGGCCAGGATGGCCATCACGCACTGGACGGTAAAACTCGCCTGGGTGATCAGGGACAGGATGGACATGTCCTGGTTGACGTTCATGCAAGATCCTTTTGGGGGGCGATAGGATGAGAGTGTCTCGGGGTTAATCCGTTCCGCTGCCTGGCTCCAGCGGCGCGAGCCGCTGCGCCAGCTCGGCGGGCAGCGCGCGCGGCCGCATGGTCGTGCGGTCGACGCAGCCCACCTGGACCAGGCCGCTGGCCAGCAGCTCGCCGCCGCGTTCGCAGGCTTGCGAAAAATCGATCGATGCCCTGCCGAGCCGCGCGACGCTGCTGCGTATGACCAACTGGTCGTCCAGGCAGGCCGGCCGGCGGTAGTCCGTCCGGATGGCGCGCACGACGAAGATGCAGCCGGTCTGCTCGGCCAGGAGGCGCTGCTCGACGCCTAGCGCCCGCAGCCATTCGGTGCGCGCACGCTCGAAGAACTTCAGGTAATTGGCGTAGTAGACCACGCCGCCGGCGTCGGTATCTTCGTAATAGACCCGGATCGGGAACCGGAAATCGCTGGCAGGGCTGGACACGAGGCAACCTTGGAGTCGGGCGGAATATCGCTGGCCGATGCGGCCTTGGGGCGAAATTGTAAACAACCCGCCGGCCCGGGGCATCCCAAGGCCGGCCCGCCGCCGCGGCAATTGTGACGGCATGTAAAGCGGGAAACTTTGAGAGGTGGATGCCGTCTGACCACGAGGAAGCGTTGATAGCAAGCCTGTGCGGCTTCGGGTGCGTGGGTGGCGCCGTCCGGGTCATCGACGCTTCCGCCTTCTGTCATGTGGACGTCATGCTGTGCGTGCATGATGGCGTCCGAAACAGCGCATACTGTGCCTCGGCACAGTGAAAGCCCGTGAACTGGGGGATGCCCAGCACGGGCTTTCTTTTGTCCGCGCGTTTCGCCTTCGGAGGCGGAGCTCCGTCAGCCCGGCTGGATGTTGCCTGCCTTGACCACCGGACGCCAGCGCTCGATTTCCTGGGCGATGTGGCGGCCGAAGACTTCAGGGGTGGAGGGCATGCCGATCGCGCCCAGGGTCTGGAAGCGCGTCTGCAGTTCGGCGCTGGCCAAGGCCTGGTTGACCGGGCCGTTCAGCCGCTGCACCACGGCGGCGGGCGTGCCCGCGGGCGCCACGATGCCATACCACTGGTCGGCCTCGAAGCCGGGGTAGCCGCTTTCGGCCACGGTGGGCACGTCGGGCAGCGCCGGCAGCCGCTTGCTGCTCGATACCGCCAGCGGCCGCAGCTGGCCGGCGTTGATGGCGGGGATCACGGCGGGCGCGCCGGTGAAGACCAGTTGCACCCTGCCGGCAATGGTGTCGGTCATGGCGGGAGCCGTGCCGCGATAGGGCACGTGGACCATGAACGTTTCGGACACCATCTTCAGGTATTCGCCGGCCAGATGCGCAGCGCTGCCGTTGCCGCCCGATCTATAGTTGAGCCGGCCGGGGTTGGCGCGGGCGTAGGCCACCAGTTCGGGCAGCGAGCGCACCGGCACCGACGGATGGACCGCGAGCACGTTGACCACGTTGGCCAGCCACGCCACGGGAACGAAATCCTTGAGCGGGTCGTAGGGAAGCTGCGGGTAGATCAGCGGGCTCACCGCCAGCGTGCCGATGTGGCCGATCAGCAGCGTGTAGCCGTCGGCGGGCGATTTGGCCACGCGGTCCGCGCCCACGGTGCCGCCCGCGCCGGGCACGTTCTCGAGGACGACGGACTGGCCCAGCGATGCGGTCAGTTTCTGGGCGATCGCCCGGCCCAATACGTCGGAGCTGCCGCCCGGGGTGAAGGGGTCGATCAGGCGTATCGGCCGGGTCGGCCATTCCTGGGCGCGTGCCGGTCCGCCCGCAGCGGCGGCGGCAGCCGCTGCCAGCAGCAACTGGCGGCGGGTGAGAGTCATCATGGGAACTTCCTCCTTGGTCTGCCCTGGCTGCTTGTCCGGGCGCCCGGCCGCGGGCGTGCCGGCGCCTGCCGCCGGTCGCGGCAGTTGCCAGGGTCGGCGCCAGTCTAAGCAGTTTGGCGGGGTTTACGGGGAGTTGCCGGAGGGATATAAGTGTTTTAGCGCGACATCAAAGCATTTTCTGGGTCTGGCGCCAGTTGCTGGCGGAGTCCTGTCGCGTTTAAAACAGTTCGGCGCCACCCGCCTGGGCGGGCGGCGTCAGGCCGAGATGGCGGTAGGTGCCCTGGGTGGCGATGCGGCCGCGCGGCGTGCGCTGCACGTAGCCATGCTGGATCAGGTAGGGCTCGATGACGTCTTCGATGGTGTCGCGCTCTTCGCCGATGGCGGCGGACAGGCTGTCCAGGCCGACCGGGCCGCCGTCGAATTTGTAGACGATGGCTTCGAGCAGCTTGCGGTCCATGACGTCCAGGCCGGCCGGATCGACATCCAGCATGGAGAGCGCGGCATGGGCCACTTCGCCGGTGATGCGGCCGTCGGCCTTGACCTCGGCGTAGTCGCGCACGCGCCGCAGCAGGCGGTTGGCGATGCGCGGCGTGCCCCGCGAGCGGCGCGCGATCTCCTGGGCGCCGTCCTCGCCGATGCGGGCGTTGAGCAGGCCGGCGCTGCGCGTGACGATGGCGGCCAGTTCCGCGGCGGTGTAGAACTCGAGCCGGGCGATGATGCCGAAGCGGTCGCGCAGCGGATTGGTGAGCATGCCGGCGCGGGTGGTCGCGCCCACCAGCGTGAACGGCTGCAGGTCGAGCTTGACGCTGCGCGCGGCCGGGCCTTCGCCGATCAGGATGTCGATCTGGAAATCTTCCAGCGCCGGGTAGAGGATTTCCTCGACCACCGGCGACAAACGGTGGATTTCGTCGATGAACAGGACGTCGTTCTTTTCGAGATTGGTCAGCAGGGCCGCCAGGTCGCCCGGGCGTTCGAGCACCGGCCCGGAAGTCTGGCGCAACTGCACGCCCATTTCCCGCGCAACGATGTGCGCCAGCGTGGTCTTGCCCAGCCCGGGCGGGCCGAACAGCAGCACGTGGTCGAGCGATTCCTCGCGCTTGCGCGCGGCGGCGATGAAGATCTCGAGCTGCTCGCGGATGCGCCGCTGGCCGACGTATTCGTCGAGCGCCTTGGGGCGCAGGGCGCGTTCGACCGCTTCTTCGTTGGGAGAAGCGGCGCGCGGCGAGATCACCCGGGTGTCGGGGCCGGAGTCGGCGCGTACGGAGAGCTTATCGGGCTGGATCGCCATGTCGTGGAAGGCAGCATCTGCTGGTTTGCCGGGGTTGCCGGCTATGTTAGCTTTTTTCCATCATCGACGAGGGCAAGCAGTACGCGACGTTCGCGCTCGCATGGGCGCCCGGTCATGAAGCATGCGGCAACCACGTGCGGTCGCCGCAGGGCCGCGTTTACGATCCGCTTCGTGGCGCCGGGCGAGGGGGCTCGTCGATGATCGTATTGCCCAGGACCCCGATGCCGCTTACCTCGACCTCGAGCCTGTCACCCGCCTTCAGGAAGACCGGAGGCGTGCGCCGCGAGCCGACGCCGCTGGGCGTGCCCGTCGAAATGATGTCTCCCGGCTGCAGTTCGGTGAAAGTGGAGATGTATTCGATGAGAAAGCCCAGGTCCCAGACCATGTTGGCGAACGAGGAATGCTGCATCTGCGTGCCGTTCAGCCGGGTCGTCAATACCATTTGCCGAGGATCGGGGATCTCGTCGCGGGTGACCAGCCACGGACCGCAGGCGCTGCCGGCGTCGAAGTTCTTGCCGGCGGTCAGGCTGTGCCGTTGCCAGGCCCGCAGCGAACCGTCCATCATGATGGTATAGCCGGCAATATGGTCGACGGCGTCTTTGGCGGCAATGTGGCGTCCTGCCTTGCCGATGACCACGGCCACTTCTCCTTCGAAATCGTAGGAGTCCGATATCGCGGGCTTGATGAGCGGTTGTCCATGCCCGACCAGGGCCTGGGGGTGCTTATCGAACAACGCGGGATGCTCCGGGGCTTCTTTGCCAGTTTCAGTCTGATGTTCCTGGTAGGCCCAGCCAACCGCGAAGATCCGCGCATTGCGGTTGGCGATGACGGGCAGGTATTCGAGCTCGTCGAGCGGCAGGTCGGGCTGAGTATTCGTGCACAGGGCCGCTGCCTCGTTCAGCAAGTCTTGGCGAAGAAGGTCGGGGATGTCGGCGCAGCGTCCGCCCAGGCGAACGCCGAGATCGATGAAACCCTGGTCGGTGGCGGCGCCGAAATGGGCCTCGCCGTTGATGCGTATTGTTGCAAGACGCATGTCTATGCTCCTGGAGTTATTGAGCCTTGATGTTCGTGGTGCGGATGACCTTGCCGTACTTTTCCAGGTCACTCGAGATCAAGCCGGCGAACTCGGCGGTGCTGGAGCTCTGGGGTTCGAAGCCGAGCTGTTCCAGTTGTTCGTTCACGCGCGGCATGGCAATGACCTGGACCAGGGCGGCGTTGAGCTTGGCGACGATATCGGGCGGCGTGCCTGCCGGCGCCAGCACGCCCTGCCAGCCTTGGTATTCGTACCCTGGCACGCCCGATTCGCCGACAGTGGGGACGCCGGGCAGCAGCCGCAGCCGGTGGCCGCTGGTAACGGCCACCGCGCGGAACTTGCCTGCCTTGACCTGTGGCAGCGATACCGCGAGGGTGTCCATGGACATCTGCACCTCTCCGCCCAGCAGGGCCGTTGCCATGGGTGCGTTTCCTTTGTACGGCACGTGCAATATGTCGATGCCCGCCATGTTCTTGAACATTTCCATGCCCAAGTGGAACGGGCCGCCTATGCCGGACGACGCGTAGGACAGCTTGCCGGGCGCCTGCTTGGCCGTGGCGATGAGGTCCGGCAGCGATGTGATGGGCGAGCGGGCGTTGACCAGGATGGCCATCGGCAGAACGGCCACCTGGGAAACCGGCGAGAAATCCTTGATCGGGTCCCAGTCGGTGCGTTGGATATGAGGAAGGATGGAATGGCCGTTGGTAGTCAGCAGCAGCGTGTAGCCGTCGGGCGCCGAGCGTGCGACGTCCGAGGTCCCTACGGCACCGCCGGCGCCGCCCCGGTTGTCTACCACTATGGTCGTCCCGAGCGTGGCTCCGAGTTCCTTCGATAGCGCGCGGGCCACGGCGTCCACGCCACCGCCCGCCGGAAACGGGACTACGAGGCGTATGGGACGCGTCGGATAGTCGCTGGCTTGCGCAGGCGGTGCCGCGGCCAGCAGCACGCCTGCGGCCAGGCCGAGCGTGGATAGAAGAGCTTGCATAGTTTGTCTCCAACGATGGTCGAGATCTCATGGCGGATCACTGTCGTGTTCGTTTGCCTCGGATGCCGCGGGGCGATGCCTGGGAAATGTCTGGGGGCGTTCTCCTTTCGCGTCGAGGGGTCAGATGGATGCGGGCAGGGGTTCGCCCGCGGCGGTTGCCTGACGGATCGCGTCTGCGACGGCGCCATAGTCGCGCCGGGCAGCCTCGGCCGACACATAGCCGCGCTGGATGTCGAGCGCAATGGCAGCCGGGTCGCGCGCCTGTGGCGGACCGTAGCCTCCGCCGCCTCCGGTATGGATGTAGACCTTGTCGCCCGGCCCGAGCGGCAGATCCGTGATCTTGAGATAGCGCACCGGCTCGCTGTCGCCGCGCCTGCGGATGTCGACATAGTTGGGCGCAGCGGCCTTGCCCTCCAGGACGCCCCAGGGGGGGCAGCCATGCCGCTCGAAGGTCAGGGTGAGTTTGACTGGATGCTTGATGGTGTATTCCTTGTCGATGCCCAGTCCTCCGCGGAACTGGCCGGCGCCGGCCGAGTCGCGCCGAAACTCGATTCGGTCCAGGTGCAGGCCGTACAGCATTTCCTGCACTTCCACCGGTACGTCGAGGGTGTCGCCGTGAGCGAGCGTCTTGAACGGGCCGGTCCCATCACGGTCGTTCAGGGCTCCCATGCCGCCCAGCGACGTGTCCAGATGGCTGAAAAGGCGTCCGGTGTCGGGGTGCAGACCCTGGAAGCGATGCGACCCCATCGAGGCATGGTGACCCGCGGCGATCTTGTCGGGAATGGCGCCCGCCATGGCCTGGATGATGGTATCGACCACGGTGCTCAGCGGTGCGCTGTAACGCGCCATGGGCGCCGTGGCCGATGCGCTCAGGAACTTGCCTTCGGGCAGTATGACCTCCAGCGGCGCGAAACTTCCTTCGTTGGTGAGCTCGCGGGGCGTGGTCAGATACTTGAACGCGATGCGGGCGCATGTCTCGCCGCCGCCGTAGCGGCCGGAATTGAACGGTCCCCGTACCTGGGGCGAGATATCGGAAAAGTCCACGATGAAGCGTTCGCCATCGATTCTGACGGTGATCGGACATTCAATGGCCTTGTCCAGATCGATGCCGTCGTTGTCGAGGAACGCCGCCGCTTGGTAGGTGCCGTCTGGAATGGCGCGCACCATGCTGCGTGCCTGCTGCTCGGATTGCGACCACATGATGCCGATCGCGTCGAGCAGGGTGCGCGCGCCGAATTTGGACGCGAGCTGCTCGAGCAAGGCGGCGCCTTTCAGGCAGCCGGCCATCTGGGCTTCGACGTCGCCGAGGACTGCCTCGGGGAAGCGGGTGTTGTATTCGATCATCCGGTAGGTTTCGGCTACCGGTTGGCCGCGGCTGCGCAGCCTGATGCAGCGGAACTGTATGCCCTCCTGGAAGATGTCGGTGCTGTCGTTGGAGGCGGAGGAGCCGACGTATTTGCCGCCGATGTCGGTCCAGTGCGCAAGTATCGCCATGAAGGCGATGATGCGGTCCGGCGCTGCCGGGTCCATGACGGGGGTGAACATCACAATGTTGTTCAAGTGCTGACCCAGGGTGCCGGCGTGGTTGGTGATGATCACATCGCCGGCGCTTATTCCATCGGGACCGTAGGTAGCCAGGCCGTCTCGCACGGCCAGGCCCAGCACGTTGGCCAGGAAGATGGGGATTCCGCCGCGCGATTGCGCGATCAGGGCGCCCTGCGCGTCGACCATGCCTACGGCGTAGTCTTTGTACTCGTAGATGAGTGGACTGAACGCAGTGCGGGTAAGGTCGGTCTCGACCTCGTCAGGGATCGACTGCAGCAGCTGCCGGATGATTTCCAGCGTCACGGGGTCGACCGCGGCTCGGATTTGCTTGGGTTCCGCCATGGGATTCATGTCTCCAGATCCAGATGCACTCTGATTTCTCCGAGCCGACCTATTTCGAACCGGTCTCGGGGGCCGACCACGGTGGTCGAGCCGTATTCCTCGATCAGCGCCGGACCGGCCGCAGCGAAGCCGGCGCCGAGTTCGGCACGCTTGTAGACTCGGGTGGCGACGCGGCCGCCGGGGAAATAGACGGAGCGGGTCTGCACCGAGGGGATGGGAAGCGGGTCGCGGTTGGGCGCTAGCGACTCGAAGGTCGGCTTGTCCATCTCGCCCAGGCCGGCCAGCGTGAGGTTGACGATCTCCACCGCTCCCTTCGGGTCGGCGTGACCGTAGCGTGCACGGTAGAGCGATTCGAACGTGGCCCGGAGGTCGGCCGCTGCCGCGGAAGGGACCAGCGGCGTGCGGATCGAATGGACCTGCCCGCGGTAGCGGATTTCTGCAAACGCGCTGAAGGACGGCCGTGCGTGGACGGAACTCGCCTGCAAGGCGGCCGTCAACTGCGCGCGCATTCCTTCGAGGACGGCTGCGGCGTCGGCCATGGCCGGATCGTCGAGCTGGCGCACGAAGGTGGTCGAACTGTCTATCCGCGCATCCGCCAGCAGCATGCCCACCGCAGAGAAATTGCCCGGCTCGGGCGGTACGATCACCATCGGGATGGCCAACTGGCGGGCGAGTTGCACGGCATGCAGCGGGCCCCCGCCGCCGAACGCGAATAGCGTGTATTCGCGAGGATCCAGGCCTTTTTCCACGGTGACCCGCTTGATGGCGTTGGCCATGGTCACTGATGCAATAGCGATGATTCCTTCGGCCATGGCGTCCAGGTCATCGTCGCTGTCGTAGCCGAGCGGGGCTGCCACACGCTGGCGGATGGCTTTCCTCGAGGCGTCGGCGTCCAGCTGCATGGCGCCGCCCAGGAAGCCCTTGATTCGGCCCAGCGCCAGATTGGCGTCGGTAACCGTGGGCTCCGTACCGCCGCGCCCGTAGGCGACCGGCCCGGGTGTCGAACCGGCCGAGCGTGGCCCCACGTGCAGGCGCTGCTGATCGTCCAGGTACGCGATCGAGCCGCCGCCCGCGCCGACCTCGACGATGTCGATGACCGCCCCCCGGATGGGGAACCCGCGTTCGTAGCCGCCGACGTAATAGACGGATTTGACGTCGAACTCGCCATCCTGCACGACGGCGCACTTGGCCGTCGTGCCTCCCATGTCGAATGCGATGGCGCGCTCGATGCCGAGTTCCCTGGCGTATGCCGCGGCCCCGATACTGCCGCCTACGGGACCGGACTCCACCAATGCCACGGGCGCCGCGAGCGCATCGTCCACGCTGAGCACTCCGCCGTTGGACCCCATCATGAACAGGCGGCCCGCGAACGCCTGATCCCGCAGGCGGCGATCGAGCACACCCAGGTAGCCGGATACCTGCGGGCCCACATACGCGTTGGCGGCCGCGGTAGCTGTTCGTTCGAATTCGTACCATTCGCTGGACAATGCCGCGCCATGGGTGATGACGACACCAGGCAACTGCTCGCGCAAACGGTCTGCGACCTTCTTCTCATGGTCGGAGAACTGGTAGGAATGCAGGAACGAGATGGCGACGGATTCGACGCTTTCCTCGCGCAGGACCCGGGCTAGAGCGTCGATGTCTTCACGGCTCGGTTCGACGAGCGGCTCGCCCTTGCCCGATACGCGTTCGGCGATCTCGTAGCGAAGTTCGCGCGGCACCAGCGGCGGATGACGGCGATAGCCCAGATCGAATGGTTCAGGGCGGTTGCCGCGCCCCATCTCGAGAACATCGCGAAAGCCGCGAGTCATGACGAGCGCTGTCCTGGCGCCGTTGCGCTGGATCAGAGCGTTGATCACCAAGGTCGTGCCGTGCTTGAAGATCTGCCCGCGAGACAGGTCCAGATCGGCCTTGGCGGCGCAGTCGAGCACACCGTCGACGAAGTTGTCGTACGTGGTGAGGCTCTTGGTGTAAACCACTTTGCCGGTGTCGGCGTCGTAGGCCGCCAGGTCGGTGAAGGTGCCGCCCGTATCGGTCCCGATGATTAGCATGTCTTGTCTCCGTTGACCGCCGCCGCCCAGGTAGGGGCGGCCTTTTGGTTCTCGTGCATGTGCGTTCCCGTCGTGGTGGGGTCACGTCACTGTAGTCACCGGGTACTCATATATCAACGCATACCAAGTTATAGTTCGAATAACTTTTTGTATGAGATAAGCGCCATGCCCGACCTGAAATCCATGGAGTATTTCGTGCAGGTCGCACAGCTCGGCAGTTTTTCCAGGGCCGCTGAAGTTCTGCGGCTGACGCAGCCGGCGGTCAGCCGCCAGGTGCGCAAGTTGGAAAGCGAGATGGGAGTGCCGCTGCTTTATCGACGCGGCCGCAACGTTGCGCCTACCGAAGCCGGGCAGATTCTGTTGTCGCGCGCGCGCGAGTTGTGCAAGGAGGCGGCCAAGATCTGCGAGGATGTCAGGGCCGGCGCATCGCTGCCGTCCGGACCCCTGTCGATAGGCGTGGCCAATGTGATCGGCCAGCTATTGCTGCCGGCGGCGGTGGCGAGCTTCCGTGAGCGCTGTCCCAACGTGCGCCTTCACATCTCGGAGGGTTATTCGGGTTTCGTCGAGGAATGGCTGATCGACGGCCGAGTCGATGTGGGGCTGATCTGGGGGCGGCCCGCCTCGGCGGCGATCGACCTGCAGCCCATGATCGCGCTCGATATGTGCCTGATCGCGCCGGCCAAGCCCCATCCGGTATGGGAGGCACGCCAACCCCTGGGTAAGCACTGCACCTTGCAAGAGGCGGCGCGCCTGCCGCTGATACTACCGGCGCTGCCGCACGCGCTGCGCATGACAGCCGAGGCGGCGGCAGAGAAAGTGGGGCGCCGCCTGAATGTCGAGATCGAGGTAGACGGCGTGGCACTGACCAATGAATTGGTCAAGGCCGGCTTGGGCTATACCGTGATGACCCATCCTGGGTTGACCGACGACGTGAGCCGAATACGCATCATCCCGATCAGTTCGCCGCGCATGCACTGGGTGCTGTCCTTCGCTACCTTGAAGGGCACCCGCAATTCCCCGGCCATTCGCGAGTTGTTCGCCGAATTGATGAATTGGTGCGAGCGCAAAGTCGTCAAGGGCGAGATCGCCGGCAGGCTGGTGAAGCGGCATTGAGCCCCGGGCGGCAGCGCGTCCGTGTGCCAAGGGGCTTGTTGTGATCTGCTCTCTTCTCTCGTCCTATCGGGCCAGGGACTTCAGCGCCAGTTTGATCCCTTCCGACACGCCCGCACCAGGAGGCAGATTCTTGACGGCGGCCACGGCTTCGCGTTCGGAATACCCCAGCGCCACCAGTGCGTTCAATACGTCGGCCTGCCCGTCGGCTGCGGAGGGATGGCCGCTGGCGCCGATATCGGCGCCCAGCTTGCCCTTGAGTTCCAGCATCAGCCGCTCGGCGGTCTTCTTGCCGATGCCGGGCACGCGGGTCAGGCGGCCGGTTTCCTGCAGCGTCACCGCTTGCGACAGTTCGGCCACCGTCATGCCCGACAGCACCGCCAGCGCGATCTTGGCGCCCACGCCGCTGACCTTGATCAGCTCGCGGAAGGTGGCGCGCTCGGCGGCCGTGCCGAAGCCATAGAGCACGTGGGCGTCCTCGCGGATCGCCAGGTGGGTGAGCAGGGTCACGCGGGCGCCCAGTTCGGGCAGGGAATACAGGGTGCTCATGGGAACGTCGAGTTCGTAGCCGACGCCCTGGACATCCAGGCAGATGGTGGGAGGCTGCTTTTCGACCAGGGTTCCGGTCAGTCGTCCGATCACGTGGGTACCTCGGTGGGGTGCGCCGGGCCGGGAGGCCTGTGCAGGGCGCTGGGCGGGCCGCCTCGGGCCCGTGTCAGGAGAACCGTCCGCCGCGCAGCCGGGTGGGCCGGCGCGAAGACGCCGCAAGGACGCCATTGTCGCGCAAACGCTCGGCCAGCGGCGCGATGTGCGCATGGCAGATGGCGCAGGCCAGCGCATCGGCGGCATCGGCGGCGGGCGCGCCGTTCAGGGCGAGGAGGTGCTGGACCATGGCCTGCACCTGGGTCTTGGCGGCGCGGCCGGTGCCGACCACCGATTTCTTGATCTGCAGCGCGGTGTATTCATGGACCGACAGGCTGCTGTCGGCCAGCGCGCACAGCGCCGCGCCGCGCGCCTGGCCCAGCAGCAGCGTGGAATGCGGATTGGTGTTGACAAAGACTTTCTCGACCGCGGCGAAGTCGGGCGACGTATCGCGCACGACCTGCCGCAGGTTGTCGAGAATGACCTTGAGCCGCGCCGACAGGTCGCTGTCCGCCGGCACGACGATGGTGCCGCTCGCCACATAGCGCAGCCGCACTCCGTCCGACTCGATCACGCCGAACCCGGTGCGGCGCAAACCCGGATCGACGCCCAATATGCGCATATCCTCTCTCTCAATCGCAAAGCGGCCGCCTTTCGACCACGGGCGCCGCGGATCCGGCTCGGCCGGTCCGCCAGCGCCGCCCCTGGGGGCGCGCGTGAGCGCGTAGGGGGGGATCTATCAATGCTTGAAGTGGCGCACGCCGGTCAATACCATGGCGATGCCGCGTTCGTCGGCCGCGGCGATGACTTCGGCGTCGCGCATGCTGCCACCGGGTTGGATCACGCAGCTTGCGCCTGCATCGACCACCACGTCGAGGCCGTCGCGGAACGGGAAGAAGGCGTCCGACGCCACCGCCGAGCCCTGCAGCGACAGATCGGCGTTCGCGGCCTTGATCGAGGCGATGCGGGCCGAGTCGATGCGGCTCATCTGGCCGGCGCCCACGCCCAGCGTCATCCCGCCTGCGCAATAGACGATGGCGTTGCTTTTGACGAACTTGGCCACGTTCCAGGCGAACAGGAGGTCGTCGAGCTGCTGTTCGGTGGGCTGCAGCTTGGTCACGACCTTCAGGTCGGCGCGCGCGAGCACGTGGTTGTCGGCGGTCTGCACCAGCAGGCCGGAGCCGACGCGCTTGACGTCGTGCGCGTTCAGACCGCGTTCCCACGGCGTCTTGCCGTCGCGCTTGACGCCGTCCAGCGGGATCTCGAGCACGCGCACGTTGGTCTTGGCCTTGAAGACTTCGAGCGCCTCGGGGGTGTAGCCCGGGGCGATCAGCACTTCGACGAATTGCTTGGCGACCTGCTGCGCGGCGGCGCCGTCGAGCACGGTATTGAAGGCGATGATGCCGCCGAAGGCCGAGGTGGGATCGGTCTTGAACGCCTTGGAATAGGCTTCGAGCGGGTCGGCGCCCACGGCTACGCCGCAGGGGTTGGCGTGCTTGACGATGACGCAGGCCGGCCCCTCGAAGGTCTTGACGCATTCCCAGGCGGCGTCGGAATCGGCGATGTTGTTGTAGCTCAGTTCCTTGCCCTGCAGCTGCTTTGCGGTGACCAGCGAGCCGGACGCCGGGAACAGGTCGCGGTAGAAAACGGCCTGCTGGTGCGGGTTCTCGCCGTAGCGCAGGTCCTGCACCTTGACGAAGCTGCTGTTGCTCTGGCCGGGGAAGCTGCTGAGCGTGGGCGCGGCGCCGTCGGCCGGGATGGCGGTCACGCTGGACAGGTAGTTGCTGATGGCCGCGTCGTACTGCGCGATGCGGTTGAAGGCGGCGACCGAGAAGGCGAACAGGGTCGCTTCGCTGAGCCGGCCCTCGGCGCGGATTTCGTCCAGCGCCACGGCGTACTGCGAGGCGTCGGTCAGCACGCCCACGTCTTTCCAGTTCTTGGCCGCCGAGCGCACCATGGCCGGCCCGCCGATGTCGATGTTCTCGATGGCGTCTTCCAGCGTGCAGCCGGGCTTGGCGACGGTGGCTTCGAAGGGGTAGAGGTTGACCACCAGCAGGTCGATCGAAGGGATGCCGTGCTGTTCGATCGCGGCGACGTGGGCCGGCAGGTCGCGGCGCGCCAGCAGGCCGCCGTGGATCTTGGGGTGCAGCGTCTTGACGCGGCCGTCGAGCATTTCGGGAAAGCCGGTGTGGTCGGCCACTTCGGTCACGGGCAGGCCCGCGTCGGCCAGCAGCTTGGCGGTGCCGCCGGTGGAGAGCAGTTGCACGCCGAGGTCGTGCAGCGCCTTGGCGAATTCGACGATGCCGGTCTTGTCGGAAACGGAAAGAAGCGCGCGTTCGATTTTCATGGTGGTCGGTGGAAAGGATAAAAGGGGGGCCGCGTCAGACCTTGATCTGGTAGTGGTCGAGTTTCTTGCGCAAGGTGTTGCGATTGATGCCGAGCATCTCGGCTGCGCGCGACTGGTTGTGCGCGGCTTTCTCGAGCACGACTTCCAGCATGGGGCGTTCGACGGCCGTCAGCACCATGTCCCAGATGCCGCTGGTCGTCTCGCCTTCGAGGTCCTTGAAGTAGCGCTCCAATGTGTGGCGTACGCATTCTTCAAGCGTATGTTCTTTCATTTGATGTGTCCTTGGTGCGCGGGTCAGGCGGCGAGCCGCTGCGTGGCGGGAGGATCGATCGATCGGTCGAACCATTCGGCGATCGCCTGCCATTGCTCGCGCGTGTTTTCTATCGAATTGAGCTGGGCGCTGAACCCGGGGCCGCCGGGCAAGTCGGCCAGGTACCAGCCGATGTGCTTGCGGGCGGTGCGTACGCCGGTGTACTCGCCGTAGAAGCGGTAGTGGTCGTCCAGGTGTTCCAGCAGCAGGTCGCGCATTTCCTGCAGCGTGGGGCCGGGCAGGCGCCGGCCGGTGCGCAGGTAGTGGTCGATCTCGCGGAACAGCCAGGGGCGGCCTTGGGCGGCCCGGCCGATCATGACGGCGTCGGCGCCGGTGACGTCCAGGACCTGGCGCGCCTTCTCGGGGGAATCGATGTCGCCGTTGGCGATGACCGGAATGTCCAGCTCCGCCTTGACGGCGGCGATGGTGTCGTACTCGGCCTCGCCCATGTAGAGGTCTTCGCGCGTGCGTCCATGCAGGGCCAGCGCGGCGATGCCCTGGTCCCGGGCGCGGCGCGCCACGCGCAGGGCGTTGCGCTCGGCGCGGCACCAGCCGGTGCGGGTCTTCAGCGTGACCGGCACGCCCAGCGGGGCGCAGGCCCGGACCACGGCGTCGATGATGCGCGCCACCAGTTCTTCGTCGCGCAGCAGGGCCGAGCCGGCCGCGACGTTGCAGACCTTCTTGACGGGACAGCCCATGTTGATGTCGATGATGCGGGCGCCCTTGCCGACGTTGAAGACCGCGGCCTGGGCCATCATGTCCGGATCGCCGCCGGCGATCTGCACGGCGATGGGGTCGCTTTCGCCCGCGTGATCGAGCCGGCGCGAAGTCTTGACGCTGTTCCACAGCCTGGGGTTGCTGGCGGCCATTTCCGAGACGGCATGGCCGGCGCCCAGGCGTTTGCACAATTGGCGGAACGGACGATCCGTGACGCCCGCCATAGGGGCGACGAATACATTGTTCGGCAGGTCGTAGGGGCCAATGCGCATGACAGGTTGCGCCGGGGTTCCCATGCATGGGAAGCGGCGCGCCGGGGTGTTCGGGTGAGGAAAGAGGGGGATTGTACCGCTGTCGCGGGGGATGGATTGTTTCGCGGCGCGGGCCTCAGACCCGCAGGCCTTCCATCAATTGCCGCGCCAGCGGTCCGCGCAGGGTGCGGGAGATATCCAGTCCGAGCAGGGCCAGGCCGCAGGCGTGTTCGACCGGCGGCAGGCCGGTGGCGAAGATGCGGGGCATGACGTCGGTCAGGCCGCTGGTGAGCCAGCGGTCGGCCTGGCGGGCGCGGGCATAGGCGGCCAGCAGGGGAGCGGTGGGAGCGCCGGGGGCGCGCAGCAGCGGGGCGAGCGCCTGGGCCAGGCAGGCGGCGTCGCGCAGGCCCAGGTTCATGCCCTGGCCGGCCACGGGGTGCAGGGTCTGGGCGGCATTGCCGATGGCGACGCTGGGGCCGTCGACGAGGCGGCGGCGCAGGTTGATGCCCAGCGGATAGCGATGGCGGGCGCCGGCGCAGGCGAAGTCGCCCAGGCGAGTGCCGAAGGTCTGGCCGAGTTCGCGGGCGAAGGCCTGGTCGTCCTGCGCGAGCAGGCGCTCGGCATGGTCGGGGCGGCAGCACCAGACCAGCGCGTAGCGGCCTGCGTCGTGGGCAGGGCCGGCCGGGTAGGGCAGCAGCGCCAGCGGGCCTTCGCGGGTGAAGCGCTCCCAGGCCCAGCCGGGGCGGGGCCGGCTGGCGCGGACGATGGAGAGAATGGCGTGCTGGCGATAGCCGCGGTGCAGGTCGGCGTGTTCCTGCTGGTCGAACGTCCCGCCTTCGGCGTGGACGCAGACCGCGCTGGTCCATGTGCGTCCATCCTGGGCGATCCGGGCGCCGGCGGCGTCCTGGTGCAGGACGGCGGCGGGCGGGCCGGCCTCGACGGTGACGCCGGATCGGGCCAGGGCGGCATCCAGGGCTCCGACGATGGCGGCGTACGGCAATACGGTGCCCAGCGCCGGCACGCCGAAATCGGCGTGGGAAATATGCGTGCGGCCGAGGCGGCCGCGCTGCGAGACGTGGACGTGCAGGATGTCGGCGCCGCCCGCCGGCCAGGCGCCCAGCGATTCCAGCAATACCCGGCTGCCGTGATTGAGCGCCATCGAGCGCGGGTCGGACTCCGCTGCGGCGGAATCCGACGCGGGCCGCTGCGGCCGGCACAGCACGATGCGCCGCGGCTGCGCTGCGGCGCGCGCCAGCAGCAGCGCCAGCGTCGCGCCTACGGGGCCTCCGCCCAGGATGGTGACGTCCGTTTGCATATCAGGTTTCCACGGCGCAACGCGCCATCCGCGACGTGTGAACGTACACCGCCTGACCCAGGAAACTGCGGATCCGGCTCCGCCGGTCCGCCGGTTTCGCCCCCTGGGGGGCGCGCGTAAGCGCGTAGGGGGGGGACGACCTCATCGCATCAGCGCTTCGATCTCGTCGGCATCGACGGGAACGCCGCGCGTGATCAGTTCGCAGCCCGATTCGGTGACGACGGCATCGTCTTCGATGCGGATGCCGATGTCCCAGAAGCGTTCGGGCACGTCGTCGCCGGGGCGCACGTAGATGCCGGGCTCGATGGTCAGCACCATGCCGGGCTGCAGCGTGCGCCATGGGCGCGGCGCAGCGCCGGCCCCAGGTTCGCGATAGTCGCCCACGTCGTGCACGTCCATGCCCAGCCAATGGCCGGTGCGGTGCATGTAGAAGCGGGCGTATTGCTGGGACTCCAGCACGCCGTCCAGCGAGCCGGACAACAGGCCTTCGTCGATCATGCCCTGGGCCAGCACGCGCACGGCGGCCTCGTGGCCGTCGTTCCAGCGCGCGCCGGGGCGGGTGTGGGCGGCGGCGGCCAGTTGGGCTTCCAGCACGATGTCGTAGAGGGCGCGCTGGGGGCCGGTGAAGCGGCCGTTCACCGGGAAGCTGCGGGTAATGTCCGAGGCATAGCCGTCGAGTTCACAGCCGGCGTCGATCAGCAGCAGGTCGCCGTCCTTCAGTTCCGCATCGCCGGCGCGGTAGTGCAGCACGCAGGCGTTGTGGCCGGTGGCGACGATGGAGTTGTAGGCCACGGCCTGCGAGCCGTGGCGGCGGAATTCGTGCAGCAGCTCGGCCTCGATCTCGTATTCGCGCATGCCCGGCCTGGCGGCCTGCATGGCGCGCACGTGGGCGCCCGCCGATATCTCGCCGGCGCGCCGCATGGTGGCGATTTCGCTGGCGTCCTTGACCAGCCGCATCTCGGCCAGGATGGCGCGCAGGTCGTGGGTGGCCGAGGGCGCGGTGGCGCCCGAGCGGCCCATGGCGCGGACCTTGTCCAGCCAGGTGCGCAGCTGCATGTCGAAGCGGCGGTCGCTGGCCATGGGCACGAACAGCGCGGGCTGGCCGGCGATCATCTTGGGCAGTTCCTCGGCCAGGGCTTCCACGGGCAGGGCGCGGTCGAAGCCGAACTGGCCGGCGGCAGCTTCCGGGCCGATGCGGTAGCCGTCCCAGATCTCGCGCTCGAGGTTTTTGTCGCGGCAGAACAGGATGCTGCGGTCTTCGGCGCCGGCGACCAGCACCAGCCAGGCCTCGGGCTCGGGAAAGCCGGTCAGGTAGAAGAAGTCGCTGTCGAAGCGGAACGGGAACTCGGCGTCGCGGTTGCGCGCCACTTCGCGGGCGGTGGGCAGGATGGCGATGCCGCCGCCGCGGGCGCGCATGATGTCCAGCACGCGCGCGCGGCGCGCGGCGAAGGCAGAGAGGTCCGGGGCGGGAATGCTCATGGCGGGGATCCGGAAACGGAAGGACTGGGGATTATTGTAGGCTGGCGTCGAGTTCGGCCAGGCGCTGCGGCGTGCCGACGTCGGTCCAGCGCCCGGCGTGGCGCGTTCCGGCGACGCGGTCTTGCTCCATCGCGGCGCGCAGCAGCGGCGCCAGCTTGGCCGGCGCGCCGGCGGCCAGACCCTCGAACAGCGCCGGGTGGTAGACGCCCAGGCCGGCGAAGGTGGCGCGCGGTTCGCCTTCGCTATGTATGCGGCCGTCGGCTTCCAGGCGGAAGTCGCCGGACGGGTTGTGCTCCGGGTTGTCGACCAGCACCAGCCAGGCCAGCCGGCCATGCCGCGCCAGGCCGCGGGCGGCGGCGGGCGCGGCGGCCGGATCCCAGTCGGTCCAGACGTCGCCGTTGACGACCAGGAACGGCTCGTCGCCCAACAGCGGCAGGGCCTGGCGGATGCCGCCGGCGGTTTCGAGCGCGTTCGCTTCGGGCGAGTAGCGCAGGCGCACGCCCCACCGGCTGCCGTCGCCGAGCGCCGCCTCGATCTGGGTCCCCAGCCAGGCATGGTTGACGACGATGTCGCGCAGGCCGGCGGCGGCCAGTTTCTCGATGTGCCAGACGATCAAGGGCTTGCCGCCGGCCCGCAGCAGGGGCTTGGGCAGGGAGTCGGTGAGCGGCCGCATGCGCTCGCCGCGCCCGGCCGCCAGGATCATCGCGCGCATCAGAAGGTGTAGCCGGTGGCGTGCTGCTGGCCGTCCAGCTTGTCCAGCAGTTTGAGCAGCGGCTTGAAGGCGTGATAGCGCCCGGCCACCTGGCGCACGTAGGCGTTGACGCGCGGCATGTGGTCCAGGTAGCCGAGTTTGCCGTCGCGATAGGCCAGGCGGGCGAATACGCCCAGGATGCGCAGGTTGCGCTGCAGGCCCATCCATTCGTAGGCGCGGTGCAGGTCGGCGAAGTCGGCGGGCACGGGCAGGCCGGCCTTGCGGGCCAGTTCCCAGTAGCGTATGCCCCAGTCGAGCTGCTGTTCCTCGTCCCAGGTGGTGCGCGCGTCGGTCAGGATGGAGGCGAGGTCGTAGGTGATGGGGCCGACCACCGCGTCCTGGAAGTCGATGACGCCGGGATTGGGGCCGTAGTCCGGGCTGCCGGGCAGGTTGGTCGCCATCAGGTTGGGCGAATGGAAATCGCGGTGGACCAGGACGAAAGGCTGGTTCAGATTGGTCTCTACCAGCGCCGAGAACACTTCCTGCAGCGCGGCGCGGTCGGCGGCGTCGAGCGGCTGCTGGCGGTAGCGCGCGGCATACCAGTCGGGAAACAGCTCCAGTTCGGTTTCCAGGCGCGCGCGGTCGTAGCGCGCCAGGCCGGTGGTTGCGCTTTGTTGCATCTTCACCAGCGCGGCCAGCGCATCCATATAGATGCGGTGGGTATCGTGCGGCGTGGGCGTGCCGCGCAGGTAGTCGAAATACGTGGTGCGGCCCAGGTCGGACAGCAGCAGGAAGCCCTGTGCGGTGTCCTGGGCCAGCACCCGGGGCACGTGCAGGCCGGCGGCGCGCAGCAGCCCGGCCACGTGCAGGAAGGGGCCGCAGTCTTCCTTGTCGGGCGGGGCGTCCATGACGATGGCGGTGCCGTCGCCCATCGCGAGGCGGAAATAGCGGCGGAAGCTGGCATCGCTGGAGGCCGGCTCCAGCGTGGAGGGACGCAATTGCAGTTCGGCGGGAAGCCCGGCAAGCCAGGCGTCGAGCCGGGTCCGGCGGGGGTCTGCGCCGGCCTGGCCGGCGGCGGAGTCGGTGATGGCGTTCATGGGCTCCTATAATACCGACCGGCATCGGTTCCCGGAACGGACGAGGCTCCCGGGGATCGGCTTTCCCGCGGACGCCTGCGCCAGCCGGCCCTTGCCGCTTTTGCCGCGCGCGGCCCCGGGTCGCGTATTCTTCGACTTTCCGTTTTTTCTATTCCCCGAGGCCCGTGCGATCGATCCGGTGGTTCAGCATATTCGCAGCATTCGCGGTAGCGCCGTTGGCGGCCGCGCAGGAAGGGCCGTCCGAATCCGCGCCTGCGGCTTCCGGTAGCGTGTCCGGCCCGGGCCTGCGCCTGTCGCCCGGACTGCGCGTGCAGACCTACGACCCCGACCAGCTGCCGGTCTTCATGGAAGCCGACACGCTCACCGGCGAGAGCCAGGACGCGGTTACGCTGGAAGGCCATGCGCAGGTGCGCCGCCGCGATACCGTCCTGAAGGGCGACAGCATCCGCTACGACCAGGTCGAGGACGAGCTCGAGGCCCTGGGCAACGTGCGGCTGGTGCGCGACGGCAACCTGCTCACGGGCCCGAGCTTGAAGCTCAACATGGCCAGCGGCACCGGCGAATTGTCGGACGCGCGTTTTTCCCTGGGGATCAACGGCGGCAGCGGCTCGGCCGAGAAGATCGTGATGCTGGGCCAGAACCGCATGCGCGCCGAGCGCGTCACCTATTCGGGCTGTCCGTGCGACGAACCGGACTGGGAACTGCGGGCGCGGCGCGTGGATTTCGACTACAACGCCGGGACGGCGCTCGGCTACGGCGGCGTGCTGTACTTCAAGGACGTGCCCATCCTGGCCGCGCCGCTGATGTCGTTTCCGCTGACCAAGGACCGCAAGTCCGGTTTCCTGTCGCCGACATTCGGATTGACCAGCAAGAGCGGCCCGGAATTCTCCACGCCTTACTACTTCAATATCGCGCCCAACCGCGACGCCACGCTGACGCCCAAATTCATGGCCCGGCGCGGCTTGCAGCTGACCGGCGAGTTCCGCTACCTGGAGCCTTCGTTCAGCGGCGAAACGCGCGCCAGCTATCTGCCCGACGATAGCGTGTCGGGCCGGGACCGCTACCTGATCAGTTCGCAGCATCGCCAGTGGCTGACGCCCAGCCTGGGCTTCAACTGGAATTTTTCCAAGGTGTCGGACGATGCCTACTTCCGCGACCTGTCGGTGCTGGGCACGGGCCTGGCATCCACCGCGACGCTGGAGCGCTCATTCACGCTGAACTGGAACCAGGGCTACTGGGATGCGTTCGGCCGGGTGGTGACCTACCAGACGCTGCAGGATCCGCTGGCCCCCATCGTGCCGCCCTATGGGCGCGAGCCGCAGCTGCACCTGACCGGGCAGCGCTACGACTGGAACGGCTTCGACCTGCGCATGGAAGCCGATGCCACGCGCTTTCGCAGCGACACGCTGGTCAACGGCTCGCGCGTCTACGTCCATCCCTCGGTGTCCTACCCGATCATCCGGCCGGGCGGCTTCTTCATTCCCAAGGTCGGCATCCACGCCACCCGCTACGATACCGACGCCTACAAGGGGGCCTCCTCCTACGATGCGTCGCGCACGGTGCCCATCATGTCGGTGGACACCGGCCTGATCTTCGAACGCGACAGCTCGCTGCTGGGGCAGGCGGCCAGGCAGACGCTGGAGCCGCGTCTCTACTACCTGCGCGTGCCGTACCGCAACCAGAGCAATCTGCCGGTCTACGATACCGCGCTGGCCGACTTCAACTTCGCCCAGATCTTCTCCGAGAACCTGTATTCGGGCTGGGACCGGATCGCCGAGGCCAACCAGTTGACGGCCGCGCTGACCTCGCGCTGGCTCGATCCCAAGACCGGCGTCGAGCGCGCGCGCGTCACGGGCGCGCAGCGCCTGTACTTCAGCGACCAGCGCGTCACCCTGCCGGGCGAGGCGCCCAGTTCCGACGGCCGTTCCGACTTCCTGGCGTCGGTGTACGGCGCGCTGACTTCGACGCTGAGCGGCGAGACCACCGTGCAATACAATCCCAAGATTGAGCGCATCACCCGCTCGACGATAGGCGTGCGCTGGAGTCCGCAGCGGCTCAGTACGGTGTCGCTGGCCTACCGGTACAAGCGCGAGACGGTGAGCGTGCCGGGCCAGGAACTGGTGGACGTGGCGTTCCAGTGGCCGCTGGCCGAGCGCTGGTTCGGCATCGGCCGGATCAATTATTCGCTGCTCGAGAACCGGATCGCCGAGGCCGTGGCCGGCATCGAGTACAACGGCGGCTGCTGCTGGGCTTTCCGCGTGGTCGGCCAGCGCTACGCGGTGGCCAAGGAGAACGCCACCACTGCGATGTTCTTCCAATTGGAACTTACCGGATTCGGCGGGATCGGAGCGAATCCGATGACTACGCTGCGCCGCAGTATCCCCGGTTATCAGGTTGTCAATCCGCCGCCCGAAGCGGGAACGGCGTTCGAAAGGTACGAATGATGGTTTCCAAGGTTTTGCCCGGAATGACGAAAGCGGTTCCTGCGTACGCTGCCGGTCCGGGGCATCGCCCCGCGCTGAAGACGGCGCTGGCCGCGGCGCTCTGCTGCCTGGCCGCGACGGCCGGCGCCCAGGGTCTGCGCATGCCTGACGACAACGGTTCGCGCGGCCCCACGCTGCTCGGGCCGGCTCCCGCGCCCGCTGCGCCTGCTCCCGCCGCGCCCGGCGCCGCGCCGGCGGAGCAGGCGCAGCGCAGCACATCCGGTTCGCGCATTCAGCTGGGCGATGCCATCGTCGCAGTGGTCAACAACGAGGTCATTACGCGGCGCGAGCTCGACCAGCGCCTCCAGGTCGCGCGCGCGACGCTGTCGCGCCAGCAGATCCAGATCCCGGATTCCGACACGCTGGAGCGCCAGGTGCTGGAACGGATGATCGTCGACAAGACCCAGCTCCAGGAGGCCGCGCAAACCGGCATCCGCATCGACGATATTCAGCTCGACCGCGCCATCAGCCGCATTGCGCAGCAGAACAACGTGTCGGTATCGCAGATGCGCGACCAGATCGAGCGCGAAGGCCTGGCATTCGCGACCTATCGCGAAGACCTGCGCCAGGACGTGACGCTGCTGCGCCTGCGCGAACGGGCCGTGGACAGCCAGATCCAGATTTCCGAGCCGGAAATCGACGCCTACCTGTCCGAACAGCACGAAGCGGCGCCGGCAGAAATGACCTTGGCGCAGATCCTGGTGCGGGTGCCGGAGGGCAGTTCTTCCGACATCGTGGCGCGGCTGCGCAGCAAGGCCGAGGGCCTGCTCAAGGAAGCCCGCGGCGGCGCCGATTTCGCCCGCCTGGCGGCGGCGTCTTCGGACGGCGAGGAAGCGCTGCGCGGCGGCGACCTCGGGACCCGCACGGCCGACCGCTGGCCCTCGATGTTCGTCGAGGCCGTGTCGAAGCTGGGCCCGGGCGGCATCAGCGATATCATCCAGAGCGGCAACGGCTTCCACATCGTCAAGCTGGTCGACAGCAAGGCCGGTACGGGCGGCCCGACGGCCGCGCAGCCGGTGCGGCAGACCCATGCCCGCCACATCCTGATCAAGACCAGCGAGGTCTTGACCGCCGATCAGGCGCGCGAGCGGCTGCTCAACATCCGCCAGCGCATTACCCAGGGCGGCGCTTCTTTCAACGACCTGGCGCGCCAGTACTCCAACGATGCCTCGGCGCCGCAGGGCGGCGACCTGGGCTGGCTCTCGCCCCAGGAGACCGTGCCCGAATTCGAGCACGCCATGGACGCGCTCCAGCCCGGCGAGGTCAGCCAGCCCGTGCAGAGCCCGTTCGGCTGGCACCTGATCCAGGTGGTCGAGCGGCGCACCCAGGACGTCAGCCGCGAGCGCCAGCGCGCCGCGGCCAGGCAGACGCTGTTCCAGCGCAAGCTGGACCAGGCCTATGAAGACTGGGCGCGCCAACTGCGCGACAAAGCCTACGTCGAGATAAGGTTGACCCCCCCTACGCCCTGACCGGAGGGCCCCCAGCCGCTCGCGGCAGCCCCCCGAGGGGGCTGGGCCCGCCTTGGGGCGGCCCGGCGCCGGGCCCAGGGGGCGAAACTGGCGGACCGGCGGAGCCGGATCCGCGGTTTCCTGGGTCTAAACCCAGCGCATTTCGTGGGTGAGGTTCAGGTGGATGAGATTGTGGTGATGTTGTGGAGTGGCGAGTGGTGATCGGGATGCCGCGCAGGTTGGTGCTGACGACGGGGGAGCCGGCGGGGATCGGGCCGGAGCTGTCGGTGGTGGCGGCTGGGTGGTTTGCGGGGGTGCGGGGCAGGGATGCGGCGGTGCCGGGGGATGCGGAGCTGGTGCTGGTCGGCGATCGCGGCTTGCTGGCGCAGCGCGGCGCGCTGGACCTCGCGGCCTTGCCCGGGGTGTCGGTGCGCCACGTTCCCTTGCGCGAGCCGTCCGAGCCCGGGCGGCTCGCGGTGGCCAATGGCCGCTATGTGCTCGATACGCTGGACGCGGCGATCGCGATGATCGGGCAGTCGCAGGCGCAAGCCATCGTGACGGCGCCGGTGCACAAGGGCGTGATCAACGATGCCGGCGTCGCGTTCTCCGGCCATACCGAATACCTGCAAGAGCACGCCGGCGTCGACAAGGTCGTCATGATGCTGGCCGGCGGCGGGCTGCGCGTCGCGCTGGCGACTACCCATTTGCCGCTGCGCGCCGTGCCGGACGCCATCACCCCCGAGACGCTGGACCGGGTGCTGCGCATCCTCGATGCCGACCTGCGCAGCCGCTTCGGCCTGGCCGCCCCGCGCATCGCCGTGTGCGGCCTGAATCCCCATGCCGGCGAAGGCGGCCACCTGGGCCATGAAGAGATCGACGTGATCGCGCCGGCCATCGGGCGGGCGCGCGCGGCGGGGATCGATGCGCACGGGCCGCTGCCCGCCGATACGCTGTTCGTGCCTTCCCACGTCGCGCAGTACGATGCCGCGCTGGCGATGTTCCACGACCAGGGCCTGCCCGTGCTCAAGCACGCCAGTTTCGGCCATGGCGTCAACATCACGCTGGGGCTGCCCTACGTGCGCACCTCGGTGGACCACGGCACCGCGCTGGATCTGGCCGGCACGGGCAAGGCCGATCCGGGCAGCTTGCAAGAGGCCATCCTCACCGCATTACAGATGACACGCGCCGGCGATGCCGGAGCCGGAGTTCCCGCATGAAACACCAGGCGCGCAAGCGCTTCGGCCAGCATTTCCTGGTCGATGAAAGCATTACCGATGGCATCGTGCGCGCGGTCAATCCGCGCGCCGCCGACAACGTGGTCGAGATCGGCCCCGGGCTGTCGGCGCTGACACGCCCGCTGCTGGACAAGCTCGATTGCCTGAAAGTGGTCGAGATCGACCGCGACCTCGCGGCGCGGCTGCGCGGGCAATACCCGCCCGAGCGCCTGCAGGTGACCGAGGCCGACGTGCTGACCGTCGATTTCTCCGGGTTCGGGCCGGCGCTGCGGGTCGTGGGCAACCTGCCCTACAACATCTCCAGCCCGCTGCTGTTCCATCTGATGGCCTGGGCCGACCAGGTGCGCGACCAGCATTTCATGCTGCAGCGGGAAGTCATCGACCGCATGGTGGCGTGCCCCGGCGACGCCGACTACGGCCGCCTGTCGGTCATGCTGCAATCGCGCTACGACATGGAAAAGCTGTTCGACGTGCCGCCAGAGGCCTTCGACCCGCCGCCGCGCGTGGTGTCGGCGGTGGTGCGGATGATCCCGCTGCCCGACAGCCGCCCCCGAGCGCGCAGCGACAAGGCGCTCTCCGAGACCGTGGCCAAGGCCTTTGCCCAGCGCCGCAAGATGCTGCGGCGCGGCCTGGGCGACTGGACGCCGCTGGTGCCCTGGCAGCAGCTCGGCATTCCCGAGACGGCGCGGGCGGAAGAGCTGTCCGTGCAGCAGTTCATCGCCCTGGCCGACGTGCTGCACGAAGCGGGCGTGGTGGGCTGAGCGGGACGGTGCCGGTTATTCGGGTTGTATTCCCGCCTTGGTGACGATTTCCTTGTAGGTCTCCACACTGCCTGCCAGCAGCCTGGCAAATTCTTCCGGAGACGGCCGGGCCTGTACCTCGAAGCCCGCGGTCTGGAGCCGTTCCTGCAAATCCTTGGCCGCCAACGCTTGTTCCATGGCCGCGCGCAGTTTCTCGACCACCGCGGCGGGCATGCCGGCGGGGCCGAGCAGGCCGACCCAGGTGTCGGGAACGGCGAAGCCCGGAAGGCCTGCCTCGGCCAGTGTCGGCACCTCGGGCGCGGCCTGCGCGCGTTCCGCCTGCAGCACGCCCAGCAGACGCAGCCTGCCGGACTTGACGTGGGGCAGGACATTCGACAAGACCAGGATGCCGACGGGAACCTGGCCGCCGACCACGTCGTTGAGAGCCAGCGAGCCGCCCTTGTACGGGACGTGGGTCATGTCGATGCCGGTGCGGGCCTTGAGCAGTTCGCCGCCCAATTGCTGGGAACTTCCCACGCCCGATGTTCCGTAGGAGAGCTTGCCTGGATTCGCCTTGGCATAGGCCAGGAAGGACTTGAGGTCGGTGACCGGCAGCGAGGCGTTGACCACCATCGCCTGCGGCGCGGTTCCGACGATGCCGACCGGCGTAAAGTCCTTGACCGGGTCATAGGGCACATTGCGGGAGAAGAACGGCAGGGTGTTGTGGGGCGGCCCGAGTTGCACCAGCAGCGTGTAGCCGTCGGGCGCGGCCCGCGCGACGAGCTCCGAACCTATCATGCTGTTCGCGCCGGCCTTGTTGTCCACGACGAAGGTCTGGCCCGGCGTCTCCGTGAGTTTCTGGGCGACCGCGCGGGCAACGGTATCGCCCGCCCCGCCGACGGCAAAGGGAACGACGACGCGGACGGGCCGTGCCGGATAGGATTGCGCCATGGTGAGCGCCGGAACGAGGCACAACGCGGCCAACGTCCATTTCAGGTGTCTCATGATGTCTCCTCTTATGGAATGAGGCGGCCGCTTCGATGGCCGCCTGCCCGAGCGGTTCAAGCGCCGAGTGGGAAGCGGTCGGGGTAGGGAATGAAGTCGATCCCCTGTTTGTTGACCCAATGCGCAAGCTCGTCGTGGCGCGGAAACCAGACGCCGGGATGTGCTGTGATGTAGGCCAGGATCTCGTCCAGCATCGCGCTGATCAGCGGTCTGCCGCCGAAGTGCCCATGCATCGTGATATTGATGAAAGCGTTCGGCTCCTTGCGATACAGGAAATCGAAGGTGTCCCGGTAGCATTGGAAGAAATCGCGCGGTGCGGCGCGCAGGACGCGGTTGTCGGCGAAGTCGCTGTGGGGAATGGCCACCATGCCGCCGTGGCGGGTCTGGATGCGGCAGGGGAGATCCAGATAGTTGTAGTCGCCATGCCAGAGCATGCCTTCCTCGGCCAGCAGGTCGGCGGTCCGCTCGGTGGTGGCGATGGTGGAGCTGAGCCAGCCGCACGGGCGCACGCCCGACGTGCGCTGCAGGATGTCCAGGCTCTTGCGTATCAGGGCGCGCTCTTCGTCCTCATTCAGCCCCGGCAGCACTTCATCCTGGGCGTAGTTGTGGCCGGCCAGTTCGAAGCCGTTTCCGACGATGGCGCGAACCGTTTCAGGAAAGCGTTCGGCCACGCGCGCATTGACGCAGAAGGTGGCCGGCAGGCCGCGGTCGCGCGCCAGTCGCATCAGGCGGTAGGCCCCCGCGCGCGCTCCGTATTCCGACCAGGTGATGCCTGCCAGATCCGTGGCGCCGGGCTTGGGCGGGCTGGTCATGGGCGAGTAGGGAGGGGCCTTGCCTTCGGACCAGCTTTCGACCAGAAACGTGAGCGCGACCACGATGCGAGCGCCGTCCGGCCACATGGAGGAGTGGGGGGGCATGATGTCTCCTTGTCTGTTCGACCGCGATGAATGCGGCGAAAAAAGACACTATCCCCGTAGGCTCGCCTTATAACAATTTTAATTTTATGAACTAAAATTAAGTTCTATTTAGAGGGCGCTCACTGTTCATGCCTGAGGCATTCAAGATTCCGCAACTGCGCCAGTTCCTGATCGCGGCCGCGCGGCGCAGCCTGCGCGCCGCCGCCGAGGAAACCCATCGGACCCAGGCCGCCGTGACGCTGGCGATGCAAAGCCTGGAAGCGCAAGTGGGCGCGAGCCTGTTCGAGCACGGCCATCAGGCGCGGCTGACGCCGCTGGGCGAGGCGGTTCTGCCTTTGCTGGAGGAGCTGGTCGCTGCGCATGACCGGGTGCAGAACGAAGTCGCGCTGCTGGCGGCGGGAGAACAGGGTTCGCTCGCCCTGGCGGTCATGCCGTCGCTGGCCGAAGAGTGGCTGCCGCGGGTACTGGGCGACTTCGCCGCCCGCTACCCCGGCGTGAGCCTGCGCATCGCGGATGTGTCGTCTCCCGAGGTCGGCCCCATGGTCGCCCGCGGCGAAGCGCAGATCGGCATTGCCGGCCTGACAGAAGACATCGCGGGGCTGGCGAGCACGCCGGTCGCGCGCGATGCCTTCGGCGTGGTGTGCGGAAAAGGGCACGCCCTCGCGCGCCAGGGCGGCGCCGTGCCCTGGCGCGCATTGCGCGGCGTGCCCATCATCGAGAACACGACCTTCCATGCCTTGCGCGAGCATGCGACGGGCCTGCTGCCGGCGCGCCCGCATATGGTGATCAAGAACCGGACGTCGCTGATCGCGGCGATCAAGGCCGGACTGGGCATCACGGTGCTGCCGGCGCTGGCCCAGCCGGCCCCGGAGCACGACCTGGCGTTCGTTCCGCTGACGTCGCCCCGCATCGGCCGCAAAGTGGGCTTGCTGCGCAGCGCGGAACGCTCGCCCACGCCGGCCGCCGCGCATATGTTCGATCTGATGCTTGTCTCGTTGCGCGAGTTCGCGAAGCTGAAAGGCGCCAAGCTATTCTGAATGACGGCGCCCGTCAGCCGAAGAACCAGTAGCACACGCCTATGGCCGCCAGCACCCCGGCCAGGTCGGCCAGCAGCGCGCAGCCCACCGCGTGGCGCGTGCGCTGGATGCCGACGGCGCCGAAGTACACGGCCAGTACATAGAAAGTGGTCTCGGTGCTGCCCTGGATGGTGGCGGATAGCAGCGCGGGGAAGCTGTCCACGCCGTAGTTCTGCATGGTTTCTATCATCAGCGCGCGCGCTGCGCTGCCCGAGAAGGGCTTGACCAGCGCGGTGGGCAGGGCATCGACGAAGCGGGTGTCCAGGCCCAGCCCCTGCATGGTCCAGCGTATTCCGTCCAGCGCCAGGTCGAGCGCGCCCGAGGCGCGCAGCACGCCGATCGCGCACAGCATGGCCACCAGATAGGGCAGGAGACTCTTGGCGACGTCGAAGCCGTCCTTGGCGCCTTCGATGAAGCTCTCGTAGACGGGGACTTTCCTGATCGCGCCCACGACCAGGAACAGCAGGATCAATCCGAACAGCGTCAGGTTGCCCAGCAGCGAGGACAGCGCACCCAGCGCGGTGACGGACAGCGTGGCGAGGAAGGCCATGAAGCCGCCCAGCAGGAGCACGGTGCCGCCTATCCAGGCCAGTACGACGGGGTCCCAGACGCGTAGGCGCTGCATGACGGCCACGGCCAGGAAGCCGGCCAGCGTGGAGGCGCTGGTGGCCAGCAGGATGGGCAGGAAGACCAGGGTCGGATCGGCCGCGCCCTGCTGCGCGCGGTACATGAAGATGGTCACCGGGATCAGCGTCAGCGACGAGGCGTTGAGTACCAGGAAGAAAATCTGCGCGTTGCTGGCCGTGGTCGTGCTCGGGTTGAGCGTCTGCAGCTCTTTCATGGCGCGCAGGCCGATGGGCGTGGCGGCGTTGTCCAGCCCCAGCACGTTGGCCGCGAAGTTCAGCGTGATCAGGCCGATGGCCGGATGGCCGCGCGGCACCTCGGGCATCAGGCGCGCGAACAGCGGCCCGAGCAGGCGCGCCAGCGCATCGACCATTCCCGCCTGTTCGGCGATCTTCAGGAAACCCAGCCAGAGGGCGATGGTGCCGAACAGCAGCACCATGACTTCGACCGACAGCTTGGCCATCGTGAACAGCGCGGCCACCATGGCCTGGAAAACCGTGGGGTCGTGCCCCAATCCCCAACGCGCGAGGGCGGCGGCTGCCGCGGCGACGAAGAATCCCAGCCAGAGTTTGTTCAGCATGCGGTAGGCAGGTCAGGAAAGCGGGTTCAGTCCGCGCGGGTGTTGGCCTGGATGAATTCGATCTTGTAGCCGTCGGGATCCTCGACGAAGGCGATGACCGTGCTGCCGTGCTTCATCGGGCCGGCTTCGCGCGTGACCTTGCCGCCGCGTTCGCGCACGCGCTCACAGGCGGCGTAGGCGTCGTCCACCTCGAGCGCGATGTGGCCGTATCCCGTGCCGAGCTCGTAGCTTTCCACGCCCCAGTTGTGGGTCAGTTCGATCACCGCGCCGTCTTTTTCATCCTGGTAGCCGACGAAGGCGAGGGTGAACTTGCCGTCAGGATAGTCCTTGCTGCGCAGCAGGCGCATGCCCAGGACCTTGGTGTAGAAATCGATCGAGCGCTGCATGTCGCCGACACGGAGCATGGTGTGGAGAAGTCGCATGGTTCTGCCTCGTGGAAATGCCGGGAGCGGTTGCAAGCGGGGCAGGCCGGGCCGCTCCCCTTGGGTAATCCGTCAGTGTAAACAGGTCGCGCAAGCCTGTCTCGCGCGGCCGTGCCGCCTTCAGTCGAAGCGCGGCAGCAGGGTCGGGTCGTGCCGCCGCAATGCCTCGCGCGCATCTTCGAAGCCGGGCAGCAGCTGCCCCACCTGCGCCCAGAAATCCGGACCGTGGTTCATCTCCCGCAAGTGGGCCAGCTCGTGCGCGATCACGTAGTCGATGAGGCCCACCGGAAAGTGCATGAGCCGCCAGTTGAGCCGGATATGGCCTTCGCTGGTGCACGAGCCCCAGCGCGTGGACGCCGACGAGAGCCGCCAGCGCTTGATGGCCAGGCCGGTGCGTGTGAGGAAAACCTGCAGCCGGGCATCGAACAGCAGGCGCGCACGGCCTTGCAGCCACGCCTGGACGGTGTCGCGTACGCGCGCCGGCGCGGCATCGGCCGGCAGTGCCAGCCACAGCACGTCGCCATCCTGCGGCGCGTCCGGGTCGGCGGCATCCAGCGCGGTAGCGCGCTGGGCATCCAATCGGATCACGATGCGCCGTCCCAGGTAGGGCAGCGTGCCGCCGTCCTCCCAGCGGGTCTGGTTCAACGCCAGCCGCTCCCGCCGCGCCTGCCGGTCGCGCAGCTTGGACAAGATCCAGCGCGATTTCTCGTGGACTGCGGCATCGATCTCGGCCAGCCCCACCCACCGCGGCGCCGTCACGCGCAAGCCGTCGTCGCTGACCAGGAAGCCTATCGTGCGGCGGCGCGAACGCTGCAGCACGAACCGTATCGGCTGCCCCTCCACCACCACCTCCCGCCACCGCGCCC
>NZ_UWPJ01000038.1 GCF_900606115.1 Pigmentiphaga humi
CGGCCGGGGCGGGCGCAGAACTCGCGCGGGGACAGTCCCCCGGACTGTGTCGAATGCCGCGCTCGAACAGCTGCGCCCTTGCTTCCCCGTCCAACCCCGCTTCGGCGGCGGCTCCGGATGCCCCGTTTCCGCCGCGGCGCCCGGCGCCTAAACGGCCTAGGCTAAGCGATATAAACGGGATGACCCTGGCTGGCGGAGGGCGCTTCAGCGGGTAGGCGGGGGCTGGAAGTCCGGTTGTTTGGCGGGGGCGGCCTGCTGGAACGCCGGCTGTTTCTGGCAATGCTCGTATACGGCCATCAGGCGTGGGTACGCCGAGGTGTCGCAGCCCATGCGCTGGGCGTTGGCCACCTGCGGGATCAGGCTGCAGTCGGCGAGGGTGGGGGCGTCGCCGAAGCAGTAGGGGCCGGAGCCGTGCGCCTGGAGCAGGCGTTCGACCGCGGCGAAGCCGTCGGCGATCCAGTGGACGTACCAGGCCTGTTTCTGCTCGTCGGTGACTTTCAGCACATCGGTGAGGTATTTCAGGATGCGCAGGTTGTTGACCGGATGGATGTCGCAGGCGATGGCCAGCGACAGTTCGAGCACGCGCGCGCGCTGTACGGGATCCTGCGGGATGAGGCGCACGGCGGGATGCCTGGCGTCGAGGTAGTCGATGATGGCGATCGACTGGCCCAGCTGCACGTCGCCGTCCACCAGCAGCGGGACGTTGGCCGAGGGGTTCTTGGCCACGTAGTCCGCCGCGCGGTGTTCGAGCACGCGGATGTTGACGCCGTGGTACTCGTAGGCCAGGCCCTTGAGCGCCAGGGCGATCCGTACGCGGTACGAGGTCGAGCTGTTGAAGAAACTGTAGAGTTCCATGGCGCCGTTCCGCTTCAGACCACGCGCACTTTCAGCTCGCCCAGGCCGGCTACGCCGCCTTCCATCAGGTCGCCCTTGACCACCGGACCCACGCCTTCCGGGGTGCCGGTGAAAATCAGGTCGCCCGGTTCCAGGGTGAAGTAATTGGACAGGTAGGAGACGGTTTCGGCGATGGACCAGATCAGCTTGTCGATGTTGCTGCGCTGCTTGTCCTGGCCGTTGACCTTGAGCCAGAGATCGGCTTTTTCGATGTCCGAGACTTCGGCGGCCTTGTGCAGCGGGGCGGTGGGAGCGCTGAAGTCGAAGGCCTTGCCCAGTTCCCACGGACGGCCGACTTCGCGCATCTTGATCTGCAGGTCGCGGCGGGTCATGTCCAGGCCGACGGCGTAGCCCCAGACGTATTCGAGCGCTTGTTCGACCGGGATGTTGGCGCCGGACTTGCCGATGGCGGCCACCAGTTCGATCTCGTAGTGGAAGTTCGAGGTCTCGGGCGGGTAGGGCAGGTCATAGGTGGTGCCGTAGGGAACGGCAACCACGGCGTTGGCCGGCTTGCAGAAGAAGAACGGCGGTTCGCGGTCGGGGTCGAAGCCCATTTCGCGGGCGTGGGCGGCGTAGTTGCGGCCGACGCAGTAGACGCG
Organism: Pigmentiphaga humi; assembly: GCF_900606115.1. Classification (GTDB taxonomy): domain Bacteria; phylum Pseudomonadota; class Gammaproteobacteria; order Burkholderiales; family Burkholderiaceae_B; genus Pigmentiphaga; species Pigmentiphaga humi. Next base: position 1,494 of record NZ_UWPJ01000038.1, read on the forward strand.
GCGCACCGGGAACAGCTCGTCGCTGCCGACGACGGGGAGCGTGGTGATGGGTTCGGGCTGGAATGCGTACGACATGGAGGGAACCTCGACGGATGAAAGGGGTGATCGATGCGCGGCGGCGCTGGCAGGCATTGTAGTCTTCGAGGTATACAAAAGAATATGAAATTATCTTATCAATCATATCCAGATTGATATGGATGACCTGCTTTGCCGCGACGCGTGGCCATACCTGCTCGGCCGGCCAGGCCTTCTGTCCGGGCTGCGCGGCGAGGCCGCCGGGCACGCCGCTTGCCTGCGTGTCCAGGGACGCCCTGCCGTGGGCGAGTGTGGGCACGAAATGAAGAGCGGAAAACCAGTATGACTTATTGTGTGGCGATGCGGGTGGACCGAGGCCTGGTGTTCCTGTCGGATACGCGTACGAATGCGGGAGTGGACCATGTGAGCACTTTCCGCAAGATGACGGTGTTCGAGCAGCCGGGCGAGCGCGTCCTGGTGCTGCTGACGGCGGGCAACCTGGCGCTGACGCAATCGGTGGTGCAATTGCTGTCCGAGCCGACCGATCCGGAACACCCGACGCCGTGGAACGTGCCCAATATGTTCGAGGCCGCGCGGCTGGTAGGGCGGGCCGCGCGCGAGGTCTACAAGATGCACGTCGAGGCGCTGCACGATTTCAATATCGAATTCAATTGCAGCTTCCTGCTGGGCGGCCAGATCCACGGGCAGTGCATGCGGCTGTTCCAGATCTATGCGGCGGGTAACTTCATCGAGGCTTCGACCATGAGCCCTTACTTCCAGATCGGCGAAGCCAAGTACGGCAAGCCCATCCTGGACAGGGTGCTGACGCCCGCCATGCCGCTGGACGAAGCCGCGAAATGCGCGCTGATTTCGATGGACTCGACGCTGCGCTCCAATGTCTCGGTCGGCCTGCCGCTGGATCTGATGGTCTACGAGAAGGACAGCCTGCGGATCACCAAGTTTGCGCTGATCGATCATGAGAACGAGTACTTCCGCATGATCCATTCGTCATGGGGTGCGCGCCTGCGCCAGGTATTCACCGAGATCCCGGATCCGCAATGGACGCCGCTCGGCGCGTTGCCGGCAGGCCGCTCGCCGATGCGGTCCGAGCCGCCGCTGGCCTCGCACGGCGCGTACCCGGCGGCCTGCGAGCCCGCGCCGGCGCAGACTCTTGCGCAGCACCTGGGCCCCAAGAAGGAGCCGGACTGAATCAAGGCGGCGGGTTCTCTTCCCACGAGAACGGCGTCAGCGCGTTTTCCAGCGCCTGTGCCGTCAATGGCCGGGAGAACCAGTAGCCCTGTGCTTCGTCGCAGCCCAGCTCGGCCAGCCGCCGCGCATGCGCGGCGGTTTCCACGCCTTCGGCGGTGACCTTGATGTCCAGGGCATGCGCCATGTTGATGATGGCGCCTATGATGGCGTCGCCGTTCTTGACCGACGAGATCGCGCGCACCAGCGCCTGGTCGATCTTGATGCGATCCACCGGGAAGTGAGCCAGATAGGCGAAGCTGGAATAGCCCGTGCCGAAATCGTCGATGGCGATTTCCACGCCCAGTTTGCGCAGGTTCTGCAAGGTGTCGATGACCTGGCGGGTGTTCTCGAGCAGCAGCCCTTCGGTGATCTCCAGTTCGATGCACGAGGGCGGCACGTTCCAGCGCTCCAGGGCGCTGGCGACGAGGCCGTACAGTTTGCGGTCGCGCAGCTGCGTCGGCGAGATGTTGATCGCCAGGGAGGGCGAGTTGCCGAACTTGGCAAGAAAAAGTGCCGCCTGCTGACAGGCTGCCTCGAGTACCCACGAGCCCAGCTCATTCATCAGGCCGAGGTCTTCCGCCACCGGGACGAATTCGCTGGGGCCGACGGTGCCGAGCTTGGGGTGCCGCCAGCGCAGCAGGGTTTCGGCGCGCGTGATGCGGCCGCTGCGAAGCTCGATCTGCGGTTGGTAGGCCAGCGTGAAGCGTTGCGCCTGGACCGCTTCGCGCAGCAGGACTTCGAGGTGGTTGCGCCGCACCGATTGCGCCTGCAGGCCGAAATCGAAATGGCGCATGATGCCGCCGCCGGCCCGGCTGGCGGCATTGAGGGCCAGCAGGGCGCGCTGCACCAGTGCGCGTGGATCGCTGCCGGCGGCCGGGAACGAACTGACGCCGATGCTGGCGCTCAAGTGCAGCATCGTGGCTTCGAAAGGGATAGGGCGGGACACCTCGGCCAACAGCGTCGCGCCGAAATCGGCGGGCAGCGTATTGCGTCCGCTCGAGACCATGCCGAATAGCGTGTTGTGCATCAGTCCGAGCATGTGGTTGTCGCCGCACAGCCTTTTCAGCCGGGCAGCGACTTGCTTGAGCGCGGTATCGGCAGCCGGCTGGCCCAGGGTGTCGCGCAGCTTGCGCAGGTTGTCCAGTTCGAGCAGCACCAGCAGAACCGGCTCATGGGTGCTGCGGGAGCGTTGCAGCGTGGTTTCCAGGCGTTCTTCGAGCAGGTCCTGGTTGGGCAGGCCGGTGAGCGGGTCGTGGTGCAGCAGATGCCAGAGCTGGACGCCCTTGCGCGAAACATGGTCGAAGGCCATGCCGACGTAGCCGACGGTCAGGCCTGCGTGATCGGCCAGGCGCGTGAGCGCCAGCGTGACCGCGACCGGACTGCCGTTGCTGCGCAGGTAAGTCCAGTCGGTCTCCATGCCCTGGTCGGCGGTGAACGGCGTGCCGGCCAATTCGATGGCGTTGCGCACGGGCGGCGCGATCAGTTCTTCCCGGCGCATGGCCAGTTCGGCCGGGTCGTGCAGCGCCTCGAATCGCAGCTTGCCGATCAGTTGTTCGGCCGGATAGCCGCACAGGCGCTCGTAGGCCGCATTGACCATAGTGAACGTACCCTGCGCATCGGCCATGAACATGCCGCAGGGCGCCGACTGTATGGCCAATCGATAGGTGGCCGCAGCCAGTTCCTGTGCGGACCATGAGGGCGCGGACGCCGCATCGATCCCTACGGTATTGTTTTCCACAACAGGCTAATCCGTTGCATTCGGCATCGCGCCGTCCTGCGGTAATTGAATCACAAGCAGGCCTGGTATGGCGTCGGTTCGCAGAAAACAAAAAGCCTTCGCGATGCGAAGGCTCAGGAGGAATATTGCAAAGCTCTTGTAGATGGGCTCTGCTTTTTGTTCGTTGGTGGGTCGTGCGAGACTCGAACTCGCGACCAACGGATTAAAAGTCCGCTGCTCTACCAACTGAGCTAACGACCCGAAGCCAAAGATTATGACCAGGATTGCAATATCTGTCAATTTGAGCATGCCCTGGTCAACCCATCCGCAGCGTCCATCATGCCGCAGCCCAAGGCATTTACCCAGACGCTTCGCCTACGGTCCCGGCGCCGGCTATTTCAGCAGTTCCAGGCGGTCTTTGGCGGTTTGCGCCGCCGGCACGCCCGGGTAGTCGCGCACGATGCGTTCCAGCGTGGAGCGCGCGGCGCGCCGGTCGTTGAGTTCGACCTGGCTGCCCGCGATGACGAGCAGCGCGTCGGGGGCGCGGACGTTGGTGGGGTAGTTCTTGACCAGCGTCTGCTGCTGGGCGATGGCGGCCTTGTAGTCCTTGAGCGCGTAGTGGCTGCTGCCGATGTAGAACTGGGCGGCGGGCGCGTAGGGGCTTTGCGGATACTGGCGCACGAACGCCGACAGCGCAGGGATGGCGTCGGCATAGTTGCCGTTGCGGAACAGGTCGATGGCCGCGTCGTAGGAGCGTTTTTCGTCCGCGCCGACGGTGGCCTCCTGGCCGTCGATGGAAGCCGTTTGCGGCTCGATGCGTTTCAGGCGCGTATCGACGTCCAGGTAGACGTCTTTCTGGGCCTGCTGGGTGTCGGCCACCTGTTTGGTCAGGATCTCGATCTGACCGCGCAGGCGGGCGATTTCCTGCTGCAACTGCTCGATCTGCGAGGCCAGCTGGAGCTGGCTGCGCTGGCTCTGGGCCAGATCGTCGGCCACCTTGCGGCTTTGCTGATCGGCGCGCTCGCGCACCTCCTGGCGCAGGTCGATGATGGCCTGGCGCGCCTCGTCGTCGGAAAACAAGGCCGCATGGGCGGAGCCGGCCGAGAGGCTGGCTCCGAGGCAGAACGTGGCTGCCAGCAGGCGGAGGCGGGAGGTGCGGAGCGTCATGGGCGAAGGTCCTTGGTGCTGGGCTTAGCGGTAGGCGATGTCCGCGCGGCGGTTTTCGGCGCGCGCGGATTCGTCGTTGCCGGTAGCCTTGGGCTTTTCCTTGCCGTAGCTGATGGCTTCGACCTGGTCGTCGCTCACGCCCAGCAAGACCATCATGCGGCGCACGGCTTCCGAGCGGCGCTGGCCCAGGGCGAGGTTGTACTCGCTGCTGCCGACGTCGTCGGTGTTGCCTTCGATCACGATCTTGCGGTTGCGGTTGTTGTTCAGGAAGCGGGCATGGTTCTCGACCAGCGTGCGGTATTGGTCTTTGACGACGTAGCTGTCGAAGTCGAAGTAGACCGAGCGCTGGGCCAGCACGCCCTTGGGATCGTTCAGCGGATCCAGGCCTTGCTGGGTGGTGTCGACGCGGGCCACGCCGTTGGGGTTGGCACCGTTGCCGGACATCTGGCCGGAACGGTCTTCGACCGGGACGTTCTGGCTCTCATCGAGCTTGACGGGGCTGCTGCACGCCGAGACTACCGCGACAACGCTCGCTACGACGAACATTTTGAATGCACGAGTAGACATGATTTTTCCTTGGGGTTTCGAGGACGATGGTGGGGTTAGGGAAAGATGATGACTAGGCGGAAACGTGAGTCTCAAGTGTCACATGGGCCACGCGGTGCTGCGTTGCAAGAAGTGACAACGGTGCGAGTCCGCGACAGCATTGGCCCATTCCGGATGGTCAATAGTTCAGGAAAGGTCCCCAGGTGGGTTCGCGCACGTCGCCGTTGAGCACCGACAGTGTCTGGGTGACGCGGCCGTCGCTCGAAACCGCAGCCAGCACACCGCGGCCGGATTGCGATGTTGCATACAGAATCATCTTTCCGTTGGGTGCGAAGCTGGGGGATTCGTCCCTGCCGCCGTTGGTGAGGAGAAGCTCATTTCCGGTGGCGAGGTCTAGCGAGGCTATTTGGAAGCCGGAGCGGCGGGTGATGTACAGCAAGGTTTTGCCATCAGGCGACAACTGGGGAGAGATATTGTAGTTCCCTTTAAACGTAACGCGCTCGACTTGATTGTTGTCCAGGCTCAACCGGTAGATTTGCGGGCTGCCGCCGCGGTCGCTGGTGAACAGGAGGGCGCGGCCGTCCGGCGTGAAGGTCGGCTCGGTGTCGATGCCCGGCGACTGGGTCAGCCGGCGCAGGCCCGAACCGTCGGCGTTGAGCATGTAGATCTGAGACAGGCCGTCGCGCGTCAGCACCACCGCGAGCCGGTTGCCGTCCGGCGACCAGGCCGGCGCGCTGTTGTTGCCCTTGAAGTTCGCTACCGGCACGCGTTGCCCCGTGGTGATAGTGTGCACATACACCACCGGTTTCTTGGACTCGAAGCTCACATAGGCCAGCCGGGTGCCGTCGGGCGACCACGAGGGCGAGATGATGGGCTCGCGCGAACGCAGCGCGGTCTGGGCGTTCTGGCCGTCGGCGTCGGCGATCTGCAGTTCGTAGATGTTGTCGCGCTTGAGCACATAGGCGATGCGCGTTGCGAAAATGCCACGGTCGCCGGTCAGCTTCTCGTAGATGCGGTCGGCGATCTGGTGCGCGGTGCGGCGCATTTCGTTGGAGCCGGACGAGAACGCCACGCCATCCATCTGCGATTGCTGCACGGTATCGACCAGGCGGTAGCGCACGTCGTAGCGGTCGTTCCTGCGCTGCACGCTGCCGACGGCCAGCGAATCGGCGCCGCGCGTCTTCCAGGCGGCGAAGCCGATCACCGCCGATTCCGACAGCGGAGTGTCGCCGGTGTCGATCAGGCGGAACAGCCCGGTGCGGTTCAGGTCGGCGCGGATGATGTCGGCCACGGAACGGCCTTGCGGATCGGCCGATTCGAAATTGGCGACGGCGATCGGGTATTGGTTGGCGCCGGCGCCGGAAATCTGCACGGTGAGCTGTGCGTGGGCAGGCGCCGAACCGAGGACGAATGCCGTCGCGGCCAGCGCCGCGGCGCCGTGCGCCAGCCGCCGTCCGATCCGGCTGCCCGCGCGCAGCCCGCCGGACAGGTGGGAGGGAGAGGAGGAAGCGATATGGGCAAATGTCATCAGTCGAACATCCGATATTGAACGTCTATGGTGGAGTCGTACCGGCCGGAAGCCGGCCGCGGGAAGGGATCGCAGCGCCGGATACCCGTTTCGACGGCACGGTCGAATGCCGCCACGCCGGAAGAGCGGACCAGGCGCGGCGCGCCTGCCTGCTCGCCGGTCGGTAGCAACTGGACCCGGAAGACGGCGGTAGGGTTCCCATCGGCGGGACTACCTGTTGCACTATAAATGACTCCGGGTTTGATGCAAGCGCGTACCAGATTGGCATAGCCGGGGTCGCCGCCGCCACCGCCGGCCTGGTTGCGGTTGGCGGTGCCGCCTTCGCGCCCGCCCTCCAGGCCGGCGGCGCGCGCGGTGTCGTTGCGGAAGGCTTCGCGCAGTTTGCGATCGCGTTCGGCCTGGGCCTTTTGTTCGGCGGCGGCTTTTTTCTCGGCTGCGGCTTTGTCGGCGGCTGCCTTGTCCGCCGCCGCTTTATCGGCAACCTTCTTCTCCGCCGCCTTTTTCTCGGCCGCGAGCTGCTCGGCCTTCTTGCGATCGGCTTCTTTCTTCTCTGCCTCTTTCTTGTCCTGTTCGCGCTGCTGGGCAAGCTTCTGTTCCTCGAGCTTGCGCTGTTCGGCCTTCTTGCGTTCGGCTTCGCGTTCGGCGGCCTGGCGCTCGGCCTCGCGGCGCTTGCGCTCTTGCTCGATGGCGATGTCGGGATTCTCTTGCTCCGCCTTGGGCTCGGGCGGGGGAGGGGGC
>NZ_UWPJ01000029.1 GCF_900606115.1 Pigmentiphaga humi
GCGTGGGGGTCTTTTTTCTTGTTTCTATTGTACGCGCAGCGTCTTGCCTATGCTGATCGAGGAGCCTTTCAGGCGGTTCAGCACGCGGAGCTGGTCGATGGAGACGTTGTGTTGGCGCGCGATAGCGCTGAGGGTGTCGCCTTTGCGGACTTTGTAGGTGCGCACGGGAGCGGTCTTGGCGCGGCTGGGTACGGCGGCGCGTACCGGCGTGGGGCCGGCGCTGGCCACCAGGGTGGGTTCGGGGGCGCCGCCGGCGGGCACCATCAGGATGTCGCCGGCGCTGATGCGCGAGCGCGGGCCCAGGCCGTTGGCGCTGCGCAGGGTGGCGATGGTGGTGCCGTATTTCTTGGCCACGCTGGTCAGGGTTTCGCCGCGGCCGAGCTGGTGGGTGTGCCAGGACGACAGCGCGCCGTTGTGGGCGCGCAGATTGGCTTCGAAGATGCCGATCCGGTCGGCCGGCAGCAGCAGGGTGGGTTCGGTGCTGCCCAGGATGATGCCGCGGTTGAACGAGGGGTTCAGCGCCTTGAATTCTTCCAGCGGCATTTCGGCCAGCTGGGCGGCCAGCTTGACGTCGATGTTGCGGCTCTTGGTGATGGTGACGAAGTAGGGCTGGTTGTCGATGACGGGCAGCGCGACGTTGTAGGCGGCCGGGTTGGCGATGATGTTCTTGATCGCCTGCAGCTTGGGGATGTAGTTGCGCGTTTCGTCCGGCATGTCCAGCGACAGGTAGTCGGTGGGCTGGTTGCGCGCCAGGTTCTTGTCGATGGCGCGCTTGACCGAGCCTTCGCCCCAGTTGTAGGAGGCCAGGGCCAGGTGCCAGTCGCCCTGGAAGTCGAACAGGTATTGCAGGTAGTCCAGCGCGGCCTTGGTGGAGGCGATGGGGTCGCGCCGCTCGTCGCGCCACCAGTCCTGCTTCAGATTGAAGCCGCGTCCGGTGGAGGGAATGAATTGCCACAGCCCGGATGCCTGCGAGCGCGACAGCGCCCAGGGGTCGAACGAGCTTTCGACGAAGGGCAGCAGCGCCAATTCGCTGGGCATGCCGCGCTCGTCGATTTCCTCGATGATGTAGTAGAGATATTTACCGGCGCGGGTAGCGGTGCGCTGGAGGTAGTCGGGCCGCGCGGAATAGAAATTCTCCCATTCCTTGACCAGCGGCGTGTCGATGTTGGGGACGGCGAAGCTGCGGCGGATGCGGGTCCAGACGTCGTCGGGCTGGACGGTCAGGTCTACGGTTTCGGGAATCAGGCTGCCGTCGGCAGGCTGGACGGCCAGCGGCACGTCGAGCCGGTAGCCCGCCGGGGGCTGGGGCCGCTGGACCGGCGCCGCTGCCGGTGCCTGGGCCGTGACGGCCGGTGCCTGCGAGGCTGCGGCCGGGTCGGAGCCGTCTGCCGGGCGGTCGAGCGACGCGCATCCGGCCAGTGCCATGACGCAGGCGGCGGCCATGAATTTGAACGGAGAGGCTGGACGACCCTCGCGGACGCCCGCCCGCGCATTCCAGACGCCGCGCAGGCGTAGTTGCATAGTCTTGTCCTTGACCACATGCCTGGCTGGGCCTCCTCCCAAGGAAGGGGCTCAGCCAGGCAGTTTCGATTCAGTATTGCGGGCGCGGCCGGCGGCCTGGAGAGATGGCCGGGAGTGGGCAGGCGCACCGTGCATTTAGCGCGGCATAGTACGAATTGCCGGCCCGCGCCGTCAACCCGCTTTTACAAATTCGACGCTGTTACGGGCCAATGCACGCAAAAGAAAGCAAGATGTTGCTACGGTTCAGCGAAAGTCGTTTTTCCACTGGCGCAGTGCCGCGAACACCCCGGTTTCGTCCGCCAGCGGCTTGCCGGCATGGGCGGCCGCAGCGGCCGCCACCTCGGGCACGGCGGTGCGCAGGAAGGGATTGACCTGGCGCTCCAGGTCCAGCGTCGTGGGCACCGTGGGCTCGCCCTGGTCGCGCAATTGGCGAGCTTGCTGGTGCCAGATGCGCAGCGCGGCATTGTCGGGTTCCACGGCGGCGGCCCAGGCCAGGTTGGACAGCGTGTATTCGTGCGCGCAGTAGATCCGGGTACGGGCAGGCAGGGCGGCCAGCTTGTCCAGGGATTCCTTCATTTGCGCCGGCGTGCCTTCGAACAGCCGTCCACAGCCCGCGGCGAACAAGGTGTCGCCGCAGAACACCAGCGGCTCCACCCCGGCGGCGCGGCCCGCGTAGGCGATGTGTCCGGCGGTGTGGCCCGGCACGTCCAGCACTTCAAGGTCCAGGTCGAGTTCGGGCAGCGTCAGGCGGTCGCCCTGGCCCAGCCGCCGGTCGCAATGCGGCAGTTTCTCGTTGGCGGGGCCGAATACCGTGGCGCCGGTGCGCTCGACCAGCTCCAGCACACCGCCGACATGGTCCTTGTGGTGATGTGTCAGTAGAATGGCCCGGAGCTGCAAGCGTTGTTGCTGCAGCGCGGCCAGCACCGGCGCGGCATCGCCCGGGTCCACCACCGCCGCCAGCGAACCCTGCCGCACCAGCCACAGGTAGTTGTCGTTGAAAGCGGGGAGGCCGGTGATGGCAGGCCCATCCCCTGCGCGTTGCGTGCGCCGCGTGTTTTGTTTCACCGAGTCTTTCATGTCGATGCTGCCTGACGTCCAGAATGCTCCTATTGTAGAACTGGCCGAGTGGCTGGAGACGGCCCCCGGACGCTATGCCCTGGAATGGGAGCAGGCCCGGCTGGACGATGCCGTATCGGACGTATTCGGCTTTCATGCGATGCAGGCAGGCCTGCCGCAGCTCGACGCGCTGCGCGCCAACCGCATGCCGTTCAAGGGCTACGTGGGTCCAGCCCGGCCCGCCGTGCCGCTGCGCTCGCGCTGGAATGCCTTCGTGCAGGCCGAACTGGATGCCTTGCCGTTCGAGACGCAGAGCCTGGACCTGCTGGTGCTGCCCCATACGCTGGAGTATTCGGCCGATCCCCATCGCGTTCTGCGCGAGGCCGAGCGGGTGCTCATTCCCGAGGGACGGCTGGTGATTACCGGCTTCAACCCATGGAGCCTGTGGGGGCGCCTGCCGGGCCAAAGCCGGCCTTTCCTGCCCGGGAGCGTCCAGCCGCTTTCGCCCGTCCGTCTCAAGGATTGGCTCAAGCTGCTGTCGTTCGAGGTCGACCAGGGGCGCTTCGGCGCCTACGTGCCGGCCTGCCGCACCGAGAAATGGCTGCGGCGCTATGCATTCATGGAGCGCGCGGGCGCGCGGTGGTGGCCGGTTTGCGGCGGCCTCTATGTCGTGGCCGCCATCAAGCGCACGGCCACGCTGAGGCTGATCGGCCCGTCCTGGAAGAAGGCCAAGGCCCCGCCGCGCGCCGCAGTGGTCGCGGCGCCCCGCACAGGCTTGCATCACGGCCGAGACGCCGCTTGAGCACCGGGCAGTCCGGAGCGCTGCCTATGCGCCGAGCTTCGAGCCGGCCACCGTCGGCGCGAAACAATTTTTGTCGTTACCGCGCGGCCGAGAACGTCAGATCGTGCTCAAAAACCGGCATGCCGATGCTACAGTGAGCGGGATACACCTTGTTGCCCTTTTCCCCCTTTCCCCCAACATGCAAAAGAATTCGATAGTGCTCGCTGTCGTCGTCGCGCTCGCCGTGGGAGCGGGTGCCGGCTATTACTCGTCGCGCCTGGCCGGACATGGCTCCTCCGAAGGGGGCGGTTCGCGCGCCGCGGAAGGGGAGAAGAACGCGCCCCAGGCCATCCTGGTCGAGGCCCAGAAGGTCGCCAAGCGGCCGTTCGAACGGGGCATCACGGCGGTCGGCAGCCTGCGCTCGGACGAGTCCGTCACGCTGCGGCCCGAAGTGGCCGGGCGCATCAGCGAGATCCGCTTCACCGAAGGCCAGCGCGTGCAGAAAGGGCAGGTGCTGATCCGGCTCGACGACTCCGTGCCGCGCGCGGAGTTCGAGCAGGCCAAGGCCAATTTCTCGCTGGCCAAGAGCAATTACGACCGCTCCATCGAACTGCAGCAGAAAGGCTTCATCAGCAAGCAGGCCAAGGACGAGGCCGACAACGCCATGAAAGTCCAGCAGGCCGCCATGGTGCTGGCGCAGGTCCGCCTGGACAAGAACGAGATCCGCGCCCCCTTCGGCGGCGTCATCGGCCTGCGCAACGTATCGGTGGGCGACTACGTCGGCGTCGGGGCGGACCTCGTGGCGCTCGAGGCCATCGATCCGCTGAAGGTCGATTTCCGCATCCCCGAGATCTACCTGTCGCAGATCCGCACCGGCCAGACGCTGCAGGTATCGCTGGATGCGATGCCCGACCGCAGCTTCGGCGGCGCGGTGTACGCCATCAGTCCGCTGATCGACGCCGCGGGGCGCGCCATCGTCATGCGCGCCCAGGTCAAGAATCCCAGCGGCCAGCTGCGTCCCGGCATGTTCGCGCGGGTGAGGCTGATCCTGGACACGCCGGCCCAGGCGCTCGCGGTGCCCGAGGCCGCGCTGGCGCCGGTGGGCGACGACCAGTTCGTGTTCCGCGTGAACAACGGCAAGGCCGAGCGCGTGCAGGTCACGGTCGGCCAGCGCCAGGAAGGCATGGTCGAGATCGTCTCCGGCCTGGCCGAGGGCGACCTGGTGGTCGTGGCCGGGATGCACAAGCTGCGCGACGGCGTGCCGGTGAAATTCGCCGGCGCTGCCGGTTCGACGCTCTGAGGGCCGCGCCATGGTCTTGTCCGAAGTCTGTATCAAGCGCCCGGTCTTCGCGACGGTGCTGTCGCTGCTGCTCGTGCTGGTCGGGCTGATCTCGTATTCGCGCCTGAGCGTACGCGAGTATCCCCAGATCGACGAACCGGTCGTTTCGGTCGGCACGGTCTACAAGGGGGCGTCGGCCGAGGTCATCGAATCGCAGATCACCAAGGTGCTCGAGGATTCCCTCTCCGGGATCGAGGGCGTGGAGGTCATGACCTCCACCAGCCGTTCCGAGCGCAGCAACATCAACGTGCGCTTCCGCCTGTCGGTCTCGCCCGACTCCGCCGCCGCCGACGTGCGCGACAAGGTGGCGCGGGTGCGCGGCCGCCTGCCCGACGAAATCGACGAGCCCATCATCGCCAAGGTCGAGGCCGATTCCCAGCCGGTGCTGTACCTGGCGGTCGAGTCCGGCTCGCTGTCGCCGATGGAGACCTCGGACTACATCAACCGCTTCATCAAGCCGCGCCTGTCGGTGCTGCCGGGCGCGGCCGAGGTCCGGGTGTTCGGCGAGCGCCTGCCCGCCATGCGCATCAACGTGGACCGCGGCAAACTGGCCGCCTACCGCCTGACGGTGCAGGACGTGGAAGACGCGCTGCGCAAGCAGAACGTCGAGATTCCCTCGGGGCGGATCGAGTCGCGCGCGCGCGAGTTCTCGGTCGTGGCCGCCACCGACTTGCGCACCAAGGAACAGTTCGAAAGCGTCATCATCGCCAACGTCGGCGGCTACAGCGTGCGCATCGGCGACGTCGCCACCGTCGGCCTGGGACCGGTGGACGAGCGCGTCACCTCGCGCTTCAACGGCAGGCCCGCGCTCAACATCGGCGTGATCAAGCAGTCCACCGCCAATCCCCTGGACCTCTCCAGGGCGGTGCGGACCGAGATGGAAGAGCTCAACGCCACGCTGCCCAGCGGCATGAAGCTCAACATGGCCTACGACACCTCGGTGTTCATCGAGAAGTCGATCGACTCGGTGTTCCACACCATAGGCGAGGCCATCCTGCTGGTGGTGCTGGTGATCTTCCTGTTCCTGCGCAACCTGCGCGCCAGCCTGATCCCCATCGTCACCATCCCGGTGTCGCTGATCGGCGCCTGCACGCTGATGTACGCCTTCGGCTTCTCGATCAACACGCTGACGCTGCTGGCCATGGTGCTGGCCATCGGCCTGGTGGTGGACGACGCCATCGTGGTGCTGGAGAACATCTACCGCCATATCGAGGAAGGCAAGTCGCGCATGCAGGCGGCGCTGATCGGCTCGCGCGAGATCGGCTTCGCGGTGGTGGCGATGACGCTGACGCTGGTCACCGTCTATGCGCCGCTGGCCTTCGCCACCGGCCGCACCGGGCGCCTGTTCATCGAGTTCGCGCTGGCGCTGGCCGGCGCGGTGCTGGTGTCCGGCTTCGTCGCGCTGACGCTGACGCCCATGATGTGCTCGCTGATGCTGCGCCACCAGACTTCGCACGGCCGCCTCTACAACGCCATCGAGCGCGCGCTCATGGCCCTGACCAACGGCTATCGGCGCGCGCTCGGCGCGGCGCTGGCGTACCGCGGCTGGGTGGTGGCGCTGGGCGTGCTCGTCGGCGCCTGCAGCGTCCCGCTGTTCCAGAACATCAAGAGCGAGCTGTCGCCGGTGGAAGACCGCGGGGTCATCTACGGCCGCGTGGTCTCGCCGCAGGGCGCCACGGTCGGCTACACCACCAGCTACCTGGAGCGGATGGAAGAAATCTACAAAGACATTCCCGAGATGGCCGCCTACCAGGCCGTCGCCGGTTTCCCCATCGTGACCGAGGGCAACGCCGTGCTGCGGCTCAAGCCCTGGGAAGAGCGCACCCGTTCGCAGCAGGAGATCGCCCGCTCGCTGCAGCCGCGCTTCGCCACGCTCCCCGGGGTGCAGGCCTTCGCCACCAATCCGCCGTCGCTGGGCCAGTCGCCGCGTTCCTGGCCCATCGAGTTCGTCATCATGAGCCAGGTGTCCTACCAGGAACTGTCCGCCATGACGGACACCTTCCTGGCCGAGCTGGCCAAGTACCCCGGCGTGCAGAACGTGCAGACCGACCTGCGCCTGAACACGCCCGAATTGCGCGTCCAGGTCAACCGCGACAAGCTGGCCGACGTCGGCGTGGACGTCGACCGCGTGGGCCGCACGCTCGAATCCATGCTCGGCGGCCGCCAGGTCACGCGCTTCAAGGACAGCGGCGAGCAATACGACGTGCTCGTGCAGGTGGTGCCGCGCGACCGCTCCAATCCCAACGACATCTCCGACATCTACGTGCGCGTGCGCGGCAACGAGATGGTGCAGCTGGCCAACCTGCTGTCGGTGAAAGAGGGCGTGTCGCCGCAGACGCTGAACCACTTCAACCGGATGCGCTCAGTCACGGTCACGGCCGCCGTCGCGCCCGGCTATGCACTGGGCGAGGCCCTGGACGCGATGTACGGCATCGCCGACCGGGTCCTGCCGGCTTCGGCCCAGACCGACCTGAACGGCCAGTCGCGCGAATTCCGCGATTCCGCGGGCAGCATCTATCTGGTGTTCGCGATGGCCGTGGCCTTCATCTACCTGGTGCTGGCCGCGCAATTCGAAAGCTGGCGCAATCCTTTCATCATCATGCTGTCGGTGCCCCTGTCCATGACCGGCGCGCTGCTGGCGCTATGGTTCTCGGGCGGCACGCTGTCGATCTACAGCCAGATCGGCCTGATCACGCTGGTGGGCCTGATCACCAAACACGGCATCCTGATCGTCGAGTTCGCCAACCAGCTGCGCGACGAAGGCAAGGAGCTGCTCGAGGCCGTCTCCGAGGCCAGCGTCCTGCGCCTGCGTCCCATCCTGATGACCACCGGCGCCATGGTGCTGGGCGCCGTTCCGCTGGCCACGGCAGTCGGCGCGGGCGCCGAATCGCGCACCCAGATAGGCTGGGTCATCGTCGGCGGCATGAGCCTGGGCACCTTCCTGACCCTGTTCGTCGTTCCGTGCGTCTACGCCCTCGTCGCGGGCAAGCGCAAACGTCCGCTGCCGGTCGGCGAGCACGCGCTCGAACCCGGTCCGCACGGCGCGCCGCCGGCGCCGACGCCCGAGACGGTGGGGTAGCGCGCACCCAACGTCGGAATCGGCCGGCCGATTCCGACGGCGCCTTCCCAAATACCCTAAACTTGAGGGCCGTCGCAATCTTTACTGTGGTGCCACCTCATGCGCTATGTCGTCCTGGATACTGAAACCACCGGCCTCGATCCTCAGCAAGGGCATCGCGTCATCGAAATCGGCTGCGTGGAGATCGCCAACCGCCGGGTCACGCAGCGCCACTTCCATACCTACCTGAACCCGGACCGCGACAGCGATCCCGGCGCGCTGGAAGTACACGGCCTGACCACCGAGTTCCTGTCCGACAAGCCGCGTTTCGAAGACAAGGTCGACGAATTCCTGGATTTCATCCAGGACGGCCACGTCATCATCCACAATGCCGAGTTCGACATCCGTTTCCTGAACGCCGAACTGGCCCGCCTGCAGCGCGGCAACTTCCGCAGCAGATGCCTGGGCGTGGTCGATTCGCTGCTGCATGCCCGCGAACTGCACCCGGGCAAGCGCAATTCGCTCGATTCGCTGTGCGACCGCTACGGCATCTCCAATGCCCACCGGGTGCTGCACGGCGCCTTGCTCGATTCGGAACTGCTGGCGGAAGTCTGGCTGGCCATGACCCGCGGCCAGGACAGCCTGATGATGGACCTGGATGAAACGAGCGGAATGGCCACGGCCAGCTTCGGCGCCTTCGATCCCTCGGTCCTGGCGCTGGCCGCCCTGGACGAGGCCGACCGCGCTGCGCATGCCGCCTACCTGGCCGGGCTGGACAAAGAATCCAAAGGCCAGACGCTGTGGCGCAAATGGGAGCCGCTTCCTACCGCAGCGGAATAATTGTGTTATAGTCATGGGCTGTCGCAGCGAATGCTGCACAGACCGAGGCACAAACTTCGGGCGGTTAGCTCAGTGGTAGAGCACTGCCTTCACACGGCAGGGGTCACAAGTTCGAAACTTGTACCGCCCACCAGAATATTCGAAAAAAGGCACTTCTACGGAAGTGCCTTTTTTTCGTTTTGGGACCGGCATTCGCGTCAATCGTCTTCGATCATCCAGGCCCGCGCTGTTCTCGGATTACTCGGTTTGCGTGTAATTGATCAGGGCCAAATTTTCCTTCCAGCGCGCGATCTCATCGGCGATGAAGGCGTCCATCTCTGAAGGCGAAGTGGCTTTCGCGGCATCCATCCCTTGACTCTTGAAGGCAGCTTGGACCGCCGGGCTCTTCAGCGCGACGAGCAGACTGCGATTCAGGCGGGCGACGATGGCCGGCGGCATGTCGCGAGGTCCCATGAGGCCGAACCAGGACGCGCTCTGGAGCTTGGGGAAGCCTGCTTCCGTGGTCGTCGGCGCATCGGGATAGGCAAACCATCTCGCGCTGCCGGTCGTGGCGAGAACGCTCAGCTTTCCTTCCGTGACGTAAGGTTTGATGGCCAGACCTTCGAAGATGAGGTCCACGTGCCCGGCAACCAGGTCATTCACCGCCGGCGCAGTGCCCTTGAAAGGCACGTGGACGATATCGATGCCGGCCATGGCCTTGAGCATCTCGCCCATCAGATGCGATCCGCTTCCCGGCCCGGCGCTTGCGAAGTTGAGCTTGCCTGGGTTGCGCTTGGCATAGTCGATGAGTTCGGCCATCGTCTTGATCGGCAAGGTGGAGCGGACAGCCAGGGCGAGCGGACCGATCGCCGCTACGCCGACGGCGGTGAAATCGCGGACGGGATCGTAGGGCAGTTTGGGGTAGAGCGCCGGCGCGACGCCGTGTGTATTGGAGATTGCCAGCACGAGCGTGTATCCGTCGGGAGGAGCCAGGCGCACGGCTTCGGTGCCGATGCGGCCCGTGGCGCCGGGTTTGTTTTCGACGACGATGGTCTGGCCGAGGTCTTCGCGCATGCCTTCGGCCACCGCTCGTGCCACGAAATCCGACGGACCGCCTGCTGGCCAGGGAACGACCAGCTTGATCGGCCTGGTCGGGTAGCTCTGCGCCAGGCCGGCCGCCGGTGTTGCGAATGCGGCACCCAAGGCCGCAGAGCAGAGGAGCTTGTGTAGAAAGTTCATCTTGGTCTCCAAGAGAGTTTTTGTATGTGGATGAAATCCTGGAATTCGTCCAGGGCATGGCAGCCATGCTCGATGCGTGGCTGCAGGTTCATCGGCCTTGTGTTTTCAAATAGGCATCGAGACGAGGGTAGACACGGCGTACGTTGCCTTCGAAGATGTTGCGGCGGTCTTCATCGCTCAGCGCGGCGCAGGCGTCGATGTAGCGCTTCGTATCGTCGAAATACTCGCCGGTCGACGGGTCCCTGCCGCGTACTGCGCCGATCATTTCAGAGCCGAACAGCACGTTGCTCGAAGGGATGACCTTGGTCAGCAATTCGACTCCAGGCTGGTGGTATACGCAGGAGTCGAAATAGACGTTTTCTAGGAGGCCTTCGAGAGGCCGGTTGGCCGCCTCCAGCGACATGCCCCGGTAGCGGCCCCAGTGATAGGGCACGGCTCCGCCGCCATGGGGGATGACGAAGCGCAGCGTGGGAAAATCCTTGAAGAGATCGCCCTGTACCAACTGCATGAAGACGGAGGTGTCCGCATTCAGATAATGCGCACCGGTTCCATGGAAGCAGGGATTGCATGACGCGGCGACATGAATCATCGCCGGCACGTCGAGTTCGCACAGCGCTTCGTAGAGCGGATACCAGTCGCGGTCCGTCATGGGCTTGCCCGTCCAATAGCCTCCGCTGGGGTCCGGGTTCAGATTGCAGCCGACAAACCCCATCTGCTCGACGCAACGGCGCAGCTCGGGAATCGAGTGCTTCGGCGGAGCATGCCGCGATTGGGGCAACTGGCACACCGGCGCGAAGTGATGGGGATAGAGATCGCAGACGCGGCGCACGAGATCGTTCGAGATCTCCGCCCATTCGAGGCTGGTGCGTTCATTGCCGAGGTGGTGGCTCATGAGGCCTGCAATGGGCGAGAACAGGGTCAGATCGCAGCCGCGTTCCCGCTGCAGCTTCAATTGCCCGTTGCCGACGGCTTCGAGGATGGCGTCGTCGGATATCCGGGCGCCATCGCGCCGCGGCGCGATGGCCGGATCGTGCGCAGAGGCTATCTGCCTGGCGCGCCAGTCCCGGATGGATTGGGGGACGGTCGTGAAATGGCCGTGGCAATCGATGATCATGCGGTTTTCTTCCGTTCAATCAAAACTGGAACAAGTGCGCAGGGTTGTCGACCAGAATCCGGGTCAGTGCCGAGTCGTCGGGCACGCATCGATACAGAAACTCCACCAGGTCCGCTTCGTTCGGCGGCTGTTTGACGGAGACCGGGTGAGGCCAATCGCTGCCCCAAATGCAGCGGTTCGGCGCTGTTTCCACGAGACGCCTGGCTATCTTGGAAGCATCGTCCCAGGGAGGACCTGTTCTGGAAATCTTCTCGGGTAGCGACAGCATCACCCAGGTATTGCCTTCCGCAAGCATGTCCAGTACGCATCGCAGCGATGGATCCGCGTCGCCGGCTTCAGGGTCGGGACGTCCCATGTGGTCGATGATCAACGGGACGTCCAGGTGGCGAAACGGCGAGATGGTTTCCGCCAGGCCGTTCATTTCCGGCTGGAGTTTGACGTACCAGCCGAGTTCTTGCGCGCGGGCAAGAGCGCGCTCGATGTCTTTCGCTTCGAGCGATGAGCCCAGGCCTGCGCGCGTGAACCGTGCGCCGCGCACGCCCGCGTCGTGCAGCGTTGAAAGATAGCTGTCGGTCTGCTCTTTCAGCACGGCGGCATGGGCGCAGCCTCGATAGCCGGGTCCGGCCGCCGCCAGTCCGTCCAGGATGTTCTGGCAGTTGGCGCCGTAGGTAGTCGATTGGACGATGACGCCGCGCTCGAAGCCGAGCGTTGCATGCATGTGCAGCGCTCGGCCGGCGGTGGCCGTGGGCATCTGATAGGCCGAGCCTGGCGCAACCGGATAACGGTCGGCGGGACCGAATACGTGGAACTGGCTGTCGCAGGCGTGCGGCGGGAGTTTGCGCGAGGGCGCGCGGGGATGGGGGTCGAACGAAAAGTAGTCGGGCATGAATGGGAATCCTGAAAATCCGATGCGCATCAGCAGGGCAGCACGGCGGTGACGTCGCACTGAACGAGCGACGGCCCTTCTGCCAGGAGCGGCAGCGCGTGGCGGGCGGGACGATCGTCGTGATGGGGAAACAGCCTGGTCCACTCGTCGTTGACCGGTTTGCGCTGACCCGGATCACGCAGCCAGACCGTCATCTTGACGATGTCGTCGGGCGTGCCTCCCGCCGTCTCGACCAGCGCGCGCACATGGGCGAACATGTTTGCGCATTGCGCCTCGATCGTGGCGGGCATTTCGCCTGTCTGCGGGTCGGTCCCAAGAATCACCCCCGACATCAACAAGCCGTTCACGATGCAGGCATTGGGAATCGGATTCCTGTGTCTGGAGTCAGGAAGATAGATGCTGACGCGACGTGTCATGGATGCTCCATCCTTCATCAAGCGAAGCGGCAGGAGACCGAGCCGCACGGCCCGTAGTCGGCATGAATTACGTCCCCCTTGGCGATGTCGATGGGACGCGTGAAAGAGCCCGCCAGCACGATCTCGCCGGCGGCAAGGCTTTCGCCGTATTGCGCCAGCCGGTTGGCCAGCCAGGCCACGCCAAGCGCCGGATGCCCGAGGACGCCCGCTGCGACGCCGGTTTCGCTGATGCGGCCGTTGCAGAACAGCAGCGCGGCTATCCAACGCAGATCGACTTCGTGCGGGCGGAACGGCCGCGCGCCCAGAACGAGCGCGGCGTTGGCGGCGTTGTCGGAGATCGTGTCCATGACTTTTCGTCCCGCTCCGGTGACCGGATCCGTGCGGTACAGCCGCGCATCGAGAATCTCGAGGGCGGGAACGACGTAGCGCGTGGCATCGAGCGCGTCGAACAGGGTGCAGTTCGGCCCGGACAGCGGCCTGTCCAGGATGAAGGCCAGCTCCACTTCCAGACGCGGCTGCCGGAAGCGCGACGTATCGATAGAAGCGCCGTCGTGCTCCAGCATATCGTCGAGCAGGACGCCGTAGTCGGGTTCATCGATGCCGACCGCGTCCTGCATGGCCTTGGACGTCAGGCCGATCTTGTGGCCGATGACCGTGCGGCCATTGGCTCGCTTGATTCGCATCCATTCGCCCTGGATGGCATATGCGTCGTCTATCGTGATGCCGGGGTGGCTGTGCGAGAAAATGCCGATGGGCTCGCGGTTTCGCTCGGCCGTATCGAGCGCTTGCGCAAAGCTGCGTAGGGTATCCCGATCGAGCATGGCGTCAGGCCTCGTCTGCAACGTGGTTGCGCAGCGTGCCGAGGGCGGGCGACTCCACCTCCACCACATCGCCCGGCTTCAGGAAGCGGGGAGGCGTCATGTTCCAACCGGTGCCGGTAGGGGTTCCGGTCAGGATCAGATCGCCAGGCTGAAGCGTCGCGAACGTACTCAGATAGTGGATCAGCATGTCGAACGGGAACATCATGCGGGCGGTGGTTTCCTGCTGCCTTGTTTCGCCGTTCACCCGCGTGACGATCGTGTGCTCGGCACGCGGGTCGCATTCGTCAGCCGTTACGATCCACGGACCGATGCTTCCCGAGGCATCGAAGTTCTTTCCCTGGGTGACGTTGAACTTGCCGTGCTTGAGCC
The DNA here is from genome assembly GCF_900606115.1 of Pigmentiphaga humi. Classification (GTDB taxonomy): domain Bacteria; phylum Pseudomonadota; class Gammaproteobacteria; order Burkholderiales; family Burkholderiaceae_B; genus Pigmentiphaga; species Pigmentiphaga humi. The sequence continues at coordinate 13,420 of NZ_UWPJ01000029.1, forward strand.
AATCGCGCACGGAACCCTCGTTGGCGAGCGTCATGCCGGCGATATGCTCGAAGGCGCGTTCACGCGGAATGTGCCGTCCGGCCTTGCCGATCACCAGGACCAATTCGCCTTCATAGTCCAGTTGCTCGGAGACGCGGGGCCGGATGAGCGCTTCTCGATGGCCGACGAACGACCCGACGTTCCTCACGAACAGACTGGGATACTTGGGAAGTTCCGAGTGGTCGCGGTATTCCGCGTTGCGGTCCTGGTAATTGACGCCGATGCACCAGATCTTTTCCGGTGCGGTAAGCGGCGGCAGCAGGCGCACACCGTCGAGCGCATGGCGCGCCGCACCCGGTTCGGCGATGCTGCCGCGTACGGCGGCAAGCGGATCGTGCGACCGGAGCAGCGCGTCCAAGGTGGAGATGCCGCGCAGTTCGACGATCGAGCCATCGTGCAGTACGCCGATTCTTGGATGCGCGTCGCCGTCGTTCAAGTCAAAACGAATCAGTTTCATTGATTTTTCCGAGCCTACGAAAAAGTTCTCCGGCAGGAGCCGGCCGGTGCCGGCCATGCCCGAGAATTGCCTGTCGGTTGCCGTCACCATGCGCGGAGCGGAGATCGCGCGGCGTTCGACGATTCGGCTGTAGCGATACGTGTGCCGTGCCGACGAGGGCCATCGTTCCACAGGCTGCGCGGGGCTGCTATCGGAGCTTCTCAAGAAGTTCCGTACAGTGGACTTTTCTGGGAGCTTGGGAAACCGCGCTTTCAGGAGGCGGGCCGTCTGGCGCGCTCCATCTCGGCAAGGCGTTGGGTGATCAAGGCCGCCTTCTGGCGCATGGCGTCTATGACTTGCGGCAGCTTCGGCTCTTTGAGGCGCTCGGCCATGGCTGCGACGGACAGCGCGGCAATGACATTGCCGTTCGTGTCCGTTACGGGGACAGCAACCGCTCGCGTGCCGCGCAGCACGCCCACTTCGGAATAGGCGTAGCCGTTGCTGCGAGCGGCGCGTACGCGGGTACGGATCGCCTCCATCGATGGGCCGTCCGGGGGCAGGCGGGCAGCGTTTACGTCGCAGATATGGCCGGCTTCGTCGGGGGGCAGCGACGCAAGCAGCATGACGCCCGCGACGCCGACGCCCAGGGGGCGCCGGGCGCCTACCTCGATCGCCAGCACTTTGATCGGATAGGAACCCGTTTTTCTGTCGATTCCCACGGAATCCAGCCCGACCCGGATGGAAAGAAAGGCCGTGTCGCCCAGTTCGTTCGCCAATGCCTCGATGTAATGCTCGGCCGCCGCGCGCACGGGAAACTGCGCCGGTCGGCTCATCCCAAGCAAGCTGATCTCCGGGCCCAGCCGATAGCGCCGTGTCGACGCATCTTGTTCCCCTACGCTTTCGGCGATGAGGGTCTGAAGAATCCTGTGGACGGTCGGCCGGCTCATGCCGGATTGCGCGACGATATCCGTGATTCTCATTCCGTGTTCGCCGCCCAGAGCGAGAATGCGCAGCAGATGGACCGCCCGGGAGATTGCGCGGACGCCGCTGGCGTCGTCCTCCCGGGATGCTGTTCTCTTCGCACCCGAGCCGGCCTTCGGCGCCGATCGTTTCGCTTGCATATCGTGGTTCTTATTGTGCGGACGTCTTCCTGGATCCAAGCCGCTGATCCACGATGAGTCGATGGTTGGAAAGAGAGAATATTCCATGTGACGGACTTTTTGTGAACCGGAAGATGGCCCGCGGCCGTGCCCGGCCGGACAATGCATGGACTTTCAATCTGACTTCTCCCGTCGACGCCATGACTCTTCCGGACAACTCTTTCAAGCGGGCGCTGCAGCGCGGCGCGCCGCAATTCGGATGCTGGGCGGCATTCGCCGATTCCTATGTCACGGAGGCGCTTGCGAGCATCGGTTTCGACTGGCTGCTCATCGACAATGAACATGCGCCGAATGACCTGCGCAGCACGTTGTCGCAGCTGCAGGCCGTGGCGCCGTACCGCTCGCACCCTGTCGTGAGGCCGGCGCGCAGCGATACGGCGGCCATCAAGCAGATGCTGGACATCGGCGTTCAGACATTGCTGCTGCCAATGATCGATACGGCTGATCAGGCGCGTGACGCTGTCCTGGCGACTCGCTATCCCCCCCGGGGCGTGCGCGGGGTCGGCGCCGCACTGGCCCGGGCGTCGCGCTGGAACGGCGTGACGGATTACCTTGGAAAGGCAAGCGACGAAATCTGCGTGCTGGTGCAGGTGGAGACGGTCACCGGTCTGGGCAACGTGGACGCCATCGCCGAGGTGGAAGGCATAGACGGGGTGTTCTTCGGGCCGGCCGATTTGAGCGCATCGCTCGGCCTGCTCGGCCAGCCTGGTGCGGACAGCGTTCGCGCCGAGATTCGCCGGGGTATCGAGAGCGTTGCGCGTGCCGGTAAATCGTCGGGCGTGCTCGCTACGGATGAGCGCGCGGCGCGGGAGTATCTGGCGGCTGGCGCCTCGTTCGTGGCGGTCGGTACCGACGTAGCCTTGCTGGGGGCGGCGGCGAGGCAGCTATTGGCCGCCTATCGAAACGGTGCGGCGGATGCCGTCTCCGCGAAGCCCGGTGGATATTGATCCGTTTTTTTCCGGGTCTTCTCAACGATCGGCGGCTGTGGCGGCCAGCTCCCGCGCCAGCAGCCGCTGCTTGCGGTCCACACCCCAGCGGTATCCCGACAGCGCGCCGTCGCTGCGGATCACCCGATGGCAGGGGATGGCGACCGCCAGCAGGTTGGCCGCGCAGGCGCCGGCCACCGCGCGCACGGCCTTGGGCAGGCCGATGCGGGCGGCGATGTCGGCGTAGGTGGCGGTGGTGCCTGGCGGGATCTCTCGCAGCGCCTGCCAGACGCGTTCCTGGAAAGCGGTCCCGCGCACGTCCAGCGGCAGGTCCAGGCCGATGGCGGGCGTCTCGACCAGGCCGACCACCTGCGCCACGATTGCTTCGAAATCCGGGTCGCCCCCGACCAGGTCCGCCTGGGGAAATTGGTCCTGCAGCTGGCGCAGCAAGGTCTCGGGGTCGTCGCCCAGCAGGATGGCGCACAGGCCCCGCTCGCTTTGCGCGACCAGGATGGCACCCAGCGAGCATTGGCCCAGCGCGAAGCGTATGCGGGCGTTGGCGCCGCCGGCGCGGTAGTCCGCGGGACGCATGCCGAGCATCCGGTCGGCATGCGCGTAGAAGCGGCTGCTGGCGTTGAAGCCCGCCTCGTAGATGGCCGCTGTGACCGGCGCGCCGTCGCGCAGGCGGCTGCGCAGCGCGTGCGCCCGGTGGGCGGCGGCATAGGCGCGCGGCGTGAGCCCCGTCGCGGCCTTGAAGATGCGATGGAAATGGTAGGCGCTCAGGCCGGCCCGGTGAGCCAATTCGTCGAGCGCCGGTACCGTGGCTGCCGTTTCGATGAGCCGGCAGCAATCGGCCACCAGTTCGGCGTGGCGGGCGGCGACGGCGCCGCGGGAAGCCGTGCGCCGGCTGGGACGGTAGCCCGCCGCCTCGGCCGCGGCCGGCGTATCGAAAAACTCGACGTTCTCCGGCCGGGGCAGCCGGGTCGGGCTGCTGGGATGGCAGTAGACGCCGGTGGTGCGCACGGCATAGACGAAACGGCCGTCGGCGGCCGGGTCGCGCGCCATGACGGCCGTCCAGCGGGGATCGTCGGCGGCATGGCGGGCGCGGGGTTTGGTAGAGGGCATGATCATCATCGTCCGGGACAACGGCAGGTAGCGGTCAGGCCTATGCTAGGCGCGGCCGCCCGGCGGCGCATCCCGGAGCTTGCGGCCAAATTCCGCCGCTGCCGCGCCTACCTGGGCTGCGACCGGCCGGCGGGCCAGGCGGTGGCGAGGATCAGGGTAATGCCCCAGCCCAGCAGGATGCCCACCGCGTCGGCGGCGATGTCGGTCCAGTCGGCCGAGCGGTAGCGCGTGAACGATTGCAGGATCTCGATCAGCGCGCCATAGCCCAGCAGCCCCAGCAGATAGGGCCACGCGCGGCCCGGATAGGCAAAGCGCACCAGCACGGTCAGAACCGAGAAGGCGAGCAGGTGATTGGTCTTGTCCCAGCCGGTGGTGGGCAGGGGAACGGAGGTGGACGCCAGCGATAGCGCCAGGGTGCCCAGCAGCGCGGCCCAGAACAGCAGTTTCCAGCCGTCGGAGGCGGTCAGTCGAAGTTTCATGGGATTCCGTGTCCGGCTGGCGGCGCGTGGCCGACGTGAAGGATCGAGCCGTGATTATCCAGGCTTTGTCTTCCGGCAGCATCAGCCGTCCAAAGTTCCCCGGAGTGCTTCTCCACCCATCCTCCACCCAGTACGCGGGCTCGCATTTTTCAATGCTGCCAGCCGGGGTATTAACTAATGATGCGGCGCAAAAGGCTACTATGGCGCCATGTGTAAAAGCAAGTTCCAGGAGTGAAACATGCCTCAAACCCCGATGCGCCTGCCGGTCTACATGGACTATAGCGCCACGACGCCGGTGGACCCCCGCGTGGTAGACGCCATGGTGCCCTACCTGTACGAAAAATTCGGCAATCCCGCTTCGCGCAGCCACGCCTACGGCTGGGAAACCGAGGAAGCGGTCGAGACCGCGCGTGGCCACGTCGCTGCGCTGCTGAACGCCGATCCGCGCGAAATCGTCTGGACGTCCGGCGCCACCGAAGGCAACAACCTGGCGATCAAGGGCGCGGCCCATTTCTACGCCGAGCGCGGCAAGCACATCATTACCGCCAAGACCGAGCACAAGGCCGTGCTGGACACCTTCCGCGAGCTGGAAAGGCAGGGTTTCGAAGCGACCTACCTCGACGTCGACGAAGACGGCCTGGTGCCGCTGGAGCGTCTGGCCGCCGCGATCCGCCCGGATACCATCCTGGTTTCGGTGATGCTGGTCAACAACGAGATCGGCGTGATCCAGGACGTCGAAGCCATCGGCAAGCTCTGCCGCGAGCGCGGCGTGCTGTTCCACTGTGATGCCGTGCAAGGGGCGGGCAAGATCCCCATCGACGTGCAGGCTTTCCCGGTCGATCTCTTGACCGTGACGGCGCACAAGCTGTACGGCCCCAAGGGCATAGGCGCGCTGTACGTGCGGCGCAAGCCGCGCGTGCGGATCGAGGCGCAGATGCACGGCGGCGGCCACGAGCGCGGCATGCGCTCCGGTACGCTGCCCACGCACCAGATCGTCGGCATGGGCGAGGCCTTCCGCCTGGCCAAGCTGGAAATGCCGCTCGAATCGGCGCGCGTGGGCAAGCTGCGCGACCGTCTGCTGGCCGGCCTGTCCGAGATCCCCGAGGTCTACGTGAACGGCAGCCTCGAGCATCGCGTGCCGCACAACCTGAACATGAGCTTCAACTTCGTCGAGGGCGAGTCGCTGATCATGGCGATCAAGGACGTGGCCGTCTCGTCGGGTTCGGCCTGCACCTCGGCCTCGCTGGAACCGTCGTTCGTGCTGCGCGCCCTGGGCCGCAGCGACGAACTCGCGCACAGCTCCATCCGCTTCACGCTGGGCCGCTTCACGACCGAAGAAGAAGTGGACTTCGTGGTCGAGCTGATCAAGAGCAAGGTCGGCAAGCTGCGCGAACTGAGCCCGCTGTGGGAGATGTACCAGGACGGCGTCGACCTGAACTCGATCCAGTGGGCTGAGCATTAGGTCCCCCCCTACGCGCTTGCGCGCGCCCCCCAGGGGGCGAGGCGGGTGGACCGGCGGAGCCGGATCCACCGCCTCCTGGGTCTTAACCCAACGCGCTTCGTAGGAGCGCTGCGGACCGGTCGGGTCCTCAGCGCTGGATCTGCCTCGACGTGCTTCGCGGGTAGTTTTTCGGCTCAGATTTCCGCGCGGGGGTGGAAGCTGCAGGCGGGACGGCGTTCGAAGATGAGGTCCCAGACGCCGTGGCCGAGGCGCAGGCCGCGGGTTTCGAATTTGGTCTGGGGCCGCCAGGCGGGCCGTTCGGCGTAGCCTTCGCAGGTGTTGGCCAGTTGGGGCTCGCCGCCCAGCACTTCCAGCATTTGCTCGGCGTAGTGCTGCCAGTCGGTGGCGCAGTGCAGGTAGCCGCCCGGGGCGATGCGGCTGGCGAGCAGCGCGATGAACGGCGGCTGGATCAGGCGGCGCTTGTGGTGGCGCTTCTTGGGCCAGGGGTCTGGGAAGTAGATGTGCACGCCGGCCAGCGACCCGGGCGGGATCATGTCGCGCATGACCTCGACGGCGTCGTGCTGGACGATGCGCAGGTTGTTCAGGCCCGAGGTCTCGATACGGCGCAGCATGGCGCCGACGCCGGCATTGAAAACCTCCACGCCCAGGAAATTGCGCCCGGGATGGGCCAGCGCGATCTTCTCGGTGGTTTCGCCCATGCCGAAGCCGATCTCCAGCACCGTCGGCGCTTCGCGGCCGAAGACCTGCGCGAACGAGACATGCCGGTCGGTATACGGGAGGGTCCAGGCACCGCTCAGGGTTTCGAGCGCTTCTTTCTGGCCCAGCGTGATGTGGCCGCGACGGTGCACGAAGCTGCGGATGTGCGCCATGCCGCGCGCCGGCGCGGACGGCTCTGCCGCGGCGACGGCGGCCGGCGGCTCCATGGGCTGGCCGGGCAGGGCGGCGGAAATGTTCATGTTCATAGTTCTAGCCTCCACCCACGGCGACGACGATCTCGATGCGGTCGCCGTCGTCGATCCGGGTGTCTTGATGCGCGCTGCGCGGCACGATCTCGCCGTTGCGCTCGATGGCCACGCGTTTGCCCGCATAGCCCAGCGTCTGGATCAGATCGGCCACCGAGGACGGCGCCTCGAGGGTGCGCGTTTCCCCATTCAATACGATATTCATGCCGCGATTTTAGTCTGTCCGGGGCAGGGGTGCTGAATGGGGGCTCCGCATCCGCCGGCAAGGGCGGATCGAGCGCGTCCGGACGCCTGTCCGCCGCAGGCCGGCGGCATCCGGAATGGACGGCAGGCCGGCCTAGTAGAGCGCTCCCGGCCAGTCGAGAACTGCCGAACGAATGGCCGCCTCGGCCTCGCACCGGCGGACGAACTCCGCCACGCGCGGCCGCGCGCCGCCGCGCCAGAACGCATCCGCGCCGAGGTTCTGCATGCGCAGCAGTTCGATGCCCCAGAAGAGATCCGCCATCGAGGGCCGGTCTCCGAAAAGCCACGCCGCCAGGCTCGTCGCCAGTCTGCGCTCGAGCCGTTCGCAGGCCGCTTCGGCCCGGCCGTAGGCGGCCTGCATCGAGGCCGGCGCGAACAGCCTCTCCGCCGCGTCGAGCTCTTTGGCGCGCTTGGCCCGGTAGGCTCGCTGCAGATCTGCGTCATGGACACATTCCGCGAGATAGCGATCGCAGCGTTCCACCTTGCTCATCGCGAAGGCGACGCCCGTTCCGGCATTCGGCGATGACGCCTGACGTCCTGTTCCGGGAGCGTTGCCCACGAGCATCTGGTAGTTGGGCAGGCCATCGACCACGTCCAGCTCCTCGTCGACGGCTTGGGCAAGCCCGTCGGGGCGCAGCCGCGCCGCGCCAGGGGCGGCCTGGTCGAGGTAGATGCAAATGCGCTTCGAATCGATGATGACCTGCCCCGTCTGCCAGTCCACCAGCGTGGGCACGACGGCGGGATCGCAGCCCCCGGTGCCCACCGCGGTGCTGCCCGAGTGCGCCGAAACCAGCGGCAGGCCCGCGAGGTCGCATGCCGCCATGCGCAGGCGTACGTACTCCGGCAGATAGGTTTCTCCCGCGCCGATATGCATCGCGTTCGACAGGTACGGCATGTCGTGCTGCGCCAGCACTACCCGCACCTTCTGCGAGCAGATCGAGTTGGCGGCGTGAAAAAGTTCGAATCGGGCCGAGCCGTCGCCCTGGAGCGACCCGATCGGTTCAGGGGGGCGTCCGAGTTGACGGCGGGCGCCGCGGACCATGGCTTCCAGGTCGCGTATGGGCATGGCTTGCTCCGGATCCAGTGGTCAGTCGGCCGTGATGCCGGCTTTGGCGATGACGCCGCTCCAGCGCGCCATATCCTGATCGACCTGTTTGGCCAGTTCGGCCGGCGTACCGGGGGCCACCCGCATCCCCTGCTTGGCCAGGGTTTCCTGCACTTCCTTCTGGGCCAGGGCGTGGCGCATGGTGGCGTTCAGCTTGTCGATGACGGCCGATGGCGTCTGCGCCGGCGCGAACAGTCCGAACCAGTTGGGATGCGACATTTCGGGATAGCCCATTTCCTGGAAGGTGGGCATGTCGGGCGCCGCGGCCAGACGCTGGTAATCGGCCACTCCCAGCAGCCGCAGCCGGCCCGTCGTGACGTGGTTCATGGCCACCTGCACGGACATCACCCCTATCTGCACCTGTCCGCCGATCAAGTCCGTCAAGGCCCCGGCCATGCCCTTGTAGGGAACGTGCTGCATGTCGGTTCCCGTGGACTGCTTGAAGAGTTCCATCAGCACGTGCTGCGGCGTGCCGCTGCCCGGCGATGCATAGGAAAGCTGGCCGGGCCACTGCTTGGCCAGGGCCACGAGTTCGGCCACGGACTTGGCCGGCACTTCCGGATTCGCGACCAGGACGAGCGTGCCTTGCGCGGCTCGGCCGACCGGCGCCAGGTCTTTCTCGGGAGAGAAGGGCAGTTTGCGATAGAGGCTGGGCGTAATCGTGATGGTGTCGGCCGACATCAGGAGCGTGTGGCCGTCCGGCGCCGCCCGCGCGACCGCGGTGGTGCCGATCGTCCCGCTTGCTCCGGCGCGGTTTTCGACGACGACCGGCTGGCCGAGCTCGCGCGACATGATCGGACCGATCGCTCGGGCCAGGATGTCGGCGCCGCTGCCGGGCGTGTAGGGCACGATCATGGTGATCGCCCGTGTCGGATACGGCGCGGCCGAAGCCTGGGCCTGGGCGGACAAGGGAAGAACGGCTGCGCACGCAAGCACCGTGGCGCCGAGCGCGATAAAGATCGGTTTACGCATGGTTCGTCTCCTGGAGGGCTGCCGCTTGGCCGAGCTTGAGCAGGCGCGCGGTATTGCCGTAGAAAATTTTCTGTTGCGTGGCCGGCGGCAGGTCGAGCTGGTTGATGGCGGCGATGCCGTCGCGGATGAAACCTATGCCGCCTTCGGGATCGAAGGGGCAATCACTGGCGAACACGACCTGGTCTTCGCCGAAGAATTCCAGGCCGCAGCGAATGGCGGCCGGCGAACTTCCGATAGCCGTGTCGCCATAGAACATGCGGAAGTACTCGACCGGGCGGCGGCCCAGCATCTCCTTGACGTGGCTGAGGTCTTCGTCCGCGGAGCGCGTGCCCAGCTGGTCCCAAAGAGAGCCGATGCGGCCTTCGAAGAACGGAATCATCGCCCCCAGATGGTGGGTGATGATCTTGAGCGTGGGCAGACGCTTGAGCACGCCCGAGAAGACCAGCCGCGCCATGGCGACGCTGGTTTCGTAGGGCCAGCCGAGCACCTGCCAGATTTCGTACTTCGATTTCGCCTCGCCCGGGTAGTCGGCGGGGCGGCTGCCGCGATAGGGGTGCAGCCAGACCGGCACGTCCAGTTCGACGGCTTTCTCGAACAAGGGGAAGAAGCGGGGATCGTCGAGCGGCACGCCTTGCACGTTGGTGTCGATCTGCACGCCGGCGGCGCCGCACTGGCGCACGGCGCGGTCGAACTCTTCCACTGCCGCGGGCAGGTTGTTCAACGGCAGGCTGGCCACGAAGGCCGGAAAACGATCCCGATGCTGCGCCACGACAGCCGCCAGCCCGTCGTTGCCCAGGCGGGCCAGCGCGGGAGATTCGTCGGGGCCGCAGACGCTGTCCGCCGACGGCTGGGACAGGGTCAGCACTTGGGCGTACCGAGGCCAGCGCTCCATCATGGCCAGGCGGCGCTCGAGGTCGGACAGCATGGGAATGGCCGTCAGCCGCTTGGCGAGGTCGCGGTTGGTGGAGCGGCGGATGACCTGCTCCATGTACTCGGGTGGCAGAAAATGGGTGAATGCGTCCAGGATCGGACCATCGTAAGTCGCCACGGGTGTCTCCTTCTTTTCAGCCGGCGCCGACAGATCGGCAGCCGTGCTGCGTCGCGTTTAAAAGGTAGTTTAAGCTACCTTTTAAACGCGACGCACATAGAGGAAACCCGCGGGATTTTCGTGTATCCGTGCCGCGTTCGGCGCGCCGTCTATTTCTTCGCCGCGGGGGCCTCGCGGCGGTTGCGGGCGCGGTGCGCCACTTTGAGCTTGCGGCCGGAGGAGGGCGCGGCGGTGGATGCATCCAGCACGTTGATGTAGAGGGCTTGCAAGGTCCGGCGCAGGACCTTCACGTCGTCCGGAGGAATGTCGCGCAGCCAGGTCGCCTCCAGGGCCCGCGCCTGCGGCATGAACAGCCGCACCATCGCGCGGCCGGCCTCGGTAATGGACACGCAGGTCGAGCGTTTGTCGGCCGGGCTCGCCAATCGGGCAACCAGGCCTCTCTGCTCGGCGTGGACGACGATGCGCGACAGGTAGGACAGTTCGGTGCCGACGTGCGATGCCAATTCACTGAGCGTCTGCTGGTCGCGATCGGTGAGTACAGTGAGCACGCGCCATTCCGGCAGGCTGATGGATTCGTTGCGCAGGATTTCGATGAAGGCTGTCGACACGATGTCAGCCGTGCGGTTGAGCAGATAGCCGAGTGAACGGTCCGACCCGTAACGCTCGCGCCGCCCGGGGGAAGGAGGAGTGCTGCTGGAAGCCATGGAAGATACGGTTTGTCGTGGTGAAAGCGACAGTCTAAGACCCGATGGCCTGTTTCGCTCGGACACCATGGTGCGAAGCGGCTCTCCCCACGAGCCTGGCCTGCGGTTCGGGCGCATTTGCGGGAAAGAATTCGCCAAGCGTTGACTCTTATAATTCCGGTTCGGGCTGACCAGGTTCCGTCCGGGTTCTTGGTTGCGGCGACGGTAGGGTTCCTAGCCAACTACGCTTATTTCATGAAACGCCGCGATTTCCTATACAGCACCGCTACCGCCGCGCTCTCGACCCTGCCCGGGTTCCTGCCGGTGGTCCACGCACAAAGCCCGGCCGCCCGGGGCGCCCTGACCTTTCTGACGCCTGCGGCGCTGTCGCTGGCTTACGCCCCTGTCATGTATGGCGCGGTTGCCGGCCTGTTCGCCAAGGAAGGGCTGGACATGCGGATCGACGCGGGGCGCGGCGGCGCGCAGATCCTGCAGCTGGCGGCCGCCAGGCAGGTGGACATGGCGAGGACGGGGGGCATCAACTACCTGATGGCGCGCGTGGATGGCCAGGCGCCCGTGATCGCCTTCGGCACCGTCGCCCAGCGTTCGCCGTTCGCGGTCATCTCGCCCAGGGATGCTCCGCTGCTCACGCCCGAGGCCCTGGCGGGCAAGACCATAGGCCTGCAATCGGCCGGCGGTTCCATGGAGGCCGCGCTGGACCTGATGCTGCTGCGCGCCCGCATCGACGGCAAGGCCTTGCGCCGCGCGCGCGTGGTCGATTCGCCGGCCTCGATAAGCATGATCGAATCGCGGCGAGTGGACGGTTTCCTGGCCAATACCAGCACGGCCGCCAACCTGGTTGCGCAAGGCCACCCCGTCGCCGTCATGAAGATTGACGATGGCGTTCCCGGCCAGGTTTTCGTGGCCGAGGAGTCGATGCTGGCGGCCAACCGCGCCGGCTACGTCGCCTTCATGCACGCCATCTACCTCTCGACCCAGGCGCTCATCGCCATGGACGACGCGGGCTTGCGCAAGGCGATCGAACTGATGCGCGCCAGGTTCGACGTTCCGGGCGCCCGCCTCATGCCCGTTGCGCTGGCCGACCTGCGCGCCAACCGGGAGCTGTGGCTGACCTCAGACCCCAGGCACGTGCTGCGCAATGACGAGAAGCGCTGGGCCGATGCCGAGCAATTGCTGCGCCAGGCGGGGCTGCTGAAGAGCCCGAGCACCCGGGCGCCGTACACCAACGACATCTGGGACGCCGCCAATCCGGCCTGAGCCCGCGTCCGGCCCGTTATCATCCGCCCGGGGTTGTGGCGGAAGACGCGGCAGCCGGGAACAGCAAGCTCATTGACCGCGGAAACATCCATGTTCGCAAGCACTTCCCCCTGGGTCCTGGCGTCTACCCTGACCGGCGGCATCGGCCTGTTCCTGCTGGGCGTCAGCCTGCTCACCGACGGGCTGAAACTGGCTGCCGGCCGCGCGCTGGAGCGCATCCTCGCCGCGTGGACCCGCACTCCGCTGCACGGGCTGGCCACCGGCGTGCTGCTGACGGCGCTGCTGCAGTCGTCCACCGCCATGACGGTGGCCGCCATCGGCTTCGTCAACGCCGGGCTGCTGGGTTTCGGCCCGGCGCTGTGGGTGGTGTTCGGATCCAACCTGGGCTCGTCGTTCACCGGCTGGCTGGTCGCATGGCTGGGCTTCGGCCTGAAGATCGATGCGTTCGCGCTGCCCTTCATCGGACTGGGCATGGCGCTCAGGCTGACCGGCGCAGGCTCCCTGCGCGGCGCCATCGGCACGACGATGACGGGCTTCGGCGCGATGTTCCTCGGCATAGACCTGCTCAAGGAAGGCTTCGCGGGACTCGGGCCGGAAGCGCTGCCCGTGCTGGGCGGCGGCCTGGCCGGCACGGCGGCGGCGGTCGGCCTGGGGCTGGCATTGACGATCCTGCTGCAGGCCTCGTCGGCCACGCTGACGCTCGTGCTTGCGGCGGTGGGGGGCGGCATGATGCCGCTCGAAACCGGGGCCGCCGTGGTGATAGGCGCCAACGTCGGCACCACGCTGACCGGCATACTCGCGGCGGTCGGCGCGACTTCCAACGCCAAGCGGCTGGCCGGCGCACACGTGCTTTTCAACGTGGTCACGGCGGCCGTGGCGGTGGCGCTGCTGCATCCGCTGCTGGGCATCGTGGACGTGTTCGCGCGATGGCTGCTGGACACGAGCGACGGCATCACCGAACTGGTCGTATTCCACACGGCGTTCAACGCGCTCGGCGTCTTGCTGATGTGGCCGCTGTCCCGTCCGCTCTCGCGCTTCCTGCTGGCGCGCTTCCGTTCCGCCGAGGACGACGCCGACCAGGCGCGCTACCTGGACCGCAACGTGGCGGCCGTGCCCGAACTGGCCGTGCAGGCGCTGCGCAGGGAAACCGCCCGGCTCGGGCACCTGGCCCTGGGGCTTGCCGCCGACGCCGTGCGCCTGGCGCCGGGCAGCGGCGCCTGGTCTCCTGCGCCGCCGCAATCGCAGCTGGTTTTGTCGCGCCAATTGCAGACGGTCGAGAGGCTGCAGCGCCAGATCGGCAACTTCGTCGTTACGGTAAACCGCAAGGCCATGCCCGCAGGGGCGGCGGCCCAGCTTCCGCCATTGCTGCGCGCCGTCGTCTACTACGACACGCTTGCGCGCGCCATGCATCACGTCGGAATGGAAGTGCTGCACTTGTCGCGCGAAGGGGCTGACGCGCCGCGCAGCCTGCCATGGATCGGCCGGGGCGCGGCCGAGAGCGGACAGCATCCGGGCCGGCCGGCCATGTTCGCCGAGATCGCTTCCGTGGCGGCGAGCGCGCTGGCGGCTTTCTCCAGCGCCGATCCGGAAGCCGAATCCGTCCCTACGCTGATGGACGAAGCCCGCGACCGCTTCGAGGGCGATTACCAGGCATCCAAGGCTCGGCTGCTACAGGCCGGAGCCTCGGGCGAATACGAGCTGGAAAGCGTTTCCAACTGGCTGGTGCTGCTCAGCGAGCTGCACCGGGCGGTGGACCAGAGCTGCAAGGCGGCGGAGGCGCTGGCGCAACTGCCGTCCGTCCTCCCGGAGCGGGTCGGCCATCAGACGCCTGGCGCGGATTCCGCATAGCCGTTCGCGCTGCCCAGCAGGGAATCGGCGAACTGCGGATACAGCTCGCGGATCCGTGGCACGACGTGCTGCCGGATGACATCCAGCATGTCGGCTTCCGGCGGTGCGGTGACGGGCACATGAGATGGATGATCGAACTCGAAGCCGGTATTCGCCAGGATCTCGTCGATGCCGACGCCCGGGTGCGCGCTCTCGAGTGTGAAGCGTGCCGCGGCCGGGTCGAACGAAAAGCATGCCTTGCCGGTGAGCAACGTGGTCGGCCCGCCCGTCCGGTAGACATTGGGTGGGCTGGTTCCCGGGGCGGACACGAAATCGACCGCGCGCACCAGAGTGCGTGGACTGTGTTCTTCCTTGAACAGAATGATGTTGGGAATCAGCATGTACAGCAGCGGCGCGCCATGGGAACCCGGCCATCGGACGTCGAAGCGGGGATAGGTCCCGATCCCGACCATGTTGATGTTGGCCTGTCCATCGATCTGCCCCGGACTCAGGAAGAAGGCATCGAGCCGTCCGGTGGCCGCGCAGTCGAACAGATCGCCGAAGCTGGCGAAGCTGCTGTGCCGCTTGGTGCCCAGAATGCTCACCCGCATGTCGTCCGTGGCCAGGGCTTGCGCGGCTAGGGCCGCGGCGGCTTGCAGCGGGGAGTTGGCGCCGACCGCCACATGCTTTCTGTCTTTCAGCATGCGGGCGATCGCGCAGACGAAGAATGCGATGCGTTCCATTTATCTATCGGCTCCAGGTTCGCCGTGGACATGGCGGGCAAGATATTGCGCGAAGCCTTCCTGGGTCCGGGACGCCTGGGCGTACTCGCGCAGATGTCCGGCGTCTTCGGCGTAGTCGGCTCCCATGTGCAGCGGCCAGGCGCCGTTCGGCCGATGGCTCAGGGCGGTGACGTACATGGCGGAAAGCGTGCCCGGCGCCATCAGTTCGTCCTGGGAAAGATCGCCGTCGTACACCCGCTCGAACGTGATCAATGTCTTGCGCGACGCGTGCGCCAGCGTCGCCAGTTCGCGGCGCCGGCCTATCCACGCATTGCCGTGGCGATCGGCGAGCGGAACGTGGAAGAGCGAGACGTCGGGGCGGATCGCGGCGACGGCGACGATCGGGTCGTCGTGCGCGAAGGGATTGGCGATGGTGGCCCATTCGCCGGCGGCAGCGCGGTGGCGGAGGATGTCGCTGCCGAGGATGCCCCGCACCGGCATGAACGGCAGCCCCTTCGCGGCGGCGATCAGGCCCGCGTGGATCGCCGGGCACGTGCTCTCCTTCACGGTGATCGCGCCGCTGCGCTGTGCCTCCACGAACCGGTTGGCGCGCCCATGCTCGTAGAGAAGCACGGAGCCCGCCTGGACCGTCGCGACGCAGCCCGCGCCGATCAGCATGTCGGCCTGGATCGAGCCGGCGGGCACCAGGACGAGCTCGAGCCGCCGGACTTTCTTGCGCACCAGCGCCCGGGCCGCCGCCATCGAAACGCCGCTGAAGTCGGAATCGAATCCGCTCGGCAGCGCGAGGATGTCGCCGTCCGTTACGTGGGATATCAGTTCATCCAACTCCGTGAATGTGCCGCTTCCGATCATGTCCACCCTTCCTGTGCAACCTCGTGTGTGTTTTGCGTGCGCCCTTGCCGCTCCGGCAGGTTCACGCAGACTGCCGGGACGGCGCGCTTGCCGGGAAGAACGCAAGCGCCTCCGGGTTCACGAGCGTCGCGCGGTTGCGCGCCTCTTTGCCGTGGACCGCGTCCCAGACTGCCGCCTCGGATACCTTGCCGGTGGCCGTGCGGGGGATGTCCGGCACCTGGACGATATCGTCCGGAACGTGCCTGGGCGACGCGTTCTGCCGGATGAGCGCGCGAATGTTCTGCGCCGTCGCATCGTCCAGCGAAAGGCCCGGGTGCAATTGGACGAACAGCAGGATGCGCGCCTCGTCGCCATCCTGCCGGGCGATCACGACGCTGTCCTGCACCTCGGGCACGCGGGCCACCTGGCGGTAGAGCTCCGCGGTTCCGATCCGTACGCCTTTTACGTTCAGCGTCGCGTCGGAGCGTCCATAGATGATCACGCCTCCGCGAGGCGTGATCTCGGCCCAGTCGCCGTGCCGCCAGACATTCGGATAGCGGTCGAAATAGGTGGCGCGATACCGTTCGCCGTCGGGATCGTTCCAGAAGCCGAGCGGCAAGGAAGGAAACGACGAGGTGCACACCAGTTCGCCCTGCCGGCCGACGACGGAGCGGCCGGATTCGTCGAATACTTCGACGCTCATGCCCAGCGCCCGCGCCTGTATTTCTCCGGCCCAGATCGCGCCGGTCGGGTCGCCGGTAGCCAGCGAGCCGAAGGTGTCGGTGCCGCCGACCGGCGAAGCCAGGTGGACGTCGCTCTTGACGCTGTCGTAGACGTAGCGGCATATCTCCGAAGCGAGCGGAGCGCTGCCCGCCGTGATGTAGCGCAGCGAGGAAAGATCGTGGGTGCGGATGGGCGCCAGGCCGGCATCGCGGACGGCCTTGAGATAGGCCGGCGTCAGGCGCGCGAAGCTTGCCCGCTCGGCCTCCATCATGTCGAAGAGGGCGCCCCGGTCCGGGTGGAACGGACTGCCGTCGTAGAGCAGAAGCGCGGCGCCGCATCCCAGGCCGAAGAGCATGAGGTTCCATACCACCCAGCCGGTGGTGGTCCACCACAGCAGCCGATCGTCGGATTTCACGTCGAACTGCAGGCTGTGGTTTTTCAACGCGGTCAGCAGGGCTCCGCCGGCGCCGTGCACGATGCACTTCGGCACGCCGGTGGTGCCCGACGAAAAGAGAATGAACAAGGGCTGCGAGAAAGGAAAGCGGGTGAATGCGATGTCGCGCGCCGGGAACCCGCCGATGAAATCGTCCCAGGCCACGGTTCCCGGCGCACTCGTACCCGATGCCTGCCGCAGATAGGGAGCGACCACGATAGTTTCGATGCTGGGAATCGCCGCAGCGATTTCGGCGGCTTTGCCCAGCGAGTCGAAGGGCTTGCCGTTGTACCAATAGCCATCCGCGACGAACAGTATCTTCGGCCCGATCTGCCCCAGCCGATCGATCACGGCGGGGGCGCCGAGCTCCGGCGCGCACGAGGACCAGACCGCGCCCAGCGCCGCCGTGGCGAGCGCGGCGATGATCGCGTGCGGCAGGTTGGGTATGAATCCGGCTATCCGGTCGCCCGGCCGGATCCCGGCGGCCTCGAGCGCCTGGGCCATGCGCGAGACGGCATCGTAGAGCTCCGCGAAGCTGAGCCGCTGCCGCGTGCCGTTTTCTCCCCGGAATACCAGGGCGTCGCCCGCATCGCGCCGCTTCAGCAGATTCTCCGCGACGTTCAGCCGCGCCTGCGGAAACCACTCCGCGCCGGGCATCCGGTCGCGGTTGCGCACGACCTCGCCGCCGCGGGTCTCGGCCACGATGCCGCAGAAATCCCAGACCGAGCACCAGAACTTTTCGGGCTCGGCGATGGAGAATTGATAGAGCGACGCGTAGTCGGCAACCGGAGCGCCCCAGGCGCTGCGCACGCTTGCCATGAACGGCTGAAGATTGGCGCTCTCGACCCGGGATGCCGCCGGCACCCACAGCGGAGCCCGGGAAGAGGATTCGTCATTGTGCATCGGTGGCAGCCTCAGTTGTCCTTCAGGTTCAGCGCTTTGACGACGGGGCCCCATCGGGCGATGTCCTCGGCGACGTAGCGGGTGAATTCGGCTTGTCCTATTCCCGATGTGGTCAGTCCCACGTCGGCGAAACGCTTGCGGATGTCGGGCTGGCGCATGGCCGTCGTCGCTTCGCGTTCCAGATGGCTGCAGATGCTCGCCGGCGTATCGGCCGGAGCCGAAATCCCCGACCAGACTTCGCCTTCCACGCCCGGTACGATTTCCGCGAGCGTCGGCGTGTCGGGATATTCCTCCAGCCGGCGCTTGGACGCGACCGCCAGCAGGCGGATCTTGCCTTCTTTCATGTTGCTCTCGGCGACGGGCAGCCCGGTCAGTATGGCGTCCACGTTGCCCGCGAGCAGGCCGATCAGCGCGGGGCCCGTCCCGCGGTAAGGCACGTGCAGCATCGAGACCCCCGCTTTCTCCCGCAATAGTTCGCCGGTGAGGTGGCCGATCGAACCGACGCCTGCGGACGCGTAGGTGAGCTGGTTCGCCTTGGTGCCGGCCAGGTCCAGGAATTCGCGCATGGTTTTGGCGGGGTGGTCGGCGCGCACGAACACGGCGTTGGCAAACGTGCCAAGCAGGGCGATGTGCTTGAAATCGCGCATCGGATCATAGGGGGCGCTGGCCGCGAGCATGGGGCCGATCGTCATGGGAGAGGGATTCGACAGCAGGAGGGTGTAGCCGTCGGGGTCGGCGCGGCTGACCAGCGAGCCGGCAATGCGCCCGCTGGCGCCCCCTTTATAGTCGACCACCACCGATTGGCCCAGCCGTTCGGTCAGCAGCGGCCCCACCATGCGGGCGACGGCATCGCTGCCGCCTCCCGGAGCGAACGGAACGACCAGGCGCACCGGCCGGCTGGGGTAGGGCGCAGGGGCGCCGGAGGCGGCCATGGGGGCGAGGGCCAGGATGGCGCTGCTTCGGAGGAAATCGCGTCTTGACATGGAACCGTTCCGAAAAATGGAGCCGGCGGGCGGTGCCCGCCGCGCTCATTGAGGAAGGAAACGCAAATCTGTGATGGCGCCCGTGTCGAGCGGGACGTCGAAAGCGCCCAGGCGGCGCTGCATCTCGATCGCCAGCGCCAGGCCGTCGAAGTCGATGGCGCCGTCGTACCGGTAGCCCGGCGCCTCGCGGGCGACGGAACGCTTGACGACGGATGGCTCGACGCCGTAGCGGCCGCCGGCGAACTCCGCGAACTCGTCCGGATGGTCGCGGGCGTATTCGTAGCTGCGCGTAGAGGCGCGCAGAACCGCCCGGACCGTGCCCGGCTCCGCGGCGATGAAGTCGCGGTTCGCAACGATCACGCTCCACTGCATGCCTGGGCAGAATTCGGGTTCCGTAAGCGCCTGCATGATGCGGAACGCCTTGCGGTGCTCGCCGATCGAGGCAGTGGGCTCCGAGAGCACCGCGGCCTGCAGCTCGTCGCGCTCGACCAGATCGATGACCTGCGGGTAGTCGCTGCCCAGCCCAACGATGTCCGCCTTGTCGGCCATGCCGTGCCGGCGCAGCAGCAATTGGGTGAACCAATAGCTGCAACTGCCGCGGGACAGGACGCCGATCCGCTTGCCGGCAAGGTCTTCCCATGACCGAATGTCGCTGCGTGCCACGAAGTATTGCAGCGCGCGTTGGCGTATGCCGCTTCCCACGATCAGGAAGTTGGCGCCGCGCGCCAGCGCCGTGGTGGCGGGCGGCGAGCCCATTTCCCCGATCTGCAGCGCGCCGGAACTGTACTTGGCTGCGATCTCGGGTCCGCCGTAGGTCACCTCGACATTCAGGTGCAGGCCTTCGTCGCGGAAGAAGCCCTTGGCAACGCCCATTTGTATGTGGGTGCCGCCCTTGTCTTGCGGCATCCCGTAGGTCAGATGTCTCATGCTGGCGTAATGTTTCCTGGTGGATTCCGTGGTCTCCGGGCATGGCGGCCCGGCGGCTTTATTTCGATGCGGCCGGCGTCTTCGCGTAGAAGTCGCGGTCGCGCCGGAAAGTCTCTGCGAACTGTGCCGGCGTAGAGCCGACCGGCAATATGCCCATGGAGCCGAGTTGCCGGGCGATCGCGGGGTCGCGCGCCGCGGCGGCGGTTTCTTCGGCCAGCACGTCGAGAATGGCCTGCGGCGTGCCTGCCGGGGCGATCAGGCCATTCCAGGAGGTGATGTCGAAGCCGGGGAACAGCTCGGCCACCGCCGGGCGTCCCGGCAGCGTCGGCATGCGCTGCGCGCTGGAGGTCGCCAGGAGCTTGATGCGGCTGCTGTTCATATTGGGAATGAGCTCCGACGCGTTGCCGAAGTACATCTGGACTTCGCCGCTCATCAGCGCGTTGAGTGCGGGCGCGCCGCTCTTGTAGGGTACGTGCAGCATTTGCAGTCCGGCGCGCTCGGCCAGGGCGGCCGACGCCAGGTGCGAGATGCCGCCGTGGCCGCTGGATCCATACGACACCTTGCCTGGATGCTTCTTGACGTAGTCGATGAACTCTTCGAGGGTATTGGCCTCGATCGCCGAGTTGATGCCGATTACGAACGGACCCGCTCCAAAGATGCTGATCAGCGCGAAATCCTTGGCCGGGTCGTAGTTCACCGGCTGGATAAGCGGCGCGATGATCATCGGCGCGGCGGCGGCGAACATCAGCGTATAGCCGTCGGGCTTGGCGCGGGCCACGGCAGTCGCGCCGATGGCGCCGCTCGCGCCGCCGCGGTTGTCGACCACGAAGGACTGCCCCATGCGCTGCGTCAGCCTGCCGGCGAGCAGGCGCGCCATGCCGTCGGTATTGCCCCCGGGCGCGTAAGGGACCACGATGGTGACCGAGCGCGTCGGCCACTCCGCCGGCGCCGCTTGAGCCGCACATGCCGCCGCGGCGGCGATTCCCATGGCCGCGCGCGCCAGGGCCCGGATGGTTTTGCGTCTGCCGATGTTCGAATTCCTTTCCATGGTGCCCCCCGCTCAGCACGAATGATCAAACTCTCTGCACGGGACACATGCTGGCGGGTAGAAGCATCTTTGGGAAGTAATTTATTCTCCTGAGTTCATGAGTTTTCTGCATCAAGTCGGCCGCTCTTTTCCCAGGGGGCAGCCGTACAAAATGTTGGACTGACCGGCCGAAAAAGTCGCTTTCGCGCTCCGGCTCCTCTCACCGAGAATCTCGGTGCCCGGCGAGGAGCGGAATGGCCGTCTCACCGCTTGCGGGCGTATCAGCCTCGCCGAAGACATGCCCGTTTTTGCGGGAGGCGCTACTCGAGACGACTGTTGAACGCGACGCCATCCGACTCCCGGGGTGAAACCCCACTCGAAGTGCAACCGCTGGATTCGGCCAGGCGTTATGCCCGCCGGCTGCGCGGCAAGCTGTCGCTCGCGGATTTCGAACATGCCGCGCGCCGCCACCTGCCCCACCCGATTTTCTCGTACATCCACGGCGGAGTCGAAGACAACCATTCGCTGCACGCGAATCTCGCCGCGTTTCGGGAATACGAGTTCATCCCCCGTGTGCTCAACGACGTATCGGCCCGCCACACGGGCACCGAATTGCTCGGCCTGGCCTGCGATGCGCCTTTCGGAATCGGCCCCATGGGCATCAGCGCGCTGGCGGCCTACGACGGCGACCGGGTCCTGGCCCGGGCGGCGCGGCTGGCGCGCATTCCCATGGTCTTGAGCGGCGCGTCGTTGACCCGCATGGAAGACGTGGCGGCCGAAGCGCCGGGCTACGCGTGGTTCCAGGCTTACCTGCCCGGGAACGACGCGCAGGCCGGCAGGATGGTGGGGCGCGCCGAGGCCGCGGGTTTCCGGACATTGGTGCTCACCGTGGATACCTCCGCCCGCGCCAACCGGGAAAACAACGTGCGGGCGGGCTTTTCGACACCGCTGCGGCCCGGGCCCCGGCTGGCGTGGCAGGGATTGACGCACCCCCGCTGGCTGGCCGGCACGTTCGTGCGCACCCTGATGACTCTCGGTCTGCCCCGCTTCGAGAATACGGCCAACGAGGTAGCCGTGCCGGTCGTCTCGCGCAAGGCGGCCCGGCAGTTCAACCGCGACAACCTGAGCTGGTCCCACGTGGCGCTGATCAGGCGCCTGTGGCCAGGCCGGCTGGTGCTGAAAGGCATCCTGTCCCCCCACGACGCCCGCATCGCTGCCGAACACGGCGTGGACGGCATCGTCGTTTCCAACCACGGCGGACGCCAGCTGGACGGGGCGGTGGCGCCCCTGCGCATGCTGCCGGCCGTCGCGGCCGCGGCGGGCGGCATGGCGGTGATGTTCGACGGCGGCGTACGGCGGGGCGGCGATGTGCTGAAAGCGCTGGCGCTGGGGGCCGATTTCGTGTTCGTCGCCCGGCCCTTCCTGTACGCCGCTGCGGTGGCCGGAGAACCCGGCGTGGCGCATGCCATTGCGCTGTTGAAAGAAGAAGTGCGACGCAACATGGCCTCGCTGGGCATTCGAACCATAGGCGAGGCCGGCCGCGAACTGCTGATCCATCAGCGCGCGGATCCCCAGGGCTGAGGATGCCTGCAGGCATCCCCCGACCATTTCCAAGACCAACGAACGGAGGAAACATGCAGCGCGGACGACGCAATGCGGTGAAGACATTTCTTGCGGGCTCCCTGCTGCCCGCGGTTTACACGGGGCCGCTTCTGGCTGCGGCCTATCCCGAACGGCCGGTGCGGGTCATCGCGCCCTATGCGCCCGGCGGCACGACCGATTTCATCACCCGCCTGATTGCCCAGAATCTCCAGGAGGAACTCGGCCAAAGCTTCGTCGTGGAGAACAAGCCGGGCGCCGGGGGCAACATAGGCAGCAACTTCGTGGTCAACGCCAGGCCGGACGGCTATACCCTGCTGGCGGGTTCGCTGTCGACGTTTGCGCTCAATGCCGCCGTCTACCAGAACCTGGGGCACGATCCGCTGACCGATCTCGTGCCCGTGGCGGTCACGACGGTCGTCCCGCTGGTGCTCGTGGCCTCGCCCAAGCTCAAGGTCAAGGATCTGAAAGGCCTGGTGGCATTGCTCAAATCCCATCCCGGGCTATACAACTACGGCTCCTCGGGCAGCGGGACATCGAGCCATATCGCTTTCGAGCTCTTCCTCGAACAGACCGGGACCCAAGTCGTCCATGTGCCCTACAAGGGAGTTTCGCAAGCCCTGGTCGATCTGCTCGCCGGGAATATCTCGCTGTTGTTCGCGTCTCCCAGCGTCGTGCTGGAGTATCTGAAAGACGGCCGCCTCGTCGCTCTCGCCGCGATCTCGCCCAATCGTCTCAAGGCGCTGCCCAACGTTCCGACGGCGGCCGAGGCGGGCTTCCCCGATTTCGACGCTTATTCATGGAACTGCCTGTTCGCGCCCAAGGGCACCCCGGCCGCGGCTACCGATACACTGTTCGCGGCCGTCCAGCGCATTCTCGGCAAACCTGCCGTGATCAAGCAGTTGGAAGAGCAGGGCATGCTGCCCATGCTGGCCAAGAACCGTGAGGAAACCGTGCGCTATACGCGTGCCGAGTTCGCGCGCTGGGTGCCCTTCGTGAAGAAGATGAACATCCGGTTGGACTGACCTGCGATCATGCCTCGGCCGGTTCATGCGCGCTCATGATCCGGCCGGTGCATCCGGGCGCTGCGGCACATTGGCCAGCAGCCATTCCCGGAACGTATTCAAGGCCCGCGAAGAGGGCCGGGTGGCGGAGCGCGCGAGGTAATAACCGCCCGCGATGGTATGGACATGGCTGAAGGGCGCGACCAGCACCCCCGCGCTGATGTAGTGCTCGACCAGCACACGCACGCCGAGCGCCACCCCGGCGCCCTGGATGGCGGCCTCGAAAGCCATCGCCGAGCTCTCGAATTTATGCCCTTTGTGGCCGTCCACATGTTCCATCCCCGCGCCCCGCAGCCAGTCGCTCCAGCCCGAGGGGCGCGACAGCGAATGCAGCAGCTTCAATCTCGACAGGTCGGCCTGACGTCCCGGCTGCTGGCGCAGCAAGGCCGGGCTCATGACCGGCAGCAGTTCGATGGGCGTCAGGAAATCCACCGCCAGGCCGGGATCCCCGGGAACGCCGGAGTAAATGACGGCGTCGAGATTCTGCTGTTCGAAGTCGACCAGGCCCGACGACGCGGACAGGCGCACGTCGATGTCGGCATGCTGGGCCTGGAAGTCGGACAGCTTGCGGATCAGCCAGCATTGCGCGAATGTGCTGTATGCCTGGATAGCCAGTATTTCCGGGCGCCTGCGCCGGTCCACCTGGGCCGTGGCGGCAGCCATGTCGTCCAGCGCCTTGCTGATGGCCGGATATAGCCGGGCGCCCGCTTCGGTCAACTGGATGGCCTGGGCCTGCCGCACGAACAGATCCTGTCCCAGGTACTGCTCCAGGACGCGGACCTGGCGGCTGATCGCGGCCTGGGTGACGTTGAGTTCTTCCCCCGCGGCGGTAAAGCTCATAAGACGTGCGGCAGCCTCGAACGACCGCATCGGATTGAGCGGAGCGAGCACGCGTTTCATGATGGGAAGAAAGCGCAAGTGGCAAGGCAGGTAAGGGCTGAGCGACGCTGCATGTTCGTTTCACAGAAGGTTGGGCTTGGACTACTGAAACTCCGGGTCGGCGATCCTCGCACCGTATTCCTCGCCCGGTTCCACTTCGATCGAGGCGTTCCCGCCTATCCGCGCCGCGACCGCATGGAGTCCTTCGCGGGCACGCGCCAGGACGGCCCCCTGATTCTGGGCCGCATAGACGACGCTGGCCGAATGGGAGAACTCCGGCGCGCCCTGCACGGGGAAAAGCGCCCCGCGCTTCACGAAAGGGGCTACGGTGCCCGCGCGGAAGTAGCCCGCGCCGCCGACCTCGAGTACGTAGGTCAGCGCCAGCGGCCCCAGCGATAGCGCCACCGGAGGGTTGGGAAGGTCGGGGAACGCCGACTGGAAGTTGACCCAGAAGCCGGCGCCCCAGTCGACGTGGACGTACCGATGCGGATCGAAACTGCCGTCGGCATTGCTCGTCACCAGCACCAGCTTTTCTTCCAGCAGGAGTTCGCAGACCAGCCCGGGACGCGGCGCCGGGTTGTAGAGCATGGCCATGTCGAGCGACCCGTCGTCGATGCGCTCGAGCAGCCGCTGCGGCGGCTCGACCTCCGCGCGCAGCGCGACTTCCGGGCAGCGATGGTGCATCCAGACCAGCCACTCGGAGAGAAACGGGCGCCAGATCGCGGGCTCGGCGCCCACGCTGATGCCGTCCTCGCGTCCCGGCGGCAGGGCGACGTGCTGGCGCGCCCGCTCCCAGCCCTGGACCAGGCTGGCCGCATGGCGTACGAAACGCAGGCCGGCCGGCGTCAGGCGCACGCCTGCCCGCTTGTTGCGGGTGAACAGCGGCCTGCCCAACTGCTGCTCGAGCGTGCGCACGCGCGCGCTGACGGCGGTCTGGGTGACGTGCAGGCGTTCCGCGGCCGCCATGAAGCTGCCGCTGGACACGATCTCGAGGAACGTGCGCGCTGTTTCAATATCCATAAGTAATATGCAAATATCTGCTAGTTGTTAGCAATTTTTTTGCTGATAAGCCGAATAATAATTCGTTTGTCTCGATTTCCATACCGATTCACTATTGAAGTCATCCGAACCCTGCGCCGGGTCGATGTGCCCTGAAGCACCGCCCGGCTCGACTTCCCATTGTGAATCCATCGAAATTTCAGGGGCCTGCGCTGAGCGACGCGCAATGGGCCCAAGTCCAGGCATTGACCGATGCCCTGGACGGCGAACAGCTTTCCTGGCTCAGCGGCTTTCTGGCCGGTGTCGTCCACGGCCGCAAGCCGGGGCAGGGTCTGCTTGCGGCAGCATCGCCCGTGGCTGCGCATCCCGCCGCTGCGGCGGTGCCGGCGGCGAGCGCCTCCGGCCAGTCCAGGCGCATGACGGTGTTGTTCGGAACCGAAACCGGCAACAGCGCCGCCGTGGCGCGCACCCTGGCCGAGCGGCTGGGCGAGCGGGGATTCGACGTCCAGTTGGCCGACATGGCCGATTTCAAGCCGAAGCAGCTGGGCGAAGCCCAGGATCTGCTGATCGTCGCCAGCACCTACGGCGACGGCGATCCGCCGCAGCCCGCGGTGTCATTCTTCGAGTTCCTGGAGGGGCGCAAGGCTCCGCGCCTGGAAGGATCGCGCTATGCGGTGCTGGCGCTCGGCGACTCCACCTACGAGCAATTCTGCGCCGCCGGCCGGCGCCTGGACGAACGGCTGGCCGGATTGGGCGCCGAATCGCTGCTGCCGCGTGTCGATTGCGACGTCGATTACGAGGATGCCGCTTCGAACTGGATCGACGCCTTGCTGGAGAAGCTGGGCCCGGATGCCGATGCCGGGCAGGCTCAGCCGGTCTCCGGGCCGGCCCAGTATGACGGGCCGGGTCCGGCGGCGCCGGCGGGCTCCCACGACAAGCGCAACCCCTTTCGCGCGCGCGTACTGGAAAACATCGTGCTGACGGGGCGCGGCTCTTCGAAAGAAGTCCGCCACGTCGAGTTGTCGCTGGAAGGTTCGGGATTGCGCCACGAGCCCGGCGATGCGCTCGGCTTGCTGCCGCGCAACGACCCGGCGCTGGTGCAGGCTTTGCTCGACCAGGCCGGGGTGCCGCGGGATGCCGCCGTCGCGCTGAAAGGGCGGGATCTCGCCATCGGCCAGGCGCTGACGGCCGAGCTGGACATCGTCAACGTCACGCCGCGCTTTCTCGAGCAATGGGCCAGGCTTGCGGAATCGGAGCAACTGAAGGATTTGTCGCAACCCGCCAACGCACACGAACGCGCGGCTTTTTCCCATACCCATCACATCATCGACGTGATGAGGAAGTACCCGGTCAAAGGCGTGGATGCGGCCGCGCTGATCGCGGCCCTGCGCCCTTTGCAGCCGCGCCTGTATTCCATCGCGTCGAGCGCCGCCGCGCTGCCCGGCGAAGTCCACCTCACTATCGCCAAGGTGGACTATGAACTGTTCGGCGAGCCGCGCCAGGGCGTGATGTCCGGCTTCGTGGCCGGGCATGGCCGGCCCGATGCCGAGATACCGGTCTACGTCCAGCCTTCGCTGCATTTTCGCCTGCCCGCCGACGATGCGCCGATTCTGATGATCGGGGCGGGCACGGGCGTCGCGCCTTACCGGGCCTTCCTCCAGGAGCGCGAAGCGCGCGGCGCTGCGGGCCGCTCATGGCTGTTCTTCGGCGAGCGCCGTTTCCGCACCGACTTTCTTTACCAGACGGAATGGCAGGGCTGGCTCAAGGACGGCGTGCTCGATCGCATGGACGTCGCCTTCTCGCGCGATGCCGCGCATGGAGCTGAGAAGACTTACGTCTGGCATCGGCTCCAGGAGCGCGGGTACGAGGTCTACGACTGGCTGGAGCAGGGCGCGCACGTGTACGTCTGCGGCGACGCCGCGCAGATGGCGCCGGACGTTCACCGCACCCTGGCCGAGATCGTCGTCCGGCATGGCGGCCGCGATATCGACGATGCGCACGCCTATCTGCGCGACATGCAGCAAGCCCACCGATATCAACGAGACGTTTATTGAAAGCGGTATGAAACCCAGAACCACCATTCCCATCGTCCCCGATCGCAGCCGCGACATCAGCCAGCCGCTGGAAAAGCTGAGCGCCGACGAAAGGCTGAAAGCCGGCAGCGACCAGTTGCGCGGCACGATCGCCGAAAGCCTGATGGACCGCATCACGGGCGCGGTCGCGGAGAGCGACGCCAAGCTCATGAAGTTCCACGGCATCTACCAGCAGGACGACCGCGACCTGCGCGCCGAGCGCCGCCATCAGAAGCTGGAGCCCGCCTATCAGTTCATGGTGCGCGTGCGCATGCCGGGCGGCGTCTGCACGGCGGCGCAATGGCTCAAGCTCGACGAACTGGCGCGGGCGCACGGCGGCGATTCGCTGCGCATCACCACGCGCGGCACGATCCAGTTCCATTGGATTCTCAAGCACGCGCTGCGATCGACCCTGCAGGGCCTGCACGAGGTGCTGCTGGACACCATCGCGGCCTGCGGCGACGACGCGCGCGGCGTGGTGTGCTCGGTCAACCCTGGGCTGTCGGGCCTGCACCGGCAGGTCCACGCCCTGGCCAGGCAGGCCAGCGACCACGTCATTCCGAGGATGCGCGCCTACCACGAGATCTGGTACGGCGAGGCGCGCATCGCCGGCTCCGAACCCGAAGAGCCGTTCTACGGCAATACCTATCTGCCGCGCAAATTCAAGATCGGCTTCGTCATTCCGCCGTGCAATGACATCGACGTCTATGCGCAGGACCTGGGCTTCATCGCCATCGTCAAGGACGGAAAGCTGCTGGGCTTCAACGTCGCCATCGGCGGCGGCATGGGCAACACGGACCGCGACGCGACCACCTGGCCGCGCCTGGCCGACGTCATCGGCTTCGCCGCTCCAGAGCAGGTCATCGCGGTTTGCGACGCGGTCATGGGCGTGCAGCGCGACCACGGCGACCGGAAGAACCGCGCCCACGCGCGCTTCAAGTACACCATCGACGATCACGGCCTGGACTGGATCAAGGCCGAGATCGAGCGCCGCCTGGGCTACGCGCTGAAACCGCCGCGCCGCTACGCGTTCACGACCAACGGCGACGCCCCGGGGTGGCAGCGCGACGAAGAAGGGCGCTGGCACGTCACCTTGCTCATTCCCGCCGGCCGCGTGACCAACAGCGCCGACGCGCCGTGGCTCGATGGGTTGCGGGCAATCGCGCGCGTCCATCGCGGCACGCTGCGCCTGACTACCAACCAGAACCTGGTGATCTCCGGCATCGAGCCGGACGACCGGCCCGCCATCGAGCGTCTGCTCGAATCGCACGGCCTGCTCAAATGGCAAAAGGCCGGCGCGCTGCGGCGCAGCGCCATAGCATGCGTGGCCTTGCCCACCTGTGGACTGGCCATGGCGGAGAGCGAGCGCTACCTGCCGGCACTGCTGGATCGGTTGGAGCCCCTGCTCGACCGCTACGGGCTGGCGCAGGCGCCGATCACGCTGCGCATCAGCGGCTGCCCGAACGGATGCTCGCGCCCCTACATCGCAGAAATCGCGCTCACCGGAAGAGCCATCGGCCGGTACAACCTGTATCTCGGCGGCGGGTTCCACGGCGAGCGGCTGGCGCGGCTCTACCTCGAGAACGCGCCCGAGGACAGCATCGTCGCTGCGCTGGACGAAGTGCTCGGCCACTACGCCGCGGACCGGCAGCCGGACGAACACCTGGGCGATTTCGTCGTCCGCGCCGGATACGTCACGCCGGTGCGGGACGGGCCCGACTTCAACACACCCAACGAGCGCCGCGCCGAACGGGCGGACCTCGAATCGGTCCCGGCCGGCTAGCGACGGACACGGACAGGGGAGCGCACGGCGCGATCCACAGCCAACCCGCCCGGCAACGGGCATCACTTGATGGAGTACATCGATGAGCACCCTATTTCTGGGCGATACCGCCCCCGACTTCCAGCAGGACTCGTCCATCGGCCCGATCCGCTTCCATGAATGGGCGGGCGATTCCTGGGTCATCCTCTTTTCGCACCCGGCCGACTACACCCCCGTGTGCACCACGGAACTCGGGCTGACCGGAAAGCTCCAGAAAGAATTCGAGCAGCGCAACGTCAAGGCGATCGCCCTTTCGGTCGACGACGCCGAGTCGCACCGCGGCTGGATCAAGGACATCGAAGCCACGCAGAACACGGTCGTGGGCTTCCCCATCATCGCCGACAAAGACCGCAAGGTGGCCGGGCTGTACGGCATGATCCATCCCAACCAGTCCAATACCGTGACCGTGCGCACCGTGTTCATCATCGACCCGCAGAAGAAGCTGCGCCTGACGCTGACCTATCCGCTCAGCATCGGCCGCAATTTCAACGAAATCCTGCGCGCTGTCGATGCGCTGCAGGCCAGCGATGCCTACGGCATCGCCACCCCGGGCAACTGGCAGCCGGGCGACGAGGTCGTCATCCCGCTCACGGTGCAGGACGAAGCGGAAATCCGCGAGAAATTTCCCAAGGGGTATCGCGCCGAGCGGCCGTATCTGCGCCTCACGCCGCATCCTGGGCGTTGAGCCGGGAAGGGGGGCCGGGGGAGACGGCCTGCGCTGGCCTGGTTACTTACTGCGGCCGATCCGGTTTTCCGCCTTCGGCGCCATGCTTGCCCGGGCCGCCCGCTCCGACGTACACCAGCGAATCGTGCAGGTTCTGCAATTCGGTGCGGAGGAATTCCGGCACATCGGAAAGCGGCTCGGGCTTGGCGCCTGCCCGGATCGCGCCGGACAGCGCCGCCAGCGCGCGGCCTACGCGTTGTTCGCCGTCCGGGCCGAGCAGGGTCCGGGCCATGGCGGGAGCGCCGGCGCCGGCATTCTCCAGCGACCAGCAAACGGAGAGAACACGGTAGGCGAGGCGCTGTGCCGCCACCACCGTGGGCCATGACCGTTCCGCCGCATCGCGGTGCCACGGCGTGGCTCCCACGCTGGCGTCATAGGCCTGCAGCAGGACGATGGTGCGGTGCTGGAGGTCGCGGCGCGCCCGCCGCGCGGCATTGGCGGTGACTTCGCCCGCGGCGGCATGGGCGAGGACCCGCTTCAGCGCCGCCAGCGTATTCACGAGTTCCTGGGGGATGCGCACCGCTATTGAGCGAGGCGACGTCAATGCCAGTATCGCGAGGCCGACGGCGCAGCCGATGAAGGTGTCCACGCCGCGCACCCACAGCAGGTGTCCGATGTCCGGAACCGGATGCCCGCCCGATGCGATGGTCAGCGCGGCGGCCGTGATGAACACGACGGCCAGCGCATAGTTGCGGATGACGACCATTTCGATGATGAATTGAAGAAGCATGAGCGTCATGACGAGCCACGGCCCTTCGGGATGGACGGCAAGAATCCCTCCCGCCAGCACCAGGCCGACGAGGGTGCCGCTCATTCTTTCGATGCCGCGCTGCAGGCTGCGCATCCAGTTGAGCCCCTGGTGCAGCATCAGGACGGCCGCCGCCATGGTCCAGTAGGCCCGCTCCAGCCCCAGCGCGGCGCCGATCAGGCCGGCGATGGCCGTGGCGACGCCGATGCGGGCGGCCGCCAGCAGGGCCGGCGACCACGGCCGCAGATTCTCCCACAGCGACTCCAGCACGCCATGATGGCCGAGCGGAACGTGGCGGGGATCGGTGGGCTCCTGCCGGGCCCGGGCATTTTTCGCCTGGACCGCAATCGACCGCGCCGTGCCGGCGGCGTCCGCGAGCGAGGCGCCGGCGGAGGCGGGAATGTTCAGGATGCCCGCGAAAAGCAGGTTCAATTCCCTATTGAGCGCGCGCAGGCGGCTCAGTACCCCGCTGGGGCGCGGCCGCGCGGGCTGGTAGGTCACCAGCAAGGTCCAGGCGTGATGCAGGGCCAGCGCGGCGGCGTGGCGGGCGCTGTCCTCGCCGGGTTTGCCGACCGTGTCGACAAAGCGCGCGATGGCCTGGGCCGCCGCTGCGACCGCCGTTCTTTCCGGCCCCCTGGGCCCGGCAAGCGCCCCGGCCATATGGGCCAGCCAGGCGAACGCGCCGCCCGAGAAGACCAGGAGGCCGACCTGGGGAACGGTCAGATGGCTGATGGGCATGCCCGTGCCCGCGGCGCAGGCAAGCGCGAACATGTAGGCTCCCGGCGGCCCGATGCGCAGCGCATTGCACAGAAAGGTCGAAACCATGGCGATCACGACGATGGTCGGCACCACCATCGCCGGCATTCCGGCCGCCCAGACGCCGAGCATGACCGCTGCGGCGAAGGATGCCGCGACCACGGCAAGATGGATGGCGCGGTTCAGATACGGGCGATCGCCGCCGTAGAGCGACGTGAAGGCGCCGATGGTGGCCATGAGCCCCGCGGACACGTCGCCCGCGATCCAGCCCGTCAGAACCGGCACGCCCATGCACAGCGCGGCGCGTGCCGCGAAAGGCCACCGGCGGCCGGCAGGGCGCAATTTGAACAGCGCGGCCAGCTGAATGGCGGGCGCCGGCGGAGTGGAGGGAGTCGGGGGCATTCGAGACGTATTCAACGAAGTATGGATCGCAGGCGGCTACTATAGGCCTCCTTGCCAGGCGATTATAGGCACCCCGCCGGCTAGAAAGGTCCGCATACGGAATCAAGCGCTGACGTCCCGGCTGCGATGGCGCCGGGGATGGCCTGGACGATGTCAGCCGGTCAGCCCGCTACGCCAAGCGATACCCTCGTTCGTCATATATTGGTCTGCTCGGGCGGCACACCCGCCGGAAGCATGGCTGGCGCCGGGGCGCCGCCGCTCGCAAACGCTTCGCAGCCGGCCGCGTAGCACGTCATCGAAATCGACCCCATGGTGTAGCCGCGGGCGAACGCGGTTGCCTTGCCTTCGCCCGCGGCTGCAAGCCCTGCAACATACAGGAGCGGGATGAAGTGTTCCGGCGTGGGGACTGCCCTCGAGAAATCCGGATGCTCGACCGATTTCAAGATTGCCGAGGGATCGGAGGACATCTGGTCGGCCACGGCGTCATCAAACCGCTCGGCCCAGTCAAACGCGGCCTCCCGCTGATCCCTCTGAACTCGCTTCAGGTTGTGCACCACATTGCCGCTGCCTATGATCATTACGCCCCGATCGCGCAAAGGCGCTAGCCTTGCCGCGAGTTCGACATGGTATTCCAGCGGCTTGAATGCATTGATCGACAACTGCACGACCGGCACATCGGCGTCCGGATAGATATGCGCAAGCACGCTCCAGGTGCCGTGGTCGAGTCCCCATTGGTCGTGGTCCAGGCCCACCCATTGAGGTTTGGCGGCCTCTACCACTTCCGCAGCCAGATCGGGCATTCCCGGCGCGGGATAGTCGACATCGAACAATTTCTGCGGAAAGCCGTAGAAATCATGGATGGTTCGCGGCTTGGCCATCGCCGTTACGGCCGTTGCTCCGAAGAACCAATGCGCCGAGATCACCAGCACGGCCCGCGGTCTTGGCAGGGCGAGGCCGATCTCGCGCCAGGCCCGCGTGTAGCGGTTTTCTTCCAAGGTATTCATCGGGCTGCCATGGCCGATGAATAAAACGGGGCTGGCACTCATGGCAGGCTCCTTGATTCGCGATTACAGGCCAAGCCGGCTTCATCCGTGATGCGTTGGTCGGCCCCGGTGCGCCACTTATTCCGCCACCAGTACCAGCTTGCCCAGCGTGGAGCCGGCATCCAGCATCTCGTGCACCTGGCGTACCTCGGACAACGGGAAGGCCTGTGTCGGGGGCGCCTTGACCGCGCCCCGCGCCATCAGCGCGATGGCGTTTTCCATCAGCGCCCGCCGCAGGTCCCGATCCTCGTCGAAAGTATGAATGGAAAAAGTCCGCACGGCCAGGCTTTTGCTCAGGTGCGCCCGCAGCTCCATGAAGACGTCGCCTGCCGGCGGTCCGCTCGCGATGTTGTATGAAATCGCGGTACCGAGCGGCGCGAGCGAACGGATGCAGGCAATGAACAGTTCCCCGCCGACGTGGTCGAAGGCCAGGTCGACGCCGCGCCCGCCTGTGGCCGCCATGACCCGCTGCGGCAAGCCCGCCGGCTCGGCGTCCACCAGCGTCGTGACGCCGTAAGCCAGTGCATGGGCCTGCTTGGCGGGTGTCGAGGCGGTGCCGATGATCGTCATGCCGTGATGCGCGGCCAGTTGTACCAGTGCGGTCGCCACGCCGCCCGCAGCGCCCGGCACGAGAATGGAACGCACCGGCAGGCCGCCGTTGCTGTGCAGTAGCATGGCTTGCGCCAACTGCAGATTGCCCAGGCTGACCGCATCGGTATCGCTGACGCCGTCGGGCAATGCAAAGGGAGCCTGCTCGGGAATGGCGATGTACTGCGCATAGCATCCGCCGCGCGCGGGCAACTCGCGGGAGCTCACCAGCACCCGTTGGCCGATCCGCCCGGGGTCCACACCCTTGCCTACGGCCGCGATCCTGCCGCTCATCTCGTTGCCGGGTATGGCCGGCAGCGGCGGCATCCATTTGTAGATGCCCTTGCGGATGAGTACGTCGGGACCCCCCGCGCCTATGACGGCGGCGCGCACGAGCACCTCTCCCGGACCGCAAGCCGGCACCGGCAGTTCTACGAGATCGAGCGCATCGGGGCCGCCCGGCACGCGGACCTGAACTGCGCGCATCAGCGCTGGGATCGCGGCGTTCATTCAGCGCTGCCCGTCATGAACCGATACCTGATCCTTGGTCAGGCCGCCCACGCGCGCATGAATGCGGCCGCCGGTTCCCATCATCAGCGCGAACAGGATCTCGTTGGGGCGCGGGGCGTCCTGGATGCCTATCTCCATGCTGTTGTAGTGGCTGCGTACGTACGACGCATGAATGTAGTGCAGCGGCACCATCAGGCGATATCCCGCTGAGGCGACGGCCTTGGAGGCGGGAACCATCGCCTTCGGTTCGCCCAGCACCTCGCGCATGGCCCAGCCGCCCGCTTCGTGCCAGACAGCGCCATGCTCCACTTCGCCGTTGACGCCGACGATGGCTGCCTTGCTGTAGACCTCCACCTCGTCACGGCCCAGCGTATCGACCAGTTCCCGGGCCAGCAGCGTGCCCAACGAGCGCAGCTCGGCCATGAAGGGCATCAGGTCGGGTTCATAGCGTCCCGCATAGGGATTGCGGATCACCGCGCACGACGCCGCCATCTTCAGCGGCTGGGCGGGCGCGGGCCCGCCCTCGTGGTAGATGGTCTCGATGGTGAGACTGCGCTTGCGGATTTCGATCAGGGACATGGTTGGCTCACTGCTTGGGAATGTTGGCTTCGTTGACGATGGCTACCCATTTCTTGAGTTCGGCGCTCACCATCGACGTCATTTCTTCCGGCGTGCTGCCGCGGACTTCGCCGCCCATGTCGGCCAGGCGGGCGCGCACTTCAGGCACCTGGAGGGCCTTGAGCGCGGCCTCGCGCAGCCGGTTCACCACCGCGTGGGGCGTGCCGGCGGGCGCCATCAAACCGGCCCATGACGTGACATCGTAACCGGGCACGCCTTGCTCGGCGATGGTCGGCACCTCGGGCATCAGGCTCCAGCGCTGCGCGCCGCTGACCGCCAGCGCCCGCAGCTTGCCCGCCTTGATGTTGGCCATGACCGCGGTGGGCGGCGCGATGACGAGCGGCACATCGCCGCTGAGCAGCGCGGTGAGCGACGCGGCATCGCCGCGGTACGGCACGTGCAGCATGCTCGCCTTCGACATCTTGACGAGCAGTTCTCCCGCCAGATGATGCGTGGATCCGATGCCGGCCGTGCCATACGAGATCGCGCTCGGATCGGCGCGCGCCGCTTTCAGTACGTCTGCCAGGCTTTGGTAGGATGAGTCGGCGCGCACCACCAGCAGAAACGGAAAGAAGGTCAGCGTCGAGACCATCTGAAAGTCATCGACGGTCTGGTAGTTGAGCTTGGAGTAGAGCGCGCCCGCTACGGCATGGCCACCGGTTGCCAGCAGCAGCGTGTAGCCGTCAGGCCTGGCGCGGGCCACGGTCGTCGCCGCGATGGTTCCGCCCGCCCCGGCCTGCGCTTCGACGACGAAGGGCTGGCCAAGGGTCTTGGCCATCTCGGTGCCGACCACACGGGCGATGGCGTCGGCATTGCCGCCCGCCGCAAACCCCTGGTAGATCTTGATGGGCCGATCCGGGAACTGCTCGGACTTCGCGGGCAAGCAAACGACGGCCAGGGCCGCGCCTGCAGCAAGTAGGATCTTGCGTCGCATAATCGT
This sequence comes from Pigmentiphaga humi, assembly GCF_900606115.1. Lineage (GTDB taxonomy): Bacteria > Pseudomonadota > Gammaproteobacteria > Burkholderiales > Burkholderiaceae_B > Pigmentiphaga > Pigmentiphaga humi. Next base: position 48,499 of record NZ_UWPJ01000029.1, read on the forward strand.
TGTCTCCATTCCAGTTTGGTGAACGACGGCTCGGGCGGCCGCTCGCCATCCGGCCGCCGTGGGCCGGATGGGAACTACGGGTTCAGCTTTGCTGCACGATGGGATTGGCGAGAATCCCCACTGCCTCGATCTCGACCTCGCACACGTCGCCCGGTTTCATGAAACGCGGCGGCTTGCGGCTCCAGCCCACTCCGGCCGGCGTGCCGGTGACGATCACGTCGCCGGGCGTCAGCGTGAAGATGGTCGACGCATAATTGATCAGCTTCTGGATGCTGAAGATCATGTGTCCCGTATGGCTGGACTGCATTACCTCGCCGTTCAAGCGGGTCTCGAGCTTGAGCTGGCGTCCCGGTTCGATTTCGTCTGCGGTCACCATCCAGGGGCCGAAACCGCCTGTGGATTCGAAGTTTTTCCCCGACGCGATCTGCTTGGCGTGGAACTGCCATTCGCGCACGCTGCCATCGTTGTAGCAGGCGTACCCGGCTACGTGATCGAACGCCTTGGACTCGGGAATATCGCGGCCTCCTGCGCCTATGATGACGGCGAGCTCGCCTTCCCAATCGAGCGAATCCGACACGCGCGGACGCACGATGGGCGCGTTGTGCGCGGTCTGCGAGCGCCAGACGCGCAGGAAGATGGGCGGTTCTTCCGACAGATCGCGCTGCATGCCGGCCGCCAGCACTTCCTGGTGATGGTCCATGTAGTTGCGGACCGCGCAAATGATCTTTTCCGGTTTGGTGATCACGGGCAGATAAGTAATGTCCGACAGCTTGGCCGCCGTATCCAGGCCAGCGACATGCTGCGCAGCCTGCTTGTAGTCGCCGGAAGCGATGTAGTCGGCCAGCGTGGCCTGGTGCGGACGGGCCTTGCCCAGGTCGACCACGCCGTCACCGACGACGGCGCCCCAGGTCTCGCGGCCCTGATGGATGAATGACAGCAGTTTCATGAGGTCTCCAGCGGAAGAAAATCAATGGGGGTCAGACGGGTCGGCCGGCGTCGCGAACTCCGACCTGGCGAGGAACCTGGCCTGCCATTCGGCCAGCGGCATGAACGTGGGATCCCGGCGGCAGATGGCCTCGGTTTCGCGCATGATCGTCTCGTCGTCCTGGCTCAGGTCGAGCGGGTCGCCATGGGGCTGCGCCACATAGAAGGGCGTGTCCACGTAGATCTCGACCGTGTTGCCTTCCGGGTCGCGCATGTACACCGACAGCGCATTGCCATGGTTCAGTCCCTTCAGTTCGGTCGCGCCGCGCGCCTGGGCGCGATGCGCAACGTCGCGCAGGTGCTGGATGCTCGGTACCGCGAACGAAATCTGCATGACCGTGCTGAAGGTCGCTTCCGGCGGGCGGCCCGAAGCCAATACCAATTGATGGTGCTGGTCGGGACTGGCGCTGGTAAAGACCAGCTGATTCTTGAAGGTGCGGCCCACGCCGCGATCGGTGATCGTGAGATCGAAGGTCTCGGTGTAGAACGCGACCATTTTCTCGAGATCCGTGACGAAGATGCCGAAGTGTGACGGAGTCGGTCGCTGGACCTTGAGCATGGGCTTCTCCAATCGGATGAATGATTCGATCACTGCCTCTGCAGGCTGCCGTTCAAGCACCCTGGATGCGTTTGAACGCCGCCTGGACATTGCGCTGCGTGCTCAGGATGTGTTCTTCCAGCAATGCGCAGACGGTCTCGACATCGCGGCGCAATGCGATGTCCATGATCTTGCGGTGTTCGTTCGACTTGCGGCGCTTGGCCTCGCGAAAGCGCGCGGAGTACCGCCGATAGCGCTCGGCCTGGTCGAACAGGCTGGCGCTCCAGACCCGCTGCCGTTCGGAGGGACAGGCTGCCAGCAGAGAGAGGTGGAAGGCGCGATGCAGGCCCGCCCATTCATCGTCGAGCGCGACCGGCCCGTCGCTCAGGCGGGCCTCGATGCGTTCGAGCCGGTGATAGCACGCAACGACCGCCGCTTCCCAGGCATCGTCGCCCCGCACGACGGATTCCCGCAACGCCGGGACCTCGATCATCAAGCGCATGTGCGTGATGTCGGCGAGATCCTCGAGCGAAATCGGGGCCACGCGAAAGCCGCGGCGTTCGTCGGCGCGTATGAGCCCTTCCTGTGCAAGGCGGCTCAGCGCCTCGCGCAACGGGCTGCTCGAAAACCCGTAGGTTTTCTGGAGTTCGTCGATCTTGAGCTTGGCGCCGGCGGGAAATTCGCCGGTCAGCACACCGTGACGCAACCTGGAAAAGGCTTGCTCCACCAAGGTCGACTCTTTCTTGATCTCATCGATATTGTGCATGGGAAGAATTTTATGCATAAAAAAAGAATGTGGGAATAGCGCCTTCATCAGGATCAACCCTTAATGCACGATATTAATTTTGTGCACAATTTTCGCGCCTCAGACCGACGCCCGAGCCTGTTCGATCCAGCCGGGAGCGCCGTGAGGCTGCGAGCTTTGCGAATGTGCTTGAACCGTTTGGTGTGGGCATCGTCCGCAACGGCGGTCACGGATATCAGGAAATTCTTATGTTTCTCGGTTTTATTGCGCTCGAGAGCCGTTCTATTTTCGGCGGAGCTTCATTGGAAATATAAGAGTTTGCTTATGATAGGCGCGGAAAAAACAATCATCGGCATCCCCCCGAAGACGAATAATGGCGGCGACGGACGAGCACGGATCCACCGTGCGAGAGCGCGTCATCCCGCGCTCGAATTCCAATAACAGAAATGGAGACATGCAATGCGCTTTTGGCATCCTTTTGCCGCTCTGTGCCTGATGGCCGGCTCTCTGGTCAACGTCGCCCATGCCCAAGACAGCTATCCGAGCCGCCCGGTCCGCATCGTGGTCGGCTTCCCGCCGGGCGGGCCCACCGACGTCGCCGCGCGGATCATTGCCGAGGGCTTGCAGAAAGCGCTCAAGCAGACTTTCATCGTCGAGAACCGGACAGGCGCCAGCGGCGGCATCGGCGCCCAGTATGTGGCCAAGGCCGCTCCCGATGGCTATACCTTGCTGGTCGCGGCCAATGCGCTGACGCTGAACGCGCTGACCACGCCGAACGCTGGCTACGACCCCGACAAGGACTTCGTGCCGATCGCCCTGATGGCCACGCAGGCCAACGCGGTGGTGGTCCACCCCGGCCTGCCCGTCAAGAACCTGGAGGACCTGCACAAACTGGCGAAGAAAGGCGGACTCTCGTTCGCCACTTCCGGGCAGGGAACCTCGTCGCAAATGATCGGGATGTACCTGTTCAACGCGCTCTGGAAGAGCGATATGGCGGCGGTGCCCTATCGCGGAGCCGGCCCGGCGGACATCGCGGTCGCATCGGGCGAACCCCCCGTCGGCTTCACCACGATCGGAGGCGCCTACAACATGCAGCAGGCCGGACGCATGAAGATCCTCGCGCTGGGCAACGACAAGCGCATGCCCATCCTGCCCGATGTGCCGACGATGGCGGAACTCGGTTACGACAACTTCAGCGCTTCATGGACGGTGTTGTTCGCGCCCGTGGGCACGCCGGCACCCATGGTCGAGAAGTTGAATGCCACCGTCAACCAGCTCTTGAAGGACCCGGCCTTGCGCCAGAAATTCGCCGTGCAATCCATGGACGTCGCCGCCCCGCTGAACCCGAAGGAAGTCGGCGCCTACATGCAGCGTGAGTCCGCCACGTGGAAAAAGCTGGTCGACGCGACCGGCGCCGGGGTGAAATAAGACCATGAGCCGACACCCTTCGCCCCTGCTGCTTTCCTACCACGCCGCCACGGAGCTGTTCCGCGCCGGCGAGGATACCCCTCGCGACTTCCTGGAGCGGTCCATTGAACGCCTGGAGGCGGTGGAGGGTACGACGCGTGCGTTTGCCGCCCTGTCGATCGAGCGCGCACGCGTGGCCGCGGACGCCGCCACCCAACGCTGGCGCGAAGGGCGTCCGCTGTCGCCCATCGACGGCATGCCGATCGGTATCAAAGACGTCATCGAAACCTTCGATATGCCCACCGGCCTGGGCTCGCCGACCAGCGAACGCTACCGCGCTCCGCGCGATGCCGCCTGCGTCTTCGCCTTGCGCGAAGCCGGCGCCGCCATCGTCGGCAAGACCAAGACCACCGAATTCGCCAGCACCTTTCCCACCGACACCCGGCACCCGCTCGAACCGTCCCGCACGCCGGGGGGGTCGAGTTCGGGCTCCGCCGCCGCAGTCGGGGGCGGCGTGCTGCCGGCCGCGCTCGGCACGCAGGTCATCGGGTCGGTCCTGCGCCCGGCGGCCTACTGCGGCGCCTTCGGCTTCAAGCCCACCTTCGGCGCGATCAACCGGGGCGGCAGTCACGACTTTCAAAGCCAGAGCTGCATAGGCGCGATAGGCGCGAGCCTGGCGGATCTATGGCACACGGTATTCGGCATCGCCTTGCGCGCTGGTGGCGACCCGGGGCATCCAGGGCTGTTCGGCGATGCCGAACCCCCCAAGCCCTCGCGCCCGTCCCGCCTGATCGTTCTGCGCATGCCCGACTGGGAAACCGTGCCCGCCGACGTGAACCGGCAGTTCGAGTCCCTGCTGTCGGCCTGCAGCGCGGCCGGCGTGCAGTTGCTGACCGGCGCCGCCCATGCGGGCGTCGCGGCGTTCGAACAGGCGGCGCTGGACATGCAGGCGCTGTCGTTCGAACTCGTCGGCTATGAATCGCTGTGGCCGCTCAAGACCGCTGCCTATCACGATGCCTGGGGCCTGACCCAACGCATGCACGACCGCATCGCGCAATCGTCGGCCCTGGGCCGGGAAGGATATCGAGCACTGCTGAACCGCCGCGCCGCGCTGCGCGCCCAGTTCGAAGCGCTCGTGGCGGACACGGACGGCATCATCACCCTCACCACCCCCTGCGCCGCTCCCATAGGCCTGTCCAACACCGGCAACAGCAAGTTCACCGTCCAGGCCTCGCTACTCGGCGCACCCGCGATCACCGTGCCCATGCTCGAAGACGGCGGCATGCCCGTAGGCCTGCAGCTCATAGGCGGCCAACACCGCGATGAAGCGCTGTTCCGCACGGCAGGGTGGATAGCTGGCTTGTAACCCGATTTAACCAGGTCTGGATAGCAAGGGAATACTATAGAAACCTTCGCAGGAGACGGAGGCGGCGATGGACGGCACGGCAGGGGTGGAAGTGTGGACGGTGGGGCATTCCACGCATCCCATGCAAGCGTTCCTGGCGCTCCTGGCTTCCCATGGCATAGAGGCGCTGGCCGATGTGCGGCGGCATGCAGGCTCGCGCAAATATCCCCACTTCAATCCCGATGCGCTGCGCCTCACCCTGGCGCAGGCCGGCGTGGAATATGTGCCGCTACCGGAACTCGGCGGGCGCCGGCGCCCCCGCGCGGACTCCCGTAACATCGTCTGGCGGAACGCGTCCTTCCGCGGCTATGCCGACTACATGGAGACCGAGGCTTTCCACGCGGGTATCGAACGCCTGCTGGCGCTGGCCCGCCGCCGGCGCACGGCCGTCATGTGCGCGGAAGCGGTGTGGTGGCGATGCCACCGCTCGCTGATCGCCGACTACCTGAAAGCGCGTGGGGTGTGCGTGCGGCATATCCTCGGCAGCGGAAAAAGCGAAGTCCATCCCTTCACGTCGGCGGCGCGCCTGGAGAACGGCGCATTGACGTACTCGCCGGAGGCATGACCCGCCCGCGTTCACACACAGGAGACAACCGCCATGGCGGACCGATTCAAAGTGGGCGACCACGTCGCCTGGAACTCCGAGGCAGGCGTCGTCGGCGGCACGATCATCCGCGTGCACACGAAGGACTTCGACTACAAGGGACACACGCACCGCGCCAGCGAGGAAGACCCGCAGTACGAAATCAAGAGCGACAAAACGAGCCACATCGCGGCGCACAAGGGCTCGGCGCTGAGGAAGGCGAAGCGCTGACGTCGAATCGGTCAGTTCTGCTGGATGTGCTGCCTTTCGATCAAGGGGATATACCGAGCCAGTTCGCGATCCAGGCGCCGGGTGACGGCCTGCCCGTCGCCGCTGGCATTTTCGTAGCCGACCCCTGTAATGCGCTGTTGAATCGCCGATGATCCCACTACCTGTGCGAGCGCCTTTTCCAGCTTCGACCGTGTCTTGGCCGACATACCCGGCAAGGCATAGACCGCCAGCAAACCATCTACGCGCAGATCGGCAGGCCCTCCTGCTTCGGCAACGGTCGGCACGTCGGGAAGCGGCGTAATGCGGCGCTCGCCGCCCGTGGCGATCACCTTGACTTTGCCCGTTTCCATGAAGGATCGGCCGGATGCGAAGGTGGACCATCCCAGCTGTATGCGCCCCGACGCCATGTCGGCCAGCATGGTCTGGGAGCTTTTGTACGGAACCATGATCATGTCGGTGCCCGTACTTTCCTTGAAGGCTTCCATGCCCAGGTGCCCGGGATGGCCCACCCCCAATGGCGAGCCGTAGGAGAGCTTGCCGGGATGGGCCTTGGCATAGGCGATCAACTCGGACACCGAATTGATGTTTAGCGAGGTGTTGATGAACAAGCTGAACGGCGTGTCCGCCACCATGCTCAATGGTACGAAGCTCTTCGCGCTGTAGGTGAGGTTCCGCAGCAGCGCGGGATTGACGGTGAGCATGGTGCTGTCAAGAAAGGCGATCGTGTTTTCCGGCGGCGATTTCTCCAGAAATTGGATGCCGACGATACCGTTGCCGCCCGGTTTGTTGACCACGACGAAGTGGTCGCCGAGTTGTTTTTCCAGTTCGTCGGCGAGTGCGCGCGCCAGGACGTCGGGCCCGGACCCGGCGCTGAACGGAGCAACCAGCGTGTAGCTTTCCGCTGCCGCCGTGGCGCTGGCTGCCACGCCCATGCAGAGGATGAGGGTCGAGATAGTGCGTTTCAACATGGAGTCTCCAGAATTCGCGCGGCTGGCTATCGGGCCGCCGTGTCTAGTTGAGCGCCGTTCTTGACGGCGCGCGCGGAATGACGGGAATAAGCAGGTGGGAATCGCGGGCGCAACCCGCATGAATGACGTGAGGTCCCTGGTTGCGCAGCTCGTCGTGAACCTGCCCATGGCGGACGCCGGGGTAAACGTAGATGTCCTGGCCCTGGATGACGAGCTGCAGTTGTTCCCCGGCCTCGTAAACGGTGGACGACGGCCAGAGCTCGATGTCCAGAGGCACCACTTCCCCGGGTTGCAGCAATTGCTCGGCGTCGTGGCTATGCCAGGGCTGTTCAGGGGAGGATCGCCGGGTGTCGAGCTTGCGGTGACTGGCACGCAGCCAGCCCAGCGCGACCGGGCCGTCGTCGTATTCAGCCATGAACGCTAGCCCGATTTTCTGTCCGTTCGCGTCCAGTTTCCTGACCCCGACAAAGACATCGGCATCCGTGCTGTCCGGACTTTGCAGCCAGATACGCAGCTTCATATTGCCGGTGACTTCGGTCCGCTCGGTGAACGTATACGTGAAGCTCAGCTCGCCGTTGGCCGAGTCGTACGGAGCCGTCGCAACCTCGGTTGGCGGGACATCGCCAAGCTTCCGCCGGGAAGCGTCCAGCCATAGCGGCCGCAACTGCCGGTCCGGCAACGGCCAGTCGGCTGCCGGCAGATACTCGCCCACATAATATTTCTCGCGGGCCTCGTACAGGACACGAGGCCAGCCCAGCACCTGGTCGTCGCTGTTCTTCAGAAAGTGATCGAAGAACTTGCGCAGCTTCTCACGACTGGATTCCTGATAGTAGTACTGCCATTTCTTTCGTCCGTGAATCTCCAGCCATTTGTGTTCGGACGCGATCTGCTTATAGCCTTCCACGCTTCCGCGCAAATGCAGACCCTGATCGCCCCAACCGGCGACGATATACACGGGCGCCGTGATGGCTGAAAGATTCGCGCTCTTGGATCGCCAGTAGGCGTTGTCCAGCGGAAATTCCTTGGCCATCTCCACGAATTCTTCTGAACGTGTCAACGAAAAGCTCGTCGACCATTGCGCCCAGCGAACCATGTTGGTTTCCGGAATCCCGCCGTGATAGGCGCGCTCTCGATAGCAATCGGTCCAGCCTTCCCAGGGGTTGAACGCGGCCAGATGGGGCGGATTGGTGGCCGCGATGCGCCATTGCACGATGGAAAGATAGGAAACGCCGGACATGCCCACCTTGCCCGTGCTCCATGGCTGCGCCGCGCACCATTCGATCAGGTCGTGCCCATCTTGCGCCTCCTGCTCGCTCCATATGGTCATGTCGCCTTCCGAGTACCAGGATCCGCGCGCGTCGGCATTCACCACGGCATAGCCGTGCCGGCAGAAATAATCGGGATCGGGGCCTTCCCAAACCGCGTACTTGGAGACCCAGCCCTCCGGCACGCCGCTTCCGCCGTTAAGCAGGAATTTCTTCAAGCCATGCTTGCCGTAAGGGCTGAACGTCAGAATGACGGGAAAAGGTCCATTCCCCTTGGGACGAATGATGTCCACATACAGCCTGATCCCGTCGCGCATCGCCACGGCGACGTCGCGCTCGACATGGAAGCGCTCGTCTTCCTCGACGCGGTGTCCGAAACCGGGATGCTTGCCTTCGGATGGGTGGGTAACGGCTTGGCGCCAGCGCGTAGATTGATGCTCGATAGTCAAATTCGCCTCCTCGTGCGCCGCGCTGGAACATGCGTCCATGCGGCGGTTGCAGGAGGAATTCGAACAGATGGGGCGGCGCCGGGTAAGATGCCAAATGCATCATGCCGATGAATAACTGGAATCCCTGCCGGCTCAGGGGCGCGTGCTCGGTGGTAGGAGCGACGCGATCAGCCGCTCGAAAATGGTCAGCAAATGAGAGGCGGCAGGCGTGGGATCGAGGCCCCTGCGCCGCATCACGCAGATGTCGGTGTGCTGCAGCCTATCCCTGACCGGCACCGCGATCAGATGATGGCGCCCTAGCATCGAATCCACCCATACCTTGGGCAGCATCATCAAATGATCGCCGGTCATCAGCAGACTCAGGAATGCCGGCGGGTACTCGCATCGGATCGTCTTTGCGGGGGCGGGCAGGTTGGCGGATTGAAACGATTCCACCGGCGCTGCCAGATCGAGATCCGTCGCTCCGCCCACTAACCAGCTCGCATCGATCAAGTCCTCCAGGCGCGTGCAGCGGGCGAGCGGGTGGCCGGGACGGCACACCACCACGTGGGGCTGGCAGAAAAGGGGCTGCAGGGTGAAATCCCCGTCCAGCGGCTGGGCGGGGCGGGGGCCGATCCCGAAGTCCAGGCGCCCGTCCCGCAGCTCCGGGTACATGACCACCAGCGAGCCGCCGACGATTCTCAGCTTCGTGTCCGGAAACCTGGCCTGGAATTGCTCGACGGCAGCAGGAAGAAACAACAGCGACGCCGTCGCCGACACCCCGATGGCGACTTGCCCTCCGCCCAGGCCCTTCAAATGCCGAATATCTTCCGCGCCGCGCTGAAGATCCATCGTGACGGCTTTCGCCCGCGAGTAATAGGCCTTGCCGTAGACGGTCAGCTCAAGTCCGCGGGGGAGCCGGTGGAAAAGCTCGACCTCGAGCGTCCGTTCGAGATGCTGGATGCTCTTGGTGAGCGCGGACTGGTTCAACCGCAGCCTACGCGCCGCGGCGCGGATGCTGCCTTCCTCGACGGTGGCAACGAAATCGCGCAAATTGGTGAGCTTGATGGCCATGAAAGTACAGGAACTGTGCGACGGTCGGATTTTCGGCCCGTGCCGGTTTCGACGCCAGCGGCTTTTTGCCAGCGGGGCGGAACACCTTGCGAAAGGTCGCCTGAGCGCATTTGCGGGCGTCCGAAATCGGGCTTAGAATTGCACTCCTGCCGCCAAGCGGCAGTGCCTTTCGTCCGGGCGTTCAGTCCGGGCACCAAGGCGGGTGTAGTTCAATGGTAGAACGGCAGCTTCCCAAGCTTCATACGAGGGTTCGATTCCCTTCACCCGCTCCAAGTGATTCTCCACACCCCATGTGTGAGTTTGGGAAGCTCCCTAAGTCCTTGAGATTCCAGGGAATTTTTGGTATGGGCTTCGCTGGCAATCAGTAAAACCTGCCCGCAGCTTACCCAATCAAGTACATTTTTCGGGCCAACAATGCGGTATCCGACACACCGCATTGATGAGACCTGAAGGTCGGCGCTGAAGCAGCCGCGGCTCCTGTCCTATCTAATCTGGGAGTTTGGAGTTGGAGCATAGCGCTCACTGATCTGCATGTTCGCAACGCGAAGGCAACGGGCAAGAACTACACCCTGGGTGACTACGATGGCCTGTCGCTCTTCGTCTCGCCCAAGGGCAGCAAGGCGTGGCACTTCCGCTACCACGGGCTGGGAAAACAGTCGCGGATGTCTCTGGGCATGTATCCCGAACTGGGCTTGCGTGATGCTCGGGCCATGCGGGACGAAGCGCGAACGCTGATTGCCAAGGGCATCAACCCGAGAATCGCGCGCAAGCAGAAGCAGCAGGCCGCTCGGCTGGCGGGTGAGCACACCTTTATCACGGTGTACGAAAAGTGGCTGGCCTACCGAGCGCTGGCGCTGGAGGAAGGACGACAGAGCACGCTGGCGCAGATCCGGCGGGTGTTCAAGAAGGATGTCATCCCGCCGCTACGGCGAATGACCATTCACGAGATCACGCGGCATCACCTGCTGGAAGTGGTCGGGCGGATCGAAAAGCAGGGTTTGTTGTCGGTGGCCGAGAAGGTTCGCACCTGGTTCCGGCAGTTGTTCGGATATGCCATGGTGATCGTGCCGGACATGGAGAACAACCCTGCACGGGATCTGCATGTGGTCGCCGTGCCCTTGCCACCGGTTCGGCACAACCCATTTTTGCGAATGGAGGAAATACCTTCGTTCTTGCTAGTCTTGCGTACCTACCAGGGAAGCCAGGTGACGCAGTTAGCCGTCCGCCTGCTGCTGCTCACCGGAGTACGCACGGGCGAACTGTGACTTGCCACGCCAGCCCAGTTCGATCTGGAGCGAGGGCTATGGATCATCCCTGCGGCGTCACTCAAACAGCGCATGATGTTGACCCGTAAACAGCGCAAGCGTGTAAATGACATATCCAAAGGCATGGGTGGATGCTCAGCATGTCACATGCAGACCCGAATCGCATCAGGGCTACCTACAACCATGCGCAGTATGTGGAGCAGCGACGCGTGATGATGCAGGACTGGGCGAACCGGCTGGACTTGCCGGCACTGGGTGCAGTAGAGATTGCAAGCCGGCATTTGATCGTGCATCTGCAGGGGCTACCGGGGACTCCTTGGCCACGCGATCACAATCAAGCAGCATCCGGAGCAAGGGTACATACGCCCTACTTCGAGATAGCTTGCGCTGCGGCAGTCATTTCTCCCACCAAGGAGGCCGAGGCAATCCACTGCCCGAAGTATTCACAGCATGGTCGAAGCAACCCGCTAGAGGGTCAGGATGCAGCAGACCTACTTGGTGCCATGAACGGCAGCTAGGCAGCGTTTGCAGCCCTTCGCTGCCTAGGCTGCTACACACCTTGTCCGCCACCTTTCGGTCATTCGTTGAGGCCGTTGAGCTCTAATCAGATCACTGGTTTCCCATGCATTGACATTGCACTTGATTGACGCACCGCGTGGCAATGTGGCCCAACGCCTCAAATAAAGATTGCCCCGATCAGTTGCTACTCGATCACCACGTAGAACGGGTCGCTCTTTCCCAAAAACCTGTCGTCGACCTTGCGGATCAGGAAAGCCTCGACCATATGGACCCCCCGATAGGACAACTGCTCCCACCGAATACCTGGTTCGTCGGAGCGGTAGTAGTCGCCACGCAGCGCGTTGGCACGGCGCGCAATCTCATCCGTGTTCGTCACACGCCATTCGACCTTGTAGGTCTCCGGGAAAGGAAGCCCGAGATTGTTGCTGGCGTTGAAGCGCACCCAGTATCCAGGCTGCGTGGGCGCGAGCGAGGCAAGCGGACGGACAAGCTGCCCATAGCGGGATGTCCACAACTGCGCACCGACATTCACGGTCAGTCGCGAGCCTTCAGTTGATCGCCATCGTGGGCGGCGCATGTGCGGCAGACGATCAAAGCCACTAGGCAGGGCCGCACGGCCGATCTTCTTCACCAGTGCCACCAGATCGGCCACGCCGGCTAACACGGGGCTTCCCCGAACGGCGGACAGCGCAGCTTCGCTAACCTTGCCAGCCTTTTCAGCAGCCTCCCGAACGGCAAAGTCCTCACCGAAGACACGCTGCCACTTCCCGATGCTTTCCTCCCTGTCCGTCTCGTCGTAGGCGTCATCGATCCACCCGCGGTACAGATTGATCTTCGAGCGGAAGTTCGAATACTTGGTGTCGTCCCAGGCAGTGCTTTGGATCTCCTGGAACAGCATGGGATTGCGCACTGTTGGCTTGCTCGGGTTGGCCTGCAACCAATCATCGAGCCGATCGATCAGCGTCTTGAGCGTCGTGGGAACATCCACGAAACCTGCAGCTCCTTTGTCGGTCGCGTACACATGCTTGCCGAGCAGCGTCGTCAGCAGGAACGAAGGACAGGTGAAGTTGGTCTTGATGTCCCTTAGGTACTTCAGCAACCGCGTGGCCTTGCGGAAGTTGTTGTTTCCGCAGATGTTGTTGCGCTCGATCAGCCAGCCCGTGTAGTCGAGCGGATTCGACTTTTCGAAGAGATTAGTGTCGCGATTGCAAACCTCCCAGATACCTGTTTGTAGGCGCTCCCTCACACAGGGTGCCACGTCGATCTTGCGCTCGCCAGCGTACTCAATAGTGATGCAGTGCGAGTAGCGCCTGATCTTGTCCTTGTACAGCCCGAGCTTGCCCATCTCCGCATACAGTTCGTTGATATAGTCCTTCGCCTCCCAGCCCGCGACCGGCTTCACATAAACCAGCAAATCCGCATCGAACGGGTCTCCAGGCAGCGGTTTGATGATGGTCTTGTGAGCCCATGACCCTTGTGCGGCGAAGCCGACGATGGATGGCTTCCAGTCCAGCCCCCGCACAGCCGTCTTGATGGCTTCGATGCTGCTTTCGAGCTGATCGAAGCGCGTGCTGTTGAGGTTGACCGTATCGTTCAGGAAGGTGTTGAAGTCTTGGACCAGTTTCATTCGTCTTCCCGCCTTCAGTGCACGTTGCCGGACACGCGCAGTTCACGCACCCAGTGGTCCGCGCCAGCGTTCATGCGCTCTTCCATCTGCTTGCGCAAGAGGTTGTAGACCCAGTCGAAGATCAATGGGCTGGAAGCTCGGTGGTTGAAGATGGCGTCTTGCAGTTCGCGCGACCACATGCTGATCTCCTGTTCCTTTGCACCGCTGCGGGAGCGCTCCCAGAGCTTCTTGACCTCATCGTTCAGATGGTCCAGCAACTCAATGGTCGCGGCCTGCCGGTTGCATTCCCTGAGCGCCCAGATCATCACCGGCGTCATCGGGGCCAGCGTGGAGAGCACGAAGGTCGTCATGGTGTGATCGATGGCAAGTGATACGACCCCAGCCGCCGCGATCAGCACCACGCAGCCTGTCAAGAGAACGCGTCTGTAGCGCTTGCGCAAAGCGCTGTCGTACCAGAGATTGGTGCGCTGGCACACCAGCCTTGCTAGATGGAGCGGCAGTTCTTTGACGGCGAGCGGATACCAGTTGATCAGCCGTTGCTCATCCTTGTCACTGAGCCTCTTGCATGCATCGGCAAAGACATCTTCGGGGTCAATGCGATTGCCGACGAGGAAGGTGTTCCAGTCCATCTGCAACACCGTGCAGTCGAAATCCTCTTGCAGCTTGGCTGCATTCTTGAGCTGCGCACGGTGCCAGCGATCGAGAAGCAGAACCTCCAGGAAGCTGAACATCAGGGCGGCGAACGCGATGAACGGCTTTGAAGGGAGGAGCAAGGCTGACACGATCAGGCCGATGATCGGGAACACGAGCGAGATGATTAGGCTCACCGCTTGCACATTTTTGGCCCTGCGGTAGATCAGCGTCCTGGCACGCAGCAAGTTGAGCATGCGCGTCTCCACCTGCTTCTGGTCGATTTTATTCATGCTGCTCTCTGCTTCTTGCGTCGTTGCTGTCGTTATGCGATCTCAGTCGTCGCTGGCTTAGGCCCAGCGCTTCTTGCGTAGCTGCGGATGCTCGCCGCCGCCAGCCCATACCCCAGTGGTCAGCCAGTTCTCGAAGTGCCACAGCCACTCCGAAGTCCAGGCGATGTAGGTGTCGACCAGCTTCATCTGCGGTACCCACTCACGCTGTTTCGGCCACCAGAGACAAAGCTTGGTGCCGGGGCCGTTGTTGGGGTAGATATGGGGCAGCGCAACTTCGTCGGTCAGAGTCGTCAGGTCAGGACTTAGTACGAACATTTCTGGTGGGCGCGAATCGGGTGTCAAGCGCAGTTCACATTCGTAGACACGACCGAAGTCGCTTGGTGCTAGATGGAATCGATAGCGCAGGGCGCGACCTGACAGAAACATCAGCCGGGCACCATCAAGAGGCAAGGTGCGCAGTTCCATGGCTCGCTGGGCCAAGGTCGGTATGGGCGGAGCCGGGTAAGGCGTCATCAGTGGCCGAAATACGTATGAGGTCGCGCTGCGACACTGACCGGTGCGGCTACCGCCGACGAGATCAGCGTCACCCGGCCAGCAGCGTGACTAGTCTGGCGCCGCTGGGTCTGGTCCTGCTGGATAGCGCCCGCGCAGCGAGGTCCGAATGCGCTCTCCAGCGCCTTGAGCAAGACATCCATGCCCTGGTGATTCTCGATGGCATGCAAGATGCGTTTCAGATCCTCGATCAGGCGGCGGTGCCACGCCCAGAACGCCTCCTGCCGCGCCGAAGAATTCATGCCGCCGGCCAGGTTGTCTCGGGGGGCGGACGGGTTGGGCAGAACCCATTTTTCGGAACTGTCGGAGCAGGAAATCCGCTCGAAGTGCAGCGGCATCCGTTCCACGATATCGAGCAGCAACTCCAGGGGACTCTCGTGCGGCTGCGGCGCTTCTACCGCGTAGGCCATCGCGGCCAGCGTCGTCAGGAAGACGGACGAAGGCGCCATGTCTTGGCTCCCCTGCGCAACGCCGAAGGCTACATTGCGGTGCAGCTTCAACAGTTGCACCAGTCGGCACAGTAATCGGTCAAACACTTCCTGCGCATCAGGCAGCGGCGCCACTTCCGCGCGCGTCACCGAATCCATCGCCTCCGAGAAGCGCACCACGTCTGTGAAATTTGGCGAGATCGCGGCAGCGATATCGAAATGCTTCGCGTACCCGCGCGGGTTCGTCGAGTCGAAGAGCCGCAGTTCGCGGTCAGGGATGAGGCCGTGTGTCTCGCCGAACGGCGCGGCCAACAACGGCGAGTCAATGACCGGCGCGATGTCGGCACACATGCCTTCGGCGTATTCCAGCGTCGCACAACGTTCCCAGCGGCGCAGCTGGAGGCCATGCGCATCGGCGTAGCGGGACAAGGCGCGATGCAGTCGGTCGAGAAGCAAGGCTGGTCCGTGCTCACCGTCATACTTGTGACGCGCCCCAGATGCCAGGCGTGCGATCAGATCGATGTCGAAACCCTCCCGCGAGCCATCGCGGGGCCGCACGACGGTGCCCAACTGCCGGGAACCGTGGGCGTGGATTTGGATGAGATCGCCCTGGAACTCCGGGCAGGCCGAGAGGAACTCGCCGGTGCTGTTGTAGGAACGCTCCAAGGCCGACAACTGGGTGGCCGTGGGCTCATTGGCGCGGGCGATGACGTCCACTAGGTGGAAGAAGCGCGCCGATGCCCGCATCGAGATGCGGGGGCGCTGAGGGAGAGTCACAGGTTCGCGGATCACGGGGTCTCCTTGAAATTCTTGTTGATGGCCTTCTGCTGTACCTGGACTCGCCCCGGCTCAGCGCTTGTGCTTCGTGGGGTCCACAAGCTTGTAGCCTTGGCCCGGCCGCGGCGTCGGCGGCAGCGGCTTGCCTTTCACGCCGGTCACTTCATTGCCGGTGCCCGGGTTCTGGTACTGGCCGGACTTCGGTGCCGGCGTGCCGGGCTTCAACGTCTTGCTCATAGTCGTCCCCTTTCAGGATCGGTTGGTTGATTGCGACATCCGGCCTCCCTGTTCCCCACTGGCTGTGTTACCAAATCGGGGTTGCGCGGAAAGTTCGGAAATATCAAAATAATAATTCTGGACTTCCGAACTTCTGGAGTCAAGTATTTTTTTTATTGGAAATCCGAACAAGCATGCCAACACTGGGCGAGAAAGTCCGCACATTGCGGAAGAAAGCAGGCTTGACGCTAGAACAGTTCGCCGAGCAGATCGGTGCGTCCAAGTCATCCGTATGGGAACTGGAGAACAAGGAAAAGGCCCGCCCGTCCGCCGACCGGATCAATGAGGTGGCCAAGGTTTTGGGCGTGACGCCCGAGTTCCTGATGAACGACGACGTCGCCGAGCCCTCGATCGACGTGGCCGACGAAGCCTTCTTTCGCAAGTACCAATCGCTGGATACCGGGGTGAAGCAGCAGTTGCAGGAGATCCTCAGCGTTCTGGACAAGAAGGCTGGCTCTTGAAAGTGGGGCTTTCCGCATCGGGCGAGGCGATCAAGCTGGCGAAACTGTGGCGCGCCGTCCACGGCCTGACGTTTCCGATCAACGCCGGAGCGCTGGCGCAGGAATGGTCCAGGAACGTTGCGCCCGATGCGCCGATCGGGGAGTTGCAAGCCCGAGAGTTGCCAGGATTCGAGGGCGGGTTGTTCTGGCTGAAGGAGCGGAAGGTCTGGGCGCTGCTGTACCACCCGCACGAAGACCTGCCAGGACGAGCGAACTTCACTGTCGCTCATGAGTTCGGGCACTACGTCCTGCATCGCAAGCTGCAGGAGGCGTTCCAATGCTCCCAGAGCGCGACACTAGGGATCACCAGGGCCAAGATCGAGCGCGAGGCAGACCAGTTTGCGTCGTACCTTCTCATGCCGATCGACGACTACACCCAGCAGGTGCGTGGGCGCCGTATCACTCTTGATCTTTTGGGTGAGTGTGCTGACCGTTACGGTGTCTCTCTCACGGCCGCCATCCTCAAATGGTTGGAATTCACGGATCAGGCAGCCGTCGCCGTCATGGGGCGGGAAGGGATGCTGCACTGGTGGAAGGCCAGCAGCAGTGCAAAGAAGTATGCGTTGGGAGCGCTTCGGGAGGGTATGGAACTGCCCTCGGCCTCGCTTGCCGTGGACCCAGCACAAGCGACTTCAACCGCAGACTACCGCTTGGGCGTGGAGCACGCCGATGGCGTGTGGCCCATCAATCTTCCCCTGCGCGAGATGGTCGTGCTGTCGGACCGATACGACATGTCCATATCGCTGTTGGTTCTCGACGCACCTGGGGTGGATCATCCAGACGAGCCTGACGAAGACATGACGACCAACTTACCCTCGTTCTGAGCCTTGCTGTCGGCCGCTCAGATGCGGCGCGTTCGATGCAGCACCAGCCTAATCTCTAGGCAGTCTGAACTGATGCGTCCGAATGTGACGATCTAGGCGAAATGCCTCTCTCGGACAAAGCCGACATTGAGTAGTTTGGCCTGAGCGTCAGCAGCCAGCCTGAAGTCGTCACATTGGGACCGCCTACTGTTGGTCGCTTGCAGGCAGAGGGTAGCTTCCTGTGCACGGCAAGGATGGTTGGCACGCCCAAAGGCGCTGGTTAAGGCCATAGGGACGTGGCAGCCAGGGCGTTTCCAGAGAGGGAATCAAGGACTGCGTTGTACTCCAGCCACTCATCCAGATCGGAACGCAGGCGCTACTCTTGCGGAAAGACGAAGGACGGCTTGCGTGACATGTTCGCTATTTAGTTCAGAAAATTGTGATTTCGACCACAATAGCGAAACTATGCTATGGCTAGCTAGGATTCCGTCAAATGCTCGCCTTTGGGTTGTCAGCCCGTCAGAACGCTGTAGCGCTTGAACAGAGCCTCAAAGAACGTCTTCACGTCGGCCTTCGCCGTCGGCACTTGCAGCTCCGCGGCTCCGAAACGAAAAACTTCATAGCCTGCGAGCTTCAGTTCGCGATCGGCCTTAACCATCTGCGCATAGCGCTGCACATCGGCGTTGCCTGCGGTGTCCGCGTAGTGGTGCTTACCATCGACCTCGATGACGACCCGAACGCCCTGTGGCAGCAGGAGCAGAAAGTCCATGCGAAATCGCAAAAGCGCATCCGGCCCTCTCTCCTTGATCGTACGTGGGTCCCAGTGCAGCCAAACTTCCGGCAGTAGCGCAGGCAGGTTCGGAACCGCACCGCGAAACCCTTCGAAGAAGGCATCGAAAAGTAGGGTCTGCGGCGGCGAGTTACGGGGCAAGCTGGCCTTGAGGCGCCTGTACAGTGAGAGCTTGGCCTGCGTTGCATCGGCGATCTGCTCGGTGTCGCTCCACCACTGCTGCAGATCGTTCCAGCGCAGTCCGTCGTTGCCGATGAAGCGGTCATAGACGAGTACCTTGTCCGCGTTGGTGACAATCTCGACGTCGTTGTCCAGCGCGTCGCGGAAGCGCAGGTCGGGCTTGTCGGGTGAGGCGAAGATGAGATTCTTCGGCCGGCTCCTAGTCGCCGCGTGCAGTGAAACCAATGAGAAGACCGGGTAACCGCCTTCCAAGTCGGTCTCGCGCAGTTCGACGCTGCAACCGCGCAGTGGCTCGTTGACGCAAGCGACGAAGTGGCGTTGCGCTGCCTCGTCGGGACGCACGTCGGCGGAAGCCAACCCCTCCAGGAACAGCGCGAAGCGCCGGTCGGAAGCGTCATAAGCGCCTAACTGGTCGAACAGCGTTTCGGCCGGCCAATCCTCTGGGTTCCGATGAACGTGCTGCTGGATTTCATCGCGCAGGCCTGTGGGCTTGCCGCCTATGAGGTGCATCCAGTCATCGGCGTCCAAGATCCACAGGCGTTCCAGCAACTCGTCGAACCTCCGAGCATCCCCATACAAGTCTTCGCTATTAAGCCTGCGCGCGATCTCGCGCCGATACCGCTTCGGAATGGGCGGGCATGCACTGTCGCTCCAGAGGATGTCTTGAATCTGGTTGCGCGTAGTGGCATTGGGCGGGTGGCGGATCAGCAGTTTGCGGGCCACTGCAGGCAACTCGGTATCCGCAAGCGCATTGAAGCTGGCTGTCATTCGTTCCCGCTTGGAGCCATCATCGGGAGGCACGGGCAGGCCCAACTCTTCGCAGAGTGTTGGCAGCATAGTGTGCGTGCCAGCATCCTTCAGACCGGTTACCAGGGACTCCAACAAGTTGCGAAGTTGAGCGTAGTCCATGGGGCCGTAACTCAACCTCGCAGCGCCATCGCACGTAGGAGAGTATCGATCTGCCCAAACGCATCCTGTTGCCACTGTTCGGGCGTGCGATCACCCAGCGCATGCGTGTCTTCGACGAAACGCCTCACGCAGGTGGGACCATGTCCTTCGAAGGCGTCAAACTTGTCGGCGATGTGCTGGAAACCTCGTTCGCCGCTTGCGTGTCCCAGGAGCGGAAGGCATTGCTGCGCCAGAGCCTCAATGCCATCAGGATAGTTCCGCACACAGTAGTAGATGTCGTAGGCATCCTTCTGCTTGTAGCGGCCCGCCAACGCATGGCCTTTCATTGCCAGTAGTGCAGGGATAGAGCACACCGCAATCTCCACGCGGTTGGTCCCTCCGTTCGGCATCGGGCCCGCCACCGCCACCAGTTGATAGAACCGCATCGCCAAGTCAGCGCCGTCAGCACGCTGTACGGCAAAGTCGCTGATCAGGGGAGGATTGTTCTTGACGATCTCTGCATCGCGCGGCATCAAGAAATCGACCACGATGTCGATCCCCTCTCCACCGTCCTTCACGGGAACCTGACGAACCAGTTGGAACCGTCGAAGCCCGTCGCGCTGGGCATATCCATGACCCTGAAGCGCACCGATCAAGGTTGCGTATTCACCGTCGCCGAGAGCTTCTGCATCAAGTCCAATGTCTACATCGAGTGTGCCGACGTGGGGCATCTCCTCGTTGGCCAGTAGCAGCCAGGGGACTGCACCACCTATGATGGCGAACTTGCCTTTGAAGCTACCAAGTATCTGGCCGATCTCGATCAGCACGGATTTCACGGCCGCAGTCGTGCGGTCGTCATATTCGGCGGCCGATTGTGGTTCCTGGGGGGGTGTCATTTGGGCCATGTAAGCTTTTCCTTGCGCAGGTGGTCGGCGGCCTCGGCGCCGCGTTCGCCGGCAATGGAGAGGTCGAGGTAGGTTTGAACCAGGCTTGTGCAGACTGCGCCCGGCGCAGGTTCAATGGTGTCGGCAAACAATCCCGTGTCTTTCGGCACGGTGATGACCACGTTCTCGCCCTTCGCGGCAGGCGTGAGTTTCAGCGTTGCCTGAAGCTCACGCAGACCATCTTCGTCGGCGAAGAAATAGTGCGTGCCGGTACGACCGTAGGGTGAAAGCCACTGCGCTGCCGAGAACGATGCGAAAGCAGCATGCCCGGGACCGTCTTTGGCGCGCAATGCGCTACGGGCAGCTTCTTCGAACGCGCTGCCATGCAAAGGCGTGTAGAACCGCAGCCGCTCACCTGGCGGTGCTGTGTAGCTGTCCCGCCATGCGTCCACCAGTGCGTCGGGATCTGAGAGAACGAGGCCGTCATCTGAGGCGCGTGCCCATTCTCGATCGATCAACCCGGTGCGCACATTACTGACGTGCCCCAGGCTGACTCCGGAGATTTCTGACAGCTCGGTGACACGCCAAGCACGGCCTGGCTCGCGCAGCATGGTGCGCAAAACCTGGGCCGACTTCGGCCTGAACAACGACTTGAGTTCGCGTTGCTCCGCCGCAGGCTTGTCCGTCACCATGCGTTCGATGAACACGCCGCGGAAGGCGATCCGGGCGTTTCCTTCCAGGTCGAGATAGCTGACACCCTTCTCTTCGCACAGTTGCCTTACCGCAGGTGAGATATAGGGGGCGATGAAGACGGGCGTTGCCTCGGGAGTTCGCTGCGCAACGTAGTTCCGCAGTTCCAGCAGCGCGGACCGGGCGTACCGCGGTTGCCCGTTCGACTTGTACTCGCAGATGAGCAGATGCTGCCGCCCGTCCACGAGCAGCCGGGCGATAAGGTCCGGCTCCCAATCGTCGGACATAGCCTCGGCTTCGATCCCTTCGACCTGAAGGATCGGGATCTTTGCAAGCAAACGGCGCAGTGCCTCACCAGCCCGAGCCTCAGACTCTTTCATTAAATTGGCCTCTTTCAGCATTCGCTGAAAGTACCACATTTTTTGAAGAGCATCGCCAAAATTTCACTTATAAAGTCAATTTCAACATATGCTGAAACCATTCCATAGAGTGAAATTGCCTGTAGACGAAAGGAGCAAAGACTGGGCTCCATGGAGCGGAAACCGCATGGTGCCTGTTGGAGCAGCAGCTTGCCAGTGTGCGCGGAACTGGTACAAAATGCGGTACATTCCCGCTCTCCGAACGGGAGTAACCTTTTATAAATCAATGGGTTGGGTGCTTGATGTTGTTCCCTTCACCCGCTCCAGTCCGCTGACATCCAGGGTTTTCAGGGATGGCTAGTTAGTGATCAAGCTCTTGATCTTCCAAAAGAATCTCCGGATCCGCATAGTCTGCCGACGAAGGCCGTTAAACTGCTTATTCCCCTCGGCGCTGGGATGAGACACACGCCCTTTCTCCGCTCCGCTGCAAATGGCGGGAGAAAATCATAGTTGTCGCTTTCGCCTTGCAATTTGTCGGGCGGCTGCTTCGCGTCTGAAGGCGGTTGCCAGAATTGCTGGTATCCGACTGAATGAGAAGGATCGAAAGCTGCCGATGATGACAGACAGCTGTCGTTCCTGTTTAGTCCGATCACCGTCTGCGTTTGGCTGCAAGCACAAGCGCATTCCAATCATCCGGCGGATCCCCTCTATCCAGCATCTTCCTGAATACACGATAAGCATCGTCGTCGCTTTCGTAGGCGCGTTTTGTGTCTTCATTATTGACCCACGCTATCACGATGATCTTGCTGGCCGCGTGATATCGAAAGAACAATCGGTGCTGTTGGAAGAATTTGGCTCGGAACCAGTGTTTGTGCTGGTCTCTCAGCGTTCCACCTTGCCGGTATTCCGCTCGCGTCGGGTCTTGGGGGATGATCTCGAAAGCCAATCGCGCAATGGCAGCCAGGCGCTTCGTGGCATTGCGTCGATGGTATCCGTCCGGATCCTTGCGTTTCAGGGATTCGACTTGCTTCTGCAGACTATCCAGTTGCGCACGAAAGAGCGGATGCAGGTAGATGGTCCAACCGTTGACGGTAACGGGGGCGCTCGATTCAGCCGTCATTCGTCATCTGCGGACAGCGGTGCATCGAAGTCGATATTTCCAGCCTCGCGCGATGCCTTTTCCATGGAAGCACGCAAGTCGCTCGATAAGGGCACTAGGCGTTCCGGATGCGACGCGATGTCGTGGGCGAGGAAAGCCAGGAATGCTCCAAGCGCGGGGTCTTCATCATCGGCATCTTCGGCACGCGAGAGCACCACCTCTCCGTTGGCTCGGATGCTGTAGTGGATCTTGTCGCGTTTTTTCAGGCCAAGGGCGCGTCTTACCGTTTCAGGAACGGTGGTCTGGTAGCGTTCGGTAAGGGTGGACTCAACGTCAAGGGTTGTGGGCATGATGATCTCGCAAGAGTAGATGAGACATGGTAATGCAATTGCATTACCATGTCTATGTAGAGTCGCAATCGAGGCCATGGCAGCTATCACGACGCCCCCCGATGTCTCTCACCGACTGGTGCTGACCACGGAATCCAACCGCGGTGGTCGACGGTGTTGGGACGGGTGTGCCCCGTTTCTGTCCCGTTGGGCGGTAGTGATTGAATCTCCAGCCTGATCGGTTCATTAAGGGCTAAGGCCAACAGGCCAGTGGCGGCCTGTCCAATTCCACATGGCCTGATGCCGAAGCAACCCGTTGTGAGTTCATGACGGCTACCCACCGCTCGGACAAACGTTTCGGCCCGGGTTGATATGTCGTCTTGTATTCAGATATGAATTAAGAATTTACTTAAGTGTTCATATATGAATTGATACTCAGGGATTGGCGGGTTGATCGCAGTTTGTCTGTGTACTCAAATATGAACGCCTAATGATTGTTTTTAACCCTATCTGAGCAGGCGCAAACATGCCATCTTCCGAGCCGAGAAATCCTGGCCCACGGGTTGTGTTGCCGCGCCCCGTAGAGCGCGCGTTGCACCGCCTTGGGCAGGACATCTCGATTGCGCGCCGTGTGCGCCGCCTAAGCCAGGAAGACCTGGCACAGCGTATTGGCACGTCACTGAGCACACTCAGGCGCATGGAAGACGGCTATCCCGGCACCGCCCTGCATACTTTTCTGCGTGCCTTGCATGTACTGGGCCATCTCGAGGACGTGGTAAAGGTGATGGCCACGGAGAATGACAGGCTGGGGATGGAGCTGGTGCGGGAGCAGTTGCCGCAACGGGTGCGAACATTCCGTGGGAACAAACCACGAGCTGACCGTCCCGCTGCCGCCAAAGAGAGCGCCGCTGATGACGCCGATGAGTTGGAGGGCTTCTGACGCCGGTCAAGGCATCCCGGCGTCAGGCTTTGAAGGGCATCGGAGCTCCAGCGGCCAGGTCTTGGGGCGGCTATCTCCGGGTAGCGGCAAACGCAGCGCGTTCAGCCACGACGAGCGTTGGTTGCGAGATGCGCGGTCGGCCATGTGCCCCTATTAGTGGGGTCTGCCCCATCAGGCCGTATCGCCAGCGTACTCAATAGACGTCCCAGCATAAAACAGCAGAATGGACAGAGCCTGTTCCTTTTCCTCCTCGCTGAGGCTGCCGGTAAACGCGTCGACATCGGCCTGGACGGCGGCGTCGATGCCCGTCAGCAGGGCGATGCCGGTGTCGGTGACGGTGACCCGGGTCTCGCGCCGGTCTTCGCCTTCGCGGCTGCGGACGGCATGGCCGCTGTCGACCAGCGCGCGCACCAGGCTGGAGGCGAAGGCCTGGGAGATGTCGAGCCGGTCGGCGATGTCCTTGACGCGCAGGCTCTTGCTGGGGCTTCCGTAGACCTGGATCAGCGCCTGGTGCGCAAGCGGGTCGATGTGCGCCTGCCTGGCTTGTTCCTCGACCATGCGGAACACTTTGCGCAGCAGGTAGCGAGCGCTGGCGATGCCCTTGAAATAGACGTGCTTGTCCTTGCGCGAGCGGGACCGGACGGTGGCCTGGCGGCGTTTCTCCAGTCTTTGAGCGTCTATGGTGTCCGCCACCTCGTGGTCTCCTTTGGGCTGTGCTGTCGTGGCCGCACCGCAGCGTGCATGGCGGCTCCGGCATTGTAATCAGCGTCCCTCATTCTCGTATTTATATTAGTTAACTAAACTAGTTGACAGATATATATGGTCGTAATTAGGATGTTGTAAAGGGTTCGGCGAAACCGCGGCGCGCAGCTGGCGACGGGGACCGGTGCGGGCGATCGTGCGTGTCTCGGATGCCCGTTCCCTTGCTGCTGGATGCGTTTCCTTTTCCTTCCACGAACGATCGTGTTGTTCGGAGAGCCGCATGAACATGCCCGTCCCGAGGTCTGCCGTCCTGCCTGGAGGGCTGCGCACCGGAGCCGATTACGTCGACGCCATCCGGGACGACGGCCGCACCGTGTACTACAACGGGGAGGTGGTCCGCGACGTGGCCGCGCACCCGGCTTTCCGTGGGGCGGTCGAGTCCGTAGCGTCTCTCTACGATCTCGCGGCTTGCCCCGACAACATCGACAGCATGACGTACGAGGTCGATGGCACCGGCAGGCGTGCGCTGCATTGCTATCGCGTCCCCCGCTCGGTGGAGGAGTTGCGCGCGGCGCGCGGCATGTCCGCGGCCTGGGCCGAAGCGACGTGCGGGCTGATGGGGCGCACGCCCGATCACGTGGCCGGTTTTCTTTCCGGGTTCGCCGCCAAGCCGGCGCTGTTCGCCTCGGCCGGGGCGGGCTATGGAGAGAACGTGGAACGTTTTTTCCAATTCGCCCGGGACCGGCATCTGTATGTGTCCTACGCCATCGTGCCGCCCCAGATCGACCGCAGCAAGCCGGCGCACCAGCAGTCCGATCCGACCTTGTACGCCGGCGTCGTGGCCGAGCGCGACGGCGGCATCGTGATCAAGGGGGCGCAGCAATTGGCCACGGGCGCGGTGTTGTCCGACTACATATACGTGAGCTGTATCCATCCGCTCCAGCCCGGCGATGAGAACTATGCGTTCGGTGTCGTCATCCCGATGAATGCGCCGGGCCTGAAGGTCTACAGCCGAAAATCGTTCGCCCACGGCGGCGATGCACGCGACTATCCCTTGTCCGCGCGATTCGACGAGACCGACGCGCTGCTGGTGCTCGACGACGTGTTCGTGCCTTGGGAGCACGTTTTCATCTATCGGAACCTGGACGTGTGCTGGAACCAGTGGTGGAAGACGCCGGCGCATTCGTACGGCAACTACCAGGCTCAGGTGCGCTACGCGACCAAGCTGCGCTTTTTGCTGGGACTGGCCAAGCGGATAACCGAGATCACCGGCGTGGACGCCATGCCGCCGGTGCGCCAGCAGCTGGGCGAACTGGCGGCCCAGGCGACCATCGTCGAGTTGATGATCGACGCCCAGGAAAGCCGGGCGACCGTCGATGGCGACGGCGTGGTTTGGCCGGCCAAGTCGGCGCTGTACGCGGTGATGTCGCTGCAAGGCCAGTTGAATTCGCGCATGGTGGATATGCTGCGCGAGCTGTCGGGCGGCTCGATGATCATGCTGCCGTCGTCGCTGGCCGATTTCGACCACCCGGATGTGGCGCGCGACCTGGAGCGCTACATCGCTTCGCCGGGCTATCCGGCACGCGACCGCGTGGCGTTGTTGAAGATGGCCTGGGACCTGATCGGCAGCGAGTTCGCCGGCCGCCACCAGCAGTACGAGAAGTTCTATGGCGGGGCGTCGTTCCTGGTCAAGCAGAACATGTTCCGGACCTACGATTTCGATGCGGCCACTTCCCTGGTGGATCGCGCGCTGGCCGGCGTGGCGGCGCCGGCGGACGGGGCCGCGGCTTGAGGCGGCCCGTATCTGGAGAGTGACGATGGACGAACGTTTTACCAAGGGCCTGGCCACGCGCAAGCAGGTGCTGGGCGAGATGCCGGTGGCGCAGCGGGTGGCCTCGGCGCAGGGCGAGTTGAACGCGGACCTGCAGAAGTATCTGACCGAGTTCGCCTGGGGAGACATCTGGTCGCGCGGCCAGCTCAGCCTGCGCGATCGCAGCCTGGCGACGATTTCCATGCTGGCCGCGCAGAATCGCCCCACTGAACTGAAGACGCACATCGAAGGCGCGCTGAACAACGGCGTGACGATGGAGGAGGTCGCGGAGGTCTTTCTGCACGCCGCGGTCTATTGCGGCTTCCCGGCTGCGATGACCTGCATGCGGCTGGCCAAGGAAGTGGCGGCGGCGCGCCAGGGCGCGGCAGGCTAGCGCCACGGGTTTCTGCATTCGTGCAATCGGCGCGGACGGGATGTCCGCATTTGCTTGGGGATGATCATGGCTTTGCCCGAGTTCAAGAAAGTCTTTGCCCACGAAGTACCTGTCATCGATCTGTCGGTGCTGCAATCCGGCGATCCGGCGGCGTACCGCGACATTGCCCACCGCATCGCCGAGGCCTCCCACAGCATCGGCTTCTTCTACGTGGTGAACCACGGCATGCCGGCCAGCCGCATCGACGCCATGTTCGACGTCGCCAAGCGCTTTTTCGCGTTGCCGCTGGAAGAGAAGATGGCGATTCGCCTGGCGCTGTCCGACAAATACCGCGGTTATCTGCCGTTCAAGATGATGGGCGCGGATCCGAGCCTGAAGGGCAATCTGCACGAAGCCTTCCAGATCCACACCGAACTGCCGCCCGACCATCCGGCCGTGCTGGCCGGCAAGCCCTTGCACGGCGCCAACCAGTGGCCGGCGTCGCTGCCCGAACTCAAGACGGAGATGCTCGCCTACTTCCGGGACATGTCGGTGCTGTCGCAGACGTTCCTGCGCATGTTCGCGGTCGGCCTGGACCTGCCGCCGGATTCGTTTACCCGGTATTTCCAGAGTCCGATGATGCAGCTGCGCATCATGCATTACCCCCCGCAGGAGCCGACCGAGTCCGGCGATCACCTGGGCACGCGGCCGCACACGGATTCCGGAGCCTTCACCTTTCTCGCGCAGGACGAGGTCGGCGGCCTGGAGATCCTCAGCCCGGCCGGCGACTGGATCACCGTGCCGCCGCTGCGCGGCAGCTTCGTGATCAATATCGGCGAGATGATGAAGATATGGACCGACGGCATGTATGCCGCCACGCCGCACCGCGTGATCAATCGCTATGGGCTGGAGCGCTATTCCATGCCGTTCTTCGCCACGCCGGACTTCGACGCGGTGATTACGCCGCTGCTGTCCAACCCGGACCGCGACAAGGCGGCCGAGCCGCCCAAGTTCGCCACCTCGGTGGCGGGGGACAGGCCGATTACCTGCGGCGAGATCCTGACGTATCTGTACGGCCGCATATGGCCGTCGACCAAGGTTCAGAGGGTGGATGCCTAGCCAGGCCGGCCATCGAAGGCAGTGTCCAAGGCAAGTCAAGACTATCGGGGTGATCGCATCATGAGAAGCGCAAAATGGGCGGGGGTGTTCGCAGTGCTGTTTTCTCTGGCCGGACCGGCAGCCGCGCAGGACGGCTATCCGACGCGGCCGGTGCAGTTGATCTATCCGTTCGGCAGCGGCGGGACCGACTCGCTGTTCCGCGTGTTCGCCATGGCGATGGGCAAGCAGGGCGGCGAGCAGTTCGTCTACATCAACCGGGAGGGCGCTTCGGGGGCCATCGGCGCCGCTTCGGTGGCGCGGGCCCAGCCGGATGGCTATACGTTGATGATCGGGCCCTCTATCGTCATGACCAATCTGCCCTACACGCAGAAGGACTTGTCCTATACCTTCGACTCCTTCGATTTCGTCTGCCAGTTGAACGTCAACGCCTTCGTGCTGGCGGTTCGCGCAGACTCGCCGTACAAGCGGCTGGAGGACCTGCTCGACGCGGCGCGCAAGAGCCCCGGCAAATTCAACTACGGGCATTCCGGCACGTATACCGACGTTCATCTCAACATGCTGACCCTGGCCAAACAGGCGGGTGTGCAAGTGCAGGACATCGCCTACCGTGGCGACGGCCCCAATTTGCTCCGGCTGCTGGCGGGAGACCTGGAGTTCACCATCAATTCGGTGGTGTCGGTCGCGTCTCGCAACGACGTGCGTCCGCTGGCGGTGTTCTGGGACCGCCGCCATCCCGCGCTGCCGGATGTGCCATCGGTCGTCGAATTGGGCTACTCCAGCTTCTTCACTGGCTACCAGGGCGTCTACGCCCCCAAGGGCACGCCGAAACCGGTGATCGGCAAGCTCGAGGACATGTGCATGAAGGCGGTGCAAACCGAGGAATACCAAACCGCGGCGCAGAAGCAGGGCGCGGCGGTGGTGCCCATGAGGAGCGAGCCCTTTGCCGCCGAGGCGCGCAAGAACTACGAAACCAAGGGCAAGCTGTTCGGCGAATTGGGGGTGCAGCCGCAGTAGCGGAGGCGCGCGGCACTGGCAGTGCCGCCGCGTTCAGCCTGCCAGGGTGGCCCAGATCAGGCTCGCCCCGGACAGGATCAGCAGGCCGCATACCAGCCACTCCACCGCCCGGCGCGAAAAACGCGGCGGATGCCGGGCCTGCCACCAGGACACCCCGGCCACCGCCGGGATCGCCGAGACCGCCAGGAGCAGCGAGCGCCACGAAAGTTCGCCGCTGCCGGCCACCAGCACCAGGCGCAGGGCGGCGTTGGCGGCGAACATGATGAACAGGCATTCCTTGACGCGGCCCCTGTCCATGGGCTCGCGATACAGGTGGTAGACCATGGGCGGGCCGGAGGTGGAGAACAGGCCGCCCAGCAGTCCCGACAGCGTGCCGTAGAACCAGAGCGCGGGCTTGCCCGACGGGCGTGGGCGCGGCGCGCGCTGCGCGAGCAGCAGCAGCGAACATCCGATGATGGCCGCGCCGAGCGTCAGGCGCAGCACGTGCATGGCGTTGTTGCTCAGCCATGCCAGCACGATCACTCCCGCCAGCACGCCGAGCAGGCTGCTGGCGAGAATGGGGCGCAGCAGTTCCCAATCGAATGAAATGCGGTGGTAGCGCCAATAGGCCCAGGCATTGACGAGGCTCAGGACGCTGGCCACGTTGGCGGCATCGGTGATGGGCATGATCCCCAGCGCGCCGACCATGCCCAGCAGCAGCAGGGCGAACGCAAAACCCGTGAGCGTCTGGCAATACGCGGCGACGGCCACGCAGACGAGGAACAGAAAGAAAGTCAGCAAGGTCATGGGTGGGCATGCTACCGGAGAACGGGCCGGCAGTCGGGCTTCAACTGTTCCTGGCAGCTCCCGTTCCCAGCAGCCGGCCGATGTCCTGCTCGGCCAGCAGCGCCACGGTGCCCTGGGCGAGCTGCGACAGCGGCCGGTCGCGCGCGGTGGCCAGCACCAGGTCGTTGAGTATGCGCGGGGCGCCGATGGCCGATACGTGGAAAGGCTTGCCCGCGCGGGTGGTGGAGGCGGGCGCCGCGCTGCGCGGCACGATGGCATAACCCTGTCCGCTCTGGGCCAGCTTGAGCAGGGTATGGACGGCGTCGACTTCGGCCACGACGTTGAGCTTGATGCCGTGCGGCCGGCAGTTGGCCTCGATGACCGCGCGTATCGCGTTGGGAATGCTGGGCGCCAGTACGGGATAGCGCTCCAGCTCGCGCGCCTGCAGATGCGCCGGCAGCGGAAAATCGGCGGTCGGCCGCCCGCACAGCACCATGTCCTCGCGGTAGAGGCTGCGGTACTCCAGCTTGGGGCTGGGAGACGGATCGAACAGCAGCGCGATTTCTATCTTGCCCAGGATCAGGTCTTCGCGCAGCGCGGCGCTGAGTCCTTCCGATACGGAAATCGAGGCTTGCGGATAGCGCCGCCGGAACTGCTTGACCAGCTCCGGCGTCAGCACGTGGGCCACCCGCGGCGGCAGGCCGACCGTGAGGCGGCCGGTGGGCTGGCCGCGCAGCGCCTGGATGTCGGTGCGGGCCTGCCGGGTCAGCTTCAGGATGGCCAGGCCGTACGAGAGCAGGCACTTGCCCGATTCGGTGGGCTCCACGCCGCGGCCGGTGCGGGTCAGCAGGTGGGTGTGCAGATCCTGTTCCAGCAGGCGGATGTGGCGGCTCAGGGTAGGCTGGGAAACGCCGAGCACCGAGGCCGCGCGCGTCAGGCTACCGAGTTCGGCCACGTGGACGAACGATTCGAGCTGCTGCAGATCCATGGTATTTAATTATCGGATATCAGATGTTGAGGTTATTTTATTGATGAATGGATCGCCTGTCCGCACAATGCCGGCCATCGATAAAACGCTGCATGCAGCCCGCTGCCGCGCAGCCCTTTCAGGAGACCCCATGCATTCGATCCGCAGACTCGCGGCGCCGTTGGCGCTGCTGTTGGCCGGCGCCGCGAGCGGCACCGCGCAGGCGCAAGCCTATCCCGATCATCCGGTTCGCCTGGTGATTCCCTTCGCGCCCGGCGGCAGCAACGACATCGTCGGCCGGCTGATCGGCGAGGAACTGGCCAAGCGCCTGGGCCAGCCCTTCATCGTCGACAACCGCGGCGGCGCGGGCGGCACCATCGGCACCGACCTGGTGGCCAAGTCGCGCCCCGACGGCTATACGCTGCTGCTGATCTCCACGCCGCACACGGCCAACTCGACGCTGTACAAGAAGCTGCCTTACGACCCCGCCAAGGATTTCGCGCCGGTCGCCAGGCTGGCGACGGCGCCGCTGCTGATCTCGGTCTATCCAGGCCTGCCGGTCAAGACGCTGCCTGAGCTGATCGCCTACGCCAAGGCCAATCCGGGCAAGCTCAACTATGTCTCGTCGGGCGTGGGCAGTTCGCAGCACCTGGTCAGCGAACTGTTCGAAAGCCGCGCCGGCATTTCGATGACGCACGTCCCCTACAAGGGGGCGGGCGCGGCGCTGGCCGACGTGGCCGCGGGGCATGCCCAGGTTTCGGTGGGCACCGTGCTGCAGGCACTGCCGCACGTCAAGGCCAATCGCCTGCGGCCCCTGGCTGTGACCGGGACCAAGCGGCAGCCGGTCGTGCCCGACGTGCCGACGGTCGAGGAAGCCGGCCTGAGCGGCTACGATGGCGATAACTGGTGGGGCATCCTCGCGCCGGCCGGCACGCCGCCCGCCATCGTGGGCAAACTGAACAAGACGATAGGCGAGATCCTGGCCGAACCCGACATGCGCAAGCGCCTCGAGGCGGAGAGCGCGTCGGTCGCCTACCTGGAACCGGAAGCCTTCGGCAAGTTCATGGCGGGCGAGACCACCAAGTGGGCGGAGTTGATCAAGCGGCTGGGCATTCAAGCCGATTGATTGGTCCCCCCTACGCGCTTACGCGCGCCCGGAGTGGTGGGCCCCCAGCCGCTACGCGGCAGCCCCCCGAGGGGGCCTGGGCCCGCCTCGGGGCGGCCCGGCGCCGGGCCCCAGGGGGCGTAACGAACGGACCGGCGAAGCCGGATCCGCTGTGCCCTGGGTCAGAACATCCGCTGTGTCCGAAACCTACTTTACCTAGATCTAGGAAATGGATATGAGTATTGCCGCGCTGTTGCTGCGGTACACCCCGGCGCCGCAGGACACTGCGGCCATCGAGCTTCTGGCCGCGGAAGCGGTGGCGCGGCATCCCGGCCAATTGGCGTGCGTGGACGCCAACCGTGCGCTGGACGGTTCGGCGCTTTACCTGTACTTCTGGTTCGCCGAAGGCACCGAGGACCGCACGCCGGTCGTGGCGGCATTGGCCGAATTGGCGCGCCTGCGCCTGCCGGGCACGGATCCGGCCGTGCTGGAACTGGCGTCCGTGCAGGATCTGCCGGGCGCTTCCAGCGGCCAGGCCGCGCCTTATCACTACGTGGTGGAGACCGACCTGCGGCCGGATGCCGCGACCGAACTGGACAACTGGTACCGGCAGGAACACCTGCCGGGCCTGGCCGCGGTCGAGGGCAACGTGCGCGCGCGCCGGCTGGTGGCGCATTCGGCCGGCGGACTGCCGCGGTCGGTGGCGTGCTATGAACTGACCACGCCCGACGTCAAAACGCATCCGGCCTGGCTTGCCGTGCGCGCCACCGAGTGGTCCGGCCGCGTTCGCCCCTGTTTCCAGAATTCGCTCCGGGTCATGTGCGAGCGCATCCATACCCTCGAACCCGGCAAAGGACAGTCATGACTTCTTCCGCTACTGGCACCGCGTCTCCATTGGCCGATGCCCGCATCACCCGTATCGAGACCATTCCCCTGAAGGTGCCGCTCGAACGCGCGGCGACCGGTTCGACGCTCAAGCTGACGCATCGCTGCACCATCGTCACGCGCGTGCACACCGATGCCGGCGTGGTCGGCGAATGCTTCAACGCCAACGACGACGAACTGCAGGCGGACATCATCCGGCTGATCCACGATGAGCTCGAGCCGCTGCTTCGGGGACAGCGGGTGGCCGCCATCGACGACGCGTGGGCGGCGGCGCGCCGGTCCACCGAGCCCTTCCTGCGCGACCGGCGCGTGGCGCTGCGCGCCCAGGCCTGCGTGGACAGCGCGATGCACGATGCCGTCGGCAAGCTCGCCGGCGCGCCGCTGCACCTGCTATGGGGCGGCGCGCGCGAGCGCGTGCCGGTGGTCGCGCTGGGCGGCTATTACCGCCAGAGCGGAGACCTGGAAGCGCTGGCCGACGAAGTCGCGGAACTGAAGGCCTTCGGCATTCATGGGCTGAAACTGAAGATAGGCGGCAAGACGCCGGCCGAGGACGCCCTGCGGGCGGAGGCCGTGCGCAAGGCCGGCGGCGATGCGTTCACGCTGGCCTGCGATGCCAACCAGGGCTGGACGCGCGAACAGGCGCTGGAGTTCGTGCGCCGCACGCGCGACTTGAACCTGGCGTGGTTCGAGGAACCCTGCCGGTGGGACAACGACCGCGCCGACATGGCGGTGGTGCGCGCGGTGGGCGGCGTGCCGACCGCGGCCGGCCAGAGCGAGCTGTCGCGCTTCGGCTGCCGCGACCTGCTGACCGCGGGCGCGATCGACATCTGCAATTTCGACGCGAGCTGGGGCGGCGGTCCCACCGAGTGGCGCCGCGTGGCCATGATGGCCTCGGCGTTCAACGTCACGGCCATGCAGCACCTGGAGCCGCAGATCGGCCTGATGATGTCCGCCGGCGTGAGCAACGGGCGCTATGCCGAAGTCATGCTGCCCTGGCGCGATCCGTTCTTCTACAAGCTGGTCGCCAACCAGCCCGAGCGGCCGTTCGTGGATGGCTACTACACGCTGCCCACGGCGCCCGGCTGGGGCATGGTGTTCGACACCGACTACCTCGAGTTCGCGCGCCGCAAGTAGGGGTGGCGGCGCGGCCCGTCGTTGCTCAGCGCGCGGCCAGCCCTGCTTCCACCGCACGCGCGATGGCGAGCAGCCGGCGGTCCTGCCCGCGGGGGGCCGCCAGCATCAGGCCCACCGGCGCGCTGCCGGGTTCATGGCAGGGCAGGGAAATCGCGCAGCCGTCCAGGAAATTGATGATCGAGGGATTGCGCAGCATCAGCATATTGGCGCGGGCATAGGCCGCGTCGTCCGTCAGGTCGGCCAGTGCGGGCGCGATGGCCGGCACCGTCGGGCAGACGATCGCGTCCACGCCGGCGAAATGGCCCGCGGCGCGCGCGATCCAGCCGGCGCGGCGCTCGTTCAGCTCGGCAAGGTCGGCGGGCGTCAGTTGTGCACCCTTTTCTATCCTGGTCCTGACGCGCGGATCGTATTGCGCGCCGTGCCGCGCCATCATGTCCCGGTGCAGCGGATAGGCTTGCGCGGCGGTGTAGCCGCCCTTGGCATTGATTTGCGCCAGTTCGCCGAACTCCGCGAACGGCAGGTCGACGAGGGCGGCGCCCGCCTGCGAAAGCCGCCGCAGCGCGTCCTGGAAGGCGGTTGCCACGGCCGTGTCCATGTCGTCGAGCACGACGGTCTGCGGCACGGCCAGGCGCAGTCCGGCCAGCGCGGGACGTTCGCCGAGATCGACCGGTTCGCCCGCCAGCACGGCGTCGAAGATCGCGCAGCAGTCCACGGTCCGGCCGATGCCGCCTATGCTGTCGAGCGTCGTGGACAGCGGGAAGGCGCCGTCGGCGGGCACGCGCGCGGCGGTGGGCTTGAAACCGGCCAGGCCGGTCAGGGCGGCGGGAATGCGGCACGATCCGCCGGTGTCCGTGCCCAGGCCGATGGCGGCCATGCCGTCGGTGACGGAAATCGCCGCGCCCGAGGACGAGCCGCCGGGGATGCGTCCGGTCTGCCTGTCGTAGGGGTTGAGCGGCGTGCCGTAGTGCGGATTCAGGCCGAGCCCGGAATAGGCGAACTCGGTCATGTTGGAGCGGCCGATGATGACGAAGCCGGCCGCGCGCAGGCGCGCAACGGCCGCGGCATCGCGTGCGGCGGGCGGATTGCCGGCCAGCACGCGCGAACCGGCCGTGGTCGCCTGGCCGGCGATGTCGAACAGATCTTTGATCGAGATTGGGATGCCGGCGTAGGGCCGGGACCGGTCGCCGCGCGCGCGGGCGCGGTCGATGTCGTCGGCGGTGCGCAGCGCCGCCTCGGCGTCGAGCGAGATATAGACGCGCGCGCCTTCGCCGGATGGGTCCCCGGCGCGCGCCAGGCAGTCCTGCACCAGTGCGCGGCTGGTGACCTGGCCGGCTTGCAGGGCCTGGCTCAGTGCGTCGAGGGGGGGCAGAAGCGGCATCGTCGGTTCTCGGTCAGGCGGGATCGTAATAGTGTATTTCGAGCAGCAGGCATCCGCCTTCGGATTTGAACGGACCATGCCAGGCGCCGGGCGGGCGCACGGCATAGGTATAGCCGGAGAAGGGCGTGCCGCCGTTGCCGTCGGCGTCGTTGCCCACGGTCAGGTCGCCGGAAACCAGGAAGACTTCTTCCCAGTAGTCGTGGACGATGGGCTGGCCGGTATGGAAGCCGGGCGGGAAGCGCAGCAGGCGGGTGCGGCTGCCCTGCTTGTTCAGCTCGTCCAGCGAGCCGGACAGGATTTTCTCCATGGCGCCCGATGCGGGGTCGTAGCCGGCCGGCAATTGCCAGCCGCCGTCCATGTCTAGGGTGTGGAACTCGTCGTGCTTTTTGGTGACGGGCATGGGGTGCTTTCTCCTGTTCCTGTCGGGTCAGCCGGCAACCGGCAGCGTGTCGATGCGGTAGGCGTGGCGTAGCGTGCGCTCCAGCACCGGATCGTGCAATTCGACGTCGAATTCGGCGGCGGGGCGGATGCCGCCCAGGGCCGCCAGGGTGCCGCAGAACATGAGTCCGCCCTCGGGCAGTTCGCCCCGGTTGTCGGCATAGCCGGCGATCAGCTCGCGCGGATCCTGCATGGTCGTGACGGGGCCTTCCTGATATAGCACGCGCCTGCCGTTCTCGGCGATGTGCGCGCGCAGGCGCAGTGCATCCCAATGGGCGGCGACGTCGTCGAACAGCCACCAGTCCCGGCCGATGGGCTTGTCGCAGAGCTGTTTGGAAATGGCCACGCCCATGGTTTCGACCTTGCGGTCCGTATGGTCCGAACCTATGCCTATCCAGAGGCGGCCGTCCAGCCGCAGCACCGCGAATTCGGCTTCGCCGCTGGAGTCTTCGCCGCTGACTTCGATGGCCGGCGCGGTGGTCAGGCGCGCGGCCGCCACGCGGTAGTACATGGGGGTCGAAGCCGGACGGGGCACGCCCAGCTCCTCCAGTTCGGCGATGTGTTTTTCCATCGCGGCGCGGTCGCGGCCGGTCCAGCCGGCGATGACGGCATGGCCGATGGCGGCGTCGCGCGTGATGGTTTCTGCGCGGGTGATCAGATTCAATTGCATGGTGGAGGACTCGGGGCGGCGGCCCGCGCTGCCTGGCAAGAGGCAGCACGGGCCGCATGGGGGAAAGGAGCCGGAGCGGTGCCGGTCAGGCCTGCCGTGCTGCCTGGCTCTCCGCCTGGCGCAGGCTGCTGATCATGGAGACCTTCATCAGGTATTCCCTGGCCAGCTGCCGGTCGGCGGCGGTGCGTGTCATCTCCTCGCGCCAGGCTTTCTGCCTGGTTGCGTCGCGCGTTTCGAGATTGGTCTTATTGGCGATGGTGATCGTGTTCACGTAGTCGAGCGCCACCGGACGCCGCTCGGCCTCGTAGCGGTCGAGCAGCGCGTCGTCCGCCTGCCCGAGGCAGACCCGGGCGAGTTTGTCGGCGATGTTGAACGCGTCGTGGATGCCGCCGTTCATGCCCATGCCGCCCAGCGGATTGTTCAGGTGCGCGGCATCGCCCGCCAGGAAAGCGCGGCCCACGCGGTAGCGCGGCGCGACGCGCTGGTGCACCGAGTAGATGGTGCGGTGCTCGATGAGATAGTCGCCGGGCCGGGCGTAGACGCGCTGCAGCCGGCGCTGGATGCTGGCGTCGGACAGGATGTCCGCCTCTTGCTCGTCGGCGCCGACCGGCAGCATGACGCGCCACAGTCCGGGCACCCGCAGCAGGAAAAACCATTCTTCCGGGTCGGCGAAGTAGCTCACCTCGGCCAGGCCGGGGATGACCTGGCCGAAATCGAAAGGCGTGCTGGCCACCAGGAAGCGCTCGCCCCAGGTGAAGCCGTCCAGCACCACGCCCAGCAGGTCGCGCACGATGCTGCGTCCGCCGTCGGCCCCGATCAGCCAGGCGCCGTGTTCGGCGGAGATGCTGCCGTCGGCATGCTGCACCGCCAGCGTGACGCCGTCGGCCTGCTGTTCCATCCCGACGACCGTGGCGCCGAAGCGCACCTCGGCATGATCAAAGCGCGCCAGGCGCTCGACCAGGATGGCGTTGAGCTTGAACTGTTCGCATTGCAGCCGGAACGGGTGCGCGGTCTCGCCGCTGATCGCGCCGAAGTCGAATTCGGCGACCCAGCCTTTGCGGTCGCGGTACTGCATGCGCGGCGCGACCAATCCGATGTTGATGAGTAATTTCGAAACATCGAAACGCGCCAGCAGATCGAGCGTGGCCGGCTGGAACGTCGAGGCGCGCAAGGTCTGGGGCAGCGCCGGCTCGGCCTCGAATACCGTGACGGGAATCCCGGCATCGGCGAGGACGTTCGCGGCGACGAGGCCGACCGGGCCGGCGCCGGCGATCAGGATGCGTGGTGGATGTGCGGTCATGGCGTGCTGAGTCGTGGACGGGTCGGCACATCCTAGGAGTCTTGCCCCTGCGCCAGCAAACGATTTATTCTGGACACATCTTGAGTTTTTGGAACGACCCCATGCGACGCAGGCTGCCCAGCATCACCGCGCTGACGGCGTTCGATGCCGCGGCCCGGCATCTCAGCATCACCCGCGCGGCCAACGAGCTGGCGCTGACCGAGAGCGCCGTGTCGAGGCAGATCTCGCTGCTGGAAGAACAACTGGGCGTGCGGCTGTTCCACCGCATCAAGAAGCGCATTTCGCTGACGCGCGCAGGGCACATGTACAGCGCGCGCGTGGTGCAGACCATCGAGCGCATCGAGCGCGATACGCTCGAGGTCATGGGGCACGAGGGCGACGGCGCGGTGCTCGAAGTGGCGGCCCTGCCGACGGTGGGCGCGCAATGGCTGGTGCCGCGCCTGTCCACCTTCTATGCGCAGCGGCCGAGCGCGACCGTCCATGTAAGCGCGCGCAGCACGCGTTTTTTCTTCAGCGAAAGCGCGCTCGACGGCGCGCTGTATTTCGGCGCCTCGGATTGGCCCGGCGCACGCACCGACTACCTGTTCGACGAAGTCCTGCTGCCGGTGGGCAGTCCGCTGCTGCTCGACGGCGCCGCGTCGCTGGATGCGGATGCCATCGTGCGCTGCCGCCTGCTGCACTTGATGACGCGGCCCGAAGCCTGGCGGCTCTGGTGCGGCGTGGCCGGGCTGGGCGACGTGAACGTGATGCGCGGTCCGCGCTTCGAGGTCCAGTCCATGCTGATCAGCGCGGCATGCGCGGGGCAGGGCGTGGCGCTGCTGCCGCGCTTCCTGATCGGCGATCAACTGCGTTCGGGCAAGCTCAAGGTGCTGGCCGATCTGCCCGTGCGCAGCGAGGGCGCCTATTATTTCGCCTATCCCGAAGAAAAGGCGGGGGACGCTTTGCTGACGGAGTTCAGGGCTTGGCTGCAGGACCAGAGCGAGCTGTTCAGACGCGGGGCCAAGCGAGCCGGTAGCGCGCCAGCCGCTCCGGGTCCAGCCAGTCGTCGGAGCCGGCGGACGCCGGCAGCGCGACGCGGCCCTGCCTGATGACGGGCGTGCCGGCCACGACCTGTTCGGCCAGCGTCAGGAAGAACGTCTGCTCGGCGGGAAAGGCGCTGTCCGCCTCCGGAACGGCCGCCGCCTGCTGCAGGTTGACCAGCGTGCCCAGCGCGCTTTCGGCGTAGATGCCGGTAGCGATGCGGGCGCCGTGTGCCACGGCCAGCGCCTGCATGGCCTGCGCTTCTCCCATGCCGATGCGGCCGGGCTTGGCACTGAGCGCGCGGGCGCCGCGTTCCAGGAAAAGGGCGGCCTCGGCCGTAGTGGTGCAGGCGCTGTCGACGATGATGGGCAGGCGGGTGCCTTGCTGCAAGGCTTCGAAATGGCGGTCGGGACGCAGCGCGCAGGGATCCTCGGCGGCTTGCACGCCTTCTTCTTCCAGCAGGCGCAGGTAGGCGGCGGCTTCGTCGCGGCCATAAGCGCTGTTGGCATCGACGCTCAGCCGCGCGCCGTCGCCCAGTACGCGGCGTATGGCGCGCAGCGCGCGCCGGTCGGTGTCCATGCCCTGGCCGCCCTTCACCTTGAAGGCGCGTATGCCGTGGCGCTCGGCCACCTCCGCGGCTTCGCGCGCCATGACCTCGGGCGGTTGGCGGGTGACCGTCCAGGACACCTCGACTTCGCGGCTGCCGTTCCAGCACTGCCACAGCGGCCGGCCCGCCGCCGCGGCGCGCAGCATGGCGCACGCGCTTTCCAGCATGCCCTTGGCCATGCGGTTTTCGGGAATGGGCGCCAGCGCCGCGCGCACCGCCTGCGGATCGCCCACGTCGATGGCCGCGACCGCGGGCATGACGAGATCCTGCAGGCTGGCGCACAGCGAGGCCGGCGAAACGCCCGACCAGGTCGCCTTGACCGTGCCCTCCGCCAGGCCGGCGTGGCCGTCTTCGGATGCGATGCGCAGCAGCGCATACAGGCCCGAATCTTCGACGGCGTTGGCCCAGACGACCTGGCGCAGATAGGGCAGGCGGTAGAACTCCAGCGACCAGCGGGCGATCTTCATGGAGCCGTCAGTCCATCCGGATGCCGACTTTCTTGACGAGCTTGCCCCAGGTGTCCATTTCCCGTTCGACGTGGGCGCGGAACTCGTCGGGCGTGGTGCCCAGCATCTGCACGCCTTCCGACTTGAACTGCTCGCGGAATTCGGGCGCCTGGACGACCTTGTTCAGTTCGCGGTTCAGCTTGTCGACGATGGGCTGCGGCGTGCCGGCCGGCGCGACGTAGCCCCACCACCCGGAGGCATCGTAGCCGGGGTAGGTTTCGGCGATGGCCGGCACGTCGGGCAAGACGTCCATGCGCTTCTGGCCGGTGACGGCGAGGGCCTTGACGCGGCCCGGTTTCAGGAAGGCCATGGCGCCCGTGTAGGTGCTGAACGACAACTGCACCTGGCCGCTGCTCAAATCGTTGAGGCCCTGGGCCAGACCTTTGTACGGCACGTGCATCAGGTCGATCTTGGCCATGTCCTTGAGCATTTCCCCCATCAGATGGGCGCTGCCGCCGTTGCCGGTGGATGCGTACGAGATCGTGCCGGGCTTGGCCTTGGCCAGCGCGACCAGTTCCGGGATGGTGTTGGCCGGCAGGTTGGGCGTGGCGATCATGACGTAGGGGGAGGTGCCCACCAGCGAAATGAAGCTGAAGCTCTTGATGGAATCGTAGGGCAGCTTGGCCACCAGACTGGGGTTGATCGAATGGGAGGCTGCGGTCTGCAGCAGCGTGTAGCCATCGGGCTCGGCGCGCGCGACGTATTCGGTGCCGATGACGGTGCCGCCGCCCGGCTTGTTCTCGACCACGACGGTCTGCTTGAGCGATTCCGACAGCTTTTGCGCGATGCGGCGCGCCAGCACGTCGTTGATGGCGCCCGGCGTATAGGGAACGATGATGCGTATCGGCCGGGAGGGATAGTCGGCCGCCGATTGGGCATGGACGGCCGGGGCGATGGCGGCCAGCGCCAGGGCAAGGGCACTGGCGCGCAGGGCGTGGCGTTTGAGCATGGAGTCTCCTCTCTCGAATATATCTGGGGGATGAAGGTGGCGTTGCCGTCGCCGTTATTGTTGTTAGTATCAACTATGAGCGGGTTCAAACAATACACCAACAAGTTGCCGTATTCAACTATATTTGCCTGGACGGAGTAAGGTATTCCCCTGATGGCGCAAAGCCCCGGGTTACCATGCGCCCTCTCCGGATTTCGTTCCCGAATGGAAGCCAAGATGACCGCATTGTCCATTCTCGACCTTTCCCCCATCTGCGCGGACGGCACCGCCGCCGACGCCTTGCGCAATACCCGCGACCTGGCCCGGCACGCCGAGGATTGGGGCTATCGCCGCTACTGGCTGGCCGAGCACCACAACATGCCGGGCATCGCCAGCGCGGCCACGTCGCTGGTCATTTCCCACGTCGCCGCCGCCACGCGCACCATGCGCGTGGGCGCCGGCGGCATCATGCTGCCCAACCACTCGCCGCTCGTGATCGCCGAGCAGTTCGGCACGCTGGCGTCGCTCTACCCGGGCCGCATCGACCTCGGCCTCGGGCGGGCGCCGGGTTCCGACCAGGCGACGGCGCGGGCGCTGCGCCGCCACGACCAGGACAGCGCCGATCGTTTCCCGCAGGACGTCGCCGAGCTGCAGGCTTATTTCCAGCCGGCCCGGCCAGGCCAGGCCGTCCAGGCCGTGCC
The DNA here is from genome assembly GCF_900606115.1 of Pigmentiphaga humi. Classification (GTDB taxonomy): domain Bacteria; phylum Pseudomonadota; class Gammaproteobacteria; order Burkholderiales; family Burkholderiaceae_B; genus Pigmentiphaga; species Pigmentiphaga humi. Next base: position 89,378 of record NZ_UWPJ01000029.1, read on the forward strand.
CGGCGCGGGACTGGACGTGCCGCTCTGGCTGCTCGGCTCCAGCCTGTTCAGCGCCCAGCTGGCGGCGCAGATGGGGTTGCCTTTCGCGTTCGCCTCGCACTTTGCGCCGGGCTACATGAGCGCGGCGCTCGATCTTTACCGCACCCGCTTCCAGCCCTCGGCCGCCTTGCAGCAGCCTTACGTCATGCTGGGCTTGAACGTGTTCGCCGCGCCGACGCGGCAAGAAGCTGCCCGCCTGTTCACCTCGCTGCAACAACAGTTCGTCAGCCTGATCCGGGGTACGCCCGGCAAGCTGCCGCCGCCGGTGGACGACATGGACGCGATCTGGTCGGGCGCGGAGCGTGCGCATGTCGAGCGGGCGCTGGCCTGCACGGTGGTGGGCGACCCCGCGCAGGTGGAAGCGGGCATGCGCGCGTTCGCGGAGCGCACGGGCGCGGACGAATTGATGATTACGGCCCCGGTCTACGACCACGCGGCCAGGCTGGCGTCGTTCCATGCCGTCGCCAAAGCAGGCGAGAGGATTGGCCCACCCCCTGCGCGCTTTGCGCGTTCCCTCTAGGGGGCGGAATGTAGTGGGGTCGATTACGTCATAAAGCATTACGTCATCACGCAACAGGAGAGGTGCACGGTATGGAGCTGGGACTGCAGGGCAAGGTGGCGGTGATTACGGGCGCGACGGCGGGCATCGGCCTGGCCACCGCGCTCAAGTTCATCGAGGAAGGCGCGCGGGTGGCGATCTGCGCGCGCAATGCGGAGAAGCTGGAGCGCACGGCCGAGTTCCTGCGCGCCAAGGGCGGCGACGTGTTCGCCCAGGCCACCGACGTGTCCGATCCGGCGCAGATCGAAAGTTTCATGACTGCGCTGGTGGCGCATTTCGGCCGATTGGACATCCTGGTCAATAACGCTGGCACGTCCATGCGCGGGCCTTTCCTGAACGTCAGCGACGCGGACTGGGAGGCCGACATGCAGCTCAAGCTGTTCGGCGCGATCCGTTGTTCGCGGATCGCGGTCGGCCATATGAAGAAGCAGGGCGGCGGCCGCATCGTCAACCTGTCGACCATAGGCGGCAAGCAGCCGGCCGCCACGTCGATGCCGACCTCGGTGTCGCGCGCGGCCGGCCTGGCGCTGACCAAGGCTTTGTCGCGCGAGTTCGCGGCCGACAACATCCTGGTCAACGCGGTCTGCATAGGCAAGATCAAGGCGGGCCAGCACGAGCGCTCCGCGGCCAGGAAAGGCCAGGATCCCGACGACCTGTACCGCGAGTTCGCGCGCGGCATTCCGCTGGGCCGGGTGGGCGAGGCCGAAGAGGCCGCCAACGTGATCGTGTTCCTGGCCTCGCAGGCGGCCAGCTACGTCACCGGCTCCAGCGTCAACCTCGATGGCGGGGCGTCGGGCGTCATGTAGTCCGGGCGAGGGGATTGCCAACATGGCGTTCCCTCCTATATAGTTAGTTCTTCTAACTAACTTCTTGCGCGAACCGCTGCCGCCCGGCGCCGGCTCGCCGCGTTCATGCCAGACTCCTCCAGCCCTGAATCCATAGAACTGGCCGCGCGGCTGCGGCCGGCCATTCTTCGCCTGAACCGCATGCTGCGGCGCGAGACCCAGGGTTTCGGCGTTTCCCCGCTGATGGTCATGCTGCTGTCGGCCATCGACAAGGAGCCGGGCATAGGCGTCAGCGACCTGGCCGCGCGCGAGAACATGCGCGCGGCTTCCATGAGCCATCACATCAAGCAACTGGAAGCGGCCGGCTACATCCAGCGCGACCAGACCCTGCATACCGACAAGCGCCGGGTCGGCCTGGCCGTCACCCCTCTGGCGCGCACGCTGATCGCCGATGTGCGCAAGCGGCGCACCGACTGGCTCGCCAGCCGCATCGGCATGCTCCCCCCGTCTTCCCGCGATGCGCTGAAGCAGGCGATGGACGCCCTGTCGCGCCTCGGAGAGTAAGAAAGGCACCCCCATGTCCGCCAGCAATCAGACTACCGATAGCCAGCTTTCCCTGTTCGGACGCGCCCGGCAGCGCATCTCGTCGATGATGGTGCCGCTCATCATCGGCTGCGCGCTGTTCATGCAGATGCTGGATTCCACCGTGATCACCACCGCGTTGCCGGCCATGGGGCATTCGCTGGGCGAGGACCCGGTCAAGCTCAACGTCGCCATCACGGCCTACCTGCTGAGCGCGGCCGTGTTCGTGCCCATCTGCGGATGGGCGGCTGACCGCTTCGGCGCGCGCCGGGTATTCACCTCGGCGATCGTGCTGTTCACGCTCAGTTCGACGCTGTGCGGCGTCTCGCACACCCTGGGGCAGATCGTCGCCGGCCGCATCCTGCAGGGCTTTGCCGGCGCGATGATGGTGCCGGTCGGGCGCATCGTGCTGTTGCGCTCGGTGCCCAAGTCGGAACTGGTCCGGGCCATGTCCTTTCTGAGCATGCCGGCGCTGCTGGGGCCTATTTTCGGGCCGGCGGTGGGCGGTTTCCTGGTCGAGTACGCGTCCTGGCGCTGGATTTTCTTCATGAACCTGCCCATAGGCGTCCTGGGCGTGGTCCTGACGCTGCGCTACATCAAGGAGGAGGCCTCCGAGCGCGTGCCGCAGCCGCTGGACGTGGTGGGCTTCCTGCTGACCGCCGTGTGCATGGGAACGCTGGTGTTTTGTTTCGAGGCCGTGGGCCACGGCGTGCTGTCGTCGGGCATGGTGGCCGGCCTGCTGGCGCTGGGCTGCCTGTGCGGCTATCTATACCTCAGGCATGCGGAACGCTCGCCGAACCCCATCCTCGATTTTCGGCTGCTCAAGATCCCGACCTTCTCGGTCGCGCTGCTGGGCGGCAACCTGTGCCGGCTGGCGGTGGGCGCGGTGCCCTTCCTGCTCGCCATGCAGTTGCAGATCGCATTCGGTATGGGGCCGTTCGCGGCCGGCCTGCTGACCTTCGCCGGCGCGCTCGGCGCGTTGATGATGAAGATGATCGCCAGTCCCATCATCCGGCGCTTCGGATTCCGCCGCACGCTGCTGGGCAACGCCTTCCTGTGCGGCCTGAGCATCCTGGGGTGCATCCTGTTCACGCCTGTCACGCCGCACCTGGTCATCATCGTGGTGCTGATGCTGGGAGGACTGTCGCGCTCGCTGCAGTTGACCGCGGTGAATTCGCTGTCTTACGCGGACATCCGCTCCGACCAGATGGCGCGCGCCACCGGCCTGGCCAGCGCGGTCCAGCAACTGACGATCAGCCTGGGCGTGGCGCTGGCGGCCTTCGTGCTCAAGTGCAGCATGGCGCTGCGCGGCTCGGGCACGCTCGAGGACATGGACGTCACGTACGGCTACCTGGTGATCGGGATATCCATGATGCTGTCGGTCACGGCCTTCCGCAAGCTGGCGCCCAACGCCGGCGCCGAGGTCAGCGGCAAGCGCTGACGCCCGGCCGGCTACCGGCAGGCCGGCCGCGCGATGCGGCCGGTGTTCAGCCGGGGTGGGTCATGTCGCGCGGCACCACCCACTGGTCGAACTGCTCGGCGGTCAGGTGGCCGAGCGCCAGCGCCGATTCCTTCAGCGACAGGTTTTCCTTGTGCGCCTTCTTGGCGATCTGGGCGGCCTTGTCGTAGCCGATGTGCGGGTTCAGCGCGGTGACCAGCATCAGCGAGCGGTCCACCAGTTCGGCGATGCGCTCGTGGTTGGGCTCCAGCCCGGCCACGCAGTTCTTCTCGAAGCTCGCCATGCCGTCGGCCAGCAGCCGCACCGATTGCAGGAAGTTGTGGATCAGCAGCGGCTTGAAGACGTTCAGTTCGAAATTGCCGCTGGCGCCGCCGATGTTGATGGCCACGTCGTTGCCCAGCACCTGCGCGCCCAGCATGGTCAGCGCCTCGGACTGGGTCGGGTTGACCTTGCCCGGCATGATGGAGCTGCCCGGCTCGTTTTCGGGAATGCGGATTTCGCCCAGCCCCGAGCGCGGGCCGCTGGCGAGCCAGCGCACGTCGTTGGCGAGCTTGATCAGCCCCGCCGCCAGGGTCTTGAGCGCGCCGTGCGAGAACAGCATGCCTTCGTGCGAGGCCAGTGCCTGGAACTTGTTGGCCGCCGATTCGAACGGCAGCCCGGTTTCCTTGGCAAGCTCGGCGGCCACGCGCGCGCCGAACTCCGGATGCGTGTTCAGCCCGGTGCCGACGGCGGTGCCGCCCACGGCCAGCTGCAGCAGGCCGCGCTGGGCGTAGCGGATCTGTTCCTCGGCCAGCGCCAGCTGCGCTTCATGGCCGGACAGTTCCTGGCCCAGCGTCAGCGGGGTGGCGTCCTGCAGGTGGGTGCGGCCGATCTTGACGATGTCGGCATAGGCGTCGGCCTTCTCCGCCAGCGTCCTGCGCAGCTGCGCCAGCGCGGGCAGCAGGCGGTTGTGGATCTGCAGCGCGGCGGCCACGTGCATGGCGGTGGGGAACATGTCGTTGGACGACTGGCCGCGGTTGACGTGGTCGTTGGGATGGACGAGCCGCGATTCGCCGCGCTCGCCGCCCAGCAATTCCGAGGCGCGGTTGGCCAGCACCTCGTTGACGTTCATGTTGGATTGCGTGCCCGAGCCGGTCTGCCAGACGCTCAGCGGGAACTCGTCGGGCCAGTTGCCCGCGATGACTTCGTCGGCGGCCGACACGATGGCCTGCGCCAGCCTGGCGTCGAGCAGGCCGAGCCCGGCGTTGACGCGCGCCGCGGCGCGCTTGACGCGGGCCAGCGCCTCGACCAGCGGGGCGGGCATCTTCTCGGTGGAGATCGAGAAAAATTGCAGCGAGCGCTGGGTTTGCGCGCCCCATAGATGCTCGGCGGGGACTTCGATCGGGCCGAAGGTGTCTTTTTCGACGCGGGTATTCATGTGGGCTATCTCCTGTTCAGCGTTTACAGGACGGCGGGATGCAGCAGGGCGGATGTTCCATCCGATCAGGTTAGCAGATGCTGCCGACACGCGGCTTGTGCCCCTTCGGGCGACTGTGGTAAAGCTTGCGCGTGCCATCTTCCGGAGCGCCGCCTTGTTCCAGCAAGCCGAACTCGACCCTGTCCTGGCCGACGCCGAATACAAGCGGCGCGAGCCCGCCTTGCGCATCGCGCTGCTGCAAAGTCAATACGATCTCCTCCGCAAGCGCGACCGCGCGCTGCTGGTCGTGGTGGCGGGCGTGGACGGCGCGGGCAAGGGTTCGGCCATCAACCAGCTCAACGAGTGGATGGACCCGCGCCACATCCGCACTCTGGCGTTCGGCGACCCCTCGGCCGACGAGGCGCAGCGGCCGCCCATGTGGCGCTACTGGAATGCTTTACCGGCGCTGGGGCAGACCGGGATCGTGTTCGGCTCCTGGTACGCGCCGCTGTTCCTGGAGGCCGCGCGCAAGAAACCCGACATGAACCGCATCGAGGCCATGGCCGCCGAGATCGCCCGCTTCGAGGCCATGCTCGCCGGCGAGCGGGTGCAGGTTCTCAAGCTCTGGTATCACCTGTCGCGCGAGGCCCAGGCCGCCCGCATCCAGTCGCAGCTGGCCAATCCCGCCACGGCCTGGCGCGTGTCCGAAGCCGATCTGGAGGTTCCCCGCAAATTCAAGCGCCTGCGCGCCGCCGGCCAGATCGTGCTGGAGTCGACCCATACGCCGCATGCGCCCTGGCGCGTCGTGCCCAGCGCCAACGAGCGGCTGCGTACGATAGAGACGGCTGGCGCCGTGCTGGAAGCCCTGCGGCGCAAGCTGCCCGCGGCGCCGCGCAAGCCGCCTGCCATACCGGGCGCGCAAAGCGGGCATGGCGAGGCGCCGGCGCTGGAGCCGGTCCCGGATGCCCGCAAGCTCGACGACGGCGTGTATGAGCGGCAACTGGCGGCCTGGCAGGCGCGCCTGTCCGCGCAGGTGCGCCGCAAACGGTTTCGCAAGCGTTCGCTGGTTCTGGTGTTCGAAGGTGTGGACGCGGCGGGCAAGGGCGGGGCCATCCGCCGGGTGGCCCACGCGCTGGACGTGCGCGACCTGGAAATCGTGCCGATTTCCGCACCCAGCGACGACGAGCGCGCGCATCCTTATCTGTGGCGCTTCTGGCGGCATCTGCCCTTGCACGGCCGGGTCTGCATTTTCGACCGGTCCTGGTACGGCCGGGTGCTGGTCGAGCGGGTCGACGGGTTGATTCCGCCGGCCACCTGGAAGCGCGCCTATGTCGAGATCAACGATTTCGAGGAGCAATTGCGCCGCGGCGGCGCCGTGGTGATCAAGTTCTGGCTGGCGATTTCGCGCGACGAACAGCTGCGGCGCTTCCATGAGCGGCGCGACTCGCCGTTCAAGCAGTTCAAGCTGACGCCGGACGACTGGCGCAACCGCCGCAAATGGGACGACTACGCCCAGGCCGCGCAAGACATGCTGGCCCGTACCGACACGGCCCACGCGCCGTGGGTGGTGGTCGCCACCGACGACAAGCGCGCGGCGCGCCTGCTGGTGCTCGAGCATATCGTGCAGGCGCTGGAGGAGGCGTGGTGAGCGCTCCGGCGGCCGGTTCCGTTCCCGGTAGAAACGCTGCCGCTGCCTTCAACGTACCTGGGCAATCACCTGGGCGACCGCCGCGGTGAGTTTCTTCACGTAAGGAATGTGCAGGAATTCATTGGGGCCGTGGGCATTGGACTTGGGCCCCAGCACGCCGGTTATCAGGAATTGCGCCTCGGGGAATTTCTCGCCCAGCATGCCCATGAACGGGATGGTGCCGCCTTCGCCTATCCAGGCCGCGCCCTGTCCGAAAACCGTACGGGAGGCCGAGTCGAGCGCCCGCTCCAGCCACGGCGCGGTGGGCGGCGCGTTCCAGCCGCTGGCGCCTCCCTCTGAATGGAAGCTGACCTTGGCCTGGTAGGGCGGATCGCTCTCCAGCGCCGCCTTCATGGCGCGGGTGGCGCGTTCGGCATCCACCGTGGGCGGCAGGCGCATGCTGAGCTTGAGGGAAGTCTTGGGGCGCAGCACGTTGCCGGCGGCGTCGATGGCCGGCAGGCCGGCCCCGCCTGTTACCGAGAGCGCGGGCCGCCAGGTGCGGTTGAGCAGGCCCTCGACCGGATCGGTGGTGGTGGGCTGGGCATGGGCGTGGCCGTCCGGGCCGTGCGAGCAGCCGACCCAGGGAAACTGCTTCCAGACCTGGTCGCCGAGGATGGCGCCGGCCACTCCGGCCTGGGCCAGGCGCTCGGCCGGGATGTCGGCATGCAGCTCGGGCAGCAATACGCGTCCGCTGCCGGGATCGTCCAGGCGGTTGAGCAGTTGCCGGGCGATGCGGAACGACGAGGGCACCAATCCGCTTGCCATGCCCGAATGTACGCCCTCGGTCAGCACCTCGACCGTCAGCACGCCGCCCGTCAGGCCGCGCAGCGAGGTCGTGACCCACAGCTGATCGTAGTTGCCGCAGCCCGAATCGAGCCCGATCACCAGCGAAGGCGTGCCGATGCGCGGCGCCAGCAGGTCCAGGTAGGCCGGCAGGTCGTAGCTGCCGCTTTCCTCGCAGGTCTCGATCAGGCCCACGCAGCGGGGCCGCGGGACGTTCTGGCCATCGAGCGCGGCCAGGACGGTCAGCGCGGCATACAGGGCATAGCCGTCGTCGGCGCTGCCGCGGCCATAGAGCTTGCCGTCCTCGATCTTGGGCGTCCACGGGCCGAGATCCTCGCGCCAGCCCGTCATCTCGGGCTGCTTGTCGAGGTGGCCGTAGAACAGGATGGTGCGGTCGTCCCCCAGGCCCTGGGTGGCGGGCGCCTCGAAATACAGGCACGGCGTGCGGCCGTCTATCGACACGATCTCCACCTTCAGCCCGCTTACCGCCTGCGTCCGGGCCCACTGCGCCGCCGCCGCCACCACCTCGGCCAGATGGCCGTGCTCGGCCCAGCTGGCATCGAACATGGGGGACTTGGCCGGCACGCGCACGTAGTCGGCCAGCAGGGGAATGAGTTCCTCGTCATAGCGCCGCGCGACGAGCGCAGCCAGGTCGGACATATCCATGGCGATCTCCGCAAATACTGCCCCCAGTGTAGTTCTTGTCCACGGAAAGCAGGCGTTGCAATATTTACATGTAGTTTTTACTTATGCCCGCATCCTGCAAATGGCAATTCTTATAACGCGCGGCGGTGCCATCTTCGATTTCACCTGGCGCCACGGCCGCTTCAACGTGTGCGCCATGCGTGGCACACAATCTGCTTAGTACCAACGCGAACATCAACCACAGGACCCGCACCCACACGCCAAGCGATCCTGGCACGACCCGACCGCTTCCACGAAGCGCGTCGGACCGAAGCCAGGGAAAACGCGGATCTGGCTCTGCCAGGCCGCCGGCTCCGCCTCCTCCGGGGGCGCGCGAAGCGAGCAGGGGTGGGCTTCCCTCAGGAGAAAGCCATGTTGCGTTGGGCTACTATCTTTTTCATCATTCCCCTGCTGACCGCCGTGATGGGTTGGAGCGATCTGGCAGGCAGCGCGGCGGACATCGCGACCATTCTGTTCGTCGTATCGCTTGGCGCTTTCCTGGCTACTTTCTTCCTGAAGGTGCCCGAGGAAGCGGAAGAGGAAACTGCAGACCAGGAGTGGTCCCGGGAGTGGGCCCGCGAATGGTCGCGTTGAGCCGGCCGTCGAGCGCGAGGATAACGACCATCATGCTGTATAAAGCTTGCCCATGAATGCTGCCATCAGCGCAACCGAACTTGCCTGCGCCGTGCCGGATCGCCTGCTGCGGGATACGCCCTGCGTACTCTGGTCGGCGACGCCGGATGGCGACTGGGATTACGTCAACTCCGCCTGGACCCGCCTGACCGGACAACCGGTGGAGTCGGCGCTGGGAACGGGGTGGCTGGCCTGCGTGCCCGAGGCGCGGCGTGCGCAATTGGCCGAGGAACTGGGCAACGCGCTGGCGGCAGCCGAGCCGTTCAACCTGCGCACGGTGGTGCTGGCGGCCGACGGCACCGCTTGTCCGATGCTGATGCAAGGCCGGCCCGGGGTCGAGCCGAATCTGCAACTGACAGGGTTCAGCGGCACCTTGCTGCCGCTCAGGAACGAAGACGAGAGACAACAAGAGGCTTTTCTGTCTCGACTTTCGCACGAGTTGCGCTCGCCGCTCAACGGCATACAAAGCTGGGCGCACGTGCTCGAGAGCCGCGTCGACGGGCAGACCCCGGGGCTGGTTCGCGCCCTGGGCGGGATACGCACCGGCATCCAGCAACAAGTGCAATTGCTCGATGAGCTGATGGATGCGAGCCATGCCATGACGGGCCGGATGCGCCTGGCCATGGAAACGGTCGGGCTGGGCGCCCAGGCGCGCGACGCGGCCGCGCGCGCGGCGACGCAGGCGCAGGCGCGCAGCGTCGTGCTGGAGGTGGAGCTTCCGTCGAGCGAGTTGTGGGTGAGCGCCGCGCCGGAACGGGTGCGGCAAATGCTGGATTATCTGGTCGACAATGCGATCCGGTGCAGCGAGCCGGGTGCCGCCGTGATCCTCAGCCTTGCCCAGGATGGCCGCGAGGCCCGCATGACAGTGGCCGACAGTGGGCAGGGCATCAGTGGCGACGTCCTGCCTTATCTGTTCGATCCTTTCCGATCGCCTGCGGGCATGCGTTCGCCGCGCGTCGAGGGCCTGGGCCTGAGGCTGGCGATGGTGCGGCTGCTGGCGGAATTACATGGCGGACGCGTCGGCGTCTGCCAGGACGAGGTGGGCGGCGTGCGGTTTTCCGTCCATCTGCCTCTATTGCCTGAGGCGCCGGGCGAAGCCGAAGCCGAAGCCGGGACATCCCGGCCGGCTGACTAACCGCCTTTTTACTGTCGCTTGCGGGCAAAAGCCTGGCCGGGGCGCGCAATGCGCCCGCGGCGGCAAGCGGGCGGCGCACTACTTCTTCGGCCGCTCCGGCTTGACTTCCCAGTCCTTGTCGTCCTTCCCGGTCTTGACGGGTTTGCCGGTTTGCGCGCCGGTGCCGGGCGCAATCGGGTCGCTCGCCGGAAAGCTGTCTTCCAGGGCTTCGTCCAGCTGCTCCTGGTAGGTGGGCAGGTTCTCATCCTTCTTGTCCGCCCCAGCCTGGTCGGAATGCTTCTTGGATCCTGTCGTCATCGCATACTCCCGCAAGTTGAGCACCATGTATTGGCAAGCGTCATGCCCGCTCGGCGCCAGCCGGGGGCGGAGCGGCGGGGGGCAGTTCGCGTTCCGCCGTGGGCGCATCCACGCGTGTGACGAAACTGGCCTGCGGATTGGCCATCCGTATGCCGCGTTCGCGGAAGCGGCGATAGAGGCGCTGGTTGAAGCTGCGCTGCACGGCCCAGCGGCCGCGGTCCAGCGTGCGGATCTGGCCGGCCAGGGTAATCGTCGCGCCGTCCACCTGATCCACGCCCCACAAGTCCAGGTCGGCCAGGATCAGCGGGCCGAGCTGGGGATCCTTGCGCATCTCGGCGCCGATTTCGCGGATGGTGGCGATCACCTGGTCCAGGTCGGAATCCGCGCGCACGCTGACGCGCACGGCAGCGTTGCCGATGCCGCGATTGCTGTTCGAAACCGTGCTGACCGAACTGAACGGCACCACGTGCAGGGATCCGTCGCCGGCGCGCAGCCGGACCGTGCGGATGGACAGGTATTCCACCGTGCCGGACACTCCGGCCAAGGTGACCGAATCGCCCACTTGCATGGCGTCTTCCATCAGCAGGAAGATGCCCGTAATGAAATCCTGCACCAGCTTTTGCGAGCCGAAGCCCAGGGCCACGCCGATGATGCTGGCCCCGGCCAGCAGCGGGGCGATGTTGATGCCCAGTTCGTTGAGCGCGGTGAACAGCACCACCAGCGCGATGACGATGAACATCGTCGTGCGCAGGATGGGCACCAGCGTGCGCAGGCGCGTCGCGCGGGCGATTTCGCCCCCTTTGCTCCAGCGCTCCATGCGCCGGTTGATGGACAGGTTGGCGGCCTCCCAGGCGCCCAGCGCCAGCATGCAGGCGATCGCGATGGTGGCGATGGCCGAGGCCAGCCTGCGCCCCACGGTGCCGGCGGCGAACCACTCCAGCGCGTGCAGGCCCCAGACCTGCAGCAGCGCGATGATCGTGGCGACCATGACCAGCGCCAGCACGGCGCGCTGGGCCAGCGTGTGGTAGCTGCTGCGCCCGGAGCGCGCGGCCTCCGGCCCGGGGGCCTCGTGGGAAAACGCGCGGTCCAGCGCACCCAGCAGGACGAGCGAGGCGACCGAGGCGACCAGCATCACCAGCGCGGTGGCCCAGACGTAGCGCAGCAGCGAGGCAAAGCCGCTGGCCGCGCCGAGCGCCCAGACCACCCATAGCGCAGCGATGACGGCGATCGCGACCGGCGCCCATATATCGGCCAGGATCTGCCGCAGCCCGCTGTCCTCGCTGCCCCGCATCCAATGCGACACGGCATGGCGGCGCTGGATCACCATGACGATCAGCATGGCGTGCGCGGCCAGTCCCACCAGTTTGGACAGCGCATTGCGCGCGTCGGCGTCGGCGCCCAGCAGGAAAGCGATCTCGGTGGCGGCCACGCCGAAGGCGGCCACCACCACGATGCGCCGCAGCCAGACGTCCAGATAGCGGGCCGACTCTTCGCTCAGCCGGCTGAGCCGCAGGCCCGGGCTGGCGGGCGTCGTCAGCAGCCGCAGCGCGGCCAGCGTCAGCCGCGTGCCCACGTAGGCGCCGATGAACGGCAGCAGGAATGGGAAAAACCCCGCGCCCGGCCCGCCGAACAGGGCGCCCAGCACCGTCGTCGTGGCCAGGAAACCGAGCAGCGGCACCAGCGTCACCACGGCATAGGCCAGCGCGTAGGGTACGCGGCGGGCGATGCGCAGATGATAGTCGCGCCCCGGCGCCGCCTGCGGCGCGCCGGCCTCGGGAGGCGCGGCCTGGACCCCCCGCTCGGCATGGCGGCGGTCGGCCTGCTCGATCAGCAGCACGCGCGGCCGCTTGAGCAGGCGCGCGACCAGGGCTTCGGCCGCCAGCGCGAGCGCCAGGATCAGCGCGATCGTCCCGATTGCCCACAGCGTTTCGGCGCGCGCCTCCGGCGTGCCCAGGTAGCGCTGCCACCAGGCGCCCGCGAAACGCACTTGCAGCAACGTGGCGGCCGTCAGCCGCAGCTCGCTCTGGATCGAATCGAGCCAGCGGCCCATCTGCCCGAACGCCAGCGCCACCACGCCGTCCTTCTCCAGCGCGACCGGCTTGGCCGGTGCGGGCACAGGCTCGGGTTCCGGTACGGCCGGCACGCTTTCGCCGCTGGCTTGCGCGATTACGCTGAGCGTCTGCTCCAATTCCTTGCGGCGGGCATCGTCGCGCAGGATCTCCAGCACCTGGCCTGCCTGGGCAGGCGTGACGGCCGGTTGCGGGGCCGGCTCGGCGGCGCGGGCGAGGCCCAGCCAGGACGCGGCGCACAGCAGCAGGAGGGCGAGGCGGGTGGATAGGCGAGGTGTCGGCATGGGAGGCATGAACGCGAGTCGGATCGAGGCGATTCTACCCAGCGTGCCGGCCCGGACGTATGGCCGGATGTATCGGATGGGCGCATTCGCCGGGGCGCGGCTGCGGCCACTTGCACAGGTTCAAAAAATTACGCTATAATTTTTCTTCTTTGCAGGGCTGTTAGCTCAGTTGGTAGAGCAGCGGACTCTTAATCCGTAGGTCGAGTGTTCGAGCCACTCACAGCCCACCAGTATTCGAAGGCCGTTGACGATCAACATCGTCAACGGCCTTTTGCGTTTCTGAACGCAGCGGCTTTTCTCCGATATCGGAAATAGAGGATTCCGCCTAGAGCGCCGGGGAAGCCTGCCGATGCCCCGAAAGCTCCTTGAGGGCAGCGTCGGCGCCCTCGTCCGTCTCCAGGAATCCCGCTTCCTGCGTCGCAGCGACGATGGCATTGCCATAGGTCATGACGGGATCCTGGCGGCAGCGTTCGACGGCGTTGGCGAAGATGCCCGGAAACGCAGCGGCGTAGTTTCTGCGGCGCTCTTCCCTGGATTGAAGCCCGGCCGTGGCCGAAAGATGGGGCTCGCCTTGGAGGAGCGCCTGCATTTCGTTCAGAGTCCGTTGAAAACGGACCGTGTGTTCCATGGACGCGCCGGGATTCGTCGTCCGATGGGCGTCGATTTCGTCGTTGAATTCGCGGCATGCCTGAACGAAGAGCCCGGCCTTCGAATCGCTTTCGTCTGCCCGTGGGTTGAGCGAGAATCGGATCGGCAGGTGCGTCGCGACGAGCTGGTCGACGTCGTCGGGGAAGGGCCGGTACCGGGCCGCGCCGACTGCGTCCACGGCTGCTTTGTCGAGCAGCGGAAATCCCGACGATTGCCAGACCGATACCGAAGCGGGAACACCGCTGGAGGAGATCACGACATGGACGATGACCGTGCCCTCCTGGCCCATTCTCTTGGCTGCGTGCGGGTAGACGACCTTCGGCCACTGGGTAAAGACCAGATCTTTTCTTTCCAGTGCAGAAGCATTGGACGCCGGCAGAAGGGACAGCAGCCCGGCAAGGAGCAGTCCCGCGGTGAGTCTTGTCATGCTTTTTAAATCCTTCTGACGCAGGCGACCCTGCCCGCGGTGCCGGGCTGTCGATCGCTGCTGTCGGAATCACCGATGCGAACGCCAGCGATTGTAGCGATATCCTGCGCCGGCGCCGCACCTACATCGGCGCTGATTTCTCCTCGATCGCCAATTGTTGCCGCCGGTGCAACACCAGCCATTTGCCCACTACGACGACGAACAGCGCGGCGGCGATTTCCACGGTCAGTTCGAGCATCGCGCTCGGTTCGCCCAGGTGCTCGAGGACGAAGGCGTCCCCCATCAGCATGCCGCCGGCTATCCATCCCAGCATGGCGGCCCCCAGCGTGACGATGACCGGAAAGCGGTCGATCAGTTTCAGCACCAGCGTGCTGCCCCACACGATGATGGGAACGCTGACGCACAGGCCGAAGATCACGTAGTACAGCTGGTGTCCCAGGTGGGCGTTCTCGGCCGCGCCGGCGATGGCGATGACGTTGTCCAGGCTCATGGCGAGATCGGCGATGACGATGGTCCGGATGGCGGACAGGATCGACGTGCCGCCGTGGACGTTGCCGTGTTCGTCCTTGCCCTGCGCCAGCAGCTTGATGCCTATCCACACCAGCAGCATGCAGCCCGCTATTTTCAGGAAGGGGACGTTCAGCAGCGCCAGCGCGAAGGCGATCAGCAGGACACGAAGCAGGATGGCTCCGGCCGTGCCCCACAGGATGCCCGTGAGTCGCTGCCGGTGCGGCAAGTTGCGACAGGCCAGGGCGATGACGACGGCGTTATCGCCGCCCAGCAGGATGTCGATCAGGATGATCTGGAATACGGCGCTCCAATGAAGCGTCTCGGCGAGTTCGAGCATGAGCCTGTCCCCCTGGAGAACAAGGAAGGCCGCATCGACACGAGCGGAAGTCCGTTCGAAGGGATGAGCTGCGGGTCATTCTAGGCTTGGAACGCTCGAAACGTTCTAATAATGGCACTATTGACAGGGGTAATCGCGGCGAATGCGCGCGAGACGATGCTTGCGTCCATGGCGGACGCAAGCCAGCCAGCCTGCCGGCGGCTTACTTGGGGGCCTTCTTGCTGGGGGCCTTCTTGCGCGGAGGCGCTTTTTTCTTCCCGGCTTTCTTTGCGGGCGCAGGTTTGTCGGCCGAGGCTTGCGGGCCAGCCTGGGAGGGCGCGGCCGCCGACGCGCCGGCATCGCATTGCGTGCGAGCGGCATCGACGTCGATCTTGCGCGCGGACAGCGTGGCGAGGATGTGGGTGACCGTGTCGTAGCAGGCGGCGATGTTGGCCTTGGCCGCGGGCTGGTTGGCGGCCAGGGCTTCCTTGGTGGCCGCGACTTCTTTGCTGAGCAGGGCGCGCGCTCCGCAGTAGGCCGAGCGCAGTTCGGCGTTGTTCAGGCTCTTCAATTGGGCCGGGGTACGCCGCTCACATGCGGCGTGGGCCGGGGAGGCCGCCAGGACGGGCAGGCCCAGAATCAGCACGGCAAGAGCGATCCGGACGCGGTGGGCGGGGACCCATGCAAGGCGTATCGTCGGGCTTCTCATCCGTCCAAGTGTACTTGCCCGCGATGAACGGCCGGCGCCAGCCCGGCGCGAAAGTCCCCGGCTTGTTCTTATTCCACCGTTATCCTGGCATCCTTGACCAGTTTGCCGAAGCGTTTGTAGTCGTTGTCGAGCCGGTCGGTCATGTCCGCCGGAGAGCCTGGCAGCGGCACGTAGCCCATGCCGGTGAGCTTTTCGCCGATCTTGGGCGTGCGCAGGATCTTGTTGATTTCCTGATTGATGCGCGCCACCGCCTGGGGCGGCGTGCCGGCGGGAGCGGAGAAGCCTATCCATACGGCGATGTCGAATCCCGGAACGCCGGCTTCGTTTACCGTGGGCACGTCGGGCAGCGCCGCGAAGCGCTTGGCGGTAGAGACCGCCAGCATCTTCAAGGTGCCCGCCTCGACGTGCTGCCGCACCGGCGCGAGCGAGCTGAAGGTCGCGTCGACCCGTCCGGCCACGACATCCGACACGGCGGCTACCTGGCCTTTGTAGGGCACGTGCAGCATGGGCGCCGCGGCCATGATCTTGAACAGCTCGGCCGCCAGGTGTCCGGAGGAGCCGTTGCCGGACGATGCGATCGTTAGCGAGCCGGGTTGTTTCTGCGCGTGCGCGATCAGTTCGCGCACGTTGGACACGCCCAGGTCTTTCCTGACGACCAGGAAGAGCGGCACGTCGGCGACCAGCGCGACGTGGGCGAAGGCCGTGGCCGGATCGTAGGGCACGGTCTGCAGGTGGGGCAGGATGGTGAACGGGGGATCGGAGCCGCCGATCAGCGTGTAGCCGTCCGGCGCCGCGGTCGCGCCGGCGCGCGTGCCGATGACGCCGGCCGCGCCGCCGCGGTTTTCCACCACGACGGGCTGGCCGAGCGCCGTGGCCAGTTCTTCGCTGACGATGCGGATGGTCGTGTCGGCCGCCGCGCCGGGCGCGAACGGGACGATGGTGCGGATGGGGTGGTCGGGCTTCCAGGCGGTCTGGGCCGAGGCTGGCGCCACGGCCAGCACGGCCAGTGTTTGCAATGCGCAGAGCAAGTGTTTCATGAGTCGTCTCCTATGCCTCGTGGGGCTGTTGTTGTGGCGTACCTGGTCAAGGACCGATCAGGCTGTTGTCTTGTCCCAGTCCGGGTGCTTCGTCGAAGCTTCCCGGCCGCAGGCCGTCTATGGTGAACGGCAGTCCGACGCGGTGGCGGCCGGTCTTGGCGGATGTGCCGATGACGGCATTGGTCTTGACCTGCTCCGATGCGATGGCTTCCGGAATGGTGTTGTAGCTGGAGCAGGGTACGCCCGCCGCCTGGAGCCTGCGCATCCAGTAGGCGCGCGGCTGCCCGCGCAGGATGTCCGATATGCGCAGCGCCAATTCCTGCTTGTGGCGCATGCGCGAGGCATTGCTCGCGTATGCGGGGTCGCTTGCCCATTCGGCGTGGCCCAGCACGTCGGCCAGGCGGGCGAATTGGGCGTCGTTTCCCGCGGCAATGACCAGCAGCCCGTCCTGGGCGGCGAAGGCGTCGTAGGGAACGAGCAGGGGATGGCCGTTGGCGCGCCGCTCGGGAATGCGGCCTTCGTTCAGATAGCCGCTGACGTCCATCGAGATCCAGGCCAGCGCGGTATCCAGCAGCGACAGATCGACGATCGCGCCGCGGCCGGTCTGTTCGCGCTTGCGTATCGCGGCCAGGGCGGAGATGACGATCCACATGCCCGATCCCATGTCCACGATGGAAGGGCCGGTCCTCAGCGGCGGGCCGTCGGGCGTGCCGTTGACGCTGGCCAGGCCGCTGTAGGCCTGTGCCAGGGGTTCGAAGCCGGGCAGGGCCGCCAATGGGCCGCTCCGGCCGAACGCAGACAGGTCGCAATAGACCAGCCGCGGATAGCGCGCGGTGAGGGCGGGGCCGTCTATGCCATGCTGCGCCACGATGCCCGGACGCAGATTGCTGATGACGATATCGGCGGTGCCCACCAGCGCGAGCAGTCGTTCGCGTCCCGCCTCGGACTTGAAATCCAGGGCCACGGAGCGTTTGCCCCGGTTCAGGTCCCGGAACAGCAGCGCATCGCCGCCGTCGTAGGGCTGGCCCATGCGCCGCGCCGCATCGCCGTGACGGGGCTCTTCGATTTTGATGACTTCCGCGCCCAGGTCGGACAGGATCATGCCGCCGTAGGGTGCCGAGAGAAATTGTCCCAGCTCGATTACACGCAGGCCTCGCAGCCAATCCGCCATGCGTTCATGCTCCCTTGAAGACCGCATCGCGCTTCTCGGCGAAGGCCGCGCGGCCTTCTCTGGCGTCATCGGTCGCCAGCAGGTGCCGGATCATGACTTGCTCCATGCGCAGTCCGGTCGCCATGTCGACGTCCTGGCTCCTGACGGCGAGTTCCTTGGTGGCCTGTACCGCCAGCGGCCCGTTGCGAATGATGCGATGCGCGTATTCCCGCGCCTTGTCCATCAACTGTTCCCTGGGCACGACCGCATTGACCAGACCCCATTTATGCGCGTCCCGGGCCGAGATCGGATCGCCGGTCAGCAGCATTTCCATGGCGATCGCGTAAGGCAGCTGGCGCAGCGGACGCTGGGTGCCCCCATTGGCCGCCAGCAGCCCGCGTTTGACCTCGGTGATGCCGAAGGTGGCGGTATCGACCGCGACGCGGATGTCGGTCGCGAACAGCAGCGTGATGCCGCCGGCGAAGCAGTTGCCGTTGACGGCGGCGATGACGGGTTTCCAGACTTCCAGCCCACGATTCAGGAGCTGGTCTTTCTGGGTCAGGAACATGTCGCCCATTCCGTCGAACACGGATTCCATGTTCTTCAGGTCCGCGCCGGCGGAGAAGGTTTTCTCGCCGGCGCCGGTAATGATCGCCACGCGTATCCGCGGGTCGTCCCGCACGTGCGCCCAGGCTCGCGATAGCGCCGCGTAGTGCTCGCCGTCCATCGCGTTGTGCTTTTCCGGGCGGTTGATGGTGATGGTGCAGATTCCATCCGTGGTTTCGACGTCGACGGACATGGTCACCCCTTGTGCGCGTAAAGATTGGCTCGATCGAGCAGGGTGCGGGCCTGCCGAAGATGAGGCATGTCCAGCATCTTTCCGTCCAGGCCCACCACGCCTCGCGCGCCGTCCGCGAAGCTGTCCACGACGCGCCGGGCGTCGGCGATTTCTTCGGGAGTGGGCGAGAACAGCTCATTGATGAGGGCGATCTGGTCCGGGTGGATGGCAAGCTTTCCCGTGAAGCCGGCCTGCCGGGCCAGCACGCATTCCTCGCGCAATACGGCGGCATCCCGATATTCGCCGCAGATCGTGTCGATCGGGCTGACGCCGCAGGAGCCGGCCGCGAGCAGGCAGACGCCGCGGGCATGGGCATACAGGGTTTCGAACGCGCCGTCGGGGCCGCGGTTGGTGCTGGCGCCCAGGGCCGCCATCAGGTCGATCGGCCCCCAGGAAAAGCCGACCAGCCTGGGCGCGGCATCGACGAATGTGTGGGCCTGCAGTATCGACTGCGGGGTTTCCGTGAGGGTGGGCAAGACCTGGATCCTGCCTGCTTCCAGACCTGCCTGGACCTCCAGGGCGCTCAAGTAGTGATCGAGCGCCAGCAAGTCGCCGCCGGAACGCACTTTCGGTACGAGGATGCCGTCCGGGGCGCCCGCCACGACGGCGGCGAGATCCGCCAGGGAGGCCGGATCCTGGACAGGCTTGCAGCGTATCCATATTTCCTGCGCGCGGCCGCCGGGCCTGTGCTCGTCCAGGTAGGCCCGCGCATTGGCGCGGGCGGCCTGCGCATTGGATGCGCTGACCGAATCTTCCAGATCGAGGATGAGCGCGTCGGCCGGCACCGAGCCCGCCTTGGCGAGTTTGCGCGCGCTGTCGCCTGGTACGAACAGGAAGGATCGAGCCGGTGTCTTCATCAGTCCTCTCAAATGTTCAGGCCGGTCCAGCTCTCAGAATTGGTCATGGATGGCCGGTGCGACCGGGGTAGGGCATGGCTGCTGTTTCCCCTTGGTCGATGGGGGTATGCTAGTCATCCATCCAGAAGTTGGGCTTATGGATGTGATACGGAGACCTTATGGCATTCACGCTGGTGCAGCTGCAGCACTTCAGCGCGGTCGTGCGCTATGGCTCTTTCTCCGCCGCGGCACGGGCGCTCGGCGTGGCGCAGCCGGCAATCAGCCAATCCGTGGCCGCGCTGGAAGAAGACCTGGGCGTGCGCCTGTTCGACCGCAATTCCAGAAAATGCACGCCGACCGCCGCCGGCCTGGTGTTCGTGAATGAAGCGGCGCAGATCATCTCCAGCGTGTCCGAGAGCCGCGAGAAACTGCGCCAGTTCCAGACGGGAAAGTCGGGCAAAGTGGTAGTGGGCCTGACGCCCGGCATCAGCAATCTCGTCGGCGAACATCTGCTGCGCCACATGCATGAGACTGCGCCGGGGCTGGACGTCATCATCGTCGAGGCATTCATGACGCGGCTGCAGGAATTCCTGCTGGAAGAGCGCATCGACTGCGCCGTCTCGTATGGCCTGGATACGGACAGCCCAGCCACGCGTACGTGGCAACTGGGCTATGAGCCCTTCTGCCTGGTGGGCAAGCCCGCGCTCTTCGAGCAATTGGCCGGCGGCGAGACCGTCGGCATCGAAGAGATCGCCCGCCTGCCCCTGTTCCTGGCCACGCTGTCGTACGAGGAGGGCGTCGGCCGCCTGTTGATCGACACCGCCCGCAAGCGGGGGGTCGAGCTGGACGTGCGTCACCAGGTGCAATCGCTTTCGCTGATCAGGCGCCTGCTATTGCACAAAGGCCTGGCGACCGTCACGCCGATTGGCGCGATCATCGACGAACTCTGCGACGGGCGCCTGGAAAGCCGGCCGCTGGCGGACGGGGCGTTCGTGTATCCGGTCCAGTTCGCCATCGCCGCGCATCGCAATTTCGGCATCATCGAAAAAGGGGTGATGAACGGCATTGCCGCGGTGACGAAGGTCCTGCTGCATGATTCGGGGATCTGGCGGCGCCAGCCGGGAAGCGGCGCCCGCCCGGACGTGCGGCGATACCTGGACCACGCGATGCGGGCGCCCCAAGGTGGATAGGTTCCACTGCGGCGACGCGATTCCGCCCGCGCGCCCAGGCCGGGTACATTGCTTGCTCATCAGTTCCGCATTGGCATCCGCTGAACTGCTCTGACGATGGACTATATCGATTTGCTGGAATGGCCGGCGATGGCGGCGTCGCTGGCGGCGGCCTGGCTTGTCGCTTCCCGCCACAAAGGACGGCGCAATACCGGTTTCTGGGTGTTCCTGTCGAGCAATGTCCTGTGGGTGGCATGGGGCGTCCACGACCAGGCATGGGCGCTGGTGGCTCTACAGGTAGGTTTGGCGCTTTTGAATATTCGCGGCGTCTGGAAGACCGATCACGATGCCGAGCCTGGCTGACGATCCTGCCCGTTCCGGCAAGGCGCCGAAGGGGAAGCTGACATGCAAGCGACGGCAGAAGATGTCTTGGCATTCTTGAAGGACAAGGGCCTGGTGCTGTCCACGGCGGAGTCGTGCACGTCCGGCCTGATCGCGTCGGCGCTGGCCGACGTTTCGGGGGCGGGAGCGTGTCTGGACCGGGCGTTCGTCACTTACAGCGTCGAGGCGAAGATCGAGATGCTGGGCGTGTGCCGCGACACCATCGAGCGCTGCAATCTCACCAGCGAGGCGGTGGCGAGGGAAATGGCCCTGGGTGCGCTGGCGGCGTCCCGGGCCGACGTGACGGTGGCCAACACCGGCGTGGTCGATTCGACCGACGACGAGATCCCCGCGGGCACCCAGTGCCTGGCCTGGGCGTTCAGGCAGGCAGGCGACCAGCCTGCGATATTCAGCGAAACCGTGCGTTTCGACGGTGACCGGCGCGCCTTGCGGGAGCAATGCGTGCGGTATGCGCTGACGCAGCTGCCGGTGTACTACCGGCGCATGGCCGGCGGTACGGACTGAGCGGCTGCCCAAGACGCATGCCCGGCGGAATGCAGGAATGGCTGGCAAGGATCGCGCGGCGCGTTAGAATGAATGGGAATCGTTGTTATTAGCGTTACGCATGGGCGGGCCGCGGCTCGCCCATGCGGCGTAGACCATCGCCGAGGCGCCGTCATGCCGGGAACCGGCTACCCTTCCCAGGAATTCTCCGACTTCTATAGCGACCATCACGGCTGGCTGCTGGCCTGGCTGCGCAAGAAACTGGGCTGCCCCCATTCCGCGGCGGACGTGGCGCAGGATACCTTTACGCGCATCATCGCCTCGAGCAACCGGATCGCCCCGCGCCAGCCGCGCGCCTACCTGACCACGGTGGCTTCGCACATCCTGGTGGACCAGGCCCGGCGCCGCAAGATGGAGCAGGCCTACCTGGACACGCTGCAGCTGGCCGCGGCGCAACAGGAGGGCTATCCCTCGCCGGAGCGGGCGCTGGTGGCGCTGCAGGCCTTGCAGCGCATCGGCGACGCCTTGCACGGCCTCGGGGAAAAGCCCAGCCGGGCCTTCATTCTGCATTACCTGGGCGGCGAGACCTTGGACGCGGTGGGGCGCGAACTGGGAGTGTCCACCGCGATGGCGCACAAATACGTGGTGCGCGCGCTGGTGCATTGCCATCGCTGCCTGGAGGCGTGAGCGTGAGCCGTTCCGCCATCGCCGAGGAAATCGTCGAACAGGCCGCCGAGTGGCAGGTGCTGCTGTCCTCGCATGCGGGCACGGTCGGCGAGCGCCAGGCGCTGCAAGCCCGCTACGAGGCCTGGAAACACGCCAGGCCGGAGCATGCGCAGGCCGCCGGCCGCCTGGAGCGCCTGATCGGCGACGTGCGCGCGGCCACCTGTACGCCCGTGCTGGCCGACGCCGGCCAGCAGGCGCTCGCGGCAGGCCGGCGCGTCGTGCGCAGGCATGGCAAGGCCAGGCGCATGGCTGGGGCGGCGCTGCTCGCATTGGCTGTCGCCGTACCCGCTGCCTGGCTGCCGCTGCAGCACTATTCGCTGGGAATGCTGCTGGCGGATTTCCATACGCAGCCCGGCGCGTGGCGCACGGTGCGCCTGGCCGACGGAACGAGCCTGACGCTGGGCAGCGCCAGCGCCGCCAATTACCGCTACGACGCCGGCCGGCGCGAACTGGAACTCGTCCAGGGGCAGCTGATGGTGGACGTGGCCAAGGACGCGAGCAGGCCGTTCACGGTGGTGACGCCCGAGGCGCGCATCACGGCGCTGGGAACGCGCTTTGCGGTCACCCGCCATGAAGGCATGACGGAATTGTTCATGCTGGAGTCCGAGGTGCGGGTGCAGGCCGCCGGTACGCCCGCCGTCCCGGGCCTGGTGGTGCGCGGCGGGCAGCGCGTGCGCATCTGGGCGGACCGCGTCGGGGCCGTGCAGCCGCTGGACGTCGTGGCCGCGGGCAACTACTGGCACGACCGCAGGCTGGTCGTCGATGACATGCCGTTGCCTCAGGTGCTGGACCTGCTGGCGCGCGAACGGCCCGGGCTGGTGAGCTTCGACCGCCAGGCGCTGGCGCGTTACTCCGTGTCGGGCGTGCTGGACTTGGGCGACCCGGAGCGCGCCATGCAACTGCTGGCCACGAGCTTCCCGATCCGGGTGCGCAGCTTCGGGCCGTGGCTGATCCGCATCGATCCAATGCAGGAAAATCCGCCGCCCGGTTGAAATCGGCGCGCGCTCTTCGTCATAGAAAGGAAACCACTGGCGAAGGGCCCACCATGTCTACCAACCATCCATCGTTCCACCCGCCTCGTCCATCGTCGGTCAGGCGGTCCACCGCGGCGTCGGTGGCCCTGGCGCTTGCCTGGGCCGGCTTGTGCGCCGGGCCGGGCGCGCAGGCCTGGGCCCAGACCGCGCCCGCCGGCCAGGCCGATGCCGCGCGCAATTACGCCATTCCCGCCGGCCCGCTGGGGGCGACGCTCAGCCGCTATGCCAGCGAGTCGGGCGTGACGTTGACCATGGACGCGGCGCTGGTGCGCGGCCTGAACACGGAGGGGCTGGCCGGCGCCTATGGCGTCGAGGCCGGTTTCCAGCGGCTCTTGCGCGGCAGCGGCCTGCAGGCCGAACGCACGTCGTACGGCTACCGGCTGGTGCGCGCGGCGGGCGCCGAGTCCAGCGCCGCGGCTGCGCCCCAGACTTTGCAGACCATCGATGTGGTCGGCCGGGGACCGGCCGAATCCTACGCGGCGCGGGAAACGCTGTCAGGGTCCAAGACGGCGACCGGCCTGGCCGAGATCCCGCAGTCCGTATCGGTCGTCACGCGGCGGGAAATGGATGCGCAGGGCGTGCAGACCGTGAGCGAGGCGCTGCGCTACACCCCCGGCGTCTTCGCCGAGACGCGCGGCACGTCGGCGCGCTACGACATTCCCCAGATGCGCGGCTTCGGCGGCGACGGCATGGGGGGCGGCTATCGCTACCTGGACGGCCTGCGCGTCTTCAACACCGCCTACTACGCCACGCCGCAGTTCGACCAGTACGCGCTGGACAGCATCGAAGTCCTGCGCGGCCCGGCTTCCGCGCTCTACGGGCAGAGCAGCCCCGGCGGCCTGCTCAACCTGACGTCCAAGCGGCCCACGGCCGATACGCTGCGCGAGGTGCAATTGCAGGCCGGCAGCCATGACCGCTATCAGGCCGCCTTCGACCTGGGCGGCCGGGTGGACGAAGAAGGCCAGTTCCTGTATCGGCTGACCGGGCTGGCGCGCCAGGCGAATACACCGACCGCCCATACCAAAGAGGAGCGCATGCTGGTCGCGCCCGCCTTGACGTGGCGCCCCTCGGCGCGGACCGAACTGACCCTGCTGGCGTCTTATCAGCACGATCCGCGCAATGGCTGGCACGGCTGGGTTCCGGCGCAAGGCACGCTGCTGCCCAATCCGGTCGGCACGGTGCCGCGCGACTTCTTCGACGGCGATCCTTCCATCGACCGATTCGACCGCACCCAGAAATCGGTCGGCTACCTGTTCTCGCACAAGCCCGACGACACGTGGACCTTGCGCCAGAACCTGCGCTACATGACGGTCGACGTCGAGGATCGCAACGTCTACAGCCTGGGCCTGGCCAGTTCGGCCGGCGTGCCCACCGACTATCGCACCTTGCGCCGCGGCGCCTATCGCTCCGACGAGCGCATCCGGGCGCTGACCATCGACAACCAGGCGCAGGCCACGTTCCGCACCGGCGAGCTGGCGCACACTCTGCTGATGGGCGTCGATTACCAGAAACTGGATAACCGGGTCGGCATAGGCTATGGCTCGGCGCCGGACATCGATATGTTCGATCCGGTCTACGGCATGGCCATCGCCACGCCGGCCGTCACGCAGCTGATCGACCAGCAGCGCGACCAATGGGGCTTCTATGCGCAGGACCAGGTGCGCTGGAACCGGTGGATAGGCACGCTGAACCTGCGCCACGACCGCTCGTCGTCTTCCACGGCGACCAGCAATCCGCAGACCGGCGCCCCCGCTGCCGTGGCCGACCAGAGCGAGCGTGCCTGGACCGGCCGGGCGGGGCTGGTCTATGCCTTCGACAATGGCCTGTCGCCCTATGTCAGCTATGCCACGTCGTTCGAGCCGCTGCTCGGCGTGGACATGAATGATTCGACGTTCAAGCCGACCAAGGGCCGGCAGTACGAGGTCGGGGTCAAGTACCAGCCGGAGGGCTGGAACGGCCTCTTGAGCGCGGCGCTGTTCGACATCTCCCAGACCAACGTGCGGTCCGCGGCGACCGACATGCCCGGCAAGTACCGGCAGTTGGGCGAGGTGACCTCGCGCGGGGTCGAGCTGGAAGCGAAGTTCGTGCCGCTGCCGCGGCTCAATGTCGTGGCCTCCTATTCGTATCAGCGCGTGGAAATCGCCAAGGACGATCCGGCCACCAGCGGGGGTATCAGCAACCAGGGCAAGACGCCTTACCTGACCCCGGCGCACCAGGCGTCGCTGTGGACCGACTATACCTTCGGCGGCACGCTGGCCGGGCTGACGCTGGGCGCGGGCATACGCTACGTCGGATCGACCTGGGCCGATTCGGCCAATACGGCCAAGGTGCCCGCCTATACCCTGGTCGATGCGCTGGCGCGCTACGAGCTCGGCCGCCTGGACAACAGCATGCGCGGCGCCGCGGTGGCGCTGAACGTCAAGAACCTGTTCGACGAATCGTACGTGGCGGGTTGCGCGGGACGCCTGACCGCATGCTATTGGGGCTATGGACGAACCGTGATGGCGACGCTCTCCTACCAATGGTAAGGAGGCTGGCGAGCACGGCGCACCGGCTGGCCGGCCTGGCAATGGCCGGCTTCCTGGTCGTGACGGGCCTGACCGGAGCGGTCATCTCGTGGGAGCACGAGGTCGACGAGTGGCTCAACCCTCACCTGTTCCGGCCTGCCGCGCCCGGCCCGCTGCTCGGGCCTTTCGAGTTGGCGCGGCGGGTGGAGCAGGCGGACGGCCGCGTCGCGGTATTCTCCCTGCCGCTCGGCTACGACGGCGAGCATGCCGTGGACCTGTTCGTCGAGCCCCGGCGCGATGCAAGGACGGGCAGCCGGTTCGCGGTGGACTACAACCAGGTCTTCATCGATCCGGCAAGCGGCGAGATCGTCGGGCGGCGCATGGCCGGCAAGCCGGCGCTGGACCGCGAGCACTTGATGGCCTTCCTGTACCGGCTGCACTACAGCCTGCACGTTCCGCCCTTCTGGGGAACGGACAAATGGGGAGTCTGGCTGCTCGGCGGGATCGGGCTGCTGTGGATGCTGGACTGTTTCACCGGCCTGGTGCTGACGCTGCCGGCGCGGGGCGGCGCCCGGATCAAGGCGGGCAGGCCGGCCCGGAGCGGGTGGTCGCGCTGGAAGGTGTCGTGGCAGATCAAGCGCGGCGCCGGCAGCTACCGCCGCGTGCTCGACTTGCATCGCGCCTTCAGCCTGTGGCTGTGGGGCCTGCTGCTGGTGGTGGCGGCGACGTCCTGGACGCTGAATCTTTCTACGGAGTTGTTCCGGCCCATGCTGGGAGCCGTTTCCAGCCTGACGCCCGATCCGTTCGCGCACCGGCAGCCGGTTCCCGCGGCGCAGCGGCGCCCACCGCGGCTCTCCTTCGAGCAGGCCGCCGGCCTGGCCGAACGCGAGGCGCGCGCGCTGGGCTGGGACCTGCCCGCGGGGTCGATTTTCCATGCCGGCGCCTATCGGCTCTATTGCGTCGAGTTCCATGCGGAAGGCGACGAGCATGGCCCGGGCCTGGGGCCGCGGCGCATGTGCCTGGACGGCGACACCGGAGAAATCCTGGAGCGGCGCGTACCTGGAGAGGGCACCTTGGCCGACAAGATCGTGCACCTGCAGTTTCCGCTCCATTCCGGACGGCTGCTGGGCACGCCGGGACGCATACTGGTTTCGCTGACCGGCGTGGCCGTGGCCATGCTCTCGATCACCGGCGTCATCCTGTGGTGGAGGAAGCGCCGCGCGCGGGCTCGTGCCGCCCGCTGATCGGAGGTATTCTGGGCGCTGGTTCCACCGAGTCCAGGAGTTCCCATGGCTGCGAGATTGCTGAAGGCCTTGTCGGTTGCCGCGTCGTTGCTTCTTGCCGGAGCGCCCCCGCTTGCGGCGGCCGAGTACCCGGATCGGCCGCTGCGCCTGATCGTGCCGTTCGCGCCGGGCGGCGGCACCGACCTGGTGGGACGCATCGTCGCCACCAGCCTGGGCAAGCAGCTCGGGCAGACCGTGGTGGTCGAGAATCGCGGCGGGGCCGGCACGGTCATCGGCTCGGATGCCGTGGCCAAATCCGCGCCCGACGGCTACACCATCCTGCTGAACGGCGGGTCGATGGCATTCCTCTCGGCCTTGTTCAAGACCGTGCCGTTCGACGTGGCCAAGGATTTCCGCCGCATCAGCACGGTATCCGAGCAGGCCTACGTGCTGACGGTCAGCAATACGCTGCCGGTCGATACCGTCCAGGAGCTCGTCGCCCTGGCCAAGTCCAAGCCGGGCGAGCTGACCTACGTCAGCGCGGGCATCGGCAGCGCGACCCATCTGGAGTCCGAACTGCTGTGGCACGAGCTGGGCATCAAGTTGCTGCACATTCCCTACAAGGGCACGGCGCCGGCGGTGTCGGACCTGATCGCCGGCAATGTGAAGGTCATGTACACCACCTTGGCGGCGGCTTCCGAGCTGATCAAGACCAACAAGGTGAAGGGGCTGGCCGTCAGCACTGCCGGGCGCAGCCCGCTGTTTCCCGGAATGCCGACGATCGCCGAGACCGTCAAGCCCGGCTTCGCCCAGGGCAGCACGCTGTCGTTGTTCGTGCCGGCCGCCACGCCCCGGCCGGTGGCCGACAAGCTGTTCGACGCCACCGTCAAGGCGCTGGGCGACAGGGAACTGCTCGAACAATACAAGGCGCAGGCCTTGCTTCCGGTGGCGTCGAAGTCGCTGGAAGAGGCCGATGCGCAGCAGCGCGCGGCGATCGCCCGCTGGGCCG
This sequence comes from Pigmentiphaga humi, assembly GCF_900606115.1. Taxonomy (GTDB): domain Bacteria; phylum Pseudomonadota; class Gammaproteobacteria; order Burkholderiales; family Burkholderiaceae_B; genus Pigmentiphaga; species Pigmentiphaga humi. Next base: position 116,794 of record NZ_UWPJ01000029.1, read on the forward strand.
AGCTGATCAAGAGCACCGGCATCAAGGCGGAATGAGCGCCGCGGCAACAATACAGGCCGGCCCGAGGGCCGGCTTCAACGACACAGGAGGGTGGGCGTGGACCAGTACATCGAGGTGAACGGCATCCGCATGCGCTACCGCGTCGAGGGCCGCGGCGACTGGCTGGTCCTGATCCACGGCGTGGGCGGACGCCTGGAGCAGTGGGACCAGTTCGTGTCCCTGCTGGGCGGCGGCTACCGCACGCTGCGTTTCGACCAGCGCGGCATGGGCGAGACCTCGAAACCGGAAGGCCCTTATCGCGTGGACGATTTCGTTGCCGACGCGCACGCGCTGATGGAGGCGGTGGGCGCCGAGCGCTGCGTGCTCGCCGGGGTCTCCCTCGGCGCGCTGGTGGCGCAGGGCTACGCGCTGGCGCATCCCGGCAAGCTCGACAAGCTGATCCTGCTGGCCGGCATCGCCGGCCGCACGGACGAAGAGAAACGCCGCGTGCAGGAACGGCTGAGCATCGTCGCCGAGGGCATTCCCGGCCAGCACTTCGAGAATTCGGTCGATCGCTGGTTCACCGACGAGTTCCGCGCCCGGCATCCCGAGATCATCGCCGCCTATGCGGCCAGCAACCGCAAGAACGATCCCAAGGCCTACGCGGCGGCGTATGCAGTGCTGGCCAATACGGATTTCGCCGACCGCCTGCACGAGATAAAGGTGCCCACGCTGATCGTGACGGGCGAGCACGACAAAGGTTCGAATCCGCGCATGGCGCATTTCATGCACGACAGGATCGCCGGATCGCAGGTGCACATCCTGCCCCGGCTGCGCCATTCGCTGCTGATAGAAGGACCGCGGCAGGTGCTGGACGTCGTGGAGCCCTTTCTGCGCGCCTAGGCGCATGGCCGATGGCCGCCGCTGCGCGGTGGCCGGTTCGAACTTGCGCGCGTTGCGAAAATGCCGCCGGGCTTTCAGCCGCCGCGGCCAGGCGTAAGATACGCACCACCCCCGATTGCCGCCCGCTCGCCGCGCCCAGCCATGGCCTCCTCCGCATCCCGCGTACCCGTGATCGACGCGATCAAGGCGGTCGCCTGCCTGTCCATCGTGCTGCATCACCTGGCTTTCTACGGACCGATGTCCGAGGTGGCCAGGCCGCTGATGCCGGGCTTGCTGGATTGGCTCTATCACTATGGCCGGATGGCCGTGATGGGCTTCTTCGTGGTGTCGGGTTTTCTGACGGCGCGCGCGTTCGCGCCCGACGGGATGGCACTGCTGGCCCGACCCTGGCCGGCGATACGCCAGCGCTACCTGAGGCTGGCTTTGCCGTTCCTGGCGGCCATCATGCTGGCTATCGGCTGCGCCGCGATCGCGCGCGCCTGGCTGCCGCACGAGTCCGTCCCCGGCTCGCCCACCTTGCCGCAACTGCTTGCGCACGTGGCGCTGAGCAATGGACTGCTCGGACAGGAATCGCTGTTCGCCGGTGTCTGGTACGTGGGCATCGACTTCCAGCTTTTCAGCGTGCTGGCGCTGCTGGCGTGGATCTCCCAGGCGGCGGGGCGGCGCTATCCTCCCGCACGCTGGGCCGGCGCCGCGGCGATCGGCGCCTTGACGCTGGCGTCGCTGTTCGTGTTCAACCGCAATGCGTACTGGGATGAAACCGCGCTCTATTTCTTCGCCTACTACGGCCTCGGCTGCGGGGCGTACTGGCTGACGGGCCGCCCGGGCGGCGGGCTGCTGCTGGCCGGCATGGCCGCCATCGTCGCCGTGGCGCTGATCGTGGATTTCCGCGCGCGGGTGCTGGTCGCGGCGGAACTCATGCTGTTGCTGGGCGGCATGCGGCAGGCCGGCGTGCTGGAAAGCGTGCGGGTGCCGGCGGTGCTGAGCCGGCTGGCCCGCATTTCCTATTCGGTCTTCCTGGTGCACTTCCCGCTATGCCTGCTGGTCAGCGCGGCGTTCTTCCACTTCTTCCCGCAGAGCGTGGCGGCCAATGCGGCCGGGATGGCCGTTGCGGTGGCGGTCAGCCTGGCGGGAGGCGCGCTGTTCCATCGCCTGGTGGAGCAGCGCACGCTGGATCCGGCGGTCCGGCGCGGCATCCTGGCGAGCGTCGCGCTGGGCGCGGTCGCGGTGATGGCCCGGTGAGGCCGGCGCGCGTCCACCTCCATTCAACATATCGAAACAGCATTCAGATTTTTCACCCGGCACTGCGGGCACCAAGCGGCTGGTGGCAGACTCTCGGCGCGAAACCGAGAATAAAGAGGAGACCACCAGCATGCATCGCACTTTGACGATGGCCGTCCGGCTGGCCTGTGGCGTTCTGCTTGCCGGCGCATGGACCGCGGCGGCAGCCCAGGCCGACTATCCCGCCAGACCCATCAAGCTCGTCGTGCCGTATCCGCCCGGCGGCATCGGCGACACGATGTCGCGCGATCTCGGCTCGCGCATGGCGAAGCGTTTCGGGCAGCCGGTCGTCATCGAGAACCGGCCCGGCGCGAGCCAGATGATCGGCGCCGAGTATGTCGCCCGGTCGCCGGCGGACGGCTACACCCTGTTCCTGGGAAGCCTGACCAGCCTGGGGCTGGTCGCCTACTCGCAAAAAGCCATTTCGTACGATCCCGTGCGGGATTTCGCGCCGGTTTCGATGTTCTTCAGCACGCCGTTGTACATGGTCGTGAATCCCAGCGTTCCCGCCAGCGACGTGCCGACGTTCATCGCCTGGGCGAAGAGCCATCCCGGCAAGGCATCGTTCGGTTCGATCGGCATCGGCGGCTCGCTGCATCTGGCGGGCGCGATGTTCAACGCGGCAACCGGCACCGATATGCAGCACATCCCGTACAAGGGCAGCATGCCGGCCTTGAACGATCTGCTCGCGGGCCGCATCGACGTCATGTTCGATGCGGGCACGTCGTCCCTGCCGCAGGTGCGGGCAGGCAAGCTGCGCGTGCTCGGGGTGACCAGTGCCAAGCGGGCGAGCGGTACGCCGGAGATTTCCACCATCGCGGAGCAAGGCGTCGGCAGCTACGATGCCTCGTTCTGGTTCGGCATCGTGGCGCCAGCGGGGACGCCCAAGGAGACCGTGCAGAAATTGTCGGCGACGATCAACGACATTCTTCGCCTGCCGGAGATACGCGACCGCTACAAATCGAATGGCGTGGAAGTCGAAGGCAGCACGCCCGAAGAGATGGCGGCGCAGATCAGGAAGGACCTGCCCCGCTGGACGGAGATCCAGCGCCAGGCCGGCATCGTGCCGGAGTGACGGCATGGATGGCATGGACGACGCGGTTCGGCGGGCCATCGAGTGGGACTGTTCCCGGTTGATGCTGGCCTTCTATGACCGCTTCGACAACTGGGACTACGAAGCCATGGCGGCGATGTTCGCCGAAGAAGGCGTCTGGCTGCGGGCAGGCAAGCGCCTCGTGGGTCGCCAGTCCATCCTGGACGAACTGTCCACCCGGGCGACGACGCAGGTGATCCGGCACGTGGTGACGAATCTCATCGTCGATGTCCTGGACCGGCAGCACGCCAGATCGAGCTGCTACGTGACGGCTTGGCGGTACGACGACGGCCGGCCGCGCGCCGATCCGCCTGTGGTGCGCTGGCCGGCGATGCTGGTGGTGGTGACCGCGATGCTGGAACGGCGCGGCGCATGCTGGCAGATCGCCGGCAAGGAAACGCGCCGCGAGTTTCTGTTCCCCGAGCAGGGCTAGCGGCGCCGGGGCGTGTGCCGCCCCGCACCGCCGCGCTTCAGCACATGCCCTGGAAGGCGCCGCCGTCCATGAGTATCTGCTGGTTGGTGATGTAGGCCGCGGCGGGACTGCACAGGAATGCGCAGGCGGCGCCCATCTCGCCGGGATCGCCCAGCCGGCCCGCCGGAATGGCGGCCTGGACCGCCTCGCGCTGCGCGGGGTAGTCCCGTCCGGCCGCGCGGGCCTCGCGCTCCAGGCCGGCGCGCTGCCGGTCGGTATCGAAACGGCCCGGAAGCAGGCTGTTGAGCGTCACGCCCCGGCACATGGCCTGCGGGGCGATGCCTCCCATGAAGCCGGCAAGCCCCGCCCGCGCGGCATTCGAGACCGGCAGGTTGGGGATGGGCGCGCGCAGCGACGCCGACGAGATGGCGATCACCCGGCCCCAGCCGCGCGCCATCATGGCCGGGACGGCGGCGGTGATCAGCGCGATCGGCGCGACCAGGCAGGCATCCAGCCCGGTGCGCCAATCCGGCGCGGACAGCATGCGCCAGTCCGCGGCGGCCGGCCCGCCGACATTGGCGACCAGCACGTCGGCGTCCGCCGCCGCCGCGAGCAGCCGTTCGAGCCCCTGAGCCTGGGCCAGGTCGGCGTGGATGGCCTGTACTTCGACGTCCGGCGCCGCGGCCCGCACCGCCTGTTCCGCGCGGGCCAGCGTGTCCGCGTCGCGGCCGTTGAGGACGACGTCGAAGTCCATGCGCGCCAGCGCCAGCGCGCAGGCATGGCCCAGCCCGCGGCTGGAGGCCGTCACCAGCGCGCGGCGGCGGACGAGTGACGGGCGCGTCATTCGTCGTCCAGGCTGATGCCGGTCTGCTTGAAGAAGCGCGTCCAGCGCGCGATCTCGGTCTCGATCAGCGCGCCGAATTCGGCGGGGGTGCTGGCGACCAGTTCCACGCCCTGCTTGCCCAGTTTGTCCCGCAAGACACGGTTGCGCGTGATGTCGGCGATCTCCGCCGCCAACCGGTCCACGATCGGCTGGGGCGTGCCGGCGGGAGCCACGATGCCCCACCAGGGCGTCACGTCGTAGTTGGGCAAGCCGGATTCGGCGACGGTGGGCACCTCGGGCAGGTAGGAAAAACGCTTGGCCGAAGTGACCGCCAGCAGTTTCAGCCGCCCCGACTGCACGTGGGGCAATGAGGAGGGACCGCCGTCGAACATCATCTGGATGCGGCCGCCGAGCAGGTCGGCGATCGCCGGGGCGCTGCCCTTGTACGGAATGTGCGTCAGGTCTATGCGGGCGTCGGCTTTCATGAGTTCCGCCGCCAGGTGGGTGGAACTGCCGGCGCCGATGGATCCGTAGTTGAGTTTGTCGGGATGGCTGCGCGCATAGGCGATCAGTTGCTTGACGTTGTCGACGCCCAGAGACGGGCTGGCCACCAGGATGAGCGGCGCGTCGAACAGGCGCGACACCGGCGCGAAATCCTTGCGCGGATCGTAGGGCAGGCTCTTCATGCCCGCGGGGTTCAGCGCGAAGCTGCTGACGCTGGCGAGCAGCAGCGTGTAGCCGTCGGGCGCGGCGCGCGCGACGTTTTCGGTGGCGATGACCAGCTTGCCGCCCGGCCGGTTTTCGATCACCACCTGCGTGCCCAGGCGCTGGGCGAGCTGCTGGCCGACTTCGCGGCTGACGGTGTCGCCCACGCCGCCGGGCGGATAGGGCACGACCAGCCGGATGGGCTTGTCGGGATAGGCGGCATGGGCCAGGCTCGCGCAGGCCAGCGCGGCGCCGGCAATGGCGTACGCGATGGCCGGAAGAATGCGTTGGTTCATGGTGTCTCCTTGCGCCCCTTCGGAGGGGCGATGTCTGGATATGAGAATGGCTAGGGTTGTCCGACGGCGAGGACGAGCTTGCCGATGAGCGCGCCGTCTTCCATGGTGCGATGGGCCTGCGCCGCCTCGGACCAATCGAGCACGGCCTGCACCACCGGCATGCCGAGGCCGGCGTCGAGCCTGGGCCACCAATGGCGCCGCAGCTCGTCGGCGATGGCCGCCTTCTGCGCCACTGTGCGCGGGCGCAGGGTGGAGCCGGTGAGCGTGGCGCGCCGGCGCAGCATCGTGGTGATGTCGAGGGTCGCCTGCGCGCCGCCCATGAAGGCAATGGCGGCGATGCGGCCGTCCATCGCCAGGCAATCGAGATTGCGCTGGAGATAGGTGCCCGCGACCATGTCGAGGACCACGTCGACGCCCTGGCTGCCGGTGTAGGCCAGGGCTTCGGCCACGAAGTCCTGCTCGCGATAGTCGACGGCCAGGTCCGCGCCCTGCGCCAGGCAGTGGGCGACTTTCTCCGCGCTGCCCGCGGTGGCGATGACGCGCGCGCCCATGGCCTTGCCCATCTGGATAGCGGTGGTGCCGATGCCGCCCGAGCCGCCGTGCACCAGCAGGGTCTCTCCCGCCTGCAGGCGGGCGCGGCGGAACACGTTGTCCCAGACGGTGAAGCAGGTCTCGGGCAGCGCCGCGGCATGGCTGAGCGGCATGCCGCGCGGAATGGGCAGACAGTGCGCGGCGGGCGCGACGCAGTATTCGGCGTAGCCGCCGCCCGGCGTCAGCGCGCACACCTGGTCGCCCGCCCGCCATTGCTCGACGCCCTGCCCGACGGCCTCGACCGTGCCGGACACTTCGAGGCCGATGATGGGCGAGGCGCCCGGCGGAGGCGGATAGCGGCCGATGCGCTGCGCCACGTCCGGCCGGTTGACGCCGGCGAACAGCACGCGGATGAGCACGTCTCCCGGTCCCGGTTCGGGGCGCGGGCAGCGCGCGGGTTTCAGGACTTCCGGGCCGCGGCCCTGGCCGTAGTCGATGTATTGCATGTCGGTCGTATTCATCGGGTCACCATCGATTGCGCGGCATGGACGATATCGGGCACCTGGGGAATCAGGGCCTCCTGCAGGTGGGGGGCGGCCGGCATGCGCGCATCGGGTGCGCCCAGGCGCATGACCGGTGCGGCCAGCTGGCCGAAGCATTCCTGCTGTACCCGGGCGCAGATTTCCGCGCCGAAGCCGCCCGTGACGTTGGCCTCGTGCACCACCAGCAGGCGCCGGGTCTTGCGCACGCTGTCGAGCAGGGCGGGCCAGTCGAAGGGCGCCAGCCAGCGGGCGTTGAGCACGTCGGCGTGGATGCCCTGTCCGGCCAGCTCGTCGGCGGCGGCGCGGGCCTTGTAGAGCATGGCGCCCCACGACAGGATGGTCAGGTCGGCGCCTTCGCGGCATCGCCGCGCGCCGGCCGCGGCCTGGACCGGATCGCCCAGGACCACGTCTTCGGCCTGGGCGTGGTAGAGGCCGCGATTTTCGATGACCATGACCGGGTCGTCGTTCCAGACCGCGGCCAGCAGCATGTCGTGCGCATCCTGGGCGGTGGCGGCCACGCCCACGCGCAGGCCGGGCACGTGCGTGAAGAAGGCTTCCAGATTCTGCGAGTGCTGCGCGCAGGAGCCGGGCAGCGCGCCCATCTGGGTGCGGATGACCAGCGGAGCGCCGAGGCGGCCGGCCGAGACGTAGCGCACGTTGGCCGCCTGGTTGACGATCTGGTCCATGGCGACCAGGCTGAAGTCTATCCACATGATTTCGACGATGGGGCGCAGGCCGCACATGGCCGCGCCGACGGCGCTTCCCAGCATGGCCGTTTCGCTGATGGGTGTATCGAACACGCGGCGGGCGCCGAAATCGCGCTGCAGATCCTTGGTGACGCCGAAGACGCCGCCGGGCTTGCCGACGTCTTCGCCGAACAGCAGCGTGTCGTCGCGTTCCTGGAGCGCGCGCCGCAGGGCCGCATTGATGGCCTTGGCATGGGTCAGGAGTTCAGGCATAGAGATGTTCCAGAATGTCGTGGGTGGCGGCGGGCGGCGCGGCCAGGGCCTGTTCGGCGGCTTCGTCGATCTCGCGGCGCGCGGCGGTTTCGATCGCGTCCAGCCGTGCCGGCTCGATGCCGCGGCCGGCCAGTTCCTTGCGCAGGCGTGCGATGGGCTCGTCGAGCTTGGCCTGGGCCAGTTCGCCCTTGGGCCGGTAGCCCTGCATGTCGCCGTAGTAGTGGCCGACTAGCCGCTGCGTGGTCATCTCGATCAAGGCCGGCCCCTTGCCCTGGCGGGCCGCTTCGGCGTGGCGGGCCACGCAGTCGGCCACGGCTTGCGCGTCGTTGCCGTCGATGCGCTCGCCGGGAATGCCGTAGGATTGCGCGCGCTTGTACAACATGGGGTCGCGCACGGTTTCCGCCAGCGGCGTCAGTTCGGCGTAGGTGTTGTTCTCGCAGATGAACAGCACGGGCAGGTTCAGGTAGGCGGCAAAGTTCATCGCTTCGTGTATGCCGCCCTGGTTCATCGCGCCGTCGCCGAAGGCCGTCAGCGTCACCGCGCCGTCCTCGCGGAGGGTGCTGGCCAGGGCCGATCCGCACGCGATCGGCGCGCCGGCGCCGACGATGGAGTTCTCGCCATAGAAACCCCAATCGGCGGCGCTGAAGTAGGCCGACCCGCCGCGCCCGCGGCATACGCCGGTTTCGCGGCCCATCAGTTCGGCGATGATGCGGGTGACGGGCACGCCGCAGGCGACGGCCCAGCCGTGTCCACGGTAGGTGCTGAAGACGCGGTCGCCGCGCTGCAGGCCCGCCAGGGCGCCGGCATAGATGGCCTCCTGGCCGTTGCACAGGTGCACCGAGCCTTGGATGACCTGCTGCTTGCGCAGCTCGGTGATCTTCTCTTCCATGAACCGGATGCGGTACATGGTTTCGAGGAAGCGTTCGCTCATGAGGGGTCTCGCTGGAGTTGGGTGGAAGATTGCGCGCCCAGGGCGGGCCGCAGGCGGGCGGCCAGGCCGTCGGCGCTTTTCACCAGCAGTCCGAGATCCGATCCGGCCGCCACCAGGCGGGCGCCCGCCGCGGCGTAGCGCGGGCAGTCGGCTTCCGATGCCAGGATGCCTGCCGGCTTGCCCGCGCGGCGCACGGCGGCGATGCCTTGCTCGATGCGTTCGACGACGCGGGGATGCGAGGGCTGGCCCAGCAGGCCCATGTCGGCGGCCAAGTCGTTGGGGCCGAAGAAGACGGCATCGACGCCATCGACCGATGCGATGTCGTGGGCCCGGTCCACGCCGGCCGTGGACTCGGCCTGCACGATCAGGGCTGGGCGCGGCGCCGTGTCCGCGTCGCGCACGGCCTGCCTGCCGTAGCGCAGAGCGCGCACCGACCCGGCCACGCCGCGTATGCCCAGCGGGGGGTAGCGCAGATAGCTGGCGGCGCGTTCGGCCGTGGCCGCATCGTGCACGTTCGGCAGCATGAGGCCGTCCACGCCCAGGTCGGCGTACAGCTTGAAGCTGGCCAGGTCCAGGCCGGCCACCCGTATGACGGCCTGCGTGCCGGAACCCGCCAGCGCCAGCAGCTGCGCATGCAAGTGGGGCAGGGAGCTGGGCGTATGCTCCGCGTCGAACAAGAGGTAGTCGTAGCCGCTGTGCGCCAGCGCTTCCGCGACCTGCGTGCTGTAGCTACAGCAGAACAGGCCGAGCAGCACCTCATTGCGGGCGAGTTTCTGGATAAGCGTATTCATGGGGTCGCTCCGGCGCGTTCATTCGAGGCCATAGTGGCGGCCGACGTAGCCTTGCGGATCGCCGAAGCGCTCCTGCATGACGGTTTCCAGCGGAATGCCGCGCTGGGCGACCCAGCCTCCCGAGCGCAGCGCGTAGCGATGGCCGAGCCGGCTGGCGGCGGGTTCCCGGCCTTCCTGCAGCTCCTTGGCGAGGCCGAGCATCAGGCGCCGGTACTTGACGATGCCCACATCGGTCGAGAACAGGCGTTCGCGCGTGCGGTCCGCGATCGGACCCTGGCTGTCCTGGATGGCGGCATCCTGTTCCGATACGCCGGCGATGCCCGTGAAGCTGCGGTGCTTCTGCTCCTCCCGGTCCAGCATGTAGTCGTTGTGGGGGCCGGCGAGCGGCCGGAAATGCTCGTCGACTTTCGCGTGCACCGTATGGCCCGATTCGCACATCTCCCTTTCACGCTCCGTCAGGGGCCGGTCCGGATGCCAGGTATAGGTGTAGATCCAGCAGGCATCGTCGCTCACCGGCACCCAGGTCTGGCCGTGCATCAGTTCGCCGGGGAACGCGCTGGGGGCCAGCGCGTGGTTGGGCACCATGAATTGCGCGATGCGCCAATACAGATCTTCGTCGGCCCGGCGGGCGCCGCCTATCGTCAGTCCCACGTCGTTCGGATTGACTTCGAAGCTGGGCATGGGGTCGTCGCGGACCCAGCGCACGCGATCGTTCTGCACGCTCTGCGCGCCGATCGCGGCATGCTTGAGCATGGCCAGGGCCTTGGCCTCGTCTTCGGCGATGACCATGTGCAGGAAGGAGAAATGCGCCGTGTCCAGCGCGCCTTCGACGCATTGCACCCAGTTGCAGGCCTGCCATTTCTTGGATACGTAGCGATGCGACTCGGGCAGCAGCGTGAATTCCAGCGCGGGCGGCGCCGGCGCCACGGGTTCGGGCCCCATATAGGCCCAGACCAGCCCGCCGGCTTCGCGCGCCGGATAGGCCTTGATGCGCAGCCGTTCCCTGTCCGTGCCGGGCGGCGCGATGGGAATGTCCACGCACGCGCCGTGGACGTCGAACTTCAGCCCATGGAACACGCAGCGAATGCCGTGGGCCTCGTTGCGGCCGTAGTACAGGTTGGCGCCCCGGTGCGGACAGACGGGATCGATCAGCCCCACCCGTCCATCGGTGTCGCGGAAGGCGAGCAGGTCCTCGCCCATGACGGTGAGCCTCTTGGGCGGGCAGTCGGGTTCGGGCAGTTCCCGCGACAGCAGGACGGGCACCCAGAATCGCCTGACCAGTTGGCCCATCGGCGTCGCCGGGCCGGCGCGGGTCAGCAGGTGGTTGTCTTCGATACTCAGCATTCGCTTCACACCTTTCATGCATGTTTGAATCGAAGCGAATTATTTTTTATAAGTAGAATAATTTGAAGATATATTCAGATTATCTGAATACAGTTTTGACTATCGGACGAAACGCCATGACCACCCCGCAGTCTTCCGAGTTCGACAAGCAGTTCGCCACCACGCTGGCCCGTGGCCTGGAACTGCTGCGCTGCTTCAGTCCGCAGCGTCCCACGCTGAGCAATGGCGAGTTGTCCGCCTTGACCGGGCTGTCGCGGCCGACGGTCTCGCGGTTCACCTACACCTTGATGAAGCTCGGCTACCTCACGCAGGAGCGGCGCTCGGGCAACTACGAACTGGGGACGGCGGTGGTGGCGCTCGGCTATCCCTTGCTGGCGAATCTGGCATTGCGCCAGGCCGCGCGTCCGGCGATGACGAAGCTGGCGGAGCAACTGGAGGGATCGGTCTCGCTGGGCTTGCGCGACCGGCTCAACATCGTCTACCTGGAGACGAGCCGCGGGCGTTCGACCTTGTCGAACCGCGTCTCCGACATCGGCATGTCGCATCCCATCGTCGCGACCGCCATCGGCCGCGCGTACCTGTGCGCCTGCACGCCTGAAGAGCGCTCGGCGCTGATCAACGAATGCAAGGTGAAGACGCCGGAGCTGTGGAAGTGCCACGAGGCCGCGGTCAACGAAAGCATCGCGGGGTTCGGCACGCGCCGCTTCTGCGTCTCGCTGGGTGATCTGCGGCCGGACATCCACGCCGTGGCGGTGCCGCTGCGGCGCACGCCCAATGCCGAGATTGCCGTGTTCAACTGCGTGGTGCAGGCGTTCCAGCTGAGGGCGGGGGAACTGGAGAACGATCTCGGCCCGCGCTTGCTGGCCATGGTGCAGAGCCTGGAGCTGATGGTCTAGCGTTCGGCCGTTCAGGGGACCTGCCTGCCGAGTCCGGCTCGACCGAGGGCCGGTTCACGCCATGATGAACGGCGGGGCCGGCCGCCGCCGGGACGCGGCGCCCCGCTCCGCCTGTTTCTCGAATTCCGCCCCCTGGCTCTGGATCTGGTTGTACGCGTGTTCGCGGAACAGGTTCTCGGCGCGGTCGGCCTGGCCGTTTTCTATCGCCGCGACGATGGCGTGGTGCTGCCGATGGGCATAGAACAGGAAGTTGAACATCGTGTCCCGGCTTTGCGTGTCGAAGGCCAGGGTCATGGGATCGGTGAAGGGAACGACGTTGCAGCGGCCGACGAGGTTGGCCAGCAGCGGCATTTGCGCGCCTTCCAGGATCAGCGCATGGAAGTGCGCGTTCATTTCCGCATAGCGGATTTCGTCGCCGTCCGCCAGTTGCCGGGTGGCGAAGATGCGGTCGCCCGCGTCGAGGCAGTCCTTCAGTTCGGCCAGCATCTCGTCGCTGGCGCCGTGGGTGGCAAGCGCCCGGGCCGCCAGACCTTCGAGCGCCGCGCGCAGGTGCAGCGCCTCCAGCGATTCGCGCGCCGAGAAGGCCCGCACCGCAAAGCCCCGCGCGCCGGACTGGACCAGCAGGCCTTCCTGGGCCAGCGCGGGCAGCGCCTGGCGCACCGGAGTGCGCGACGTGCCCAGCCGGGCGGCGAGATCGGCCTCGCGCACACGTTCCCCGGGGGCGAGCTCGCCCCGCAGAATCATCTCGCGGATGTGCAGCATGGTGGTGGTCTGCTGCATGGGTGTGCCTCCTGTGGTTGCCGGGCGGCCGTGCGAGCCGGCGGTCGATGGGACGAAGTATAAGTGTTTTGGGATCCCGAATAAGGTCGAATTCGCGCATTAATGCAGAAATAAGGATCTTCCAGTTTGATTTGGGATCCCATACAATGGGGCCATTCACAGAAAAAACGGGAGCCGCACCCGGCCGGAACAGGACGAGACCTGCATTTCTCCCGGCCTGCCGCGGGAACGCTGGTCCGAATCTCACTCCCCACGGAGCACAATCATGGCAAGAATCATTGGCGGTATCGGCAGCTCGCACGTCCCGACGATCGCGGTGGCCTACGACAAGGGCAAGCAGAGCGATCCGGCCTGGGCGCCGCTGTTCGACGGCTACAAACCCGTCGCGGCCTGGCTGGCCGAAAAACAGGCGGACGTGCTGGTGTTCTTCTACAACGACCACTGCACCACCTTCTTTTTCGACCTGTATCCCACGTTCTCGCTGGGCGTGGGCGAACACTTCCCGATCGCCGACGAGGGCGCGGGGCTGCGCGACCTGCCGCCCATACGCGGCAACGTCGACTTCCAGGCCCACATGGCCGAGTCGCTGGTCAACGACGAGTTCGACATCGCGGTGTTCCAGAACAAGCCCATCGACCACGGCTGCGCCTCGCCGCTGCCGCTGTTGTGGCCGCACAAGCCGGACTGGCCCGGCACGGTGGTGCCCATTGCGATCAACGTGCTGCAGTACCCGCTGCCTACCGCGCGCCGCTGCTACCGCCTGGGCCAGGCGGTGCGGCGCGCGGTCGAATCCTATCCGGAGGACCTCAAGGTCGTGGTGGTGGGCACAGGCGGCCTGTCGCACCAGATCCATGGCGAACGCACCGGCTTCAACAATACCGAATGGGACCTGAAGTTCCTCGAGCTGCTGGAGAACGATCCCGAGGCGCTGATGCGCATGAAGCACGCCGACTACGTGCGGCTGGGCGGCGCCGAAAGCGTCGAGCAGATCATGTGGCTGGCGATGCGGGGCGCGCTGGGAGCCGGTCCGGTGCGCAAGCTGCACCAGAACTATTACCTGGCCACGACCACCGCGATGACGGTGGTGCTCTACGAAGAGGGCGAACCGGTCGCGGCATCGGCGGACAAGGCCGAGCCGGCCACGGCATAAGGAGGACGCGATGAATCCGCAACTCGAAGGGATCGAAGAGATCTCCGGCACCTATGCGTTCGATCTGCGCACCAGCAATCGCACGCTGAACATCAACCGCTTCTTCTGGAACATGATCCGCGCCGATTGGCGCGAGCGCTTCGTCGCCGACGAGGAAGGCACGATGACGGCCGCGGGCCTGTCCGAGCAGGAAAAGGCGCTCGTTCGCGCGCGCGACTGGCTGGGGCTGGTCCAGTACGGCGTCAATTTCTTCGTGCTCGAGAAATTCGGCCGGGTGGTCAAGAAAACCAATCTCGAGATCTACGCCACCATGCGCGGCGAGACCTTCGAGGCTTTCATGCAAACGCGGCAGGTGCCGGATGCGCGCTAGCGGCATGCACCGGCCGGCAACGGCCGTCTACGAGGAAATGGAATGAACCCCGCCAGCGAATCCTTGCTGCTGCTGCCCGGCCTGCTGTGCGACCGGACGGTCTGGGAAGACCAATGCGCGTACTTCGGCGCGCGCTACGCCTGCCAGGTGCCTGACTACGGCACGCTGGATACGCTGTCCGGCATGGCCGAGCACGTGCTGCGGCACGCGCCGCCCGGGCCGTTCAACCTGGCCGGCCATTCCATGGGCGGGCGGGTCGCGCTGGAGGTGCTGCGGCTGGCGCCGCAGCGGGTCTTGCGGCTGGCGCTGCTCGATACCGGCTGCCAGGCGCTGGACCCGGGCGCAGCCGGGGAAACCGAACGCGCGGGCCGTATGGCCTTGCTGCGCATCGCGCGCGAAGAGGGCATGCGCGCGATGGGGCGCGCCTGGGCGCGCGGCATGGTCCATCCCGACCGGCTGGACAGTGCGCTGTTCGATGCCGTGCTCGACATGATCGAGCGCCGCACGCCGGAGATTTTCGCGGCGCAGATCCATGCGCTGCTGGCGCGGCCCGATGCGCTGCCGCTGTTGCCGGCCATCGCCTGCCCCACCTTGGTGCTGTGCGGCCGCCAGGATAGCTGGAGCCCGCTGGCGCGCCATGAAGAGATGGCGGCAGTGATCCCCGGGGCCGACCTGGCCGCGATCGAGGATTCCGGGCACATGAGCACGATGGAGCAGCCCGAAGCGGTCAATGCCGCTTTCGACCGCTGGCTGCGCACGCCCGTGCGCGCCTGAAGCGCCGCCGCCTGGCCTACTGGCCTACAGTTGCTGTGTCCTGCCCAGCAGGATCACGGGGCCGCTGGGCCGGCCGTTGGGAGAGCCGCCCGGGGGTTCGAGGCTGACGGCCACGGCCGGCACGCCGTCCAGGCTGCCGGGTTCGATCTTCAGCAAGCCGCCGCCAGGCGCGAGCAGGCCCAGTGAACGGGGCGAGCCTCCGGCGGGCAGGGCCCAGAGCTCCAGCGCCTTGTCGCCGGCCAGGACGTGCAGATCGGTCAAGGGACGGGTACGCAGGTTGCCATAGGGCGCCGTGACCAGGATCAGCGCGGTGTTGCCGTCGCGGTCTTCCAGCGCGGCCAGTATCTGGGTACGGATGGTGGCGCGTATGAAGAGCAGCGTGGCGCACGCCGCCAGCACCATGCACACCAGCAATCCTGCCGCGATGGCGCGCCACAGGCATATGCCGCCCCATCCCCAGGGGTGGGCGGGGCGTGCGGAAAGGGCGTCCCGGGCGAGCGGGTCGGGTAAGGCCATGGCGTCTGTCAGTAGGCGGAGTGCGGCGCTGCGCAGGGGGGAAGCCGGCTGCAAATCGGATGTTGCAACGTTATGTAACATTCTGCCAGTGCTTGCGTCTTCATGCACCTGTTATCGCGTGTTGTGCCAGGGAGACGGCGCGCGAGGAAAGCCAGCCGCGGCGCGGCGGGACGCGGTGCAGGGCGGCGCGTTCTTGCGCCGCGATGCCGGCCATCGCACACTATCCGCCAATGCTATGGAAGGAGCGCCCCATGTTCGCCGCCGTGCCCGATTTGCAAGCCCTATGGATGCCGTTTACGGCGAACCGGCAGTTCAAGGCCGCGCCGCGCCTGCTGGTGTCGGCCCACGGCATGTACTACCGCGATGCCGCCGGCGGCCGGATCCTGGACGGAACGGCCGGCCTGTGGTGCTGCAATGCCGGCCATGGCCGGCAGGAAATCATCGAGGCGGTGCTGCGCCAGATGCAGACGCTGGATTACGCGCCGCCGTTCCAGATGGGGCATCCGGTGGCCTTCGAGGCGGCGCAGCGGGTGGCGGCCATCATGCCGCAGGGCCTGGACCGCATTTTTTTCACGAATTCGGGGTCGGAGTCGGTCGACACCGCGCTGAAGATCGCGCTGGCCTATCACCGCGCGCGCGGAGAAGGACAACGCGTGCGGTTCATCGGACGGGAGCGGGGCTACCACGGCGTGGGTTTCGGCGGGATGTCGGTGGGCGGGATGGGGCCGAACCGCAAGGCTTATGGCGCCAACCTGATGCCGGGGGTGGACCATCTGCCGGCAACCGGGAATCTCGCCGAGGCCGCGTTTTCGCGGGGCCAGCCCGAGTGGGGCGCGCATCTGGCGGATGAGCTGGAGCGGCTGCTGGCCTTGCACGATCCGTCCACGGTGGCGGCCGTGATCGTCGAGCCCATGGCCGGGTCGGCGGGGGTGCTGGTGCCGCCGCGCGGCTATCTGGAGCGCCTGCGCGAGCTGTGCACCCGGCATGGCATTCTGTTGATCTTCGATGAGGTGATCACGGCGTTCGGACGGCTGGGCGCGGCGACGGCGGCCGAGCGGTTCGGGGTGACGCCGGATCTGCTGACGATGGCCAAGGGCATCAATAATGCCGCGGTTCCGATGGGGGCCGTGGCCGTGGCGAGGCCGTTGCACGATGCGGTGATGGAGGCGGCGCCGGCCGGTTCGGTGGAGCTGTTCCACGGCTATACGTATTCGGGCCATCCCGCGGCGGCGGCAGCGGCGGTGGCGGCTCTGGATCTCTATGTGCGGGAAGGATTGTTTGCCCGCGCGGCCGAACTGGAGCCGGTTTTCGAGGCGGCCGTGCATGCTTTGCGGGAGTGCCCGCACGTCAAGGACATCCGCAATATCGGCCTGGCGGCGGCGGTGGAACTCGAGCCGCGCCCGGGTGCTCCGGGAGCGCGCGCTTACGAGGCTTTTCTGGCGTGTCTCAAGGCGGGGGTGCTGGTGCGGTATACCGGCGATACCTTGGCTTTTTCGCCGCCGTTGATTATCGAGCGGGGGGAGATCGAGATGTTGTTCGGGACGGTGGGGGAGG
>NZ_UWPJ01000041.1 GCF_900606115.1 Pigmentiphaga humi
GTGCCGCCCGCTCCCCCCGTGCCGCCGATGGCCACCGCCGACGAACCGCCGAAGATGGAGTTGGTCTTGCCCTTGGCCTCGGCATAGCCGCCTACGCCGCCACCCCCGCCCACGGACTGCGCCAGCAGGCCCACCGCGCCACCCGCGGTGGTGTCGTCGGCTATGCCCGCCCGCTCCGCCACGCAGGCGTCGCCGGTACAGAGATCGCCGCGGTTGCTCACCGTCACCGCGCCGCCGCTGCCGCCGTCGCCGCCGCTGCCGCCTATGGCCGTCGTATGCGTACCTGACGACACCGCCATGCCGCCGCTGCCGCCGCCTCCGCCTATCGACTGGGCATACAGGCTGACTCCCGATGTACCGTAGACCGCGATCGATCCGGAGTTGGTCACCGACACCGTACCGCCGTTGCCCGCGGTGCCGCCGCTGGCGCCCAGCGCCTTCAAGCCGGCCGCCGCGCCGGCATTGCCGCCCCCGCCGCCCACGGACTGGGCGGCCAGGCCGAATACGCCCGCCGGGTTGCAGCCGGCGGTCTGGCCTTCGGCGCAATCGGCCGCCTGGGGCGAGCCGACGGTCAGCTTGCCGCTGTTGTCCACCGACACCGTGCCGCCATTGCCGCCGTAGCCGCCGCCTCCGCCGTAGCCCTTGGTATTGAGTCCGGCATCGCCGCCGAAGCCGCCTATGCTCTGGGCGGCGATGGCGATGCCGCCGCCGGTAGTGATGTCGCCGGTATTCTTGATGACCACGGTATTGCCGCTTCCGCCGGGCAGGCCGCTGCCGCCGGTGGCCTTGCCGTTGGACGAATCGCCGCCCTCGCCGCCTTGGCCGCCCGCGCTCTGCGCCACGATCCCGAAGGCCGTCTGCCCTCCCGTGACCGTGAGCGACACGCTGTTCGTGACGCTGACCGTGCCGGCATTGCCCGCCGCCCCGCCGTCGCCGGCGCTGTATTGGTCTTTGGCGCGCGTGTTGTCGCCGCCCTTGCCGCCCGTGCCGCCATGGCTCAACGCGACGATGCCGGTATTGGCGACCGTATAGCCGCCCGCCGGCGCGCTGCTTCCCGGCGCAACCGTGACCTGGACATTGCCGCCGTTGCCGCCGGGACGGCCGTCGAAATCCCCCTTGCCGCATTCGCCTTGCGGATCGCCGTTGCCGCCCGCGCCCCCCGTGCCGCCGGAGCTGCCCGCGGCGACGATGGTGCCGGAATAGGGATTGGCGGAGGGGTTGTAGGTGACGGCCGCATTGACGGCCGGACCATTCTGGCCTGCCGTCCCGGGAACCGGCCCGGATCGGCATTTGCCGCCGTCGCCATTGGCATTCTGGCCCGGCGCGCCGTTGGCCCCGGTCTTGAACGTGGTATTGGGGCTGACGTAATAATCCGGCCCTGTCGTCACCGCCTGAGCGAAGGCCGCCAGCGGCGCGCCGCAACACAACACAGTCCAGCCGGGAACGGCCAGACGGCGCAAAGACACGATTTTGGGCATGGCGCGATTTCTTTTGACGAGGACGGAAACGCAACCGAAGCCCCCCTCCGATTGCAGCGAAACACATGTTACATGATGTTTCTTTCAATCTTCAAATAAATTTCCGAGGCCCGGAAAGCGGCCTGAAAAAATCCTCATCACCTCCGCAGCCCTAGGAAAAACCCGCCCCAGCCCACGTAGTACCGCGGTTTCCACGGCTTTGCGCGGGAAACTCGGTTGACGGGTTTTCGGATAGCCCGTATAACGGCGGGGCATGATTTTCAAGCGTACGAGTTGCTGTACAAGTGCTTACCTCTGCGGTACGGGTTGTTGGTCTCTTTCCTTGATTGTCTTGCTCGCTTTTTTTCTAGTTATTCATGTCAAGGATGGACATTATGGAAACCGGTACCGTCAAATGGTTCAACGACGCCAAGGGCTTTGGCTTCATCACGGCTGATTCGGGCGGCGACGACCTGTTCGCGCACTTCTCCGAAATCCGCATCGATGGCTTCAAGAGCCTGCAAGAAAACCAAAAGGTCAAGTTCGACATCACCGTCGGCCCCAAGGGTCGCCAGGCTTCGAACATCCAGCCTATCTAAGCCGTACGCCTAGCGGCTCGCGCCGCTGGCAAATACGCAAAAACCCCCGCTTGGCGGGGGTTTTTCATTATGGGCGGCGCAGATGCGCCGCCCTCCGTTCGATCCGGGGTTTCTACTCCAATCTAGCGATGGCCAATGCCAGCGTTTTGGTCCCCACCGCGCCGAACTTCACCTGGACCTGCGCGTCCTGCCCGCTGCCCTGCAGATTGATGATGACGCCCTCGCCGAACTTCGGATGCGTCACGCTCTGCCCCACCTTGAAAGTCTTGCCGCCGATCTCGACGCCGGTGTCCACCGTGCGGCGGCTGGAATAGCCTTCCGACGATCCCATATAGGGCGCGTCCTTGCCGGCGCGGGAAAATCCCCCCCGGCTGCCGGCGTCCTCGCCCCAGGCCGAGCGCCCCCAGCCGCCCGCGGTGTCGACCGCCTTGGCGCGTCCCTGCTGGGGCGTCAGCCACTTGAGCGACTCCTCGGGCACTTCCGACAGAAAGCGCGAGCGCATGTTGTAGCGCGTCTGGCCATGCAGCATGCGGGTCTGCGAGAAGCTCAGGTAGAGGCGCTCGCGCGCCCGCGTCACGGCCACGTACATCAGGCGGCGCTCTTCTTCCAGGCCCGACTGCTCGAGAATGCTGTTCTCGTGGGGGAACAATCCTTCCTCCAGCCCGGTGATGAAGACGGCCTCGAACTCCAGCCCCTTGGCAGCATGCACGGTCATCAGCTGCACCGCGTCCTGGCCTTCGCTGGCCTGGTTGTCGCCCGCCTCCAGCGCCGCGTGCGCCAGGAAGGCCGCCAGCGGCGACGGCAGTTCGATGCCGGCATCGGGCAGGGGCTGCGCCAGGTTGCCGGCGTCGGTCAGCGCATAGCCGTCCTCGGCCGCAAAGGCCGCGGCCGCGTTGACCAGTTCGCGCAGGTTCTCGACCCGTTCCGCGCCCTCTTTTTCCTGCAAATAGTGCTGGATCAGGCCGCTGGTCTCGATCACGCTGCCGACGATCTCGTGCAGCGGCAGGTTCTGCGTCTCGAAGCGCATGCGGTCGATCAGCCCGGCGAACTGCGCCAGGTTGTTGCCGCCGCGCCCGGGCACCTGGGCCACCGCCGCGTACAGGCTGCAGCCGTGCAGGCGGGCGATGTCGGCCTGCTGCTCCAGCGTGCGCGCGCCGATGCCGCGCGCCGGGAAATTGACCACCCGCATCCAGGCGGTGTCGTCGTGCGGATTTTCCATCAGCCGCAGGTAGGCCAGCGCGTGCTTGACCTCCTGGCGCTCGAAGAAGCGCAGGCCGCCGTAGACCTTGTAGGGAATGCCGGCCGAGAACAGCGCGTGCTCGAGCACGCGCGACTGCGCGTTGCTGCGGTACAGGATGGCGATCTCGCGGCGCAGCCGCCCTTCGCCGACCAGCGAGCGGATCTCCTCGAGCACCCACTGCGCTTCCTGCGCGTCGGACATGGACTCGTAGACGCGGATGGGCTCGCCGTGGCCCTGGTCGGTCCACAGGTTCTTGCCCAGCCGGCCCGAGTTGTTGCGGATCAGCGTATTGGCCGCATCCAGGATGTGGCCGTGCGAACGGTAGTTCTGCTCCAGGCGGATGACCTGCTCGCCGGCGAAGTCGCGCTCGAACTCGGCCATGTTGCCGACGTTGGCGCCGCGGAAGGCGTAGATCGACTGGTCGTCGTCGCCCACCGCGAAGATCGCCGCGCCGCCGCCGGCCAGCAGCTTGAGCCAGCGGTACTGCAGGCGGTTGGTGTCCTGGAATTCGTCCACCAGGATGTGGCGGAAACGGTGCTGGTAATGCTCGCGGATCGGCGCGTTGTGCGCCAGCAGCTCGTAGCAGCGCAGCAGCAGTTCGGGGAAATCGACCACGCCCTCGCGCTGGCACTGGGCGTCGTACATGCCGTAGAGCTCGACCATCTGGCGGTTGAAGCTGTCGTAGGCCTCGACCTGGGTATGGCGCAGCCCTTCTTCTTTGGCATTGTTGATGAAGTGCTGCAGCTGGCGCGGCGGGTATTTCTCATCGTCCACGCCCGCGCCCTTGAGCAGGCGCTTGATGGCCGAGAGCTGGTCGGCCGTATCCAGGATCTGGAAAGTCTGCGGCAGGCCGGCGTCGCGGTAGTGGGCGCGCAGCATGCGGTTGCACAGCCCGTGGAACGTGCCTATCCACATGCCGCGCGTGTTGATGGGCAGCATCGCGCTCATGCGCGTGAGCATTTCGCGCGCGGCCTTGTTCGTGAAGGTCACCGCCATCAACCCATGCGGGCTGACCTGGCCGGTCTGGATCAGCCAGGCCATGCGCGTGGTGAGCACCCGCGTCTTGCCGCTGCCGGCGCCGGCCAGCACCAGGGCGTGGCGCGGTTCGATGGTGACGGCGGCGTGCTGGGGGGCGTTGAGATGATCGAGCAGGGACATGGGAACGGCGGAAACGAAGGAAGCGCCTGGCAGTCTAGCACTCCCCCGCCCGGGCGGCGGCCGGTCTCCTATAATCTAGGGTTGCGCCGCAAGATGGCCAGCGCTTTGCCCAGGGCCCCGGCCCCTTCTTCACTATGCCCATGGATACCATGCAGGAACGCTACGCTCCGACCGAGATCGAATCCACCGCCCAGAAGCACTGGGAAGCGACCAACGCCTACCTGACGGCCGAGCACGCGAAGAACCCCGACGGCTCCGAGAAGCCCAAGTTCTACGCGTGTTCGATGCTGCCCTATCCCAGCGGCAAGCTGCACATGGGCCACGTGCGCAACTACACCATCAACGACGCCATGTACCGGCAGTTGCGGATGAAGGGCTACAACGTGCTGATGCCCATGGGCTGGGACGCCTTCGGCATGCCGGCCGAGAACGCCGCCATCAAGTCCAAGGTGCCGCCCGCCAAGTGGACCTACGACAACATCGCCTACATGAAGAAGCAGATGAAGGCGATGGGACTGGGCATAGACTGGTCGCGCGAAATGGCCGCCTGCGATCCGAAGTACTACAAGTGGAACCAGTGGCTGTTCCTGAAGATGCTGGAAAAAGGCGTGGCCTACCGCAAGACCCAGGTGGTCAACTGGGATCCGGTGGACCAGACCGTGCTGGCCAACGAACAGGTCATCGACGGCCGCGGTTGGCGCTCGGGCGCGCTGGTCGAGAAGCGCGAGATCCCGGGCTACTACCTGCGCATCACCGACTACGCCGAGGAATTGCTCTCCGAGGTGCGCGACAACCTGACCGGCTGGCCCGAGCGGGTCCGCCTGATGCAGGAACACTGGATAGGCAAGAGCGAAGGCACCCGCTTCGCCTTCACGCACGACATCCGCGACGCCGCCGGCCAGTTGATCCAGGACGGCCGCATGTACGTATTCACCACGCGCGCCGACACCATCATGGGCGTGACCTTCTGCGCCGTCGCCCCCGAGCACCCGCTGGCCGCGCACGCCGCCGCCGGCAACCCGGCGCTGGCCGCCTTCATCGAGGAATGCCGCAAGGGCGGCGTGACCGAGGCCGAGCTGGCCACGCGCGACAAGGAAGGCATGCCCACGGGCCTGTCGGTCGTTCACCCGCTGACCGGCGAAGCGGTGCCGGTCTGGGTCGGCAACTACGTGCTGATGAGCTACGGCGAAGGCGCGGTGATGGGCGTGCCCGCCCACGACGAGCGCGACTTCACCTTCGCCCGGAAGTACGGCCTGCCGATCAAGCAGGTCATCGCCGCCGACGGCCAGGAATTCTCCACCGGGGCGTGGCAGGAGTGGTACGGCGACAAGCAGGCCGCCCGCACCGTGAACTCGGGCAAGTACGACGGGCTGGCCTACCAGCAGGCGGTCGACGCCATCGCCGCCGACCTCGCCGCCAAGGGCCTGGGCGAGAAGCGCACCACCTTCCGCCTGCGCGACTGGGGCATCTCGCGCCAGCGCTACTGGGGCACCCCCATCCCCATCATCCACTGCGAGGCCTGCGGCCCGGTGCCGGTGCCCGAGAAGGACCTGCCCGTGGTGCTGCCCGACGACCTGATCCCGGACGGCAGCGGCAACCCGCTGGCCAAGAGCGAAGCCTTCCTGAGGTGCGCCTGCCCGCAGTGCGGCAAGCCCGCGCGGCGCGAGACCGACACGATGGACACCTTCGTGGATTCGTCGTGGTACTTCATGCGCTATACCTCGCCGGGCAACGACGAGGCCATGGTCGATGCGCGCAACGACTACTGGATGCCGATGGACCAGTACATCGGCGGCATCGAGCACGCCGTGCTGCACCTGCTGTACGCGCGTTTCTGGACCAAGGTCATGCGCGACATGGGGCTGGTCAAGTTCGGCGAGCCCTTCACCAAGCTGCTGACCCAGGGCATGGTGCTCAACCACATCTATTCGCGCCGCAACGAGAAAGGCGGCATCGAGTACTTCTGGCCCGAAGAGGTCGAGAACATCCACGACGCCAAGGGCGCCATCGTCGGCGCCAGGCTCAAGGCCGACGGCTCGCCGGTGGACTACGGCGGCGTGGGCACCATGTCCAAGTCCAAGAACAACGGCGTCGATCCGCAGTCGCTGATCGACACCCAGGGCGCGGACACCGCCCGCCTGTTCGTGATGTTCGCCAGCCCGCCCGAACAGACGCTCGAATGGTCGGGCTCGGGCGTCGACGGCGCGCACCGCTTCCTGCGCCGGCTGTGGAATTTCTGCCATGCCAGCCAGGGCCGCATCCAGGCCGCGCTGGGCCGCGGCATGCCCGCCGACTGGTCGGCCGCCGCGCCGGCGGTCAAGACCCTGCGCCGCGACGTCCACGCGATCCTGAAGCAGGCCGACTACGATTACCAGCGCATCCAGTACAACACCGTGGTGTCGGCCAGCATGAAGCTGCTGAACACGCTGGAAGACGCCGGGGTCGAAGGCGAACTGGGCGACGCGGCGCTGGCCGAAGGCACGCGCATCCTGCTGTCGGTGCTCTACCCCATCGTGCCGCACATCACCTGGCAGGCCTGGAACGACCTCGGCCTGGCCGGCGCCTGCGGCGACCTGCTCGATGCCGCCTGGCCGCAGTTGGACGAAGCCGCCCTGATCACCGACGAAGTCGAACTGATGCTGCAGGTCAACGGCAAGCTGCGCGGCGCGCTGTCGGTGCCCAGCAGCGCCGACAAGGCCGCCATCGAAGGCATCGCGGTCGGCCACGAGGCCGTCGCGAAATTCCTCGAAGGCCGTCCGCCCAAGCGCGTGATCGTCGTTCCGGGCAAGCTGGTCAACGTAGTGGGGTAAGAAATTCCCCACAGGTCTCATCATCTAGGAATGCGCATGAAACCGTGGTCTTTTTCCGATATGGCTGACGCGCGGCGGCGCTTTTTGCGGGCGGCCGCGGGCGCCGGCGGCCTGGCGCTGCTGACGGGCTGCGGCTTTGCGCTGCGCGGCACGGCGAACCTGCCGTTCTCGACCCTGTACATCGGCGCCAGCGACACCTCGGAAATGGGCGCGCAGTTGCGCAGATATGTGCGCAATACGACCAACACCCAGGTGGTCGAGGACCCGCGCCAGGCCCAGGCGCAATTGCAGATACTGAGTGAAACCCGCGAGCGCAGCATCCTGACGCTGGACGCCGCCGGACGCGTGCGCGAGTACGAGCTGCGCTACCTGCTGAGCTTCCGCGTGCAGGGCAACGGCCGGGAATACATCCCCGACACCACCATCGCCCTGAAGCGCGACATCACCTTCGCCGACGCCAACACCCTGGCCAAGGACAGCGAAGCCAACCTGCTCTACCGTGACATGCAGAACGAGGCGGTGCAGCAGGTGCTGCGGCGCATGGCCGCAATATGAAAGCCCCCGCCTACGCGCTTACGCGCGCCCCCCAGGGGGCGGCACTGGCGGACTGGCGGAGCCAGATCCGCTGTGCCCTGGGTCGGGAGGCGTCATCTCGATCGCAAGCACATCGAAATGAACGGCGGCCACACCCCAGTGCTGCAACACAAAATGTTGCGGCTCAACCCAGGATGCGGTGGATCCGGCTCCGCCGGTCCACCCGCATCGCCCCCTGGGGGGAGCGCGAAGCGCGTAGGGGGGGGACATGAACTCGCTTCATACCGTCACGGGCGATGAGCCGCTGCTGGTGATCGAGGCTTGCGACGCGTTGCGCGCGGCGGCGACGTCGGAAGGCTTTACGGAGCGCGAGACGGTGGTGGCCGATGCCCGCAGCGATTGGAATGCGCTGCTGGCCGGGTCGCAGTCGATTTCGCTGTTCGGCGACAAACGGCTGCTGGAGCTGAAGATCCCGACCGGCAAGCCGGGCAAGTCGGGCGGCGAGGTGATCGTGCGGCTGGCTCGCCAGGCTCCCGCGCAGCAGGGAGAATCCGTGACGGTGGTCATGCTGCCCAAGCTGGACAAGACGACGCGCAACAGCGCCTGGTTCATGGCCTTGGCCCAGCATGGCAAGGTGATCGAGGTTCCGACCATCGAGCGGCCCATGCTGCCGGGCTGGATAGGCGAGCGCCTGGCCAGGCAGAAACAGCGCGCCGGCAACGAGGTGCTGCAATGGCTGGCGGACCGTGTCGAAGGCAACCTGCTGGCGGCGCACCAGGAGATCCTCAAGCTCGGCCTGCTCTATCCCGAAGGCGCGCTGACGCTGGAGCAGGTCCAGGAAGCCGTGATGAACGTCGCGCGCTACGACGTGTTCAAGCTGCGCGACGCCATGCTGGCGGGCGATGCCCAGCGGGTGGTCCGGCTGATCGACGGGCTGCGCGCCGAAGGCGAGGCGCTGCCGCTGGTACTGTGGGCGGTCGGCGAGGAAATCCGCCTGCTGGCGCGGCTGGCCCAGGCCGGCCAGCAAGGCCAGAGCGTGCCGGCGCTGATGCGCACGCTGCGGTTTTTCGGTACGCACGAGCAGCTCGCCAACCAGGCGCTCCGGCGGATGCCGCCGCAGGCCTGGACCGCGGCGGTCCACCACGCGCACGAGGTGGACAAGATCATCAAAGGCCTGCGCGTTCCCGGACGGCTGCAGGACCCCTGGCACGAAATCACGCGCCTGGCGCTGCGGCTGGCGGCCTGAACGCCGCGCGCCGTCGCAAGGCATTGGAATACTTATGGACCAGACACTTCCCCTCGACCAGATCATGCGCCAGATCGGCAGCCACGCGCGCGCCGCCGCGCGCGTGGTGGCGCGCGCCGACGGCCGCACCAAGGCCGCGGCCCTGCGCGCCATGGCGGAGGCGCTGCGGGCCCGCAAGACGTGGCTGCAGGCAGAAAACGCCAAAGACCTGCAGGCGGCCCGGGCCAGCGGACTGGATGCCGCGCTGGTCGACCGGCTGACACTGTCCGACAAGGCGCTCGGCCTGATGGCGACGGGCCTGGAACAGATCGCCGCCATGCCCGATCCGGTCGGCGAATTGACCGAGACCCGCCTGCGGCCCAATGGCATGCAGGTCGCGCGCATGCGCGTCCCACTGGGCGTGATCGCCATCGTCTACGAATCGCGGCCGAACGTCACCATCGATGCCGCGGCGCTGTGCCTGAAATCCGGCAACGCCACCATCCTGCGCGGCGGTTCCGAGGCCATCCACTCCAATACCGCGCTGGGACGCATCGTGCGCGAGGGGCTGGAAGCGGCCGGCCTGCCCGCCGACGCGGTGCAGGTCGTCGAAACGACCGATCGCGCCGCCGTCGGCATGCTGGCCACCATGACCGACTACGTGGACGTCATCGTGCCGCGCGGCGGCAAGGGCCTGATCAAGCGCCTGTCCGACGAGGCGCGCGTCCCCGTGATCAAGCACCTGGACGGCATCTGCCATGTCTACGTGGACCGCGCAGCCGATCTCGCCAAGGCCCGCACCATCGCCTTCAACGCCAAGACCTATCGCTACGGCATCTGCGGCGCCATGGAAACGCTGCTGGTCCATGCCGACGTTGCCCCGGCCTTCCTGCCCGGCATGGGCGAGGCCTTCTCGGCGCATGGCGTGGAATTGCGCGGCTGTGCGCGTACGCGCGCCCTGGTGCCCCAGGCCGTCGCCGCCACCGAGGAAGACTGGGATACCGAGTATCTCGGCCCCATCCTGTCGGTGAAAGTGGTGGACGACCTGGACGCCGCCATCGCCCACATCGAGGCCCACGGCTCGCAGCACACCGACGCCATCGTCACCGAAGACCTGTCCGCCGCCCGCCGCTTCCAGCGCGAAGTGGACTCCAGCTCGGTCTACGTCAACCTGCCCACCTGCTTTGCCGATGGCTACGAGTACGGCCTGGGCGCGGAGATCGGCATCTCCACCAACAAGCTGCATGCGCGCGGGCCGGTCGGCCTGGAAGGCCTGACGACGCTGAAGTGGGTGCTGACCGGTGACGGCCAGACTAGGTGACCACCTACGCGCTTACGCGCGCCCGGCATGGTGGGCCCCAGCCGCTACGCGACAGCCCCCCGAGGGGGCCTGGGCCCGCCTTGGGGCGGCCCGGCGCCGGGGCATGGTGGGCCCCCAGCCGCTACGCGGCAGCCCCCCGAGGGGGGCTGGGCCCGCCTTGGGGCGGCCCGGCGCCGGGCCCAGGGGCGAAGCGGGTGGACCGGCAAAGCCGGATCCACCGCTTCCTGGATCTGGGCAAACTGTTTGGAACTGTGGCAGCGCGTTCTTTTGTTTTTATGCGATCGCGGGCTGGGCTTGGCATGACCATCATGAGGAATCTCGTATGCTGTGGGTAAAGGCTTTTCATATTGTTTTCGTCGCGTCGTGGTTTGCGGGGCTGTTTTACCTGCCGCGGATTTTCGTGAATCTGGCGCAGGAAACGAATGCCGCCGCGGCGACGCGCCTGCTCGGCATGGCGCGCCGCCTGTACCGCTTCACCACCATGCTGGCCGTGCCGGCTCTGCTGCTGGGCCTGTGGCTGTACGTGGGCTACGGCATCGGCATGGGTCCGGGCAATGGCTGGATGCACGCCAAGCTGCTGGTGGTCCTGCTGGCGCTGGGCTATCACCACGCCTGTGGCAGCCTGCTGCGCAAGTTCGAAGCCGGCCGCAATGCGCGGTCGCACGTGTTCTACCGCTGGTTCAATGAAGTACCCGTGCTGCTGCTGCTGGCCGCCACCATTTTCGTCGTCGTCAAACCTTTCTGATCCGAGCCCGCCTTGTCCGATACTCCCGAGCGCAAAAAACTGACGCTGAACACCCGCCCCGGCGAACGCGCTACGCGCCCGTCCGAGGATTCGTCCGGCGCCGACAGGCGTGTCCGCTCGGGCGCGCGCGCGCATCGCGTGGCGCGCGCCGCGCTGGAAACCGGCAAGCAGGGCTCCGCCGAGGCGCCGGCCGGCGAGCGCGGCGACGCCGCGCCTTCGCGGCCCCGCCCCGGGGATCGCGCAACGCCTCCAGGCCGCCGTGCTCCGGCAGAACGTTCCGACCGGCCACGCTCGCGCGAAGACCGGCCCCTCTCCTCCTCCCGGCGCCGTCCGGACGAAGGCGGCGGTGACGCCGCCTACCGCTCCCGGCGCGACGAAGCCGGCAATGCCCAAACCGGCGGACCGCGCCCCGGACGCCCGCGCGAGCGCCGCCCTGCCGCGGACGCCGCGCCGCGCCAGCACGTCATCGCCCGTCCGGGGGAAAACTTCGCGGTCTTCGCTCCCTGCCCCCTGGGACTGGAACACGCACTGACCGACGAATTGCATGCCCTGGGCTTCGACGACGCCCATCCGGGCCGCGCCGGCGTCCATTTCACCGCCGACTGGACCGGCATGATGCGCGCCAACCTGCATTCGCGGCTGGCCACCCG
The DNA here is from genome assembly GCF_900606115.1 of Pigmentiphaga humi. Lineage (GTDB taxonomy): Bacteria > Pseudomonadota > Gammaproteobacteria > Burkholderiales > Burkholderiaceae_B > Pigmentiphaga > Pigmentiphaga humi. The sequence goes on from NZ_UWPJ01000041.1 coordinate 11,740, forward strand.
CATCCTGGTCCGCGTCGCCCATGGCCCGGTGCAGAACGAAGACGAGCTGCTGGAACTGGCCCGGGCCACGCCCTGGGAACATTGGTTCGGCGCGGAACAGACCCTGCGCGTCGACACCTCGGCCGTGCGCAGTCCCATGAAAAGCCTGCAGTTCTGCAATCTGCGGGTCAAGGACGGCATCTGCGACCGGCTGCGCGAACGCGAAGGCGAGCGCCCCAGCATCGACACCGTGCGGCCCGATGCCCGCGTCCATGCCTTTCTGGACGAGACCAGCGCCACGCTCTATCTCGACACCTCGGGCGAATCGCTGTTCAAGCGCGGATGGCGGCTCGACAAAGGCGAAGCGCCGCTGCGCGAAAATCTCGCGGCCGGGTTGCTGGCGCTGTCGGGCTGGCCGGGCAACGTGCCTCTCATCGATCCGTTCTGCGGCAGCGGCACCATTCTCATCGAAGCGGCGCTCAAAGCGCTTGGCGTGCCGCCCGGCATCTCCCGGCCCTTCGCATTCGAGCGGCTGCGCGGCCACCAGGCGCGCCACTGGCGCGACCTCAAGGACGACGCCCGCGCCCGCATCCTGCCGGAACTTCCCATCCAGATGGCCGGCGCCGACATCGACCCGCATGCGATCGAAGCGGCGCGCGACAACGCCCATCGCGCAGGCCTGACCGACGAGGCCGTGTATTTCGAAGTCGCCGACGCGCGCGACACCTGCCCGCTGGACGACCAGGCCGGCTGGCTGATCACCAATCCGCCCTACGGCGAACGCCTGGACCTGGAAGAAGACCGCCAGTTGTGGACGGAATGGGCCAGCACCCTGAAACGCGAATTCGGCGGCTGGCAATTGCACGTCATCACCAGCGACTTCGACCTGCCCAAGAAGCTGCGCCTGGATCCGTTCCGCCGCACCCCCATCTACAACGGCGCCCTGGATTGCCGGCTGTTCGGCTTCCAGCTGGTCCAGGGTCAGTATAGGTAACCCCCCTACGCGCTTACGCGCGCCCAGAATGGTAGGCCCCCAGCCGCTACGCGGCAGCCCCCCAAGGGGGCCTGGGCCCGCCTTGGGGCGGCCCGGCGCCGGGCCCAGAGGGGCGAAGCCGGCGGACTGGCGAAGCCAGATCCGCGGTTTCCTCGGTCAAAATCCATTTTTTTTACCAACGAGGCCTTCTGCGGCTGCCGTGTCGAATTCGTGCGCGCGTCCCCCCAATCTGTGGGGAATTGGGTACACACACTTGCCAGACCCTGGGGTTTCCCCTAATATAGGGTTATTACCTAGGTGACACCACCTAGCAATCAAGTGAAAGGAACCAGCATGAAATACGTTCAAGACAGCAAGTTGACCGACACCCTCGAGCGCGAGCTGATCCGTGACGAGCTGGCCAATGAGTTCGACCAGCCCAAGCCGTTCTCGGCCCTGCGCAACGGCGCCGTCAAGGTCCTGGAGTTCATCGCCACGCTGAAGGCCAACGCCCGCCGCTACAACGTTCAATACGTCAACGGCTAAGGATCAGTACAAAAAACGCCCCGGCTCCTTTCTTCGGAGCCGGGGCGTTTTTTTTGCCGCGGGGCCGGCGCCCTATTGGCGCACCGTGGCCGCAGCAGCGGGTTGCTGGGTGGAGACGACGGTGTTTTCTTCCCAGCCGCCGCCCAGGGACTTGTACAAGGCCACCAGGTTGTTCAGGCGCTGGGTACGCGCCTGGAGCAGCCCTTGCTCCGCCGTGAACAGCGAGCGCTGGGCGTCGAGCAGCGTCAGATAGCTCTCCACGCCGTTCCGGTAGCGCATGTCGGACAGCTCGAAGCTGCGCTGCGACGCCTCCACCAGCGCCTGCTGGGCCTGGATCTGCATATCGTAGCTTCCCTTGGCGTCGAGCGCGTCGGCCACTTCCCGGAATGCGGTCTGGATGGACTTCTCGTAGTTGGCGACGGCGACATTCTTGCGCGCCTCCGCCAGGTCCAGATTGGCGCGGTTGCGGCCCGCATCGAACAGGGGCAGGCTGATCTGGGGCGCGAAGCTCCAGGCGTGCGAGCCGCTGTCGAACAGGCCCGACAGCTGGCTGCTGGCGGTGCCGAATGAGCCCGTCAGCGAAATGCGCGGGAAGAACGCGGCACGGGCTGCGCCGATGTTCGCGTTGGCGCTGCGCAGTTGCTGCTCGGCAGCGCGGACGTCGGGCCGGCGCTCGATCAGCTGGGACGACAGGCCCACGGGCACGTCGGTCATCAGCGACTGCTCATGCAGCGGCCGCGGGGGCGGCAGGCCGGCCGGCAGGGGCTGGCCGATCAGCAGCACGATGGCATTGGTGGCCTGCGCCTTGGAGCGCTCGGCCACGGCGTGCTCGGCGCGCGCGCTCTGGATCAGCGACTCGGCCTGCTGGAACTCCAGTCCGGAAGCCGCGCCCGCATCGTAGCGCAGCTTGATCAGATCGTAGGATTCCTGGCGCGTCTTCAGCGTACGCTCCGCCAGCGCCAGCAACTCGTCGCTGGCCCGCTCGTTCAGATAAGCGTTGGCCAACTGGGCGATCAGGCTGATCTGGGTACTGCGGCGGCTTTCCTCGGTAGCCAGGTACTGGTTCAGCGCCGCGGCGCTCAGGCTGCGCACCCGGCCGAACAGGTCCAGCTCGTAGGCGGTCACGCCCAGGTTGACCTGATAGGTGCTGCCGACCGCGGCACGGCCGGAATACGACAGATCGGCCGGCGTGCGCTGGCGCGTTCCGTTCGCATTGCCGCTGAGAGTCGGGAACTGGTCGGCGCGCGTCACGCCGTACTGCGCGCGCGCGATCTCGATGTTGAGAACCGCCACGCGCAGGTCGCGGTTGTTTTCCAGCGCGACGTCGACCAGCCGCTGCAGCCGCGGATCGCCGAAGAACTGGCGCCAGCCTATGTCGGCCGCCAGTTGCTGCCCGCTGGCCGCCGCGGCGCCGTGGGCGGAGAAATCCGCCTCCACCGGCGCCGCCGGGCGCTCGTATTCGGGCATCAGCGAGCATCCGCCCAGCAGCGCGGCGATGGCCGCCGCCATGAGTGTCTTGCTCATATCAATTTCCTTCATGCTTGACTGTACCGGCCGCGCCCTGTCCAGGCTCATCGTCATGGTGGCCCATGATGTGCAGCGATTCGGGCTTGGTCCTGAACAGCTTGAGCACCACGACGAAGAACACGGGCACCAGGAACACCGCCAGCAGCGTGGCCGAGATCATGCCGCCCATCACGCCGGTGCCGATGGCGCGCTGCGCGCCCGAGCTGGCGCCGGTGGCGATGGCCAGCGGCAGCACGCCCAGGATGAACGCCAGCGAGGTCATGATGATGGGGCGGAAGCGCAGGCGCGCCGCCTCGATGGTGGCCTCGGCCAGTCCCTTGCCTTCGGCATAGAGATCCTTGGCGAACTCGACGATCAGGATGGCGTTCTTGGCAGACAGGCCGATGATGGTGATCAGACCCACCTTGAAGAATACGTCGTTGGGCATGCCCACCAGCGTGACCGCCAGCACTGCGCCCAGGATCCCCAGCGGCACCACCAGGACCACCGAGAACGGAATGGACCAGCTTTCGTACAGCGCGGCCAGCACCAGGAACACCACCAGCAGCGACAGCGTCAGCAGGATGGGCACCTGGGCGCCGGACACGCGTTCCTGCAGCGACTGGCCGGTCCATTCATAGCCGATGCCCGGCGGCAGCTCGCGCACCAGCCGTTCCATCTCGGTCATGGCGTCGCCGGTGCTGAAGCCCGGCTTGGCGTCGCCCGAGAGCTTGTAGGCGGGATAGCCGTTGTAGCGGATCACCTGCACCGGACCCTTGGCCCACTCGGACGACGCGAATGCCGAGAACGGCACCAGGCCTCCGCTCGCATTGGCCGCGTACAGGCGCAGCAAGTCGTCCGGCGACATGCGGCTGCCGGCCTCGGCCTGCACGATCACGCGCTGGACCCGTCCGGCGTTGATGAAGTCGTTCACCACGGCCGAGCCCACCGAGGTGGACAGCGCCGAGCGGATCGAATCGAAGGACACGCCCAGGGCGTTGGCCTTTTCGCGGTCGATCAGCAGGCGCAGTTCCGGCGCGTCCTCCAGGCCTTCGACGCGGGCATACGCGATCACGTCGCTCTTGGCGACGGCGCCCAGCAACTGGTCGCGCGCGTCGCGCAGCGCGTTGTGGCCCAGGCCGCCGCGGTCCTGCAGGCGGAAGGTGAAACCGGTCGCGTTGCCCAGTTCGGGAATGGCCGGCGGCACGATCGAGAACACCATGGCGTCCTTGATGCGCGCAAAGAAGCTGCCGTTGGCGCGCGCCGCCTCGGCCTGCGCCGATTCATCCGCGCCGCGCTCGGACCAGTCCTTCAGCGTCGCGAACGACAATGCCGCGTTCTGGCCCATGCCGGAGAAGCTGAAACCCAGAATGGTGATCATGGCCTTCACCGAGGGCCGCTCGGAATAATGCGCCTCCATGGCCTCGACCGCCTCGCGGGTGCGGTTGGCCGAAGCGCCGGGCGGCGTCTGGATGTCGGTGATCACGTAGCCCTGGTCTTCCGCGGGCAGGAACGACGACGGCAGGCGCAGGAAGGTATAGGCCATCACCGCCAGGATCGCCACGTAGATCACCATATAGCGCCCGGTCTTGGCCAGGATGCGCCCCACCCAGTTCTGGTAGCCGTCCGCCGTCCGGTTGAAGCTGCGGTTGAACCAGCCGAAGAAGCCTTTCTTCTCGTCGTGTGCGCCCTTGGCGATCGGCTTGAGCAGCGTGGCGCACAGCGCCGGCGTCAGCGACAGGGCCAGGAAACCCGAGAACATGATGGAAGTGGCCATGGCCAGCGAGAACTGCCGGTAGATCACGCCCACCGAGCCGCTCATGAAGGCCAGCGGCAGGAACACCGCCGTGAGGACCAGCGTAATGCCGATGATGGCGCCGCTGATCTGGCCCATGGCCTTGCGGGTGGCTTCCTTGGGCGGCAATCCTTCTTCGACCATGATCCGCTCGACGTTCTCCACCACCACGATGGCGTCGTCCACCAGGATGCCGATCACCAGCACCATGCCGAACATGGTCAGCACGTTGATCGAGAACCCGGCGACCAGCATGCACGCGAACGAGCCCATCAGGCAGATCGGCACCACGATGGAGGGAATCAGCGTGTAGCGGAAGTTCTGCAGGAACAGGAACATCACCAGGAACACCAGCACCATGGCCTCGACCAGGGTGTGGAGCACCTTCTCGATCGACGCCTTCACGAAGGGCGAAGTGTCGTAGGGAATGTCGTACTTGTAGTCGGGAGGGAAATAGGCCGCCAGTTCCGCCATCTTGGACTTGACGCCCTCGGCCGCCGACAACGCGTTGGCGCCCGGCGCCAATTGCACGGCCACGGCGGCGGTCGGCTTGCCGTTCAGGCGCGACGAGAACGCGTAGGTTTCGGCGCCGACCTCGATGCGCGCCACGTCGCGCAGGCGCACGGACGAACCGTCCGGATTGGCGCGCAGCACGATGTTGCCGAACTCCTCGGGCGTGGCCAGCTGGCCGCGCACGGAGATGCTCGCCGTGATCTGCTGGTCGGGGAAGTTGGGCTGGTCGCCGATGGCGCCGGCCGGCAGCTGCACGTTCTGGCCGGCAATGGCTGCGTTGACGTCGGCCGTGGACAGCTTGAAGCCCACCAGCTTGGCCGGGTCGATCCAGATGCGCATGGCCCGCTGCGAGGCGAACAACTGCGCCCGGCCCACGCCCGGGATACGGCGGATTTCGCTCAGCACGTTGCGGGTCAGGTAGTCGCCCAGCCCCACGGCGTCGGTCTCGCCGCTTTCGGAGGACAGGGTCAGCACCAGCAGGAAGTTGGTGCTGGCCTTCTCCACCCGCAGGCCTTGCTGCAGCACGGATTGCGGCAGGCGGGACTCGACCCGCTTGATGCGGTTCTGCACGTCCACCGCCGCCAGGTCGGGATCGACGCCCGGCGCGAAGGTGATGTCGATTTCGGCGCGGCCAAAGTTGCTCTGCGACTCGAAATACATCATGCCTTGCGCGCCGTTGAGCTCGTCCTCGATCAGGCTGGTGATCGACTGGGCCACGGTTTCGGCGGATGCGCCGGGATAGGTCGCCGACACCGAGATGACGGGAGGCGCCACCGCCGGGTACTGCGACACCGGCAGGTTGGGAATGGCCAGCACGCCCGCCAGGATGATGAACAGCGCGACCACCCAGGCAAAGATCGGCCTGTTAATGAAAAATTGCGACATGTCTGGTGACTCTCTTAGAGATGCTTAGGGCGGTCCGGCGGCATCCGCCGCGACGGCGAAGCGGTCCGGGTGTCCCGGCCCACGCCTCGGTCGCAGCCATGCCCGCCGGCCCGCGCACCGCGGATGCGGCGCCCCCGCGGCGCCATACGGATCACGGCTTGCCGGCCTGGGCGGGTTGCGCCCCTGCCGCCGGCGCTGCGGCGGGCTTCCACGGCACGGGCTTGACTTGCGCGCCCGGGCGTACTTTCTGGAAGCCTTCGGCAATGACGACGTCGTTGGCCTGCAGCCCCTGCGTAACGATCCAGCGGTCTCCCACTGCCGCGCCGGTCTTGACCGGACGCGCTTCCACCTTGTTCTCGGCGCCGACCACCAGGACCGAGGCGTCGCCGTTGGCGCCGCGCTGCACCGCCTGCTGCGGCACCGTGATCGCCGCCTCGTCCACGCCCTGCTCGACCTGGACGCGGACATACATGCCCGGCAGCAGGACCATCTTGGGATTGGGGAACTCGGCGCGCAGCGTTACCTGGCCCGTGCTCTGGTCCACCGTCACGTCGGAAAACAGCAGCTTGCCCGACAACCGGTACTTGGAGCCGTCGTCCAGCACCAGCGACACGCGCGCCTCGTTGGCCGATACCTGCTTGATCTTGCCGCTGTCGAAAGCCGCGCGCAGCTGGCTGAGCTGCGCGACCGACTGCGTGAAGTTGGCGTAGATGGGATCCAAGCGCTGGATGGTTGCCAGCGGCGTGACTTCGCCCTGGCCGACCAGCGCGCCCTCGGTGACCAGCGCGCGGCCGATCCGGCCCGATATCGGCGCAGTAACCGTGGCGTAGTCCAGGCTCAGCTTGGCGCGATCGAGCGCCGCCTTGGTGGCCGACACGGCCGCTTGCGCCTGCTTGTGGACTGCCACGGCGCTGTCGTATTCCTGCTTGCTGACGGCATTGGCCTTGACCAGCGGCTCGTACCGCTCGGCCAGCATGCGCGCCTGGTACAGATTGGCCTCGTCGCGCTCCAGGTTCGCCTTGGCGCTGTTGTAGTCGGCCTGGAACGGCGCCGGGTCGATCTTGAACAGCAACTGGCCGGCCTTGACGTCGGAGCCTTCGGTGAACACCCGCTGCTGCACGATACCGGCCACGCGCGCCCGGACCTCGGCAACGCGCGTGGCCTCGAGGCGGCCGGGCAGCTCGTTGACGATGACCTCTTTGGTGGGAGCAATGGTGACCGTGCCGATTTCCATGGGAGGGGGAGCCCCCGCTCCCTTCTGCGCCTCACCGTTGCCCTTGCCGCAGGCGGACAGGGCCAGCAGGGTCGCCAGCGAAACTGCGCCTAGCAAATAGGGTGAGCGTCTTTTGCGTTGCATAGCATTCCTCTAGGCATATGGATGTCGCGGCGCATGCGGCCGGAACGAAATCGAAATCCGGAAACGACGAAGGCCCGGCCCGGCCATGCGCCCGGAGGCATGTGGCAGGCTCGAAGGACCTCTAGGACGGGGCGATTATACAAACATTCATGGATGTTTGTATGAATTTCAAGCATCGGCAGCGTCAATGCCAAGCTATGTCAAGCCCGCATAAACCCTTGCTCAGCCAGGGTTTTTCGTTCCCGCGCCCCATCGCCGATCTACCGCGGAGGTGCCTATGCTCGCACATTTTCGAGGCGTCTTTATGCATTTCCCCGTTGGTAAACAAGCCTATTTCAGCGGTGCGGAATAGGCAGACCGAGCCCTCTGCCCGCCAGGTTGGGTTTATAGTTTGCTCATGTACGCCGAGTGCGGACAACAGCAGATCAGGGGAAACGCGCCATGCGTCTGGATAATGGCCGAAAAAGCAGCAATGTCGAAGACCGGCGCGGCGGCCCGTCCCTGGGTGGACGCGGCTCGCTGGGCATAGGAGCTATCGTGCTGGCGCTGGTCGCCATGTATTTCGGGGTCGATCCATCGGTGGTGCTCGATCTGGCCTCCGGACCGCCCGCCTCGACCCAGCAGTCTGCCGGGGCCCCGCCGGCGGACGACCCCCAGGCCCAGTTCGTCTCGCGCGTGCTGGCCGACACCGAGGACACCTGGAGCGAGATCTTCCGCGCCTCGGGCAGCCGCTATGCCGAGCCGCGGCTCGTGCTGTATACGGGCGCCACCAATACGGCCTGCGGCACCGGCCAGGCCGCCATGGGGCCGTTCTACTGCCCGGGCGATGCCCGCGTCTACCTGGACATGGGCTTTTTCCAGGAAATGCAGCACAAGCTGAATGCGCCCGGCGACTTCGCCCGCGCCTACGTCATCGCGCACGAAATCGGCCACCACGTGCAGAACCTGCAAGGCACGGCCGAACGCGTCGCCAACCTGCAGCGGCGTTCCGGCCAAGCCGAGGCGAACCGCCTGTCGGTCCGCATGGAACTGCAGGCCGACTGCTATGCCGGCGTCTGGGCCTACCATGCCAACCGCAGCCGCCAGATACTCGAGCCCGGCGATGTCGAGGAAGCGCTGAACGCGGCGACGGCGATCGGCGACGACCGCCTGCAAAAACAGGCGCAGGGCTATGTCGTGCCCGACGCCTTCACGCATGGCACCTCGGCCCAGCGGGTGCGCTGGTTCAAGCGCGGGCTGGAAACCGGCGACCCGGGCCAATGCGACACGTTCTCGGCCGCTTCGCTATAGGCTAGCGATAGATGTAATCGCGCCGGAACGGATAGGCCTGGCCCGGGGGATTATCGAGCTGCGTGCCGTCGAAAATACCCTGGCGCTGGCAGAGCACCTGATTCAGAGAAATCCAGCCCTGCTCGAAAGCCATCGCGCAACCCGCCAGGTAGAGCCGATAGGCACGCACGGATTTGGCGCCCTGCTCGCCCGGCAGTATCCGGTAGGCCTCGTCCAGTTTGGCTTCCAGGCCATCGCTCCAGGCCCATAGCGTGCGCGCATAGTGCGGCCGAAGATTTTCCACGTCCACCGCTTCCAGTCCGCCGTCGCTGAGCGTTTCCAGCACCTTGCTGACATGGACCAGTTCACCGCCGGGAAATATGTATTTCTCGATGAAATCCCCCATGCCGCTGCCCAGCTGCGCGTTATACGTGCCGCCCGCGGTAATGCCGTGGTTCATCGCCAGGCCGCCCGGCTTGAGCAGGCGGCGGATCTTGGAAAAATACGAGGCGAGTTGCGCACGGCCCACGTGTTCGAACATGCCGACCGAGGCGATCTTGTCGAAGGGTTCGGCATCGTCGAGCTTGCGATAATCCAGCAGCAACATGCGCACGCGGTCGTGCAGCCCTTTTTCCTGAATCAGGCGATTGACGTGCGCATGCTGGTTCTTGGAAAGCGTGATGCCGGTGGCATCCACCCCGTAGTTTTCCGCCGCCCATAGCAGCAGGCCGCCCCAGCCGGCGCCGATATCCAGGAAGCGTTCGCCCTGCTGCAGCTTGAGCTTGCGACAGATGTGGTCGAGCTTGGCTTCCTGCGCCTGCGCCAGCGTCATGGCCGGATCCCGGTAATACGCGCAGGAATACACGCGCCGGGGATCCTGCCAGAGCCCATAGAAATCGTCGGACAGGTCGTAGTGGAACTGGATCTGGCGCGCATCGCGGTCCAGCGTATGGTGCATGACCGAAGCCGCGCGCCGGCCGATTTCGGACAGGAATCCCGCACGTTCGCCATTGACGGGCGAATCCTTGAGCAGCGCCGCGGCTGCGCCCATCAGGTCGCGCATACTGCCGACGATGTCCAGCCGGCCTTCGACGTAATCCTCGCCGATGGGCCCGATACGGCCCCGCACGAGATGCGACAGAGAGCGCAGGCTTTTCAGGACGAAACCGACCCGCGGATTGGCGGCCCCCAGGCGAGTGCCATCGGGCATGGTCAGTTGGATGGGGATGGGTAATGTAGCGAGTTGACGCTCCGCCTGGGAGAAAAGTGCATTCATGAGAAGGGTTTTCCGTATTTCACAACTGTCGGTCGCAACAGACGCGTTTTTTTATGGCACCCGATCCATTCCAGGCGTAACTCCCCCCGTTTGGTCGGTGCCGTTTCGGTAGACCAAATCCATCACTTCGTACTGCTCTTTTATCCTAGCACCAAACGCCCGCTGGTTTCATGGGATAGCGGCGGGCCATTCCCCTGCGGCGGCAAGGGTTGATATTGCCGCAATACCCGTTCAATGCGCCGGATGCAGCTTTTCGGGCACCAGGTGGACGGCCCGTTCGCCATTGCCGAGCCACGCTTCGCCGTCCTGCACGCTGCACTGGAGCTGCATCGAACGCTCGGCCAGCCCCGCCAGTTTCGCCGTCGTTCCGGCATCGAGCCGCAGGACTTCCAGGTTGTCCAAACGCGACAGTTTGCCGGCATTCTGGCGCCACCAGTGCTCGGCGGTCCTGCCGTAGGTATACAGCACGACCCGGGCGGCGCGGGCGCAGGCCTTGCGCAGCCATTTCTCGTCCGGCAGGCCGACTTCGATCCAGATATCGATGGCGCCGGTCAGGTCCTTGAGCCACAGGTCCGGTTCGTCGTCGGTGCTCAACCCCCTGCCGAACGCCAGTTCCTCCTGCGCATGCAGGGCAAAAGCCAGCAGCCTGACCATCATGCGCTCGTCCGTTTCGGAGGGATGCCGCGCCACGACCAGGGCATGGTCCGCGTAATACCCCCTGTCCATATCCGCCACCTGCAATGCCGCTTTGTAAACCACTGAACGAAGAGCCATTTTCTTCCAATCGGGCCGCCTCGCGCTGGGACGCCCTTCCAAGACTTATAGACAAAAATACCCGGATGCCTGTCCGGTCCGGTTTCTTTTCAAAGATGTTTCAGAATGAACTTCCTCCGGCAGGCGCGCTCTATATGACCAATATGTATCCGTTTTCGCACCAGCCCTTCACAGCTCGGAAAATTAGCTTCTAAAATACGCCTGTCGCCAAAAACAAGCATAATGCTCGCTTAAGTACGCCTGACATGTACGCCTGACGACCCCAACCAAGTGAAAAAAATGGCCAAAGAAACCTACCAATCGCTGCAGGCTCAGATCCGCAAACTGCAAGAAAAGGCGGAAACCGTGCGGCTGAAGCAGCGCCAGCCCATCGTCGCGTCCATTCTGCGCTCGATGCAGGAATATTCCATTACCCTGGACGAACTGAAAGCCGCCCAGGCCAAGGGCGTTTCGGGCCGCAAACGCAGCGTCGGCACGGCCAAGCCCGCCGCCAAGGCTCCCGCCAGGCAGGTAGCTCCGAAATACCGCCACCCCGAGACGGGCGAAACCTGGACCGGCCGCGGCAAGCCCCCGCGCTGGCTGGTTGCCGCCGAAGGCGCCGGCGCCACTCGCGATCAGTTCCTGATCGCCCAGTAAGCCGCCCGGATCCACACCCGAAAGCCTGAAAGGTGGTTTTACGGCAAGCGCGTCGTAAAACCACCTTTTTTCATTGCCCGGCCTGTCTTTACTTTGCCCGTCGCCTTCCAGCATTACCGTTTGGAAAGTTATTTCTTGAAGGCGAAATACACGGCCCCCACCAGGCACAGCCCAGCCCACAGGTGATTCAAGCGCAGCCGTTCGTCCATGAAAAGCAAAGCGAACGGAACGAACACCGATAGCGTGACGACCTCCTGCAGGATTTTCATCTGCGTCACGCTCAGGAAATCGAATCCATAGCGATTCGCCGGCACCATGATGGCGTATTCGAAGAATGCCAGCCCCCAGCTGGCCAACAACGCGATATACCAGGGGCTGCTGTGCGCATAGCGTAAATGGCCGTACCAGGCGAATGTCATGAACATGTTCGACAAAGCCAGCAGCCCGGCGAACCCCAGAATTTGGGCAGTCATCCGCCCTCCCCATTCAAAAATCCATTTCCCAAAAACATGATATACTTACATACATACATGTATGTATATAAGTATCACAACGACTGTCCGCATTGTTGATATGGGCAGCTCGGCCACCATCACATACCTCTAGCCGGAATCCGTCTCGATACAAGGCGGCCGTCTCCGGCTTGGCTGGACATGGTACGAAAAACGAAAGAGGAAGCGCTCGAGACTCGAACCCGCATCCTGGAGACCGCCGAACAGATCTTCAGCGAGCAAGGCGTCTCGCATACCTCGTTGCAGGATATCGCAGCGGCCGCCAATGTAACCCGCGGCGCGATCTATTGGCACTTCAAGAACAAGACCGACCTGCTCGACGCCATGCTGCAGCGGGTCAAGATGCCTATCGAAGACGCGCTCGAGCGCAGTTGCGATCCGAACTCCCCGGATCCGCTCGGCCAGCTCTGCCGCAGCGCCGTCGATGCGCTGCAGATGGTTTCCGAAGGAGACAGCGCCCAGCGGGTCTGTGAAATCCTGCTGTTCAAATGCGAATACGTGGCCGAGACGGCGGATCTGCGCCGCCACCACATCGAAAGCCGCAAGATCGCGCTGGCGCGCTACGAGGAAGGGTTCCGCCGGGCGATAGAACTGGGCCAGCTGCCGTCCCACGCCGACGCCCGTACCGCCGCCATCGGCCTGCACTCCATCATGCACGGCCTGTTCATGGACTGGATGCTGGATCCGGACGAATTCGACCTGACAAAGGTCGGCACGCAGGTCATCGAAGATTTTCTGGACGGTCTCAGGCAGAGACCGCCCAGGGTCTGAAGCGGGCAGCGGATTACTGCTGCCGCTGAACCTCGTAGCTGACGTCCCGCACCTGCCCGTTGGTATCCGGGAAACGGTCGAAAATCGCCCGCACCAGGTAGGGCATGGTCTCGGGAACCGAATCCCCGGCACCGTGGCTGACCGCCGTGGATTCATACACTTTCTGGTTGTTCCGGCTGGCATCCCGGATCTCGACCTTGAGCGACGCGCGGGAAGCATCCACGGTCGTGGCGGTCCAGGTGGAGGGATACGGGGCGCTCCAGCCGAACCCCATGCCTCCCCTGCCGCGATAGCCGAAGCCGCCGAAACCCCATGGGCCCCAGGGTCCGTAGAACGGGTCGTAGGCAGGCCGCTCGACCCGCACCTTCACCGGCTCCACGCCATACGAAAAGTTGACGGTGAAACGCGCAGCCTGGCCTCGCTGGGCCTCGACCAAGCCGATGGGCCCCATGGCGGCGCGGATCATATCGGCATATTCGCCGTATTCCAGGCTATCGCGCTGAACGGTGGAGGGATCGAACCGCCAGGTGGCTCCGGCGGCATCGGCCGGCCACTTCTGGAAGGTGGTCACCCTGGCCGGCACCGTGGTGGCGCAGCCGGCAAGCAGCGCGACGGCGGCCAGCTTCGCGGCCCGCGAAGTCCACAGCCAGGCGCCTGACCGGAAGAGAACATTACACTTGGAGATGGACATGGTGCTTTCGCATCCGTGGCAAGAGTCGTAATTTAACCGCTATGTTGGGTTGGACCCGCGAGTCCGCCCAAGGTTCTGGCGCGGCGCGCCGGCCTGGCCGCCGCTACAATCCTCCCATTGCCGGCCGCCCGGCGCGCCGGTCCTTGTTCCTGATTCATCCTGCCATCATGCGAACCGATACCCCCGTCACGATACGACGCCAGAATTACCTTCCGTTTCCTTACGACATCGTCGCGGTCGAACTCGAGTTCGACCTGGACCCGGCCAGCACGCTGGTCCGTTCGCGCCTGCAGCTCAAGCGCCTTGCGCCGGGTCCGCTGGTGTTGAATGGCGAGGATCTCGAACTGCTGTCCGTAACGGTGGACGGGCAGTCCTGGGAAGGGGGCCGCTACCAGCTCGATGCGCAAACCCTCACCCTCGATGGCCTGGGCGACGAAGCCATAATCGAAATCGCCTCGCGCTGCCGGCCCGAAGCGAACTCCACGCTGATGGGGCTGTACGTTTCCAACGGCGTCTTCTTTACCCAGTGCGAGGCCGAAGGCTTTCGCCGCATCACCTGGTTCCCCGACCGCCCCGACGTGATGTCGCGCTACACGGTCGCGCTGCGGGCCGACAAGCAACGCTTTCCGCAACTGCTGTCCAACGGCAACTTGATCGCGCAGCGCGACCTGCCCGACGGCCGCCACGAAGCCCGCTGGGAAGATCCGTTCCGCAAGCCCTGCTACCTGTTCGCGCTGGTAGCCGGCCGCCTGACCTGGCGCGAATCGCGCATGCGCACACGCTCGGGCCGCGAGGTGCTGCTGCAGGTCTACAGCGACCCGGGCAGCGAGGACAAGACCCAGTTCGCGCTGGAGTCGCTCGAGCGCGCCGTGCGCTGGGACGAACAGCGCTTCGGGCTGGAACTCGACCTGGACCGCTTCATGATCGTCGCGGCGCGCGACTTCAACATGGGCGCGATGGAGAACAAGGGTCTGAACATCTTCAACGCCGCCTACGTGCTGGCCGATCCGGAAAGCGCCACCGACGCCAACTTCAGCGCCATCGAAGCGGTCATCGGCCATGAATACTTCCACAACTGGACCGGCAACCGCGTCACCTGCCGCGACTGGTTCCAGCTCAGCCTGAAAGAAGGCCTGACCGTCTTCCGCGACCAGGAATTCACCGCCGACATGATGGCCCAGGAGCTGGATGCGCAGGCCGCCGCCAGCGCCCGCACCGTCAAGCGCATCGACGACGTCGTGACGCTGCGCGCCGCGCAGTTTCCCGAAGATGCCGGCCCGATGGCGCACCCGATACGTCCCGACAGCTACCAGGAAATCGGCAACTTCTATACCGCCACGGTCTACGAGAAAGGCTCGGAAGTCATCCGCATGCAGCAGACGCTGCTGACCCCGGCGGGCTTTCGCCGCGGACTGGACGAATACTTCCGCCGCCACGACGGCCAGGCGGTCACCTGCGACGACTTCGTCGACGCCATGGAGTCGGTCTACGTACAAGACCATCCCGGCCGCGGCCTTTCGGTCTTTCGACGCTGGTACAGCCAGGCCGGCACGCCGCGCGTCAAGGTGAGCCTGGATCACGACGCGGCCAGGCAGACCTGCACGGTCACCCTGGAGCAGCGCTGCGAACCGGTCGGCGTCGAGCGCCTGCCCGGCGCCCCGACCAAGCAGCCCTTCCACATTCCCTTCGCCATCGGCCTGCTCGACGCCGCCGGCAAGCCGCTGCCGCTCCGGCTCGCCAGCGAAGCCGAAACGCGCGACAGCCTGCTGCTGGAACTGACCACGCAGCGCGCCCAATGGACCTTCGAACACGTCGCCGCAAAACCGGTGCCGTCGCTGCTGCGCGACTTCTCCGCGCCGGTCATCGTCGACTACGACTACACCGACGCCGAACTGGCGCTGCTGATGAAGCATGACCCCAACGCCTTCGCGCGCTGGGAGGCCGGCCAGCAACTGGCCACGCGCACCATCCTGGCCGCCACCCGCGCCCGCCAGCAAGGCGAGCCCTTCTCGCTGCACGGCGAGTTTGTCGAAGCCTGGCGCGCCGTTCTCACCGTGCCCGGCCTGGACGCCGGCTATCGCGCGCGGGCGCTCACCCTGCCCTCGGAAAAGACGCTGGCCGAGTACATGGACCAGGTCGACCCGATCGCGCTCGCCGACGCGCGTCACGAAACCCTGGGCGCGCTGGGCCGCGCACTGGCCGCCGACTGGCGGGCCGCGACCGAGGCCAACCAGACCCCGGACGCCTATTCGCCCGACCCCATCAGCGCCGGCCGCCGCGCGCTCAAGAACCTCGCGCTGGCCTACCTCATGGCGGGCAGCGTCGAGGGCGCCCAGCAACAGGCCCAAGCGCAATACCAGGGCGCCCGGAACATGACCGACCGCATGGCGGCCCTCTCCACCCTGGTCAACTACGGCGAAGCCGCCGCGGCCACGGCGGCGCTGACCGACTTCTACGAGCGCTGGCAGGACGACCCGCTGGTCGTGGACAAATGGTTCACGCTCCAGGCCACGGCCCGCAGCACCACGGTCGAGACGGTCGAAGGCCTGATGGTCCATCCGGCCTTCTCGCTGCGCAACCCCAACCGGGCGCGCTCGCTGGTGTTCCAGTTCTGCCTGAACAATCCCATCGGCTTCCATCGCGCCGACGGCAGCGGCTACCGCTACTGGGCCGAGCAAGTGCTGGCGCTGGACGCCCTCAATCCCGAAATCGCCGCGCGCCTGGCACGCACGCTGGACCGCTGGGTCCGCTACGTGCCCGAGTTGAGCGAATCCATGCGCCAGGCCTTGCAGCAGGTTCGCAACCACCCCGGCCTGTCGCGCAACGTCACCGAAATCGTTTCTAAAGCCCTGGAGATC
Source organism: Pigmentiphaga humi (assembly GCF_900606115.1). Taxonomy (GTDB): domain Bacteria; phylum Pseudomonadota; class Gammaproteobacteria; order Burkholderiales; family Burkholderiaceae_B; genus Pigmentiphaga; species Pigmentiphaga humi. The sequence goes on from NZ_UWPJ01000041.1 coordinate 28,081, forward strand.
GCCGCATGAAGCGCAAGACGCTCACGCAATTCCTCATCGAGCAGCAGCGCGGCCCCGCCGCCCTGCCCTCGGAAGTCCGCCTGCTCATCGAAATCGTCGCCCGCGCCTGCAAGGCCATCGGCCATGCCGTCGGCAAGGGCGCGCTGGGCGGCGTGCTCGGCAGCCTCGAAAGCGAAAACGTCCAGGGCGAAGTGCAGAAAAAGCTCGACGTGCTGTCCAACGAGATCCTGCTCGAAGCCAACGAATGGGGCGGCCACCTCGCCGCGATGGCTTCCGAGGAAATGGAAACCGTCCACCTCATCCCGACCAACTATCCCAAGGGCGAATACCTGCTGCTGTTCGATCCGCTCGACGGCTCCAGCAACATCGACGTCAACGTCTCGATCGGCACGATCTTCTCCGTCCTGCGCGCCCCCGAATCGGCCCGCGGCCGCGAAATCACCGAGCAGGACTTCCTGCAGCCGGGCAGCACGCAGGTCGTGGCCGGCTACGCCCTCTACGGCCCGCAGACCATGCTGGTCCTGACCGTGGGCACCGGCGTCTTCTCGTTCACGCTGGACCGCGAAATGGGCGCCTGGCTGCTCACCCAGGAGAACATCCGGATTCCCGCCGACACCAAGGAATTCGCCATCAACATGTCGAACATGCGGCACTGGGCCCCGCCCGTGCGCCGCTACATCGACGAATGCCTGGCCGGCAAGACCGGCCCGCGCGGCAAAGACTTCAACATGCGCTGGATCGCCTCCATGGTGGCCGACGTCCATCGCATCCTGAACCGCGGCGGCATCTTCATGTACCCCTGGGACGCCCGCGAACCCACCAAGCCCGGCAAGCTGCGCCTGATGTACGAAGCCAACCCGATGAGCATGCTGGTCGAACAGGCCGGCGGCGCCTCCACCAACGGCCTGCAACGCATCCTCGACATCGAGCCCGCGGCCCTGCACGAGCGCGTCAGCGTGATCCTGGGCTCGAAGAACGAAGTGGAACGCGTCAGCCAATACCATATGGAGCTCCCCCCTACGCCCTGACGGGCGCCCCCCAGGGGGCGGCACTGGCGGACCGGCAAAGCCGGATCCGCTGTGCCCGTCATCCAACATTCGCTTGCCTAAGATCCAGGCAAAAGAACGTATTAACTCAATCCAAGACACCCTCCCCAGACCCAGGAAGCGGTGGATCCGGCTCCGCCGGTCCACCCGCTTCGCCCCCTGGGGGGCCCGCGTAAGCGGGTAGGGGGCGTCAAAACATGTCGAAGTACTCGCGTTGCTCCCACTCGCTGACCTCGAGGTTGAAGCGCGCGATCTCCGCTTCTTTGACGTGGCAGAAGTAATCGACGAAACCTTCCCCCAATCCCTCGCGCAGGCACTCGTCGCCGCGTAGACATTGCAGCGCTTCGCCCAAGGTGCGGGGCAGGCTCGCAGCGGCGGTTTCATAGGGCACGTCGGCCGACGGTCCGGGTTCGGTGCGCCGCGCCAGGCCGTCCATGCCGGACAATACCTGCGAAGCGAAATACAGATACGGATTCGCCGCCGGTTCGCCCACGCGATTCTCGATGCGGGTCGCGGCGTCGCCCACTCCGCCGAGCACGCGCAGCATCACGCCGCGGTTGTCCCTGCCCCAGATCGCGCGGTCCGGCGCCAGCGAATACGGCTGGTAGCGCTTGTAGCCGTTCAGCGTCGGCGTGGACAGCGCCGCCGCGCCGCAGGCGTGCGCCAGCAGCCCTCCAAGATAATGGCGGCCCGTGGCGGACAGATCCTGCCCCGCCTCGGTCGGCACGAACGCGTTGCGCCCATCGGCAAGACTGCGCAGCGACTGGTGCAGATGCCAACCGCTGGAAACGACGTTGGGAATGCGCGGACGGCACATGAACGTGGCGTGAAAACCGTGGCGCCGGCAGACCTGCTTGACCGCGCTGCGGAACAGAATCATGTCGTCGGCCGTCTTCAACGCCTGGCCCGGCGCGAAAGTGAACTCGAACTGGCTCGGCCCGAACTCCACTTCCAGCGAGCGCAGCGGCAGCTCCAGCCCCTGGGCCGTCTTGCGCACCAGCTCCATCACCTCGTCCATCGCGTCATAGCGGATCTCGGTCAGGTACTGGTAGCCATGCGACATCAGCTCCACGTCCGGCGGCATTCCCGGGCGCCCCGGCTGGCCGGCGTCCTGGGGCAGCATGTGGTGCTGGGCGACCTTGAAGACGTGGCACTCCACCTCCAGCCCGGTCACCAGTTCGAAACCCGTGTCCGCCAAACCGCCCAGCACCTTGCGGAACAACTGGCGCGTATCGAAGGGCACGGGTACGCCGCTCTGGAAATAGGTATCGCACAGCACCCAACCCGTATTCGGCGCCCAGGGCAGCACCTTGAACGTAAGGGGATCGGCCACCATCAGCACGTCGGCCGCGCCCTGCATCTCGGGCCGGCTGAAGCCGCCGCCCGAGGTGAACACCGGAAACACCGTGCGGTGCGACGTGTCCTTGGCGAACATCGTGGTGGTAATGGTGACGCCGCTCCTGAGGGCGCCGATGGCCTCGCTCGCCACCAGCGTCTTGCCGCGCAGGATGCCGTGCTGGTCGGGAAACGAAAACCTGACCACCTCGATGGCGCCCTGCTCCAGCGCGGCGACGACGTCGCGCGCCGCCTGCTGCTGCGCCTCGGACCACAGTCCGAACCGATCCACGAAAGACATGAACGACTCCAATATCTAACCGCTATACCGCTTCACACACCTTGCCGACCCAGGAAGCGGTGGATCCGGCTCCTCCGGTCCACCCGCTTCTCCCCCTCGAGGGGGCCCGCGCAAGCGGGTAGGGGGTGGGGTTTCACGCTGCCCATTGAGAGCTCTTGCGACGCTTCTGGTCGGCGACCTTCCAGTAATCGCTCCAGGTGTCGCCAGGGCCGATGCCGTCGATGGAAGGCGGCCCCGTCAAGGTACCGGCCTGGGTCTCGTCGATCATCATCAGGGCCCGTTCTCCCTTCTCGGCGTGGTCGATGGCATCGAGCAGCAGGCGCCGGTACGCCACAATGCCCTTGTCGGTCGACCCGAGGTGCTCGCGCGTGCGGTCCTGGATCCTGCCTTGCGACTCGACCGCCCACTGGTCGTGGACGTTGATGTCGTGTCCCATGCCCGTATAGGTCTGGGTCGCCTGTTCCCGGGCGTCGTAGCCGTAGTTGTTGAAGCGTCCCACGCGCGGCATGTAGTCGGGAAGTTCGTAGAGCTCCAGGCGCTGCGCGCGCATCTGCTGCTTGTTCACCGGCTGGCCGAAGCTGGTGAAGATGGCGTACCAGTAGCAGCCGCCGTCGTCCGTGGGCACGTGCCACTGCGCGATGGTCATTTCCGAGCTCATCGGGATGATGAATGCCTGCGGGAACACCAGGTTGGTCACACGCACGTGGGTATTGTCCCCGTCCACGCGGCGCAGCGCGGTTAGGCGCAGGCCGTAGTCGGCGGGGTCGACCTTGATCTCGGGCCGGTCGTATTCGCGCAGCACCTTGGTGATGGGCAGGCTGGAGTCGGCCGACGCGCCGCGGAACTGCTTGCCGTAGCTGGCCTCGGTATCGCCGTCTTCGAAAAAACGGTGCAGGTACGAAGCGTGGGCGGGGTCGATGCCGACCTCCAGCGCCTGCAGCCAGTTGCAATCCAGATAGCCCTTGAACGCGAAGGTGTACTCGCTGGGCGCGACGAAACAGTCGAAGTGCGGGAAAGCGGGAGGCTCGCCCTCGCCGATGTAGGCGAACAGGACGCCGCTTTTCTCGACCACGGGGTAGGATTTCTGCCGCACGCGCTGCGCCAGCTTGCTGCCCTCGGGCTCGGCCGGCGTCTCCAGACAGGCGCCTTCCACGTCGAACAGCCAGCCGTGGAACAGGCAGCGCACCCCGCCATCTTCGAGGCGGCCGAAGGCGAGATCCGCGCCGCGGTGCGGACAGTCGCGGTCCATGAAGCCATAGCGCCCCTGCTCGTCGCGGAACAGGATGAAATCCTGGCCCATCAGCTTGACGGGGCGTATGGGCCGCTCCGCCTCGAGCTCGTCGACCAGCGCGACGGGCTGCCAGTACTGGCGCAACAGGGTGCCGGCCGGCGTGCCCGGCCCTACTCGGGTGATGCGTTCATTCTGCTCGGGGGACATCATCGGCTCCTATGGAAAAGCAGGCGCAGGCGGATCGCGACACGATATCGGGGGCTCCGGCCCGGGCGCAACCATGCATGCAGCATGCTATTTCATGGATCCAACCGTGTAAACCTTCCCCGAACCGACGCGATGAGCCGCTGTTCCATGCAATCACTCGAATCCATTTAAATCTTTTTAAAATCAAATATTTATACAAAAAACCAACTTTCTGTCACAGGGAAAACCATAGGCCTCAAAAAACCGCAAAAAACCCAGCATTCCTAAAACTGGATCCAGTCCGCCATTTGCATACAATGCTGGACTACCACAGGCGCCCGTAGAGGGGAAAACCTTGGAATCCCAACAAACCCGAGTCCTGGTGCAGTTGCGCGACCTGATCCTGAAAGGCGCGTTCACGCCCGGCGAGCGGCTCGCCGAGATCCCGCTGGCCGAGAAGCTGGGCGTTTCGCGCACGCCGGTCAGGCTGGCGCTGGCCGCGCTCGAGCAGGAAGGCCTGATCGAGCCCTCGCCCACCAACGGCTACATGATGCGCCGCTTCACGCCGCGCGAGATCCGCGACGCCATCGCCGTGCGCGGCCACCTCGAAGGCATGGCCGCCCGCCTGGTGGCCGAGCACGGCGTGCCGCGCCAGCTCTCGCTGGACCTGCGCGCCTGCCTGCGCGACGGCGACCGCGCGGTCGGCAAGGCCGAAATGAGCTATGACGACTACGCCCTCTACGGCGACATGAACGACCGCTTCCACCAGTTGATCATCGACGCCGCCGGCAATTTCGCGCTGTCCCGGGCCATCGAGATGAACAACCGGCTGCCCTTCGCCTCGCCCAGCACCATGCTGCCCATGCAGAACACCGGCAGCGAGCGGCAGAAATGGATGGTTTATGCCCATCTGCAGCACCATCGCCTGGTCGAGGCTCTGGAAAAGGGAGAAGGCGCGCGCGCCCAGTCCTTGGCCGAAGAGCACGTGGACGTGGCGCAGATGAATCTCGACTACGCGCTCGAACGGCCCGACGCCGCCGCCCAGTTGCTGCCCGCCATGAAGATCGTGCTGGGCGGCCAGCCGTGACCGAGACCGCGAGACCCGCCGCCGCATTCCACGGAGACACCCGCCCCATGCCTTCCCCCTCCGCTTCCACCCTGCCGCAGCGCAGTACCGATTGGCCCGGTATCGCATTGGGCATCGCCTGCGGCATCCTGGTCGCGCTCTACGTGGGCAAAATGCCGCCCGCACTGCCGCTGCTGCAAAGCGACCTGGGACTGAGCCTGCGCGAAGTCGGCTGGGTCGTGTCGGTATTCAGCACCATGGCGACCCTGGTCGCCGCCTGCATGGGCCTGGTCTCGGGCCGGCTGGGCGCCTGGCGCTGCACGCTGGCCGGACTGGGCGCGCTCATCTGCGGCGGCCTGCTGGGCGCGGCCTCGGGCAGCTACACGGTGCTGCTGGCCAGCCGCGTGCTGGAAGGGGTCGGGCAGATCGCCATCGTGGTCTCGGTCCCGGCCCTGCTGGTCGGGCGCAGCGCACCCCACCAGGCCCGGCTGGTACTGGCGCTCTGGTCGGCCTACATGCCGCTGGGCATCAGCCTGGCGCTGCTGGCCTCGCCGCTGCTGCTGAACGGCGGCCACTGGCGCCTGCTATGGAGCACCATCGCCGCGCTCACCGCCGTCTGCGCCGTCTGGCTCTGGCATTGGCGCCAGCGCTATGCCACCGTGCGTCCGAGCGCGCAGGCGCTCGACTGGCATCGCCTGAGCAGCGGAGTGCGGCAACTGCTGCCCTGGGTGCTCGCGGCCTCGTTCACGTTCTATGCCATCCAGTTCTTCACCGTCATGACCTTCCTGCCGACCTGGGCGGTGCAGGAACGCGGCCTGTCCCTGCAGACGGCGTCGATGATCACGGCGGGCGTAATCTTCTTCAATGCCGTGGGCTCGGTGCTGGGCGCCTCGCTGCTGCAGCGGGGGCTGCGCGGCAGCAGCCTGGTGATGGCCGCGCACATCGTGGTAGGACTCTCGGCCTGCGCGATTTTCTCCGACTGGCTGCCGGATGTCGCACGGCTGGCCGCATGCGCCTCGCTCAACCTGATCGGCGGCATCCTGCCGGCAGCCACGCTGTCGGCAGCGCCGCGCCTGGCCCGCACGCCCGACCAGATCGCCAGCCTCCAGGGGCTGTTCCTGCAAGGCTCGAATCTCGGACAGTTCGTGGCCGCGCCGCTGGTGACCTGGGTAGTCACGGCCTCAGGGACCGTACCGGTGTGGTCGCACGCGCTGCCGTTGATGGCGGTATGCGCGCTGGCGGGGCTGGGCCTGGGCATATTCGCCCGCAAGCGCGGGCTGTAGCCAGGGACAGGCACGCGCCGCGCGGGCGCTCAGAGATAGATGATCAAGGCCGCTACGCCGATGACCAGCGCCGCCTTGGTCGCGCGGTAGGCCGTCCGGTTCCAGTTCTTGAAGCGGCGGCGGTACTGGCCCACGATCCAGACGATGTGGAACAGCTTGTTGATCACGCCGGTCTTGTCGCCCGCCTCGTTGGGCGAACTGGCCGCGGTCATGACGCTGCGGCCCATCCATTTGTTGAACGCCTGCGCCCAGCGATAGCGCAGCGGGCGCTCGACGTCGCAGAACAGGATGATGCGGTCCTGGTCGCTGCCGTTCTGGGCCCAGTGGATGAAGGTTTCGTCGAACACGACGCTCTGGCCGTCGCGCCAGCTATAGCGCTGGCCGTCCACCTCGATGAAGCAGCGGTCGTCGTTCGGCGTTTCCAGGCCGAGGTGGTAGCGCAGCGAGCCGGCGAACGGATCGCGGTGCGGGTTGAGCTTGGCGCCGGGGGGCAGTTCGGCGAACATGGCCGCCTTGACCTCGGGAATGCCGCGCAGGATTTCCACCGTGCGCGGACAGTATTCGTGCGCCGACGGATGCTGGGCCTCGTACCACTTCAGGTAGAAGCGCTTCCAGCCCGTCTTGAAGAAGGAATTGAACCCGGCGTCGTTGTTGGTCTCGGCGGCGCGGATGCGCTGCGCATCGCGCAGCTTCACGGCTTCGTCGCGGATGACCTCCCAGTTCTCGTCCAGCGCGCGCAGCGCGGGCAGTTGCTGCACCGGGATGTAGGGCGTCGCCGGCACGCGGGACATCAGGAACATGAACGCATTGACGGGCGCGACGATCGAGGAGTGGTCGAAGAGCTGACGGGAAAACCGCAGCCGGACCTTGCCCCGGAAATGCACGTAGAGAATGGCGCCGAGATACAGCGCGACAATGACCCACTTCACCATTTCATATCCACCTAGTAATGTCCCGCCGCAGGGGCGAAGCGCCTAGACCAGCAGGATGGTCGATCCGGTGGTCTTGCGCGCGGCCAGCGACGCGTGCGCCTGGGCGGCTTCCTCCAATCGGAACCGCTGCTCGATCCGAGGTTTGATCTTGCCCGCCACGACGAGTTCGAACAACTCCGACGCGGCGGCCTGCATTTTCTCCTGCGTATCGACGTGATGGCCGACCATGGGGCGCGTGACGAACAGCGAGCCCTTCTGCGCCAGGATGCCCAGGTTGACCCCGGTGACCGGACCGGACGCGTTGCCGAAGCTCACCATCAGGCCGCGCTGCTGCAGGCAGTCCAGCGAAGTTTCCCAGGTATCCTTGCCCACCCCGTCGTAGACCACCGGCACCTTCTTGCCCTTGGTCAGCTCCCGCACGCGTTCGGCCACGTTTTCCCGCGTGTAGTCGATCACGCGCCAGGCGCCGTTCGCTTTGGCCAGCCCGGCCTTCTCCGGAGAGGAGGCCGTTCCGATCAATTTTACGCCCAAGGCCTTGGCCCACTGGCACGCGATCAGCCCGACCCCGCCGGCGGCGGCATGGAACAGGATGGTTTCGTTGCCCTGCAGGCGATAGGTCTGGCGGAACAGGTATTGCACCGTCAGGCCCTTGAGCATGATGGCGGCGGCCTGCTCGAAACTGATTTCGTCCGGGATCCGGACCACCTGGAAGGCCGGCATGTTGCGCACTTCGGCATAGGCGCCCAGCGGGCTCTGGCCATAGGCGACGCGGTCGCCCACCTTGAGGTGCCCGACCTTGGGGCCGACGGCATCGACCACGCCGGCCGCCTCGAAGCCCAGCACCGTGGGCAGGGACGACGGGTACAGGCCCGAGCGGCAGTAGATGTCGATGAAATTCAGGCCGATCGCGTGCTGCCGGATCCGCACTTCGCCCGGGCCGGGCTTGGGAACGTCGATATCCACCAACTTGAGGACTTCGGGGCCGCCATACTGTTCAATGCGGATCGCCTTGGGCATCTGGAACTCCTTGATCGGGACGAGGCATGCGGCATTCTAATCTCGCGCATACAATCGCGGGGACCCGCGGCAGCGCTTTCCGCACGCGCCGCCCCCCACCGCCAAGGTACGCCCGTGAAGACCGATCCGCGCTTCCCCAATCTGTACATCCTCGACCACCCGCTGATCCAGCACAAATTGACCCACATGCGCGACAAGAACACGTCCACGCGCACGTTCCGCCAATTGCTGCGCGAGATCTCGCAACTGATGGGCTACGAAGTCACGCGCAGCCTGCCGCTGGCGACGCGCTCCATCGAAACGCCGATGACGCGCATGGACGCCCCCGTGATCGCCGGCAAGAAGCTCGCCATCGTGCCGGTGCTGCGCGCAGGCAGCGGCATGGCCGACGGGCTGCTCGACCTCGTGCCCTCGGCGCGCGTCGGCCACATCGGGCTCTACCGCGACGCGCAGCACCAGCCCGTCGAATACCTGGTCCGGCTGCCCGAGGTCGAGGGCCGCACCTTCATTCTGTGCGACCCGATGATAGGCACCGGCCACTCCGCCGCGCACGCGGTGGAAGTGCTGAAGCGGCGCGGCGTTCCCGCCAGCCACATCCTCTTCGTCGCGCTGGTCGCCTCGCCCGAAGGCATGGGCGTCTTCTGCAGCCAGCACCCCGACGTGCCCATGTACCTGGGCGCGCTGGACGAACACCTGGACGAGGACGCCTATATCGTGCCGGGCCTGGGCGATGCGGGGGACCGGCTGTTCGGTACGAAGTGAGGCCCCCCCTACGCGCTTCGCGCGCCCCCCAGGGGGCGGCACTGGCGGACCGGCGGAGCCGGATCCGCTGTGCCCTGGGTCTGGGCGGCGCGTTTGGGG
>NZ_UWPJ01000044.1 GCF_900606115.1 Pigmentiphaga humi
CCACAGCGCCCGCCCCGCCCCCGGCGCCTCACATCATCAATTGCCGAGGCAAAAAAGACTATCGAGGCACACCGAACACCGATAAAAAACCCCCGGCGCTACGAACCCGCACCGCCACCCTAACCCACGGGTGCCGCGGATCCGGCTCCGCCGGTCCGCCAGCACCGCCCCCTGGGGGGCGCGCGTAAGCGCGTAGGGGGGGGGCTATTTTTTCATCATGTCGAAGAACTCGCCGTTGTTCTTCGTCGAGCGCATCTTGTCCAGGATGAATTCCATGGATTGGACTTCGTCCATGTCGAAGATGAACTTGCGCAGCACCCAGACCTTTTGCAGCAGGTCGGGCTTGATCAGCAGTTCTTCGCGGCGGGTGCCGGACTTGTTCAGGTTCATGGCCGGGTAGACGCGCTTCTCGGCCAGGCGGCGCTCCAGGTGGACTTCGGAGTTGCCGGTGCCCTTGAATTCTTCGTAGATCACGTCGTCCATGCGGCTGCCGGTCTCGATCAGGGCGGTGCCGATGATGGTCAGCGAGCCCCCTTCTTCGATGTTGCGGGCCGCGCCGAAGAAGCGTTTGGGGCGCTGTAGGGCGTTGGCGTCGACGCCGCCGGTCAGAACTTTGCCCGAAGCGGGCACGACGGTGTTGTAGGCGCGCGCCAGGCGGGTGATGGAGTCGAGCAGGATGACGACGTCATGCTTGAGTTCGACCAGGCGCTTGGCCTTTTCGATGACCATTTCGGCCACTTGCACGTGGCGGGTGGCGGGTTCGTCGAAGGTGGAGGCGACCACTTCGCCGCGCACCGAGCGCTGCATTTCGGTCACTTCTTCCGGACGTTCGTCGATCATCAGCACGATCAGCGTGACGTCGGGGTGGTTGGCGGTGATGGCGTGCGCGATGTGCTGCATCATCACCGTCTTGCCGGATTTCGGGCTGGCCACCAGCAAGGCGCGCTGGCCTTTGCCGATGGGGGCGAAGATGTCCATGATCCGGCCGGTCAGGTTTTCTTCGCTCTTGATGTCGCGTTCCAGGCGCATCGGCTTGTTCGGGTGCAGCGGCGTCAGGTTTTCGAACATGATGCGGTGCTTCATGCTCTCGGGTGCCTGGCCGTTGACCTTGTCCACCTTGACCAGCGCGAAGTAGCGTTCGCCGTCCTTGGGGGTGCGGACTTCGCCTTCGATGGAGTCGCCGGTGTGCAGGTTGAAGCGCCGGATCTGGGAGGGCGAGATATAGATGTCGTCGGTGCTGGCGAGGTATGACGTTTCAGGCGAACGAAGGAAGCCGAAGCCGTCGGGCAGCACTTCCAGCACGCCGTCGCCGAAGATCGGCTCGCCTTGCTTGGCGCGCCGCTTCATGATGGCAAACATCAATTCCTGCTTGCGCAGGCGGCTGGCGTTCTCGATTTCGAGGGTGGCAGCCATTTCCAGCAGTTGCGATACGTGCAGCGCCTTCAGTTCGTTGAGATGCATCTCGGGTAAAGCTCCGGGGGGAGTTCTTGTAGTGACACGTCCTCGATGGAGGAGTTTGCGCGGGAGTCTGTGGCTCTCGGGGGCGGGGGGGTGTTTCCCGGGGAGGGAGGCCGCCGGTGCGCAGAAGAGGGCGTGGTAAAGGTTGTTGGGCAAGGGCCGGCGGGAGCCGGCCCGTTCTTGTCAGGAGTGCGCTGGCCTTGCGGTCAGAGCGAGCTGTCCAGGAAGGCGGTGAGTTGCGACTTGGACAGGGCGCCGACCTTGGTGGCGACGACCTGGCCGTTCTTGAACAGCATCAGGGTCGGGATGCCGCGGATGCCGTACTTGGCGGCCGTGGCGTTGTTGTCATCGACGTTCAGCTTGGCGATCTTTACCTTTCCCTGGTATTGCGCGGCGGCTTCTTCCAGGATGGGAGCGATCATCTTGCAGGGACCACACCATTCGGCCCAGTAATCGACCAGTACCGGTTCGTTTGCTTGAAGTACGTCGGCATCGAAGCTGGAGTCGCTCACGTGCTTGATCGCGTCGCTCATGGTTTTCCTTCAGGAGGTGTGCGCAGTGCGCCAGAAGTGTCGTGCGGTGCGCGGTAAAGGTGTAGATGTGTGTCGTTCGATATAGATATGGGCGCCTGAACCTGGATTCCAGGCCCCACCGGAGAATTTTCTTGTGAATCCTGGAGGGGCTTCCTGGGGCGGCACCGGAAAATGCCTGGGGCGCGGACAGGAAAGGGCAGGTGGGCGCCGGAATCAATCGCTGGGCGTGACGCCGGGATAAGTCAATGGTAACCGTAAAAAAGCGGTTTTTCCAAATTCTTCCTGGGCTGTATGGTTTTTGGGACGGACGTTCGGCTTCCGCAGCCTGCGGCCCGGCAGCTTCAGGGCCAAAGGGAGCGACAAGAGTCTAAGGGGAAGCCGCAGACCTCGCGGTAGGAAATGGGTGGCGAGCCTGACTTCGGCACTGGCGGGTGACAGCTATGGCTGCTTCGTTCCCGACCTGACCAGGTTCACCGCTCCGCCATGCGAAGGGGCCCGCCACTTGCAAGTGTAGCAGGTCCGGCGGAGCCGGTCCGCGGTGCGCCGGCGTATGCGATCATGGATGCATTCCATATGTCGATCAATCGGGAGAAGGGGCCCATCACATGGACACGAACGCTGCAGCCGCGAAAACGGAGAGGAAACTGAGCCTGGTTACGTCGGCCTCCGGGGCGACGGCCGATTTCCAGGCGATCCTGGACAAGGACAGGCAGCGGTACGAGGCCATGATCGATGGCGATTGCGCGCGGCTGGAGGTCCTGCTCGACGACGCACTTGTCTATACGCATAGCGCGGGCCGGACCGAAGGCAAGCAGGATTTCCTGCGCCTGCTTGGCGCGAATCCCGATATCTACCAGGCGGTTTCCCGGGACGCGAAAGGGTTCGTCTCTTTCGGGGAGGCGGTGCTGATGTATGGCACGGTCCACATGGACCTGCTCACTCCCCGCGGCCCCCGGACCGCCGAGTGCCTTTTCCAATCCTTGTGGCGCCGCCGGGACGGCGATTGGAAGATGGCCTCGTGGGCGCCCACCGTTCTTTAAACCGTGCCGGCCGGCGGGCGCGCGCGGGTAGCGGCGGGGATGTGCCGCCGCGTGGCGGCGGCGTCTTTCTACTACAATTCCCACCATGACTTATCTGGTGCTCGCTCGCAAATGGCGGCCGCGTTCGTTCGAGACGCTGGTCGGGCAGGAACACGTGGTGCGTGCGCTGACGCACGCGCTGACCACGCAGCGCCTGCATCATGCATGGCTGTTCACCGGTACGCGGGGGGTAGGCAAGACGACCCTGTCGCGCATCCTGGCCAAGTCGCTCAATTGCGAGACCGGCATCACGGCGACGCCGTGCGGCCAGTGCCAGGCGTGCAAAGAGATCGATTCCGGCCGTTTCGTCGACTACCTGGAGCTCGATGCCGCGTCCAACCGCGGCGTGGACGAGATGACGCAGCTGCTGGAGCAGGCCGTCTATTCGCCCACTTCCGGCCGCTTCAAGGTCTACATGATCGACGAAGTGCACATGCTGACCGGGCATGCGTTCAACGCCATGCTCAAGACGCTGGAAGAGCCGCCGCCGCATGTCAAGTTCATCCTCGCGACCACCGATCCGCAGAAAATCCCGGTCACGGTGCTCAGCCGCTGCCTGCAGTTCAACCTGAAGCAGATGCCGCCCGATGCCATCGTCGGCCACCTGGAGCGCGTGCTCGGCGACGAGCAATTGCCGTTCGAGGTGCCGGCGCTGCGCCTGATCGGACAGGCGGCGCGCGGCTCGATGCGAGATGCGCTGTCGCTGACCGACCAGGCCATAGCCTACAGCGCAGGCAATCTCACGGAAGAAGCCGTGCGGGGCATGCTGGGCACGATCGACCAGCGGCACCTCGTGCGCCTGCTGGAGGCGATCCGCGCGGCCGATGGCGCCGCGGTGGTGGGCGTGGCCGACGAACTGGCGGCGCGCAGCCTGTCGTATGCCGGCGCCCTGGCCGACCTGGCGGTCATGCTGTCCAGGATGAGCATGGCCCAGCGCGTGCCCGGAGTCTTGCCGGGCGACGATCCCCTGGCGGCCGACATGCTCGGGCTGGCGGGGCAGTTCAGCGCCGACGAGCTCCAGCTGTTCTATTCCATCGCCGTCCATAGCCGTGCCGAGCTGGCGCTGGCGCCGGACGAGTACGCCGGATTCGTGATGGCGTGCCTGCGCATGCTGGCTTTTACCGCCGAGCCCCAGCCCGCGGAAAGCGCACCGGCGCCGGCCGCGTCCCGGTCGGCCGCGCTCAAGGCGCCTTCTCCCGCTGCGGCGGCGGTGGCGCCGGCCATGCCCGCGCCGCCGGTGCGGCAGTCCGCGGCGGCCGAAGCGCTGGCGGCGGCGCGCAGCGTGTCCGCGCCCGCAGGGAGGCGGGAAGCCCGCCGCGAGCCTGCGCCGGCCTCGGCAGCACCGCCGCCCGCCATGCCTTCCGCCGAGCCCCTCGAGCCTCGGCAGGCCGCCGCGAACGAAGCGCGCGCCCAAGCGCCTGTCGACCCGATCCCCGATCCACCGCAGTCTGCCGCGGCACCTGCTCCGGCGCAGACGGCACCGGCAGCCATCGTGCCGGCCGCGCCGCCGCCCGAAACACGGCTTGCGCCGGAGCGTCCGGCGCGCAGCCCGGCAGTCTCGGCCGAACCCGCCGCGCCGCCAGCGGCGACACGCGTAAACGCGCCACGGGGAGCGCCGGCTGCGTTCGGCGCGATCGCGCTCACCGAGCCGTGGGCCGCGTTGGCGGCTCGGCTGCCGATCAAGGGCATCGCTGCGCAATTGGCGCAGCAGAGCGAATGGGTGGGCGTGGAAGGCGGCACGGTCGTGCTGCGCGTGGCCACCCGTACCTTGGCCGAAGGCGCGGGCGTGGAGCGGCTGCGTTCCGTGCTGGAAACCCATTTCGGCACGCCGGTGCGGCTGCGCTTCGAGATCGGGCGCACCGGCGACGCCACCGCCTTCGCCGTTGCCGAATCGGAGCGCCAGGCCCGCCAGGACGCCGCCGAACAAGCCATCCAGGCCGATCCGTTCGTGCGGGAACTTCTCGATCAATTCGGCGGCCAGATCGTGCCCGATTCCATCCGCCCGGTATCCAACGCTTCCAAATAAAACTGAAGGAATGTCAGCCATGATGAAAGGACAGCTCGCCGGCCTGATGCGCCAGGCCCAGCAAATGCAGGAAAACATGAAGAAGGCGCAGGAAGCTCTGGCCGACATCCTCGTCGAGGGTGCCTCGGGCGGCGGCCTGGTCAAGGTCTCGATGTCCTGCCGCAACGACGTCAAGCGGGTCACCATCGACCCCAGCCTGCTGGCCGACGACAAGGACATGCTCGAAGACCTCGTGGCCGCGGCTTTCAACGACGCCCTGCGCAAGGCCGAGGCGACAAGCCAGGAAAAAATGTCGGCGCTCACCGCCGGCCTGCCCCTGCCTCCGGGCATGAAGCTGCCTTTCTGAGCGGCGCGCGATGGCAGGCGACAGATACGCCGGTCCGGCGCCGCTATCGGTGCTGGTCGACGCGCTCAAGCGCCTGCCCGGCGTGGGCGCGAAATCGGCGCAGCGCATGGCCTACCACCTGCTGCAGCACGACCCCCACGGGGCGCGCGTGCTCAGCCAGGCGCTGGGCGACGCGGTCGATCGCCTGCGCCACTGCGTGCGCTGCAATACCTTCACCGAAACCGAAATCTGCGAGACCTGCGCGAACCCGCGCCGCGACGCCAGCCTGCTGTGCGTCGTAGAAACCCCGGCCGACCAGAACATGATCGAAGCCAGCCATAGCTACAACGGGCTGTACTTCGTGCTGATGGGCAGGCTGTCGCCGCTCGAGGGCGTCGGTCCCAACGAGATCGGCTTCGACCGGCTGATCGCCCGCGCGGCCGACGGCCAGGTAAAAGAAGTCATCCTCGCGACCAACTTCACCACCGAGGGCGAAACCACAGCCCACTACCTGGCCGAGGCGCTGCGCGCGCGCGGCCTGGGCGTGACCCGCCTGGCGCGCGGCGTCCCCGCCGGCAGCGAACTCGAATACGTCGACGCCGGAACCATCGCCTGGGCCCTGCTGGACCGCCGCGCGCCCTGAGCCGCCCCCTGGGGGCGCGCGCAAGCGCGTAGGGGGGGGCCTCAGTAATGCGGCGGTATCTCGTCGCGCAATGAACCGCCCGTTGCCGGGCCGGCCGCGGAAGCCTGCTGCCTGACCGCGGCGAGTTCGCGCGCCAGCGCCTCGATCTGCTGCTGTTGCCGGTACACGAGCTGGTTCAACTGTTCCAGCAGGTCCTCCGTGAAGGCGAGCTTGACCTCGATCTCGGTCAGGCGTTCGGCCGAGGAAGCATCATTCGGCATGGCGATACGGGGGCTCAATAGGCCTGGTTGTCGTGGATGACCAGCCCGGCGGTCATGAACAGGATGCGGATATCGAGCCATGGCGACCAATGCTGGATGTAGTAGCGGTCGTAGTCGACGCGCCGCATCATTTTATCCAGGGTATCGGTCTCGCCGCGCAGTCCGTTGACCTGGGCCCAGCCGGTAATGCCCGGCTTGACGGTATGCCGCAGCATGTAGCCGCGTATCTGCTGGCGGTAGAACTCGTTGTGCTCGGCCGCGTGCGGGCGCGGGCCGACCAGGCTCATGCTGCCGTTCAGGACGTTGAGCAACTGCGGCAGTTCGTCCAGCGAGGTGCGGCGCAGGATGCGGCCGATGGGGGTGATGCGCGGGTCGCCGCGCGTGGCCTGCTTGATCTGGCCCGTCTGCGGCTGGTGCACGTACATGGAGCGGAACTTCATGACCTGGATGGGCTGGCCGTCGAGCCCGTAGCGGGTCTGGCGAAACAGCACCGGGCCGGGGGAGCCCAGGCGTACCAGGGCTGCGATGACCAGCATGGGCAGGCCCAGCACCAGCAGCATCGCGCCGGCCAGCAGGAGGTCCATCCATCGCTTGACGCCGCGCGCGATACCCAGAATCTGCGTGTCGTGCAGGCGCAGCAGCGGCACGCCCGCCATGTTGCTGATATTGACCTCGAAGTCCTCCAGGGCGGGGGATTCCGGCACCAGATAGATCGCCGAGGTCGAATCGCCGAGCTGGTTCAGGATGGGCTGGGCGTGCGGCGTCTTCATCAGCGTCATGCTGATGAAGGCGACGTTGGAGCGCTGGGATTTCAAGTGCGCGACGGCCTGGTCGAGATCGCCCAGGTAGGGCAGCGTCTCGAGCCTGCCTGGCGACGTGGCGGGGTCGTCGAAGTAGCCGTCGACGATGATGCCCATGGACGGCGAACGGCGCAGGCGCATGGCCAGGGTCTGCGCCTGGAAGCCGGGCAGGATGAAGACCGCATGCCGCACGTACTGGCTGCTGCCATAGAGATACTTGGCGGTCTGGCGCATCAGCGCAAGGCACGGCATCAGCGCCACCGGGGTCAGCAGCGCCCAGGCCTGCAGGACCTCGCGGCCTTCGTCGCGCTCCTCCACGGGCAGCACGATGAAAGCCAGCAATGTCACCATGACCACCTGCGACCACGTGAGCAGGGCGCGCCACAGCATGTAGTGGGTGGTGCGAGTGCTCAGCAACTGTTCGAAGCGGTAATAGGCCACCGCGGCCGCCAGCAGGATGACGCCGAGCAAGGGCAGGTCGTCGCGCCCCGGCGGCCTGCCCACGTAGGAGCTGGTGGCGAGGAAGCAGAGCACCGCGACCAGCGCGCTGCCGGCCGCGGCCATGCCGAAGAACATGCGCTGGTGGGACGGAAGACGGTTGGTCGCCATGGAAGAAGCCTCGAGGAGTGCGTGCGACGGACGACGATCAGGGAGCGGGGTCATGACCAGCGGGCGCGGCGCCACTCTTGCCAGCACAGGACGAAGAAACGGCGGTCGTCGACCAGATAGCGGCGCCACAGGCGGCGGGGATTCTGCAACAGGCGCCACAGCCACTCCATGCCCAGGCGCTGGACCGGCCGCGGCGCGCGCTGCTGAAGGCCGATGGCGAACTCCATTGCGGCACCGACGCAAAGCACCAGGCCGTGGGGCAGGGTGGGCGCGTAGCGTGCCGCCCAGATTTCCTGCTTGGGCATGCCCAGGCAGACGAAGACGAGGTCGGGCGCCATGGCGCGGATGGTGTCGGCAACCTGCCGTCCTTCCTCCCCATCCGGGTCGAACTGCATGGACGGCGTGATGACGGTGATGTCCAGGCCGGGGTAGGCGGCGGCGAAGCGCGCTTCCAGCATCGCGGCCGAGCCCGGCATGCCGCCCAGGACCACCGACTTCCAGCCATGGACGACGGCCTGCCGGCACAGCGCCACGAACAGGTCGGAGCCGGTGACGCGTTCGGGCAGGGGCCGTCCCAGCAACCTGCTGGCCCAGACGATGGGCATGCCGTCGGCGAACAGGTAGCTGGCCTGGCGATAGTCGGGCAGCAGCTCGGGCCGCTTGTCCAGCCGGACGATGTGGTCGACGTTGGGAGTGGAAACGATGGCTGCGGGAGTTTGCCGGCCAGATACGGCTTCCGTCAGGATGCCCACCGCCTGCTGGAAATCGGCCGCGACGATATCCAGGCCGAACAGACGCATGCGGGCGGGTGAGGGAAACGGTAGCGTTGTCTGCATGCGCGGGGTGCGGCGGCCGGGATTGTCGTGGTTGCTCGTAGTCATGGAAGAATGGCTGGGCCGCAAAACGGCAATGTCAGGCTGGCCGGCGGCCCACGGCGGGCGACTGTCCACATCCCTCGTCGGGGCCGGCAAATGCTACAAGAAAAATGTGAAATTGTTACCGGACTCAAACATTGTTTGCTGTTCTCGCCAGTGCTGTCCTGCACGGAGAAGTGCTCCCTGTGGCGGACTTCGGCTCGACTTATAATCGCCTTCAGATGATTTTAACTGTCTGTTCTCATCCTGACTGGAGCTGTTTTGAGGCAAATCGGCACGTATATGCGCAAGTTGTGGGGATTGGCTTGCCTGTGTCTGCTGTCCGGCGGGATGGGCGTGGCCATGGCCGCCGAACTTCCCCATCCGGGACGGCTGGCACCCGCATCCGTCATTCCATCCGAAGTAGGCGGCGGCGCCATTGCATCGGTCGGCCCGGGCGATACGCTGTACCTGACGGTATTCGGCCAGCAGGAACTGTCAGCCCAGGTCACTCTGGACTCTCGGGGCCATATCACCGTGCCCTTCCTGGGCGACATGGCGGTGGGGGGCGAGGCGCCTTCGGGCATTGCCAAGCGCATTGCCGACGGATTGCGCGAACAAGGCTACCTGAACAATCCACAAGTGGCGATCGAGGTCGTACGCGTGCGCAGCCGCATCGCGTCCGTGCTGGGCAGCGTTGCCGCGCCCGGCCGCTATCCCATCGAGGGAACCTTGACGCTGCTGGAGCTGCTGTCCCAGGCCGGCGGCCTGAAGGAAAACGCCGACGACGTGGCCGTGGTGTTGCGTAAGGACGACAACGCCGAAGGCGGCCAGCGCAGGATCGAGGTCTTCGTCGGCAACAAGCGCCTGCCCGACCGCACCATCCAGGACGTGGCCCTGCAGGCGGGCGACGTGATCTATGTGCCCCAGGCCCGGCAGTTCTACATCTACGGCGAAGTGACGCGCGCAGGTGCCTATCCGATGGAATCCGGGCTGAACGTCATGCGCGCGCTGGCGCTCGCCGGTGGGCTGACCCAGCGCGCTTCCGAGCGGCGCATCAGCATCAGCCGCCCGGATCCCGACACCGGCGAACAACGCAAGCAGCGCGTCAAACTGGACGATCCGGTCGCGCCTGGCGACGTCATCTACGTCGACGAGCGCTTTTTCTAGCCAACGTGAGGGCCTACTCGAGTTCCTCTGTCTGGCCTGCGGCTGCGCATGGATTGGTGGTCCTTTTCCTGTTTTGCTTGGATGCACCCGCGTGCGCGGCGCCGCAGGGCCGTGCTTACGACGCCGTCGTCGAGTCCGTCATCCAGGACGCCATCAGGGGGCACGCAGCGAGTCCGCGCGATGCTGCACGATCGCAGGTCGGTGCGCCAGCGCGCGCGCCGGCAGCAGAGACTGGATACCTCATCCCGATTTCGCCCGCCTCGGACAATCCGTTCCGCGCAGCACCGGCTCCCCCGGCCACTCTGCGTCTGCACCCTGCTGCCATTCCTGCAGCAGCGCTGCTCTTCCAGCATGCAGCGCAGCCGGAGGAGCCCCTCCCGGCCGCGCGGGGCACTTCGCCATCGAGCCAGAGCGCGCCTGCGGGCAGCGCGTCGGCAGGCGAACCTGCGCGCGAGGGGGTGGGCGCCGGGTCGCCCTTTTTTCCCGAAGGCGTCGAGTATTCGCTCCAGGTCGCGCGCATCGTGCAGCAGATAAGCAACCCTTATCGTTTGCCGGACACGGGGGGCAACCTGCGGCATACCGATCTTGCCGTGATCGACGAATTCCGCGCGGCCGCGATTGTTCCGCTCGCGTCCGAGCGTACCCGGCTGATGACGTCCGCAATGTTCGGGAATGTCGATTATCGAGATACCCATCAGCTCGACCACAGTCCTCATGCGATCAAGACGACGCTGCAATGGCAGGCGGGAGATCTCTTTAAGGGAAGCGTGTCCGCCTCCGACCACATCCGCATGAATCGTTTCCTGAGCACGAGCTGGCCGGCGCGCGACCTGCTCAAGCAGCGTATTTTCAACGCCGATGTGGGGTTGCGCGTCACCGAATCGTTGACCGTGCCGATGTTGAGCATGTCGCGAACGGTTTCCCGCAACGAGTTCGCGACCAACCAGCAGTTGTACAACCGCAACGACAACCTGGTGCAGCTTTCCGCCCAGTACGTCGGCAAGGACTATTCGTCGGTCTCGGGGGGAGTGTCGCGAATCCGCACCAACTATGTCGATCGTACGCCGCTGCAGGTGCAACAACTGGACCGCGCCTACTCCGATACAGAGTTCTTCTTGAGCGGCAATTGGCACTACAGCTCCAAGACTTCCTTGGAGGGCTATGCGGGATGGCGGCAGCGCCGGTACGAAACGCTGGTTGACCGGGACGTCGATTTTGCCACCGCCGAGTTGCGCGCGTACTGGGACTACTCGGTGAAAACCTCGTTCCATGCGCATTTGTGGCATCGCCCCTACGGAAACGAAGAAGACCGATCCACCTTGTATTCCACCTTGACCGGCGGGCGGCTGGCCGTGCGCTGGCAGCCGGGAGAGAAGACGTCGCTGTCGTTGAACGTCGTTCGGGAGCGGCAGAAAAACTACCGCGTCGGTGCGGGCGGGGCGTCAGAAGCGATGAGTTGGCGTGTGGGGCCCAGAGGGGAGTGGCAAATGACGCCGAATATCCTGCTCACCCTTGATGGCTGGCGCGAGCGAGTCAAAGGTGTGGGGTATCCGGGGTACGGCAGTACGGTGCTGCGCGTCGGATTCACCCTGATGTTCGACAACATACACCTTAGCCCAGCGCGGGTGCGCTCCGGAGAAGAGTGTGACGGACGAAACCTCGACACGCGCTTGTGCGACTGATGCGTGCTTGTCGCGGCTGAACGTCGATTGCCGGTTTGACAATGGCGTGGAGTCCCGGAGGGTGTGGAGTCGGTGTCGTGGAGACTGGCATGACCGGTCGCAACTATGGCGTCGCGTGGGGTTGTCCTGACCTGCCGGGGGTGTCGGATTTTTGTGTTTGAGCCATACACTGCCCGCTGGGCAAGGAAGGATGTATGGCAAAGAAAGACACCGGGCCGTTCTCGGCCGAATTACTCGATAGTCTGTTATCAGGGCGAGACCCCAAGACGGTACTGGACTCTTCGGGGCTGATTGGGGATTTGAAGAAGGCCCTGGCCGAGCGCATGCTCAACGCCGAGATGGACGTGCATCTGGAGAACGAGGCAGAGTCGGGGGTAGCCAACCATCGCAACGGCAGCAGCCCCAAGACGGTGCTCACGCCCGAGGGGGCCATCGAATTATCGATCCCGCGTGATCGACACGGTCGTTTTGCCCCGGCGCTGATTGCCAAATACCGGCGCCGTTTCCCGGGGTTCGATGACAAGATCATCGCGCTGTACGCCCGGGTCATGAGCACCCGGGATATCCAGGCGCACGTGCGCGAGCTGTACGGCATCGAGGTTTCGCCCGATCTGGTCTCGGCGGTCACCGATTCGGTCATCGACGAGGTGACCGCTTGGCAGTCCCGGCCGCTGGAGAACAGCTATGCCATCGTGTTTTTCGACGCCCTGCGGGTGAAGATCCGCGACGAAGGCTTGGTGCGCAACAAGGCGGTATATCTGGCTATCGGCGTGCGCGCCTCGGGTCACAAAGAGGTGCTGGGCCTGTGGATCGAGCAGACCGAGGGCGCCAAGTTCTGGCTGCGGGTCATGAACGAGATTCGCGCCCGCGGCACCCAGGACATCCTGATCGCCGTGGTCGACGGCCTGAAGGGATTCCCCGACGCCATTACCGCCGTGTTCCCAGATACCGTAGTGCAGACATGCATCGTG
Organism: Pigmentiphaga humi; assembly: GCF_900606115.1. GTDB lineage: Bacteria > Pseudomonadota > Gammaproteobacteria > Burkholderiales > Burkholderiaceae_B > Pigmentiphaga > Pigmentiphaga humi. The sequence continues at coordinate 12,411 of NZ_UWPJ01000044.1, forward strand.
CATCTGATTCGTTATTCGATGCAGTTTGCCTCGTGGAAGGAGCGCAAAACCATCGGTGCGGCGCTCAAACCGGTCTACCAAGCTGCCAGCGCCGAGGCTGCCGCACGCGAGCTCGACGCATTCGACCGGGGGCCATGGGGCCAGAAGTATCCGGCTATTGGCCAGAGCTGGCGGCGCAACTGGGAGGCGGTGACGCCGTTCTTCGCCTTCCCGGCCGAGGTACGCAAGATCATTTACACCACCAACGCCATCGAGAGCTTGAACGCCTCGGTGCGCAAGGCCGTGCGCAACAAGGGCCACTTCCCCAGCGATCAGGCCGCGACCAAGTTGATCTGGTTGGCATTGCGCCAGATCACCCAGAAATGGAAGAGTCCGCCCATCGCCTGGCACGCGGCCAAAGCTCAGTTCGCGATACAGTTCGGAGAAAGATTCTCTCTGACCGATTGATTCACCAACCGGCTCACACACAGAATTTCTGACAGACTAATCACGGGGGGCAGGTCAGCCCGCCGGTAAATAGCGGAATCACCAAGCGGTTCAGCGCGGCTGGTTTTGCGCGGTATGCGGGAACCCTAAGCTTCGCTGCCGCATTTGCAAGCCCCAGCGTTCAACGAAGCGCCAGGACAGGTCGGCCAGCAGCCAAGACATCGCGAACAGAATGCCTGCTCGCACCAGCCACGGCAGGTTGGCCCCATATTCGCGGAGCAATACGCAGACCAACCAATGATGCAGGTACAGCGAGTAGCTGATCTTGCCCACATAGCGCACGGGCGCCAGACTCAGCAGACGCTGCACCCACGAGGCGTGAAGGATCGCATACGGAAACAGCAGCATGATTGCCAGAGACTGCTGCGTATAGCGTTCCACTTCTCTGAAGTGCGGCTCGCGGTAAAGCAGGCTGGCCAGCAGCAGGGCCACCCCCAGCGCGAATGCCCAGGGACGCTGCCAAAGGCGTAGCGCAGATGGGTAGTACCAGACTATCAGACTCAATATCGAACCGTACAGAATGGCATCGACCCGGGTATCGGTACCCATGTAGATGCGGCCCGTATCTTCCAGCTCCGGACCAAGCTCGGCATATAGTCGGGCTCGCCACGCCAGCGCGGCGATACACAGGAAGACAAACAATGCGAGCGCGCGCCGGCAGTCATCGGGGCGCACGAGCAAGGCAAACAGCGCAGGGAAAATGAGGTAGTAATGTTCCTCTACTGCAAGCGACCAAGTGATGCCAATGGGAGAAACGACTGGGTCATTGACCAGTTGTCCAGCAATCTTCCAATAGTTGGCATAGTAGAAGACCGCCGCAGCGACGTCCCGCCAAGGTACGCTTCCTGCTATGAACCACAGCACGATCACCGATAAAAGCAGGTATGCGAAAAGGGCAGGCATCAGGCGAAACAGGCGGCGTACATAAAACCCGCGAATGCTGATCCCGCCCTCCCGCGCCTGTTCTTGCAGCAGGGTGCGGGTGATGATGAAGCCGCTGATGAAAAAGAAGACGGTAACGCCCAGACCGCCCGGCACGATATGTCCCAGCCACGCGTGAGAAACGACCACCAGCGCGATGGAACAGGCACGTAAGCCGTCCAGTGCGGGGAGATAGGTCGTTCGGGAAGAGGGTGTGCTGGGGACCGGAGTTGTCATAGTTGATGTGTGCTCGCGGTGGCTGGACTACGGCAAAGTGATGCAGGTTGCAGCAGTGTAAGCTAGAAGGTGATGCACAGACGCGTTGACCTGGACCGCGGGTTGTTGCCGCCCCATGGCACGGAGCTGTCTCCCTGTAATTTAGGCCGATAGAATCCCGGGTGAGCGCGTGGACGTTTGACCGCCGTAGTGGTTTGCCTTGATCGCTGATCGATAGAGTCCTGCCAGATGAAGATGGATTTCGCCAGACAATTGCAACCCGTGGATGCCCCGCCGGCGGAGAACGCCCGCATCGTGCCATTGGTCATCATTTCTCCCGTCAGGGATGAATCGCAGTATTTGCGGCGCACCATGGAGTCCATCGTTGCGCAGACCTGCCGGCCTATCGAGTGGATTCTGGTGGATGACGGCTCCACGGACAGCACGCCCGAAATCGTCCGGGAGTACGCGGCAAAATACCCGTTCATCCGGCTGGTTGAGCGCCAGGACCAGGGCGGACGCAGGCTGGGCGGCGGGGTGGTGGCGGCCTTCAACTACGGCAAGGACAGCATCCAGCAGCTTGGCTATGAGTACATCGCCAAGCTCGATGGCGACATGTCCTTCGGGCGGCTCTATCTCGAGCGCATGTTCGAGGCCCTGAACAAGAACCCGCGGCTGGCGTGCGTGTCGGGCCGAGTCTATCGCTATGAAGACGGCCGCTACGTCGAAGAATTCCATCAGCCCGAACAGGTGGCGGGACAGTTCAAGCTTTACAGGCGCACGGCCTTCGAGGATATCGGCGGTTTTGTGCCCATGCTTTCGTGGGATGGCATAGACATTCATACCTGCCACATGAAAGGCTGGGAGACCATTACCCTGTACGACACCCAGGCCTGGCTGTGGCATCATCGGATCATGGGGTCGTCCGACCGAAGCATTTATGTTGGCCGTTTGCGCTGGGGACGGGGCAACTGGACGATGGGGTATCACCCGCTCTACGCGGTTGCCGCGGGCGTCAACCGCATGCGCGAGAAACCGCTGCTGGTCGGTGGGCTGCTGATGATCGCCGGTTATTTCTGGTCGGCCATCAAAGGGGTACCCCGCTACGAGAACCTCGAATTTCGACGTTATCTGCGCCGTACCCAGATGTCGCGCCTGCGCAAATGGGCGACGCGCCGATGAGCATCGGGCCGCGCGTTAGCCGCTGGCTGGCGAGGCACAGCCAGCATGACTGGTTGTGCCTCGCGGAAGGTCCGCCCGTGCTCAGCATCACGTTCGACGACATCAACGCTTCCGCGTGCACTACCGGGGCGGCCTTGCTCGAAGCGTTCGACTGCCGGGGAACGTTCTACGTGGCCGGCGGGCTGACCGACGGCAGCGAGCAGGGTCGCGCCACGCACAGCGTCGCGCAGCTCAGACAGTTGTACGCCAATCGGCACGAGCTTGGATGCCATGGCTGGTCGCATCGTCGCGCTACGGCGTTGTCTTTGACGGAGCTGGCCGCGGAAGTCGAGCGCAACCGCCGCTTCCTCCAAGAGGTGAGCGAGCGTGACGGTCCCCTGGATTTCGCGTTTCCCTTCGGCGATTACGACTACTCCACCAAGTGCCTGTGCGGGCGCGTTTATCGTTCCTCCCGCATCACCGGAGGGGGGGTGCACCGCGGACGTGCCGATCTTAACCTGTTGGGCAGTTATCGTCTCTACGGCACGGGTCAGGAGAGCGAACGGTGGCAGGAATTCCTGCGTGACCTCATGCCCGGCTGTTGGGGCATTGTCAATACCCATGGTGTGGAGCCTGACTGCGGACCGTATGGCGTGACGCCCGATATGCTCCGCGCCTTGATCGTCCAGGCGCAGGGCGCGGGCTGTCTGGTGCTGCCCGTGGGCGAGGCGATTACGCACTTTCGGCGTCGCCAGGGTGGGGGGC
>NZ_UWPJ01000036.1 GCF_900606115.1 Pigmentiphaga humi
GGGATCGATTAGCCTCGTTTTCTTTTGCCGCCGCGCCAGGAGAAGCGCCCGGCGGCAAAAGAAAACGAGGCTAATCGATCCCCATGCTCAAGCCCATATTGCTCGTGGAAGACAACCCCCGCGACCTGGAGCTGACCCTCATCGCGCTCGAGAAAAGCCATCTGGCCAACGACGTGGTCATCACCCGCGACGGCGAAGAAGCCGTCGACTACCTGCAGCGGCGCGCCCTCTACCAGGGCCGGCCGATCGGCAACCCCGCCGTGATACTGCTCGACCTGAAACTGCCCAAGGTGGACGGCCTGGAAGTGCTCAAGCTCATCCGCTCCGAGCCCGACCTGCACAACATACCGGTGGTCATGCTCACTTCGTCCAATGAAGAGAGCGATCTGGTCCACGCCTATGCGCTCGGCGTCAACGCCTATGTGGTCAAACCCGTCGACTTCCCGGACTTCGTTCGCGCCATCGGCGATCTCGGCGTATTCTGGGCAGTTCTGAACGAACCCCCGCCGGGTTCCATGCGCCGCCCGCGCCCGGCGCAGGAATGACCGGCCAGGAGCCCGCCCCGTGAATCCGATGGCCATGCGCGTCCTGCTTGCCGAAGACAACCCCCATGACGCCGAACTGGCGCTGGAGCGGCTGGAGCGATCCGGCCTCGAGGTCGAGAGCGCGATCGTCAACAACGAGGCGGATTTCGTGCGCGCGCTCGATACCGGCGCCTTCGACCTGGTCCTGTCCGATTTCCACATGCCCGGCTTCTCGGGCACCGAAGCGCTGCAACTGGCGCGCCGGCATCCCAGTGCGTTGCCGTTCATCTTCGTCTCGGGCGTGCTGGGCGAAGAGCACGCCGTCGACATGCTCAAGCAGGGCGCGACCGATTACGTGCTCAAACAGCGGCTCGAACGCCTGCCCATCGTCGTACGGCGCGCGCTGGACGAAGCCCAGGAACGCCGCTCCCGCCACGCGGCCGAGCAGCGGCTCAAGGACAGCGAAACCTACTTCGGGCAATTGGTCGACGCGCTGCGCGACTACTCGGTCGCCACCCTCTCCCCCGCAGGCACGATAGAAAGCTGGAACCGGGCCTCGGAATGGCTGTTCGGCTATACCGCCGAGGAAGTTCTGGGCCAGCCGGGCGACATGTTCCTGCTTCCGACCGCCCCGGGTCCGGCCGCCTCCCTGACGGAACAACTGGCCCGCCTGGACCACGGCAGCAGCCTGGTCGAGGAATGCTGGCTGCGGCGCAAGAACGGCACGAGCTTCTATGCCTCGGTGGTCACCACTGCGATCGTCGGCCACGGCGGCGCGCTGCGCGGCTACTCGCGCATCGTGCGCGACATGACCGACAGCCGGGCGGCCGCGGACCTTCTGCAGGCTGCCAAGGAACAGGCCGAGGCCGCCAACCGCGCCAAGGACCGCTTTCTGGCGGTGCTGTCGCACGAACTGCGCACCCCGCTCGGCCCCATCTACGCGGCCGCGCAGGCGCTGGACCTGCGCCGGGACCTGCCGCCGGAATGCCGGCGCAGCGTGGAATTGATCAAGCGCAATGTGGAAGTCGAGGCACGCCTGATCGACGACCTGCTCGACATCTCCAAGATCGTCAACGACAAGCTCAGCCTGAAGCTCGAACCCACAGACCTCGCCGGCGCGGTCAGCGGCATTGCCGACATCTTCCGGGAAGAAGCCAGCGCCCGCCGCATCAGCCTGTGCTATCAGCCGCCGTCAGAACCCGCCATCGTCCAGGCGGACCAGGCGCGACTGCAGCAGATCATCTGGAACCTGCTCAAGAACGCGCTCAAATTCACGCCTCCGGGAGGCGAAGTGCGCATCGCCATCCACCGGCCGGAACCCGGCCGGATCGCAGTGGATATCGCCGACACCGGGATCGGCATTCCCGCGCAGGCACTCGAACGCATTTTCAATGCCTTCGACCAGGGCGACGCCGAAACCGCCCAGGCCCGCGGCGGCCTGGGGCTGGGGCTGGCCATCGCCAGTTCCCTGGCCGATCGCCACGGCGGCGTACTCGGCGTGCACAGCGACGGGCCCGGCCAGGGCACGACCTTCACCCTGACGCTGGACGATCCGGCCGGCAGCCAGGCGCCCGCGGCAGCGCCGCAGGACCGCCCCGCAGCCGTCCCCGAAGCCCGACCGGCCGCCATCCTGCTGGTCGAGGACAACGAGGACACGGCCGAGGCCATGCAATTCCTGCTGGCCGAGTACGGCTACACGGTGGACGTGGCCGAAAACGTCTCGGTGGCGCGCAACAGCATCGATGCACGCCGCTACGACGTGCTGGTCAGCGACATGGGCCTGCCCGACGGCGATGGCCTGGATGTATTGCGCCACTATGCCCCGCAGCCCGGCCAGACGGCCGTCGCGCTGACAGGCTACGGCATGGAAGCGGACGTGCGGCGCTGCCTGGCCGCGGGCTTCGCGGCGCATCTGACCAAGCCGCTGGACATCAACCAGCTCATCCAGGTCCTGCAACGCCACGGACACTGCTAATCCGCGCTGGCATATCTGCAACGCAGTATTTTGCACATATCCGTTAAAATCCGCTGGCCGATTCCTTACTTTCACGCATAAATCGCTCGCGGCGGCTTCAAGCTGCCGCGGCTGTAGCGTCCTTCGCCCTATGGACCGCTTCAAGCAGATCGAATCCTTCGTCTCCGCCGTCACGCGCGGCAGCCTGTCCGCCGCAGCGCGCAGCGAAGGCGTCGCACCCGCGGTCATCGGACGGCGTATCGACGCGCTGGAGGCCCGCCTGGGCGTCAAGCTGCTGGTGCGCACCACCCGCAAGATCTCGCTGAGCGCGGAAGGCACGGAATTCTTCGAGGAATGCCAGCAGATCCTGCAGTCGCTGGAAAATGCCGAGAACAGCGTAGCGGCGGGCGGCGAACATCCCAAGGGGCACTTCCGCGTGACGGCGCCCGCCGGTTTCGGCCGCCGCCATATCGCTCCGCTGCTGCCCGGGCTGCTCGACACCTATCCCGGCATGAGCGTCACCCTGGACTTGAGCGACCGGCTGGTCGACCTGGTCAACGAAGGCTACGACTGCGCCATACGCATCGGCAACCTGGCCGACTCCAGCATGGTCAGCGTGCGCCTGGCCGACAACCGCCGCATGGTGGTGGCCGCGCCCGCCTATCTGCGGCGGTATGGCACGCCCAGGCATCCATCCGACCTGACGGGGCACAACTGCCTGTCGTTCGGCACCGGCGGCAGCCAGGCACGCGGCTGGCTGTTCACCATCGATGGAAAACCCACGCCGCAACGCGTATCGGGTACGCTTGAGTGTACGGATGGCGCCGTGCTGCATGCCTGGACGCTGGACGGCCGCGGATTGGCCTGGCGCTCGCTCTGGGAAGTCGAGGACGACCTGAGCCAGGGCCGCCTGGTCACCGTGCTGGACGACTATGCCGCACCGCCAAACGCCATCTATGCGGTCTATCCGCAGCGCAAGCACCTGCCGCTGCGCGTGCGCGTCTTCATCGACACGCTGCGCCAGCACTACGCGGCGCACCTGCCATAGACGCGCGCCGCGCCCAGCGCCACCGTCCGGCACAGTCCTTCCTCGATCCGAATCCATCGTCCCATGAACAAACGCATCCAGCTCTCCACTGAAACCCTCCGCTGCTCGACCTGCGGACTGGGGCAGTTCTGCCTGCCCGTGGGCATGGCCCCCGCCGACGCCCACAAGATGGACGAACTGGTGCAATTGCGCCTGCGCGTGGGCAAGGGGCAGCCGCTGTTCCGCGCCGAGGACGGACTCGACGCGGTCTACGGCATACGCTTCGGCTCGCTCAAGACCCTGGTCGAACTGGCCGACGGCCGGCAGCAGATCACAGGCTTCCATCTTCCCGGCGAAGTGATCGGGCTCGACGGGCTGGGCCGCGAGACGCACGCCTCGACCGCGGTGGCGCTCGAAGACAGCGAAGTCTGTGTCATCCCGATCCGCGACCTGTCGGTGGTCGCCACCCATCTACCCTCGCTGCAGCGCCAACTGCTGCGGCTGATGAGCCGCGAGCTGGAGAACGACCAGCAGTTGCTGCTGTCGCTCGGCGCCATGCGCGCCGAGGAAAAGCTGGCCGCCTTCCTGATCAGCCTGTCCGACCGCCTCTCGGCTCGCGGCTATTCGTCTTCCCAGTTCGTGCTGCGCATGAGCCGCGAGGAAATCGGCAACTTCCTGGGCCTGACCCTGGAAACCGTAAGCCGGCTGTTCTCGCGCTTCGCCAAGGCCGGGTTGCTGCGCATCAACCAGAAGGAAGTCGAACTGGTCGATGTGCCCGCCTTGCGGCAGATCGTCGGACGGCAGTGCTAGGGCGCCCCCAGCAGGACACCCCTGCCCACGCCCTGCCGGGCCGTCAATGCAGACGGCGGGCCTGGGCGGCGATCAGCGCGGCGAAGAAGGCGGACATGCCGAAAGCAACGAACGCGCCCAGGTAAGGCCCCTGGCGCAGGCCGGCATCGAGCATCACCCCGAACGCCAGCGGAGCGAGCGCCGCGCCGGTGTCCATGCCAGAGTAGACCAGACCGTAGACCGAACCGGTCGCGCCGCGCGGCGTCACCCGCCGCACCAGCATGTCGCGCGACGGGCCGGCGACCCCGGCGCACAGGCCCGCCAGGGCCACGCATGGCACGGCGCCGGCGGCCGGCAGCCATCCCATGGCCAGCAGCGCGAGCAGCAGCCCCGCCGCCACGAAAGAGGCGCCGACGATGCGCTCGCTATGCGGATTGCTGGAGACCAGGAAACCGCCCAGCACCATGCCCACGGCGCCCGCCACCATATAGCCCGACAGCGCGGTACTGGCGGTCACGGTGGACAGGCCGTAGATCGCGCCGAGTATGGGCAGCGTGTAGTTCTGCACCGCCGAAATCGCGATCGACGAGAACATGAAGAACAGGAAGGCCCCCCAGACCACGGGGTTGCGCAGCAAGGCCCCCAGCGACAACCTCGTTGCCGCGGGTGCCCCGCCCTGCGCCGGGCGTGCGGCAGCGCGCGGCAGCCCTGCCGCCAGCAGGCGCCGGCCGACGATCGTCATGGTCAGGACGACCGCCACCAGCAGGCCCGCGCCGATTGCCGCGACGCGCCAGTTGAACAACTGCGTCAAGGTGGTGATGAAGATCGGCGTCGTGGCCCAGCCCAGATTGCCGGTAATGCCATGGGCGCTGAAGGCGTGCCCCAGCCTGGGTGCGCTGACGCGGCGGTTGAGGATGGAAAAATCCACCGGATGGAATACGGCGTTGCCGATGCCCGCCACCACGGCGGCGACGAACAGCCAGGCGTAGCTGCCCGCCGACCCCAGCAGGAAGCCGGCCAGCACGAAACACGACAGGCCGAACCACAGCACCGGACGGGCGCCGGCCCGATCCACCACGAATCCGGAACTGGCCTGGCCCACGCCGGAGATGGCATAGAACACGGCCACCAGGACGCCGAGCTGCGCGAAGCTCAGCCCGAACTCGGCCGCCAGCGGCACGAACAAGGACGGAATCACCAACTGGAAGAAATGGGAGCACGCATGTGCGATCCCGACCAGTCCGATAACGGACCAATCGACCCTGCGCCGGATGAACCGGGGGGCCGAACCAACCAATGCCTGCTGCACGTCGTCTCCTGCTGCTTGCTTGTCCTGCCGGATGCCTCAGGCCGATCGCTTGATGATCGGCCAGGCACGCCGCAAGTAGTACATCATCGACCATACGGTCAACACCGCGGCGATCTCGATCAGGCGGGATCCCCACCACAACGCGTTGAACCCGGCCACCGTCCCGCCATACAACAGGCACGGAATGGCCGTCATCTGCGCGACGGTCTTGAACTTGCCCAGCCAATGCACCGCCACGCTGGTGCGCTCGCCCAGCGTGGCCATCCATTCGCGCAAGGCGGAAATCGTGATCTCGCGGCCGATGATGATCAGCGCGATCATCGCATCGATCCGCCCGAGGTTCAGCAGCACCAACAAAGCAGCGCTGACCATGAGCTTGTCGGCCACGGGATCGAGGAAGGCGCCGAACGCCGACGTCTGGTCCAGGCGCCGGGCCAGCCAGCCATCGAGCCAATCGGTGACGGCCGCGAAAATGAACATGCCCGTAGCCAACGCATCGCGCATCGGCACGCTCAACATGTGTTCCGGCACGTAGTAGACACTGATGACCAGCGGGATCATGGCGATCCGCACCCAGGTCAGAATGATCGGCAAATTCACTGGCATGGTCGAATGCTAACAGAACGGGCCCCCCCGTACGCGCTTACGCGCGCCCCCCAGGGGGCGGTGCTGGCGGACCGGCGGAGCCGGATCCCCGGCACCCTGGGTCTGAGAGAGGGTTTCTTGGGTTGAGGCTCTGTGTTCTTTTGTTCTTTTTTATACCGTGCGGGGAGAGATCAATGGAGCTGTTTGTAGATGCGTTCGGCTAGGTCGAGGGAAACGCCTTCTACCGAAGCCAGTTCTTCCACGCTGGCGGAGACGACGCCGCGCAGGCCGCCGAAGCGGGCGAGGAGGCGCTGGCGGCGCTTGGCGCCGATGCCTTCGATTTCTTCCAGGCGCGATACGTTGCGCGTCTTGGCGCGCCGCGCGCGCATGCCGGTGATGGCGAAGCGATGGGCCTCGTCGCGGATCTGCGCCACCAGCATCAGCGCGGCGGATTCGCCGCCCAGCGCCAGCGGCTCGCGGCCGTCGGCGAATATCAGCGTCTCGAGCCCGACCTTGCGCCCTTCCCCTTTGGCTACGCCGACCAGCAGGCCGATGTCCAGGCCCAGTTCGGCGAAGACCTGACGCGCGGTCTCGACCTGGCCCTTGCCGCCGTCGATCAACACGATGTCAGGCATGACGCCGTCGCCATCGGCAATCTTCTCGTAGCGGCGCGTCAGCACCTGACGCATGGCGGCGTAATCGTCGCCGCCGGTGATGTCGCCGATGTTGTAGCGGCGGTACTCCTTGGGCTGCATGGCGTGGTGGTGGTAGACCACGCAGGAAGCCTGGGTCGCCTCGCCGGCAGTATGGCTGATGTCGAAGCATTCCAGGCGCAGACTTTCGAGCGCCTGTTCGTCCGCCTCGATGCCCAGCCCGAGCGCCATCGACAAGGCCACGGTGCGCGCCTGCTGCGAGCCGACCTCGGCCAGCACACGCGCCAGCGCGAGCTCGGCGTTCTTGGCGGCCTGTTCCAGCCAGCTCTTGCGCACGCCCTGCGGCTGCTTGAGTATGTTGACCCGCGAACCCGCCTGCTCGGCCAGCATGCCGGCCAGATCGGCGTCGGCCAGGGGATGCGAGACCACGATGACGCCCGGCAGCGCCTTGTCGATGTAGTGCTGCGACAGAAAGGCTTCGAGCACGTCGGCGGGCGATTCACCCTCGACGTGGGAAGGGAAGAACGCCTTGTCGCCCAGGTGCCGTCCGCCGCGCACCATGGCCAGGTTCACGCAGGCCCGGCCACCCTGCATCGCCACCGCGACCACGTCGGTATCGCCGCTGCCGCCCTCCATGGTCTGCTGGTGCAGCACGCGCGACAGCGCCGAAAGCTGGTCGCGCAGCACGGCCGCTTCCTCAAAGCGCATCGCCTGCGAGGCCTCGAACATGCGCGTCTCGATATCCTTCAGCACCGCCTGGGTCTGGCCGCGCAGGAACTGGGTGGCCCGGCCGACGTCGCGCGCATAATCGTCGGCCCCGATCAGGCCCGCGCACGGCCCCGAGCAGCGGTGGATCTGGTAGAGCAGGCAAGGCCGCGAACGGTTGGAGAATACGGTGTCCTCGCAGGTGCGCAGGCGGAATACCTTCTGCAGGATATGGATGCTGTCGCGCACCGCCCAGGCGTTCGGAAACGGGCCGAAATACTGGTTGGCGCGGTCCGTGACGCCGCGGTAGTAGGCGATCCGGGGGAATTCGTGGCCGCTCAGCTTCAGATAGGGATAGGATTTGTCGTCGCGGAACAGGATGTTGTAGCGCGGCGCCAGCGACTTGATGAGGTTGTTCTCGAGCAGCAGCGCTTCGGCTTCCGAGCGCGTGACCGTCACTTCGACGCGCGCCACCCGGGTCAGCATGTGCGCGATCCGCGGACTGGCGATGTTCTTCTGGAAATAGGACGAGACGCGTTTCTTCAAGTCGCGCGCCTTGCCCACGTACATCACCTCGCCTGCGGCGTTGATGTGCCGGTAGACGCCAGGCAGGTGCGGCAACTGCGCGAGGAAGGATTTGACGTCGAAATCCTGCGGCGGATCGCCCTGCACTTGCTCGGGTGCGGGTTTCCCGTCGCCGGGCGTCCCTCGTATATCGGCCATGCGCCGTCCTCAGGCCGCTCCGGCGCGCGCCAGCGCGCGCACCGTCTTGCGGGCCTTCTGGTAGCCGGGGTCGGATTGCAGTCCGGCCCAGTCCGGCGAGGCCAAGCGCGGCTTGAGCGCCCGGATGCGCGCAACCGATGCCGCCTCGGGCTGCCACGCCAGACGCTCGAGCAAGGTATCGGCCAGGTCGGGCCGGTTGCACACCAGCACCATGTCGCAGCCGGCGCGCAAGGCCGCGAGCGCGCGGTCGTGGATGTCGCCCGCGACCGCAGCGCCTTCCATGGTCAGGTCGTCGGAGAACACCACGCCTCCATACTGCAGGCGCTTGCGCAAGACGGCCGTGACCCATTTGCGCGAGAACCCGGCCGGATGTTTGTCGACTCTGGGATAGATCACGTGGGCAGGCATTACCGCGCCCAGGACGGCATCCCCCAGCCAGCGATAAGGCATGGCGTCCTCGTCCAGCACCTGCTCCAGCGTCCGGTCGTCCACCGGGATCTCGTGGTGGGAATCGGCCTCGACGTGGCCATGGCCAGGGAAGTGCTTGCCGCACGCGGCCATGCCCGCCAGCGCCAGCCCTTGCGCCAGCGCGCGCGCCAGCATGGCCACCACGCGCGGATCGCGGTGGAAGGCACGGTCGCGGATGACGCGGCTGGCGCCGAAATCGAGGTCCAGCACCGGAGTGAAGCTGAGATCCACGCCACAGGCCCGCAGCTCGGCCGCCAGCACGCGGCCGGTATCGGTGGCGGCCTGCATGGCCTGCAGCGGATCCTGCTCCCAGCGCTGGCCCAGTGTGCGCATGGCCGGCAGCACGGTGAAACCGTCGGTGCGGAAGCGCTGCACCCTGCCGCCTTCATGATCGACGGCGATCAGCAGCGGTTCGCTGCGCGCGGCATGGATGGCGTGGGTCAGGCTTGCCAGTTGCTCGCGGCTGCGGAAATTGCGCGCGAACAGGATCGCGCCCCCCACCAGCGGGTGGCGCAGGCGCTCGGCCTCGGCCGCGGTCAGTTCGGTCCCCGCCACATCCACCATCACCGGTCCGGGCGGCAGGATGGCGTGGGCTTGTGCGTGTGCGGAATTCATTGATTGGTTCATGCGGGCCGCCGGGCCTCGACGATGACGTAGGCGGCGGCCATATCGTGTTCATCGGTGAGCGAAACGTGGGCGGCGCCGAAGCGTTCCTCGTACCAGCTCTTCAACGGTTCGGCCAGCACCACCACGGGCCGCCCGCTCGGCGCGTTGAGCGTCTGCATGCGGCGCCACGCCATGGGCATGCGCATGCCCAGCCCGACCGCCTTGGAAAAAGCCTCCTTGGCGGCGAAGCGCGTGGCCAGGAAGCGCAGGCCCCGCTGCGTATCGCGCGAACGCCGGGCCAGGAACTTGGCGTATTCTTCGTCGCCCAGAACCTTCTGCGCGAAGCGGTCGCCGCGCCGGGCCAGCGCCTGCTCGACGCGGTCGATGCGCAGCAGGTCGATACCGACGCCGGCAATCGCGCCCGGCGCGGCTCCGGACGTGGAAGCCGCCGCCATCAATGCGCCGGCCGCAGCAGCACGCCGCGCTGGGCCTGCGTGCGCGCGGCAACCATCAACGCCTTCATGTCGCGCACCGCGCGCTCCAGCCCGCAGAACACCGCCTGCGCGACGATGGCGTGGCCGATGTTCAATTCGGCGATGCCGTCGAGCTCCGCCACCGGCTGCACGTTCTCGTAGTGCAGGCCATGGCCGGCATTGACGCGCAGCCCCTGGCGCAGTCCTTCGGCGACGGCCCCGCGGATGCGCGTCAGTTCGCCCGCCTGCGCGGCCGGTTCGGCCTCGGCATACGCGCCGGTATGCAATTCGATCACGGTCGCGCCGGTGCGCGCGGCGGCCTCGATCTGCGCGGCCTCCGGATCGATGAACAGCGACACGCGCACGCCGGCATCGTGCAGCCGGGCCACGGCCGCGCGGACCTCGTCGAAATGGCCGAGCACGTCGAGCCCGCCTTCGGTGGTCAGCTCCTGGCGCTTCTCCGGCACCAGGCAGACGTCGTGCGGACGGATGCGGCAGGCGATCTCCAGCATCTCCGCGGTGATCGCGCACTCCAGGTTCATGCGCGTGCGCAACTGGCCGCGCAGGCTCTCGACGTCGGCGTCCTGGATGTGCCTGCGGTCTTCCCTCAGGTGCAGGGTGATGAGGTCGGCCCCGGCATCCTCGGCCAGCAGCGCAGCCCGGACAGGATCCGGATAGGCGACGTGGCGCTGCTGGCGCAGCGTGGCAACGTGGTCGATATTGACGCCCAGATCGATCATGGTGAATGGCAAAAGAGTAGGTTCTTCATTGGCCGCGCGGCAGGACGTCGAAGTCCTGCAGGTCGCGCAGCACTCTGCGTGTGGCCAGCGGCCGGCCTTCCATATGATAGTCCAGGCGCTCCCGGAGCAAACGGCGCAGCTCGGGCTCGGCGCCAGGCTCACCGAAACGGCCGCCTGCCAGCGCCAGTAGCGCCGCGCCGGATACATGCGCGCCGCCTTCGGCGGCACAAGGCTCTGGCCCGGCTTCGAGCGGCACGCGATAGCGTCCGCCGGCGAGCACCGGCGTCCCGTCATCCAGACTGGCCGGGTCGAAGCCGTAGCCGATCTCGCACAGCAGGCGCCATTCGAACTCGCGCAGCGCCACCGACAGGCGCGGATTGGCCGCCAGCCGGGCCAGCGCGTCGGCATAGGCGTCGTACAGCGACTCGTGCGGGTCGTCCCGGCCCAGGAGGCGCATCAGCAGCTCGTTCAGATACCAGCCCGACATCGCGGCAGCGCCCTGCAGGCGTTGCGGCGCCCCGGACCATTCGGCGCGGATGAGCGTCTTGATCTCCCCTGCCCCGCTCCAGGACAGGCTCAGACGCTGGAAGGCGATCAGCACGGGGCGCAGCGCGGAGTGCGGACGCTTGGCGCCTTTGGCGACCAGGGCCATCCGGCCGTGGCTGCGGGTAAAGACGTCCAGGATCAGCGAAGTTTCCCGATAGGGATAGCTGTGCAGCAGGAAAGCCGGCGCATCGTCCACCCGATGGCTGCGCGGGCGCGCGCGGGCCGGCTTGGCAGGCGCGGCCGCCGGCAGCGGCGTGCGCCGGAACAGCGACCCCGCGGCGGCTGGTGGCACGGCACCAGGGGCCTCGGGATCCCCCGGTCCGTTACTCATACCCCAGGTCGCGCAGCGCGCTTTCGCGCTCGGCCCAGCCCTTGCGGACCTTGACGTAGATCTCCAGATGCACCGGCGTGTCGATCAGCTTGGCAATGTCCTGCCGGGCCTCGGAGGCGATGCGCTTCATGCGCTCCCCGCCCGCCCCCAGCAAAATAGGCCGGTGGCTGTCGCGGTCGACGATGACACAGGCGGCAATGCGCACCAGCCTGGGCTTTTCTTCCCACTGTTCGATCACGACAGTCGAGCCATAGGGCAGTTCGTCGCCCACCAGCCGGAAGATCTTCTCGCGGATCAATTCTCCCGCGATGAAGCGCACCGGCCGGTCGGTCAGCGTATCTTCCTCGAACATGGGTTCGCCCTCGGGCAGGCCCTTGGCGATTTCGTCCAGCAGGTGGTCGAGCTGGCGCGACTTGGCCGCGCTGACCGGCACCACCGCATCGTAGGGATGCAAGGCGGCAATGCGCGCGACGTAGGGAAACAGCGCATCGCGGTCCTTGAGCAGGTCGGTCTTGTTGACCGCCAGAATGCGGCGCGCGCGGGACGGCAGCAGCGGCAGCAGGTTGGCGTCGCCCTCGGACCACTTGCCTGCCTCGACCACGTGGACGACCACATCCACATCGGCCAGCGCCTGGGTGACCACGCGGTTCATCATGCGGTTCATCGCGCCGCCGTGCCGGCTCTGGAACCCCGGAGTATCGACGAACACGAATTGCTCCGCGCCGCGCGTAAAGACGCCGTGGATGCGGTGGCGCGTGGTCTGCGCCTTGCGCGACACGATGCTGACCTTGGCGCCGATCAGCGCGTTGAGCAGCGTCGACTTGCCCACATTGGGCCGGCCGACGATGGCGACGAAGCCGCAACGGCTGGAGGCGGGAGGATTGGCTGAAGACGACATGGTTATTTTTTGCCGGCGGGCCGCCCCAAGGCAAAAAGCGCCCCCTCGGGGGGCAGCGCAGCCGAAGGCGCAGCGTGGGGGTTTTTTTGGGGCGCGGCGGACCGGGCCGTATCGGATTCGGTGGGCGGGGGCGAGGCGCCAGACGCGATGTCGCGGGAAGCAACGATTCTGGCGGCCGGCGGCGGCGATTGCCGGGGCTCGGCGGGCGGCGCGGCGTCGTCGTTCGCCTCCTGGGCGACGGCCACCGGCAGAGACAGTTGCGCAGTTTTGCGCGCCTTGGGCACGCGTCGCGCCGGCGAAGGATTGGCGGCCAGGGCGGCCTCGAGCGCCTGCTTGGCCGCTGCCTGCTCGGCCGCGCGCCGGCTGCCGCCTATTCCGACCACCTGCACGTCCAGCTTGGGGATGGCGCACTCGACCTCGAACTCCTGGCTGTGCGCGGCACCGTGCGTGGCGAGCACGGTGTAGACGGGCAGCGCGATCTTGCGGCCCTGGAGGTATTCCTGCAGCAGGGTCTTGGCATCCTTGCCCAGGGTTTTCGGGTCGACGGTTTCCAGCACCGGCTGGTACAGGCGGGCGATCACCGCGCAGGCGGCGTCGAAACCGCCGTCCATGAAGATCGCGCCGAAGATCGCCTCGAGCGTATCGGCCAGGATCGAGGGGCGGCGGAATCCGCCGCTCTTGAGCTCCCCTTCCCCCAGGCGCAGGAAGCGCGACAGTTCGATCCGCTGCGCGATCTCCGCCAGCGAGGCCTGCTTGACCAGGTTGGCGCGCAGGCGCGACAGATCGCCTTCGTCGATGCGGGCGAAACGGTCGTAGAGCAGCGAGGCGATCGCGCAGTTGAGCACGCTGTCGCCCAGAAACTCCAGCCGCTCGTTGTGTCGGCTGCTGTGGCTGCGATGCGTCAGAGCCTGCTCGAGCAGGCTCTTGTTCTTGAAGGTGTAGCCGATATTGATCATTGCTCCTGTCATGGCCCCCCCCTACGCGCTGCGCGCGCCCCCCAGGGGGCGGTGCTGGCGGACCGGCAGAGCCGGATCCGCGGCACCCTGGGTCGGGGGATTGAAAGGATGTTTTGGCTTGGCACGATAGTCTTCTGTTCTTGATCCAGGGCACAACGGATCCGGCTTGGCCGGTCCGCCAGGGCCACCCCAAGGCGGACTCACTGGGAAGAGCCTATCCTTCCTATGCGCTTGAGGTCTCCGAAATTCATCCAGACGAAGAATGCCTTGCCCACGATATTCGCATCCGGCACGAAACCCCAATAGCGGCTATCCAGGCTGTTATCCCGATTATCGCCCATCATGAAGTAGTTGCCTGCGGGCACTTTGCAACGCACGCCCTCGCGCGAATACTGGCAGGCGGCGCGGCTGGGGAAGCTGCCCATGGGCTCTATTTCCGGCGATCTTCGCTCATCCACCAATATCTGGTGATCAACCTCGCCCAATTTCTCATTGAAGAGCGCCGTATACGAGACCCGGTCGGGATCGAAATAATCCCCCGCGCGAGACGTGGCGACGGGCTGGCCGTTGACGGTCAGCTTCTTGTTCAGATAGGCGATTTCGTCGCCGGGCAGGCCGACGACGCGCTTGATGTAGTCCACTTGCGGATCCACCGGGTAGCGGAATACGACGACGTCGCCGCGCTGGGGGTCGCCCAGCGGCACCACTTTCTTGTCGACGATGGGCAGGCGCAAGCCGTAGGAGAACTTGTTCACCAGGATCAGGTCGCCGATCTGCAGCGTGGGCAGCATGGAGCCAGAGGGAATGCGGAACGGTTCGACCACGAACGAACGCAGCACGAACACGAACAGGATGACGGGAAAGAAGCTTACCGAATATTCGACCCACCACGGCATCTTGCCGGCCCGGTCCACCGCCTCCTGGCGCTGGCGGGCAGCCTCGGCCTCGCCGCCCGCGGCGCGCACGGACTGGCCCCGGCCGGCATCGAACTCCGCTGCCGCCTGCGCCATGCGCCGGGTGCGCCGCGGCTTGAGCGAGAGGCGGTCGTAGGTCCATACGATGCCGGTGACGACCAGCAGCACGAACAGGATCAGCGCGAAATTCAGGCTCATTTGGCCATCCTCATGGGTTGACTGGTTGTACCGCCGCTCATTTGTCCTCCACCTGCAGGATGGCCAGGAAGGCTTCCTGCGGAATTTCCACGCTGCCGACCTGCTTCATGCGCTTCTTGCCGGCCTTCTGCTTTTCCAGCAGCTTCTTCTTGCGGGAGATGTCGCCGCCATAGCATTTGGCCAGCACGTTCTTGCGCAAGGCCTTGACGTTCTCGCGGGCGACGACCTCGGAGCCGATGGCCGCCTGGATCGCCACGTCGTACATCTGCCGCGGGATCAGTTCGCGCATCCGCGAGGTCACGTCGCGGCCGCGCGAGCGCGCGTTGGCGCGGTGCACGATCAGCGACAGCGCATCGACCTTGTCGCCGTTGATCAGCAAGTCCACGCGCACCACGTCGGCGCTGCGGTATTCCTTGAACTCGTAGTCCATCGACGCGTAACCGCGCGACACCGACTTCAGCTTGTCGAAGAAATCGAGCACGATCTCGGCCAGCGGAATCTCGTAGGTCAGGTGCACCTGGCGGCCGTGGTAGGCCATGTTGATCTGGATGCCGCGCTTGGCGGTGCACAGCGTGATGACCGGCCCCACGTATTCCTGGGGCATGAACAGCGTTACCGTGACGATGGGCTCGCGCACCTCGGCGATCTTGGCCACTTCCGGCATCTTGGACGGGCTGTCCACCATGACCACGGAACCGTCGCGCAGCTCGACCTCGTAGACCACCGACGGCGCAGTGGTGATCAGGTCCATGTCGAACTCGCGCTCCAGGCGCTCCTGCACGATTTCCATGTGCAGCAGACCCAGGAAACCGCAGCGGAAGCCGAATCCCAGCGCCTGCGAGACCTCCGGGTCGTACATCAGCGCGGCGTCGTTGAGTTTGAGCTTTTCGAGCGAGTCGCGCAGCGCGTCGTATTCGCTGGACTCCACCGGATACAGCCCGGCGAACACCTGCGGCTTGACTTCCTTGAAGCCGGGCAGCGGTTCGGGTGCGGACTTGGATGTCAGGGTGATGGTGTCGCCCACCTTGGCATGCTTGAGTTCTTTGATGCCGGCGATGACGAAGCCGACCTCCCCCGCCGACAAATGGGTGCGGGATTCGGATTTGGGCGTGAACACGCCCACTTGTTCACACAGGTGGGTGGCGCCTGTCGCCATGAACAGCAGCTTGTCCTTGGGCTTGAGCACGCCGTTCTTGAGGCGCACCAGCATCACCACGCCTACGTAGTTGTCGAACCAGGAGTCGATGATCAACGCCTGCAGCGGGCCGGCCGCGTCGCCTTCCGGAGGCGGAATCCGCTCGATCACGGCTTCGATGATGTCCTCCACGCCCATGCCTGTCTTGGCGCTGGCCGGGATCGCGTCATCGGCCGGGATGCCGATGACTTCCTCGATTTCCTGCTTGGCGCCGTCCGGATCGGCCTGCGGCAAATCCATCTTGTTCAGCACGGGCACGACTTCCACGCCGAGCTCGATGGCCGTATAGCAATTGGCGACGGTCTGCGCCTCCACGCCCTGCGAGGCATCCACCACCAGCAGCGCGCCTTCGCAGGCCGACAGCGAGCGGCTGACTTCGTACGAGAAGTCCACGTGCCCCGGGGTGTCGATCAGGTTGAGGTTGTAGACCTTGCCGTCGCGCGCCTTGTAGTGCAGCGCCGCAGTCTGCGCCTTGATCGTGATGCCGCGCTCGCGCTCGATATCCATCGAGTCGAGCACCTGGGCCTCCATTTCCCGATCGGACAAGCCTCCGCAGCGCTGGATGATGCGGTCGGCAAGCGTCGATTTGCCGTGGTCGATGTGGGCAATGATGGAGAAATTGCGAATGTGCTGCATGCGATCCGTTGGTAGTGTGTCCGGCTCGGCCTGAACGAAAAAAGGGGGCGCTACGCGCCCCGCCTGGTGTGGCCGGCCGCGCCGGGCGAACCGCCCCGCGACCGGCGTGATATCCCGCAACGCGGCATTTTAGCGCCGAGTGCGGATGTCTGCCGGAAATTACCGCGCCGGCCGGATCGGCACCCATTGGGTCAGTTCGTCCCGGCGCACCAGCACCACGTGGGCGCGGTTGCGGTCCAGCTTGGCGACCAACCCGTTGAACTGCGCAGTACCGGTGATTTCGGTGTTGTCGAGCGCCAGCAGCACGTCGCCCTGGCGCAGGCCAGCACGCGCGGCCGAGCCTTCGGCGGCATCCACCTGCACCCCGCCGCGGATGCGCAAGTCGCGCCGCTGCGCCGCCGACAGGTCAGAGACCACCAGCCCCAGGGCATTGGCCTTCTCGGCGCCGCCGCCGGAGCCTTCGTCTGCACGCGCTGCCGCGCCCTTCTCCGGCTGCATCTCGCCCACCGTGATGCTCAGGTCGCGCGTGCCGCCGCGCCGCCAGACCTGGATCGTGGTCTTGGTGCCGGGCTTGGTTTCACCCACGGTACGCGGCAGGTCGGAAGACCGCTCGATGGTCCGGTTGCCGAACTTCAGGATCACGTCGCCCGGCTCGATGCCGGCCTTCTCGGCCGGGCTGCCCGGCTCGACCATGCCGACCGAGGCGCCGGCCGTGCGGCCCAGCCCGATGGCGTCGGCCACTTCCTTGCTGACCTCGCCGATCTGGACGCCGATGCGGCCGCGGATGACCCGGCCGGAAGTGCGCAGCTGGTCGGCTACGCGCATCGCCTCGTCGATCGGGATCGCCAGCGAAATGCCCATGAAGCCGCCGCTGCGGGAAATGATCTGCGAATTGATGCCGACCACCTCGCCGCGCATGTTCAGCAGCGGACCGCCCGAATTGCCCGGGTTGACCGCCACGTCGGTCTGGATGAACGGCAGGTAATCGCCGGTGTCGCGGCCGGTGGCGCTGACGATGCCGGCGGTCACGGTGGAATCCAGGCCGAACGGCGAGCCGATCGCCATGACCCACTCGCCCTTGCGCAACTGGCTGGGATCGCCAGGCTTGAGCGCGGTCATGCCGGCGGCTTCGATCTTGATCAGCGCAACGTCGGTGCGTTCGTCCGAGCCGATGACCTTGGCCTTGAATTCGCGGCGATCGGTCAGCGTGACGTAGATGTCGTCGGCGCCGGTGACCACGTGGTGGTTGGTCAGCACGTAGCCGTCGGCCGAGATGAAAAAGCCCGATCCCACACCGCGCGGAACCTCCTGGCCGCCATCCGAATCCGGCCCCGGCTGGCGGGGAGGTCCGCCGCGCCCCGGCGGCACGAAATCCGGGCCGAAGAACCAGCGGAACAGCTCGTAGGGATCCTGGCCGCCGGCGCTGCTCCGCGCGGGCGCCTTGGCGGTAGTGCGGATGTTGACCACCGCCGGGTCCGCCTTGACGACCAGGTCGGTGAAATCCGGCAATGCACGGGCTTGCGCCTGGGCGGCCGGATGGCCGGCAAACAGGAACAGCGACGCGCAAAACGCCAGGAAGGCCTTCCCCATGGCAGTTTTCGACAGCGATGACATGTCAACTCCGGGTGAACATAAAAAAGGGCAAAAATGCGGCTTCAGTGCCTGCGGGCCGCCGCAGGCGCATAGCTTATCGAATTCGCGACCTGCTGGATGGTGCCGGTGGGCGCTTCGCCCAGGACGGTTATCCAGTAGTCGCCGAGCCGTCTTCCCACTACATTGACGGCGCCGCGCGCACCGGGGCCGGTCTGCTGCGGATGCTTGTTGCCGTTGCCGTAAGGCTCGATGAAGATGGAGATGGCGGCCAGCCCGTCGGACAGCATGACCTGCTTGACGTCCGGCTTGCCCCCCATCGAACGCTGGACCTCCAGGATTCTGCGGAAACCCGCGGGCTCGCCCACGGTCCAGCCGAGATCGGCCAGATCGACGGGATTCAAGCTAGTGCGCACCACGCGCCAGCCCTCCGTTTTCCAGCGAGGCTTGAGCTGCTTGCGATCGACGTCGGCTCCCACCTGCAACGCGATGAAAGCCACCTGCTCGACGACGTCGTCTTCGGGCGAGAGCGTCTGGGTGCGCAGCAGGAGGCCCGACTCGCTGTCGGCGCAAAGCCGGTAGCCGTAGCGGTCGCCGTCCTTGGGCTGCAGCGTGATGACCTGGCAGTCCCGGTCGGCCACGCGCTCCAGTTGCTCGCCGATGCTGACGTCATAATGCGCCATCAGTTGGTCGGCTCCCCCTATCATCAGTCCGGGAAAGCGGTCGCGTGCGGTACGCGTCTCAACCAGGATGGCATGCTTCTGCGGCAGCAGGCACTGTATTTCATCGTCCTTGCGCAGGAATTCCAGCGGCTGGCCATCGAGCAATTCGAGCCGCTCGCGCTCGCTCTTGCCGTCGAACACGTGCGTGACGCGCGACGATTGCATGGAGGAACCCTGCTGGTAGGCGAACACGCCCGAATAATCCAGCTCGCGGGCGGCTTCCTGGATACGCTGCAACAGCCTGGCATCGCTGGACGGCGCGGGCGCCTCCGCCTGCACCGGGGCCGTCGCGGCCATCAGACAGAGCATGGCCCAGGCCAGGAAACGGGTAGACGACACCATTGCCGAGCGACTTGCCTCCGACACGAGTCTTTCCTTCAACGTTGACCTGCTGACGCCTCGAGCGAGGAGACGGAAACCTGCCGGATCGCGCTACGGCCGGCCACCTGCCTGTGGGCGTCGAGATATTCGCCCAGTGCGACGTCCACCTGCGGCTCGGCCTTCCGGGCGCGCGGAGCCGGTGCGGCGACCTGGACGACGGCCGGCTGCTCGGGCTGGGCGCTGGCCAGTTCGAACGAACCGCCGGGCGTACCGAAATAAGGCTGGGCGATCCAGGTCACGGATGCCACCGCAGCCGCGGCGGCCAGGCCAGGAAAGCCATAGCGGACCATGAAGCGGCGCGTGGACGCTCGACGCGGCGCGGCCACGATGGGGGCTTCCTGTTCGAGCGCCCGCAGGAGGCGCTGGTGGAAATCTGCCGAAACCGGCGCCGCCAGTTCGGGCGTGCGCAGCACGTCGCCCACCAGGTGGTAGAGATCCCAATGCGCTTTCCCATCGGCCGAAGCCAGGTAGGCGGAAAAACGGGGGGGTGGCTCATCCAGCTCGCCGTCCAGGTAGGCCGACAGCCATTCCCCGGCTTCGGCCTGCGCCAATCCGTCCTGTCCTTCCGGCACGCCGGAGACGGCGGACTCATTCCGATGCGATGTCACCTGCATTTCCATAACCTCCGGGGCCGCTATACGCCCGGTTATTGCCACACTTGCCCAAACTTCGCGCCTGCCGACGCCTCGCGCCTACCACCGCCTGTCCTCCTGGGTATCCAGCAGGGGCCGCAGCCGCGCGGCGATGGCCTCGCGCGCCCGGAAAATGCGGGAGCGCACCGTGCCAATCGGACATCCCATGGACTGGGCAATGTCTTCATAGCTCATTCCTTCGATCTCACGCAATACGATAGCCGTGCGGAGCTCTTCCGGCAGCGACTCGATCGCCATGTTGACGGTTTCCGCGATCTCGCGCGTGGCCAGCATGGATTCCGGCGTGTTGATATCGCTTAGGTTGTCGGTTTCGTCGAAAGTTTCACCATCTTCGTTTTCGTACTCGGACGGCGAGCTGGGACGCCGGTTCGAAGCCGCCAGATGGTTCTTGGCGGTGTTGATGGCGATGCGGTACAACCAGGTGTAGAAAGCGCTTTCGCCGCGGAACTGCGGCAGCGCGCGATAGGCCTTGATGAAGGCTTCCTGGGCGACGTCATCGATTTCGCTCGGATCGCGGATGAAACGCGAGAGCAGGCGCAATATCTTGCGCTGGTATTTCAGCATCAAGAGCTCGAACGCCTTCTTGTCGCCGCGCTGCACGCGCGCGACCAGCTCGGCGTCGATGTCGCGCTCGCTCGTCATGCCGGATTTTCCAGTCGGGGGTCGCGGGCCTGGGGCGATACCAGCAGCCCCATGCCGCGCTGTTCGGTCCATGCCGCGGCGATGCGCAGCATGCGCCAAGCTTGCGGTTCGACGCTGTCGGCCCAGATCGTGACAGTAACCCGGACTGGCCCCTGCCCTTGCCGCGGCAAGGGCGCCAGCTCACCCTGCAGCGTCAGCCATCCGAGGGGAGAACGCCAGATCCGCAACGGCCGGAAACGCCGCCAGCCGGCGGCGCCGGACAGCATCCAATTGCCGCCGGCATCGACCGCGACGGCATGCCAGGCAGAACGCCGGACGCTGCGCTGCCCCGCAACGGCCAAGCCGACGCCGACGGCGGCCAGCAGGGAGATGGGCAAGAATGCGCCATCCAGCAAAAACGCCGCGAAGACCGCAGCCGAGAGGGTCGCGGCCAGCGCGATGCCCCGCGCCAGCATGCCGGCACGTCGCGAAGGCTGCAAACGCGCCAGCAACGCAAGGCCGGAGGAAGACGCCGCGAATCCGCTCAAATCAGTTATCCATGGCGCCGCGCACCACCCGCAACGCAAGACAGTACGTTGTGCGACTCAGGGCACAGCGGATCCGGCTTTGCCGGTCCGTAAGTAGAGCCCCCTGGGGGGCGCGCGTCAGCGCGTAGGGGGGGGCTTTCACCCTATACCTTGCGAACGATCATGGAGCCGTTGGTGCCGCCAAACCCGAAGGAATTGGACAGCGCAATGTCGATCTTCATCTGCCGCGCCTGGTTGGCACAGTAGTCCAGATCGCACTCGGGATCCTGATTGAAGATGTTGATCGTCGGCGGCGCAATCTGGTTGTAGACCGCCAGGGACGTGAACACCGCCTCGATACCGCCGGCCGCGCCGAGCAGGTGGCCCGTCATGGATTTGGTCGAACTGATCACTACGTTCTTGGCATGATCGCCGAAGGCCAGCTTGAGGGCTTCGGTCTCGTTCTTGTCGCCCAGCGGCGTGGAAGTGCCGTGCGCGTTGACGTAGTGCACCTGGTCGGCGTTGATGCCGCCGTTGCGCAGCGCGTTGACCATGCCGCGGCGCGGACCGTCGCGGTCCGGCGCGGTGATGTGATGCGCGTCGGAGCTCATGCCGTACCCGGCGAATTCGCCATAGATACGGGCGCCGCGTTTCTTGGCGTGTTCGTATTCCTCGAGCACCAGGACACCGGCGCCTTCGCCCAGCACGAAGCCGTCGCGGTCGCGGTCCCAGGGGCGAGAAGCCGTCTTGGGGTCGTCGTTGCGCGTGGACAGCGCGCGCATGGCCGCGAACCCGCCGACGCCCAGCGGCGAAACGGTCGACTCGGCGCCGCCGGCCAGCATCACGTCGGCATCGCCGTATTCGATCAGGCGAGCGGCATCGCCGATGCTGTGCAGTCCGGTCGTGCAGGCGGACACCACGGCATAGCTGGGGCCCTTCATGCCGAAACGGATCGACAACTGCCCGGCAATCAGGTTGATCAGCGAGGCGGGGACGAAATACGGCGAAATGCGGCGCGCGCCGCGCTGCAGGTATTCGGCTTCGGTTTCCTCGATGCGGGGCAGGCCGCCGATGCCCGAGCCGACGATGACGCCAACGCGTTCGGCGTTGGCCTCGGTGATCTCGAGCCCGCTGTCATGCCAGGCCTGCACGCCGGCTGCGATGCCATAATGGATGAAAGTATCCATCTGGCGAGCTTCCTTGGCGGGGATGTATTGCCCCAGATCGAAACCCTTGACCTCGCCTGCGATGTGGCAGTTGAAATCGGTGGGATCGAAGCGGGTGATGCGGTCTATGCCCGAACGGCCATTGACGATGTTGTCCCAGGCGGAGGCGATGTCATTGCCCACGGGGGAAACGATACCGAGACCGGTGATGACGACGCGTCGCTTCACTGACTACTCCTCAATTGCGCGGAAAAAAGCGTATCCGGCAGCCCCCTTCCGCCTGGGGCAGGCAGGTTGCGCATGGCCGTGCCGGAATCAAAAAACGAAGGCGGCCGATGAGCCGCCCCCGTCATCGCATGCTTACGATTACTTCTTGATGTTCGCACCGACGTAGTCGATAGCCTGCTGCACGTTCGTGATCTTCTCGGCTTCCTCGTCGGGAATCTCGGTCTCGAATTCGTCTTCGAGAGCCATCACGAGTTCCACCATATCGAGCGAATCGGCACCGAGGTCGTCGACAAAAGAAGATTCGTTTTTGATCTCGGCTTCGTTGACGCCGAGTTGCTCAGCGACGATCTTCTTCACGCGCTGTTCGATGCTATCCATGGAGATCCTCCAAAAGGGTCTATATCTAACTGAATTATAGCCAAGCTCGCCTGCATCAAGCGGAGCCGACCGGACAAATGCATATCGCGGTTGCAATACGCGGAAATCAATTCATGTACATGCCGCCGTTCACATGCAGGGTCGCGCCCGTCACGTAGCCGGCGCCCGGCGAGGCCAGATAGGCCACGCCGTGGGCGATGTCCTCCGGGCGGCCGAGGCGGCCCAGCGGAATCTGCCCCAGCAGCGCGCCGGTCTGCTCGTCTCCCAGCGAACGCGTCATGTCGGTATCGATGAAACCGGGCGCCACGCAATTGACGGTGATGTTGCGGCTGCCCAACTCGCGCGCCAGCGCGCGGGCCATGCCGGCCACGCCCGCCTTGGCGGCCGCGTAGTTGGCCTGGCCGGCATTGCCGCTCGCGCCCACCACCGACGTAACGTTGATGATGCGCCCCCACTTGGCCTTCATCATGCCGCGCATGACGGCCCGGGACAGGCGGAAGACCGCGCTCAGGTTGGTGTCGATCACGGCCGACCAGTCCTCGTCCTTCATGCGCATCGCAAGTGTATCCCGCGTAATGCCGGCATTGTTGACCAGAATGTGCGGGCCGCCTTCGGCTTTGCCGATCTCGTCGACCAGCGCATCCACCGCGGCGGGATCATTGACCTGCAGCACGGCGCCCCGGCCTTTCACGGGAAAGCCCGCCAGCGCCTCGGTGATCGCCTCTGCGCCGGCATGGGTGGTGGCCGTGCCGATCACGGTCGCGCCGCGCGCAGCCAGTTCCGCCGCAATGGCCTTGCCGATCCCCCGCGATGCGCCGGTCACCAGCGCGACTTTACCTTGCAGTTCCATGGTTCTTCCTTGTTTCCCCGGCTTCGGGTGGCGCTGCGCCATCCCGGCCCATTCGTTCTCTTGCCCGCGCCGCGCTTCCGTCCGGCGCGGCCGCTCACCCCTGCACGGCAGCCAGCGCCGCTTCGAGCGTCGCCTGGTCGGTGACCGCCAGTGCGGCAAGCTCGGGCGCGATTCGCTTGGCCAGGCCGCTCAGCACCTTGCCGGGCCCGCATTCAACCAGGTGCGTCACGCCTTGCGCCTGCATGGTCTGGATCGTTTCCACCCATCGTACCGGATGCCAGGCCTGGCGCACCAGCGCGTCGACGATAGCCCCCGGCTGAGTGGGGGCGGCGACGTCGACGTTGTTCAGCACCGGGATGCGGGGCGACTGGATATCGATAGCCTCCAGCGCCTTCGCCAGCACCTGGGCGGCCGGCTGCATCAGGCTGGAATGGAACGGCGCCGAGACCGGCAGCGGCAGCGCGCGCTTGGCGCCGGCCTGTTTGGCGGCCTCGCAGGCGCGCTCGACGGCGGCCTTGTCGCCCGCGATCACGACCTGGGCGGGCGCATTGAAATTGACTGCTTCCACCACCTGCCCCTGCGCCGCAGCGGCGCAGACGGCGCGCACCTGGTCGTCGCTCAGGCCCAGGATGGCGGCCATGCCGCCCTGCCCCACCGGCACGGCCGACTGCATGGCGTCGGCGCGGATGCGCACCAGGCGCACGGCATCTTCGAGCGTCAGCGCGCCCGCGGCCACCAGCGCGGCGTACTCGCCCAGGCTATGGCCGGCCACGACCACGGGTTGGGGTCCGCCCGCCGCCTGCCAGGCGGCATAGGCTGCCACACCGGCGGTCAACATGACCGGCTGGGTGTGGGTGGTGAGATTGAGCTGCTCGGCAGGGCCGTTGGCCATCAGACCGGCGAGATCCTCGCCCAGCGCGGCGCCGGCGCGCGCCACGACGTCGGCCACCGCCGCATTGCCGGCAAAGCCGTCGAGCATGCCGACCGATTGCGAACCCTGGCCGGGAAAAACGAATGCGATTTTAGTCATGGGAAGATTCCGCTGTTCTGTATGCGGGCCGGCTCACATGCGCGCAAGCACCGCGCCCCAAGTGAATCCGCCGCCCACGCCCTGCAGCATCACCGTATCGCCCCGCTTGATCCGCCCGTCGCGCCGGGCGGCATCCAGGGCCAGCGGCACGCTGGCCGCGGAAGTGTTGGCGTGCAGGTCCACCGTGGACACCACGCGCTCGGCGGGCACGCCCAGGCGCTTGGCGGTGGCATTGATGATGCGCACATTGGCCTGGTGAGGCACGAGCCAGTCCACGTCGGCCAGCGTCACGCCTGCCTCTTCGACCACTTCATGGGCGACGCGGTCCAGCACCGTGACGGCCTGTTTGAACACGGCCTGCCCTTCCATGCGCAGGAAGGGATCGCCGATGACTTCGCCATAGGCGACGTTGCCGGCGGCGCACAATATCTTGGTCTGGCTGCCGTCGGCATGCAGCTTGGCCGCCATCACGCCCGGCTCGGCCGAAGCCTGCAGTACGACCGCTCCGGCTCCGTCGCCGAACAGCACGCAGGTGGAGCGGTCGTTCCAATCGAGAATGCGGGAGAAGACCTCGGCGCCGATGACCAGCGCGTTGCGGGCGCGCCCGATGCGCACGAAGCTGTCGGCAATGGTCAGCGCATAGATGAAACCGGTACAGACGGCTTGCACGTCGAAGGCGGCCGCCTTCGACGCGCCCAGGTTCGCCTGGATCAGGCAGGCCGTGCTGGGAAAGACGAAATCCGGGGTGGAGGTGGCCACCACGATCAGATCGAGATCGGCCGCCTCTATCCCGGCGTCCTGCAACGCGCGGCGGGCGGCCTCGGTGCCGAGCTGGCTGGAGGTTACACCGCGCTCGGCCAAATGGCGCTGGCGGATGCCGGTGCGCTCGACGATCCAGGAATCGGAGGTTTCGACGCCGCGCTGCGCCATCTCCGCCGCCAGTTCGTCATTGCTGACCACGCGTTCGGGCAGGCAGCTTCCCGTACCGATGATTCTCGACCAGGCAGTCGGCGCCGGATTGCCGGCGGGACGCGCCGCTGTTGCACTCATGCATTTTCTCCATGCGGGACCGGCTCGCGGCCGTCCGCTTGTCCTGCCCCACCCGCCGGCGCGCCCGTCATCTGGGCGATGGTCTGCGCCGTGCGCGCCAGCAGGCCGCTGGTGACCGCATCGCAGGCATCCTGCAAGGCCCACTCGAACGCATAGGCGTCCGCCGATCCGTGGCTCTTGATGACGACGCCGCGCAGGCCGAGCAGCGCCGCGCCATTGTAGCGGCGCGGATCGACCCGCTGCCGGAAACGGTTCAAGACCGGCGAGGCGATCGCGCCGATCAGCAGCGTGAACAGGTTTCTCTTGAATTCTTCTTTAATGAAGACGCCCAGCATCTTGGCCAGGCCTTCGGAAGACTTGAGCACGATGTTACCAACGAAGCCGTCGCAGACGACTACGTCCACCGTTCCCTTGAAAATGTCGTTGCCCTCGACATTTCCATAGAAATTGAGCGGACTGCCGCGCAATAGCTCGGCGGCCTGCTTGACCACTTCATTGCCCTTGATGGCTTCTTCGCCGATGTTGAGCAGGCCCACCGTGGGACGTTCGCGGTGCCCCACGCTCGAGACCAGGGCCGAGCCCATCATGGCGAATTGCAGCAGGTGCTCGGCGGTGCAATCGACGTTCGCCCCGAGGTCGAGGATGACCGTCACGCCGCCCATGTGGTTCGGGAGTGCCTTGGCGATTGCCGGACGATCGATACCGTCGAGGGTCTTGAGCACATAGCGCGAGATCGCCATCCATGCGCCGGTATTGCCTGCCGACACGCAGGCGTCGGCCTTGCCGTCGCGCACGAGTTCCGCAGCAATCCGCATGGAGGAATCTTTCTTGCGCCGCAATGCAACCTCCACCTTGTCGTCCATCGTGACGACTTCGGTGGCAGGCACGATGCGCAGACGCTGGCGTACGGACGCGGGCGGGCGCGCTTGCGCTAAGCTCGCCTCGAGCTTATCGGCCAAGCCCACAAGGTGCAGTTCGACATCGGGACGGCGAGCCGAGAACGCCAGTGCGGCAGGAAGCGTCACGGGCAGGCCGAAATCGCCTCCCATGCAATCGACCGCGATACGGATCATAGCCATGGACGCAAGAACGCCTGACCCTGCGCATCATCGCCCTCGAGCCCGCAGCGGACTGAAGGCCCGGTGGGCTCGGCGTATGGATGGAGGGCAGACAAGACCGGGAAAGGTTCCGCAAGTGCCCAGGGGTGAAATGCCGACCAGGCCTGAGCGTCGTCCGCACTCCACCCCTGAGTAGACGATCCCATGGCGCTTGGCCCGGGATCGTTCCGTATCACTCGTCGTTCTTGGTCTTGAGGACCTTGCGCCCGCGGTAGATACCGTTGGGGCTGATGTGGTGACGCAGATGCGTCTCGCCCGTGGTCGCTTCGGCGGCGATGGGGGGGTTGGTCAGAAAATCGTGCGCGCGGTGCATGCCACGCTTGGAGGGCGATTTTTTGTTTTGCTGAACGGCCATGTTACGGGACTCCTAGGAACGGCGCGCATTGTAAGCCAGATGCCTACGCGTGACCGCCGCGAGTTCTAAAACCTGCTTTTCGAAAGATGACGGCGGCCTGCGCAGGCTTGCTCGAAACGCCGTCCAAAAACACCAAACACCTGCGAAAACACCAGCAGCCCACCTTCAGCCGCCGCTGCCGCACCCGGCCGCGCACAAGGCGCCGGCCATTCGCACGGGTGCGACTATACACAAAAACTGTCGCTTATTTGCCGACATCGCCCGAAGAAGACTTGAGCTGGGCCAGCGCCGCGAACGGCGAAGGCTTGCGTTCCTGCCCATCGCCGCCTTCGCTCTCGCCACCCGGACAGCGTTCGTGCCTGGGCACGTACGGCACGCTCAGGATCAGTTCGTCTTCGACCTGCTCCTGCAGGTCGAACTTGCGCGACCCCAGCACTTTCTCATAATCCTCGCCGGCCTGCTCAGCGGCCAGTTCCGACATGTCGAAGGTATCGGGATTGTCGAGTTCGGCTTCGGTCTGCACCAGTTGCAGCACGACGCCCGACTCGATGGGCATCGCCAGCGGCCCGAGGCAGCGCTGGCAGCGCAGCGTCAGTGCCGTGGCGACGTCGAGCCGGATCAATTCCTCGCCCAGCGGCCCCCGGTCGGCCTGGGCCGCCCAGCGTACCATCGCGGCAGGATCCTGCTCCGGCAAGCCATCCAGCAGGCGCACGAACCGCGCGAGCGGCACGCTGCCTTCCAGCGACTTGCCCACGCGGACGAACTCGAACGCATC
Organism: Pigmentiphaga humi; assembly: GCF_900606115.1. Lineage (GTDB taxonomy): Bacteria > Pseudomonadota > Gammaproteobacteria > Burkholderiales > Burkholderiaceae_B > Pigmentiphaga > Pigmentiphaga humi. Next base: position 27,675 of record NZ_UWPJ01000036.1, read on the forward strand.
GATATAGCGCATGGTGTCCGCCTGCGTCTCGACCGCCTTCGTCTCGAATTCGCGCTGTTCAGCAGCTTTTTTCATTCCCCTGGCTTCGGTTTTCTTTTCGGCGTTCACAAAAGGCATCCCGCAAAAGAAGAAGAATTTACCCGGGAAAACGTTGGATAATAGCGCGGATGGACAAAAAGAGTCAAACAAGTCAAACACTTATCCGCCAGACCGTACCATCCATGGCAAGTATCGCACCCTCCCGCCGCACGCTGATCCTGGCTTCCACCTCGCCGTACCGGCGAGAACTGCTGGCCCGCCTGCGCCTGCCCTTCTCCGTCATCGCTCCCGGCGTGGATGAAACGCCCCTGCCGGGAGAAACCCCGCCGGCGCTGGCCTTGCGGCTGGCCCGGGCCAAGGCGCGCGCAATCAGCCAGGCTCACCCCGGCGCCCTGGTGATAGGCTCCGACCAGGTCGCCACCCTCGGCGACAGCCCCATAGGCAAACCCGGCGATTTCGGCCGCGCGCTGGAGCAATTGCGCGCCATGCGCGGCCGGACGGTCACCTTCCACACTGCGGTCGCCATCGACGACGGCCAGCGCCAGGCCAGCGACACCGTGCTGACGCGCTGCACGCTGCGCACGCTGTCCGATGCGGCGCTGCGCGCCTACCTGCACGCCGAGCAGCCCTACGACACCGCCGGCAGCGCCAAGGCCGAGGCGCTCGGCATCGCCCTGATGGAGCGCATCGACAGCGACGATCCGACCGCGCTCATCGGCCTGCCCCTGATCGCGCTGACGCGCATGCTGGCGACATTCGGCATGGACCCTCTCGACGCGCCGGACGGCGCGCAGGCATGAGCATGAACACGAACTCGGGCATCCTGCACCTGATACCGGTTTCCCTGGGCGACGCCCCGCCCGAACGCTGGCTGCCCGCCGAGGCGCGCGCACTGGCCGGCCGGCTCGACACGTACATTGCGGAAAACGCCAAGACCGCCCGCGCCTTCCTCAAGTCCATCGGCACCCAGCGCCCCCTGCAGGAAATCACCATCCATACCCTGGATGCACGCACCGGCGACCGCGACATCGCCGACTGGCTACGGCCGCTGGCGCAAGGCGGCGAGATCGGCCTGGTATCCGAAGCCGGCTGCCCCGCGGTGGCCGATCCCGGCGCCCGCGTGGCGCGGGCCGCCCATGCAATGGGCGTGCGGGTCCAACCCTGGGTGGGGCCCTCCTCCATCCTGCTCGGCCTGATGGCCAGCGGACTGGACGGACAGCGCTTCGCCTTCCATGGCTACGCCCCCGTGGACCAAGCCGATCGCGCGCGCCAACTGCGCGACTGGGAACAGGCCTCGGCGCGCCACAACCAGACCCAGATGCTGATCGAAACGCCCTACCGCAACGGCGCCATGCACGCAGCGCTGCTCGCCGCGCTGCGGCCCACCACGCTGTTGTGCGTCGCCCGCTCGCTTACGACCGACAACGAATGGGTGCGCACGCTGAGCATCGCCGACTGGAAGCGCCAGCCGCCTCCGCAACTGGACAAGCAGCCGACGCTGTTCCTGTTCCTGGCCAAGTCTTGACGCAGTCTCAGCGCCAGCGCCAGCCGCCCCGGTCCACCGCGGTCCGCGCCACGCCGGCGCCGAAAGACACGCCCACGCGCTTGGCCACCCGTTCGGCGAAATTCTCGCGCACGGTGTAGTCGACCACGTCTTCGGCCTGAATCACGTCGCGCGCCACGCCTTCCACCGTGCCGAGATCGTCCGCGAGCCCCAGGTCGATGCTGCGCGCGCCGGTCCAGACCAGGCCGGAGAACATGTCGGGCGTCTCCTGCAGGCGATCGCCCCGGCCCTCGCGCACGGCTTCGACGAACTGCTGGTAGATCTCCTTGACCAGCGCCTGCGCATGCGCCTGCTGCGACGGATTGGCGGGCGAGAACGGGTCGAGCATGGCCTTGTTCTCGCCCGACACCACCAGGCGCCGCTCCACCCCCAGCTTGTCCATCAGCCCGGTAAAGCCGAAGCCTTCCATGATCACGCCTATCGAACCGACCACACTGGCCCGGTTGACGTAGATCCTGTCGGCGGCAGCGGCCACGTAGTAGCCGCCCGAGGCGCAGATTTCCTCGACGACGGCATAGACGGGCTTGTCCGGATGCAGCGCGCGCAGGCGGCGGATCTCGTCGTAGATCATGCCGGCCTGCACGGGGCTGCCTCCCGGGCTGTTGATGCGCAGCACCACGCCCTTGGCCCCGCCCTCGTCGAACGCCGCCTGCAGCGCGGCATTGATTTTCTCGGCGCTGGCCTCGCCATCGGCATCGATGACGCCGTCCAGGTTGACCAGCGCGGTATGCGCGGCAGGCACGCCCGACGTACTGCCGCGGAACAGCACGCCGGTAGCCGCCAGCACGATCAGCACCACGGCCGTCAGCGCCACGAGGCGGAAGAAAATGCTCCAGCGGCGCCGCGCGCGTTGCTCGCGGATCGAGGCGAACACCATTTTTTCCAGTACGTCGCGCTCCCACTGGCCGGGAATGCCGGGAGCGCCGGCGGGAAGATCGGAGGACGAATCGGGGCGTATGTCCTGGGACATGAAAGAAAGGCTCGCGGAAAAAAGGACGAACTACGGACCGCGGCCACCGGGCCGCGGCGGATCAATCGCTAGGATAGGCCATGTTGCCCCGCAGCGACAGCCGCGAAGCGGGCCCGGCTCAGGGCCGCAAACGGCTTTGCAGCCATCCGCCCAGTTCGGCGATGCTGCCGACCAGGGCCTGCGGGCCGCAGCCGGCCAGTTCGCCCAGCGCATGGGCGCCATAGGTGACGCCGACGCCGTGGATGCCGGCATTGCACGCCATCTGCAGATCGTGCGAGGTATCCCCCACCATGATCGCGCCGGCCGGATCGGCGTCCAGTTCGCGCATGATCTCGTACAACATGGCCGGATTGGGCTTGGAGAAGGTCTCGTCGGCGCAGCGCGTGGCGTCGAAGTAACGGCGCAAGCCGGTCGCTTCCAGCGCGCGCTCCAGCCCCACCCGGCTCTTGCCCGTCGCCACGGCCAGCCGCACGCCGCGCCCGGCCAGCTCCGACAGCATCTGCTCGGCGCCTTCGAACAGCCTGAGCTCCGGGTCCTTGGTCAGGTAGTGGAAGCGGTAGCGGGCGACGAAGGCAGGAACCTGGCGCTGCTCGAGCGTGGGCACGGCAGCCAGCAGCGCCTCCTGCAGGCTCAGGCCGATCACCCAGGCCGCGGCCTCGTCGGGCGGCACCGGCAGGCCCAGGTCGCGGCAGGCGGACTGGATCGCGGCAATGATGGTGGGCGTAGAGTTCATCAGGGTGCCGTCCCAATCGAACACCACCAGCGAATAGCCTTCCACAGCGCTCATTGATGTACCCTCCTGTCGCTGCGCCACATCTTCCCCGAGGAAGGTCGCGCGCCCTCCGGGCGGCCGGGCGGGCGCGCTCATGGATTTTCCAGTTTCTTGATGAAATCGAGACAATCCTGCGGCAGGTCCGCCTGGAAAGCCAGCGCCTCGCCCGTCAGGGGGTGCGGCACGCACAGGGTATGCGCATGCAGGAACATGCGCCGGAACCCCAGCGCGGCCGCCCCGGCGTTGGCCGCTTCGTCGCCGTATTTGTCGTCGCCGACGATGGGAAAGCCGCAACTGAGCAGATGCACGCGGATCTGGTGGGTGCGGCCGGTCTTGAGTTCGGCATCCAGCAGCGAGTAGGCGCCGTAACGCTGCCTGAGCACGAAAATGGTATGGGCGGGCTGGCCGTCCTGGTCGACCCGGACGCGCCGCTCGCCCGACTGGGTGGTCCACTTGAGCAGCGGCTTGCGCACATGCTGGCGGTCGTTGACCCAGTCGCCCGCGACCATGGCCAGGTAATGCTTGTTCCACAGGCCGTCGCGCAGCGACTGATGCAGGCCCACCAGCGCGTTGCGCTTCTTGGCGACCAGCAGCAGGCCCGAGGTGTCCCGGTCGAGCCGGTGCACCAGCTCGAGGAACTTGGCCTGCGGCCGGGCGCGGCGCAATTGCTCGATCACGCCGAAATCGACGCCGCTGCCGCCGTGCACCGCCACGCCCGCCGGCTTGTCGATGGCCAGCAGGGCATCGTCCTCGAACACGATGGGAAACTCGCTGGGCGGCACGAAGCGCACCGGCACCTCGGGCAGCCGGAACGGCGGCACGCGGACGAGGTCGCCGGATTCGATGCGGTGGTCCACCGCCACCCGGCCCTTGTTGACGCGCACCTCGCCGCCGCGGATGGCCTTGTAGAGGTGGCTCTTGGGCACGCCCTTGCACAGGCGCAGCAGGAAATTGTCCAGCCGCTGGCCGTGATGCGACTCGTCCACCTCGACCAGGCGCACGGCAGGCGCGGGCGCGGCCTGGGGCGGCCGGGCGGGACGATCCCGGCCGGCTGAGGATTTCGCTTTGCGCAACAATGGTAGCGACATATAATCCTGAAGCCTGATCGAATCAGGCGGGTTGGAGCACAGGGTTGACGCACACGTCGACGCCCACCCAGTCTGCACTTCCTGCGTCGAGACGCGCTTTTTGCGGCGTTTCCGCCAAGTGCGGGCCGGATCCAGGCCCAGGCACGCGAGCCCCATCGGTTTGCGGCACGCCGCCGAACCATCGCGGCAGTGCCTGCAACCGTTGCAGCACGCAGCCGGGCCGGGCAAGTCGCACGGTGTGCCGGAATTGTACCCGTCCCGCCCGCCGGATTCTTCCGGGCCGTCAAGGTCGCCCGACCGTCGCACCGCCGGCGCTTCGCCATCGAAGCCCTGCCCGCGACGGCGGACAAAGCGCCCGCGCACGCTAGTGCTTGAAACCGTCGTCGTATACGCAAAGGTTCGCCCATGAGGCGGGCCTGTCTGGCTCGCAACCACCGTGAAAACAACAGCTTTCGATTCCGCAACCCTTCATCGCCGGCACCGCAGATCGCGGTACCTAGGCGATGGCTGCGGCATCCACGGTGCCTGCGCTCTTTCCCGACCCTGCGCATGCCCACCCGGACAGTCATCGTGACCTGATCTGCGGGGTGCGGCTTTTCGCGCACCGGTTTCCTCCACTCGACTGCGCTTGCGCACGCTTCCTGGCGGCCCGAGGCTGCGCGCCGGTTTTTCGGCGCGACATGACCACGGAGAACTTCATACATGAAGCGCATGCTGTTCAACGCGACGCACCAGGAAGAACTGCGCGTCGCCATCGTCGATGGGCAAAAGCTCATCGACCTCGACATCGAAACCGCCGGCCGCGAACAGCGCAAGGGCAACATCTACAAGGGCGTCATCACCCGCGTCGAACCCAGCCTGGAGGCCTGCTTCGTCAACTACGGCGAGGAACGCCACGGCTTCCTGCCGTTCAAGGAAATCGCCCGCAGCTACTTCAAGGAAGGCGTGGACGTGCGCAGCGCCCGCATCCAGGACGTGCTGCGCGAAGGCCAGGAATTGATCGTCCAGGTCGAGAAGGAAGAGCGCGGCAACAAGGGCGCCGCGCTGACCACCTTCATCTCGCTGGCCGGCCGCTATCTGGTATTGATGCCCAACAACCCGCGCGGCGGCGGGGTCTCGCGCCGCGTCGAAGGCGAGGACCGCCAGGAACTGCGCGAAACCATGGAGCAGCTCCAGGTTCCGCAGGGCATGAGCATCATCGCCCGCACGGCCGGCATCGGCCGCAACGTCGAAGAGCTGCAGTGGGACCTGTCCTACCTGATGCAGCTGTGGACCGCCATCGACGGCGCGGCGCGCGAGAACACCGGCCCCATCCTGATCTACCTGGAATCCAGCCTGGTCATCCGGGCCATCCGCGACTATTTCTCGCCTGACATCGGCGAGATCCTGATCGATACCGACGACATCGCCGACCAGGCCTGCGCCTTCATGAGCGTGGTGATGCCGGACAACGTCCAGCGGGTGAAACGCTACCGCGACGACGTGCCGCTGTTCTCGCGCTTCCAGATCGAACACCAGATCGAGACCGCCTACGCCCGCACGGTGCCGCTGCCTTCGGGCGGCGCGGTGGTGATCGACCACACCGAGGCCCTGGTAGCCGTCGACGTGAACTCGGCGCGCGCCACCAAGGGCAGCGACATCGAGGAAACCGCGCTGCGCACCAACCTCGAAGCCGCCGACGAAGTGGCCCGCCAGTTGCGCCTGCGCGACCTGGGCGGCCTGATCGTCATCGATTTCATCGACATGGAAGACGGCAAGAATCAGCGCGCCGTCGAACAGCGCCTGCGCGAAGCCCTGCATTTCGACCGGGCCCGCGTGCAAATGGGCAAGATCTCGCGCTTCGGCCTGATGGAACTGTCGCGCCAGCGCCTGCGTCCGGCCCTGAACGAGGGTTCGCACATCACCTGCCCGCGCTGCAACGGCACTGGCGTGATCCGCGACACCGAATCCAGCGCGCTGCAGGTGCTGCGCCTGATCCAGGAAGAATCCATGAAGGAGAACACGGCCTCCGTGCACGCTCAAGTGCCGGTGGAAGTGGCCACCTTCCTGCTGAACGAAAAGCGCACCGACATCGCCAAGATGGAAGCGCGCCTGAAGGTCAACGTCATCCTGATCCCCAACAAGCACCTCGACACCCCGCACCACCGCATCGAGCGGCTGCGCCACGACGATCCTCGCCTGGAGAGCACCAGGGCCAGCTTCGAACTGGCCGAGGCGCCCGAGACCAACCTGGCCTACTCGACCCAGGAACACGAGATCAAGGCGCGCCCCGAAGCCATCGTCAAGGGCATCACCCCTTCGCAACCGGCACCGGTGTCGTCCACCCCCGCCAACGGCGCCCGGCCGGCGCGCGGCAAGCAGCCCGCGCAGGCCGAGGCCGCCGGCGGCTTCTCCGCCTTCATCGCCCGCTTGGTCGGCTGGCTCAAGGGCACGGGCACCGAGACTGCCGCGCCCGAACCGCGCGGCCGCAAGGAAGCCTCGCGCGAAGAGCGCGACCCCAACCGCAATCGCCGCCGTACGGCGCAGGGCAACCGCGGCCGCCGCGACGAGCGCGAGCAGCGCCCCGAAAGCGACGACAGCCGCAAGGAAGCCCGCGACACGCGCGAATCCCGCTCGCCGCGCCGCGATACCCGTCGCGACGAACGTCCGCGAACGGCCAAGGCCGAGGAAACCCGCCCGGCAGTCGCCCCTGCCGGCGAGGAAAGCGAACAGCAATCCGCCGAGAACCGCAACCGCAATCGCCGCGGCCGCCGTGGCAACCGCCGCGAAGAGCTGCCGGCCGATGAAGCCGCGCTGGGCGTCGCCCCGGTCGCCGCAGTCCCGGCAGCGGCCATCGCAGCCATGGCCGACGAAACCGTAGCTGTATCGCCTGCTGCAGTGGCAGCCCCCGAGGCCGAGCCGGCGGCGGATGTCCCGGCGCTGGCCGCCCAGGATGAGCTGGGCTCGTCTGCCGACACATCGGCCGATGGCGATAGCGAGCCCGAGCGCAAGCGCCGTCGCCGCCGCGGCCGCCGTGGCCGCCGCCAGAACGAGGCCGGCACCGGCACCAGCGACGACAGCCTGCAGGACGACGACGCGATCGACGAGGACGACGCGGAATCCGGCGAACCGGCTCCGGCGGCCATCGTGTCCGAGCCCATCGTCGTCACGGCCCAGCCCCTGGAAACGGAAACGCCGGCTCCCATCGTGGCCGAGGTCGTGCAAGCCCCGGTACCGCAGGCTGAGCCCGACCAGGCAGCGCCGGCCCCGGCCGTGACCCAAGGCACGCCCACTGCCGAAGCGCCTGCCGCCGAACCTGCCGAGGCCGCTGCCGTGCAGGAAAGCGTCGCGCCTGCACCGGCCGCCCAGGCTACCGCCGAGGAAACGCCCGCCGCGCAGGCGCCGGTCGTGGAGGCGCCCGCCGTGGAAACGCCGGTTGTCGCGACCCCGCGCGTGGAAGCTCCCGTTGCGGAAATGCCCGCTGCTGACGCCAGCGTCCCGACGCAAGCCGAACCGGCCGCCCAGCCGGCGCCTGCCGCGCCTGCACCCACGCCTGCCGCCGTCAGCAGCGCCGCCGTGCCCGTCGTCGCTCCCGTCGACGCCGGCGCATCGAACGACGATCTGCAGCGCGTGGTGCAGCAAGCCGGCATGCAGTGGGTCGAAACCGACCCCGCCAAGCTCGCGACTGCCCAACAGTCCCTGCCCTCCACTCCCGTTCGCCTGGGCCGCGAACCCCGCGTCCGTCCGCCTGCAGCCGCGGAAGTGCTGGTGCAGGTAGAGACTAGGTAGGTCCCCCCCTACGCGCTTACGCGCGCCCCCCAGGGGGCGAGGCGCGTGGACCGGCAAAGCCGGATCCACCGCCTCCTGGGTCTGGGGGGAGGGTCTTGGATCGGGGTGGTTGGTTCTTTTGGTTTGTCTTGCACCGCGGCGCGGCTTTGCCGGGCCGGCGGTGCCTCTTCCTGAAAAGCTGCCCATGTCGCGACGCATCGAGAAATCCTGGCTGGGCAATCTGCCGTTGAACGGCAAGCTTTCGGCGCTGCTCGGGTCGTTGCTGGCGCTGTTCCTCTTCTCCGGCGTCGCTACCAACATCGTCCTGCAGGAAGAGCAGGAGAGCCGCGCGGAGTTCCGCAGCACGGTGGAGTTGCTGCGCGGGCTCGACTTCGCGACGCGGGCTATTTATCAGCGTCAATCCGAGCTGCGGCTACTCATGCTGGCGCCTGGCGCGCCGGACACCCGGCGGATGGACGCCGCCAACGCCGCGGTCGAGGAGCACCTGCAAGCCGTGGCGCGCGTAGTGGGGAAAGACGCGGAGCTTTCGGGCCGGCTGGATGCCGCGCTGGCCTCGAACCAGTCCTGGCGCGATAGCGTAGCCGTGCCCATCGTCGCCGAACTGCACCGTATCGCGAAGGCGCCGGCCGAGGCCGCGATTCCCCTGCGCCAGCAATTGTCGCTGCGGACGGTCAACGCGCCCGCTTCCACGGCCAACCTGGTCAAGATCATGGACAGCATCAGCGCGACGGCCCTCGCGCGTCTGGACGAGCGCGAGCAGGCCATCGAAGAGTCCGAGGCCCTGCGCAAGCTGGTCCTGCGGGGCACGATGCTGCTCGCCTTTTTGTGCGGCCTGCTGGCGCTGCGCTTGTCCAACGTATTGATCACGCGCCCGCTGCGCCACATCAGCGGCCTGATGGAACGGCTGGCGCGCCACGACCTGGCCATCGAGACACCTGCCCAGCTATCGCGCCGCGACGAGATCGGCACCCTGGCGCGCGCCTTGGCCGAATTCAAGAAAATGGCGATAGAAACGGCCGACCAGCGCTGGGTGGACCGTTGCGCCGGCATCGTGTCGGACCGCATCCAGCGAGCCACGACGCACAACGAATTCGCCCGGGCCCTGCTGGAGCAGCTCTGCCCGGAACTGGACGCGGGCGTGGCGGTATTGTTCATACGCCAGGAAGCGGGCGACATCTTCCAGCTCGCCGGCCACTACGGCTTCCAAAGCGACTCGGACGGGCCGCCCCTCACGTTCCGACCCGGCGAAGGGCTGGTTGGCCAATGCGCGGCCCAGGATCAGCTCATCGAATTGTCGGACGTTCCCGCATCCTACCTGCGCATACGTTCGGGGCTCGGCCAGATGCTCCCCCCTCACTTGGCGCTGGTGCCGGTTTCCGCGCGCGCGGGTGTGCTGGCCGTACTCGAACTGGGCCTGCTGCGGCCCCTGGATGCGCGCCGCCGGCGCCTGCTCGACGCCTTGCTGCCCCTGGTGACGCTGTCGCTGGAAAACATGATGCGGACGCTGCGTACCGACGAACTGCTCGCGCGCACGCGCATGCAGGCGTCGGAATTGCAGGCTTCGGAGGAAGAGCTGCGTACCCAGCAGGAAGAGCTGCAGGCCTCCAACGAGGAATTGCGCCAGCAATCGGACATGCTCGGCCAGCAGAAAAGCCTGCTCGAGGCCTTGCAGCGCGACACGGAACACAAGGCGGAGGCGCTGGCGCGCGCCAGCCAGTACAAAACGGATTTCCTGGCGAACATGTCGCACGAGCTGCGCACGCCGCTCAACAGCCTGCTGATCCTGTCCCACGACCTGGCGGAGAACCGCCAGGGCAACCTGAGCGAAGAACAGGTCGAATCGGCGCGCATTATGAACGACAGCGGCACCAGCCTGCTGCGCCTGATCAACGACATCCTCGATCTCTCCAAGATCGAGGCCGGCAAGATGGAGCTCGTCGTGGCTCCCGTGGAATTGCGCGGATTGGCCACGCGGCTCAGGCGCCAGTTCGACCCCGTGGCAAGAAGCAAGGGCCTGGCATTCACCGTGGAGATCGGCGATACCCTGCCTGCCAGCATCGAGGGCGATGCCGGCAAGCTCGAGCAGGTCGCCATCAACCTGCTGGGCAACGCCTTCAAGTTCACCCAGCAGGGATCGGTGCGGCTGGTGCTGCGGCGTCCCGCCGCCGATCTGCCCGGCTTTCCGGCAGCCCGCACGGTGGCTATCGAAATCCATGACACCGGCATCGGCATTCCTGCCGAAAAATCCAGCCGCCTGTTCAGCGCGTTCGAGCAGGTGGACGCCAGCACCAGCCGCCAGTTCGGCGGAACCGGGCTGGGCCTGGCGATTTCCCGCCGCCTGGCGCAGCTGCACCATGGCGACATCCGGCTGCACAGCGAGGCGGGCCGGGGCAGCGTGTTCACGGTGTTGCTGCCGGACGGCCAGCCGGACTCGCCTCGCGCCCAAACCGAAGCAGCCGTTCCCGCGGCCACCCCAGTCTCCCCGGCGGCGCCGGGCGCCACTGACGCGCAAGCCCAAGCGACCATCCTCGTCATCGAGGACGACCCCGTTTTCACCCGCGTCCTGGCGGACCTGATCCAGCGCAAGGGTTGCCGCGCGCTGACCGCAGCCACCGGCCAGGCAGGCCTGCAGCAGGCCCGGCAGATACGGCCTGCCGGCATCCTGCTCGACCTGACCCTGCCCGACACCGATGGCTGGACGGTGCTGCGCCAGATCAAGGCCGACCCGGCCCTGCGCGACATTCCGGTGCACATCGTTTCGGCCGCCGACGAGCCCGCGAACAGCCAGGCCGCCGGCATCACGGGCTATCTGACCAAGCCGGTTTCCGCCGACGCCCTGAACAACGCCATCGATAGCCTGCGGCAAGCCGGCAGCGGGCCGCGGCGCGTCCTGGTCATCGACGACGACGCCGCCTCGCGCGCCGCCGTCCGCACCCTGCTGGCCGCGCAGCCCATCGCCATCGAAGAGGCGGAGACGGCGGAACAAGGCCTGGCCAAGGCGCACGGACAGCACTTCGATTGCATCGTGCTCGACCTCGGCCTGCCCGGCATGTCCGGTTTCGAGTTCCTCGAAAGACTGGCTGCGCTCGAGCCCCGGCCGCCCGTGGTGGTCTACTCGGCCCGCGAGTTGTCGCGCGAGGACCAACTGCGCATCCGGCCCTATACCGACAGCATCATCGTCAAGGGCGCACAGTCTTCCGAGCGGCTGCTCGACGACGTCAGCCTGTTCCTGCACAGCGTGCGCGGAAGATCGCCGGCCATCGCCGCCATCGCCGGCAACGACCTGGAAGGCCGCAAGGTGCTGGTGGTGGACGACGACATGCGCAATCTGTTCGCTCTGTCCAAGGTATTGCGCAACCATGGCATGCAGGTGCTGCTTGCCCAGGACGGCAGCAAGGCGCTACGCCAGTTGGAAGAGCATCCCGACGTCGAGCTCGTGCTGATGGACGTCATGATGCCGGTCATGGACGGCTACCAAACCACGCAAGCCATTCGCCAGAACCCCCGCCACGCGAACCTGCCCATTATTTCGCTGACGGCCAAGGCCATGCCGGGCGACCGCGAGCAAAGCCTGTCGGCCGGAGCAAGCGACTATCTCACCAAGCCAGTGGACATTCCCAAGCTGCTGTCTATGATGCGGGTATGGCTACACCGCTGATGCGACCATGGACCCGGACCTGGACGAGATCGAACTGGACTTCTTCATCGAAGCGATGCGCAGCCGCCACGGCTACGACCTGGGGCGGTACGCACGCGCTTCGCTGAAACGGCGGGTGCGAGGCCTGGTTGCCCAGCACGGCTTCGAGCACATCGGCGCGCTGGCCTCGCGGGTGCTGCGCGATGCGGCCTTCCTGCCGCGCGTGATCGAGGGCCTGTCGGTGCCGGTCTCGGAGATGTTCCGCGATCCCCACGTATTTGCCGCGTTGCGCACGCTCGTATTCCCGACGCTGGCTTCGTATCCGCACATCAACATCTGGCAAGCCGGTTGCGCCCATGGCGAGGAGATGTATTCGCTGGCGATCCTGCTCGAAGAAGCCGGGCTCTACGACCGCTGCCAGATATACGCCACGGACTTCTCCGACGCCGCGCTGGCGCGCGCACGCGAAGGCGTCTTCTCCACCCGCGAAGCCCGCACGGCCTCGCTGCGCTACCAGCAGGCCGGCGGCAGCCGCACGCTGGCCGATTACTACCATGCACGCTACGATCTGGTGAAACTGGACGATGGCCTGCGGCGCAACGTGATATTCGCCAACCACAACCTCGCCACCGACGGCGTGTTTTGCGAAGCCCACCTGATCCTGTGCCGCAACGTGCTGATCTATTTCAACGATGCGCTGCAGGACCACGTCTTGTCGCTGTTCGCCAACTGCCTGGTGCGCGGCGGCTACCTGTGCCTGGGCACGAAGGAAAACCTGTCGCTGGCGCCGGCCGCCGCCCATTTCATCGACGTCGACCGCAACGCGCGTATTTTCCGATCCGTGCGCACAGGCTGAGGTATGTCATGGAACTGGTGGTAATCGGCTGCTCGACCGGAGGTTTGCGCGCCTTGCAGGTATTGCTGGGGGGCCTTGCCCCCTGCCCGGCCACCGCTTTCGTGGCGGCCATCCATACCGCCTCGGCCGATACCGGGCTGCTGTGCGAGCTGCTTGCGCCCTGGACCTCGATGCCCGTGGTCGAGGCTCAGGAACGCACTCCCGTCCGCTCCGGCACCCTGCAACTCGCGCCGCCGGGCTACCATCTGCTCATCGGTACCGATCGGCACTTCCAGCTCAGCGTGGACCCCAAGATCAGTTTCGTGCGGCCCAGCGTCACCGTCCTGCTCGAATCGGCGGCCGCCGCTTACCGCGACCGGCTCGCCGGCGTCATTCTCACCGGCGCCAACGACGACGGCGCGGCAGGGCTGCTCGCCGTGCGTGCGCACGGCGGCCTGGCCCTGGTGCAAGACCCGCTCGAAGCGCAAGCCCCCGCCATGCCCCAGGCGGCGCTCGACCTTGCGGGCGCCGACCACTGCCTTTCCCTGGCCGGCCTTGCGGCCACACTCAACCGGATATGCAAGACTTGAACGCCGACATCCCCGCCCCGAAAATCCTCGTCGTCGACGATACGCCAGCCAATCTCTTCGCAATGCGCCGGCTGCTGTCGCAGGTCGATGCCGAGCTGGTCGAGGCCTCCTCCGGCAACGAAGCCCTGATGCATTGCCTGGACCAGCGTTTCGCGCTGATCCTGCTGGACGTCAACATGCCTGAAATGGACGGCTACGAGGCCGCTTCGCTGCTGTCGAGCGAGCCGCTCAATCACGACACCCCCATCATTTTCGTCACGGCGGCCTATACAGACGATATCAACCGGCTCAAGGGCTACCGCAGCGGTGCGGTGGACTACATCGCCAAACCGGTCAACGATGCGATCCTGCTTTCCAAGGTCCGGGTCTTCCTCGAACTGGAAACCAGCAGGATGCGCCTGAACCAGGCGCTGGCCTCGCTGGAGCAGCGCAACCGGCAATTGCAGGACGAGATTGCGGAACGGCGCCGCGTGGAAGAACTGGTGCGCCACCAGGCCACCCACGACCCACTCACCGGGCTGCCCAATCGTGCGCTGTTCGGCGACACGCTGGAACGATTCCTCGATCCGGCGCTGCCGCAGATCCAGGACTTTGCGCTGCTCTACGTGGACATCGACGGCTTCAAGCCGGTCAACGACACCCATGGCCACCAGGTGGGCGACCTCCTGCTGCAAGCCTTTGCGCAACGCCTGCGGTCGGCCGTGCGCGCGGAGGACATGGTGGCGCGCCTGGGCGGCGATGAATTCGGCGTCCTGCTCAACGGCACCGGCGATACGGAAACGGTGATGCGCAAATGCGGCGACCTGTGCGCGCACCTGCGCGCGCCGTATCTGTTGTCGCGCAACGGCCGGGAATGCACGGCAAGCGTGGGCGCCAGCATCGGCGCGGCGATCGCGCCGGTGCATGGACGCACTCACGACGAACTCGTGCACGCCGCCGACCACGCCATGTACGAGGCCAAGCGCAGCGGCAAGAACCAGTTCCGGCTGGCCGGCCCGGAATCCGAGCCGCGCCGGCGCTAGGACGACGCGTTCGCCCGTTCCCAGCCCGTGCGGAGGAACTCCGTGGCGGCCTCGACGGGCATGGGCGCGGCGCACAGGAAGCCCTGCCAGGCATCGCAACCCATTTCCCGCAGCGCCTCGAGCTGCTCGGGAGTCTCGACGCCTTCGGCGATGGTTTCCATGCCGACGCTGCGGCAGAACTGGATGACGGTGCGCAGCATCTCGCGATCGTAATCGTTGTACAGCACGCCGGACACGAAGCATCGATCCAGCTTCACGGCACCGAACTGGGCCGAGCGCAGCCTCAGGAAATTGGAATAGCCGCTGCCGAAATCGTCCAGGCTGAATCCCACGCCCATTTCATTCAGTTGCCGCGTGATCTCGACGGCCTCGTCCGGATGCGCGATCTCGACGGATTCGGTCAGCTCGATCTCGAGCCGCCGGGGATCCACCCCCGTCTCCCTCAGCAACCGGCCTACCGTGGCAGGCAGTTCGCCGTGCAGTTGCGCCGCGCTCAGGTTGACCGCGACCTGGGCACAGTGCACACCCTGCCGGCTCCAGGCCGCCAACTGCTCGCACGCGGTGCGCAACACCCAATTGTCCAGCATGTCGCTCAGGCCGGACGATTCGATCTGGGGAATGAAATCGGCCGGCTGCACCAGAACGCCACGGCGGTGCCAGCGCACCAGCGCTTCGAACCCGCGCAAGCGACCGCTGCCGATCTCGAGCTGGGGCTGGTAGTACAGCTCGAACTCGCCGCGCTTCAACCCCGAGGCGACCTCGGCCGCGAAGGAATCCTCGCGCATGAGCAGGCCGCGGTCGAGATCTTCCGGCCCGTCGCTCCAGCATACCCACCGCGCGCGCGTACGCAGCGCATAGCGAGCGGCCTGCTGGGCCCGTAGCAGCACGTTCGCCGCTTCGGCCATGTCGCTGGGCAGCATCACGATGCCGAAGGCGGCCTCTCCTACACCGCGCCTCTCTCCCAGCACTTCCAGCAGCGACGAACGCTCGCACAGCCTCTGGGCGGCGCCGATGGCGCCCAGCTTGTCGCTGACGTCGCGCAGCACGATGACCAGGCAGGCCGGATCCAGCACACAGATCAGATCATCCTGGCGGATGAAGCGCCGGATCCTGGAAAGGATCTCGTCGCGCATCGCCGACGGCGTGTCGCGGGGGATGGTCATGGCCAGCACAGCCGCCCGCCTGCGCTCGGCCAGCAGGACGGCCAATTCGCGCAGCAGCAACGCTTTCTCGCCAACGTCGGCCAGCGTTTCCGGGGTGGCCGGCGTTTCGGGCATCATCGTCGGCATTGGAACAATTCGAGCAATCATTCGGGTTCGGTCCGTCTGCCGCAACCTGCGGCACGTCATAGCCGGACTGTTTCAATTTGAATCATCGCACAGCAGCGATTATCACCAAAGCAAAACCCGCTCCAGTAACAAACGCCGTCGGCGGATAAACGGCATTTATACCTTGTTCCGCTCGGGCCAGGGTCTCGGCAACCGGGTTTTATGGCCGCAATCGAGACGCCAGAAGCGCGCCCGTATCCGCTACAATGTAAACGATTGTTGCCCAGTTTCCGGACACGGACTCCAAATTTCCTAATCTCTTCTTGCAAGATCGAAAGGCATGGTGAATCCAACGGTTCTCGATTATCTGGGCGGCCGCCAAGCCTCGCGGCAGTGGAAGAAATTTCTGGCTGCCCTGGCGCTGGAGTTTTCCGGCGCGCTTCCCGAGGCCGACCTGCGTGCGCTCATGCGGCGCGTCGGAATCCGCTTTGCCGAGCAGTCCGCGCTCTCCCGCTGCGAAACGCTGGACGATGCGCAACGCTCCATGAATCTGGTCTGGATGGATCAAGACTGGGGCTGGGCCACCGTCGACGAGCAACATGACGCGCTGCGGATTACCCATAACTGCTCGCCGCTCCATGCCGCGTTCGGGCCGCACTCGAGCGCCTGGATCGCCGCCTTTCTCGAAGGGGTATACCAGAAATGGTTCGAGCAGCTCGGAGCGGGCAGCCACCTTATGGTCACACAGGCGTCCGAGGTGGACGCCATGGGCTGCGTCGAACTCCGGCTCGGCCGGTAAGAATAATCAGCAGTCCAGTCCATACCGCCGGCCCAGGCTTATGGGGAGATAAGGCATGAACGAATCCGACGACATCGCCAAGCTTTTCAAGCATTTTGGCGGCCAGGCGAACCAATACCAGGAGATCGGCCGCGCCAACGAAGCTCGCGTCTCCCGCGAGCGTTGGCCGCTGCTGGCCTCGGTCGATCCCGAGCGTCCCGCCCAAGCCCCGCCTGTCGAAATCGCCGCGTCGGCGGCAGCCGGCCAGCCCGATGCATCCCGTGCCGCCGCTCGAGGCGATGACCTCGCGCCGCCGATCGCACAGGCTGTCGAACCCGCTGCCTTCCCTGCTGCTGACGCCATCCAGCCCGACCAGCGTCACGAGCCTCGCCTGGAGCCCTGGATCGCCATGCCGCCGGCGCCGCAACCCGCCCAGGCCAGGCCGGCGCAAGCTCAGCGAGAGCAGGCGCCGCTGCCGGCCAAGCCATCCGAAGCGTTCGTTCCGCCCCATCCGGAGCGGTTGCGTACCCGGGGGCTGCCCCCGGCCCCGGTTCGCGCCGCCTCGACGGCATTGCCCGCCACGGCTCCGGTCCCTACGGCTTCGGCGGCGCCGCCCGCCACTGCCCCGGTTCGGCAGGAAAGCGCCCCGGCAGTATCGTCCGCCGCGCCTCCCGCCTCCGGCGCGAACCAGTCTGCTGCCGGACTGGCAGGAATTTTCTCGCGTCTGTCCAAGTCTGCCGCGCCGCCGACCGCTGCCGCGGAAGACCGCCATGCATCCTTGTTAGAGCGCCTGAATCGCTTGTGAAAATCATCGCCATTGTTTCCGCCAAAGGCGGCGTGGGCAAAACCACGGTTACCGCCAATCTGAGCACGGCACTCAGGCAAGGCGGGCAAGACGTACTCACGGTCGACCTCGACCCGCAAAACGCGCTACACCTGCATCTCGGAGGCACCCCCCGGCATATCGACGGAGTTTCCCGCGCCACGCTGAGCGGGCGGGACTGGCGCGCAATCGGCCCGATCAGCCCCTCCGGAGTCGTTGCGCTGCCCTATGGGGCAGTCAACGAAAACGACCGGCAGGCCTTCGAGCGCCATCTCGAGCAGTACCCGACATGGCTGACCGACAATTTGCGCAAGCTCGACCTCGGGCCCGATCACCTCGTCATCCTCGATACCCCGCCCGGTCCGTCCATCTACATGCGCGCGGCGCTGTCGGCCGCCAACCTGGTCGTGATCGTCATGCTGCCCGACGCGGCCTCCTACGCCACGCTACCCATGATGGAAGGCCTGGTGCAGACCTACTGCCTGCCCCGGCAGAACTTCATCGACCATACCTTCGTGCTCAATCAGGTGGACAACTCCCGGTTGCTGTCTCGCGACGTTTCCCAAATCATGCGGTCCGAATTCGGCAGCCGCATCGTGGGGCCGGTCCACCAGGACCAATCCGTCTCCGAAGCGCTGGCGTTCAACCAGAGTGTCCTCGAGTACGATATCCATTGCCAGGCAACGCAGGACTACCGGTCCTGTGCCCGCAACGTGCTGGCAGCCCTGAACGGCCAATGAAGCCCCCCCTACGCGCTTACGCGCCCCCAGGGGCGAAGCGGGTGGACCGGCGGAGCCGGATCCACCGCTTCCTGGATTGGACGGCGTACTTTCATGTGGCACGGGGACAGCGCCACGGAAAACTGGTCTGAGCGAGCCAGGATCTCTTAGTAGCGTCCTATTCCGAGGCTATCCGCGCCATGCGGTAGTATTGAGGGAGACGAGGACCGGCCCGGCCGGCCCGCTTTTGCCGCTTGCCCGACGTGACCCAGAAGACCATCCTGCTAGCCGACCACCGCCTGCACCGCCTCGTGCCTGTGGTTCCCGCCCTGCCCGAGCCGCCCTCCGGCATGCTGGACGACAAGCGCGGGCGGCGGCTGCACGATCTGCGCATCTCGGTCACCGATCGCTGCAACTTCCGCTGCGTGTATTGCATGCCCAAGGAAGTCTTCGGCAAGGATTACCCCTACCTGCCGCACGACGCCTTGCTCAGCTTCGAGGAAATCGTCCGGCTGGCGCGCGTGTTCGTCGCGCACGGCGTGGAGAAGATCCGGCTGACCGGCGGCGAGCCGCTGCTGCGCAAGAATATCGAAACGCTGGTTGCCCAATTGGCCGAGCTGCACACGCCTGGCGGCCAGCCCCTGGACCTGACCCTCACCACCAACGCCACGCTGCTGGCGCGCAAGGCGCGTGCGCTGGCCGATGCGGGCCTGAAGCGCGTGACCGTCAGCCTGGATGCGCTCGACGATACGATCTTCCGCCGCATGAACGACGTCGACTTCCCCGTGTCGGACGTGCTGCGCGGCATCGATGCCGCCGCCGAGGCCGGGCTGGGGCCCATCAAGATCAACATGGTCGTGAAAAAAGGGGCCAACGACAGCCAGATCGAGGCCATGGCCGGGCATTTCCGCAGATCGGGCCACATTCTGCGCTTTATCGAGTACATGGACGTCGGCGCTTCGAACGGCTGGAAAATGGATGAAGTCGTGGCGTCGGCCGAGGTACTGCGCCGCATTGATGCCCGCTGGCCGCTGGAAACGCTGCAGCCGCACTATACCGGCGAGGTGGCGCAGCGTTGGCGCTACCGCGACGGCGCCGGGGAAATCGGCGTGATATCCAGCGTCACCCAGGCCTTCTGTTCGACCTGTACGCGCGCCCGGCTCTCGACCGAGGGCCAGCTCTACCTGTGCCTGTTCGCGCAGCAGGGATACGATTTGCGCGCGCTGCTGCGCGGCGGCGCCAGCGACGCTGAACTGGCTGCTGCGGTCGCGCATGTCTGGCAAGGCCGCGACGACAACTATTCCGAGCGCCGTTCGGCCGATACGCCGCGGGCCGGAAAGATAGAGATGAGCTACATCGGCGGCTGAAGGCGCATCGCGCGCATCCAGCCGTCCGGAAACCGGTGCTGCGCCGCTGGCGCGGCCGGCCCCGGGGTTCGTGCTCAGAACGACATGGCGAAATTGAGCTGGAGCTGGTTCAGGCCCTGGTTCTTGCCCTTGAGGCCGCCATTCGAAAAGTGCGAGACGCGCACGCCCAGGCGAGTGTTGTTGCTGATCTTGAAACCCGCGCCGATGTGATCGCCGAACTGGAAGGTCGAGCTGATGTCCTTGTCGTGGAAGCGTTTTTCGCTGACCAGCGTGGCGCCGATGCCGGCTTCGACGTAGAGACGCTCGGTGGGCCACCAGCGGAACATGGGAATTGCATTGAGCTGCCACATGTTCTTGGCATAGCCCGGTAGCGCGTTCGACGCCCACCAGTAGGAAGCGCCCAGCTCGCCCACGAGCTCCAGCCGCGTGCCACCCAGGCCGGTATGCCAGAGCGGCGCCGTTTCGTAGTTCAGCGTCAGGCGGTTGTGTCCGTCGAGCTTGCCGTATTGGGCGCTCCAGCCGCCATTGGCAAACCCGCCTGTGGGCTCGGCATGCGCCGGAAGGACTGCAAGCGGAAGAAGCGCGGCAAGAAGGGCTATTTTTTTCATGGATTTTGCCTGGGTGGTGGTCAGACGACGGCGTCGGCCGGCTGCTGCGTCAGCAATGCCAGCAAACGTGCAATTTCTTCACGCATCCGGCGGCGATCGACGATCATGTCGATCGCGCCTTTTTCGAGCAGGAACTCGGCGCGCTGGAAGCCTTCGGGAAGTTTTTCGCGGACGGTCTGCTCGATCACGCGCGGTCCGGCGAAACCGACCAGCGCCTTGGGCTCGACGATGACCACGTCGCCCATGAAGGCGAAGCTGGCGGACACGCCGCCCATCGTCGGATCGGACAGCACACTGATGAAAGGCAGTCTGCGCTGGGCCAACAAGGTCAGCGCAGCGGTGGTCTTGGCCATCTGCATCAGCGAGAGCAGCCCTTCCTGCATGCGCGCGCCGCCGGAAGCAGCCACGCAGATGAACGGCACTTTCTGCTCGATGGCGGCCTGAACGCCGCGCACGAAGCGCTCGCCCACCACCGAGCCCATGGACCCGCCCATGAACTCGAACTCGAAGCATGCCACCACCACCGGCAGGGTGTGCATGGCGCCCCCCATCACCACCAGCGCATCGGTCTCGCCGGTCTGGGCCATGGCGTCCTGCAGGCGGTCGGGATACTTCTTGGTGTCCTTGAACTTCAGGCTATCGACCGGCAGCGTGCCGATGCCGATTTCGTAGCGGCCCTCGGCATCGAGCAGCGCGTCGATGCGCTGGCGCGCGCCTATGCGCATATGATGTTCGCATTTGGGGCAAACGTTCAGGTTCTTGTCGAGATCGTCGCGATACAGCACCGATTCGCACGACGGGCACTTGACCCACAGACCCTCCGGAACGCGGCGCGCGGACCCGTCGGTGGTCTTGATGCGGGGCGGGAGCAGTTTCTCTATCCAGCTCATGCGGATTTCCTTGATTCATTGGTCGCGTCGCCCGGAGGCAGGACGTCGAGCGCGTCCCGGATTGTACGCAACCAGGCGCCCGCCGCGCGAGCGCAGATTTCCGGCAGTTGCTCCGCTGGCACGCCGGCAGAAGCGGCTTCCAGTTCCTGGATCAGCCGGCTGCCGATGATCACCGCGTCGGCCGCAGCGCCCAGCGCCTGGGCGCTGGCGGCGTCGCGGATGCCGAAGCCCACGCCCACCGGCACCGAAACGAACTGGCGGATCCGCGCCACGCGGCGGGACACCTCGGCCACGTCCAGATTGCCTGCGCCGGTCACGCCCTTGAGCGAGACATAATAGACATAGCCGCGCGCCACCTTGGCGACGGCCTGCATGCGCTCGTCGGTCGTGGTGGGCGCCAGCAGGAAAATCGGGTCGATGCCGTGCCGGTCCAGCAGGCCGGCGAAGGTTTCGGTTTCTTCGGGCGGGTAATCCACCACCAGGCAGCCGTCCACCCCGGCAGCCTGGGCGGCGGCCGCGAACTCGGCCTGGCCCATGCGTTCGACGGGATTGGCATAGCCCATCAGCACCACGGGCGTACTGGCATCGGTGGCGCGGAACTCCCGGACCATATCGAGCACGTGGCGCAAGCCCACGCCCTGCTCCAGCGCATGCTGGCTGGAACGCTGGATTACCGGGCCGTCGGCCATGGGATCGGAAAACGGCACCCCAAGCTCGATCACGTCGGCACCGGCCGCCACCAAGGCATGCATGATGGGAACGGTGCTGGCCGCATCGGGATAGCCGGCGGTAACGTAGGGTACCAGCGCGCAGCGGCCGGGCATGGCGGCGCGACGGGCGAAAGCTGCGGCGATGCGTGAAGATGTCGACATATGACCGCCTTTCAGAGAACGATGCCCGAACGTTCGGCGACGGTATGCATATCCTTGTCGCCGCGCCCGGAAAGATTGACCAGCAGGATCTTGTCCTTGGGCAGCGTGGGCGCCAGCCGGACGGCATGCGCGATCGCGTGCGAGGACTCCAGAGCGGGAATGATCCCCTCGATCCGGCAGCAACTATGGAAAGCGGCCAGCGCTTCCTCGTCGGTAACACCGACATAGGTGGCGCGGCCGCTGTCCATCAGCCAGGCGTGCTCGGGCCCCACGCCCGGATAGTCCAGGCCGGCGGAAATCGAATGAGTATCGATGATCTGGCCGTTTTCGTCCTGCAGCACGTAGGTGCGGTTGCCGTGCAGCACGCCCGGCAGTCCGCCGGCCAGCGAGGCCGCATGGCGTCCCGTATCCATTCCCTCGCCCGCCGCCTCGACGCCCACCAGCTGGACCTCGTCGTAGGGGATATAGGGATGGAAAATGCCCATGGCGTTCGAACCGCCGCCCACCGCGGCGATGACCACGTCGGGCTGGCGGCCGGCGGCCTCGGGCATCTGCACCAGGCACTCCTTGCCGATCACCGTCTGGAAATCGCGCACCAGCATGGGATAGGGGTGCGGTCCCGCCACCGTGCCGATGATGTAGAAGGTATCTTCGACATTCGTCACCCAGTCGCGCATGGCTTCGTTGAGCGCGTCCTTGAGCGTGCGCGAACCGGACTCCACCGGTACCACCGTCGCGCCCAGCAGCTTCATCCGGTAGACGTTGGCGGCCTGGCGCTTGACGTCTTCGCTGCCCATGTAGACCACGCATTCCATGCCGTAGCGCGCCGCCACCGTCGCGGTGGCCACGCCGTGCTGGCCCGCGCCGGTCTCGGCGATCACGCGCTGCTTGCCCATGCGCCGCGCCAGCAGCGCCTGGCCGATACAGTTGTTCACCTTGTGCGCGCCGGTATGGTTCAGGTCTTCGCGCTTGAGCCAGATCTGCGCGCCGCCCAGCTCTTCGGACCAGCGCTTGGCGTGGTAGACCGGGCTGGGACGGCCGACGAAGTGCTTGAGCTCGTAATGGAATTCGGCGATGAATTCGGGATCGTTCTGGTAGCGCTCGTAGTTGCGGCGCAGCTCGTCGAGCGCGTGCATCAGCGTCTCGGCGACGAATACGCCGCCATAAGGGCCGAAATGGCCCCGCGCATCAGGGAAATCGTAGGTTTTCACTGGGATGGTCCCGGCTAGGAGAACCGGCCTCGCGCAAGGCGGGCCGGCGATATTGCGAAAGCGTCAGCGGCTGTGTCGGCCTCGGCGACGCGGGCCACGAACCGCGCAATCCTGTCGGCGCACTTGATGCCGGCGGACTGCTCGACGCCGCTGCTTACGTCAACGGCAAAAGGACGCACCGAAGCGATGGCTTGCACCACATTTTCGGCATGCAACCCACCAGACAAAACGACCGGACGCACGCTTGCGTTGCCGAGCAGAGACCAATCGAACACCCTCCCGCTGCCGCCGTATCCTTCCGAATGGCTGTCGAACAACCAGCCGGCGGCGCTACCGTATGGTTCGCACGATTTTAGCAAAGCCTGCGAGGTCTCCGTACCCGGGCCGCCCACCCGGAAAGCCTTCAGGTAGCGATGGCCGTAGCGCTCGCACTGCGCGGGGGTCTCGTCGCCATGGAACTGCAGCAGGTCGGGCCGGACCTGCTCGAGCACCGCCCGGACCTCGGCCTCGGCGGCATTGACGAACAACGCCACGACGTCGACGAAGGGCGGCACCAGGCGCCGCAGCTCGGCGGCGCGCGCCGGCGCCAGCGCCCGCTTGCTGGGTGGATAGAACACCAGGCCGATGGCGTCGGCGCCGGCCGCGACGGCGGCCTCGACATCCTGCTCGCGGGTCAGGCCGCAGATCTTGATACGGGTACGGGACATCTGGCTATGATACCGGTTTGCCGTGCAGGCGCGCGGCGTGCCCTCGTTCATGGTCGATTCCAACCGCAGCGATACTTGGGCGAACAGCTCGGTGAAGTCCGGGACCGGCAGCGTGGCCAGTTGGGATACGCTGCCCTGTAGCGACGCGCGCTCGAATGCGGACGCTCTCCCGAAAGCCCTGCTCCGGCTCTTCTGCCCTACGCGCACCGTGATGCCACGGGCAATTCGACCCCGAACATCCTGTTGAACTCCTGTACTGGCAATGGTCGGGAAAACAGATAGCCCTGGCCTTCCATGCACCCGGCTTCCCCCAGAGCCCGGCGTTGTGCATCGGTTTCCACGCCCTCCGCGATCGTCTCCAGTGAAAAGGCGTTCGCCATGCTGAGTACGGCATCGATCACGGCCCGATCCTGTGGTGAGTCGAGCATGTCCTGCACGAAAGAACGGTCGATCTTTATCCGGCTGAGGGGATACCGCTTGAGCAGGCTCAATGAGGCATACCCTGTGCCAAAGTCATCGAACGCGACGCCCACGCCCCCATCCCGCAACCGTCGTAGGGACTGCAGTACCTGCTCGTCGTGATCCAGCACGATGTTTTCGGTGATCTCCAGCTCCAGTGCGTCAGGTGGCAGGCCATGCCGGGACAGGGCTGCCGCCACATCGGAGGCCAAATCATCCACCAGGAACTGGGCCCCGAAAAGATTGACGCCCATGTGGAAGTTCGACATGCCCAGCCGCCGCCACTGCGCCGCCTGGGCGCACGCTTCCTCCAGCACCCATGCGCCGGCTATCGCGGCCAAGGGGCCTTGCTCGAGTGCGGGAAGAAACGCCGCCGGAGACAACAGGCCGCGCTTTGGATGGCGCCATCGAATGAGCGCTTCCGCTCCCGTCAATATGCCGTCGGACAGCCGAATCTGCGGCTGGTAGAACAGGACGAACTCGCCCTCCTGGACTGCGCGATGCAACTCCAGGCCATAAAGATGGCGCGCTTCAGCTTCCATCCGCAAGGCGGGAATGAAAACAAAAGATTGTCCTCCGCCGCGCCGCTTTGCCTGGAAGAGCGCCAGATCCGCCCCGCCGATCAGCGCCACCGGCTCGTGGGCATGCCCTGGAGCCGCGGCAACACCGCAGCTTGCCGAAACCCGCACCTCGTGCTGGTCCACCACGATGGGCCGGGACACGAGCGCGATCATTCGATCCGCCAGTACCTGAGCCTGTTCGAGATCGGCCACACTTCGCAACAGCACAGCGAATTCGTCGCCGCCGATGCGCGCGCACAGGCTGTGCGGGCCAGCCACCGCCGCCAGCCTGCGCGCCACTTCGCACAGGATGCTATCGCCAACCGCATGCCCCAATGTGTCGTTTATATCTTTGAAGCCGTCCAGATCCAGCATCAGGACCGTGGCTTCTCCATCACCTTCCACCAGTGAGTCTTCGACCGCCCGATAGAGGCACACCCGGTTCGCAAGTCCGGTAAGGAGATCCGTCGTCGCCATGCGATGCAGTTCGCCCGCTTTGCGCTTCTGTTCGGTCACATCCTGCAAATGGGCGTTAAAGATCAGAGCGCCGTTTTCCTTCCAGCAAAACAGCGACAGGCCCAGCTCGAATCGGGAGCCGTCGCGACGCAGTCCGGTGAGATTCTCGGGAATGGGTATCGCATCGAAACTGCCGTCTATCCGAGCCTGGGCGACCGCCTGCTGGAGCGCGGGCCTGTCGGTCTCGGGCATCAGATCATCCATCAGCATGCCAGGGCCATCCTCGATTGCGTAGCCATGCAGCATCGCCGCGGCCTGGTTCCAGCGAACGACGCGGCGATCGACATCGAACCAGATGATCGCTGTAGGAGAGTTGCGGGCAAAAGCATCGAACGGTCGTCGAGAGACTTCGGTCGAAATCTCAAGGCGTCTGAGCTCGAGGCGATCCACTGCCATCCTGGCCAGCTCACGAAGCTGCTCGCAATCGTCCTCGGAAAATGCCCGGGGTTTGCCGTCGATCACGCACAGGACGCCCAGCGCATGCCCACTAGGCGCCAGCAGACGGACTCCCGCGTAGAAGCGAAGATTGGCCGAGCCGGTAACCAATGGATTGTCATGAAAGCGCTCGTCCAGGCGGGAGTCGTTCACTACCATCACGCCGTCGTAGTTGATCGCATGGCCACAGAAGGAAACATCGCGCCTCGGATCCAGCACGTCGATGCCGATCTGGGCCGCGAGGAAGACGTGCTCGCTGCCAATCATGTTCACGGCGGCAACCGGTGTTCCGAACACGCGACAGGCGATCTGCACCACCGAATCAAGTGAAGGCAACGGGCGATCCGGACCCAGGCCATAGCTGGCCAGTGCGGCCAGGCGTTCGGATTCGTCATTCGGAATGCTGGGGCAACGCATCAGAGAGCCTCCTATCCGAGCGGTGACTGCGGATCAGGACGATCTGACTCGGACGGCAGGCACCCTTCCGCGTAAGTCCCGATTCAAAAAATATACCCCAATATTCGGGCCGCCGAGCCATTGCCATCTGCGCCTGCGCGAACAGCGAAACCCGCCAGCCCGCCTTGGACCCGGGATTCGGGCCTGTTGTCCCGCCGCATCCGCTGCGGCCAGCCCCCGACCCTGCAACAAGGGACGTCGTCGCAGGCGCAACGAGATCAAACGGCCGCTCTGCGCAGCTTCGATCCGCTCTATGTGCTGTAGCGAGTCCCCGCAACCAAACTCACACCCCCAGCCGGACCTCGTCGGTCGCGTCGGTATCCGGCAAGCCGTGCCCGGCGGGATACCCCACCGCCGTCAGGTACAGCCCGTCCGGCGAAAAGGTGGGGGCGGCCTTGGAGCGGTTGCGTTCGGCCAGCAGCGCGCCCATCCAGTCCGCCGGCTGCCTGCCCTGCCCGACGTAGACCAGGGCGCCGACGATGTTGCGCACCATGTGATGCAGGAAGGCATTGGCGCGCAGGGTGAACACCACCATGCGGCCGCGCCGCGCGATGTCGAGTTCATGCATGGTGCGCACCGGCGAGGCCGCCTGGCATTGCGAAGAGCGGAAGCTGCTGAAGTCCTGCTCGCCCAGCAGATGGCGCGCGCCAGTGCGCATGGCTTCGACGTCGAGCGGGCGGAAGCTCCATCCTGCGCGGCCCGCCCACAGCGGCGAACGCACGGGATCGTCCAGCAGCAGATAGACATAGGCGCGCGAGCGCGCGGAGAAACGGGCGTGAAAATCGTCGGCCACGGGACGCGCCCAGCGCACCGCGATGCTGGCGGGCAGGTGGGCGTTGACGCCGCGCACCCAGGCCTGCTCGGGCCGTTCGAGCGGCGTATCCAGGTGCACGACCTGCTGGACTGCATGCACACCGGTATCGGTGCGGCCCGCGCACACCGTGCCGACGGGCGCTCCCAGGAAATGACCGAGCGCCGTTTCCAGCGTGTCCTGGACCGTCCGGCCGTGCGGCTGGGTCTGCCAGCCCTGCCAGGGGCCGCCGTCGTAGCTCACCCCCAGGGCGATTCGGGCCATGGCGGGGATCCTACAGCGCCGCCAGCAGCGCCTGCGCCTGCTCGCGCTGCGCGGGGTCGCCCTCGCGCAGGACGTCTTCTAGCAAGGCGCGGGACCCGGCCGTATCGCCGCTGCCGGCGAGCGCCTTGGCCAGCCCCAGCTTGGCTGCGACGGGGCCGGACGGCTCCGCGCCGGAAGGCAGATCCAGGTCCAGGCCGAATGCCGCCATCGCGCCCGGCGGGATGGTTGGCCGCGACGGCGCTTCGCCCTCGGGTTCGTCATCGTCGGGATAGTCGTCCGGCGCCTCGGAAACACGGGGGGCGTCGGCGGGGATGGGAAACGGGGGAATGTCGTCCCAGTCCCGCAGGTGGTTGACCCGGCCGGGTGGTTGCCCCCCGCCGCTGCTCGCCGCATTCCCTGAGCCGGTTTCATGCCCGGGTTCTTCGGCCTGCCGGCGCGCGGACTCCCAGGCGGCCGCGTCCCGGCGCTCGCTGCGCCGGCGCAGCGCGAAGACGCCGAGCACCACCGCCAGCACGGCGGCCAGGCCGCCCAGCACCGCCACACTGTGGTCCCGCACCTGTCCCAGGACGGTAGCCTGCGGCGCGGCGGCAGGTACGGCAGCCTGCGGCTCCGTGCCGGCCGCCTGCTCGGAAGCTGGCTCGGAAGCTGGCTCGGAAGCCGGCTCGGAACCGGGCTCCTGCGCTGCCGCGCTCTCTTGCGCCCGCTCGCGCGCGCGCTGCTCCATACCGGCGAGCGTCTCGTCCTGCGCTTCCAGCAGATTGCGCATCTGCTCGACATTGCCTTGCAAGGCCTGCATGCGCGACTCGGCCTCGTGCATGGCTCTGGCCGTGGCGTCCCGCTCTTCCTCGAGGCGATCGCGCGTGGCGCGCTCGGTGCCCGATTCAGCCTGGCCGCCGCTCGACAGCTTGAGGGCATCCTCCGACGATCCGGGCTGCTCGGGCGCCGGTTCGTCGGCGATCCTCCCTGCCGCCCCGGCCCCCACTGGCGCGCTCTCGGCCGGCTTGCGGCCTGCCGCGCCCGCCAGGCGCTGGCGATAGTCCTCGAATTGCCGGGCCTGTTCGGCTTGCAGCGCCGCGGCCTGCTTCGGATCGATGGCCTGGATTTCGGCGGCGGCCGGTACGGACAGCAACGCGCCGGCACGCAGCCGGTTCATATTGCCGTCGATGAACGCCTGCGGGTTCGCGCGCAGCAGCGCCGCCAGGGTTTGCGCCAGCGAAGCGCGGTCCGGCTGCACCTGCCCGGCAAGCTGCGACAGCGTATCGCCACGCTGGACCTGCAGGCTGGCCGTGCCGGCCTCTGGAGCCAGAGCGGCCACCGGCCGCGCATGCAGCACGAACGAGTATTGGCGGATGAACCGTCCCATGTTCCAGCTCAGGTCGACCAGCAGGTCCAGCACCGGCGCATCGATGGGCGACGAGGAAGAAATACTGACGACCTTGCGTCCGTCCGGACGGTCTTGTATGCCGAGCTGCAGCTTGGCCAGCGCATCGCTGTAGTCCAGCCCGGCCTGCTCGTAGACCGCGCGCGGTGCGATGGCTACCTGCAGGGTGGCGGCTTCGCGCGGGGTCAGGGTGTTGACGGCGATCTCGGCGCGCAGCGGATCGCCGGACGCGGACAACATCCTGAGGCTGCCCAGGTCCGCGGCCGACGCCGCGAGAGGAAAGGCCGCCGCCAGCGCAAGCGCCAGCACGCGGGCCGAAGGAGACGCCGCGGGACGGCATCGGGCGGGAGACGCAGCGCCGCCCGGCTCTCGATAGGGAGTTCCATTCATTCCTGTTTCCTTGCCCCCGCAAGCGCGAGGACGCGCGGCCGATGAGGCGCGGACAGGAGCGGAGCGAGGCGCGCGGCCGCTCCCGCCGCGTAGGAACCGGTCAGAGCTCGCCCAAGGCGATGCGCAGCATGCGGCGCAGCGGCTCGGCGG
The DNA here is from genome assembly GCF_900606115.1 of Pigmentiphaga humi. Lineage (GTDB taxonomy): Bacteria > Pseudomonadota > Gammaproteobacteria > Burkholderiales > Burkholderiaceae_B > Pigmentiphaga > Pigmentiphaga humi. The sequence goes on from NZ_UWPJ01000036.1 coordinate 56,625, forward strand.
CACCCCACAGCAGTTGGTCGCCCACGGTGAAAGCGCTCAGGTACTCGGGGCCCATGGCCAGCTTGCGCATGCGGCCGACGGGGATGTCGAGCGTACCGGTCACGGCCACCGGGGTCAGCGATTCCATCGAAGCTTCGCGCGTGTTGGGCACGACCTTGGCCCACTGGTTGTTCTCTCGCAGCATGCCCTCGATCTCGTCCAGCGGCACGTCTTTCTTCAGCTTGATCGTGAGCGCCTGGCTGTGGCAGCGCATCGCGCCGATGCGCACGCACAGGCCGTCGATGGGGATCGGCGACGAGCCGAAGCCTTCGCCGCGGCCCAGGATCTTGTTGGTCTCCGCGCCGCCCTTCCATTCCTCGCGCGAGATGCCGTTGCCCAGGTCCTTGTCGATCCACGGGATCAGGTTGCCGGCCAGCGGCACGCCGAAGTGTTCCTGCGGCAGCGAGGCGTCCTGCTGCTTGGCCAGCACGGTGCGGTCGATTTCCAGGATGGCCGAGGCCGGGTCGGCCAGCAGGCCGGACACAGTGGCGTTGAGCAGGCCGAACTGAGTCAGCAGTTCGCGCATGTGCTGCGCGCCGCCGCCCGAGGCGGCCTGGTAGGTCATGCTGGTCATCCAGTCGATCAGGCCGTGCTCGAACAGGCCGCCCAGGCCCATCAGCATGCAGCTGACCGTGCAGTTGCCGCCGATGTAGTTCTTGACGCCCTTCTTCAGCGCTTCATCGATGACGTGGCGGTTGACCGGGTCGAGCACGATGATGGCGTCGTCCTTCATGCGCAGCGTGCTGGCCGCGTCGATCCAGATGCCGTCCCAGCCCGCCGCGCGCAGCTTGGGATAGACCTCGCTGGTGTAGTCGCCGCCCTGCGCCGTGACGATGATGGGCAGCTTCTTGAGCGCCTCGATGTCGAACGCGTTCTGCAACGGACCGGCGCCCTGCGCCCACCAGGGCGCCGCGCCGCCGGCGTTGCTGGTGGAGAAGAACACCGGCTCGATCAGCGCGAAATCGTTTTCGTCGCGCATGCGCTGCATGAGCACGGAACCGACCATGCCGCGCCAGCCGACCAGACCAACTGCTTTCATTTACGTACCCCTACCAAGTTATCCGAATTCCTGACTGCTTGCCGGGCGTATCACACCCGGGGGGCGCGACACGCTGGCGGCTCAGAGCGATTTGATCACCGCGGTGCCCATCTCCGTAGTGCCCACTTTCGTGGTGCCTTCCTCGTAGATGTCGGCCGTGCGCAAGCCCTGCTCCAGCACTTTCTTGACAGCGGCCTCGATGCGGTCGGCCTGGGCCGCCTTGTCGAGCGAATAGCGCAGCATCATCGCCGCCGACAGGATGGTCGCCAGCGGGTTGGCGATGTCCTTGCCCGCGATGTCGGGCGCCGAGCCGTGGCTGGGTTCGTACAGACCCTTGCCGGTCTCGTTCAGCGAGGCCGACGGCAGCATGCCGATCGAACCCGTGAGCATCGAGGCCTGGTCCGAGAGAATGTCGCCGAACATGTTGCCGGTCACGATCACGTCGAATTGCTTGGGCGCGCGCACCAGTTGCATGGCGGCATTGTCCACGTACATGTGGCTGAGTTCCACGTCAGGATACTCCTTGCCGACCTCGGTGACGATGTCCTTCCAGAACTGGAAGGTCTCGAGCACATTGGATTTGTCGACGCTGCACAATTTTCCGCGGCGCTTGCGGGCGGTCTGGAAGGCTACGTGCGCGATGCGGCGGATTTCCGGCTCGGCATAGCGCATCGTGTCGAAGCCCTCGCGCTGGCCCGCGAACGCGCCGTCGGGCGCCGTGCGCACGCCGCGCGGCTGGCCGAAATAGATGTCGCCGGTCAGTTCGCGGATGATCAGGATGTCCAGTCCCGACACCACCTCGGGCTTGAGCGACGAGGCATTGGCCAGCTCGGGATAGAGGATGGCCGGGCGCAGGTTGGCGAACAGGCCCAGGTTCTTGCGCAGGCCCAGGATGGCCTGCTCGGGACGCAGCGCGCGCTCGAGCTTGTCGTACTTCCAGTCGCCCACCGAACCGAACAGCACGGCATCGGCCTGTTTGGCGAGGTTCAGCGTGGCCGGCGGCAGCGGATGGCCGGACGCTTCATACGCGGCGCCGCCCACCGGCTGGGTGTCGAGCGTGAACGATTCGCCTAGCGCGGTCAGCACGCGCACGGCTTGTTCAACGATTTCGGGACCGATGCCGTCACCCGGCAGCACTGCGATATGTTGTGTCATTGTGGCTCTTGATTCAGGATCGGAGCCGGCCACGAGGACCGGCGGGGAATGACGGCGTCAGCGGCTGGCCTGGGCACCGCGCAGCGCGGGAACATCCAGCCACGGCTGGGCGGCGAGGCGCTTCTGCTCGTACGCCTTGATCTTGTCCGCATGGCGCAGCGTCAGCCCGATCTCGTCCAGGCCGTTGAGCATGCAGTACTTGCGGAAGGCATCGATATCGAACGAGAACTCGCGGCCCGACGGCGTCGCCACGACCTGGCGGTCCAGATCGATGGTCAGTTGGTAGCCTTCTTTGGCTTCCACTTCCTTGAACAAGCTGTCCACGTCGTCTTCCGACAGCACGATGGGCAGCACGCCGTTCTTGAAGCAGTTGTTGAAGAAGATGTCGGCGAACGACGGCGCGATCACCGCGCGGAAACCGTACTGGTCCAGCGCCCACGGCGCGTGCTCGCGGCTCGAGCCGCAGCCGAAGTTCTTGCGCGCCAGCAGGACGGAGGCGCCCTGGTAGCGCGGCTGGTTCAGCACGAAATCCGGATTCAGCGGACGCTTGCTGTTGTCCATGCCCGGCTCGCCTTCGTCCAGGTAGCGCCAGGCGTCGAACAGGTTCGGGCCGAAGCCGCTGCGGTGGATGGACTTCAGGAATTGCTTGGGGATGATCTGGTCGGTATCGACGTTCTCGCGGTCCAGCGGCGCCACCAGGCCTTCATGAGTGGTGAATGCTTGCATGATGTATACCTTTAGTTGACCTTGCGGACGTCGACGAAATGACCCGCCACGGCAGCGGCCGCCGCCATCGCGGGGCTGACCAGGTGGGTGCGGCCGCCCGTGCCCTGCCGGCCTTCGAAATTGCGGTTGGAGGTCGAGGCGCAGCGCTCGCCCGGCTCGAGGCGGTCGTCGTTCATCGCCAGGCACATGGAGCAGCCCGGATCGCGCCACTCGAAGCCGGCCTCGATGAAGACCTTGTCCAGCCCTTCCTGCTCGGCCTGCGACTTGACCAGGCCCGATCCGGGCACGGCCAGCGCCAGCTTGACGTTCGAGGCGATGCGCTTGCCGCGCAGCACGGCCGCGGCGGCGCGGAAATCCTCGATGCGCGAGTTGGTGCACGAACCGATGAAGACCTTGTCGATCTTGATGTCGGTGATCGGCATGTTGGCGGTCAGGCCCATGTACTCGAGCGCGCGCGCCACGCCGGAACGGCGGGTCTCGTCGGTCTCGCCGGCCGGATCGGGCACCTTGGCGCCCACCGGCAGCACCATTTCGGGCGACGTGCCCCAGGTCACCTGCGGCTGGATCTCGGCGGCGTCGATCTCGACCACGCGGTCGAAGTGCGCGCCGGCGTCGGAATGCAGCGTGCTCCAGTAGGCCACGGCCCGGTCCCAGGCCTCGGCCTTGGGCGCATAGGGACGGCCGCGGAAGTACTCGATGGTCTTCTCGTCCACCGCCACCAGACCGACGCGCGCGCCGGCCTCGATGGCCATGTTGCAGATGGTCATGCGGCCTTCGACCGACAGGTCGCGGATCGTGCTGCCGGCGAACTCGATGGCGTGGCCGGTGCCGCCGGCCGTGCCGATCCTGCCGATCACGTGCAGGACCAGATCCTTGGCGGTGCAGCCTTCGGGCAGCTCGCCCTCCACGCGCACCTGCATGTTCTTGTTCTTCTTGGCCAGCAGCGTCTGGGTAGCCAGCGCGTGCTCGACCTCGGAAGTACCGATGCCGAAGGCCATCGCGGCCACCGCGCCGTGCGTGCTGGTGTGCGAATCGCCGCAGACCACGGTCATGCCGGGCAGCGTGGCGCCCTGCTCGGGTCCGATCACGTGGACGATGCCCTGGCGGCGGTCGCCCATGTCGAATTCGACGATGCCGTAGTCATGGCAGTTGGCGTCCAGGGTATCGACCTGCAGGCGCGAGATCGGGTCGGCGATGCCCTGGCCGCGGTTGTGCGTGGGCACGTTGTGATCGGCCACGGCCAGGTTGGCGCTGATGCGCCACACCGGGCGGCCGGCCAGCTTCAGGCCCTCGAACGCCTGCGGGCTGGTCACTTCGTGGACCAGGTGGCGGTCGATGTAGATCAGACAGGTACCGTCGTCTTCCTGGTGGACGACGTGCGCGTCCCACAGTTTGTCGTAAAGGGTCTGGGGCATGATTCCGGCCGAAAATAGAATGAACGGGCTCATGCTTGCCTACGGCTCGAACGCCAACGCGGGCGCCCGGCGCCGCCCGGCACGAGGAACCAGCCTCGACGGACCCGCTCAGGGTATAGGGAACTCTCGATTATATAGGATCCCCCCCTACGCGCTTCGCGCGCCCCCCCGGGGGGGCGGCACTGGCGGACCGGCGGAGCCGGATCCGCTGTGCCCTGGGTCGGAACTCAACGTGCTTCGTGGGGAAATTCAAGGGAAACGGGCCGGCGGAGCCGGAAGCACCGCATCCTGAGTCAAAACCTTCGCGGTTGCGGGCGATCTGGCGGGCGCAGCTAGCGTTTGGCTTGCTGGTAGAGGGAGAGGACTTTTTCCGAGGCTTGGCGCAGGTCGGCGATGCGGGATTCGGCGGAGGGGTGGGTGGAGAGGAGTTCGGGGGGCGCGGAGCCGCCTGTCTGGCCCATTTTGGTCCACAGCGTGACCGCCGCGCGCGGGTCGTAGCCGGCGCGGGCGGCCAGTTCGACGCCCATGCGGTCGGCTTCGGTTTCGTGCAGGCGGCTGTTGGGCAGCGAGAACATCACGTTGGCGAGCGCGCCGCCCAGGTCGGAGCTGGCCTGCGAGCCGGTGATCGCCGCCAGCACGCTCAGGCCCATGCTGGTGGCCATCTGCTGCGAAGCGCGTTCGCGCGCGTGCTCGCGCAAGGCGTGGGCGATCTCGTGCCCCAGCACGGCGGCCAGTTCGTCGTCCGTAGGCTTGACCGTGTTGATCAGGCCCGTGTACACGGCGATCTTGCCGCCCGGCATGCACCAGGCGTTGACTTCCTTGCTGTCGATGACGTTGACTTCCCACTTCCAGTTGCGGGCGTCGGGCCGGAACACGCCCACCTGCCCGATCAGCCGCTGGGAAATGGTGCGCACGCGCGTCAGCTGCGCCGCATTGGTGTTGAGCTCGCCCTTGCTGCGCGCCTGACTCAGCGTCTGCTGGTAGAGCTGGACCGCCTGCTGGTCCAGTTCCGCCTCGGACACCAGGCTGGACATGCGCTGGGAGCGGTCTATGCCGATGGCGCCGCCCTGGGTGGTGTTGACCGACTCGCAACCGGCCACGGCGGCCAGTGCGATGACGGCCGCAGCGACGGCGCCGCGGCGGAACGGTGAGGTGTGCTTGTTGGTTGTTTTCATGTCGCCCCCGGCGGGAGAAGCCAGAGGGACATTTTGCCCCAATCGCTTGTTACTTTCCTTATCGCGGTGATTTCGCGATGTCGGGAGTCGTTACCGAGACGTCCGCGCATTGGGCGCGGTGCAACAGCGCATGGTCGGCCAGCACCAGCGCCAGCAAGGCCTCGGCGATGGGCGTGGCGCGTATGCCCACGCACGGATCATGGCGGCCCAGGGTCTCGACCACGGTGGGCTGGCCCTGTTTGTCGATCGAGCGGCGCGGACTGCGAATGCTGGAAGTCGGCTTGATGCCCAACGACACGGTAATGGGCTGACCGGTGGAAATGCCGCCCAGGATGCCGCCCGCGTTGTTGGAAAGAAAACCTTCCGGCGTGAGCTCGTCGCCGTGCTCGGTCCCGCGCTGCGCCACGCTGTGGAAACCCGCGCCGATCTCGACCGCCTTGACTGCGTTCAGGCCCATCATGACGTAGGCGATGTCGGCATCCAACCGGCCATAGACGGGCTCGCCCAGGCCGACCGGCACGTTCTCGGCCACGACCTCGATGCGCGCGCCGACCGAATCGCCGTCGCGCCGCAATTGGTCCATGTACGCCTCGAGCTCGGCGATCTTGCTGGCACCGGCGGCGAAGAAGGGATTGGCATGGACGGCCTCCCAGTTTTCGAACGGAACCTCGATATCGCCCAGTTGGCTCATGTAGCCCCGCACTTTCACGCCGTAGCGCTCGGCCAGCCACTTCTTGGCCACGGCGCCGGCAGCCACCGTGGGCGCGGTCAGCCGCGCCGACGAACGGCCGCCGCCGCGCGGATCGCGGATGCCGAACTTGTGCCAGTAGGTGTAGTCGGCATGGCCGGGCCGGAAGGTCTCGGCAATGCTGCTGTAGTCCTTGCTGCGCGCGTCCTGGTTGCGGATCAGCAGCGCGATGGGCGTGCCGGTGGTCTTGCCCTCGTAGACCCCGGACAGGATCTCGACCGTATCGGGCTCCTGCCGCTGCGTCACGTGACGCGACGTGCCCGGACGGCGCCGGTCCAGCTCGACCTGGATATCGGCCTCGGCCAACGCCAGCCCCGGAGGACAGCCGTCGATCACGCACCCCACGGCCGGACCGTGGGACTCGCCGAAATTGGTGACGCGGAAAAGCTCTCCGAGGATGCTGCCTGGCATGGGACGATGGACTCCGAAAAGGATGCAACGAGACGCAACCCGGATTATCGCACCCCCGGCGCCTATCGTGCCCCACTCTCCAAGAAGCAAGCCAGATCCAGAGCACAGCGGATCCAGCCCTGTCTCCCACGGAGCACGCTGGGTTTTGACCCAGGATGCGGTGGATCCGGCTCCGCCGGACCACCCGCATCGCCCCCTGGGGGGCGCGCGTCAGCGCGTAGGGGGGCTACACCTCTTCAGCTTCCCGCGTTTCGCCCGGCCAGTCGCGGATATAGGCCTTGAGCATGCGGTTCTCGAAGCTTTGCGCCTCGAGCACGGCCTTGGCCACGTCGTAGAAAGAGATCACGCCCAGCAGCATGCGTCCGTCCATGACCGGGATATAGCGCGCATGCTTGTCAAGCATCAGCCGGCGCACTTCGTTGACCTCGGTATTGGGCGAGACGGTCACCGGCGCATCGTCCATGATGGAACGGATCGTGGTGGTTCCCAGCGAGCCGCCCTGCGCGTGCAGGTGGCGGATGATTTCCCGGAAAGTGAGCATGCCCACCAGTTCGCCGAACTCCATGACGACCAGCGAACCGATGTCCTGGGTCGCCATGGTGTCGACCACCTGGGCGACGGGGGTATCGGGGCCGGCGGTATAGAGCGCGTCGCCTTTGACGCGCAGGATTTCACTGACTTTGAGCATGATGGCCTCCTCTGGCGCGATGACCGGCTGTTATCGGGTGGGGTGGATGCCGGTCCGCGCCTGCCTTTGGAAACATCCTAACTCGCCTGGAAAGGCGCTTCAACTCAGGGTCGCAGCGAAAGCGACGGCAGCGGCGCCGGGAACGGCGCTACGTTACTTATCGACACGCGATTGATATAGTGAGCCCGAACCCCGTTCTCTTTTCCTTCACCAGGAGCCGGCGTGTCCCCTTCTTCCGTTTCCCCGGCCGCCTGTGCCGACGATACCTTGCCGGTCACGCTCGAGGCACGGCTCGCGCCTGCCGGCAGCGCCCTGCTGGTAATCGATATGCAGAACGATTTCTGCGCCGCCCGCGGCTATGTGCAGACGGTCATGGGCAAGGACGTTTCTACCGCCGCGTCCATCGTCCCGCCCATCCAGGCCCTGGCCAACGCGGCCCGCGCGGCCGGCGTGCCGGTATTCTGGCTGCGCGCCGACTATACCCGGCAGCGTCTTCCGCCATCGATGCAGGTCAAGCTGGCAGCGCGCGGCATCACGCAGGATTGCTGCGCGCCCGGCTCCTGGGGCAGCGCCTGGTTCGAGGTCGCGCCCGAGGCGGGCGAAGCGGTGTTCACCAAGCATACCTACAGCGGCTTTCACCAGACCGGCCTGCACGAGGCGCTTCAGGCGCAAGGCATACGCACCCTGGTCTTTGCCGGCGTGCAGACCCACATCTGCGTGGAAAGCACGCTGCGGGCGGCCCATACGCTGGGCTATTACTGCGTGGTGGCCGAGGATGCCGTCGCCTCGCACAGTCCGGCCGGGCATGCCGCCGCGCTGGACAACGTCCGCTTCCTGTTCGGCGACGTATGTCCGGCCGCCGCCGTGCGGCAGGCGTGGAGCGCGGCATGAGCGCGCACCGCATGGCCATGGGCTGAAGCCCCCCACTCTTTTTCGCATCGAGGAGCAAGCATGGGAATCCGCGATACCGACAAGACGCTGCCGTCCAACCGCATGGTGTTCGAACTGCGGCGCGACGAGCAGAAATACCAGGCCTTCAGGCAGGACATGGAAGCCTCCATGTCCTCGTTCGGCCTGGGCGAAGACGAAAAGTGCGCCTGGCGCGCCATGGACATCGAGGCGCTCGGCAAGCTGGGCGTCCATCCCTACTTTCTGCCCCAGATCTCGCGCCTGTTCAAGGGCGGCGCGCGCAACCACAACGACAGCGACGCCGCCCGGCTCTATGCCGAGAAAATGGGCCTGGCGTCCCAGCATTGATCCGGAGGCCGCCATGGCAAGAATCGTCGCAACCCTGGGCGTGGCGCACGCCCCCGGCGTCACCGGCTGGATAGACAAGGCGCCGCAGCACGAACAGGACGGCGTGCTGGCAGGCTATACGCGCTTCCGGGAATTGATGGACGAACTGCGGCCCGACGTCGTGATCGGCGTGGCCAACGACCATCTGCTGAACTTTCCCCTCGACAATATCCCCGACTTCTGCGTGGGCATAGGCGAACAGTGGAACGGCCCCGCGCCCTGGTTCCGCGACTGGCTGAACGTGCCCGACTACACGGTGCGCGGCCACCGCGACATGGCGCGCGCGCTGGTGCGCGAATCGGCCAAGGCCGGCATCAACCATGCGTTCGCCGACAAGCTGCTGTTCGACGACAACTGGTCGGTACCGCTGAAGTTCCTGTTCCCGCGCTACGACGTGCGCTTCATCCCCATCCACATGAATCCCATCGTGCCGCCGATTCCCAGCGCGGCGCACTGCTATGCGGTGGGCGAAACCCTGGCCCGCATCGTGCAGGCTTTCCCGTCGGACGAGCGCGTGGTGGTCATGGGCACGGGCGGGCTTTCGCACGATCCGGGCGGCAAGGATTACTTCACCGTGCACGAAGACTTCGACCGCTGGTTCCTCGAACTGATGGAGAGCGGCGATGCCGAGCGGGTCAGGCGCGAACTGACCTTCGACAAGATGCTGACCGGCGGCGACGGCGGCGCGGGTGAACTGCTGGCCTGGGTCGTGGCCATGGGCGCGGCCAGCGTGGCCGGCAACACGCGCGCGCAGACCGTGTTCTACGTGCCGTCGGTGCCGATGCGCTGCGGCATGGGCGGCTGCTACTGGCCGCAGGCCTAGCCGGCCGGAGCCGGGCCTGCCGCAGTACCGCAGGACCCGGCCTCAGGAAGCGCGCAACTGGCGCCGGGTTTCTTCCTGGAGAGACTCCGCGGTCTCTTCCCTGCTATCGGTCTTGTCCGGTTCCGAAGGTTCGAGATCCAATTCCTGGTCGAGCAGCAGTTCGGCCTCGGCGTCTTCCCTGGGCTGCTGCAGGACCTGGGCAATGGTGATCGAACCATCCGTCCAGGCCGCATCGACCGCCTGCTGCAAATCCGGATCATCGCGCATCTGTTCCCGGTCGAGCAGCAAGCGCTCCACCACCGGCCCGAGCGGGGCCACCTCGGGATCGCAAACCATGGCCCAGCGTTCGCGCATGCTGCCCGTATCGCCGATGCGCGCGATGTAGCCCACGCCCGCCAGCGCCTCCAGCATGACCATCAACTCGTCGTGGTGCAGGTTCAGGCGGCTGCGCAGCGTGCTGGTGCTCAACCCCGGCGGATTGTGCTCGCGCGCCGCTGCCAGCATGCGCAGGATGGACAGCGCATCGACGAAGGTGGCCCCCGGACGCCGCACCTCGGCCCAGCGCCCCATCCGTATCAGCGGCAGGCTCGCGGCCAGGGTGGCGCCGAACAGCGTCACCAGCCAGGACAGGTAGAGCCACATCAGGAAAATGGGCAGCGTGGCGAACGCGCCGTACAACACGGTGTAGGTGGGAAATTTCGTCAGGTAGAAAGCGAAGCCCGACTTCATCACCTCGAGCACGACGGCCGCGGCAAACCCGCCCGTCATGGCGTCGCGCGCTTCCACATGCCGGTTCGGCACCACCATGAACAAGGCACCGAAGCCCAGCCCGGTCAGGATCATCGGGATGAACGAGAGCAGCACGCCTATCGGCGCCGGCACGTCGCCCACCAGGCCCAACGACTCGCGCACCAGGAAGGAGGTGGCCCACAGGCTCGCGCCCATCAGCACCGGGCCCAGAGTCAGCGTGGCCCAGTAGATCAGCACGCGCTGCGCCAGCGGCCGGCCCTTGCGCACATGCCAGATCTCGTTGAGCGCCTTGTCTATCGTCAGCATGAGCGAGACGGCGGTGATCATCAGGAAGATGCCGCCCACCGCCGTCAGCCGCGTCGCCTTCTGCGCGAACTGATTGAGGTAATTCATGATGTTGTCGGCCACGGCCGGCGGCATCAGCGTGTTGACCAGGTAATCTTCCAGGGCTCCCTGGAATTCGCGGAACAGCGGGAACGCGGTGAACAGCGCCAGCGCCACCGCCAGCAGCGGGACCGTGGACAGCACCGAGGTGAAGGTCAGGCTCGACGCCACCTGCGTGATGCGCTCCTGCGAGGCGCGCTGCATGGCGAACTGCAGCAGCCGCAGCACGCGCACCGGCCACGCCTCGTGCGCCAGCAGGCGCCTGCGCAGCACGGCGGCGCGGGACTCGTGCCCGGCGGCCGGCTCGGCCTCGTGGGACTCGGCGGAAGAAGCGGGAAGTTCGGAAGCGTGCTGGACCATGTCGAGGGATAATACCGGCCTATGGATATTCTGATCTTGTACTACAGCCGCAACGGCTCGACGCGCCAACTGGCCGATCACATCGCCCTGGGCGTCGAGCGCGTGCCGGGCGTCCATGCCCGGCTGCGCACCGTGCCGCCGGTTTCGGCCGCATGCGAAGCCACCGCCCCGGCCATTCCCGACAGCGGTCCGCCTTACGTCGAAGCGTGCGACCTGGAAGAATGCGCCGGCCTGGCGCTGGGGTCGCCGACGCGCTTCGGCAACATGGCCGCTCCGATGAAGTACTTCCTGGACCATACCACCCAGCAATGGCTGGCGGGAAGCCTCGCAGGCAAGCCGGCCGCCGTGTTCACCTCCACCGGCTCCATGCATGGCGGCCAGGAAAGCACCCTCCTCAGCATGATGCTGCCGCTGCTCCACCACGGCATGCTCATCGTCGGACTGCCCTATACCGAGCCCGCGCTGATGGGCACGCGCCATGGCGGCTCGCCGTACGGCGCCTCGCACGTGGCGGGCGTCGACGACAGCCTGCCGCTGCAGCGCGACGAAATCCAGCTCGCCGGCGCGCTCGGCACGCGCCTGGCGCACACCGCGCTGGCATTGCATACCGGCCGGCAGGGGCGTCCGGCATGAGTTCCGCCATCCTCAATCCGCGCCTGCGGCTGACCGCCTCGGCGTCGCTGATCGCGCTGATCGCGCTGTGCGTCGCCTGGGAAACCGTGCTGGCGCCCCTGCGTCCCGGCGGCTCCATGCTGATCCTCAAAGCGGTGCCGCTGCTGCTGCCGCTGCGCGGCATCCTGCGCGGCCGGCTGTATACCTATCAATGGGCCTCGATGCTGATCCTGCTGTACCTGATGGAAGGCGTGGTGCGCGCCACCAGCGATCCCGGCCGCTCGGCCCACGTGGCCTGGGTCGAGGTCGCACTGTCGGCGGTGTTCTTCTGGAGCGCCGTTCTGTATGTGCGCCCGGCCAAGCGCGCCGCCAAGGCCGCGCAAAAGGCGGCGAAAGAGACTGCGCGCGCCGACCCGCCCGGGCCGTAAAGCGGCTGGGCGAGCCATGCTGTTGATCGACGAACGGACCGGAGGAGGATGGCCATGGATTTGCTGACCGGATTGCGCGATGCGCTCGGCGCCTCGCAGGTACTGACCGGCGCCGATGCCCAGCCCTATCTCACGGATTGGCGCGGCCGCTATACCGGTGCCGCCCAGGCCGTGGTGCGGCCCGGCAGCACGGCGCAAGTCGCGCAGGTCGTGCACCTGTGCCGGCGGCACGGCGCCTCCATCGTCCCGCAGGGCGGCAATACCGGCCTGGCCGGCGGCGCCACGCCCGACGTCGACGGCCGCGCCGTGGTGGTTTCCACCCGCCGCCTGGACCGTCTGCGCGCCGTCGATGCCGGCAACGACACCATCACCGTCGAGGCCGGCTGCACACTGCAGGCCGTGCAGCAGTGGGCACGCGACGCGGGCCGCCTGTACCCGCTCAGCCTGGCTTCCGAAGGCAGTTGCACCGTGGGCGGCAACCTCGCCACCAATGCCGGCGGCACGCAAGTCCTGCGCTACGGCAATGCGCGCGAACTGGCGCTCGGACTGGAAGTCGTCACCGCCGAGGGCGACATCTGGCACGGCCTGCGCGGCCTGCGCAAGGACAACACCGGCTACGACCTGCGCGACCTCTACATAGGCAGCGAAGGCACGCTGGGCATCATCACCGCCGCCACGCTGCGGCTCTATCCGCTGCCCGTGGCGCAGCGCACCGCGCTGGTCAGCCTGTCCACGCTGGCCGCGGCCGTCGCGCTGCTGCCCCGGGCACGCGCGGGCTTCGGCGCCGCGCTGACGGGCTTCGAAGTCATGTCGCACGCCAGCCTGGAGGTGGTCGTGCGCGCCTTCCCACAGCAGACGCTGCCGCTCGGGCCCGCCCCCTGGTACGCGCTGCTGGAACTGTCGGACAGCGAAAGCGACGCGCACGCGCAGGCGCGCTTCGAGGCAGTGCTGGAAGCGGCGCTGAACGAAGGCCTCCTCCTCGACGCCGCCGTGGCCGGCAGCCTGGCGCAAAGCCAGGCGCTCTGGCAACTGCGCGAAAGCATCTCGTCGGCCCAATCCTGGGAAGGCAAGAACATCAAGCACGACATTTCCGTGCCGGCCTCGCGCATTCCCGATTTCGTCGCGGCCACCGATGCGCTGCTCCAGCAGGCCATCCCCGGCGTGCGCCACATCATCTTCGGCCACCTGGGCGACGGCAACCTGCACTACAACGTCAGCCGCCCGCCCGAGGTTCCCGAAGCCGACTTCCTGGCCCGCCAGGACGAGGTCTACCTGCTGGTGCACGACAGCGTGCACGCCCATGGCGGCTCGATCAGCGCCGAGCACGGCATCGGCCAGCTCAAGCGCGACGAACTGCTGCGCTACAAGGATGGCGTGGAATTGGGGCTGATGCACCGGATCAAGCAGGCGCTCGATCCGCTCGGACTGATGAATCCGGGCAAAGTGCTGGCGCCGCGCTGACGACCAGCCGCCCGGTCCGGCCGAACAGCGTCTTCAAGCTGGAATGACCGGCGGCTACATCGCGCTGGCGCGCCATGCGCCGCTTTCCTGCTTGCAGAACCAGAAACCCCAGTTCTCCCTGGCCTTGCCCTGCTCAACGTCGGCCGCCAGGAAGCGGCAGGTCTGGCCCTTGCCCGTCTGCGTCGTATTTCGAGGCGCGAGCGTCACGCTCACGGGCGTCTGCCGCGATTTCGCGGGCCGGCTGGACCAGGTGGCGCGCTGGCCGTCGGGCGTCTCGTTGAGCACACGGCCGACCTCGGCGGAAAACTCGCTCACCTGCGCTTTGGGAATGCGCAGCAGGATGGACTGGTTCAGGAAGCTGAGGTTGGCGGCCTGGGCGGTGCCGGCCGCGGCCAACAGGGCGAGTGCGACGAGCGTGGATGCGCGCATGGATGGTTCTCCGTTCTGTGCAATGACCGTCATCATATCGGTTCGCCGCCTGCGCGGGCGTCCGCGCCATGAAAAGAAGCGTCCCGCGCACCGGCCGGGCCGATGCCTCGCAGGGCTTGCGCACGGCAGGTTATGATTGCGGCATTATGCTTTCAAATCAAGAACTTGGCGGCTGGCAGCTGTGTGTCGCGCCGATGATAGACTGGACCGACCGCCATTGCCGCTACTTCCACCGGCTGCTGGCGCCGCGCGCCCGGCTCTATACCGAAATGATCGCCACTGGCGCGATCCTGTACGGCGACGCCGCGCGGCATCTCGACTTTTCCCCCCAGGAGCATCCGGTCGCGCTGCAGTTGGGCGGCAATGAACCCGGCGCCCTGGCCCGCGCCGCCAGGGCCGGCCAGGACCGGGGCTACGACGAGATCAACCTCAATTGCGGCTGCCCGTCCGACCGCGTGCAGAAAGGCGCTTTCGGCGCCTGCCTGATGTCCACGCCGGCGCTCGTGGCCGATTGCGTGAAGGCCATGCGCGACGCGGTGCAGATTCCCGTCACGGTCAAGCACCGTATCGGCCTCGACTACGACGAGTCCTACGCCTTCGTGCGCGATTTCGTCGGAACGGTGCACGAGGCCGGCTGCGATGTGTTCATCGTCCATGCCCGCAATGCCGTCCTCAAGGGCTTGTCGCCCAAGGAGAACCGCGAGATCCCGCCGCTGCGCTACGACGTGGCGCGGCAATTGAAGCGCGACTTCCCCGGCGCGCTGATCGTCCTGAACGGCGGCCTGGCCGAGGCCGACGCCACGCTCGCCCACATCGCCGCGGGCGGCGGCGAGCTGGACGGAGTCATGCTGGGCCGCGAAGCCTATCATCGGCCGCGCGTGCTATCGGAGCTGTCGCAGCGTCTCTGGCCGGCCGCGGCCATCGCCGACGACGCCGAGGTGATCCAGGCCATGACCGGCTACGCGCGCGCGCAGGTCGCCCGCGGCGTGCCGCTGCGCGCCGTGGCGCGCCACATGCTGGGCCTGTTCAATGCCCAGGGCGGCGCCAGACGCTGGCGCCAGACGCTGTCGGACAGCCGCCTGCTCGCCGCCAACGATCCGGGGCTCATCGAAACGGCCTGGGCCATGGTCGAGCCCGGCAGCCAGCGCCACGCGGCCTGAGCGTCGGCGGGCCGGCCTACCCTCCCCGCCCGAACAAGGGCAGCTATCCCTTCCTATTCGCGGTTTGGACGCGGCTGGCCCGACCTCATACTGGCGGCATGACGCGTCTGGCGCGAGCGTCCGCGTGCCTGCACGGCGGCACGCCCGACTGCGGTGAAGCCACCGCCCAGGCTGCGGCCTGCAGGATCGCGTCCGAAGGTAGGAGGCCATGGCCAGGATAGTCTGCGTTCTGGGAAACAAAGGCGGCACCGGCAAGACCACGCTGTCGCACATGATTGCGCACGGCATGGCGCTGCTGGGCAAGCGCGTCGTCTGCGTGCTGACGGACCTGGAACGGGAACGCCTGTCCAAGGCGGGCCGCCTCTACCTGCCCTTCGACGCGCGCGAGGCCGCCAACCTGGCCAAGGTCGTCGCCACGCTCAACGAAGTCGAGGATTGGTTCGGTGTCATCGACGGAGCCGGCAATCGCCCGGACGTCGACAGCCACCTGGCCAATCTGGCCGACCTCGTCCTGCTGCCCTTCCGCGATTCCCACGAAGACCTGCGAACGGTGCTGCGCGACCTGGAATGGATGCCGCGCGCCTGGGGCCTGCCTTCGCAATGGCCTCAGCATGCCGCCGGACGCGCGGCTGCGCAGGCCTCGATCGACCGCCTGCTGCCCGGCATGCGGCATCGCCTGCTCGATCCTATTCCCGAAGTGCTGTCGAGCAAGCTGTTCCTGCAATACCGGATCCCCGCCACCCTGCCTTGGCAATTGACCAATGCGTGTGTCGAACTGGCCATGCAGGTGCTGGAACTGCTCGACGTGCAATACGAAAGCCCGCATGCCATCGAGGTGGCGTCGTAGCAGGCCGCCTGCCGGCCAGGCCGCTCAGTTCACGCCACGGGCAGCCAATGCTCGACCAGTTCCCGCTGTTCGACCAGTTCCAGCGAAAACGACGAAATCCCGATCGCATCGCCGCCCACGTCCTTCACCAGGTCGGCCCAGATCACGTAGTCCCGCCCGTTCCCATGGAAAATCACGGGTGGAAGGATCTCTCCGGCCAGGACGAGCGCCAGACCCTGCTCGATGCGGGCCGCCGTGGCCGGATCGGTGACTTCCGACGGCAGGCGGCCTTCCATCTGGTGCCCTTGCAGGCCATGCATGGCGGCGAACCGGTCGTTGACCCGGACATGGCGCATACCCAGATCGAGAAAGCACAGTCCCACCGGCGCCTGGGCATATAGGGTGGCCAACTGGTGCAATTGCTGGAAAGGCGACTCGGCCGCCACGCGGCTGTCGGGCAGCGCTTCGCCTACGCTGGCCAGCAGCGCCCGCGCCTGCGCCGGCGTCATGGCCCGGCCGTACAACCAACCCTGTGCGGCATCGCAACCGAGCAGCTTGAGAATGTCGGCGTCCTCGCGGGTCTCCACCCCTTCGGCCACCACCGCCATTTCGAGATTCTGCGCCATGCCGATGATGGCGGCGGCTATCCTGCGCTGGTCCTGCGAGCGGCTCACGTCCTTGATGAATTGCCGGTCTATCTTCAGCTTCCGGAACGGATAGGCGACCAGGCGGGCGAGATTGGAATGGCCCGTGCCGAAGTCGTCGATCGACAAGGTCATGCCAGCATCGGCCAAACGTTGCAACACACTGGCCGCGGTTCCCGGCGAGCAGGTGAGCGCCCCTTCCGTGACCTCGATCTCGACCCGGCACGGCGAAAAACCGGAATCCCGCACAGCCTGCGACAGGCTCTTGGCGAATGCCAGCGAGAGCAATTGCGTCGGGGCGACGTTGAATGCAAGAAAGAAATGCTGCCCCCACCCCGCGGCGAGTTCGCAGGCCTGGCGCACCTGTTGACGGGTGAATGCGTCCAGCAGGCCGCGCTCTTCGAGCAGCGACAGGAAACGCTGCGGCGCGATGGCGCCCCGCACCGGATCGCGCCACCTCGCCAGGACTTCGAAACCGAGGATGCGGTGGGTGCGAAGAGAGACGATAGGCTGGAATGCCGACCGGATCTCGCCGCGCTGCCATGCGCCGGACACGTCGAGGTCGTCCAGCCGATCCGCGCCGGGGTACAGCAACATGCCGGATTGATTGGTCATCCTGGTCCGCCCTCTACGGCCCCCGGCCTGGAATACGTGGTACGGGCGGCTTGCCAAGCGTGCGCAGTGCCGCCACGCACCGGCCGGACAGGCCGGCCGCAAGTCCGGCCTCAGCGCACCCGGCCGAACACGTTTAGCAGCGAATCCAGACTGCTTGCGCTGCGCGCGGAAAATACGAAGCATTCGCCATCGTGGCAATCCGTCCCGCGCAGGCCGTCGGCCAACCGTTCGGCGTCCTCGACGGCTTCCAGCCAGGTCCTGCGGATCAGGCCGCAGTACTTGAGCCGGCTATCCACCATTTCCCTGCCTCCGCGGGCCTGGACTTCCACATAGCCACGAAACTGGCCTTCGGGCAAATCGAGCACCCGCGATTTGAGCACATATTGCACAGTGCCTTGTTCGACGACTTGGTTCATGCGAGCCTCCAGAAGAGTTCGTGTGTTTGATCCTAGCCCATTGAAGTGAAAATTTTTTCGAGCTCATCCCCGCTCTAGCAAAAATTTACATTCCCTACATTCCTGTGGTAGCCAGCGCCACATTTGCAACAAATTTGGACAAACCGGCGGCGGCCGCGGGTATCATCGCCAGATTCCTCTACAGGCCATCCGCAAGCTGCATGCCATCCATGGTGTTCCGTCCCGTTTTCGCCGCCGCGCTGTTCGCTTTGTGCAGCGCCGGGATGCAGCCGCTCGCCGCCCAGGAAGTGGCATTGCACACGCCTGCCGGCGTGCCTGCGGCGGATACCCAGTGGACCGCCAGCTTCGAGGCCTTCGAGCGCGCCGACCGCCTGCATGCGCCGGCTCCCGGGGGCGTGCTGTTCGTCGGCAGTTCGTCGATCCGGCTGTGGAGCGATCTCGAAACCCGCTTCACCAAGCTGCCCGTGCTCAAGCGCGGTTTTGGCGGATCGCGCATGATCGACTGCGCCCGTCACGTCAGCCGTCTGGTCATTCCGTACCGGCCCCGGGTCGTCCTGGTCTACGCCGGGGACAACGATCTGGCCGAGGGCCGCTCCCCGGAAGATATCCTGGCCAGCTTCACCGTTTTTGTCGAAAGCGTGCGGCGCGCGCTGCCCGATACCCGCGTGGCGTATATCTCGATCAAGCCCAGCCCGTCGCGCGCGGCGCTGATCCCGCAGGTACGCGCCACCAATGCGCTGATACGCGCGTACACCACGACCGTCGCCAACGCCGACTATATCGACGTGTTCACCCCCATGCTCGCCGCCGATGGCCAGCCGCGGCCGGAACTATTCCGCGAGGATGCGTTGCACCTGAACGACACCGGCTACGCGCTCTGGGCCTCGGTGATCGCCGCGCACATCAACTGAGCGCACTCAGCGAGCCGGCGCCGCCGCGCCGGCGGCGCGGCCCTTTGCCGGGGCCGCCGGCCTGCACGATGCGCGCCACGAGGTACATGGCGGCTATGCTGAACACGAACATCGCAGGGTCGAACCAGATCGGCCGGGACGGATTGCTTTCACCGAACACGGCCAAGGCCACCAGCACGATCACCAGATGCGCGCAGAACACAGGCAGCGATGCCGCGCCCATGGTCTCGAGCACCCGCATCCGCGGCAGGTGGCGCTTCAGCCACGGGCCGAAATAGACCGTTACGGTAAGCAGCGCGATAAAGTTGAGCAGGCGCAGCGGCCCGATGTGCCATTTGTCGAACAACGCGTTCAGCGGATCGCCGCCCGGAAACGCCTCCAGCCCCGTGGTATGGCGCCACAGGAAAAAGGCGCAGGCCACGCCCAGGGCGCCATACGCCGCCCACTTCGGCACGGCAGGACGCCGTTCGCGGGGCGCGCCCGCGTGCGTGGCCCCCATCCACATCCCCAGCGCCCACGGCAGTTGCCAGGCGAAGGTCTCGAAAGCGCCGGTTTCGCCGAACGGCACGGGCAGTCCGGTTGCCGCCACCAGGCCATCGTAGAGCACGCGCGACAGGCCGAACTGGGTCGCGCCCCACAGCAGCACGCTGCCCCACAGCACGTATTTCCAGCCGCGCTGCAAGGCATGGCCAAGGATCCATGGACTGAGCAGCATGAATACGATGTAGACCGGCAGAATGTCCAACAGCGGCGGGTTGTAGATCATCAGCAGCGACGTCCAGAAACCCGTCACGGGATCCCGCAGGTAGAAGGACATCAGGTTGGCCGCCGCCGGCTGGTGCAAGGTCATGCCCAATGCGGCGATGACGGTGAACAGGAAGAGCAGCGAGGCCGCCTGGCACGCATAGATGATGAGCGCGCGCCTCAGGAAGGCGCGCCGCATCGCGGGGACGCCGTCGCGCCGAGCGCGCTGGGTGTAGACCAATCCCGCCATGTAGGCGGACAGGAAAACGAACCCTTCGGCCGCCGACACGAAACCCAGCGGCTGGCTGGTGGGAATGCCGAACCACGTCGGCAGGTGCGTGGAGGTCATCAACACCAGCATCAGGCCCCGCAAGGCGTCCAGCTCCCAACGTCGAGTGGATGCGGGCATATCGGGGGCTGTCTGGGGGGGCGTCATCGGGGCAAACTCGGATTGCGCAGCAGGGGTTGAAATTAGAGACCCGCATGATGGCAGATGATTCCCGCGAACTGTTTCTTTTCGCTACGCGGACGCCCTACCCTCGCGACCGTCAGGACGAGGTGCCGGCTTGCGGCCGGCGCCGCGCACGGGCCTCCATCCAGCCGTAACAGGCCAGGGCGGGAAGCAGCGGACCCAGATAGTAGATGGCGCGATAGGCCAGCAGCCCCGCCAGCAGCTCGTAGGCGGGCATGCGGTCGGCCAGCATGGCGATGAACACCGCTTCCAGTACCCCCAGCCCCGCCGGCACGTGCGTCAGCGCTCCGGCCACCGCGCTGACCAGCAGCACGGCGAGCACGGCGGGGTAATCGACCTTGCCGCCCAGCAGCAGATAGACGATGCCCGCCATGATCGTCCAGTTGGTCACCGACAGTGCCAATTGCAGCGCAGCCATGGGCCAGCGCGGCCATTCGACGGCGACGCGGCGGACCTGGAAGCGCTTGCCGCCCCAGCCTATGCACGCCGCCAGGTAGGCCGCTGCGGCGGCCCAGGCCAGCGCGCCGATCACGGGCAGCATGGCCGCCGGTATGCCCCAGCGCTCGGGCAGGCGCACCGCCCCTGCCACGAACAGACCGCCGAGCAGCACCAGGTAGCCCAGCCAGTTGGTCGCCACGCTCAACGCGTAGATCTTGCCGATGGCGGCCGGGTCCAGGCCGAGCCGGGAATACAAGCGATAGCGGAACCCCACGCCTCCCACCAATGCGCCCAGGTTGAGCGTAAAGGCGTAGGACACGCCAGCCACTGCCGCCACCGCGCCGATGCCCAGGCGATGGCCGGCGTAGCGCCGCCCGAGCTGGTCGAAGGCGCCGAACAGCAGGTGGCTGGCAACGGTCAGTCCGCCAGCCGCGGCCAGCGTCGCCGGCGCATAGCCGCGCAGCGTCTGCAACACGCGATTCCATTCGATCTTGCCGACCTGCTCGGCCAGCAAGACGGCCACCACCGCCAGAAAGACCAGCACCAGCCCATGGCGCGCCCACCGCCACCATGCACGGCGCTTGCCGGCATGGCGGGGCGCATTGGGCGTCTGTCCTGCCGCTCTGCCGTCAGCCGGTTTGGCGAGACTGGGCATCGTCGTCCTCCTGGCCAGCGTGGGAAACCGCCGCGGGCTCGATCTGCTCGAGCCGTGGCACATGCTTGGGCAACCAGCCGGCCCAGGCGGGAAAGCGGCGCAGTACATGGAAGACCACCGACGACACGGCCGCGCGCCAGATCGACTTGGTCTGCGGACGCGGCTGGCGCACTTGCCTGCAGTGGCGCGCGATCAGCGTATCGAGCCGCTCGCGCAACACCCTGTTGAAGCCGGCATCGCGGATGACGAGATTGGCCTCCAGGTTGAGCGACAGGCTCAGCGGATCCAGATTGCTCGAACCGACTGTCGCCCACTCGTCATCGGCTACCGCCACCTTGCCATGCAAGGGCCGTTCGCAGTATTCGAAGATGCGCACTCCTGCGCCCAGCAGGTAATCGTGCAGCAGCCGCGCGCCCACCTTGACGATGGGCATGTCGGGTTCGCCCTGCAGCACCAGCGAGACCCGGACGCCGCGGCGCGCCGCGTTGCGCAGGTCGCGCAGCAGCCGGTAGCCGGGAAAGAAATAAGCGTTGGCGATGATGACGTCGTGCCTGGCCGCGCGAATGGCGATGCGGTATTGGCGCTCGATGTCGGTGCGGTGCGCGCCGTTGTCGCGCACCGCGAACAGCGTCTGCGCCGTGCCGGCCGGCTCTCTTCCGTCGCCCGGCGGCCCCGTGGGCTCCCGCTCGGCAACCGGCGCCGGCGGCTCGCTGCAGTTGGTGCGGACATAGGCGCGGATCTGCGCCACCACCGGCCCGTGTACTTCGATGGCATAGTCCTGCTTGGCCCCCGGCCCGAAATCCGCCAGATGGTCGGCCGAGTAATTGATGCCGCCGACAAAGGCGATTGCGCCATCCACCACCACCAGCTTGCGATGCATGCGGCGAAACACGTTGGTGCGCAGCCCCAGCAGCCTGGCGCGCGGGTCGAACATGCGGAACTGCACGCCCACCCTGGTCAGGCCCGCCAGGAAATCCTCGCCCAGGTCCATCGAGCCATAACCGTCCACCAGCACCGAAACGCGCACGCCGCGCTGCGCCGCGGCCACCAGGGCTTCGTGCAGCGCCTGCCCGACGTGGTCGTCGAACAGGATGAACGTCTCCAGCAGGACCTCCTCGCGGGCCTGGCCGATCACCTCGAATACGCGCGGGAAGAATGCTTCGCCGTTCTCCAGCAGAGCGATGCGGTTGCCAGGCACCCAGGCCGCGCTCGCCGGCGCAGCACGCGCGCCGCGCCGGCCCCACCGCCTGGCCGGCCGTTCGCCGCGTACCGGTCCGTTGCGTGCATGGCGCGGCGTTGCATTCATAGCGCCAACTCCGCGGCCAGCGGCGCATGGTCCGACAATGAAGTCCACGGCCGGCGGCCCAGTTCGATGGGCCGATGCGCGTTCACGCCGCGCACGTAGATGCGGTCCAGCGGCAGCAGCGGGCACCAGGCGGGGAAGCTGCGGGCCAATTGCCCATGCGCATGCGCATAGACTTCGCGCAGGCCCGCGCATCCCTCCAGCACCGCGCCGGCGCGGCGGCGCCAGTCATTGAAGTCCCCGGCCACCACCAACGGTGCGTCGCCGGGCACTTCCTGCTGTACCAGCCGGCACAGCAGGTCGAGCTGCTTCTTGCGGTGACGCTCCTGCAAACCCAGGTGTACGCACACCGCGTGAAGCTGCACGCCCGTGCCCGGCACGCGCATCACGCAATGCAGCAGCCCGCGCCGTTCCGGACCGGAGATCGAAACATCGTGATTCTCGTAGTGCACGATGGGGAATTTCGACAACACGGCATTGCCGTGCTCGCCATCGGGATACACCGCGTTGCGGCCGTAGGCGAAGTCCGACCAGATGGTGTCGGCCAGGAACTCGTACTGCGGGCTCTCCGGCCAATTCGCGAAACGCAGGGCATGCCGCGCATGAGCGCCCAGCACCTCTTGCAGGAACACCATGTCGGCCGATACCTTGCGGACGGCCTCGCGCAGGTCGTGCAAGATGAAACGCCGGTTGAAGAAATTGAAGCCTTTGTGGACGTTGACGGTCAGCACCCGGAACGTCGAGACATCCGGCGCCACCGCGCCCGCGTCGAGAGGAAGTGAGTTTCTGCTCATGCGGAATGCGTCCGCAAGAAGCGTTCCCAGCCCGGCTATTCCAGCGACAGCCAGGCACGCCCGTCGCGCGCCAGCAAGTCGTCGGCCGCGGCGGGCCCCTGGCTGCCGGCACGATAGGGATGGATGTCGCCACCTTCGGCCCAGGCTTGCTGGAAAGGCTGTACGGCCTTCCAGCCCAATTCGATGTCGGCGGCCCGTTGGAACAGTGTCGCGTCGCCGACCATGCAATCGTAGATCAAGGTCTCGTAGCCGGAACTGTGGCTGGGCGGGAAATGATCGCGGTAGCGGAAATCCATGCTGACCGGCGCCGTCCCCAGCTTCGAGCCCGGCACCTTGGCCTGCATGTGGAAGAACAGGCCCTCGTCGGGCTGTATCTGCAGTACCAGCGTGTTGGCCGGCGGCTTGCAATGCTCGGCTTCGCAGAACAAGGCATGGCCGGCGTCCTTGAACGCGATCACGATCTGGGTCTGGCGCCGCGCCAGCGCCTTGCCCGTGCGCAGATAGAACGGCACGCCGGCCCAGCGCCAGTTATCGATGCACAGCTTGAGCGCCACATAGGTTTCCGTCCTGCTGTCCGGCGCGACGCCCTCTTCTTCCAGATAGCCGCGCATGGCCTTGCCGCCCACCGTCCCCGCCCGGTATTGGCCGCGTACGCTATGGATCAGGGCCTCGGCGGGCGTTTGCAGGCGTATGGCTTCGAGCAGCTTCTCCTTTTCGGTGCGCACCGCGTCGGCTTCGAAGGCATTGGGCGGCTCCATCGCCACCATGGCCAGCAGTTGGAACAAATGATTGGGCACCATGTCGCGCAAGGCCCCCGTCTGCTCGTAGAAGCTGGAACGCCGCTCCAGGCCCAGGGCCTCGGCCGCCGTGATCTGCACATGATCGATGAACAGGCGGTTCCAGCTGTTTTCGAACACGCTATTGGCGAAGCGCGACACCAGGATGTTCTGCACCGTTTCCTTGCCCAGGAAGTGATCGATGCGGAAGATCTGGCTTTCATTGACGGCCTTGGCCAGTTGCCGGTTCAATTCGCGCGCCGAGGCCAGATCCCGGCCGAATGGTTTCTCGACCACCAGGCGCCGCCAGCGGCCGGAGGACTGCTTGAACATCCCCGCATCGTGCAACTGGCGGGCGATCGGCAGGAAAAAATCGGGGTCGGTCGAAAGATAGAAAATTACGCCGCCCTGCGCGCCGGCCAGCCGCTTGTCCAGGCTGCCATAGGTCTGCCCATCCTTGAAATCACCCGCCAGGTAGGACGCGCGCTGCATCAGCCATTGCCAGGCCTGCGGATCGAACTGGGGCGCCGCCGCTCCGCGGCTCGCCACCACATCGTCCATGGACGCCGTCAGCCCATCGCGGAATGCCGCATCGTCCAGTTCCCGGCGTCCGATCCCTATCACCCGGAACGCCGGGTCCAGCGCGCCGACACGGGCGAGGTTGTACAGCGCCGGCATCAGCAGCCGCCCCGTCATGTCGCCGGTCGCGCCGAAAATCACCAGCGTGCAGGGAGGCGCCGGGGCAGGGGCGGGCCGGTTCGGAGTGGATTCCATTGTTTGCGGTCTGTCGGACATCGTCCGATTATGGCCAGCCTGATATGGTGCCGCAACACGCATGCCCCCGCCGTTCACAACTGGTCACGCACGCGCCGGACCGTAGTCAGGCGTCCGGCGGGGCCGAGGCGAGGACCGGTCCCTCGCGCAGGATGCCGCCTTCGATGCGGCGCTTGATCAACGCGATGGTCGCCTGGGCCAGGCGGGTCAGCGGCCGCTGGGAGGCCGTGGCGATCACCAGTTGCGTCGTCAGCGTGGGCGCCACGATGTGCGCCGCGCGCAGATGCGGCCGCTGCGAGCGCCCGTGTATGGCATTGCGCGACAGCACCGCATAGCCCATGCCACGGTCGACCAGGTCCAGCAGCGACTCGATGGCATCGACTTCGAGCGCGATCGAAAGCGGCACGCCCAGGCGGGCGCACTGCACGTCCAGCAGGTTGCGGATGGCATTGGGCTGGCCCGGGGTGATGAGCGGGTAATTGGCCAGTTCCCGCATCTTCACGCTGGAGGGCATCGGCTTGCCGCCCAGGCCGCGCCGGCCGATCAGGTAGAGGTCTTCCGACCAGACCTGCTCGTATACCGCCTGCTGGCTGACGGGCGGGTTGTACAGCAGCGCGAAATCCAGCCGGCCCAGCAGCAGCCACTCGTACATGGAAACGGTAAGCGCCTCTACCACGCCCAGCGAGGCGCGCGGGAAAGTATCGCGGAACTCCGCGACCAGATCGACGGTGACGGCCTTGCCCACGCTGGGCGGCATGCCTACCACCACCTTGCCCGACGGCGCACCGCGCAGGTCTTCGATCTCCTGCCGGGCCAGGCGAACCTGGTGCAGAATGCCGCGGCCGCGCTCCAGCAGCCGCTTGCCGGCATCGGTGGGGATCACGCCGCGGCCGTTGCGCTCGAGCAGGTGCTCCTTGAGTTCGACCTCCAGCTGGCGCACGTGCCGGCTCACCACCGGCTGCGACAGATTGAGGGTAATGGCCGCACGCGTAACACTGCCGAACTCGACCACGCGCACGAAACATTCGAGTTGCCTCAGATCCATGGCGCCCCCTCGATTCATGTCTTTTAAGCATAACAGCTAGTGTCGATTTGTGTTTTCCATCAGGCGCATCGAGGCCACAATCACATTTGTTTACATCGACGCCGCCCGAGGCGTCCGGCTCCGGACGGTCGAACGATCCCCTTGGCCGCCAATACCGATAGAGGAAGACAATGACCAATTCCCTGCTCGCGCGGCTCTGCATCGGCGCCGCCGCCACCCTGGCCGCCGCCGGCGTGCATGCCCAGGAATTTCCCACCAAGCCGCTGCGCCTGATCGTCGCCTTCGGTCCCGGCGGCGTGGCCGACGTCACCGCCCGCATCGTGGCCGAAGGCCTGTCGCAGAAATTCGGCAAGCCGGTGATCGTCGAGAACATGCCCAGCGCCGGCGGCATCACGGCCGCGGTCGCGCTCACCCGTTCGGCGCCCGACGGCCATACCCTGTTCATCGTCAGCAACCAGAACGCCGTCAGCCCCTCGCTGTTCAAGTCGCTGCCCTACGACCCGCTCAAGCAGTTCGCCATGATCTCCATGGTCGGCTCGTTCGACATCGTGATGGCCGTGGACCAGAACAGCCCGCTGCGCACCGTGGCCGACGCCGTCGCCGCCGCCAAGAAGGATCCGCAGCACTTCAACATGGGCACCATCGGCGTCGGCAGCACGCAGCACCTGTCCGCCGAGCTGTTCCGCTCGCTGGCCGACATCAAGGTCCCGACCGTGCCGTTCAAGTCCAGCGGCGAAGTGCTCGCCGCCGTCAAGGGCAACAGCGTCCAGGTCATGTTCGAAACCGTGCCGGCCGTGATCGGCAACATCAAGGGCGGCAGCCTGCGCCTGCTGGGCGTGGGTTCGGAGAAGCGCAGCGCGCTGTTCCCCGACGTGCCCACCATCGCCGAAACCGTGCCGGGCTACTCGGCGGTGTCGTGGAACGGCTTCGCCGCCCCGGCGGGCACGCCGCCCGCCGTCGTCGACAAGCTGAACAAAGCCATCCGCGAAGTCGTGGCCGACCCGGCCATCAACAAGAAGCTGGTGGACGTCGGCATGATCCCGCAGACCAACACGCCCAAGGAATTCCACGCGCTGCTGGTCTCGGAAATCGACAAGTGGCGCAAGGTGATCGATACGGCGGGTATAGAGAAGCAGTAACCCCAAGGGAAGCCCACCCCCTACCCGCTACGCGGGCCCCCTCAAGGGGGCGGCACTGGCGGACCGGCGGAGCCGGATCCGCGGTGCCCTGGGTGGGCTGGGGTTCTTCTTTAGAATAGGGTCCCGCTTTAAGTGTTCGTATGCTGCTGCGCGTCGATGCGCGGGGCCATAGGAGATCTCGATGTTAGGTGTGGTCGTACGTAAAAAACCGGCGTTGCCCGAGGGCGCGGCGGAGAAGCTGGCGTCTCAGGGCGTGGCGACGGTGCATGAGGCGCAGGGCCGCAGCGTGGGGCTGATGCGCCCCTATATGCGCCCGATCTACGCCGGCGCCTCGATCGCCGGTCCGGCGGTGACGGTGCTGGCGCAGCCTGGCGACAACTGGATGCTGCACGTGGCGGTCGAGCAGTGCTCGCCGGGCGACATTCTGGTGGTGGCCTGCACCACCGAAAACTCCGACGGCATGTTCGGCGACCTGCTCGCCACCTCGCTGAAGGCGCGCGGCGTACGCGGCCTGATCATCGATGCCGGCGTGCGCGACGTCGCCACGCTCACCGCGATGGGATTCCCCGTCTGGTCCAAGGCCGTCAATGCCCGCGGCACGGTCAAGGCTACCATCGGCTCGGTCAACGTGCCCATCGTCTGCGGCGGCGCGCTTGTCAACCCCGGCGACGCCATCGTGGCCGACGACGACGGCGTGGCCATCGTTCCTAACGCCCAGGTCGCCGCCACCATCCTGAAGGCCGAAAAGCGCGTTCAGGAAGAAGAAGGCAAGCGCGCCCGCCTGGCCTCCGGCGAACTCGGCCTGGACCTCTACAAGATGCGCCCCAAGCTGGAAGAAGCCGGCCTGCGCTACGTCGACTCGCTGGACGAACTGAACGGCTGACCCCTCGGCCGCCAGGGAACTCTCCTGCAACGGATCAGGCCGCAGCCCGCTGCGGCCATCCCGAACCAAATAGCTGAACCATGAAAACCTGCGCTGCCCCCGATCCCAATCCCGTCAAGCCGCGCGAAGCGCTGCCCGCCGGCGCCTGCGACGCCCACTGCCACGTCTTCGGCCCCGCCGACCGCTTTCCCTACGCGCCCGACCGCAGCTACACGCCGCCGGATGCGCCGTTCGAGCGCCTGCGCCAGTTGCATGACTGGCTGGGCCTGGACCGCGCCGTCATCGTGCAGGCCAGTTGCCACGGCGACGACAACACTGCGATGCTCGACGCCATTGCGCGCAGCGAGGGGCGCTACCTGGGCGTGGCCATCGTCAACGGTTCCGAAACCGACGAACAACTGGCCGACCTGAATGCCGCCGGCGTGCGCGCGGTGCGCTTCAATTTCGTCCAGCATCTGGGCGGGGCGCCCGACCTGGACGTCTTCGACAAGACCATCGAGCGCCTCGGCGACCTCGGCTGGCATGTCGTGCTGCACCTGGACGCGCAGGACATCGTCACCTACACCGACCGCATCAACCGCATCAAGGTGCCCTTCGTCATCGACCACATGGGCCGCGTGCAAGCGGCCAATGGCCTGGACCAGGAACCCTTCCGCGCCCTGCTGGAACTGATGAAGAACCCGCTGGCCTGGGTCAAGGTCTGCGGCGGCGAGCGCGTTTCGGTGGGCAAGCGCCCCTTCGCCGATGCCGCGCCGTTTGCCGCCCGCTTGATCGAAGCCGCGCCTGACCGGGTCCTGTGGGGCACCGACTGGCCCCATCCGAACATTTCCAAGGACATGCCCAACGACGGCGAACTGGTCGACCTGATGCTGGACTTCTGCCCGGATCCCGCCCTGCGCCGCAAGCTGCTGGTCGAGAATCCCGAAAAGCTCTACGGCTTCAAGCCGCTGGCCTGATCCTCCCTATCCCGGGTTCGCCGGCGCATTCAGCAGCGTGTCGGCGAACGCGCCATAGGCGGCGGGGCTGCGGGGCGGCATACTAGAATTGCCGCGATGCTCCTTTCTGGAGCCCCGCCCCTGGAGATGCAAGCATGGATCTTCCCGCCGCCCCGCAGCATGGGGCGCAGCCCCCTCACCCATCGGCCCTGGCCGATTCTCTTGCGGCCACAGGCGCGGTACGCGCCGCCCGGCCGGCCGACGTCGCGCCGGTACTGGCCATGATGCGCGGCCTGGCAGAGTACGAACACCTCACCCACCTGTTCATCGCGCGGGAAGAAGACCTGCACGACGCGTTGTTCGGCCCTCGCCCCGCCGCCGAATGCCTGGTCGCCGAGGCGGCCGGAACGGTGGCCGGCTATGCCCTGTTCTTCCACAATTATTCGACTTTCCTGGGCCGCAAGGGCTTGTACCTGGAAGATCTTTACGTCCATCCGGACCGGCGCGGCCAAGGGCTGGGCAAGCGCCTGCTCAAGGCGCTGGCGGCGCTCGCCGTCGAGCGGCGCTGCGGCCGCTTCGAATGGAGCGTGCTCGACTGGAACCAGCCCGCCATCGATTTCTACCAATCCATGGGCGCCGAGGTCCTGCCCGACTGGCGCATCGTGCGCGTCACCGGCGCGGCGCTGGAAGGGTTGGCGCGCAAGCCCTAGTGTGCAGGCTCCGCGCCACGCTCAGACGTGGTAGCGCGCCACCATCCGATCCAGGCGCTCGGCCATCTCGCGCATTTCCTCGGCCGAGCGGGCGGTCTCGCCCATGGCCGCGGTAGTCGCTTCGACCATCTGGGCGATGCTCTCGACCTGCTGCGCGATCGACGTGCTGGCCGACGACTGCTCCTTGGTGGCGTGGGCCACTTCGCGCACGCGCTCCAGCGAGGTATTGGCGCTGGAGCTGATCTCGCGCAGTGCGGCCGCGACTTCGTCGGCCAGGCTGGTTCCTTCAGCCACCATGGGCAGGATGTGCTCCATGGTGTCGGTGGACTCGGCCGTCTCGCGCTGGACGGCGCTGACCATTTCCTCGATTTCCACCGTGGCCGACGAGGTACGCTCGGCCAGCTTCCGGACTTCGTCGGCCACGACGCTGAAACCGCGGCCCTGCTCGCCGGCACGCGCCGCCTCGATGGCCGCATTGAGCGCCAGCAGGTTGGTCTGTCCGGCGATCTCCTTGATCGAAGCGGCAATCGAATTGATCTGCGTGGCGCGCGCCTGCAGGCCACGGATCTTGTGCGAAGCCTCGCCCACCGCGCCGGCGATCCGCTTCATGCTCTCGGCAGCGCTCAACACCCGGACCTCGCCGTTGCGGCACTTGTCGGCCACGCCTTCGGAATTGTGCTGGGTCTGCGACGCCGCGTCGGAGATATGCGCCACCGATACGGTCAGTTCCTGCACGGCGGCCGCCATGGACGAAGTCGCATCGCTCTGCTGGACCGCCGCGGTCGAGACCTGGCCCACGGACTCGGCGATGCGTCCTGCGTCGCGCTTCATGGTCGCGGCCTCTTCGCGCACCTTGGCGATGAGATTGCGCACCTCGCTCGACATCGCGGCCAGCCCGCCGATCAGGCTGGCGGGCTCCGCCGCCGGCAGTTGCTGCGTCAGGTCGCCCCTTGCGGCGCGCGCCATGATGTCGATGGCCATGCGGGGCTCGCCGCCTATCTGCCGGATGACGCTGCGGGCGATCATCCCTCCGGCCAGCAGCAGCACGACGCCCAGCACCACCGTGGCCGCCAGGCCGTTGATGAGCTGCGTGCGCAGGATCTTGTCCAGGTCGTCCAGGTAGACGCCGGTGCCGATCGCCCACTGCCACGGAGCGAATTCCTTGTAGACGTTCACCTTGGGCGACAGCTCGGTCGCGCCGGGCCGCGGGAACATGATGTCGAGGAAGGCGTGGCCGCCGCCCGCGCGCATGGCGTCGAAACGCTCCCGCATGACCAGCGCCGGATCGCGCTTGTCGCCGGATCGGGCGATCGCGTTGGAGCCCTCCAGCGCCGGGTTGCCGCCATTCAGCACGGTGTTGCCCTGCGTGTCGGTCACGAAGATGTATTCGGAAGCGCCCTGGTTGCCGCCATAGCGGAAACCGCGCAGCGCCAGCCTGGCCGCCTCTTGCGCCTGCTGCTGCGTCATCGCGCCCGAGCGCTGCTGTTCGTAGAAATGATTGGCCACGCCCCAGGCCCCCTGGGCGACGGCAAGGACCTGCTCTCTCTTGGCCTCGAGCAGCAGCTGCCGCTCGCTGTAGATGCTCCAGGCCTTCACGGCCACCAGCAGCACGACGGCCAGCAGGACCAGCGCGGTCAGCTTGCCTTTCAGCGACGCCCGCGCCGCCACGGAAGGCGTGTTGCGCGCCCTCTCCCCGGCCGAAATCCGCGTATCTTGGATGACTGCACTCATTCTCGGTCCCCTAACCGCCCCCCACCGCGCGCCTGTGCGCACGGCCGAAACGGAAAAATCATTCCGCCATTAACGGCAGGAAAGACCGAATCTGTATGCTGGATACCCTAGCGTCCCGCCCTTTTACAAAGCGGAGCGGACACAATAACAATGCCCCTACAGAGCGCGTTGAGTTTCACCCAGGAAGCGGTGGATCCGGCTCCGCCGGTCCACCCGCTTCGCCCCCTGGGGGGCGCGCGTCAGCGCGTAGGGGGGGGCCACCTCAAGCGGCTTCCCGGCTCGCGCGCTTGCGGTCGTGTTCCTTCAGGAACTTCTTGCGCAGGCGGATGTTCTTGGGCGTGATCTCGACCAGTTCGTCTTCGGCGATGAATTCCACCGCGTACTCCAGCGACATCTGGATCGGCGGAACCAGGCGCACGGCCTCGTCCGTGCCGGAGGCGCGGACGTTGGTCAGCTGCTTACCCTTGATCGGGTTGACCACGAGGTCGTTGTCGCGGCTGTGGATGCCGATGATCATACCTTCGTACAAGGCCTCGCCCGGCGAAACGAACATGCGGCCGCGATCCTGCAGCTTCCACAGCGCATAGGCCACGGCGTCGCCGTCCTCCTGGCTGATCAGCACGCCGTTGTGGCGTTCGCCGACGTTGCCGTCGCGTACCGGGGCGTATTCGTCGAACACATGGCTGATCAGGCCGGTGCCGCGCGTCAGCGTCAGGAACTCGCCCTGGAAGCCGATCAGGCCGCGCGCCGGGATACGGTATTCCAGGCGGGTGCGGCCCTTGCCGTCGGACGCCATGTCGAGCAGTTCGCCCTTGCGGCGGCCCAGCTCTTCCATGATGGAGCCCTGGTGGCCGTCCTCGACATCCACGGTCAGCAGTTCGAACGGCTCGCACTTGACGCCGTCGATTTCCTTGTAGACCACGCGCGGCCGCGATACGGCCAGTTCGTAGCCTTCGCGGCGCATGTTCTCGAGCAGGATGGTCAGGTGCAGTTCACCCCGGCCCGACACCTCGAAAATCGTATCGTCGCCGGTATCGCGCACGCGCAGCGCCACGTTGGACTTCAGTTCGCGGTCCAGGCGGTCGCGCAACTGGCGGCTGGTCACGAACTTGCCTTCACGGCCGGCCAGCGGCGAGGTGTTCACGCAGAAGTTCATGGTCAGGGTCGGTTCGTCGACCTTGATCATGGGCAGGGCATCGGGCGCGTCGGGCGCACACACCGTGCAGCCGATGCCGAGTTCGTCTATGCCGTTGATCAGCACGATGTCGCCAGCCTGGGCCTCGGCAACGATTTCGCGCTCCAGGCCGCTGAATTTCAGCACCTGGTTGACGCGGCCCTTGATGGGAGCGCCCTCGGGGCCGAACTTGACCACGACGTCCTGCAGCGGACGGACCCGGCCACGGGTAATCCGGCCCACGCCGATCTTGCCCACGTAGCTCGAATAATCCAGCGAAACGACCTGCAATTGCAGCGGACCGTCGACGTCGTCGTTACGCACCGGCACCTTGTCCAGGATCACGTCGAACAGCGGCTTCATGTCGCCGTCGCGCACATCCTCGGTCAGGCCGGCATAGCCGTTCAGGCCGGAGGCGTAGACCACGGGGAAATCCAGCTGTTCTTCGGTTGCGCCCAGCTTGTCGAACAGGTCGAAGGTCTGGTTGATCACCCAGTCCGGACGAGCGCCGGGACGGTCGATCTTGTTGATCACCACGATGGGCTTGAGGCCCAGCGCCAGCGCCTTGCGCGTGACGAAGCGGGTCTGGGGCATAGGGCCCTCGACCGCGTCCACCAGCAGCAGCACGCCGTCGACCATGGACAGCACCCGCTCGACCTCGCCGCCGAAGTCGGCGTGTCCCGGGGTGTCGACGATGTTGATGTGTGTGCCGTCGTATTCGACCGCACAGTTCTTGGCCAGGATGGTGATGCCGCGTTCTTTCTCGATGTCGCCAGAGTCCATCACCCGCTCGGCGATCTGCTCGTTTTCGCGGAAGGTGCCAGACTGCCGGAGCAACTGGTCGACCAGGGTGGTCTTGCCATGGTCCACGTGCGCGATGATCGCCACGTTGCGCAATGCGCGTGTCATGTCGTTTCCTTGAATGAAATCAATCTGTCGGGCTGCAGCCAGCCGTCTTCGCAGCGTGCCGTACCCAGGAATTTTCCTTCCGGTCCGTATACCCGGACCTTGTCCGTCGGTGCGCCCGCAGCCTGCCCGCTGGCGCCGGCCGCCGCTGGCGCGGCTGCCGTCCATCTTTCCCTGCGGCCCTGCAGGAATCGCTGCGCCGCCGCCTCGTCCAGCTGCACGGCGGCCAGCTCGGGCAGCAGTGCATCGGCGGGCAACAGCGCGCCGGCCGGATCCGCCAGGGCCTCCAGGCGATCGAGCGTCCATGCCTCGGACAATGCGAAGCCCGCCGTCTGCGTGCGCCGCAGCCCCGTCAGGTGGGCGCCGCGGCCCAGCGCGCGGCCGATGTCCTGGGCCAGCGTGCGGATATAGGTGCCCTTGCTGCACGCCACGTCCAGCACCGCGGCGCCGGGCGTCATGGAAACCATCCGCAGGTCGTGGATCGTGACCTCGCGCGCCTCGCGCTCCAGCTCGATGCCTGCGCGCGCATACTCGTACAGCGGCTTGCCGTCGCGCTTGAGCGCCGAATACATGGGCGGCACCTGCGTGATCCTGCCCGCAAAGCGTGACAGCACGTCGCGCAGCTCAACCTCTTCCACCCGGCGGTCTGCCTGCTGTCCCGGAAAGCCTACCGGCAAGCCGGTCCGGTCGCCGCTATCGGTTTCCTCGCCGAAAGCCAGCGTGGCCAGGTAGCGCTTGTCCGCGTGGAACATGGCGCCGGAAAACTTGGTGGCTTCGCCGAAGCACAGCACCATCAGGCCCGTCGCGAACGGATCCAGCGTTCCCGTATGGCCGGCCTTGCGCGCATCCAGGATGCGGCGCGCCCGTTGCAGCGCATGGTTGCTGGACAATCCTTCCGGCTTGTCCAGCAACAACACACCATCCAGCGCACGCCCGCGTCGGGAAGCCATCGCAATCGTCAGAGAAAAAAGACGCGGCGCGGCTTACGCGCGGTCGTCGTCGGGAGCGGAGGGCTCGGCGGGCGCGATGTCTTCGCGCTGGTCGGCCTCGGCCTCTACCTCGGCTTCCAGTCCGTCCGCCGTCATGCCGGGCGTGTTGGCCCGGGTGATGAGCTGGCTCATCTCGATACCGCGCGAGATCTGCTTGTCGTGCACGAAATGCAGCGTGGGCACCGTGTGGATGTGCAGACGCTTGAACAACAGCGAATGCAGCCAGCCGGCCTTTTCGTTCAGCGCGGCCTCGGCCACGGCGGGATCGGCGCCCATGACGGTGAAATACACCTTGGCATGCGCGTAGTCCGCCGTCAGGTCCACGCCGCTGAGCGTGACCAGCCCCGCGCGGACCGTATCGACCTCGCGCTGGATCATTTCGGCCAGATCCTTCTGGATCTGGT
The DNA here is from genome assembly GCF_900606115.1 of Pigmentiphaga humi. Taxonomy (GTDB): domain Bacteria; phylum Pseudomonadota; class Gammaproteobacteria; order Burkholderiales; family Burkholderiaceae_B; genus Pigmentiphaga; species Pigmentiphaga humi. The sequence goes on from NZ_UWPJ01000036.1 coordinate 91,008, forward strand.
CGGCGAGCCGCTGGTTGCGGCCGCCGGGGAGTTTTTTCTGCCTGTGACGACTCATCTTGCTGCAACGCGCCCTTTACAGGGTACGCGCCACTTCCTTCACCTCGAATACCTCGAGCTGGTCGCCGATCGCGATGTCGTTGTTGCCGCGCAGCGTCAGGCCGCAATCGAAGCCTGACTTGACTTCGCGGACGTCGTCCTTGAAGCGGCGCAGCGAATCGACCTCGCCCGTCCACTGAACGACGTTGTTGCGCAGCAGGCGGACCTGCGAATTGCGGCGCACCACGCCATCGAGCACCATGCAGCCTGCGATATTGCCGATGCGCGACACGTTGTAGACCTCGCGAATCTCGACCAGGCCGATGACTTCCTCGCGCTTCTCGGGAGCCAGCATGCCGGACATGGCCGACTTCACCTCATCCACGGCGTCGTAGATGATGTTGTAGTAGCGCACGTCGATGCCGTTGTTCTCGGCCAGCTTCTTGGCGCTGGCGTCGGCCCGCACGTTGAAGCCGATGACCACGGCCTTGGAGGCGATCGCCAGGTTGATGTCGCTTTCCGAGATGCCGCCGACAGCGGCGTGCACGACCTGCACGCGCACTTCGTCGGTGGACAGCTTGGTGAGCGCCTGGACCAGCGCTTCCTGCGAGCCCTGCACGTCGGTCTTGACGATCAGCGCCAGCGTCTGCACGCCCTCGCCCATGTTGTCGAACAGCGATTCCAGCTTGGCTGCCTGTTGGCGCGCCAGCTTGACGTCGCGGAACTTGCCCTGGCGGAACAGCGCGATTTCGCGCGCCTTGCGCTCGTCGCTGAGCACCATGAGCTCGTCGCCGGCGGCCGGGACCTCGGTCAGGCCCTGGATTTCCACCGGAATCGACGGACCGGCCTCGGAGATCGGCTTGCCGACCTCGTCGAGCATGGCGCGCACGCGGCCGAAGCTCGCGCCGGCCAGCACGGCGTCGCCGCGCTTGAGCGTGCCGCTCTGCACCAGGATCGTGGCGACCGGGCCGCGGCCCTTGTCCAGTTTGGCTTCGATGACCAGACCCTTGGCCGGCGCATCCACGGGCGCCTTCAATTCCAGGATTTCAGCCTGCAGCAGCACTTGCTCGAGCAATTCGTCGATGCCCTGGCCGGTCTTGGCCGACACGGGCACGAAAGGCGAATCGCCGCCGTATTCTTCCGGCACGACCTGCTCGGCCACCAGTTCCTGCTTGACCCGGTCGGGGTTGCCGTCGGGCTTGTCGATCTTGTTGATCGCCACCACGATGGGCACGCCGGCCGCCTTGGCGTGGTGGATGGCTTCCTTGGTCTGGGGCATGACGCCGTCGTCGGCCGCCACCACCAGGATCACGATGTCCGTGGCCTGGGCGCCGCGCGCCCGCATGGCCGTGAACGCCTCGTGGCCCGGGGTATCCAGGAAGGTGATCGTGCCGCGCTCGGTCTCGACGTGGTAGGCGCCGATGTGCTGCGTAATGCCGCCGGCTTCGCCCGACGCGACCTTGGCGCGCCGGATGTAGTCCAGCAGCGAGGTCTTGCCGTGGTCGACGTGGCCCATGACGGTGACCACGGGCGCACGCGGCAACTCGGCGGCGTCGGTGGCCGGCGCCTGATCCAGGAAGGCCTCGGGATCGTCCAGCTTGGCGGCGATCGCGGTATGGCCGAGCTCCTCGACCACGATCATCGCGGTTTCCTGGTCCAGCACCTGGTTGATCGTGACCATCTGGCCCATCTTCATAAGGACCTTGATGGCCTCGGCGGCCTTGACCGCCATCTTGTGCGCGAGGTCGGCCACGGAAATGGTTTCCGGCACGTGCACTTCGCGCACGATGTTCTCGGCCACCGGCGCAGCCTTCTGCTCCTGGTGGCGGTTCCTGCCGCCGCGGCCGCCTCCGCGCCAGCCGTCGCGGCTTGCGCCGGGAGCGTCGCCGCGCGTCTTCAGGCCCTTCTTGCGCGAAGCGTCGTCCGACCAGGTCGAGGCGACGGCGCCGGCCTTCAGCACCTTCTTGCCGGGCGCGGCGGGCTTGTCGTCCTTCTTGGCGGCGGGCGAAGCTGCCTTGCCGGCCTCGCCGGGTTTGGCCGCGGGCTTGTGCAAGGTGCCTGCGATGGGCGCGGTCGGAGCGGGCGCTGGGGCCGGCTGCGGCGCGTGCAGCACCTTGTTGCGCGGGCGGCTCAGCATCTCGCGCAACGCGGCGGCCTCGGCCTCGGCTGCACGGCGCGCCTTGTCGCGCGCCTCGGTTGCCTTGGCGTCCGCCTTGCGCATATCTTCCGCCTTCTTGCGGGCTTCTTCAGCCTGGATCCGCGCCGCCTCGGCACTCGATGCAGCCTGGTTTGCTACGACATCGCTCACTGCAGCCCCTCCCTCGGGCACGGCAGGATGGTTGGACTTGGCGGCCGCCTCGGCGGCCCGTTTGGCCTTCTCGGCCTCTTCGGCTTCGTGCGCGGCGCGCTCGGCGGCCAGGCGGGCCTGTTCCTCGGCCTCGCGCAGACGCGCTTCGGCCTCGGCACGCTCACGTTCCTCGGCCTCGGCACGCTCGCGCGCCAGCGCTTCCTCGCGCTCCTGGGCGGCGCGCTCGGCTTCGCGGGTGGCCGCTTCCGCCTGCGCGGCCGCGTCGTCCTCGCCCCGGTTGGGAGCGAGAACCTCGGCCTCGACGCCATCGGCGGCATCGCGCTTGATGAAGACACGCTTCTTGCGCACCTCGACCTGGATCGTACGGGCCTTGCCGCTGGCGTCGGACTGCTTGATCTCGGAGGTCTGCTTGCGCGTGACCGTGATCTTCTTGCGGTCCTCCAAAGCACCATGGGCACGACGCAACGATTCGAGCAATTGCGCCTTGTCGCTTTCGGTGACGGTGTCGTCGACCGAATTGATGCTTACGCCCGCGGCGCGCAGCTGCTCCAGCAGCACGTTGGCAGGCAATTTCAGCTCGGTTGCGAACTGGGCGACAGTATTACTCGACATGCGTTTCTCTTCCCCTTTGTGGCTGATCGACGGTATGGGCTGACTCAAGCCTGCTCGAACCAGTGCGCGCGGGCGCGCACGATGAGCTGCTTGGCCTCTTCTTCATCGATGCCGGTCAATTCGATCAGTTCGTCGACGGACAGGTCCGCCAAGTCGTCACGCGTGGACACCTGGCCTTCCGCCAGCTTGGCGGCCAGCTCGGGCGTCACGCCTTCCAGGCTCAGCAGATCCTGCGCCGTCTCGACCCGTTCTTCCTGTGCGATCGCTTCCGTCAGCAAGGCATTGCGGGCGCGGTTGCGCAGTTCGTTGATCGTGTCTTCGTCGAAGGCCTCGATCTCGAGCAATTCCTGGATGGGCACGTAGGCGATCTCTTCCAGGCCGGTGAAGCCTTCCTCGATCAGGATGTCGGCCACTTCCTGGTCGACGTCCAGCTTCTGCATGAAGGTTTCGCGCAGGGCGTTGTGTTCCTGCTCCTGCTTGGCCTGGCTTTCCTCCGGCGTCATGATGTTGATCTGCCAGCCGGTCAGCTCGGCGGCCAGGCGCACGTTCTGCCCGGCCCGGCCGATCGCGATGGCGAGGTTGTCCTCATCGACCACGACGTCCATCGCGTGGCGGTCTTCATCGACCACGATGGATTGCACATTGGCCGGGGCCAGCGCGCCGATCACGAACTGCGCGGGATCCTCCGACCATAGCACGATATCGACCTGCTCGCCGCCCAGTTCGTTGCGCACGGCCTGCACACGCGAACCGCGCATGCCCACGCAGGTGCCGATGGGATCGATGCGGCGATCATGGGCGATCACGGCGATCTTGGCGCGCACGCCGGGATCGCGGGCCGCACCCTTCAACTCGAGCAGGCCCTGTTCGATCTCGGGCACTTCGTTCTCGAACAGCTGGGCGATGAACAGCGGCGTGGCGCGCGACAGGATGATCTGCTGGCCGCGCGCCTGGCGGTCGATGCCCTTCAGGTAGGCCCGGACGCGGTCGCCCACGCGCAGGTTTTCCTTCGGGATCATTTCCGAACGGGGCAGGCGCGCCTCGACCTTGCCGATCTCGATGATCGCGTCGCCCTTGTCCATGCGCTTGATGGTGCCGGACACGATGGATTCGCCACGCTCGAGGAAATCGTTCAGCAGCTGCTCGCGCTCGGCGTCGCGGATGCGCTGCAGAATGACCTGCTTGGCGGCCTGCGCGCCGATGCGGCCGAACTCGATGGGCTCGAGCGCCTCTTCGATGTATTCGCCCACTTCGATATTGGGCACGACGTCGCGCGCCTCCGACAGCAGCGTCTGCTGGTCGGGCATCTGCAGCCCGGCCTCGTCGGGCACGACCAGCCAGCGGCGGAACGCCTCGTGGTCGCCCGTGTCGCGGTCGATCGCCACACGGATCTCGACGTCTTCTTCTTTGTAGAGCTTCTTCATGGCGGAGGCCAGCGCGCTTTCCAGCGCACCGAACACCACGTCGCGCGTGACGTTCTTCTCACGCGCGAGTGCATCCACCAACAACAGAATCTCGCGGCTCATGGCTTTTTGCCCCTGAAATTCAGAACCGGATCCAGCTTGGCACGCTCGATTTCGTCGAGCGTGAACCGCAGCACCTGGATTTCGCCTTCTTTTGCTTCGAATTCGATACCGAACGCCTCGGGTTCGGCTCCCTTGTTTGCTTCATCGGCCGGCGCGTCCTCGAGGACGGTCAGCGTGCCGATGAAGACCTTGCGGCCCTCGAACGGCAGGCGCAGCTTGACTTGCGCGCGTTCGCCGGCGAACCGCTTGAAATCCCTCGCGGTACGCAGCGGGCGGTCGGTGCCGGGCGAACCGACCTCCAACCTGGCGTAATCGATGTTTTCGACCTCGTAGACCCGCGACAACTGCCGGGACACGGCTTCGCAATCCTCGATGCGCACGCCGCCTTCGCGATCTATCGTGACACGCAGCAGCCCCTGCCCGGCGCGTTCAACGTCGACCAGTTCAATCCCCAGGCCTGCCAGGGATTGTTCGCTAAGCTGGAAAAGATCTGCCATGCCTCGTTATGCGCCCTCGTTGAATACGGCATGCCCTGCATGCCGCCGCGTACCGGCCCGGTTCGGCCGATCCGGCGCGCTACCGGCGGCCGGTCCGCACGAACCGGAAAACCAAAAAAAAATGGGCTGCACGGCCCAGCCCATTTTGTCGCCCAGCTGCAACAACTTCGGTTGCTTGCCGCAGGCGCTCATCTGTTCTGTCATTGGAGGACCAACCTGGCAGACGGACGCCGGACACAACACGCCAGCGACCGCACCCACCGAAGCCTCCCGCCTTCCACACAAAAGCCGCAAGGCGCGTGATGCTCATACCGCACACTGCCGGCCATCGCACAGCAGAGGGATTGCACACCGGCAATCCGCCCGCAAAACGCGGTGTCTAGCCAGTAGATGATAAGGCAAAACGGCGCGCTCTTCAAGCCATAGCGGCAAAACGGTGCTACCGCACCGCCGCGCTCCGGTCAGCCTCGTGCCCGGCGAGCCCGCCCCGACGCAGCGCCCAGGAATCCCAGATGGGATTCGTGGGCCGATGCACTGCGCGGCTGGCGCTCGTCGCCGCCGCGGCCGCCGCTACGGGCAGGCTTGCCGCGGCCGGCCGGCTTGGCAGCCTGCCCCTGCCCTTGGCCCTGGCCCTGCTGCTGCCGGCCGCGCTGCTGGCTGCGGCCCGCAGCCGCCTCGCCGTCGGGCCGGCGGCCCTCGGCACGCCCCTTCTTCGCCCCACGCTTGGGCGCGCCGGCCTTGCCGCCCGGCTTGCCGCTGCCGCGTTCACCCGTGTGAGGATGGCCGTTGGGCAGCCCGCCGGCAAAACTCTGGCCCGTCCCGTAGGGATCGGAAGGAAAACTCTGGCTGCCGGCAGCCGCATTGGCAGTACGGCCACCCTGGACACGCCCTTTGCGGCCGATACGCGCGCCATGCATGCCGTTCTGTTCCAGCGTGCCGAAGCCCGGCGGCAGCGCCGCCTCGTGCGTCAGCGGCTGACTGCTGCGCCGGTTGCGCCGTCCCGTGCCGTCCTCCTCGTCATCGGCGCGGATCAGTCCGAGCTGTACCTGCAGCGCCGTCACCAGCGACTGGTCCAGCTCTTCCCAACGGCCGCGGCGCAGGCTGCGCGGCAGGGAAACGTCGCCGAAGCGCGTACGCAACAGGCGGCTCACCACGACCCCCTGCGATTCGAACATGCGCCGCACTTCGCGGTTGCGTCCTTCCTGCAGCGTGACCCGGTACCAGCGGTTGCTGCCATCGCCGCCCAGGTAATCCAGCGAACCGAAGGCGGCCATGCCGTCGTCGAGCTGCACGCCCTGCACCAGCACGGCGCGCTGCTCGTCGGTCATTTCGCCCAGCACGCGCACCGCATATTCCCGCTCCTGGCCATAGCGGGGATGCATCAGCCGGTTGGCCAGATCGCCCGAGGTCGTGAAGATCAGCAGGCCTTCCGTATTCAGGTCGAGCCGGCCGATCGAGATCCATTTGCCGTTCTTGATCTTGGGCAGGCGCGAGAACACCGTGGCGCGCCCCTCGGGATCGTCCTGGGTGACGATCTCGCCGGCGGGCTTGTGATAGAGCACGACCCGGGGCGGACGCGACGCATGACGGCGCTGCACCAGCTTGCCGTTCACGCGCACCTGGTCAGTGGAGGTGACGCGCTGGCCGATGTGGGCCGGCTCGCCGTTGACCGACACGCGGCCGGCAACGATCAACTCTTCCATTTCGCGCCGCGAGCCGATGCCTGCGTCGGCCAGCACCTTGTGCAGCTTGGGCATGACCGCATCGCTGGACAGGTACTTGCCCAGCCGACGCTTGAGGTCCGGCGCCTTGTCCAGAAAAGCCAGCGCCTGCTCGGCGTCCCTTTCGGCCGCCTTCTGCTCTTCCGGACTCAGTTCGGGCAACGCGGCCTCGTCGGCGCCGTACGGCGCGGCGTCGGGCGCCGCAGCCCGTTTCTTGCCGCCGCGGCGCGGCGCCGCTTTCTGCGCGGGTTTCTTGGCGGCCTTGGGATCGCGCGCGTTGCGGCGCGGCCTGGATTCGGCAGCCGGCGCAGGCTGTCCGCCTGCGGCGAGCCCGGTCTCGCCCGCAGCGCCGGCGCTTGCGGCCGGCTCGGCTGACTCCTCGGGCGAGCGGCGGCGGCGGAAAGGCGTGCGCAGGTTGCGCCGGCCCCGGGACTTCTCCTGCCCTCCCGCAGCCGCATCCTGCGGCGCGGACGGCGCTTCCGACCGCTCGGCGGAAGGCATGTCTTGCGTAGTGTCGTTCATGAGTGATCTTTATTGCTTGTCTTGGTGGCAGCGGGCTCGCCCTCGTCGGTGTCCGCCTGCTGTGTCGTCCTATTCGTATCGTCGTCGCCATCGCCGGCCGGCGACGACGCATCGGCGGCTTCCTGCGGCACGTCGGCCGCGGCTTCCGCGGAGTCTTGCTCTGCTGCTGCCGCGCCCCCCTCGGTCACGGCACCTTCGTCCGCCGCGCCGGGCGCGTCCATGGACAGCGACAGATCGCCCGAGCCGCCCAGGCCGCTCAGCGCGGCAACCGACTCGGCCGACTCCAGCGGCGGCAGTTCATCCAGCGCCTTCAGGCCCAGATCGTCCAGGAAATGGCGGGTGGTGCCGAACAAGGCTGGCCGCCCTGGGGCGTCGCGGTGCCCGATGACCTCGATCCAGCCGCGGTCCTCGAGCGCCTTGACCACTTGCGAGGACACCGTGACGCCGCGGATCTCCTCGATGTCGCCGCGCGTAACGGGCTGGCGGTAGGCGACGATGGCCAGCGTCTCCATCACAGCCCGCGAATACTTCGGCGGCCGCTCGGGATTGAGCCGTTCCAGGTAGGGCCGCATCGCTGCGCGGCTCTGGAAACGCCAGCCACTGGCTAGCGCGACCAGCTCGATGCCGCGGTCGGCCCAGGTCTGGTGTATGTCCTGCAACAGGGCGCGTATCGTATCGTTGCCGACCTCATCGGCGAACAACTTGCGCAGTTCCGGCAACGGCAACGGTTCCTGCGCGCACAGCAGCGCTGTTTCCAGCACGAGTCTTGCCTCGCTGGTGTTCATGAGCGTGCGATCAAACGGGTGTAATCCGTATGGTTCCCAATACGGGCGATGTTCTTAGAGCGTATGGCCTGGGCGCCTCGTCCGGATCCGGGACGGGGCTGGCGAAGTTCTCGTGGTACCGAACCCGCCTGGGGCTGACTCGGGAGTCATGACGCAGCCAGCGGCTTCGTGGCCGACCGGCCCAGCCCGGATACTGACGGACCTGGGCGCCGGCTACCGGCATTCCCGCAGCCCCCCGCGGGCGCAAGGGATGACTCCCGCAGCGGGCCTAGTGTAGCGCCTGCTCGCGCTTGTCACAAGCATCCGGCGGAAAATGGCCCCATGCTCCGCCCACTTCGTGAGATTACCGCCCCACGACGAGGCGCTTTTTGCCTTGGAGCGCCCCGGCGGGCAGAAAACCGAGGCCGGAGCCCACCCCGCAGCGGGACCGCTCAGGCCCTCCTCAAGCCTGGAAGTCGCCCGTCCCCAACTGGACAATGCCGCTGGTCGGCGTTCCCACCGCTTCGGAGGCTGCAGTCAGTATCTCGTGGCGGCCCCGGTGGAACGCCGCCAGCAGCGCATCCGGCGTGGCGTCGGCTGCGCCGAAATGCTGCCGCAGCACGTCGCTGGAAATCTCGAACTCCTGGCTCTTGCGGCCCTCGAACCGGGCGGTGAAGCGAACGGCGCCGTCGAACACGGCGGGCCGGACCTCTCTGGCAAGCTCTGTCGTCATCAGCCTGTCTCCGATAGTCTGTACCTGGGGGCGATTCGCACGCGGCGATCTTTGACTCTAGGCCCAAGTCCGTGTCGCGTCCACCCCAGCCGTGGTAATGCGAGGTATACCCTGCAACCACCGGCTACGTAGGCATGCCAGCAACGTTACGTTGCACGCTTGACGCGCGACCGGCACAATCGCGGCTTTGCCGGATCAGCGCATCGAATCGGCTCAGGGAGAATGCATGGCCATGCTGGGATTGAGAGGTAAATCGTTGCTGGCTCTGCTCTTTGCCTGCGCCCTCGCCTTGATACCGGCGGCGCTGCTCGCCTGGCAAGGCATCAACGCGGTGCGCGAATATTTCGGCATGGCCTATGCCCGCAACCATACCGAACTGAACGAACAGAAACTGCTCGCGCCGGTGGTGCGCGAACTCGCGCTGGCGCAGCGCATGGCGGGCTCGTCCCTGACGCTGGCATGGATGCGCAATCCGTCGGATACTGCGGCGCGCGCCCGCTTCTTCGAAGAAGCCCGGGGCTACCAGCACGACTTCAGCGATCACTCCTATTTCGTAGTCGACGGCACCCCGTCGTATTACTACAACGACAGCAAACAGCCGGCGGTGGATACGCCGCGCTATACCCTACGCACCGACCAGGGCAAGGACGCCTGGTTTTTTTCAACCATGCAGGACCCCTCGCCGTACGACCTGCAGGTGGACGTCAACCACGACATGGGCGTCACCAAGGTCTGGTTCAACGTCCAAGTGCGCGACGGCGACCGCAAGCTCGGCATGATAGGCACCGGCCTGGACCTGAGCACCTTCCTCAAGGGCTTCCTCGAAGGCGTGGAAACCGGCGTGACGCCGGTCATTTTCGATCGCGAAGGCAACATCCAGGTCCATCCCGACCGCAGCCGCATCGCCCTCAAATCGATGTCGTCCGACGAGGCCAACCGGCGCACCGCGCTGAGCCTGGTCCAGAATGCCCGGGAACGCGAGGCCCTGCAGCAGGCCATCCAGGAAGCCAACGCCCAGCCGGGCCGCACGGTATCGCTGTTCGCCACCAGCGCCGGCTCGCGCTCGGCCATTACGCTGGTCTACCTGCCCAGCCTGCGCTGGTACGTCATGACGATGGTGGACTTGAACGTGGCCCGCGTCGTCAACTTCCAATGGCTCACGCCCGCGCTGGTCTCGCTGCTGGCGCTGCTGGCCCTGCTGCTGCTGGGCTTCGGCTACGCGGTCGAACGACTGGTGCTGGGACCGCTGCGCCGCCTGCAGCACACGGCGCAGGCCATGTCCGCCGGACGCTACGACGTCCAGCTTCCCGTCGAGGGCAAGGACGAGATCGGCGAACTGAGCCGGGCCTTCAACGTCATGGCCGAAAAAGTGCGCTCGCATACCGCCGAACTCGAGAACCGCGTGCGCGAACGCACCAAGGCGCTGGAGGAAGCCAATCGCCAGATGGCCGCTACGCACAAGACGATCGACGATTCCATCGACTACGCCAGCCTGATCCAGCGCGCCATCCTGCCCAATCGGCAACTGGTCCATTCGCTCGGGCCGCATCACTTCGTACTGTGGAAGCCGCGCGACGTCGTGGGCGGCGACTTCTACGTGTTCCGCCCCGATGGCGACAACTGCCTGCTGGGTGTGGTCGACTGCGCCGGGCACGGCGTGGCCGGCGCGCTGATGACCATGCTGGCGCGCGCGGCCATCGACCACGCCATCAGCGAAACCGGGCCCGCCGATCCCTCCGCCATCCTGGCCCGCACCGATGCCGCCATGCGCGCCATGCTGCAGGATGCCGAACTGCCGCGCGCGCTCGCCACCAATATGGATGCCGGGCTGGTCTATGTGGATCGGCGTGCTGGACAGCTATATTTCGCGGGCGCGAAAATGACGCTTTACGCGAGCGACGGCCAGGAAATCGAAGAGTTCAAGGGCGGCCGGCGGGCATTGGGCGAGAAGCGCGTGGGCAACTACGCCAACATCGCCCTGCCCCTGGCGGGCCGCACGTTCTACCTGATCACCGACGGGCTGCTGGACCAGTCGGGCGGAGAACACGGCTTCGGATTCGGCAACCGCCGTCTCGTGGAATTGCTTCAGTCGGTGGCCGGGCTCGGGCTGGACGCGCAGGCCCGGGCGATCGCGCAAGCCCTGGACGAGTACCAGGGAGCGCAGCCGCAGCGCGACGACATCACCGTCCTGTCCTTCAAATTCGATTAAGGCGTATCTCTGCGCGGAGTCAAGATGGATTCGATCGACCTGTTCGCCATGCGGGAGAGCTTCAACCGCGACCGCATCATGCTGTGCTTCAATGGCCCGATCTCACGCAGCCTGATCGAGGAAATCGGCAACGCCCTGCGCAACTATCTCGAGGCCGAGCACGTCCAACCCTCTTCGGCCATGGACGTCTTCGGAACCTACATCGAAATGACGCAGAACATCCGCCACTATGCCAGCGCGCACGGCTATGCCGAGCACGAGGCAACGGCCACCGTCGTCGTCGCCAACAAGGACAGCGGCCGCCACGTGGTGTCGGCCGGCAACGTCGTGGAGACCGCCGACGGCCATGCGCTGGTAGATCGCATCGAGGCGCTCGCCCGGCTCGACAAGGCGCAGCTGAAAGCCAGCTACAAGGAACAATTGCGCAAACCGCGCGAAGCCGACATCAGCAGCGGCGCCGGCCTGGGCCTCATCGACATCGCGCGCAAGGCCAGCGAACCGCTGTCCGCCTCGCTGCGGGAAATATCCCCCGGCCGCTCGTTCTTCAGTCTGCGTGCGGTCATCTAAGTAAAGAGCACCTGTATGAGCAACCTCACTATTTCAGGCAGCCAGTCCACGCCCGCCATTTCCGGCGACTGGGAAACCGGCGTGCTGACCATGACGGGCGATTCGTACCCGGAAAATTCATACGACTTGTTCAACGGCGTGATCGACTGGGTCGAACGCTTCCTCCGCGACGGCAAACGCCCCCTGTCGCTGGAGCTGCACCTGCTGTACCTGAACACCAGCAGCGTGCGGGCAATCATGGACGTATTCGACATGCTGGAAGACGCACATACCGGCGGTCATCCGGTAAGCGTAAACTGGCACTATGACCGGCGTAACGAACGTGTGGCAGAACTCGCCTCCGAGTTCAAGGAAGATTGCTCGTTTCCCTTTGCCATCGTCGCCCACGACTGAACCGCAGCAACCATGAAACGCACTACCGAGGATCTTAGCCGGCGCATCGAGCGCCTGCTGGCCGCGCCGGAACACCAGGGCAACCCCTTGCGCCCAGCACTGGAAGAACTCTGGCACGCCTTCCTCGAGCAGTCCTCCAGGCTGGACCGGGTCACCCACATCTCCGACGGCTACCAGTCGCTGGTCAAGCAGCGGGAAAACGACCTCGACGAACGCTTCCAGAAGCAATTGCGCAAGCTCGAGAAGCTGGCCCGGATCTCCGACCACTACCAGCGCATGATGCAGGACCTCAACGTCGCGCTAAGCGACGCCTCCAACCGCGACGTGCTCACCGGTTTGCCCAACCGACGCCACCTGATGCACCGCCTCAAGGAAGAAAGCGGACGCTCTGCCCGTTCCGGCCAGCCCTACACCGTCGCGATGCTGGACATCGACCACTTCAAGCGCGTCAATGACACGCTCGGACACGCGGCAGGCGACCGGGTGCTGATCGAGATCGGCCAGATCCTGCAGGGCTCGCTGCGCGAATACGACCTGTGCGGCCGCTGGGGCGGAGAGGAATTCATGCTGGTGCTCCCCGGCACCACGGAGGCCTCCGCCCAGGTGCTGGCGCAGCGCATCTGCCAGCGCATACGCGACCATGCCTGCATGCCGGCGGACATGCCGTCCATCAGCGCCAGCGTGGGCATCAGCGCCTATCGCCAGGGCGAGCACTATTCCGACACCGTCGAACGCGCGGACACGGCCCTGCTGGAAGCCAAACGCCGCGGCCGCGACTGCATCGTGCTGGCGGACTAAAGCCGGCCGAGCCCGCCCGTCCGCCGCACCGCAGCGACATGCTCGCCGCACGCACGCGCCAAACGCTTCGCAGCCCGCTTTCCCGCTCTGCCGTACCCACTATCTGCAGCCTGATTCCCTACACGGTTTGCATTGCAATAATGAACGGTATATAATTCATTTATTCCAGACGCGGGGTGGAGCAGTCTGGCAGCTCGTCGGGCTCATAACCCGAAGGTCACAGGTTCAAATCCTGTCCCCGCAACCAGATTAGAAACGGCCTCGATGCGCATGCATCGGGGCCGTTTGCTTTGCAGCGACGGTTGACCGCTTTCTTCGAACCGCAAGCGCCGGATGCGGCGGCAATGCTCGGGGGCGCACCGGTCCGGTGACGACGCAGGCAAACCCCGTCCGGCCCGCCCGCTACCTCTCGTATACTTGAGCCCGCGCCCCCGGATATCTTCATGATGGCCGGCAAGGCGGCGCCTCCGCTTCCTGGACACGCCATGACCGCTCCTCAACGCGCCCTCACGTATTTCCCGGCTCCTCGCACGCAGCGCTATTGTTCGCAGTGCGGCAACCTGCTGGCGCGCCGCATTCCCGACGACGACAACCGCGTGCGCGACCTCTGCGATCATTGCGGCGCCATCCACTACCAGAACCCGCGCATGGTGCTGGGCACCATACCGGTCTGGGAAAAGCAGATCCTGCTGTGCCGGCGCGCCATCGAACCGCGCCACGGCTACTGGACGCTGCCGGCCGGCTTCATGGAGCTGGGCGAAACCACGGCACAGGGGGCGGCGCGCGAAACCCAGGAGGAAGCCGGCGCGCGCATCGAGATGGGGCCGCTGTTCGCGGTGCTCGACATTCCCCACGTCGATCAGGTCCACTTCTTCTACCTGGCCCGGCTCGCCGACCTCGAATTCGAGCCCGGCCCGGAAAGCCTGGAAGCGCGCCTTTTCGAGGAGGACGAGATCCCCTGGGACGACCTGGCGTTCCGCTCGGTCGCCACCGCGCTGCAACTGTTCTTCGCCGACCGGGCCCGCGGCAGCTTCCAGATCCACACAGATACGCTGCAGCGCGGCATCGAACCGCTGCCCGTTCCCCCCACGCCTTGAACCCCGCGCCAAATCCGCGCATGCCGGCCCTGCTCGGGCCCGACACGCCGTTCCCGCCCCTGGACCAGGCGCTCGAGCATCCGCCGGGCCTGCTCGCAGTGGGCGCCGACCTGTCCCTGGAACGGCTGCGCGATGCGTACATGCGCGGCATTTTTCCATGGTACCTGCCGGGCGAACCCATACTCTGGTGGAGCCCCGATCCGCGCATGGTGCTGTTCACAGACCGCTTTTCGCCGTCGCATTCGCTGCGCAAGAAGTTGCGCCAGGTGGCGCGCGACCCGGCTGTCGAGGTACGCGTGGATACGGCTTTCGAGCAGGTCATGCGCGCGTGCGCGGCGCCGCGCGGCGACGAGCGTTCCGGCACCTGGATCACGGCACCCATGCAGCGCGCCTACCGGCAATGGCACGTCCTGGGCCAGGTCCATTCCATCGAGACCTGGATGGATGGCGAACTGGCCGGCGGCCTGTACGGCGTCAGCCTGGGCAGGATGTTCTACGGCGAATCCATGTTCACCCGGGCCACCGACGCCTCCAAGATCGCGCTGGCCTACCTGGTCGGCTTTCTGCGGCGCCACGGGGTGGCCATGATCGACTGCCAACAGGACACGCGGCACCTGTCGTCGCTGGGCGGCCACGTGATTGCGCGTGCCGAGTTCGAGCGGCTGATTGTAAAATCGACTCGCCTGCCCGGCCTGCCCTGGCGCGCCGGCAGGCTGCTTCCCAGCGGCGAGATCGCCGCGCGGGACCCATCCGACGTTGCGGCCCCGGCCGGCTGATCCGCGCATGACGCACCTTCGAGAACTTCCCTTCGCCACGTTGCAGTTCTACGCCACCGCGCCCTACCCGTGCAGCTACCTCGGCGACCGCATGGCCCGCTCGCAGGTCGCCACGCCCAGCCACCTGATCAACGCCGACGTCTATTCCGAACTGGTGCGGCTAGGGTTCCGGCGCAGCGGCGTATTCACCTACCGCCCGCATTGCGACGGCTGCCGCGCCTGCGTGCCGGTGCGCGTGCCGGTCGCGCGCTTCCGGCCCAGCCGCACGCAGGCGCGCACCTGGAAACGCCACGCCGGGCTGCAGGTGTTCATCGCCGAACTGGCGTATTCCGCCGAGCACTACGCGCTCTACCAGCGCTACCAGTCGACCCGCCACAAAGGCGGCGGAATGGACCAGGACAGCCGCGAGCAATACGCCCAGTTCCTGCTGCAGAGCCGGGTCAATACGCGCCTGGTGGAGTTCCGCGACGCCCAAGGCAGCTTGCTCATGGTGTCCATCATGGACGTGCTGTCCGACGGCCTGTCGTCGGTCTACACCTTCTACGATCCCGATGCCGCCGGCAGCCTGGGCACCTGGAACATCCTCTGGCAGCTGGAGCAGTGCCGGGTTCTGGAACTGCCCTATCTGTACCTCGGATATTGGATCGCCCAGAGCTCCAAGATGGCCTACAAGGTGAACTTCCGCCCCCTGGAAATGCTGCTCGACGGCGAATGGCGCGAATATGTCAGCCCTGCCGGCGCGCAAGACTCGGATCCTTCCTTTCCCACTTCCGGCAGCCACCCGGCATCGCCGTCCCCCTCCAACTGACCCCATTGCCGATGTCCGCGCTTTTCCACGCCTACCCACTGCTGCGCTCCGCCCTGTTTGCCCTCGAACCCGAAACCGCGCACGCGCTGACGCTGTCCGCCCTGGACCGCCTGCATGCGCTGGGCTGTACGCGCCGCGCTCCCATTCCCGGCCGGCCAGTGCGCCTGATGGGCCTGCAACTGGCCAACCCGGTCGGCCTGGCCGCCGGACTGGACAAGAATGGCGACCACATCGACGCGCTGGGCGGCCTGGGTTTCGGCTTCCTGGAAATCGGCACGGTCACGCCTCGACCCCAGGCCGGCAATCCGCTGCCGCGCCTGTTCCGCCTGCCGCGCGCGCAGGCGCTGATCAACCGGATGGGCTTCAATAACGGTGGCCTGGACGCTTTCCTCGCCAACGTGGCCCGCAGCCGCTACCGGAGCCGGGGCGGCCTCCTGGGCCTGAACATCGGCAAGAATGCCGATACGCCCATCGAACGCGCCGCCGACGACTACCTGGCCGGCCTGCGCGCGGTCTACCCCCATGCCGACTACATTACGATCAACATTTCCTCGCCCAACACCCAGAACTTGCGCAGCCTGCAGGGCGCCGACGAGTTGTCGGTGCTGCTGCGCCAACTGGGCGAGGCGCGCGACGAACTGGCAGCCAGCCATGGCCAGCGCGTGCCGCTGGCCGTCAAGATCGCGCCCGACCTGGACGACGGCCAGGTGGACGCGATCGCCGACCTACTGCCGCGCTACGGCATAGACGGCGTCATCGCGACCAATACCACCCTGTCGCGCGAAGCCGTGCAAGGGCTGCCCCATGCAGGCGAAGCAGGCGGGCTGTCCGGCGCGCCGGTGCATCAGGCCTCGCTGCGCGTGATCGAACGCCTGCGCCGCCAGGCCGGGCCGGCGCTGGCCATCATCGGCGTGGGCGGCATAATCGAGGGCCGGCATGCCATGGACAAACTCGCGGCCGGCGCGGACGCCGTCCAGGTCTATACCGGCCTGATCTACCGCGGTCCGGAACTCGTTGCCGAGTGCATCCGCGCCACCGCCGCCGGCTGACCGGTCGCCACGCATGGCCGGTTGTTCAGCAAAGGCATCGCTTCGATCTCGCCAGGCCCCATGGGCCCGGCACGCGAGTGCCGTCCGATTTCACAATATGGGATAAACTAACGGGATCGCGTAGAGGCTCACTCACGACATGCCCAGAGTCCCCCCCCCGCCGGTAGAGGCCGCCGCGTTGCCTGCGGCGCCGCAAATCGCCATCCAGGTGCTGGAACGCACCATGAACCTGCTGGACGCATTGGCCCGGCAGCCCGAGCCGGTCAGCCTCAAGGACCTCGCCCAGGCCACCGGCCTGCATCCCTCTACCGCCCACCGCATTCTCAACGACCTGGTCAGCGGCCGCTATGTGGACCGGGTCGACAGCGGCATGTACCGCCTGGGCATGCGGCTGCTCGAACTGGGCCATCTGGTCAAGGGCCGCCTGAACGTGCGCGACGCGGCCATCACGCCGATGCGCCAGCTGCACCGGCTCACCGGCCAGACCGTCAACCTGTCCATCCGCCAGGGCGACGAAATCATCTATGTCGATCGCTCGTACAGCGAACGCTCTGGCATGCAGGTAGTGCGGTCCATAGGCGGCCACGCCCCGCTGCACCTGACTTCGACCGGCAAGCTGTTCCTGTCGGTGGACGACCTCCGCCAGGTGCGCGCCTATGCGCAGCGCACCGGCCTGCAGCGCCATACCGAAAACAGCCTGACCGACCTGGCCCAGCTCGAATGCGAACTCGAGCAAGTCCGCCGCCATGGCTTTGCGCGCGACAACGAAGAATTGGAAATGGGGGTGCGCTGCATCGCCGCGGGCATCCACGACGATACGGGCAAGCTGATTGCGGGGCTGTCCATTTCGGCCCCCGCCGACCGGATGCAGGACGCCTGGATCACCGCCCTGGTCGATACGGCGGCCCAGATCTCGGACGCGCTGGGCTACGAACTCTCCCACGCCGCGACGGCGGCCTAAGGCCGCCCATCCTCTACAGCTCTTTCTGCACCCACTGCCGGATGCGCTGGGCATCGGCGGTGCGGGTCAGCGAACCGACCGAATCGAGCAGCACGATGGCCAGGTCGCGCCCGCCGATGTTGGCCAGCATGATCAGGCAGCGGCCCGCTTCGTTGATGAAGCCGGTCTTGGAAACGATGATGTTCCAGTCCGGACGGGCCACCAGGCCGTTGGTATTGCGGAAGGTCTGCTGGCGCCCTTTCACGGCCACCGAGTAGTTGGTGTCGGTGGTGTACTCACGGATCAGCGGACGCTGCGAAGCCTCGCGCATCAGGCGCACCAGATCGCGCGCGCTCGAAACGTTGTCGCTGGACAGGCCGGTCGGCTCGACGTAGCGGGTGTCCTGCATGCCCAGCAGGGCGGCTTTGGCGTTCATGGCCTGCACGAAGGCCGGCAGGCCACCGGGATAATTGCGCCCGAGCGCGTTCGCCGCGCGGTTTTCCGACGACATCAACGCCAGGTGCAGCAAATCGGAGCGCGACAGCTGCGTGCCCACCATCAGCCGCGAATGCGTGAACTTGTGGGTATCGATATCTTCGCTGGTGATCGCCAGCATCTCGTCCAACGGCTGGCCGCCGTCGACCACCACCAGGGCCGTCATGAGCTTGGTGATCGAGGCAATGGGCGCCACGGCGCCTTCGTTCTTGGAGAACAGGACGTCGGAGGAAGTCAGGTCTTGTACGAAGGCCACGCTGGAACGCAGCGACAGGTTGCCGTCGGCGTCCTCGATCACCGAAGACGACGGGCCGAACGATGCCTTGCGGACGCTCGCCGCCGGCACGGCCTTGCTGGAAACCGCTTTGCCTGGAGCGGCCTTGGCAGTGCGTACGGACTTTTTCTTGGGCGTCGCCTTGACGACCTTGCTCTTGCTGGCCTTGTTCTTGGCCGTAGAGGCTTTCTTGGCCGGCTTGGAAGCCGTGGCCGCCTCGGCAACCGGGGCGGCGAGGGGGAAGGCGCCGCTGGTAGCCAGCGCGCATAGCAACGATAGCGAGACAAACCGTTTTCTGATGCGCGCCATGTTTCCTCCAGTAACGACTTGGCCCAGGCGCTGCAGCTTACCAGATTTCTCCGCGGAAATCTCTATTAAATGAACGACTTAGCGCAGTTTTTTTAAGTCATTATTGAACAGCTATGGAAGGAATTACAAAACGGCTTGCATCGGCGCCCTTTTCCTCAGGCGAAAGCGCAAACGAAAGCGGCAACCCCAATGCTGCGGATTGCCGCCAGTTGCTGCCGAAAAAGCCGGATCAGTCGGCGTACACGCCGGCTTTCTTGATCACCGCGCCCCACTTGGCGGTTTCTGACTTCACCAGGGAGTCGAGGGCGGCCGGGGTGGCCTTGTCATCCAGCACGATGGCGCCCAGATCAGCCATGTGTTTCTTGAAGGCGGGATCGGTCAGGCCGGCCTTGAGCGAGCTTTCCAGCTTGGCCACGATCTCGGGCGAGGTGCCCTTGGGCGCCCACAGGCCGTGCCAGATGCCGACGGTGAAGTCCTTCATGCCCGATTCGTTCAAGGTGGGCAGGTCGGGGAAGCTGGGCAGGCGCGACATGCTGGTCACGGCGTAGGCCTTCACCTTGCCTGCCTTGATCTGGCCGGTGGTATTGGTGGTCTGGTCGCACATGAAGTCGACGTGCTTGCCCAGCAGATCGTTCATGGCCGGCGCGGTGCCATTGTAGGGCACGGTCTGGATGTTCGCGCCCAGCGTGCTCAGGAACATCAGCCCGCACAGGTGCGAGGCCGAGCCGATGCCGGCATTGGCCATCGAGAGCTTGTCGGCGTTGGCCTTGGCGTAGGCCAGGAATTCCTTGACGTTGTTGGCCGGGAAGTTGTCGCGCCCGATCATCGTCATCGGCACTTCCACCGTCAGGCCGATGGGCTGGAAGTCGGTGGCCTGGTTGTAGCTCAGCTTGCGGTACAGCGCCGGCGCGGTGGAAAAGCCGATATGCATCAGCAATACCGTGTAGCCGTCGTTCTTGGCATGGGCGACGC
Source organism: Pigmentiphaga humi (assembly GCF_900606115.1). GTDB lineage: Bacteria > Pseudomonadota > Gammaproteobacteria > Burkholderiales > Burkholderiaceae_B > Pigmentiphaga > Pigmentiphaga humi. The sequence goes on from NZ_UWPJ01000036.1 coordinate 110,414, forward strand.
GCGCGGTGCCGATCGTGCCGCCGGCCCCGCCGACGTTCTCGACCACCACCGTCTGGCCCAGGGATTTGCGCATCGATTCGGCCAGCGCGCGCGCCACCACATCGGTCGGTCCGCCGGCGGCGAACGGCACGATCATCGTGACCGGCTTGGTGGGAAAGCCCTGCGCCATGACCGGCGCGGCAGCGGCCAGCGTCGTCGCGGCAAGTGCCGCAATCGTTACCTTCGAGTGAACGCCCATTCGTTTGTCTCCTGCCTGTATACATCTAAGCTGTGGGGATATGCCGCGCGAACAAACGAGCCTGCCGCGCGAGCAAGCAACTTGAGTGTAAGGGATGGCACGCCCGTCGCCACGTCGGATTTGCCTATCGTTTCCCCTGAGCCGGGCCGACCTGTCCGGCAGGCCCGCCGCGCCGGCGCGCCGTCGGCAGCGGCCGTCCGTCGGGAACGGGCGGCGCCTCCTCAAAAGAGGATGACGCAACGCAGCACCATTCGGCTTCATCCATGATTGCCGGTCGGGCTAGGCCCGGCCTGGAAGAAGCCGGGAAAGAACGGCGGAAACACCACGAGAATCGAATAATTGCAAGGCAATGACACGGATATCCGGTTTTTTTGGACGCTGCGTATTGACATTCCTCCGAACGCCCCTAAAATAGCATTTGTGCAGCGCAACAAAGCCGGATCGGCATGCAGCTGTCCCAGGATCGGGCACGGGAGCGTCTCCCCAGGTTTTCCCGGTCACCTCGTCCTAGACAAGTCCCACAAGGAGCCACTCCATGTTTGCCACTCCCGAACGCGCCCTGGCCACGCAAAAGGCCAGCTTCGAAGCCCTGCTCGCCGCCCAGAACACCGCCTTCGCCGGTTTCGAAAGGCTGGTCGACCTCAACCTGAAGGTTGCCAAGGCCACGTTCGAAGAAGCCTCGATCAAGGCGCAAGAAGCCTTCGCGCTGAAAGACGGCCAGGAAGCCCTGGCGTTCGCCTCGGCGCTGGCCCAGCCCAACGCCGAAAAGGCCCTGGCCTACAGCAAGCATGTATACGACATCGTCGCCGGCGTGCAGAACGAATTCGCCAAGCTGGGCGAAGCGCAGATCGCCGAACAGCAGCGCCAGCTGTCCGACGCCATCGAGCAACTGGCCAAGAACGCCCCCGCCGGCTCGGAAAGCGCCCTGGCGCTCCTGAAGTCCTCGCTGGCCACCGCCACCTCGGCCTACGAATCGGTGAACAAGGCCGCCAAGCAAGCCGCCGAGCTGGCCGAGTCCAACCTGACCGCCGCCGCCAACGCCACCTTCAAGGCCGCCGCCGACTCCAAGGTTTCCCGCGCCCGCAAGGCCGCCTGATACCTTTCCGGTAGCAGTCTCCACGCCCTGCCCGGCAGCCGCCCGGCGGGGCGTTTTGCATTCGGCATCCTCCCGAACCAGAGACGCCTAGCCTCCTGACCCAGGATGCGGCGGATCCGGCTCCGCCGGTCCGCGCGCATCGCCCCCTTGAGGGGGCCCGCGTAAGCGGGTAGGGGGTGGACTTCCCTTCAGCGCGTAGGGGGGGGCCCAAACTCTCCCCCCAGCCGCCGCACCTCGTCCTGCAGGAAGGCCAGCGCCTCAGCCGCGCTGGCCGGTTCGCCCTTCACCCCCAATTCGATATGGCGGCGCTTGCCGTCTCCCATGCTGGGCAGGCTGAACGCCTTGACGCCGGGCCACCGGTGCTCGAGAGTTTCCATGACGGGAGCGATGCGTGATTCGGCCAGTTCGAACACCATGAAGGAATGCTCGATGTGCGGTACCGCGTGATGCAGAGCGGCATAGCGGTGATCGAGCGTCCATTCGATCATGGGCCAGGCCATGATGGGAAAGCCCGGCACGAAGGTGTGGTCGCGGATGAAAAATCCGGGAATCTTGTTGTAGGGATTGGGAACGATCTCGCTGCCGACGGGGAATTCCCCCATCTGCAGCCGGCGCACGTTGTCGGGCGCGCTCATGTCGGCCGTGCCCGAGCCCTGGGCGGCGGTGTCCTGGCAGCGCTGGGTGATCAGGACCCGGGCGTCGTCGTGCAGCGCCAGCGGTACGTCCAGCGCCGCGGCGGCGGCCTGGCGGGTATGGTCGTCGGGCGTGGCGCCGATGCCGCCGCAGCAGAATACGACGTCGCCGCTGGCGAAGCTGCGGCGCAACGCTTGCGTGAGGGCTTCGCGCTCGTCGCCCAGGAAGTGCGCCCAGGCGAGCCGCAGGCCGCGCGCGCCGAGCAGTTCGACGATTTTGGAAAAATGGCGGTCCTGCCGGCGGCCCGACAGGATTTCATCGCCGATGATGAACAGGCCGATATTGCGGCCGGTATCAGGGGATGTCATGGAGTGGTTTCGCTGCGCAAGCGGCGCAGCCCCTCGAGGGTGAAGTGGGAGAACAGCAAGGCGGAGAAGACGGGCAGCAGGAACCAGGCCAGCGGCACCAGGTTGATGAGCGAGCAGATCAGCCCCAGCGTCCAGTACCCGCGGTTGTGCCGGGCCAGCAGCGCGCGGCGCTCGGTTGGAGACGCATGCTCGAGCATCGCGTCGAGCCGCAGCATGCGCGTGAAGGCGAACGTCCACCAGGCGACGGGCAGCACGATGGCGAGCGGCGGCAGCAGCCACAGCGGCAGGGTGAAGAGCCAGCCCAGCACGAACAGGACGGAGACCCACGCCGCGTTCCACGCGCTGGCCAGCGCCCCTCCCCGCCCGCGCCGCTCGAGTCCGGGATAGTCGTTGCGTTCGAGGTTGCGAAGCACGAGGGGCATGATGAGCAGCGCGGCGACGACCAGGCCGAGGATGCCGGACAGCGGCAGCAGGATGAGCGCGCAGACGACGGGGATGAGCCAGAGTTTCAACGAAGCGATCCCCACCGCCAGGAGCAGGCTGTCGATCTGCTGCATGAAGGGCAGCGCGAACAGAGTGGTCTGCAGCCAGACGGTGAGCGGGTCCCAGAATAGCCAGACCAGCACGATGGCGCCGATCAGCGCCACGATGAAGGGCAGCAGCAGCGCGAGCAGCATGGGTCCGCGAAATTGCGATACGAGCGCGCGGCCCAGGGCCAGCCCCACGCCTTCCAGGCCCTTGCCGGCGGTGCCGTATTCGTTCAGAGCAGAGCGCATTGCGTCTCCGGGAGTTCGGGCTGTTTGCAAGTATGACGCAATGCCCAGGCATAATTGCTACGAAATCCTCTTCGTTTCCGATTATGGCCGTCTATTTACCCGATGCCGATGCACGCGAATTGTCGCGGCGCCTCGATGATCCCCAGACTGTGATGGTGGCCTGCCTGTGCGCGGCCTGGTGCGGAACGTGCCGGGAGTACCGGCCCAGGCTGGAAGCGCTGTCGGGACAGTTTCCCGATCATGTCTTCCTTTGGGTGGACGTGGAGGAGCATCCGGATCTGCTGGACGATGAGGATATCGAGGATTTTCCTACGCTGCTGGTGCAGGATGGGCATCAGACGCTGTTCTATGGTCCGATGCTGCCGCATATCGAGCACTTGCAGCGTTTGTTGACGACGCTGCAGAACGACAGCCCGGCGCCGAATCTGCCGGGGGCGCCGGAGTTGCGGCGGGCGTTGATTTAAATGGGTTGAGTTCTTAAAACGGCTGTTGGCAGGCAGGCCGAGGGCCGGGCGGGTCAGCGAAGCCGGTCCCGGCGTTGCCGGGACTTCCCGCCGGAGCGGGGCCGGCCGGGGCGGGCGCAGAACTCGCGCGGGGACAGTCCCCCGGACTGTCCCTACTGCCGCGCTCGAACAGCTGCGCCCTTGCTTCCCCGTCCAACCCCGCTCCGGCGGCGGCTCCAAATGTCCCGCCCGGCCCTCGGCCTGCCTGCCAACAACCTCCAGTAACGCAGTGCCAACAGCGATACAGCCCCGTTGGTCATCGGCTCAACGCTTCCCAGGCCTTGACCAAACGCTTCACCGACACCGGCATAGGCGTGCGCAGCTCCTGCGCGAACAAGGCGACACGCAGTTCTTCCAGCATCCAGCGGAATTCGTCCAGGCGCGGGTCGGGGACGCCTTTGCGGGCGGCACGGGCCCGCTGGTAGGGGACGAGCAGTTGGTTGAGGTCGGCCAGCAGGCGGGCGTCGCGGGCGGGGTCGGCGCGGAGTTTGTCGATGCGGGCCTGGATGGCTTTGAGGTAGCGCGGGAAGTGGCTCAGTTGCGCGAACGGGTTGTCGCGCACGAACCATTTGGAGATCAGGCCGCGCATCTGTTGTTCGATGTCGGCATGCGCCGCGCCGTGCGCCTTGGCCTGGGGCAGTTTGCGCTGGGCGGCGGCCCATTCGGTGAGGACGGTGTTGGCCAGGCGGGCGATTTCCTGGGCGAGCAGGCCTACCCTGCCCTTGCCTTCGGTGCGGCGCCGGTTGAAGGACTCGGCATCGGCGGGCCAGGGGTCGCCCAGGCAGGCCTGGGCCAGCGCGGCGTCGATGATCTGGTCGCGCAGTTCTTCCTGGGTGCCCAGGGGCATGTAGAGCATGCTCATCTGGGTCAGGCCGTTCAGGTTCTTTTCCAGGAATTTGACCTGTTCCTTGAGTTGCAGGCGAAACAGGCGCAGCAGGCCGGCGCGGTGGTGGCGGGAGGCTTCGTCCGGATCGTCGTAGACGTCGAGGTCGCAATGCGACCCGCGGTCCACCAGGGCGGGATAGCCGATGACGGAAAGGCCGCCGCGCTTGATTTCCATGAGTTCGGGCAAGGGCCCGAAGGTCCAGTCCACCAGGTTTTCGTGGGCCAGCGCCTGCGCGACGTCCTTGTCGCGCGCGGCCACTTGCTGGAAGGTGGCTTGCGCTTCGCGGCCCAGTTCGGCTTTGAGCTGAGCGAGGTTGCGCCCCATGGCGAGCATGCGCCCATGCTCGTCCACGACGCGGAAGTTCATGAACAGGTGGGCCGGCAGGGTCTCGAGCTTGAAGTCGGCGGGCGCCAGTTGCACGGTGGTCTGTTCGCGCACGTCGGCGATCAGGCCGTCGATGAGGCCGCGGTCGGGTTTTTGCGCACGCTCGAACCAGCGGTCGTAGAAGCCGGCCGCGTAGTCGGGCAGCGGGACGCAATGGCGGCGCAGCTTTTGCGGCAGGGACTTGAGCAGCAGGTGCACTTTCTCTTTGAGCATGCCGGGCACCAGCCATTCGCAGCGCGCCGGGTCGATCTGGTTCAGCGCAAACAAGGGCACGGCCAGCGTCACGCCGTCGCGCGGCGAACCGGGCTCGAAGTGATAGTCCAGCGCCATGTCTATGCCGTGCAGCGACAGCTTCTTGGGAAAGACGTCGGTGGTCACGCCGGCGGCCTCGTGGCGCATCAGCTCGTCGCGCGAGAGGAACAGCAGTTTCGCACCGCCCTCTTGTGCGCTCGCTTCGCGATACCACTTTTCCAGCGTGACGACGCGGTTCACGTCGGCCGGCACCTGGCGATCGTAGAAGGCGAAGATCAGTTCTTCGTCGACCAGGATGTCGGGCCGGCGCGACTTGTGCTCCAGCTTCTCGATGTCGGCCACCAGCTTGCGGTTGTGCGCGATGAAGGGGAGCCGGCTGTCCAGCTCGCCGGTGGCCAGAGCCTGGCGAATGAACAGTTCACGCGCCTGGCGGGCGTCGATGCGGCCGTAATCCACCCGCCGTCCGGAGTAGATCGTGAGTCCGTACAGCGTGGCGCGCTCGTTGGCGACTACGCGCCCCTCTTTCTTTTCCCAGCGCGGATCCGACCAGTTCTTGCGCAGCAGGTGGCTGCCCACGCGCTCGATCCAGACCGGATCGATGCGGGCGACGCAGCGCGCGAACAGGCGCGAGGTCTCGACCAGTTCGGCGGCCACCACCCAGCGGCCGGCTTTCCTGGCCAGCCTGGAACCGGGATGGATGACGAAACGGATGCCGCGCGCCCCCAGGTACTGGGCGTCTTCGTCGCTCTTGGTGCCGATGTTGCCCAGCAGCCCCGAGAGCAGCGCCAGGTGGATCTGCTCCAGTGTGGCCTCGGTCTGGTTCAGGCGCCAGCCGTGCTCGCCCACCACCGCCGCCAGTTGCGAATGGATGTCGCGCCATTCGCGCATGCGCACCGGCGATAGGAAATGCTGGCGCAGGTTCTCCACCAGCTTGCGTTGCGACTGCTTGTGATCGACCGCCTCGTTGAACCACTTCCAGAGTTTCAGGAACGCCATGAACTCGGAACGCTCGTCGGCGAATTTGGCGTGCGCCTGGTCGGCGGCCTCCTGGGCATCCAGCGGGCGGTCGCGCGGATCCTGCACCGACAGCGCGGCGGCGATCACCAGCATCTCGCTCAGGCAGGATTGGTCGCGCGCGGCCAGGATCATGCGGCCGATGCGCGGGTCCACCGGCAGGCGCGCCAGTTCCCGGCCCACCGCCGTCAAGGCGTTGTCTTCGTCGATCGCGCCCAGTTCCTGCAGGAGGTGATAGCCGTCGGCGACGGCGCGCCCCGGCGGCGACTCGACGAAGGGGAATTGCTCGATCTCGGCCAGCCGGAGCGATTTCATCCGCAGGATGACGCCGGCCAGCGAAGAACGCAGGATCTCCGGATCCGTGAACGGCGGCCGGGCGGCGTAGTCGGTTTCTTCATAGAGCCGGATGCAGATGCCCGGGCCGATGCGGCCGCAGCGTCCGGCGCGCTGGTTGGCCGATGCCTGGCTGACGGGCTCGATGCGCAGTTGCTCGACCTTGTTGCGCCACGAGTAGCGCTTCATCCGCACCAGGCCGGTATCGACCACGAAGCGGATGCCGGGCACCGTCAGCGAGGTCTCCGCGACGTTGGTGGCCAGCACGACGCGCCGGCCGCTGCCCTTGGGATGGAACACGCGCTCCTGTTCGGCCTGCGACAGCCGGGCGAACAGCGGCAGCACCTCGGTGCCCGGCGGGTGGTGCTTGCGCAGCGCCTCGGCGGCCTCGCGGATTTCGCGCTCGCCTGGCAGAAATACCAGCACGTCGCCCGGGCCGTGGCGGGCGCACTCACCTACCGCGTCGACGATGGCATCGATCAGGTCGCGCTCTTCGTCGCGCGACAGGTTCTCCTTCTCGCGCGGGCGCTCGGGCTTGCGCGCCTGCGCCGTATCGTCGCCGTCGCTGGCCTGCATGCCGCGGGTATCGACCGGGCGGTAGCGCACTTCGACGGGATAGAGCCGCCCGGATACGTTGATGACCGGTACTTCGGGCCGGCCCGGCATGGTGAAATGCGCGGCGAAACGTTCGGCGTCGATGGTGGCCGAGGTGATGATCAGCTTCAGTTCCGGCCTGCGCTCGAGCAATTGGCGCAGGTAGCCCAACAGGAAATCGATGTTCAGGCTGCGCTCGTGCGCCTCGTCGATGATCAGCGTGTCGTAGGCGCGCAGCAGCGGATCGCGCTGCGATTCGGCCAGCAGGATGCCGTCTGTCATCAGCTTGACCGAGGCCCCGGGTGCGGTGCGGTCGTTGAAGCGTACCTGGTAGCCGACCACTTCGCCCAGCGGCGTGCCCAGTTCTTCGGCGATGCGCCGCGCCACCGAGGTCGCGGCCAGCCGGCGCGGCTGGGTGTGGCCGATCATGCCGGCCACGCCGCGGCCGGCCTCCAGACAGATCTTGGGAAGCTGGGTGGTCTTGCCCGAGCCGGTCTCGCCGCTGACGATGACGACCTGGCCGCGCGCCAGGGCGCGGGCGATCTCTTCGCGCCGGCCGCTGACGGGCAGGTCTTCGGGGTAGGTAATGGGCGGAACCGGGTTGCGCCGTCGTGCCGAAGGCACACTCTTGCTGGATTGTGCGGCCATGAGAAGAACTTGGGTTAACCCGTTATTATAATTTCCGGTATGAATGCTGCAGCCCAACCTCCCGCCCCCGACC
>NZ_UWPJ01000040.1 GCF_900606115.1 Pigmentiphaga humi
GGTCGGGGAGTTCGGCGGGGGGGCGGGTGTCGAGGTTGGTGAGGATGTCCAGCGTGCCGCTTTCGGCGTCCAGCCTGACGAGGTCGCCGGTGCGCACCTTGCCGATGGCGCCGCCGTGCAGGGCTTCGGGCGTGACGTGGATGGCGGCGGGGACTTTGCCGGAGGCGCCGGACATGCGTCCGTCGGTGACCAGGGCGACGCGGTAGCCGCGGCTTTGCAGAACGCCGAGGGCGGGCGTGAGTTTGTGCAGTTCGGGCATGCCGTTGGCGGCGGGGCCTTGCCAGGGCACGACGGCGACGAAGTCGCGGTCCAGTTCGCCGCGCTGGAAGGCCGCCAGCACGTCCTCCTGGTCGGCAAAGACGATGGCGGGCGCTTCGATGCGGTAATGCGCCGGGTCGACGGCGGATATCTTGATGATGGAACGCCCGAGATTGCCCGCCAGCACGCGCAGGCCGCCGTTCGGCGAAAAAGGCTGCGCGGCCGGCCGGACGATGCTTGCATCGCCGCCTGTCGCCGAGCCGTCGCGCCAGGCGAGCCTGCCGTCCTGCAGCCAGGGTTCGCGGCAATAGTCGGACATCCCCCTTCCCACCACGGTATTCACGTCGTCGTGCAATAGCCCGGCACCCAGCAGCTCACGTATGACGAACTGGAGCCCGCCGGCGGCCTGGAAGCCGTTCACGTCGGCCTTGCCATTGGGATAGACGCGGGCCAGCAGCGGCACGATTTCCGACAATGCGTGGAAGTCGTCCCAGTTCAGCTCGATACAGGCGGCGCGCGCCATCGCGACCAGGTGCAGGGTGTGGTTGGTCGAGCCGCCGGTGGCCATCAGCCCGACCATGCCGTTGACGAACGCCTTCTCGTCGAGCACCTCGCCGATCGGCATGTAGCGGCCGCCGCCGTGCCAGAGCGAGACGACGTGGCGGGCCGCTTCGCGGGTGAGCGCTTCGCGCAGCGGGGTTCCGGGATTGACGAAGGATGCGCCGGGCAGGTGCAGGCCCATGAATTCCATCAGCATCTGGTTGGAATTGGCGGTGCCGTAGAAGGTGCAGGTGCCGGGACCGTGGTAGGCGCGGCTCTCGGCTTCCAGCAACTGGTCGCGCCCGACCTTGCCTTCGGCGTAGAGCTGGCGGATGTGCGCTTTCTCGTCGTTGCCGACCCCGGTGGTCATGGGCCCAGCCGGCACGAACAAAGCGGGCAGGTGCCCGAAGGACAGCGCCCCCATGACCAGGCCCGGCACGATCTTGTCGCACACGCCCAGGTATAGCGCGGCATCGAACATCTGGTGCGACAGCGCGACCGCCGTCGCCATCGCGATCACGTCGCGCGAGAACAGCGAGAGCTCCATGCCCGCCTGCCCCTGGGTCACGCCGTCGCACATGGCGGGCACGCCGCCGGCGAACTGCGCCGTGGCGCCGGCCTCCAGCGCGGCCTCCTTGATCCAGGCGGGATAGGCGCCCAGCGGCTGATGGGCGGAAAGCATGTCGTTGTAGGCCGACACGATGGCCACGTTGGGCCGCTCCATCTGCTTGAGCAGCAGCTTGGGGCGATCCGGCATGGCCGCCATGCCGTGCGCCAGGTTGGTACAGGCCAGATGGCTGCGCTCCACCTTGGCGCCGGCACGCGCGCGCATTTCGTCCAGCCAGCGCCGGCGGCTGTCGCCGCCACGCGCGATGATGCGGTCGGTAACCTGCTCGAGCACAGGATGCAAAGCCATGCGGGTCTCCTCCAGGCCAGCGCCCCGGACCCGCCGGTGCCCTGGCTATCCTTCCAGCGACTTCAATTTGCGCAACTGTGGAAACAATACCATCCACAGCAGCGCGATAGCGATCGTGCCCGCCCCGCCGATCAGGACGGCGGGCACCACGCCGAACAGCGCCGCGGTCACGCCCGATTCGAACTCGCCCAACTGGTTCGAGGTGCCGATGAACAAAGAGTTCACCGCGCTGACCCGGCCCAGCATCTCGGGCGGCGTCTGCAATTGCACGAGCGTGAAGCGGATCACCACGCTGATGACGTCCGAGGCGCCCAGCACGAACAGGGCCGCCATCGACACGAGCAGATGGGTGGACAGGCCGAACACGACGGTGGCCAGGCCGAATACGACCAGCGACGCGAACAATGCCCTGCCGACGTGGTGCCTGATCGGGAAATGCGCCAGCACCACCGACATCGTCAGGGCGCCGACGGCGGGCGAAGTGCGCAGCAGGCCCAGGCCCCATGGGCCGGTCTCCAGGATGTCGCGCGCATAGATGGGCAGCAGCGCCGTGGCGCCGCCCAGCAGCACCGCGAACAGGTCCAGCGACAGCGTCCCCAGGATGATCGGCCGGCTGCGGATGAACGACAAGCCCGAGAACATCGTCTTCAAGGTAGCGGGTTCGCGCGTGGACACGACGCGCTCGGCGCGTATCAGGGCCACCAGCACGCCGCCGACCGAGAAGAACACACAGGCCACCACATAGGCCGTCATGGAACCGAACCCATACAGCAGGCCGCCCAGCGCCGGCCCGAGGATCTGCGCGGTCTGGGTGGCCGAGGTGGTCCAGGCCGCGGCCTGCGGAATCAGTTCGCGCGGCACCACGCCCTGCACCAGCGCCGCCATGGTCGGCGACTCGAAGGCGCGCCCCGCGCCGCCTATCGCGACCAGCGCCAGGATGAGTTCGCGGGTGAGCCAGCCCTGATAGGTGCCCAGGGCGAGCGCGCCCGCGGCGAGCGCTTCGACGATCATGCAGATGCTGGCGATGGCGCGCCGATCGTAGCGGTCCGCCACCTGTCCCACCACGAAGGTGAGCAGCACCATGGGAATGAACTGCGCAAGCCCCACCAGGCCGAGATCGAAGGCGCTGCCGGTGATCTCGTAGACCTGCCATCCCACGGCCACCGACAGCATCTGGAACGACAGGGTCGACATGACCCGGCCAAACCAGAACAGGATGAAAGGCGGATGGCGCGCGACCGAGACTACCGGGGCCTGGCCCGTCGTGGCGTCACTTGCTGAACTCATCGCCCATCTCTTGCGCCCGGTGGGCCGCCGCTTGCATCGCCCGCGCCACGATCCGGCGGAAATCGGCCTGGGCCATCACGTCCAGCGCCGCGGCGGTGGTGCCGCCTTTGGAGGTCACGCGTTCGCGCAGCAGCGCGGGCGGCTCGGCGGACGCCGCGGCCATGCTCGCGGCGCCCGTGAACGTGGCCAGCGCCAGCGCGCGCGACTGCTCGGCGCTCAGGCCGACCGCCTGGCCGCCTTCGATCAAGGCCTCAAGGAACAGGAAGACGTAGGCCGGACCGCTGCCAGACAGCGCCGTCACGCCGTCCAGGTCGGACTCCCGGTCCACCCATACGGTTTGCCCCACCGCCTTGAGTACCGCGTCGGCCAGTTCACGGTCCTGCCTGCCGACACCGTCCAGCGCGGCCAGGCCGGTGACGCCCTGGCCGATCAGCGCCGGCGTATTGGGCATGCAGCGCACCACGCGCGGCCAGGCGGCCGACTCCGCTCCCAGCCAGCCGGCCAGGTCGGCGGCGCGGATGCCGGCGGCGATGCTGATGACCAGGCTGTCCCGCAGCCAGGGCTGCGCCGCGGCCGCGACGCTCTTCATGATCTGGGGCTTGACCGCGAGCACCCAGATATTGCAGCGCGACAACTGCTCGTCGGGCGCCGCCGCGACCGTGGCGCCCCGCCCCGCCCACGCCTTGCGGGTGTCTTCGACCGGATCGATGACATGGATGTTGCCGATCGGGCAGAACTTGCCGGCCAGGCCGGATATCAGCGCGGCGGCCATGTTGCCGCCGCCGATGAACGCAATCGAAAGTTCAGGATTCATGATGGTTCCGGACTCAGGACGAATAATCGCGGGCGCCGAAGATGGCAGTGCCCACGCGTACGATGGACGCACCGGCCGCAATCGCCGCCTCCAGGTCGTCCGACATGCCCATGGACAAGGTGTCCAGGCCCAGCCCTTCTTCGTTCAGGCCGTGCAGCAGGCCGGCCAGGCGGTCGAAGACTTCCCGCTGGCTGGCGGGATCGCGCTGCGGGGCGGGAATGCACATCAGCCCGCGCAGCGCGATGCGCGGCAGCTCACGCACCGCCAGCGCCAGTTCGCGCAAATGCGCCGGCGCCACGCCGCTCTTGGTGGGTTGGCCGTCGATGTTGACCTGCAGGCACACTTGCAGATCGGGCGCCTGCTGCGGACGCAGGTCCGACAGGCGCTGGGCGATCTTGAGGCGGTCCACGCTATGGACCCAGTCGAAATGCTCGGCCACGTGGCGGGCCTTGTTGCTCTGCAAGGGACCGATGAAATGCCATGCCGTGTCGGCGCGCAAGTCCTGCAATTGCTCCAGCTTCCCGACTGCTTCCTGGACGTAGCTCTCGCCGAAGGCGCGCTGCCCGGCGGCGTAGGCCTGCCGGACGGCCGCCGCGGGAAAGGTCTTGGAGACCGCCAGCAGCTCGACTTCGTCCGCGCCGCGGCCGCATGCGCCGCAGGCGAGCTCGATACGATGGCGGACTGACCGGAGTTGGTCGGCGATGGGCGGCATGGCGGGGACGGGGCAAAGGCAGGATTATATGCGGCGCGGCCGGGCTTCCGCGCGCCGCCCGCGGCGCAATCTCACCCCAGCACGGTGGTCTGCGCGAAGATGCCGGCGAAGACGGCGAAACCGAACCAGGTGTTGTGCAGGAAGGCGCGGAAACACGCCGCGCGGTCGCGCCCGCGTATCCACCACAGGTGGCGCGCCGCGACGCCGGCGGCGGCCAGCAGGCCGGCGGCGAAAGGCCAGCCGTAGCCCAGCCTCGCGCCCGCCACGGCCAGCAGCGCCAGCGTCGCCAGGTAGCACAGGCCGACGGCCAGGACGTCCCAGCGGCCGAAGGTGATGGCCGAAGTCTTCAGGCCCAGCTTGAGGTCGTCGGGCCGATCGACCATCGCGTATTCGGTATCGTAGGCAACCGCCCAGGCGATATTGGCCGCCAGCATGATCCAGCCTTCCAGCGGCACGGTCTCGAGCACGGCCGCATAGGCCATGGGGATGCCGAAGCCGAACGCGATGCCGAGGTAGGCCTGCGGAATGGCGAAGAAGCGCTTGAACTTGGGATAGCTCACGGCCAGGAACACGGCGACCACCGACAGCGCCCAGACCAGGCGGTTCATGGGCAGGATCAGCAGCAGCGAGACCAGCGCCAGCGCGGCGGCCACGCTCAGGGCCTCACGGGCCGAAATCAGTCCCGAAGTCAGTACGCGTTCGCGCGTGCGCTCGACGTACTTGTCCACGTCGCGGTCGAAATAATCGTTGACCGCGCAGCCGGCCGAACGCATCAGCACCGTGCCTGCCACGAAGGCGAAGACGAAATACCAGGACGGCCGGCCCTCGCTGGCCGCCCACAGGGCCCAGAGCGTGGGCCAGACCAGCAGCAGGCTGCCGATGGGCTTGTCGATCCGCACCAGGCGGGCGTAAAGCGACAGGCGCTGGGAAATCGTCAGGGGCAGGGAACGGTTCATGCCCCGTATGGTACCAAGCACGCCGCCGGACGCGGCGGCCGCCCTGCCCTTACATCGACCGCAGCGCGAAGCGCTTGAGCTTGCCGGTCTCGGTGCGCGGCAGCGCCTCGACGAAGCGGATGACGCGCGGATACTTGTACGGCGCGATCGTGCGCTTCACGTGATCCTGCAGGGTCTTGGCCATGGCGTCTCCGGCCTGCGCGCCCGGGCGCAGCACCACGTAGGCCGCCACGACCTCGCCCCGCTCTTCGTCGGCCATGCCGACCACGCCGCATTCGGCCACCGCCTCGTGCTGCAGCAGCGCGCTTTCGACCTCCGGCCCGGCGATGTTGTAGCCGGCCGAAATGATCATGTCATCGGTGCGCGCCTGATAGTAGAGATAGCCGTCGTCGTCCATCAGGAAGGAATCGCCCGTCAGGTTCCAGCCCTGCCGGACGGCCCTGGCCTGCCGTTCGTCGGCCAGGTACTTGCACCCGGTGGGCCCCTTGACCGCCAGCCGGCCCACGGTGCCCGCCGGCAGCGGCCGCATGCCCTCGTCCACGATGCGCACTTCGTAGCCCGGCACGGGCTTGCCGATGGCGCCGCGCCGGACCTGGCCGCCGGCGCTGGAGATGAAGATGTGGATCATCTCGGTACTGCCTATGCCGTCGGTCATTTCCACGCCGCTGGCCGCCTTCCAGCTCTGGCGCGTGGCATCGGGCAGGGCCTCGCCGGCCGATACCGTATGGCGCAGGCTCGACAAATCGTAGCCGGACGCCAGCGCCGCCATCTGCCGGTAGAACGTGGGAGCGGTGAACACCACGGTCGCCCTGGCCGCCTGGATGGTCTCCAGCAGCGTGGCCGGCGTCAGCTTCTCGGCCAGCACGGTCGAGGCGCCGGCGCGCAGCGGGAAGCACAGCATGCCCCCCAGCCCGAACGTGAACGCCAGCGGCGGCGTCCCGCAGAAGATGTCGTCGGGCCCGGCCTGCAGGAGCGAACGCGGGAACAGGTCGCACATGGCCAGCACGTCGCGGTGGAAATGCATGCAGCCCTTGGGGCTGCCCGTAGTGCCGCTGGTAAAGGCGATCAGGCAGACGTCGTCGGCCGCCGTATCGCAGGCGGGAAAGCCGCCGGACTTGCGGGCCGCCAGGCTTTCGACGGAATCCGGACCATCGTCGTTGAAGTACCGGACCTGCTTCAGGGTGGGGCTGTGCAGCGGCCCGGCCCGCATGCAGGTTTCGAGTTCGTCGCGCAGGCGCACGTCGCACAGCGCCGCGGCGACCTCGGCCTTGTCCAGGATGGGCTTGAGCTCCACCGCGCGCAGCAAGGGCATGGTGGGTACGGCCACCAGCCCCGCCTTGATCGTGGCCAGCAATGCCACCGCCATGGCGGGATTGTTCGGCCCGCGCAGCAGCACGCGGTTGCCCGGCACCAGTCCCATCTCCTCGACCAGGACCCGCGCGGTGCGGTCGACCCGTTCCTGCAGCTCGCGATAAGTGATCGACGCCAGTTGTCCGTCGGAGAGGGTACGGATGGCCGGACGGTCGCCCCACCCTGCCGCGATCGCGCCGTCCACCAGCTCGGCCGCGCTGTTCAGGCGCACAGGATAGGCCAGCGCGGGGTGGTCGAGCAGGAAATCCGGCCATTCCTGCGGTGGCGGAAGATGGTCACGGGTAAACGTGTCGCGGTGTCCCGAGCGTTCCATGTCACTACTCCGGCAGTGCGCGCGCTCCGGGGAGCGGCGATAGATCGGCTGAATTGCTTTAACCTAAAATTTTTAAACCTCAAGTAATTTTGCAGCAGATAAGGCGCTGGGGAAATAGAAAAATCCCTGTATCGCACGGCAGGCGGTACAGGGATTTCCCGAAGTTCGATGCGCCGGCCCCTGCAAGAGCCGGCAAGCTTCGCGGGATTTACTGCAGGATGCTGCGCAGCATCCAGGCGGTCTTCTCATGGAATTCCAGGCGCTGGGTCAGCAGGTCGGCGGTCGGCTCGTCGCTGGCGGCGTCGGCCATTTTCAGCACATTGCGCGCGGTCTTGGCCACGGCTTCGTGGCCGGCCACCAGCAGGCGCACCATTTCCATCGCCTCGGGCACTTCGGCCGGCTCGGCGATGGTGCTGAGCTTGCCGAATTCGCGGTAGGTGCCGGGCGCGACATGGCCCAGGGCGCGGATGCGCTCGGCCACGTCGTCGATGGACGTCCACAGGTCGGTGTACTGGGTCATGAACATGTTGTGCAGGGTGTTGAACATCGGCCCCGTCACGTTCCAGTGAAAATTGTGCGTCATCAGGTACAGCGTATAGGTATCGGCCAGCAGCTTGGACAAGCCTCCCGCCACGGCTGCGCGATCCTTGTCCGAGATACCGATGTCGATGCGCAGCACGCCCGCTGCGGACCGGGCGGTCTCTGCACTTGCGGCGCTCTTCTTCGGGCTTGCTTTTTTAACCATGGCTAACTCCCTTTATCAAAGTCGGTACGACATCACGGAACACGATATCGAGCATACTAGATGGCGCCCGATCGCGGAATGACAAGTCCCCGGGCCGGCCCTCGGCTCAAGCATCCTGCTCTTGCGGATCCAGCATCGTCACGCCATTGAGCCTGCAGGCACGGATGGCGGTGATCAGGGTATCGATCGCCGCCGTGCGCGGGAAGCTCTTGCGCCAGGCCAGCACCACGCGCCGATCGGGCACGGGCTCTTCGAAGGGAACGTAGCGCAGCAAATCGCGCTCGTCCGGCACGGCCGGCACCGACGACGTGGGCAGCACGGTAATGCCTATGCCCGAGGCCACCATGTGGCGAATGGTTTCCAGTGACGAGCCTTCGAAGGTGCGCTGGATCCCTTCGTTGGTCGCGGAAAAACGCGACAGCTCGGGACACACCTCCAGCACCTGGTCGCGAAAGCAATGGCCGGTGCCCAGCAGCAGCATGGTCTCGCTCTTGAGCTCCTCGGCATCGACGCGTTCGCGGCTAGCCAGCGGATGGCCCTTGGGCACGGCGACGATGAAGGGCTCGTCGTACAGCGGCTGGATCGCCAGCCCCGCGTCGGGAATCGGCAAGGCCATGACGGCGCAGTCGATCTCGCCCTGGCGCAGCAGTTCTAGCAGCCGGACGGTGAAGTACTCCTGCAGCAGCAGCGGCATCTGCGGCGCGATCTCGATCAGCTTGGGCACGAGCTGCGGCAGCAGATAAGGTCCGATGGTATAGATCACGCCCACGCGCAGCGCGCCCGACAGGGGATCATGCCCCTGTTTGGCGATCTCCTTCAGGTTCGCGCTTTCTTCCAGCACCTTCTGCGCCTGCGCCACGATGCGCTCGCCGATGGGCGTCACCCCGACCTCGGTGCCGCCGCGCTCGAACAAGGTCACGCCCAGCTCGTCCTCGAGCTTGCGTATCGCGACCGACAGCGTCGGCTGGCTTACGAAACAGGCCTCGGCCGCCCGGCCGAAATGCCGCTCGCGCGCCACCGCCACGATATATTTCAACTCGGTGAGGGTCATGACAAGTCTCTCTCGAAGTCTTCAGTCGTCCATGGCGCTACACGCCACCCGCAGTGCATGAAAGTACGCCGCCCACCCCAGGAAACTGCGGATCCGGCTCCGCCGGTCCGCCGGTTTCGCCCCCTGAGGGGCGCGCGCGTAAGCGCGTAGGGGGGTCTTCATCTCAGGCTTTCAGGAAATCTTCTCTTCCGCGCATCCATCTCGATAAATGGGCGGACACGACATCCGGGGCTTCGGCCTGCAACTGCGCCGCGGCCTCGTGCGCCTGCTCGGCGATCTCGAGATCGTTCTCCAGGTCGGCAAAACGCATCAGCGCCAGCCCCGACTGGCGCACCCCCAGGAACTCGCCGGGGCCGCGCAGCTCCAGGTCGCGCCGGGCGATCTCGAAACCGTCGGTGGTCTCGTGCATGGTCCGCAGCCGGGCCTTGGCCACCTGCGACAGCGGCCCCTGGTACAGCAGCACGCACACGGACTCGGCCGCGCCCCGGCCCACCCGGCCGCGCAACTGGTGCAACTGGGCCAGGCCGAAGCGCTCGGCATGCTCGATGACCATCAGCGACGCATTGGGCACGTCCACGCCGACTTCGATCACCGTGGTGGCGACCAGCAGATCCACCTCGCCGTCCTTGAAAGCCTGCATCACCGCGGCCTTCTCGGCCGTGGGCAGCCGGCCGTGCACCAGGCCCACCCGCAACTCGGGCAGCGCATGCCGCAGCGCTTCGTACGTATCGACCGCCGTCTGCAGCTCCAGCGTCTCGCTCTCTTCCACCAGGGGACAGACCCAATACACCTGGCGCCCTGCCCGCGCCGCTTCGCGTATGCGCGCCACCACCTCGTCGCGGCGCGCATCGGACAGCAGCTTGGTGATCACCGGCACCCGCCCCGGCGGCAGTTCGTCGATCACGGACACGTCGAGGTCGGCGAAGAAAGTCATCGCCAGCGTGCGCGGAATCGGCGTGGCCGACATCATCAACTGGTGCGGGAAGATCTCGTCCTCGCCGCCCTTGTTGCGCAGCGCCAGCCGCTGGCCCACGCCGAAGCGGTGCTGCTCGTCGACGATGGACAGGCCCAGGCGCGCGAACTGCACGTGCTGCTGGATCAGCGCCTGCGTGCCCACGGCCAGCCGGGCCTCGCCGCTTTCGATCAGCGCGGCGGCCTCGCGCCGCGCCTTGGCGGCCAGGCTGCCGGTCAGCCACGCCACCGTGACGCCCAGCGGCTCCAGCCATCCCACCAGTTTGCGGAAATGCTGCTCGGCCAGGATCTCGGTAGGCGCCATCAGCGCCGCCTGGAAACCGTTGTCGATGGCTTGCGCCGCGGCCAGCGCCGCCACCACCGTCTTGCCGCTGCCGACGTCGCCCTGCAGCAGGCGCTGCATGGGGTGAGGCCGCGCCAGATCGGCGGCGATTTCCTCGCGCACGCGCTGCTGCGCGCCGGTCAGCGCGAACGGCAGCGTTGCCAGCAGGCGCGCCACCAGCCCGTCCGGCGCGGTCGAACGCGCCAGCGGCGGCGCGCGCTTGTCCAGCCGCGCCGCGCGCGCGCGCGCCAGCGACAGCTGCTGGGCCAGCAATTCGTCGAACTTGATGCGCAGCCAGGCCGGGTGCGCGCGGTCCACCAGCGACTCGGTGGCGACCTCGGGCGGCGGCGCGTGCAACAGCCGCACCGACTCGCCGAACGGCATCAGGCCGTAACGCTGCAGCAGCGGCTGGGGCAAGGTATCGGCCAGATCGGCGGTCTTGAGCGCCGCGGCGATGGCCTTGCGCAGCGTGGCCTGCGGCAGCCCCTCGGTGGTGGGGTAGACCGGCGTCAGGCGGTCGGGCAGCGGGGCGTCGTCCCCGGCGACGGTGGTGCGCGGATGCACCATCTCCATACCGAAGAAACCGCCGCGGGCTTCGCCGCGCGCACGGATGCGGCGCCCCACCGCCAACTGCTTCTGCTGGCTGGGATAGAAATTGAGGTAGCGCAGCCCCAGTTCGCCCGTTTCGTCCCGGATCGCCGCCACCAGTTGGCGGCGCGGCCGGTAAGCGACCTCGCAGCGCGTCACCTCCCCTTCGACCTGCGCCCACATGCCGGGGATCAGGCGGCCGATCGGCGTCACCTGCGTCTCGTCCTCGTAGCGCAGGGGCAGGTGGAGGACGAAATCGTCCGCCGCGACCAGTCCCAGCTTGCGCATCTTGCGCTGCTGCGGGGTCAGCGCGGCGTCTTCCCGGGCGGGAGAGCGGTCCATGCGGAACCTGCGCGATCGGCGATGGGGATCAGATCACCAGCACCGCCTCGACCTCGAATTCCGCGCCCTTGGGCAGCGCCGCCACGCCCACGGTCGAACGCGCCGGGAAGGGCTGGGGAATGATCTGGGCCATGATCTCGTTGGCCGTGCCGAACTTGGAGAGATCGGTCAGGAACAAGGTCAGCTTGACGACCTGATCCAGCGTGCCGCCCGCCTGGCGCACCACCGCTTCCATATTGGCGAAGGCCTGGCGCACCTGGGCCTCGAAGCTCGCGGTGACCAGTTCGCCCGTGGCCGGCGCGAGTCCGATCTGGCCCGACAGATAGACGGTCTTGCCCGAGGCCGGCACGGCGACGGCCTGGGAATACGGGCCGACGGCGGCCGGGGCGGCGTCGGTATGGATGATCTGCTTGCTCATGCTTGCCTCTGGAATCTGGGTAGGGATGCTTGCGGCTTCCTATGCATAAAGCTATCAGAAATTCGATTGCAATAGGGCACCCATTGGACCTCGGGTAACAAATTCCCTATTACCAGAATGGATTTTCACCCCTGTTGCAGCGCAAAAGCGTACGCTGCCGCCGCACTGCAAAACAAAGAGCAGGAACACCCTTTGTATGAAAGCATCATCGTGGCGCGAGCGTCTGCTGGGCAAGGCTCGCGATCCTTTTTCGCCGGATACGCGGCACTCCATCGCGCTGGCCGCCTTCCTGGCCTGGGTGGGACTGGGCGCGGACGGCCTCTCGTCCTCCGCCTACGGCCCTGAAGAAGCTTTCCGGGCGCTCGGCTCGCATACCCACCTGGCGCTGTTCCTGGCGATCGCCACGGCCGTCACGGTATTCGTGGTGGCGCTGGCCTACAACCAGGTCATCGAACTCTTCCCCACGGGCGGCGGCGGCTACCGCGTCTCGACCGCGCTGCTCGGCCCCACCGCCGGCCTGGTCTCCGGTTCGGCGCTGATCGTCGACTACGTGCTGACCATCGCCATCTCGGTGGCCAGCGGCACCGACGCGCTGTTCTCGCTGCTGCCGGCCGATTGGCAGGCCTTCAAGCTGTGGACCGCCTGCGCCATGGTGCTGCTGCTGATCTGGCTGAACCTGCGCGGCGCCAAGGAAAGCATCCGCGTGCTGCTGCCCATCTTCGTCGGCTTCCTGGTCACGCATGCGCTGCTGATAGGCTGGGGCATCTTCGCCCACGCCGAGGGCCTGCCGCTGCTGATCCCGGACACGCTGCGCGAAGTCCGCGAATTCTCGCAAGAGGCAGGCTGGTTCTTCGTGCTGGCCGTGTTCCTGAAAGCCTACTCCCTGGGCGGCGGAACCTATACCGGAATCGAGGCCGTCTCCAACAACGTCGACCGGCTGGCCGAGCCCGTGGTCCATACCGGCAAGGCCACCATGATGCTGATGGCCATCAGCCTGGCCTTCACCGCCGGCGGCATCATCCTGCTCTACCTGCTGTGGAACGCCGCCCCCGTCGAAGGCCAGACGCTGAACGCGGTGGTCTTCGGCAACGTACTGCGGGAAATGGGCTTCGACGGCGGCAGCCTGTTCGCCTCGCTGACCCTGGTGCTCGCCTTCGAGGCCGGACTGCTGTTCGTGGCCGCCAATACCGGCTTCCTGGGCGGCCCCTCGGTGCTGTCCAACATGGCGTCCGACTCCTGGGTGCCGCACCGCTTCCGCTACCTGTCCAACCGGCTGGTGACCGAGAACGGCGTCCTGCTGATGGGCCTGGCCGCCTTCGCCATCATGCTGCTGACCGGCGGCGACGTCTCGGTGCTGGTGGTGCTCTACTCGATCAACGTGTTCCTGACCTTCTCGCTGTCGCTGGCCGGGCTGTCGCGCTACTGGATACGCAACCGCAAGAAGCCGCTGCACAAGGGCCACTGGCGCCGGCGGCTGGCGCTGTCGCTGACCGGCCTGGCCATCACCAGCTCCATCCTGGTCATTACCATCGTCGAGAAATTCTTCGAAGGCGGATGGGCCACGCTGCTCATCACCAGCGTGCTGATCGGCGCCTGCCTGTGGGTGCGCGCGCATTACCGCGAAGTGCGCCGGCGCATCGCGCTGATCGACGAAATCTTCGCCGACCAGGCCTTCGGCTCGGACTGCTCGCCGCCGGCGCTCGACCCCTACTCCCCCACCGCGGCCTTCGTGGTGGGCTCCAGCCGCGGCGGCGGCCTGCACGCGCTTCTGTGGGTGCAGCGCATGTTTCCCGACCACTTCAAGAACTTCATCTTCATCAATGCCCGCACCGTGGACGCCCAGGTCTATGGCGGCGCGGAAGCCATGGAGGCCATGAAGCTGCAGGCCACCACTTCGCTCAAGTTCTTCGAACGCTTCTGCAACAGCTACGGCATGGCCGCCACCAGCCGCCTGGCCTTCGGCACCGATGCCGTCCAGACGCTGGAAAAACAGATCACCGAACTGCTGCAGGAATATCCGAACACCATCGTGTTCGCCAGCAAGCTGGTGTTCAAGCACGAGAACTTCATCACCCGCCTGCTGCACAACCAGGCGATCACTTCGCTGCAGCGGCGCATGCACGTCAACGGACAGCAGTTGATGGTGCTGCCCATGCTGATCGACTAGCGCCGCGCAGGGCGGCCGGGGCAGGCGCGGTATGCTTATGCAAACCGTCCTGCCTGCCCCTCATGCTCAGATTCGAACACCTCATCCAGATCAACGATCCGCTCATGCCCCTGCTGACGCCCTTGACGCGGGAGCAGATCTGGCGCGGCCTCTACATACGCGCCCACCAGCCGACGGAGTTCGTCATGGGCCTGGAAAGCTGCACGATCGAGAACGAGACGGTCGGCCCGGAGCAGACCGTGTTGACCCGCGTGCTGGACTTCGGCCCGTTCCAGGTCCACGACCAGGTCACCCTGACGCCGATGGACGGCGTCCGGATCGTGGCTGCGGCCACCGAGCTGTGGCCGCGCAGCACGGCGGCCGTAAACATCGAAGAGCCCGAGGAAGGCAGCCTGTTCCTGCGCTTCACCTACGAACTGGAGCTGAAGGAAGGCCACAGCGAACTCGACGAAACTGCCGTCGAGCTACGCAAGCAGGCCTACATCGCCGCCGACATGGACACCGTGCAGCGCATACGCGAACTGGCGGAAAGCGGGCGGCTGCCGCACTAGCTCACTTTTCCACGAAGGCCCGTTCGACCACGTAGTCGCCCGGCTGGCCCGTTCCCTCGGACACCTTGAACCCCAGGCCGTCCAAGATGGCGCTGATGTCGCTCAGCATGTGCGGGCTGCCGCACAGCATGGCGCGGTCGGTCTCGGGATTGACCGGCGGCAGGCCGACGTCGGCCGCCAGCTTGCCGCTGGTCAGCAGATCGGTGATGCGGCCCTGGTTGCGGAACGGTTCGCGCGTGACCGTCGGGTAGTAGATCAGCTTGTCGCGCACCATCTCGCCGAAATACTCGTTGTCCGGCAGCTCGCTGCCGATGTAGTCGGCATAAGCCAGCTCGCTCAACCAGCGCACGCCGTGCACCAGCACCACTTTCTCGAAGCGCTCGTAGACGTCCGGGTCCTTGATGATGCTCATGAACGGCGCCAGGCCGGTGCCGGTGCCGAACAGGTACAGGTTGCGGCCGGGAAGCAGGTCGTCGACCACCAGCGTGCCTACGGGCTTGCGGCTGACCAGGATGGAGTCGCCGACCTTCAGGTGCTGCAGGCGCGACGTGAGCGGACCATTGGGCACCTTGATGCTGAGGAACTCGAGGTGCTCTTCGTAGTTGGCGCTGGCGATGCTGTAGGCGCGCATCAGCGGCTTGCCCTCGACCTCCAGGCCGATCATGACGAAGTGCCCATTGTGGAACCGCAGAGCGGGATCGCGCGTCGTCCGAAAACTGAAAAGCGTATCGTTCCAGTGGTGAACGCTGGTGACGCGTTCGGTATTGAAAGCGGCCATGGGCTGTAGGATCCCGTGTAGATAGTCCCGGGGAGTTTACCAAACGATGCCGCGGGAAAGCTGCGTAAACCCTTGTTTTCAAGAGGTTTGGCGGCAAAAAGAGCGGAAAAGGCCGGGCGTTATGAAGGCTTGTTTTAAGCATATTTCCTCAGGCAGGAACGCTTGCCGGATCAAGCTGGTAAACCGCTAAGTCCTACCTGCGGCGCTGCTCGGCCGCGGCAATTTTCGAACACCCATGCGAATTTTTTTGAAATCCGGTATAGTTGCGGTCTGCACGTGGGGCGGTAGCTCAGCTGGGAGAGCGTCGCGTTCGCAATGCGAAGGTCGGGAGTTCGATCCTCCTCCGCTCCACCAATATGCAGCGTCAGCAAGTGGTTGATTTTCAAGGCTTTTTTATTGGCCGCCCCTAGCTGACCAGCGAAACTGCTACATGATCGTGCTACATGTTGGAAGACATGCAGCCATGTGTACGCACCTCCAAAGACGCGGCAACCGTTACTACCTTCGCCGTGTCATCCCCATCGATCTAGTGCCTGCCTACGGGCGTCGTGAATTCACCCGAGCCCTCGGCACGAGCGACTACACCGAAGCCCGGGTGCGCTGTCGGCGACTGGGCGCTCAACTCGACGAAGAATTTGAAGCCATTCGTGCCGGGAAGCCCATGGAGCATCCACGGCCTCCGGCCAGTTCCTCGCCTATCGTCATTCCGCCGACGAGCGCACAGCCTCTTCCAGCAGCCCCGCAGCCCGCTATGGACGGAATCTCCCTAACGAAGCTGGCCAAAAAGTGGGAAGCCGAGCGCAGGCCTTCAGGACGCTCCGTAGCGGCCATGGGCAGAGTCATCGCCCGCTTTGAAGCCATGGTGGGTAAGATCTCTGCCCCCGGCATCACCAAGGCTCATGGCGTCCAGTTCAAAGACAAGCTGCTGGAGTCCGGCCAGACTGCCGTGAACACGAACAAGCAATTCGACGTGTTCAACGCCCTGCTGAATTACGGCGTGGGCAACGGGGATCTGGACATGAACCCGATACGAGGCATTCGGGTCGCAGTCAAGCGCAAGGCCAAAGACGCCCGGCACCCGTTCGACCTACCCGCCCTCCAAGCCATTTTCAGCAGCTCCGTATACAGCGACAAAAAAGGGGTGCCCGAGCACATCGGCTTCGAGGCGGCCTACTGGATCCCCCTTCTGGGCCTGTTCTACGGCGCACGCCGTGAAGAGCTATGCCAGCTTCGGCCAGAGGACGTGTACGAGGAAGTCTACCGAGGCGCCAACGACAAGGATGCTCGCTGCTGGGTGCTGCGGATCACGGACGGCGGCGACGATCAGGGCGTAAAGAACGCGAACAGCGTTCGGCGGGTACCGCTGCATTCAGCGCTGCTGGAGCTTGGCTTCGTCGAGTTCGCCAAGGCGCAACGAGGCAAGGCCCGGCTATTCTGGCGGCTCAAACCCGACGAGCACGGCGATGAGGGCGCTGCATTCGGAAAGTGGTTCAGCAAGCACTTACGCCAAGAGTGCGGCGTGGCGAACAGGAAAATGGTATTCCACAGTTTCCGCCATTCGTTCAAGGACTACTGCCGGGAGGCGGAAATTTTGGAGGAGGTATCGGATGCATTATCGGGGCACAGCAACGGCAAAGAGTCGCGTCGATACGGCGGTGTGAGCTATCCGCTACGACCTTTGGTAGAAGCGATGCAAAAATACAAAGTTCCGGGACTGCGCCTTCCAAGTCATGAAAAACGTGACCTGAAGCCAAATCGACCAACTAGCTGATCGCAGAAAAACTATGCCACGCCATTCAAGAGATAACCAACTTTCCCTCGCAGACTTCTCTTGGCTTAACCTTGCGAATTACGCACTATTAAATAGCGCCTCTATATCGCAATGGGCACAAATCGCACATGACCGAGTTGAGCTGCGTCGATTTGTCGCTTTAGGTGCAGAGCACGGCAAAGGAACCCAAGAGTTTCAATACGCTGAGCAACTCGTTGAAAAAGTAAAGGCCACCCCTTTACAGCCGCTCGGCTTTAGCAAACGGCGAATTCAACGACATCAGTCTGAACAACCACACATTAGCTTATTAACGGAGGACCGAGCAACACTCCTTCAACAGCTTTGCGAAGAAAGCCGATGCTGCGCACAGAATACACGTGGAATTATTGACATCACCCTACGTCAGGGGCCCTGGGGAGGGTTATGGCAACGGTACGCTCATTTAAGTATTGACCTAAACGCATCTGATATCCAGCTTGAAAAAGATTTTCGAACTTGGCTAAAAAAATGGCGAATCAGCGAGAAACTTAAAAAGAACAATCAACTCAAGGGCAATGCGCTGGGGAAAAAAACTGCCGGATGGGCAAGACACCTTCTGATCCCTTTCGTCGACATGGAAGCCTTTGCAAACCTGCACCAAAAATTCATACCCAGAAATGTTTTTCAAGAGCTATTGGGATTTCATCGTCCTTATAAGAAGTGGGAACCATTATCCGATACCCAGCTTGATGATTTGCGCAAAGACGCGAAAATAATTTTTACCGGTCCAGGCGTAGATATACTGTTGAATTCAATCATATCTGACGAGTAAATTAAACGGGGGAAAAATATGAGCCAAAACTCCCCGTGGAATATGACGGACTTTGCATCTGAAAATGCAGGTGTGGCCAAAAATTGCCACCAACCTCTTTTTTAGGAATTTGCATGAAATTTAGTATCGTCAACAATCTTTCGGGATCCAGCAAGCAGGCATACCGAATCGCAGGATGGCAGGCGACTGACTACGAATTGGCCATCATCCGAACCAAACAGAAACACAAGCATGTGAGGCGCTTCCAAGGAGCCGGCAACCTCGGCGTAAGTCCGAGTTCGCTGGCGACGTGGGCTTGCCGCCAGACTCATCCCATCCCCTACGTCAAGATCGGCAGGGCGGTGAGGTATCGCAAGGCTGACCTCGACGATTTTCTGGAGCGTAACCTCCACCAAGTCGAAGCTGCGTCGATGGCGACCTCCGCCAGCGTGTTTGCTTATGCGCAAGGCAAGGGGGCCGTATGAGCGAAATCAATTTTTCCGACGATGACATGAACGAACCTGTCGAGTTCGAACCGGCGGCGAGCCCCTCCGGACTGCGGCCGGGCAGCGTCGAGTACGAACAAGCCATCAAGCAGAGCGACTTGGAATATGAGCGGTGGTTTACCCGTGACGAGGCCCGTCGTAACGACCCGAAGAAGTTGAACCATCGAGCGGTGGCCGAGGCCCGCTGGGTGCTGCTTTGGCTCGGCGTCTCGGGGAGTGGTGCAGGCGGGTATTTCGAGGGAATCCTGCCCCCGACTGCCGGTTTCGGGCGTATGGCCATGCTGCTCGAACTGCTTGATGGAGGCTGGGAAACGAATCAGGGGAACCCGCGTGGCCGCCATATGATTTCCCTGGTTGCCCACGTGCGCCAACTCCCCCTGCTAGAGGCGGCTCGACAGCTGAAGAAATTCCTTGCAGCGCTGGATGTCGGCGAGGACCTGGAGCGTGTTTCGGATATTGGGCTTGATGACGCTGCTGTCGAGTCCGTCGTTTACCCCCTTCCTGCCGATGCCCCGCCGATACCAGCGGTCTTCGGTTGGCTGGGCGCACCTTCCACCATCTACGAGTACCGCAACGGAGGCGGACAACTGACCGGGTATGTGCTGCGGTTCGAAGATTTTTCTTTGGGGGGCGGGCGAAGCGGGCTGGGACGACCGAGGCTCATTCCGCTGACACTGTGGACCAAGGCAGACGGCTCGTGGGCGTGGCGAACCAGGTTTAGCCCCGAGGCGTTAGGTCTATATGGCGCCGACATTCTCGCCATGAATTCGGAAGCCCGGATACTCATCGTTCCAGACGAGCGGTCTGCGGACCTTCTGAACTTCGGAGGTCTTGCCAACCGGTCAGGGTTCGTAGCCGTTGGCGTGCGCCAGGCGGCTTCAGAGGGAATCGATTGGCAGCGCCTAAGCGCACAGCAAACGGCGGATGTCCTCGCCCCGCTAGGGACCGACGGAGATGCGTACTTTGAACAGATGGCGGCCTGCCTATGGGCTCGAAATCCTGCCATTCAGGTATTTCGTTCCAACGTCAAGATTCTCTCGACGCCGGGAAAAACATCTTATGGTTCTGTGCCATCGGGAGAGAGGTGGCTATTTAGCGACTACGCCAACTGGAGTAGTGAGGCAAGATATGAGATCGAGTTAATGCTGTCACCGCCGGTGACGCCGGGTCGGCCTATTGAAATCCGATGCCCCGACTACGGCCCGCCTACGGAACACTTTACCGCCGAAGAACTTGGACTTGGCAGTCAGAAGCCGAACGATTTCGCCCATGACGACTTTTTCGTCAATAGCCAAGGGGTGTTCGTACGGCGGAACATCAAGGGTGAATTGATCGAGGTATGGATTTCGTCCCGTATCGACGTCATTGCCCTGGCTCGGAGTGCCGAGAGCGAGGAATGGGGTTCCCTGATCCGGTTCCAGGATCGGGATGGCGTATGGCACCAGTGGTGCATTCCGTGGAATCTGCTTGGAGGAGACCCGTCCGGTTTCTGCAAAACGTTGATGGGCATGGGCGCTATCGTATCGGCCCAAAAGCGTGATCGCGACGACTTGGCGCGTTACTTGATGTCCGTCGAACCGGGGTCCCGATGCCTCGCAGTGTCGAAGCCGGGCTGGCATGACAACAGATTCGTCCTGCCTGACGGTACGGGTGCGGGAGTAGGGAATGGCGAGACGATAGCATTGCAGATGTCGGACCCCCTGCTTGGTGGTTTCGTAAAAGCTCGTGGCACCCTCGCCGATTGGCAGCGTGAAGTCGCGGCGAAGTGCCGGGGGAATTCTCGGCTACAGATTGCCATGAGCGTAGCGTTCACCGGCCCGGTCTTGCACTGGCTCGGTGAGGAAAGCGGCGGTTTTCATTTTCGGGGCAACAGCTCGATCGGTAAGACGACGATTCTGCTGGTTGCAAGCAGTGTGTGGGGCAGGCCAACCAAGTTCATCCGACCTTGGCGGGCGACTGCCAATGGTCTTGAGGCGGTTGCCGTGCAACATCACGACATGCTGCTGGTCTTGGACGAAATGAGCCAGATCAGCCCGCACGAGGTCGGGCAAGCCGTATACATGCTATCGAACTCGCAGGGAAAATCCCGAGCCACTCAAACAGGCGCCGCTCGGGCCGCGTCGGACTGGCGCTTGATGTTCTTGTCGTCGGGCGAGATCGGATTGAGGGCGCACATCGAAAGTGGTGGCGAGCGCCCCATGGCTGGCCAGGAAACCCGGGTCGTGGACATTGAGGCGGACGCGGGAGGTGGACACGGCATCTACGAGGCCCTTCATGGAGCCAGCAATGGCGCCGAGTTCTCGTTGATGCTGAAGGATGCGGCAGAGCGGTTTCACGGCATTGCCGGTCGTACCTGGGCGGGGGTTCTCGCTGATCCTGATCGGCGGGCAAGGATACTGGATTCCATCAAGGCTCACACCGACGAATTTGTGCGCAACAACACCCCGCACGGGGCGGATGGTCAAGTACAGCGGGTTGCCCGACGCTTTGGGCTGATTGCAGCCGTAGGCGAGGTGTGCCAGCAAGTCGGGATCCTTCCATGGGACGAAGGTGAAGCAACACGGGCTGCTCGGATCGGCTTCACCGACTGGTTGAACCGTCGAGGCGGCTCTGGCAGCCTAGAGTCCGATCAGATTCTCGAGCAGGTGCGGCGCTTTTTCGAATTGCACGGAGAAGCCAGGTTCACGCCCATGGGGCACCCCGGCATAGGCGGTGGCGAAGAGTGCGTGGACGACAATCATCGCATGACGCTCCAACGTGCCGGCTTCCGGCAGATGAACGACGACGGCCAGACAGACTATTACGTGCTGCCCGAGGCGTTCAAGCGGGATGTGTGCAGTGGCCGAGAATTGCGCCAAGTGATCACGGCGCTGCGGAACGCCGGGCACCTCGTGATAGCCAACGACGGTAAAGCTCAGGTCGCCAAGCGGTTGCCGGGAATGGGCGTGTGCAAGGTCTACCACATCCGTTCCACGATTTTTGGAGGCTAGCAGAGAGCAGCTTGGCGGCCGCCTCGTCGCTGGGGAAGTGGTCCCGCGTTTTGACCGCCCGGCGCAACTGCGCATTGATGCTCTCGATAGCGTTGGTGGTGTAAATCACCCTGCGGATGGCTGGCGGGAACATAAAGAATGGGATCACTCGGTCCCAGGCCGGCGCCAGGCGTCCACGATCGGCGAGTAGCGTTGCCTCCACGGCCCCTGTTCGAACTCTGCCGGCCGCCAGAGCGGCCTCCATGGTAGGCGCGGTGTAAATGGGCTTGAGCGCCGCCGCCACCGTGTGCCGATCCTTCCAACTGGCGTAGTCCCCCAGAACTCGGCGCCCTCGGTCTGTTCGATCCACAGGCCCAGGATGTCCCGGGTGCCGTCCGGCAGCGCTCCCAGCGCCAGGTAGTTGGCCTTGTCGCTGACTCTTGACCCGCAGCGCATCGAAGAACAGGACCGGGTACAGCGCCTCCAGCGGACGGCTCTGCCAGGCGATCGTCTCGGCCATGACCTCGTCGGTGGCTGAGCTGATGAAGTCCGGCGAGACCACGGTGCCGTAGCTCTTGGCCAGGAACGCCTGGATCTCGCGCACGCACGTGCCCCGGGCATACACGGCGATGATCCGCTCGTCGAACCCCGTGAAGCGTCGCTCGTGCTTGGGAATCAGGATCGGATCGAAGCTGCCGTCCCGGTCTCGGGGAATGTCCACCCGCAAAGGGCAGTCGTCGGTGAGCACCGTCTTGCGGCTCTTGCCATTGCGCTGGTCGCAGCCTCGGGGCGCTCCTGCCCCGGGCATAGTGATGCCCAAGCTCGGCGCCCAGGGCTCGCTCGATCAGCGCCTTCTTGAACGCCATCGACAGGTCCTGCACCGCCTCGGCGGTCATCGGGCCTTTAACGAATTGATCGACCAAGTCCGCCGAGATCGACGGCAGCTCTGGCACGGGAAGTTTCTTCTTTGCGGCCATACATGTGGCCCACGACCGGTATGTTCGGCCTCACTCACAAAATTTATGACACTCCCAGCGCCGGTGCATATGTATGTAACCCCGCTGGCTTCGGGGTAACGCTCCGGGTAACACGTGGACTTCGTCGAAAGCCTTGCCATTGCGGGACTTTTCGGGGGTGTTACCCCTGTTACCCCCGTAACCCTACCCAGCAAGGGCAAGCCGTCAGCAGCCGGAATGGAAGGCAAGGGTTTCAGAAATCCGCTTGGATTTTCCTGCAATCGTGGGGAGCCCTCCCTAGACCAGAGGCCTTTCTTTTTCTGGGTTACACAGGTTACAGGGTTACAAAGCAAGAAAAGTCTAGGCGCTGTAGGGAACTATCGGCCCCTCGGCCTGTAACCCCCAGCGGCCTCGGCCAGGTTACGGGGTAACGCGAAAAGGGCGTCCGTGGGGGCGTTCAATAGCCATAACAGCCTTAGTGGGCCGCCACCATAACCGTGACTGCATGGATCAACAAACCCATCAGCCCACCGACGAAGGTGCCGTTGAGGCGGATGTATTGCAGGTCGGGGCCGATATTCAGCTCAAGCTTCTCGACGATTTCGTGGTCCTTCCACTCCCGCATCTTGCTGGAGATGAAGGCACCGATCTTGGGACGCACCGATTCCAAGGCAGTCGGGACGGTCTCCACGATATAGCCGTCGATGCTCTCCCTCAGCGGCTCGTTCTTCAGCAACTCCTGCCCCAGTTCGATCACTAATTCGGTGACCTTGGCACGAATACTGGACGCATCGCTGCTCAGGTCGGCTTTCAGCCAAGCGTGCACGTCCTGCCAAAGGCCATCCACGTAGCTGGCAAGTTCCCGATTTTCAGCGAACTCCTGCTGGTAGTGTTCGATTTTGCTCCGCAACCCCGGATCGCTTTGCAATTGTCCGATCAAGCCCTCCACCGCCTGGTGGAACCTGGACCGCAACGGATGTTGTGGATCCGTGTCGATTTCGGTGACCAGCTCCCCCGACCAAGCAAAAAACGGGCTAGTCAGACAGAAATGCCATCCGTCACGCTTACTGTCGAAGAAAGTCAACTGGTGCGCAGGTTGCGCTCTCTTCCTGAGGCACGTCGTCGACTGGTTCTTGAACTGGTTGAACAGTTCGTGCTAGATGAGGAAGTATGGATACCCAAAGCGCACTCAAACCGCTAATTATTGCTGGGGCCAATTTCTCAGCCTGCCCGACAGATTAGATTAAGTAAGGCGGTGAGCCCCGTTATCTACCTGCATTAATTAACTGTGTTAGTAAGTATCGTAGCTCTTTGATTCGCAGAAAAGTGAGCACTGGATGTAAACTTAGCTTAGCGCGAGAGAGAATAATAATTTACAAGTAAGACTCAATTTCACTTTTTACTCGTAAATTCAAAGATATTCCAGCATTGCTGTGTATTAGGTTTTTTTCCACAAGAGCATCTAGAGACAAATCGAAAGTTAATACACTTCGGCAATAATGGTTCTTAAGCGTTTCCCGTGAGACGGTTTTTCCTCCCCAAAAATGCTTCCTGTAGAGGACAAGTAGAATTTGCCTGGCCCCTACATCAAGATCAATTTTTCGTCTAAAACCTACGATAGAGGTATCTAGAGACTCGAGTATGGTCTCGTAAGCCTCAATCCCAAAGTAATGGCTATGCGTTTCTCGAACAGTTGCCACCTCTGACGAACCGATTAGAACTACTTCAAAGCCTTCGTTGGGAGGAAATGCCCGTTCGGTTTGAATGTATGAGGCTACAGCCTCGTCAGGACTGCGGCCCACGATATCCCAACTAACGAATTGCCCCGTATTCCAGTCAAACACTATGATCCAGTTATTCAGACCGTACCCACCTCGGCTCTCCTTCTCTGTAAGAGTACGAATAACCCCTTCGTTGATGAAACTATCGAGAATTTTTCCTAGAGGTGATGCTTCAATAATTTTTTCGCAAGTTGTACGCAGCGCGTCGATTTCAAGCCGATGATCCGGGCTTGCTGTTCTTCCGGCCTCTATTTCGTAAAACGCATCCGAAAGCAACTGGAAATAGCGCAGGACAGCAGGATCCCCCTCTTCTTCTTTCAGGTGATATCCATAGATCACAGAGGTGCGTTCGATGCTTTCAGCCCAATAATGCTGAATTCGACTTCGGATTTGTAGTTCAAGGGAAACTCCGTCCCGAGATAAAATCAGGTGAAGAGCCCTATACCCTGTCGTATCACGTCCTTTCTCTCGATAGTCTGTCTCTCTCTCAATTTTAAAGCCCTTCTGACAACCGAGTTGACCTTCCAGGTAACGATAGAGTCGGTCTACGTCAGCATTCGTCGGAACAATAATTCGTAGTCCACCAATATCTTGAAGCTGGCTCAAGCGTACTTTGAGTCTCTTTAGTTTTCGAATAATTTGAGGTTTTCGCTTTAGGCGCTGCGCTATATAGTATGGACGTCTATAGCCATTGAGCCAGCCCTGAATTTCTAGGGTCGTTTCTGACAAAGGTTGAAGATGATTCTTTCGATACTCATCAAAGACATCTTCAAGTTCAATATACTCGTCATCACTGCGATATATGCTACGAGCTATTGCGTTCCCGGCACGGTCAATTCTAGATTTAGACATTTGCATAGGTTCTATGCCTTTCTTTAGTACTGAGGAGGCTGGAATTTAGCGACGATGGCAACACGCTCCTTATACTTTTAGCATTACGGCTGCATCGAGATCGGTCTTTTCTCTGTCAAAATCAAGCCCAAGACGGCGAATTATTAAGTCGGCGATTTCATCCTTATGATTCCTCTCTCCCGAGAAGTTCAGTCGACGATTAACCGCCCCAGCAATAACGTCCGAAATTTGCACAAACGAACTGTTTCTAGAAGAGATGCTGGCAACTCGTTCAAGTGTTATGTCTTCCCCATACTTAGATGCCAGCTCACCACGCAACCGTTCTTTCATATCTCTCAAGGTAAACCTATCTAGAGACTGCTCTTCGTCTAGTGTGACACTTACTCGACGTGGCAACCCTATACGCCCACTGTCAATTTCATGCTTAATTCCCTCGATCAACATTAGCTCATGCAGGCGTTGAACAGCCTGCTCAGTAGAGCGCTTTAGATTGATGCGTGAGATTGCTATTGCTTTAAAGCTTAGGAATTCTCGGTGGGACTGTATGATGTCCAGATATTTATCAATTGAGTCAAAGTCTCCCTTACCAAAGCGTGAGAAATGAACCTCTTTGTTTGAAAAATTAGAAGTGCTTTTCCACTCATTAATTGCCCTATCTACCGTATATACAGCTCGGCCATTCAAAGCCCATACAGACCCAACGATAAGAAATGAATCAGTCTTTCCTGCTTCATCCGAGAAAACCTGTACGGTTTGTATAGGTGGAGCGTCTTTCAGAACAGCTTCTCGAACTTCACTTTCTCGGTCACGCCGTTTTGCCCTTACCTTTCCGTCGGCTTGAAACAACTCGTATTCATTTTGAATTTTCGCTCGTGCCCTCACAATGACGGGGATGCGCTCCAGCTTGAATAGATCCTCCGGTTTAATTCCATGCTCATTGTAGATATCAGGCTGAAAAATCTCCCAATATTTTAGAGTCAACGCCACGTCGCTATTTCGCGTTAACGGATAGAGGTTCAACACAAAAGCAACCCGAGTCCTTTGGCTGGAAAAATCCCCTCCATCTAGTGCAGCTATCAGTTGTCGTTTTTCTTTCTCGAGCTTCTGTACGCGTTCAGAGATTACAGCGCCATGCAACGCGGCTACCCTATCAGCGTTCCCCCCGCTATCTTCATGCAGACCGTCGTTGGTCGACTCTGGCACATTCTCTAGTGTTAGGCCATTCACATTGGCTCCCATAGAACAAAAGGCATACCAAGATAGCTCATAGTCGCACCTTTTGCATCTGCAATTTCTACGGATGGCAGCCTGCGGGGATAACCCTAATTTCAAGATACGCTTTCCCAGGCTCAATATTAGTGATTACTTGCCAACATCCTTTGTTGGTATGTTTTTCATAGATTAATTTTTCATATACTTCTTGACGCTAAGAAGAGCTGGGCAATTTAATGAGTGTGCAGTTAATGCGTGCGCTCTATGGTCACTAGATCACTATAGGTAATCTTATTTGGTATAAGAAATGGGGGGAGATATTTTCCCTTCTGACTAGGAGAACCTCATGCGCACCACCACGGCTCGCATTTTTCTGGCCCTGCTGCTCGAAGCGGCAGGCGCTATCGTCCAGTACCTCAAGCACTACGTCGAAACGATCCTACGCCGCTTCGATGACCCGCTCTGGGAAAACCATCCCAAGTTCGTCTAGCTACTTCCAATCGGCCATTCGGCCAGCTTCCTCCTTCCTTCCATAGTCCCCAGCCTGGCAGTTACGCCCCAGGCCGAAGGCGTTCGCCTATTCGGAGTCCCTATGCACCTCGTTCAAAGCATGGCCTATACCGGCCCGCAGCCCTGGCACGGCCTGGGCAATCCTCTTCAACCCCGCCAACCGCTCGAAGTCTGGGCCAGGCAAGCGGGTATGGACTGGCAAATCGATCAGGCCGAAGTCCGGTATGCCGCTGGCGATCATGATGCCGATCCGGTCCATGCCTACCCCGAGCAAAAGGTCCTGTATCGCAGCGATACCCGAGCCCCTTTGTCGGTCGTGTCCAACCGCTACCAAGTCGTGCAGCCCCGTGAAGTCTTGGAGTTCTATCGGGATCTGACCGAGGTTGGCGGCTACGAGCTGGAAACGGCAGGCGTCCTAAAAGGCGGCAAGAAGTTCTGGGCGCTTGCTCGCACCGGCCAGTCCACCCAGCTCCGGGGCAACGACGAAGTCAATGGCTATTTGCTCTTGGCAACGGCGTGCGATGGCACCCTGGCCACGACCGCTCAATTCACCTCGGTGCGGGTCGTCTGCAACAACACCTTGGCGATTGCCCTGGGAGCAAGCCAGGGAGCGATCAAGGTTCCCCATCGCAGCCAGTTCGATCCCCAGGCCGTCAAGCGCCAGCTTGGTATCGCCATTTCTTCGTGGGATGCGTTCATGAGCCGGATCAAGACCCTGGCCGACTGCAAGGTCTCACCTTCCATGGCGCAAACCTACTATCGGCGGGTTTTAGCCCGTCCAGAAGCTTCGCCCATGCCTGCCCCTTCCGCCCGTCCTGATCGGACAGCTGAGGCCCTCTACGGTCTCTTCACGGGCAAGGGCATGGGAGCGGATCTGCCTTCGGCCTCGGGGACGGCCTGGGGATTGCTCAATGCCGTCACGCAATTTGTCGATCACGAGCGACGAGCCCGCAGTCTGGACCATCGTCTGGATGCTGCCTGGTTCGGAACGGGAGCCACCCTCAAGCAACGAGCCTGGGAGGAGGCCATGCAGCTTGTCGCATGACTGCGGGACTTTCGCACACCCCTGGAGTTCAACATGTTCTTCCCACGTGACCTACCCACCTCGTTTGGAGATTGGCTAGAGCAGCAGCAGGAAAGCGGTGCGCCCGGCACGGATATCTCGGCAGCCACCACGGTTGATCAGCGTCTCCGTGCTGCCTTGGTGATCTGCACGGCGCTGTTCGCCTCGCCTTCGGAGAAGACTGTGGTTGCCGTCTTCGAACGCATCAACGCCTTGGCGGAAGCGCAGCGTATTCCCAAGCCTTCACGCTCCGCAGCGCCGTTGGCCTAGCAGTTTCTCCTTCTTCTTCAACACGCCCGGTCGGACTTCGGTTCGCCGGGCTTTTTCATTTTCTGGAGTCCATGACATGAGAAGTTCTCTTGAATCGGTTCGCCCGGCCAGGCCTCGTCCGGCCTTGCGTCTGGTCGATACCCGCCGCATCGAGCGCGACGATTGGCTGGAGGTTCGCAAAGCGGGCATAGGCGGATCCGATGCCGCAGCCGCCGTTGGCCTGAATCCCTACAAGAGCGCGTTGGCGCTTTGGCTCGAAAAGACCGGCCGGGATGCGAATCTGGAAAAACCCGATCCGAAGGACACCACACAGCCGGTGTTCTGGGGTTCGTTGTTGGAGCCCATCGTGGCTGCCGCCTATACCCAGCAAACGGGCAGGCGGGTGCGCAAGGTCAACGCCGTGCTCCAGCACCCCACCGTGCCATTCATGCTCGCCAATCTGGACCGGGAAGTGGTCGGCGTTCCCGGGGTGCAGATTCTGGAGTGCAAAACGGCGGGAGAGTTCGGAGCCCGGCTGTGGCGCAATGGGGTACCCGAGTATGTGCAGCTCCAGGTTCAGCATCAATTGGCCGTGACGGGCAAGCAAGCGGCAGACGTTGCCGTGCTGCTGTGCGGTCAGAAGCTGGAGGTCTTTCGCATCCATCGTGACGACGAGTTGATCGCCCGGCTGATCGAATTGGAAGCGCAGTTCTGGGCCTATGTGACCAGCGACACGCCTCCCCCCGCCGATGGATCTGACTCAGCGGAAAAAGCGCTGCGATGCCTCTATCCGCAGGATACCGGTACCACGATCGATTTCAGCCATGACCGCATCCTCTCTGCGGCTTTCGCTGACCTGCAATCGGTCCGTCAGAAGATCGACGATCTGGCCGGCGAAGAAGCCAAGCTCAAGCAACGTTTACAGCAGGCCATGGGCGGTGCCACCAAAGCGATCTTCGAGACTGGAGAGATTTCCTGGAAACGCAGCAAGGACAGCAGGAGCATCGACCTCGAACGCATTCTTGGTGACCACCCTGCATTGCGGGAACAGTACGCCATGACCAAACCCGGTTCACGCCGATTCACCATCCTGGCTTGAAGGAGCAAGAACCATGCTGAAAGGTTTGGCTATTACGCCTCCCGTCATCGGCCGTATCTCGATCGGTCGGGTCGTGGAGAAGAACGGCAAGCGCCTGCCGGAAAAGGACGATCAGTTCACCGTGACCACGCAGGTCCAGAACCATGACGGCTGGGTGCTTCACCCCCTGGACGACACCTTGCGTAAGTCCTGCGTGGGCAAGCTGCGCTCGATTCCGGTGTGGATGTTGTTCGACGATCCCGACTTGAACCTGCGGGCCGAATATGCGCTCTTCGACCGGGAAACCGGCAGGCCGCAATGCGTTGGCAACGGCGAGACATGCCGCCGGGCCAGTGCGGAAGGCATCGAGACGCAACCCTGCCTCTCGCCCGATCTCTGCGCCTTGGGACGTAAGGCCGGGTGCAAGCCCTACGGTCGTCTCTACGTCATGCTGGGCGAGGAGGAGATGGCGGCGTTTGTGCTTCGAACAACGTCCTTCAACTCGATTCGGACGCTGGCCGCCAGGCTACGTTACTTCCATGCGGTCTCGGGCGGCGCACTCGCGACCATGCCGCTCGAATTGAAGCTGCGGGGCAAGTCCACGACGCAGAGCTACCGGACGCCCATCTACTACGTGGACCTGGTGCTGAAGTCAGGCGAAACGTTGGAGAACGCGGTTGCGCAAGCCCACGAAACGAAGCGGCAGCGAATCGCAGCCGGGGTTGATCAAGCGGCGCTCGATCAAGCGGCTCGGGATGGCTTCAGTAACGGGGCATTCGAAGAGTCCGCTGAGGATGTGCCGGCGGTTGTCGAAGAGTTCTACCCCGATTCAGCATCCCACGAAGTCAGTCCAGGAAGCATGGCTGTCAACGAACTGCTGCGGGACAAGCTAACGCGGCGAACCCAGGTTGAACGGGGCTCGACATCATGAAGGCCCTGATCGTGAACATGGTTGTTGCCGTGCTGTTGCTGCTGGCTGCGCCGATCTTCTTGATCTGGAGTGGTGTCATGCTCCTGCTCGTGGTCTGGGCTGTGTTGGCCAAGTTGTTCGGACGCTGAGGCGTTCCTTGCCCCGCTTGTGACGGGGTTTTTTTACCCTCGGCCAATAGGGATCTCTCTGGTTCCAGCCTTTTTAAATTGCTACACTGACAAGCAACATAGTTCCTAACGAATTTACGGCACGATCCGTCGCGGTCTGCACGTGGGGCGGTAGCTCAGCTGGGAGAGCGTCGCGTTCGCAATGCGAAGGTCGGGAGTTCGATCCTCCTCCGCTCCACCAAGAATCTCAGTACGAAAAGCGCAAAAACCGACCATCAGGTCGGTTTTTGCATTTCAGATCAGCCGCGGGCCAGGCCGACTCATCAGCCGATCCCGAATGGCGCGGGCAAGGCCATTGGCATCGATCCGTGGAAGAGCGCATGAGGCCGGGGCACTCGTGAGCGTCGCGCACGC
The DNA here is from genome assembly GCF_900606115.1 of Pigmentiphaga humi. GTDB lineage: Bacteria > Pseudomonadota > Gammaproteobacteria > Burkholderiales > Burkholderiaceae_B > Pigmentiphaga > Pigmentiphaga humi. The sequence goes on from NZ_UWPJ01000040.1 coordinate 30,291, forward strand.
TTCGCTGTAACATGACGCACTCTCCCCCAAGCTCCAGATGCCCCTCTCCACCCCGCACATCGTCGTCGACACCCAGACCATGCTTGCCGAACGCCTCAGCGGCATCGGCCATTATGGGCTGGGCATCGCGCAGGCGATGGACCGGCTGGCCGCGGGCGGGCTGTTTTCCTATAGCCTGATCGCGCCTCGCAAGCTGTATGGGCGGGTGCCGGCGCTGCCGCTGCGCGCTTGCCGGGATGCCGTGCCCGTGGGCCGGCTGGCGGAGAAGCTGACCCACCAGATATTGAAGCGGCGGCTGGGCCTGTCGATCGACTGGCTGCTGCCCGAGGGCGCGTATTATTTTCCCGCCTTCAAGGTCCTGCCGATGAAGGCGCGCCCGACGAGCGTGGTCATCCACGACCTGGCCCACCTCGACGTTCCCGAGTGCGTCGAAGCCGGCAACGTCGCGTTCCTGGACTATGCGCTGCCCCGTTCGGTCGCGCAGGCGCGCAGCCTGATCGCCGTATCCGAGTTCACCCGGCAGCGCATCGTCCATCATTTCCAGGTGGATCCGGCGCGGATCCACGTCGCGCCTCCCGCGGTGGACCGCCGGGTCTACCGCCCTGTCGATCCCGTGCAGGCCCGCGCGACGCGCGAGCGCTACGGGGTGGACTGCGAGGCCTATTTCCTGAGCGTCGCCACGCTGGAGCCGCGCAAGAACCTGCTGAACCTGATCGACGCCTTCGCGGCGCTGCCGCCGGCCGAGCGACGCCATTACGCGCTGGTGCTGATCGGCGCCAAGGGCTGGGACAACGGCGCGACGCAGGCGCGCATCGAGCAGGCCAGAAAGGCTGGCGCGCGTATCGTGCAGCCGTCGGGCTTCGTGGCCGACGAGGACATGGCGGCTTTTTACACGGGCGCGCAGGCGCTGGCCTTCGTGCCGCTGTACGAGGGGTTCGGCATGCCGCCGCTCGAGGCCTATGCCTGCGGCACGCCGGTTCTTGCCAGCCGGGTCGCGTCGGTGCCCGAAGCGGCGGGGGAACCGGCCCGCTACGTCGACGATCCCCGCGACGTCGCCGCGATCCGGGACGGCCTGCTGGCGTTGGCCGCACTCGGCCAGGCCGGGCGGCAATCGCTGCAACCGGCGATGCAGCGGCACCTGGAACGGTTCGACTGGATGCACAGCGGCGCGGCGACGGTCTCCGCGATCACCGGCATTCCCGCCTCCGCCTTGCTGGGCAGCGTGGATTATCCGCCGCCCGCGGCCGCCTGACGATCAACGCTGCCGGCCGCGGCCCGGCCCCCGGGCTCCGGCCCGCGGCGCTGCTCAATGTCCGGTGCTGTCGGCCTCCCGGCTGGCTTCGAACAGGAACCAGGTGCGGCGCTCGGTCTCGTCGATCCAGTTCTCGATCAGGCTGGCGGTGGCGATGTCCCGGTGCGTGTCGCACATCTCGTGCGCTTCGCGCAGGTTGCCGGAGAGCTGCTTGTTGTCTTCCCGCAGTTCGGCCAGCATGTCCAGCGGCTGCACGAAATCCGCGTCGTTGTCGAGAATGCGCTGCTGGCGCGCGATGTGGCCGATGGACTTGATCGTCGGCCCGCCGATCTTGCGCACGCGCTCGGCGATGTCGTCGGTCATGGCGAATATTTCCGTGGCCTGCTCGTCCAGCAGCACGTGGTAGTCGCGAAAGTGCGGACCGCTCATGTGCCAGTGGAAGTTCTTGGTCTTCAGGTAGAGGGCGAAAACATCCGCCAGGATCGCGTTCATCACGCCGCTAAGGTCGCGGGTGGCCTCGGCGCTGAGGTCGCTGGGCGTGGCCAGCGGGGCGGCGCGGCGCTTTTTCAGCTTGGCCTGGCGTTCGGGATCGATGCGCTTCATGGAGAACTCCATTGATGGGTATATCGGATCTGACCAACCCTCGCGAAAGCGCACCCGGCTGCGATGCCATGGCCGCCACCGCGATACCGATTATGTCGGCCATGCCCCGCCGGATCAACCACGGCGCCCGGCTATTCCTGGCCGATGACCGGGGGTTTTTGCCCGGCCTGCCCATCCCGTTCTAATGGTTAACCCCAGGTCCATGCGCGAAACCGTGTAGACTAGCCCGCTGCAAGTTCCACGACGGCCTTGGCCCCCGCCTGGCAACCGCCATCGATACCGCCCGCTCTTGAACGCCGATCCCGCCCTATCCTCCCGCGCCTCGTGGCGCGCCCGACTGCTGATCACCGGCTCGCTGATGACAGGGGTGCTGGGCAGCAGCGTACCCACGCCGCTGTACCCGCTCTACCAGGCCAAGCTGCACCTGCCTTCGTTCACCACCACGGCCATCTTCTTCGCCTATGTCGTGGGCGTGCTGAGCGCCTTGCTGATCGGCGGACGGCTGGCCGACCGGGTCAAGGACCGGCGCAGCCTGATGCTGCCGGCCCTGGCCATGGTGGCCGCGGGCGCGACGCTGCTTGCGCTGGCGCACGGGCTGGCCATGCTGCTGGCGGGCCGGCTGCTGGCCGGACTGGGCACCGGCACGCTGACCGGTGCCGCCAACGCCGCGCTGATGGAGCTCGAACCGCCCCAGCACAAGCAGCGCGCGGCGCTGCTCGGCACGGTCGCCTTCACGCTCGGCTCCATCGTCGGCCCCATCCTCAGCGGCGTGGCGCTGCAAAGCGGCTTCTATCCCACGGTCGCCCCCTTTCTGTTCATCGTCACCGTGACCGGTCTGGCCGGCTACGGGCTCTGGCGCCAGCCGCTGCCGCGGGCCGCCGCCACCGGCAACGCCGCGCCGCAGGCCCACGCCGCCGTCCACCCGCTGCCGGCGCGCCGGGTTGCGCGGCTCATGGCCTTGAGCTGCGGCACGCTGTTCTTCGTCTGGGGAGTCGGTTCCTCGCTGATGGCCGTGGGCCCCTCGCTGGGCGAGAAACTGCTTGGCATCCACGACTACGCGCTCAGCGGCTACGCCAGTTCGCTGCTGGCCGCCTGTGCCGGCACGGCGCAGTTCTTCAGCCGGCGCATGTCCAGTTCCTCGGCGTTCCGCTATGGCCACATGACGTTCACGGCGGGACTGGTCTGTGCGGTGGCTTCGCTGCTGGCCACGCAAAGCTGGCTGATGGGAATCGCGGTGTTCATCACCGGCCTGGGCTTTGGCGCCACCTTCATCGGCGCGGCCGGCATCGTCAATCACATCGCCCCGCCGCAGCGCCGCGGCCTGATGGTCTCGCTGTTCTACATCGCCGGCTACGTCGGCAACGGCTGGCCCCTGCTGCTCGGCTACCTCACCGATCATGCCGGCCCCATGGCCGCGGCCATGACGCTGCTGGTCACCGCGATCGCCGCCTCTTCCTGTTTCGCGGCGATCGCGCGCCGCCGGCTGGTCTAGGCCGAAAAGCCGGCCGGCGCAGCCCCCGCGCCGCCGCGATTTCCCCTAGACTGCCGCAAAAGACGGCGGATCGGTTCCGATGGATTACTCCACCAAGAACATCAAGAAATTCATCTACAGCCAGTATTTCTACATGGGGGTACGCCAGGCGCTGGGCGTGCTGATGCCTGCGATCCTCATCCTGGGCATCTTCCACCATGCGGCGCTGGGCCTGGCCGCCACATTCGGCGCCATGTGCGTGGCCATCGTCGACCAGCCCGGCCCCTATCGCCACCGCCGCAACGAAATGCTGGGCTGCACGCTGCTGGGCACGATCGCCGCCGGCGTGACGGCGCTGGCCACGCCCTATCCGTTCGTGCTGTGGGCGGCCGTGATCGCGCAGTGTTTCGTGTTCTCGCTGCTGACCGTGTTCGGCCGCAAGGGAGCGCTGATCAGCTTCGGCTGCCTGCTGCTGATGACGATGACCATGCACGACACCATGGATGCGCGCGGCGCCGTCGTCCATACCGCCGCGGCGCTGGGCGGCGGCCTCTGGTACACGGCGTTCAGCCTGCTGGTCAACCGGCTGTTGTGGTATCGCCAGGAGCAGCAGGCCATTGCGGTCTGCGTGTTCGCCTCCGCGGAATACCTCGAGGTCAAGGCACGCTTCTACGACCCGGACATCGATATCGACGACAACTACGGCCAGTTGATCGTCAAGCAGGCCGCAGTGGCCGAGCAGCAGGAAGCCGCGCGCGACGTGGTCCTGCGCGAACTGCCGCGCAGCGCCGACCTGGCGCGCGACCGGCATCGGGTCATACTGTTCAACCTGTTCATCGACATCGTCGATCTGCACGAGACCATGGTGGCCGTGCACACCGACTACGTGCAGATCAGGCGCGTGTTCAAGGATTCCGACCTGCTGGTGTTCTTCCGCGACATGCTGCACAAGCTGTCGCAGGATACCGAGTCGGTCGGGCTGGCGGTAACGCAGGGCGAACCCAGCCGCAGCCGGATCTCGGTCAAGGCCGAGATCCGCGCCATCGAATACGAAATCGAACTGCTCAAGCAGCAAGGCTTTCCGCAGGCCGAGCCGGAGGCCTACGCGGCGCTGATCTCCACCTTCCGGCGCGCCCGCAACGCCGCCTACATCGTGGAGCGGCTGCACCGCCACACCGACCTGGCCAACGTGGACGAACCGAGCTCGCTGCAGATCGACGCCTCGCTGCAGCGCTTTCTCTCGCGCCAGGATTTCAAGCTGGGCCGATTGACCAGCAATCTGCGCCTGGGCTCGCCCTATTTCCGCCATGCGCTGCGGGTCACGCTGGCGGCCGCCATCGGCATGACCGTTTCCAGCGAATGGCTGATGCCCCATCACATCGTCCACAGCTACTGGATACTGCTGACCATCCTGGTCATCATGAAACCGGGCTTCAGCCTGTCCTGGCAGCGCAATTTCCAGCGCCTGGGCGGCACGCTGATCGGTTGCGCGCTGGTGCTGGCGCTGTTGTTCTTCGTGCACAACAAGTTCGTGCTGCTGGCGGCGATGTTCGTCGCGGTAGTCATGGCCAACAGCCTGGTTCTGCTCTACTACGTGGGCAGTTCGGCCTTCAATACCGCCTTCGTGCTGCTGAGCTTCCACTTCCTGGCGCCGGGTTCGCTGCTGGTCGTGGGCGAACGCGTCCTGGATACGCTGATCGGCTCGATCATCGCGCTGGCCTGCAGCTACGTGCTGCCGTACTGGGAATACCGCTTCCTGCGGCCGCTCCTGCGCCATGCCATCGACGCCAACCGCAGCTACCTGGAAGCCAGCCGCCGGCTGCTCGGCGCCTCGGTGGACAACGTCGACATGAAACTGGGCGACGTGGACTACCGGATCGCCCGCAAGAACGTCCACATCGCCTTCGGCAACTTCACCAATTCGTTCTACCGGATGATGCTGGAGCCCAAATCCAAGCAGCGCTCGGCCGCCCAGTTGAACAGCCTGGTCATCCAGTTGCACGACCTGTCCGCCCAGATCGGCGCCGCCGCCCCGCTGGTCGCGGCCCTGCCCGCGCTGCCGCCGGCATTGGGCACGGCGTTCGAGACGCTGGACCGGCAATTGCGCAGCGCCGCCGCCCGCAGGCCGGCGCCCGAGGACGAGGCCGAACAGGCCAAGCGGCTCTCCCGCGAACTCGACGCCGCCGTGGCCGACGCCCAGGCCAGGCCCGAGCCGGCCGAGGCCGAACGCGCGCTGCTTTTGCAGCAACTGGTCTACCAGGTCAAGCAAATGCTCAAGACGGCTGTCCTGGTGCGCGCCACGGCTTGCGAACTGGCGTAGCGCCCGGCGGACGCCGCCGCTCAGCCATGCGTCGGCCCCAGCCGTCCATGCTTGTGGCCGCTCTCGCGGCGCACGCTCCCCGGCGCGCTCGCCAGCCCTTGCAGGATCCCGCAATCGCCTTGGCCATCCTGCCTGCCGCATAGCTGGCGCAGGTCTTTCAGCGTTTTCTGCAGCGCCTTGAGTTCGGCGATGCGCGCCGCCACGTGGCCGATGTGCTCGTCGAGCAGCGTATTGATTTCGCCGCAGTTGCCGACCGGATCCACGCACAGCTGCAGCAGGCGCCGGATCTCGTCCAGCGTCATGTCCAGCGCCCGGCAGTTGCGCACCAGCAGCAGCCGCTCGGCATGCGCCTCGCCATAGACGCGGTAATTGCCGAGGGTGCGCGCGGGCTCGGGCAGCAGCCCTTCGCGTTCGTAGTAGCGGATCGTTTCGACCGGCGTATGGGTGCGCGCGGCCAGTTCACCGATTTTCATCACGACTCCAGCAGGCGGGAATGCTCTCAGCATACTGCCGGAGCCGGGCGGCACCCCGCTTGACCCTGTACCCACTACAGGGTTTCCAATCGAAGCATGCCTACACGGAGCCTGCGGATGTCCGACTCTTGCCAGCACTGCCATTGCGACCACCCCGAACCGGCGGCGCCCACGGCCGAGCGCGATGCGCCGGGCGCCGAGGGCCTGAGCCGGCGGGAAACGCGATTCCGCATCGAACAGATGGACTGCCCGACCGAAGAGCGCCTGCTGCGCAAGGCGCTCGAGGGCATGCCGGGCGTGCGTTCGCTGTCATTCGACCTGATCGGCCGCACCTTGAAGGTCGGCCACGATCTGGACGACGTCCAGCCCATCCAGGCCGCCATCTCCGCCTTGAACATGTCGCCCGTGCTGCTGGACGCGGCCGCGCCCGCCGCGGACCAGGCCGAAGAAGCCGTCGCCTCGCGCCCGCCGTGGCTGCGGATGGGCGCCGCCGGCGTGCTGGCCATCGCCGCCGAGGCGCTCGCCTATGCCACCGGCACCGACCGTTCGCTGCCGGTCGTCGCGCTGGCGCTCGGATCCATCCTGCTGTGCGGCCTGGGCACGCTGCGCAAGGGCTGGCTGGCGCTGCGCCACTTCACGCTCAACATCAACCTGCTGATGACGGTGGCCGTGATCGGCGCCGCCGTGCTGGGCCAATGGCCCGAAGCCGCCATGGTGATCTGGCTGTTCGGCCTGGCCGAGACGATCGAAGCCATGAGCCTGACGCGCGCGCGCCATGCCATCCGCTCCCTCACCGCCCTGGCGCCGGAACGAGGTTCGGTGCGCCAGGCCGACGGCGCATGGCTGGACCTGCCCGCCGGGCAGATCGGCATGGGCGCCGTCGTACGCGCGCGTCCGGGCGAGCGCATCGTGCTCGACGGCGAGGTGGTGGCGGGCAGCTCCAGCGTGGACCAGTCGCCCATCACCGGCGAAAGCATGCCCGCCGACAAACAATCCGGCGATCCGGTCTATGCCGGCACCGTCAACCAGCAGGGCGTGCTGGAATACCGGGTCACCGCCGCGGCCGGCCACACCATGCTGGACCGCATCGCCCACACCATCCAGGAGGCCCAGGGCAAGCGCGCGCCCACGCAGCGCTTCATCGACCGCTTCGCCGCCGTCTATACGCCGGCGGTATTCGCCGTGGCCATCGCGGTCGCGCTGGGCGGGCCGCTGCTGCTGGGCATGACCTGGCTGGACGCGGTCTACCGGGCGCTGGTGCTGCTGGTGATCGCCTGCCCCTGCGCGCTGGTCATTTCCACGCCCGTTACCATCGTCAGCGGCCTGGCCTCGGCGGCGCGGCGGGGCATCCTGGTCAAGGGCGGCCTGTATCTCGAACAAGGCCGGCACCTGCGCCACCTGGCGCTGGACAAGACCGGCACGCTCACCCACGGCAAGCCGGTGCTGACCGACGTGGTCCCGCTGGGCGCCTCGCCGGCCTCGCGGGCGCAGGCGCTGCAGTGGGCCGCCAGCCTGGAGGCGCTGTCTCCGCATCCGGTGGCCCATGCCGTGGTCTCGGCCCACACGGGCCAGGTGCTCGACGTTGCCGATTACCGCGCGCTGCCGGGACGCGGCGTGGCCGGCCGCATGCAGGGCCAGGACTACAGCCTGGGCAGCCTGCGGCTGGCCGGCGAGCTCGGCGCCGCCACGCCCGAGCTGGAAGCGGAGATGCAAGCCCTCGAAGCCCAGGGCAAGACCACGATGATCCTGTGCCAGGGGCCGCGCGCCGTCGCCCTGCTCGCGGTGGCCGACACGATACGCGACACCAGCCGCGCAGCCATCGCCGACCTCCGCCGGTTGGGCGTCGAACCGGTGATCCTGTCGGGCGACAACACCGCCACGGTGCGGACCGTGGGCGCGGACCTGGGCATTGCGGACGCGCGCGGCGGATTGCTGCCCGAGGACAAGCTGGCCGCCATCGAGGCGCTCGGCGGCCAGGGCCCGGTCGGCATGGTGGGCGACGGCGTCAACGATGCGCCGGCGCTGGCGCGCGCGGACATCGGCTTTGCGATGGGTGCGGCCGGCACGGATACCGCCATCGAGACGGCGGACGTCGCGCTGATGCAAGACGACCTGCGCAAGCTCCCCGAATTCATCCGGCTGTCGCGCCGCACGGCGGGCGTGCTGTGGCAGAACATCGTATTCGCGCTAGGCATCAAGCTGGTGTTCTTCGCCCTGACTTTCGCCGGCGAAGCCACGCTCTGGATGGCGGTGTTCGCCGATGCCGGCGCCAGCCTGCTGGTGGTGTTCAACGGCCTGCGGCTGTTGCGCGCCGCGCCTTCGCGTCATCCCGAACAGGCGCCGGCGCAACTGCGCGGCAGCGCTGCCTGAGGCGTGCAGAAAGCGGACTGCCTCAGGCGGCCTTGCGGCGGAAGACCAGCCGGTCCGGCTGCGACGCCGCCGCGTCGTAGCCATAGCCCTCGGCGTCGAAGCCCTGCAGCCCCTCGGGCTTGGCCACGCGGTGCTGGATCGCGTAGCGCGCCATCAGGCCGCGGGCGCGCTTGGCGTGGAAGCTGATGACCTTGTAGACGCCGCCTTTCCAATCCTCGAACACGCACTGGATGACCCGCGCCTTGAGCGCTTGCCGGTCGACCACCTTGAAATATTCCTCGGACGCCAGGTTGACGATCACCGGCTGCCTCGCGCCGTCCTGGCGCTGGTTCAGATACTCCGAGATGCCGGTGCCCCAGTATTCGTACAGGTTCTTGCCCTTGGCGGTGCCCAGGCGCGTGCCCATCTCCAGGCGGTAGGGCTGCATCAGATCCAGCGGCCGCAGCGCCCCGTACAGCCCGCTCAGGATCACGACGTGGTCCTGCGCCCACTCGAGCTGCTTGCCGGTCAGCGAGCCGGCGTCCAGCCCCTCGTAGACGTCGCCGTTGAAAGCCAGCACGGCCTGCTTGGCATTTTCCGCCGTAAACTTCGGCGTCCACTGCGCATAGCGCGCCACGTTCAGCTCGGCGAGCGCTGGGCTCAGGTGCATCAGCTCGGCCACGTCCTGCGCCGACTTGGCCTTGAGCGTCGAGATCAGCGTCTTGGCCCGGTCGACGAACAGCGGCTGGGTGGCGGTCTCGACGTGCGGGGGCGTGTCGTAGTCCAGCTTCTTGGCGGGGGAAAGCAGAAACAGCATGGCGTATACCGGAACAAATGAACCCAGGCGTTAATGTAGACCAATTGTGCCCATGCGGGCTCGGCCAGGCCTATGCGCGCTGCTGCGGCCGCTGGCACCACGGCGCGCAGCGGCTCCAGGCGCCGGACGCCCCGGCGCTGATGCGCTCGCGCTACAGCGCCTACGTGCTCGGCCTGCACGGCTACCTGCTCGACACCTGGCACCTCTCGACCCGGCCCGCCGCCCTGGAACCCGACCCCGACGGCATGAAATGGCTGGGCCTGGAGGTGCGCAGCAGCGCCCAGCGCGATGCCGACCATGCCACGGTGGAATTCGTGGCGCGCAGCAAGCTCGGCGGACGCGCGCACCGGATGCATGAAATCAGCCGCTTCGTGCGCGAAGCGGGGCAGTGGTACTACCTGGACGGCACTTTCCCGGGCCGGAGTTAAACTTCCGCCTGCACGGTCCCGCGATGCCACCGCACCGCAGGCCGCTGCAAGAGCGGCGCTCCGGCGCCCTGCCCGGGCCCGAGCGGCCCCGACTCCATTGCGTTCGCCATGTCCGTCCACCCGCTGCACGACCACCCTGCCTATACCCCCGAGTTCTGCGAAAGCGGCTACAACAACCTCGTCCGCATTCCCGACCATCTCGATTACTTCTCCCGCTGGGCTTCCGACGCTGCGCTCGCGCGCCGCGGACAGGCCTGCCAACTGGGCCTGCGCTACGGCGATGCCCCGGCCGAAACCCTGGACTATTTCCCATCGCGCAAACCGGGCGCGCCGCTGCTGGTCTTCATCCACGGCGGCTACTGGCGTGCGCTGGACAAGTCCTGTTTTTCCTGGCTCGCCCCGGCCTACGTGGCGCGCGGCGCCGCCGTGGCCATCGTCGGCTACGGCCTGGCGCCCGCCACGCCGCTCGAAGACATCGCGCGCCAGATGCTGCGCGCCCACGCCTGGCTGTACCGGCATGCCGGCGAGCTCGGCTTCGATGCGCGCCGCATCGTCACCAGCGGCCATTCGGCCGGCGGTCAACTGACCGGGATGCTGCTGGGCGCGCGCTGGAACGAATGGGAGTCCGGCCTGCCGGCCGGATTGATCAGCGGAGGCTTGTCGCTGAGCGGCCTGTTCGACCTGGAACCGGTCGCGAAAGCGCCGTTCCTGGCCAATCTCGGCCTCACCCCGGACCGGGTGCGGCAACTCTCTCCCGCCTATTTCACGCCGGACCTGCCCACGCCGCTGATTGCCGCGGTGGGCGGCAGCGAGACCCCGGAGCTGCAGCGGCAGACTTCGCTGATCGCCGCCTGCTGGCCGCGCAACGTCAGGCGCACCCTGGTCGTTCCCGACTGCAATCACCTGGACATCTGCGACCGCCTGGCCGATCCGTCCGAGGCGCTGTTCGGCGCGGCCTGCGAGCTGCTGGGCCTCTGAGCCGGTCGTGGGGAGCGGATGCCGCTCCCTTTCCAACGGCCATAAAGTTGACGAAATTAACTATATAGTTTAATTTATCAACTATATTCATGAGGACAGCCACCGTGGCCGAGGACAAGGAACTGCTGCAGGCGCGGCACGGCAGCGTACTGCTGCTGACGCTGAACCGCCATCCCAAGCGCAACGCGCTGGACACCGCGCTGATGCGCACCCTGCTCGATACGCTGCGCCAGGCCGATGCCGACCCGGAAATCCACTGCGTGCTGCTGGCGGCGAACGGCTCGTGCTTCTGCGCCGGCGCAGACCTGGAGGAAGCGCGCGCCCTCGCCAGCCAGGGTGAAACCGCCCGCCTGCAGGAACGGGCGCAAATACTGGTGGACTTGAACACCATCGTGGCCAGCATGCAGACGCCCGTCGTCGCGGCGGTCAACGGCCCGGCCATCGGCGCGGGGGCCGGCCTCTCCCTGGGCAGCGACCTGGTGGTGGCCTCGTCCGCGGCGCGCTTCGGCTACCCCGAAGTCAAGCACGGCATCTCGGCCGGCATCCTGATTCCCAACCTGATCCGGCAGGTCGGCCCCAAGGCCGCCTTCGAACTGATCGCCACCGGCGATCCCATCGGCGCCGAACGCGCCTATGCGCTGGGCATGGTCAACCGCGTCGTTGCGCCCGAGGAACTGCTCGACGCCGCATTGGCGCTGGCAGGCCGGCTGGCGCAGTTTCCCCCGGCCGGGCTGATGGCGTCGAAGCGGGCGTTCCAGCAGGCCTACGACATGCCGATGGCCGAAGCTGTGCAGGCCCAGCGCGACGTGAATATGAGGCTCCCCCCTACGCGCTGACGCGCGCCCCCCAGGGGGCGGCAGTGGCGGACCGGCAGGGAAGCCCACCCCTCGCGGCTGCGCCGCGCCGCTCGAGGGGCGGCACCGGCGGACCGGCAAAGCCGGATCCGCTGTGCCCTGGGTCTGAGTTGCTTTACTGTTTTCTGGAAGAGTTTCAATATGCTTTCGACGCGTTTGACTGCTTTGCTTGGCATACGCCACCCTATCGTCCAGGGGGGCATGAGCTGGGCGTCTTCCAATGCCGAGCTGGCGCTGGCGGTGTCCCGGGCCGGAGGGCTGGGGGTGATCGCCGCAGGGCCGATGTACCCGGACGATCTGCGCGCGGCCATTGCCAAGGTGCAGGCCGGCACCGATGCGCCTTTCGCGGTCAACGTGCCGCTCTACAACAAGCGTTCGGCCGAGTTCCTGGATATCGTGCTGGAAGCGCGGGTTCCCGTCATCATCGCTTCGCAAGGCGGACCCAAGGCCCATATCGGCCGTTTCAAGGAAGCCGGCGTCACCTGGATACAAGTGACGGCGAACCCGCTCCACGCGCGCAAGGCGGAAGACGCCGGCGTCGATGCGGTGATCGCCGTGGGCGGCGAGGCCGGCGGGCATCCCGGCCCCGATGAAGTCAGCACCCTGGTGCTGGTGCGCGCCACGGTGCAGGCTGTCTCGGTACCGGTGATCGGCGCCGGCGGCATTGCCGATGGCGCCGGCATCGCCGCCATGCTGGCGCTCGGGGCCAGCGGCGCGCAACTGGGTACGCGCTTCCTGCTCACGCCGGAATCCGGGCTGCACGAGCATTACAAGAACCTGGTGCTGCAGGCCGACATCGGCGATACGGCCGTGATCGGCCGCGGCCGCTCGCCCATCCGCATGGTGAAGAACGACTTCGCCGCCGAGTACGAGGCCGCCGCCAGGGCGGGCGCTTCCGATAGCGAACTCGATGCCTTGTTTGGCCGCAGTTCCCTGCGCCAGGCGGCCAAGGACGGCGACGTGGCGCAAGGCAAGGTCGAGGCGGGCCAAAGCGCGGGACTGATCGACGCCCTGGTGCCGGCCGGCGAGCTGGTGGAACGGCTGGTGCAGGAAACCGAAACTGCCTTGCGCGGCGCGGCTTCGCTGTTGCGCTGAACCGCATCGTCCAGTGCCGCAAAGGAATGCGGCCGATAAAAAGGCATGCCGCGCGGCATGCCTTTTTCATTGCCGACGAAGCGCGCCGAGCGCTTCCCCGGCGTTCAGGCGGGTGTCCCGGCGGTGAATTCGACGCCGGACGCCACCGCATCGGACACCGCCAGTTCGCCGTTCCTCACATCCAGGCCGGTGAACGGATCGTCCAGCAGATGATCGAACTCGGCCAGCTCCGCCCCCGCATGGATGGTGGCGGCCAGGCTCGCCAGGTGCACGCCTTGGGCCGCCAGCAGGCGCGGCCCGAAGATGGCGCCGAATCGATAGCCGACGCCGGCGGCTTCGCAGATGCGCATGGCGGTCAGGGTGTTGCGGATGCCGCCGAGGTAATGCAGCTTCAGGTTGTAGGAATCCGCTGCGTTCAATGCGATCAGGCGCATCAGCCCCGCCAGGTCGCCGATGGATTCGTCGGCCTCGATGGGCAGTTCCCCCGCCGCATGCACCCGGCACAATCCGTCCACGTCGGCCGCGGGCACGGGCTGCTCCATCATTTCCACCGCCAGCGGCCGCAATTCCCGGCACACGCGGATGGCCGTGTCGGCATCGTAGGCCTGGTTGGCGTCCACGGTCAGCGTGAGCTGCGGGCCGACCCGCTGGCGCACCGCGCTCACCCGCGCCACGTCCAGGCCGGGCTCGCCGCTCAGCTTGAGCTTGAGATTGCGATACCCCTGCCCCGCCAGCCTCGCGGCCTGCGCCGCCATCTCGTCGGGAGCCTTGATGGACACGATGCGGGAAGCCTCGATGCCTGCGCGCACCTTGCCGCCCAGCAGCGCATGCAGCGGCAGGCCGAGCATGCGCGCCTGCAGGTCGTAGGCGGCGCAGACGAAGCCCGACAGCGCGCAGACTTCGGCGCCCGCCACGCCCTCCAGGCGCCGGTGCAGCGCTTCGAGCTCGAAGACGTTGCGGCCCACGGTTTCGCGGCGCAGCGCCTCCAGCACCGGCTCGATGCGCGCGACGTCGGGCTGGAAGATCGGCGTGCCCAGCACGTGGCCGAAGCCCGCCTCGCCGCGGCGCGAAACCAGCCGGATGATCCAGCCGTCCACATGGGTAATGACGCCGCGCGCGAAGCGCCAGGTCGGATCGTCCTGGCGCTGCGAGCAGGCAATGATGTCGATGCGTTCTATCGTGCCCGGCCCCGCGGCAAGCGGCGCCGCCACGGGGCGGTGGGAGTCGGTCATATCAATTCTAGAGCTGGGCGTCACACTGCGTCCGCCTGTAGTTCTACTTTAGGCCAGGGAAACCGCGGATCTGGCTTTGCCAGTCCGCCAGTTTCGCCCCCTTGAGGGGGCCCGCGTACGTGGGTAGGGGGTGGGCTCTTCTTAGTCCAACTTGAGATTGGCCGCCTTGATGAGGTCGACCGTGCGCTTGGCGTCGTCCATCACGAAGCGGGTGGTTTCCTCGGGCGTCAGGGTCGCCAGTTCGGTGCCCTGGGCCTCCATCAGCTTGCGGTATTCCGGCTTGCGCGCCACCGCGTTGATCGCCTCGTTGAGCTTGTTGACCACCGCGGCCGGCGTGCCCTTGGGCGCGGCCACCGTATACCACGACGCCGATTCGGCGCCGCCCAGCCCGGCCTCGGCGAAGGTCGGCACGTCGGGCAGCAGCGGCGAGCGCGACGTGGAGGCATAGGCCAGCGCGCGCAGCTTGCCGGCCTTCACGAAGGGCAGTTCGCCCGACAGGTTCATCACGCCGACCTGCAGGCGGCCCGCGACCAGGTCGGTGATCGCCGGCGCCGCGCCGCCATAGGGGATGTGCGCCATATCGATCTTGGCCTGCTGCTTGATCAGTTCGCCGCCCAGGTGGGGCGAGGTGCCCGTGCCGGACGAGCCGTAGTTCAGCTTGCCGGGCGCGCTGCGGGCCAGTTCGATCAGCTCCTTGGCGCTATTGGCCTTGACGGAGGGATTCACCACCAGCAGGTTGGGCTGGTTGGCAGCCAGGGCGATGAAGGCGAAATCCTTGATGCCGTCGTACGGCGTGGCCTGGATCAGCGGCGTCACGATGTGCGCGGCGGCAGTGCCGAACAGCAGCGTGTAGCCGTCCGCCTCGGCGCGCGCCACCAGGGCCGCGCCGATGGTCGCTCCGCCGCCGGCCTTGTTCTCGATGACCACTTGCTGCCCCAGTTCGGTGCCCAGCTCCTTGGCCAGGCTGCGCGCGACCAGGTCGGCCGGGCCGCCCGCGGCGTAGGGGTTGATCAGCACGATGGGCTTGCTGGGATAGGACTGGGCCTGTACCGCGCCGGCCATGGCCAGCGCGGCCAGCAGCATGGAATGCTTGAGGTATTTCATGTCTCGCTCCTGGTGGATCGTTTTGTGGATGGCCGGCGTTTCCGGCTGATGCGCCATCCACGGGAGGCGGCCGCTCCCGCGGAGGCGCCGTTGAGTTAAATGACCTGCTTGTCTCTCAAGGCGGCGATCTGTTCCCGCGTCATGCCCAGCCGGCCTGCCAGCACCTGGTCGGTATGCTCGCCGAGCAAGGGCGGGCGGGCCAGGCTGGGATCGTCGTAGCCGGAGAACTTGAACGGCACCGGCACGGCCTTGAACGCGCCGACCTGCGGATGGTCGAATTCGCGCACCATGCCGCGCGCCAGCACATGCTCGTTGGTCAGCACCTCGTCGACGTTCAGGATGGGGCCGGCGGGCACCTTGGCCGCATCGCACAGGCGGCAGAACTCGTCGCGGTCCAGTTGGCCGATCGCCGCGGACAGCGCCGCCATGACCTCTTCGCGGCGGCGCACGCGCTCGATGTTCCTGGACAGCGCCGGATCCTCGGCCCAGTCGTGCAGGCCCAGCAGGTCGCACAGCGGCTTCCAGTGCTGGTCGCTGCCGGTGACCTGCACCCATTTGCCGTCGCGGCAGCGGAACGCCGCCGACGGCACCCGTCCCGGATGCTCGGTCCCCAGGCGCGGCGGCACCTCGCCCAGCGCGAAGAAGCGCGCCGCGGCCAGCGACAGCAGGCCGACCTGCCCGTCGAACATGGAGAAATCGACGTGACAGCCCTTGCCAGTGGCATGGCGGCCCATCAGGCTGGACAGGATGGCGATGGCCACCCACAGGCCCGAGGTCAGGTCGGCCACCGGCAGCCCCGGCTTGACCGGGCCGCCGCCGCGCTCCCCGGTCAGGCTCATGATGCCGCCCATGGCCTGGAACACCGTGTCGTAGCCTTTGCGCGGCGCATAGGGGCCCGTCATGCCGAATCCCGTGCACGAGACATAGACCAGCCCCGGGTTGTGCTCCGACAGCCGCGCATAGTCCAGGCCGTAGCGCTTGAGCGTGCCGACCGGGAAGTTCTCCAGCACCACGTCGGCCTGCGCGCTCAGCTTGCGGACCAGTTCCTGCCCTTCCGGGCTGCGCAGGTTGACGGTAATGGACTGCTTGCTGCGGTTGAAGGCCATGTAATAGGCCGACTCCGTGCCGCCCTCGCCTTCCACCTGGGGTTCGAAGCTGCGCGTCTCGTCGCCCGCGCCCGGCTGTTCGACCTTGATCACCGTGGCGCCCAGTTCGGCCAGGATCATGCTGGCGAACGGGCACGCCAGCACCCGCGACAGGTCCAGGATGGTGATGTTCTCCAGCGGCCGCGTCATTTGGCCGCCTTGCGGAAGCCCCGCATGATCACGTTGGCGTCGCGCCCCGCGGCCAGGCCTTCCTCCAGCGTCAGGTCGGCGACGCGGTGAAACAGCTTCTTGGTCGTGCCCATCGCGATCGGGCTCCAGCTCGCCAGCTTGGCGGCGACCTCCATGGCGGCGTCGAGCACCTGCTCGGCGGGCTCCACCCGGTTGGCCAGCCCCAGCGCCAGGGCGCGCGCGCCATCGATGGGCTCGCCCATGGACAGCAGTTCGAACGCGTGCTTGCGCCCCAATTGCCGGGCCAGGTTGGACATCACCACCGCGGCGACGATGCCGTGCTTGAGTTCGGGATAGCCGAAACGGACGTTGTCGGCCATGACGGCGAGGTCGCAGGCGATGGCCAGCCCCGCTCCGCCGCCCAGCGCGTTGCCGCGCACCGCCGCCACCACCGGCTTGGCCATGCGCGAGAAGGTCAGGTGCAGGCGCGTGGTCAGGTCGGCGCGCGCGTTGACGGCCAGGGGATCCTCGGGCACCAGCGCGCTGAACTCCGAGGTATCCGCCCCAGCGCAGAAGGATTTGCCGGCGCCGGTCAGCACCACGGCGTGCACGCCGGGATCGGCATCGGCCTGCAGCAAGGCGTCCAGCAGCGACTGCGTCAGGGCCGTGTTGAGCGCATTGTGCTTTTCCGGCCGGTTCATGGTCAGCACCCGGACGGCGCCGTGATTTTCTATCAGGAGTTCGCTCATGCTCTGGTCTTGCCTCGTCTGCAATATAGTTGATTTTATATACTATCTAATTGACAATTTCAACTATAAGCGCGGACGGCTTCGGGCGGACCAGACAAGACAGGCGAGGCCGGGGGCCCGTCAACGCGAAAGGCGGCCTCGCACCGCTTCCCTAGCGACCCCGGGCGGACTTCTTCTCTTTGGGCGTGCGGGGCTTGAGTTCGTCGAGCAGCGCGATCGTATGGTCGGTGAGCTTGTCGAGGGCGCGCTCGAGCACGTCGCGCTCCTCCTCGGTCAGGATGGAGAGCATGCGGTCGTTGCGCTCGACGGCCTTGGGAAAGACCTTGCGGTAAAGGGCGCGCCCCTGCGGCGTCAGATCCAGCCGCACACCCCGGCCGTCGGACTCGTCCGCACCGCGCTTGACGTAGCCGCGCTCGATCAGCTCGCCCACGCTGCGGCTGGCCTGGCTCTTGTCGATGTTGGCCTCGTGCGCCAGCGCATTGAGCGACAGCGGCGCGAAGGCGCCCAGCAGACCGATGATGCGCCAGTCGCGCGACCCCAGCTCGTACTGGGTTTCGTTCACCCGCGCGGCGATGCGGCTGGAAACGAATGCCAGGCGGTTCAGGCGGTAGGAAAACAACTCCTTCAGATTCTCGGGAGCGGGTCGTGCCATGCTGTGTGCTTCTCGAAAAGTTGACCGCAGCAATGTACCTCAGTCGGCCAGGCGGCGCCGCACCGCCCGGCGCGGGCGCTCAGGCGTGCTTGGGGCGCCTGAGCTTGAAACTGCTCATGGCCGTGGCCACCAGCGTGCCGTCCAGGTCGCGCACCTCGCACTGGCAGAACGAAATCGAGCCGCCCGCATGCTTGACCTCCGCCCGGGCGATCAATTCGCCGCGGCCGGGCGCAACGAAATGGATGTTCAAGTCTACCGTCCCGCTGGTCTCCATGCCGGCTTCGATGGTGCGCGTGGCGATCGCCATGCTCGAATCGACCAGCGTGGCGATCGCGCCGCCATGGACCACGCCGCGGCGATTGGCCAGGCGCTGGCTCGCGCGCATGGCCAGCACGGACTTGCCGTGGTCGGCCTCGAGCACCTCGATGCCCAGCCAGGTCGCGAACGGCGCGATCGCGGATCCGGTCAACGGTCCGACCTGGATCACGCCGGGCTGGATCGCTTCGTCCCCGGACACCGTTGCGTCCGCCGTGGCTTGCCGGTTATCCATGCGCGGCCTCCCGCGCGGCGGCCAGCAGCGGGTTCAGGCCGCTCTGCGCCACGCGGCTGTGCAGGCTGCGACCCAGCGCCTGCTCGCACAGCTCGGCCGTCTCCATCAGGCCGGCCAGGTCGATCCCGGTCGCCACGCCCATGGATTCGAACAGGTTGACCAGGTCCTCGGTCGATACGTTGCCGGTATGGCCGCCGCCGTACTTGACCTTGGCCGGATGGCCGCCGACTCCGCCGAAGGCGCAGTCGAAATAGCGACAGCCGGCCTCCAGCGCCGCGACGTAGTTGACCAGGCCCGTGCCGCGCGTATCGTGGAAATGCGCCACCGCCGTGACCTCGGGCGCCTCGGCATGCACGGCCTCCATCAGCCGGCGAACCGTCTGCGGCGCCGCCATGCCGGTGGTGTCGCCCAGCGCCACGTGCATCACCCCCAGCCTGGCGAAGCGCTTCACGTCTTCGACCACGCTGTCCGCCGACACCCGGCCTTCGAACGGGCAGCCCCAGGCGACCGACACCGTGCCTATCATCCGGAAGCGCCCCTGCGAAGCCGCCACCATGTCGGCCACGTTCTGCCACTGGTCGGCGCGCGTGCGCCGCAGGTTCTTCATCGAGTGCGACTCGCTGGCGGAGACCAGCAGGCTGATTTCGTTGGCGCCGAAGCCGGCCTCCAGGTCGGCCACCGCGCGCTCCACCGCGCGCACGTTGGCGCAGGTCGCCTTGTACCAGACGCCCTCGCGCCGCGGCAGCGTGCGCAGCAGCTCGCTGGCGTCGGCGAACTGCGGCACCACCTTGGGGTTCGAGTAGGACGTGGCCTCCACGCGCTGGAAGCCGATCCGCGCGAAGCGGTCGATCAAGGCCACCTTGGTGGCCGTGGGGATGAAGCCCTCTTCGTGCTGCATACCGTCGCGCGCGAAGCATTCGCACAGAACCACGTCGGCGCCTGCGCGCGCGCCCGCTCCGCCTTGGGCAACACTCATGCCTTTCCTCCGTCCGCGGCCTTCACGCCGCCCAGCCCGAACAGCTCGATGGCGTGCGCCTTGAGCTTGTTCTTCTGCACCTTGGAACTGCCGGTCATGCCGATATTGTCGAACGATTCGACGATGTCGAGATAACGCGGCACCTTGAAGTTGGCGCAGCGCGCCTTGCACCAGTCGATCAGCTCCTGGCGCTCGGCATGCTTGTCCTCCTTGAGCAGCACGAAAGCCGCCGTCACCTCGCCCAGCCGCGCATCGGGCACGCCGACCACCTGCGCCATCTGGACCGCGGGATGCGCGTGCAGGGTCTCTTCCACCTCGGCGGGCGCGACGTTCTCGCCGCCCACGCGGTACATGTCCTTGAGGCGGCCCACCATGCGCAGCCGGCCGTCCGGACGCATTTCGCCCAGGTCGCCGGTACGCAGCCAGCCTTCGGGCGTCAGCGCCTTGGCGGTCGCCTCGGGCATCTTGTAGTAGCCGCGCATCACGTGCCAGCCGCGCACCTGGATCTCGCCCTGGCCGCCCGGCGGCAGCACCTGGCCGGTTTCCTCGTCGACGATGCGCACCTCGGTGCCCGGATGCGGCAGGCCCCAGCCGTGCGCGCGGAACTCGAAGGGATCGTCCCACGACGACATGATGACGTTGGGCGACGCCTCCGATTGCCCGTAGGCGTTGCATACGCCGTCCACGCCCATGACGTCGCGGATCTGCTGCATGACCTCCGGCCCCGCCGCCGCCCAGCCGCCGCGCAGATGCAGCTTGTTCCGGTCGAAGTCGGGATGGCCCATCATCATCAGGAAAATCGTGTCGTTGCCCGAGGTCAGCGTGCAGCGCTCGACGTCCATGATGCGCAGCGTCTCGGCCACGTCGAACTTGGGCAGGGTCAGCAGGCAGCAGCCGAACACCAGGCTCATGAGCACCGACAGCGTCGAGCCCGACACGTGGAAGAACGGTCGGATGCTGAAGTAGCGGTCGTCGTAGCGCGCGCCGATGCGCTGGCCCGCGGCCCAGGCATTGGTCAGCATGTTGGCGTGGGTCAGCATGACGCCCTTGGGGAAGGACGTCGTGCCGGACGTGAACTGCATCAGCAGCACGTCGCCGGGCTCGACCTGGCCGGCCGCGGCCTCCAGTTCGCCGGCCGGCACGCTCTCGCCGCGCGCCAGGAAATCCACATAGCGGCCGGCGCCCGCCGGGCACGGACCGTTGCCCACCATCACGGCCTGGCGCAGCTCCGGCAGCGCCGCGCCGGGCAGGCTGCCCTCGAACGCCGGCTCGACCGCGGTCAGCAATTCGACGAAATCGATGCCGAGGAACTGGTCGGCGAAGAACAGCATCTTCACGTCGGCCTGCTTCAGGCAGAACTGCAGCTCATCGGTCTTGAAGCGGGTGTTGACCGGCACCGTTACGGCGCCGACGGTCGCGCAGGCGAAGAATATCTGCAGCCAGGTCGCGCCGTTGCCCAGCATGATGCCGACGTGGTCGCCCTTGCGGATGCCGCTGGCGTGCAAGGCGGCGGCGACGCGGCGCGTGCCCGCCAGCACTTCGTTCCAATTCAGCCGGTCGGACTGGCAGATGAAGGCATCGCGCTCGCCATACTGGCTGGCCGTGCGTTCCAGGGCGCGGTAAAGCGTGGTCGGACGCTCAAGCATTTTGTTTCGCTCCCGAACCGAAACCGGCAATGGCGCGCTTCCAGTCGCTGTTGCGCAGGTTTTCCTCGATGGCGAGCAGCTCGACCGCCATCGCCCCTTCGCGCGTCGTTTCCACGCCCTGGTCCACGCAGCGCTTGGTCAGGCGCACCGTCAGCGGCGCCGCGGCCGCGATATGGCGGGCCATGGCCACGGCCTCGGCTACCAGTTGGTCGGGCGCGTAGACGTGGTTCACCAGGCCGATCTCCTTGGCCTCCTGGGCATCGAACGTACGGCCGGTGAACAGCAGCTCCTTGGCCATGCGGGTGCCGACCATGCGCGGCAGGCGCTGGGTCGCGCCTATGGTGCCCCAGCTCACTTCGGGATAGCGGAACTTCGCCTCGGTCGAGGCCAGGATGAAATCGCTGGCGCCGGCGATCTCGCAGCCGGAACCGAAGGCGGGACCGTGCACCACCGAAATGACGGCCTGCGGCAGGCGCTCGATCGCGGCATAGGCCATGAACCCCTTGACGCGGCGCGCCGTCAGCTCGGCAGTGGACATGCCCTGCCGCTCTTTCAGGTCGGCGCCGGCGCAGAAGACCGGTCCCTCGCCGCGGATCAGCACCACGTGGACGGACTCGTCGGCCGCCAGCCGCTCGGTCGCCGCGAGCAGTTCGCCGCACATGGCGACGTTGAGCGCATTGCGGCTCTCGGGCCGGTTCAGCGTCAGCGTGGCGACGTGGTCGTCTACCTCGAGCCTGATGGTGGAAAATGCACTGCCCATACGTACCCCTGCATGTTGTGTCGCCATTGATAGTTGTTTTTATACACTATCTTGTTGACGTTAACAACTATATGCGGAAGCACATCCGGCGGCACCGGCCTCATGGCCGGCCCGCGTCCGCCCCGCTGACCGTGGCCAGCATCCCGTCTTCCAGCGCCAGCGCCCGGTCCGCCAGCGGCGCGGCCAGCGCCTCGTTCTGCTCGGACAAGAGCACCGCCAGTCCCTCGCCGCGCAAGGCCCGGATGGCCTGCACCAGGCGTTCGACGACGATGGGCGCCACCCCCTCGGAGGGCTCGTCGAGCATGACCACGCGCGGCTGGGTCATCAGCGCCCGGCCGATGGCCAGCATCTGCTGCTCGCCGCCGCTGAGCGCTCCCCCCAGGCGGCGCGCCAACGGCGCCAGTTCCGGAAACAGGCCGTAGACCCGCGCCGCGCTCCAGGCCGGCGCGCCGTCCCGCGCCGCGGCTTCGGCCACTTCCAGGTTCTGCGCCACGGTCAGTTGCTGGAAGATGCGCCTGTCCTCCGGCACCCAGGCCAGGCCGGCGCGCACGCGCCGGTCGGCGCGCCAGCCATCGATGCGGCGGCCATCCAGCCGGATCTCGCCCGTGGCCTGCACCAGCCCCGCCAGCGCGCGCATCAGCGTGGTCTTGCCCGCGCCGTTGCGCCCGACCAGGGCGACGATCTCGCCCCCCCGCACGTCCAGCGAGACGTCGAACAAAGCCTGCGCGCGTCCGTGGAAAGCGTTCAGGCCGCGCACCCGCAGCAGAGCCGTCATGCCGCCGTCTCCGCCGCCGTTCCCAGGTAGGCCGCGCGCACGGCGGGATCCGCTGCGACCTCCTGCGGCGTGCCCGACGCGATGACGCGGCCGCGCACCAGCACCAGGACGGCGTCCGCGAAACCGAACACCACGTCCATGCTGTGCTCGGTGAACAGCACGGCCAGCCCCGATGCCTCGACCTCCTGCCTGACCAGCGCCATCAGCGCGCGCCGGTCCGCCCGGGTCATGCCGGCGGTGGGTTCGTCCATCAGCAGCACGCGCGGCCGCAGGGCCAGCGCGCTCGCCAGCTCCACCCGCTTGAGTTCGGGGTAGGGAAGCTCCGCGCACAAGCGCTCGGCCTGCCCTGCCAGGCCGAAACGCGCCAGCCAGGCGTCTGCCTGCTCGAGCGCCTCGCGCTGCGCACGGCCGGTCACGCTGCGCCATACAGCCGGGTCGCGCGCGGCCAGCGCCAGCGCCATATGCTGGCGCACCGTCAGCGAAGCGGCCACCTGCGCGATCTGGAACGTGCGTCCCATGCCCAGCCGCGCCCGGGACGCCACGCTGGCATGCGTGATGTCGCGCCCTTCCAGCGCCACTCGGCCTGCATCCGGGCGCAATTGACCGTTGATGCATTGAAAGCACGTGCTCTTGCCCGCGCCGTTGGGGCCGATCAAGGCCAGCATCCGGCCCGCCGCCAGGCCGAAGCTGACATCGCTCACCGCCTTGACCGCGCCGAACGAACGGGACAGGTGTTCCACCTCCAGTCTCATGCCTGCCTCCTTGCCGCGGCCGGCCAGCGCCAGCCGGTCAACCCGCCGGGAGCAAGCAGCACCAGGACCAGCATGGCAAAGCCGATGGCCGCGCGCCAGTATTCGGTCGCGCGCGCCAGGAAATCTTGCCCTACCGTATACGCCAGCGCGCCCAGCCAAGGCCCGGCCAGCGACTGCAGGCCGCCCAGCAGCACCATGACGAGCGCATCGACCGAGCGCGGTATCGCCAGCAGGTCGGGCGACAGCGAACCTTTGGCGAACACCGTCAGCGCCCCCGCGGCGCCGGCCAGCGCGCCCGCCAGCATGAACGCCGTCCAACGGACCGCGAACACCGGCAGCCCCAGGCTCTCGGCCCGCAGCGGCGCATCCCTGACCATGCGCAGCGTCACGCCGAACGGCGCATGCAATACCTGCCGCAGCAGCCAGGCCGCCAGCGCGGCGATACCCAGCACGAACCAGTAATAGCCCTCGCGGCTGCCCAGCCACCCCTGCGGCCAGAACCCGAACAGGCCGTTGCTGCCGCCCGTCACGCCGTCCCACTGGAAAGCGATGGACCAGGTGATCTGCGCGAAGGCCAGGGTCAGCATCGCCGCATAGACGCCCGCCGCGCGCAACACCACGAAGCCATAGAGCGCGGCGCCGGCCACCGCCAGCGCCATGCCCGCGCACATGGCCAGCACGACCTGCAGCATTCCGCCGGCGCCTTCCATTCCAGGCAAGGCGTCCGCCAGCAACGGCGCGGCCAGCGCCGCTCCGTAGGCGCCCAGGCCCAGGAACGCGGCATGGCCGAACGAATGGATGCCGCCCGGCCCCATCAGCGCAAACAGGCTGGCGGCGAACAGGCCGGCAATCAGCACATCGACCGCCAACACGAGTACGTAGGGCGCATCCGCCGCCATCCATGGCAGCGCGGCGAGCACGGCCAGCAGCGCCAGCGCCCCCCACACGGCGCGCGGCGCCGGCGCCGGCAGCGGCGTCCATTCCGCGCGCGCGGCACGGGCCGGCGCGGCCGGGCGGCCGAACAGGCCCCAGGGCCGGAAGGCCAGCACCACGGCCATCAACAGGAATTCGATGACCAGCGTGAGCTTGGGCAAGACCAGCTCGAACCCGCCCACCTGAAGCGTTCCCAGCGCCACGCAGGCGGCCTTGATGACGCCGATCAGCATGGCCGCCACGAAAGCCCCGGCGACGCTGCCCATGCCGCCAACCACCGTCACGACGAAGGCTTCGGCAACGACCTGCAAGTCGTAGGTCAGGGCCGCCGGCTCGCGCGGCATCTGCAAGGCGCCGGCCAGGCCCGCCAGCCCGGCGCCGAGCGCGAATACCTGCGTGAACAGGCGGCGTTCATCCACGCCTATCGCCAGCGCCATCTCGCGGTCTTCGGTCGCGGCGCGCAATTGCAGGCCCCAGCGCGTCGACGCCATGACCCAGCGCACGGCCGCCAATACCGCCACACCGGCCGCCATCAGCGCCAGGTCGTACCAAGGCAGGTTGAGCGCCCCGGGCGCGAACACCCCATCCAGCCCAGGCGCCTTGGGCCCGAGCAAATCGTCGGCTCCCCAGAACCAAAGGGTCGCGTCGCGCACGATCAGCACCAGCGCGAACGTCGCCACCAGTTGGAACAATTCGGGGCGGCCATACAGGCGCCGCAGCAGCAGGCGCTCGACCAGCGCGCCCACGAGCGCCACCGCCACCGTCGCCCCGGCTACGGCGCCCCAGAATCCGGCCCCGCCCAGCCAGGGCATCATCCAGCCCGCCAGGCTCACGCCCAGGTACAGCCCGAGCATCGCAAGCGAGCCGTGGGCAAAATTCACCACCCGGGAAACACCGAAGATCAGCGTCAGGCCGAGCGATAGCAGAAACAGGCTGCTGGCGCTGGCCAGCCCGTTCAGCAGTTGCGCCAGCACCGGTCAACGAGCCGGGCGCAGCTTGACCACCTCGGCATCGGAGGGCTGGTACTTGGCGCCATCGGCATAGTGGAAATCCACCATCACCCCGGTGCGCTGCGCGCCGCTGCCTTGCAGCGCGGTGCGGCCCACATAGGCGCCCAGCGTCGATTGGTTATCCTGCGCGCGGAACACGATCGGGCCCCAGGGCGACGACAGCGGCATGTTATGGAACGCCTCGACGATCTTCTCGGGGTCGGTGCTGCGCGCCCGCTTCAGTGCCTCGGCGGCCGCATGGATGGTCACATAGCCGACCACCGACCCCTGGCGCGGCGGCTCGCCGTATTTCTTCCGATAGGCGTCCAGGAAGCGCTGATGCTCCGGCGTCTTGATCGCATACCAGGGATAGCCGGTCACGACCCACCCCACGGGAGCCTCGTCCTTCAAGGGCTCGAGATACTCCGGCTCGCCCGACAACAGGCTCACCACCTCCCTGCCCTTGAACAGGCCGCGTGTGCTTCCTTCGCGCACGAACTTGGTCAGGTCGGTGGCGAACAGCACGTTGAAAATCGCGTCGGGCTTGCTGGCCTCCAGCGCCTGGACCACCGGACCCGCGTCCAGCTTGCCCAGCGGCGTGGCCTGCTCGCTCACGAACTCCACGTCGGGCTGCGCCGCCTTGAGCAGGGACTTGAAAGTCTGCACCGCCGACTGGCCGTACTCATAGTTGGGATAGACGATGGCCCAGCGCTTCTTGCCCAGCTTGGCCGCCTCCGGCACCAGCATGGACACCTGCATCCAGGTCGAAGGGCGCAGGCGGAAGGTATAGCGGTTGCCGTTGGCCCAGGTGATCTTGTCCGTGAGCGGCTCGCTGGCCAGGAAGGGCATCTTGCGCTGGCGGGCATAGTCGCCCAGCGCCAGCCCCACATTCGACAGGAAGCCCCCCGCCAGCATCGCCACCCGCTCGCGCGACACCAGTTCTTCGGCGGCGCGCACCGCATCCCCCGGCGTGCCGTTGTCGTCGCGGATGACCAGTTCCAGGGGGCGTCCGTGCACTCCGCCCGCGGCGTTGACCTCCTCGAGCGCGAGCATCATGGCCTTGCGGTAGGGTTCCAGGAAAGCCGGCTGGGCCTTGTAGCTATTGATCTCGCCGATACGCAGCGGGTCGGCGGCATGCGCGGACCCGGCAAGCAATATCGACAGGCCCAGAGCGGCGGAAACAAACGATGTGCGCAGCATGGAAAGACTCGAATGACGCCCCACGACGAAGGTGCCTACCGGCCGGGGCGAGCGAACGCCAGCACCGCCTCTGTGCAGAGGCCGGGCTATTGTAAGGGCTTACGTTCAGTTTCCGGAGAGCACGCCCAGCTCGCGCGCATAGCTGCGCAGCGCCTGCCAGGACGGCGCATCGAACAGCACCGCCCTGCCGGCGGCGTCCGGCCCCGCGGCAGGCGCCTCGCCGTGCGCCAGCAACTCCAGCGCGGCCATCTGCCAACGGTTCACTTCATCCAGCGGCAGCAATCCCGGATAGATTTTGTCCAGCTGCACCAAGTCCAGCAGGCCTTCGAGCGCGCCGGCGTTGAATGCGGGCGGCGCATCCTGCCCCCCCTCGAAGCAACGCGACTTGAGCATATTGCGCAACACCGACACGCCTATGCGACGCCATCCGTCGGCTTCGCTCCCTTCGAAGAAAGCCCCGGCGAACAGCAGCGCCATCCCCGCGCGCCCCGCGTACAGGCCCGTAACCGAGCTTCCCATCCGCTTGCGCAGGAAACGCGCCTGTACCACCAGACTGCTGCGCGCCACGTCGTTCAGGCCTTGCGTGGCCAAGCCCCATTTGATCCAGTTCGAAATACGTCTGGACAGGCTCGTCGGCTGCCATCCCACGCCCTTGCCCGGAGGGTTGGCCATGATCCAGTTGGAGATCAGTTTCTCATGCCACTCGAAGCGGGCCTGCCTGTCGTCTGCGAGCAGATCATCGAAAGCATGGAGATTGAGAAGCCAGTCCTCTCCCCAAGGCTTCCACCGCCAGCCGCGGTTGTCCGCCAGCGTGTGCTCCACTCCGAAAAAACGGAACGCCTGCGGCCCATGCATGCTCGCGTCGCGTTGGCAGAAACGCCAACCCGACGCGGGCTGGCGCACGGCGGGAACATCCACCGCATCGAACCAGCCGAGAGCGCCCTCCCCCCAGCCCAGGCTCGGAGCCAAGGATGCCGGATGGGCGTAGCGCAACCGCAGGAAAAGGAGATTGAGGCCATGCGACGACGCTGACCAAAAACCAGATGACTTGAGCGAACCCGACGTGACCATAACAGCACAGCTCACGGGAAATGGTTGACCTCACGCGCCGACAGGCACGTCCATACTTGCTCACTGCACACCCGTATCCACCGGCAACTTAGCCAGGCGGCACAGGGCGAATCCTCTGGCCTGAGCCATACCTTCAACACTATCTCATAACTGTATCGACAGCTCTAGTTGTAAATAAATAAAACATTATTGCCATCTTAGTGCGAATGAGTTTCATCTACCAGTAAGAATCCATGTTTCATCGAGTAATTCACGAGAGTACCTACTCACATGAATCGATAAAAACTTGAAACAAAATATTTTTTCCTGTGATGGACGAGGTGTCGTTACAACTGGCGGCAGTGCTCCAGGCGGAAAACAGCGTGTGGCCATCTCATGGACGTTGGTACCCGTAACCAAGTCATATGACGCCAAAGCAGAACCGGCGGACCGAACCACGTGCAGATGCAGGTTGACGGGCGGCGCATGCCAAATGGAATGAGAGGCGAAGAGATCGCGGGGCAGCGCCCTCGAGCGCGGGAGGCGCGTGAACTGGGGACAGCTTCGACGGCGCGCAGGCCTGTATCGAGCCCGATCCGTTCATCGAGG
The DNA here is from genome assembly GCF_900606115.1 of Pigmentiphaga humi. Taxonomy (GTDB): domain Bacteria; phylum Pseudomonadota; class Gammaproteobacteria; order Burkholderiales; family Burkholderiaceae_B; genus Pigmentiphaga; species Pigmentiphaga humi. The sequence goes on from NZ_UWPJ01000040.1 coordinate 58,182, forward strand.
ATCGACTCCCCGATATCAATAGTCGCGTATAAAGCAAAACCCCCGGCCGGGATTACCGGTCGGGGGTTTTAGGAGAGGGTAGCTTGACGATGACCTACTTTCACAGACGTCCGT
>NZ_UWPJ01000045.1 GCF_900606115.1 Pigmentiphaga humi
CTGATCAAGGTCGGCGAGGAAATCGAGATCGTGGGTATCAAGGACACGGTCAAGACCACCTGCACGGGCGTGGAAATGTTCCGCAAGCTGCTGGACCAGGGCCAGGCCGGTGACAACGTGGGTATCCTGCTGCGCGGCACCAAGCGTGAAGACGTGGAGCGGGGCCAGGTTCTGGCCAAGCCGGGTTCGATCACGCCGCACACGGAGTTCGCTGCCGAGGTGTACGTGCTGTCCAAGGAAGAAGGCGGCCGTCATACGCCGTTCTTCAACGGATATCGTCCGCAGTTCTACTTCCGCACGACGGACGTGACGGGCTCGATCGAGCTGCCCAAGGACAAGGAAATGGTCCTGCCGGGTGACAACGTGTCGATCACGGTCAAGCTGCTGGCGCCGATCGCCATGGAAGAAGGCCTGCGCTTCGCGATCCGCGAAGGCGGCCGCACCGTTGGCGCCGGCGTGGTTGCCAAGGTATTGAAGTAATCCCCCCTACGCGCTGACGCGCGCCCCCCAGGGGGCGGGACTGGCGGACCGGCAAAGCCGGATCCGCGGTCCCCTGGATC